>LADS01000072.1 GCA_000961725.1 Desulfobulbaceae bacterium BRH_c16a
TCAACCAAAGACACGCGCACTACCATTTCACTGCCAAGAACAACCAGAAAAAGCTTTTCGAAGAAATCTCTTCATTTTTCGAAAATGTCTACTGGGAACCTGACCATACAACCCAGGACAAGCCCGACCACGGTCGCGAAGAGATCAGGAGAATCTGGGTGACCACAGAATTCAATGAACATCTGAACTTTCCGCATGTTGGACAAGCCTTCAAAGTTGAACGTATCACCCTTGACCGAAAAACCGGTGAGCTTTCCCAGGTGCTCGCCTACGGCGTTACAAGTAAAACTCCTCAGTTGGCCACTGCCGAACAGGTCTTGAGAGACAATCGTCAGCACTGGACTATCGAAAACAGCTGTCACTACATCCTTGACTGGACCTTTGATGAGGATCGAAGTAGAATTTCAAAAGGTTACGGTCCGGAAAACATGACACGCCTGAGGCGATTCGCCATCGGTATCCTCAAAAGCAAGGGTATACGCAATGTAGCTCAAAAAATGCGGCAGCTCAGTTTTTCTCCGCGCATGGTTTTCGATTATCTGAGAATATCTGGCAATACCCATAGTTCTTCCGCAGCTTGAGGGTTAGAATAAATTTACCGTGCTTGAATGAGCGATGAGCAAAATGGATCTTTATATTGTAGTTATTAAGTAATTCACTCCACAATATACCAACTTGTTCACCCATAGTAATTGAGTTTGTCGAGACAAATCCTGTTTTGATTTTGGTTCCTTGAATATATTGTGAGGCTTTCAAAAACCATGCAGCGACATAATCTAGAACGCCAGAGCCTTTAACTCCATTAAAATTTCTCCGAAGATCTGACTTCTCTTCTTTACTTTGATAATTATCACCTTTGTAAGGCGGATTTCCGATTATATATCTTATTTCGTTCTTTGGGGCAAATTGGTCCCAATCAACACGCAAAGCGTTTTCATTTAATATTTTCATCGAAGCAATTAGTGGCAATGATGATCTCTGAACATCAATATTTTTCGAGAGGATAATGTTCATCTGATGATCGACTAACCACATTGCAGTCGCGGCAATCCTGGCCGGAAACTCTTCTATTTCAATACCATAAAACTGATCTACGCTAACCACCGAGAATAGTTGTCCTTTCACATCTTTCGATTTCAGCATTTCCCTTAGAAGATCAATTTCAATTTTTCGTAGCTCTCTATAGGTAACGACTAAAAAATTTCCACAACCGCAAGCTGGGTCTAAAAATTTCAATGTGGATATTTTTTCATGAAATTCTTTCAGACGCTTAGTTTTTTGGATTTTTAGATTTTTGATGTGTTCAAATTCTGCTTTTATAGTATTTAAAAACAATGGTTCTATTAATTTTAAAATGTTTTTCTCAGACGTATAATGAGCTCCTAGCTCTCTTCTTTCTTGCGTTTTCATCACACACTGGAACATTGCCCCAAATATATCCGGGGATATATTACTCCAATTAAAACCACAACACTCCAACAGGGTTTCACGTAACCTGCTATTAAAATGCGCTGTCCTTAACGTTTCCTTGAATAGAGCCCCGTTGACGTATGGAAACTCATCTAATAATTCGTCTAAGTTTTTCTGCTTTTCTGCGACAAATGTATCTAATATTTGAAATATCGATGACAACCTTTCACCTAGATCACTGCCGTCCTGGTTGGTTCTTTCTCTTATAAAGTCGGTAAAAATACTTTTTTCAAACATTCCTGTATCATCAGCAAATAAACAAAACAACAAACGCATTAAAAATACTTCAAGCTCGTGACCTTTGAAACCGCTTTTAAGAAGTTCGTCGTGTAACTTACCCATTATTTCAACAGCATTGATGTTTACTGGTACCTGGTCTCTATATTTTTTTTGTGTATAACCAGCTATGAATCCCAAGTGATTTATATTTTCGTGTAGTTGTGATAGCTCAAATTCGTGCTCAATTTTATCATCCAGATTGTGTATCCTGAACCGCTCAAAATCAGAAACCAACACATATTGTGGCAGTTCATGTTCTTTCAAATTAGCAAAATATTCAAGGGCTTGTGAGTAAGCTTTATCAAGACTTTCTCCTTTTGATTTATGCTCAACAAGCAAAACTCCTTTCCAGAACAGATCTATGAAGCCGTAATTTTTATCAAGCTTTCTGACAGGTTCTTCGAAACTCGCAATACGCCTTCTGTTAATTCCAAAGACGTTAAAAAAATCATTCCAAAATGATTGTGCCTCCGCACATTCTCTGGTTTCATTTTTCCACTCCCGGCTAAACTCCATCGCACGGGTTCTTATCTCGTTCCAGCTAATTGGCATTTATAATTATCCCTCGTCCCCAGTAGGTTACACGCAACACACTTCCTTTCCCATTCCTCCGCGGCAAAAGCATCTACCACTAATTACTTCGAGCCGGAACAAAATTCTAATGCTCAAACTCCAGTATTCTTTTTTATTAGAAGTCCGATTATTATGATTGTTCCTTGATATATTGTTTGGCTAATTTATAATTCTCACAGTCATAAAGGTTTGAAACTGCGATAACTATAAGGATGGCACTAATGATTACTTTCCACCATACATATATGAAAGAATAATAATCGAATAAAAATAGGGATGAAGCGGCAAATGAAGATAAAAGATAATGAAGAATACCTACTGTTTCTCTTTTCATTTTGAATACATTTAAGAATTTTGTTTCGGCTGGACCGGTTAGTACTGGCACTGCATTTTCTATTTTTACATACGGTTTATTTTTTGCAAAATCATTAAGCTTGTATCCTGCCCCATCAAGCCCAATAAAATACTCAATTTCTGAAATGCAAAGACGAGATTTATAGCGTATCCTTGCTGCTTCTTCTATTGCAAAAGATTTTACAGCATCTTTGTTTTCATAGTATTCGCTAAGAGCTTTGACTAATTGCGACAATGTTTCCCGGTTATGATTTCGATTATTTGCGATGACTTCTAAGAATATTTTAAAAAAAGAGGGAAGGAGAAATATTAGAGCTACTGGAACCACAGCTGCCGTTGGAAGCGAAGAAAGGATTGATTCGATTGTCATTTGTGTAAAAATGTATTTGTTTCGCGATAGTCGGACGCTAATACTACTATCCGAATTAGAATGCCTTGCCAGTCACTGGCCGTCAGGTTTGAAGCCACTACTTCGGCGGCAAACAATGCACCATTGTCAAAGAAATCATTGATGTCCCTGCCCGTCGAAATTCCGATATCGCCTGATAATCAGAATCCGCATACCAATCTTTAGCCGCCTGTTCTGATGGGAATTTAAAAATGATCATCCTACCTTCTCGAGGGGAAAGACCTTCCAAATGGATCGGCTGATCGTCATAGGTTACAAATTCTCCCTGGTATTTTTTAAGGATTGGGAAAAATCCTTTTTCATATTTTCGGTATGTATCTGCATCAGTTACTATTAGATTGACAACCATGTATACTGGATTATCCACCATACTTTCACCCTTTATTCATTGAGAAGATCTAATTATCGATACTACGCGTTCTCTTGCATTTCGGGAAATTTGTACAGCCCCAGAATTGCTAACCGGCGTTTTTATCTTCCTACAACTCCAACTCAAACCTCTGTTCGTTTACTTTGCTGCCCCACTGGGTGCCGACTTCCTGGTGGATTAGCTGGAAGCAGAATTTCTCATACAGGTGTCTGGCCGCAGTGAGCCCTTCAAATGTATCAAGAAAGATCCGGCCATAGAGCTGTGAACGACAAAATCCTACTGCCTTTGCAATTAGAGCATTCCCGGCACCTGTGCCGCGAATGGCATCGGAAGTGATGAACCAGCGAAGGTGGGCACCTTTTGTTGCTGCATGGGATCCGTCGATAGCGATTGATCCTTCGATTGCCTCCTTGACGATTACCAACCAGAGACCGTCACGTTCTTCGTTGTATTGGGTGCTGAATTCGGCCAGGCCTCTTGCCACTTTACTTTCGAAGTAAACGTCGAATCCCGCATTGCTGTGATAATAGGTTCCGTGGAGCTCGACGATCCGGCCGATGGATCCCGGCAAGTATCCTTTGTGGATGGAGAAGCTCATATTACCCCCGATAGCGTTTTATGCAGTACGCGCTCGGTTGTCGGATCTCCGGAGTTCCCATAATGCAGATGCCCCCTCCTCTCATCAATCGGCACCATGTATAGCCGGAGGATTTCCCGCCGGTAATCCACTTCAATCGTGGCCTTTTGAATTGGCAGATGGAAGCATATGAAATCTTCCATGCTGGACGGCAGGCTCTCGGCCTTTGGTATTTCCCCCAGGACAATTGAATATTTCTTTTCATAGCGTGAGGATAACTCAGTCAGCACCTTAAAAAACTTCTCAGACGAGAGCGGCGAAGACTTTATCTCCGAGTTCCGGGTCAGTCCTTCCACCAGAAAACAAATTTCAGGGTTTTCAAAATAGTTGCCCTCTAGTCTCAGGAGAGGCAGATCTCTGTTTTTACAGAAGAAAGAGTACTCCTCAGAGAAAGCAGAGCTTTTCATGTGAACAACTGATTGATATCCTACACATCGGTCCTCCAATTCCCTCATGACTTTATAAAATCATGGAAATTTCCGGAGACCTCGAGATATTCATCGCTATCGGTCATACTCGTTCGAACCACCTGATCCATAGGCACACCAGTAGATCTTGATTGCCCAACCGATGAAAAGGAATCAAATCGACGAGCTGCGTCAACTGAAGGATCCGCGTCATTTCTATTATAAAACTTATCGTTTAGTCGTCTAAATGCCATGAACCAAAAACTATTATCCAACCGGAAAAACCAACTAATAAATTCGTCTGGTTCCTTCGCTAATCGGCTTTAATTTCTACTAAAGAATATACATCTACAAGTTCCTTCTGTACTTGCCTCATTAACCAACGTAATGCTGACCAATCATATAAAAATTCCTTAACTTCCGGAAATTCTTTCTGGCGATCAACTGGGTATAAGCGAGGATTACTTTCATTTTCCCACCAGTGACGATACCTAACTTGCCATTTTTCAAGGAATGGCCTTAAAACATCGTCCATCACCTTACTGATCGTTACACCAAGGTGTTTCTTATTATCTCCTGCTATCTTCCCAACTGGGAATTTTCGCATAATAACCCTAGCTTCCTGAAAAAAATTAAAAAGAGAAATAAGGCTTTCTATATACAACTCACCTTCATAATTTGTACATTCATGATCATTGCATTTACCTGTAACAGCTGCTCTAGTTGATAGCTCCGCATATAGTTCCCAAGCACATTGTCTATCATCATCACTAAGCTCTCCACCAAGCTTAACAATGCCTAGATTTAATGAAAATGAACCTTTAGTTAAAGTTGGCATTCAGGCACCCTCTATTTATTATTGCTTTTTTTTTACTCAGTCAAAAAAACAAGATTGTCATAAGCATCGTCAATCTTTCTGGTAAATATTTTTTCATTTCAAGGTGTTCAATATTTGTTCTATTTTATTTCTGATTTTGAGTTTTGTTGTAGAAGGAAAGTTTTTCAAGTTAGTCTCAACTGAACCATAAGCTTTATCTTTTTCGCCTTTATGTGCTAACAATAAAATTCTCGCTCTTAGAAATGCATTAAAGAAATAAGAATTCCTATCTAAAAATTCTAGTGATTGAAGCGCGTCCTCCATTCCTTTTATGTTTTTAAATTTTTCGCTAATTTCAAACTTAGCGAACTTGGAAAACAAAGATTCTGGATACTTACGAATCGAATCGTTAATTGTATTAATAGCGCGGCTTTCATCGTTTTGATTGAAAGCATAAAACTCAGCAGTAGCTCTTAAAAACATTTCTTGCGCAACATCAGTATTTATTTTTTCCAAATCAGATAGCAGATTTTTGAGGATTGAAACATTATCATTATTTCGGCTACTCTTTAACACGCAGTGAAAATATGCTTGTATGCAGGGTGAATTTCCTCTACTTTTTTTCTGATACAAATTCATCAACTTACGTTTAAAACTGGACAAACCCTTTCGTGTAAGGTACACTCTCCAAAATTTTAACCAACACGAGAGAACCATTTTGAACTTATCCCAGGTTGTCGTCCGTCCAGTAGATCCTGCTGAAGAAGCCAGATTCCAGGAACTGATGCAGCAACATCATTACCTTGGCTCCTTGCCGAAAATCAGTAACACGATCTGGTATGTGGCTACCTGTAATAATGACTGGCTTGGTCTCCTAAGCTTTTCCGCTGCAGCCCTGAAATGCGGTGCCCGTGATCGCTGGATTGGCTGGGGGCACCGCCTGCAGTATGATCGGCTTCATCTGGTGGCAAACAACTCACGATTCCTGATACTGCCACACTGTCATTACAAAAATCTTGCCACCAAGATTCTCTCCCTGTGCCGGCGAAGAATTCAGGGAGACTGGCAGAATCGTTTCGGCTTCCCACTTCTGATGATGGAAACCTTTGTCGACCCCTCTCGTTATGTTGGCACGGTCTATCACGCAGCGAACTGGACCCTGGTCGGTAATACCAAAGGATATCAGCGTACTCGAAACGGCTATAGCGATACTTGTCAAACCTCAAAGCTTGTCTTCGTTTACCCCCTACAGCGGAATGCCCGCCTGGTGTTAT
>LADS01000066.1 GCA_000961725.1 Desulfobulbaceae bacterium BRH_c16a
ATGGTGACTATGTCATCTTGTAACGGTGATCCACTTAATTGTGCCAATAACCCCAGAAAAACAAGCGGTTGCGCCGATAAGAGATCTTGTAACGCATGACACGACAACTGCCGCGTAACATCTTGCTTTTCCACCATATTCGGCGTCAAGGGATCTTGTAACGGTTCCGGCAGCCCGTGCTTTTTTCGCCAATATCCCGGATGACGACTGCGCCACTGCTGAACCCGGCAGGTGTTATCGGTCCCCTGGAAGTAGTCTTGATTCTCCGGTTTTTCCAGCCATTTTTTCTGACTGGCCGCCTTACTCGCCTTCCGGCACTCAGGCCGAGAACAATACTTCTGCCTTTTGACATTACGCGGATCAGGTCGAAATAACTGCTTGCAATGCGCGCACTTAGGTTTTCTCGATTTTCGCATAAATCTGAGTCCTCCTCAGATTTATGATCACTCCTTGAAGGTCTGGAAGAAAAGCAAAAAGAACAAAAAAGGAAGGGGAAGAAGAGGTGTTACATTTTCTCTTTTTAAGAAAATGAAGAAGAGAGGCTACGCATTTTCAAACCGCCTCTCCAAGAACATTATCAGGCCGCCGCTGACACTATTCGTTGCTGGTAGGAAATTGATGCTTCGCTCGATCGGTACTCATGAATAATTTCCGCCTGGGCGAGGAATTTTCCAAGAGCCTTTCGAGTACCAAGAAGAATGAGAGCGGCATAAGTAATACCACCATCAATAATCAGTTCTGCGTCCTCCAGCAATTGTATCGGCGAGAGCTCTTGCAAAGCAGTATTACCTGATCGCTTCAACCATATGGTGCGTAACCGTTCAATACCTTCTACGGAAAGATCATCCAATTGGGCTTGTCGACAGATCTCGGCAGAAAAATCGGGTCCGCTCTCCTCAAAGATCCGTTTCAGCATGTCCGGGGTCATTGGCACAAGGTCTTCCCCGCCCCTCATCCAATAAGCCCCTTTATACTGTAGCGCCATGCCGATAGGACGTGGCGGTACCTCAAGCACTATAATCCGCCCCAGTTCATGATGAATTTCTTCAACGGCAATCCGTAGGTGCAACCGCTCCAAGAGACCTGCTTTGGTTCTTTCCAAATTTTGGAAGGCCTTGGTGCCAACAACCTTACGAGGCCTTTTGTCAGTTACGCCCAGAATAATACGGCCCCCACCCTCATTTGCAAGAGCCACACAATATTTAACCAGAAGTTCAAAGTCAAAGCGCTCCTTGGCTTCCTTGAACTCCAGATGTTCGTCTTCTTTCGTGCCAAGCCATAAAGCAAGATTTTCTTCATCCGACTTTGTCATAACGCTCTCATCTTCTCAATCTTTAAGAATCTGATTGAATTGCCGAAAAATGCGCCGTATCTTCAGTCACTTAAAAATTCAATCTCATGCCCCGAATTGGGCAAGCTGTCTCATGGCTGATAACAGCCAGGCCTTGAGCTACTGTTTATTCTACATATTTTGGTTGCGCGATTTGCGCGTCAAGTGAAACCATATGTTTAGCATAAAATTATTCAATTCCACATTGCTCGTTTCATGTGGGGTACGGCTTTGGCCAGAATGGCATCGAATTCCGCTTTTGTCGGTGGCTGGATCCGGGAGTCGTCGCGCTTTGGCAGTTCGAAGCCTTCCATTGGATTTGAGAAGAGCAGGCGTCTGCTTACGGCCCACCGAAGGACGGCCCGGATATAGGTTAGCTCCTGGTGGACTGTGGTGCGCTTGACCATTCTGGCCCGGGTGGAGACATATTGATCCAGCCGATCGGGGGTGAGCCGGTGGGCCATTTCCTGGCCCAGCTCGGGAAAGATCACGCCTTCCATTTTTATGCAGAGATTTTCATAGCTGCTTTTGGCCATTATGTGTTCCCTGGCCGTCAGATAGGAATTCGCCAGCTCTATGAAGAGGGGACTTTCTTGTTGGACTATTTTGCTCCCGAGCCCCAGGGACAGATTGGACTTTTCGGCTTCTCTTTTGGCTTCAGGGCCGCGGCCGAAGTATTTCACCGTCGTTCCCTGTCGCTCCGGATCTCTTCCCTTGGGATACCCGCAAACCCACCGGCCGTCTTTTGATTGATATACACTCATCGTGGAGCCGGTATCATATTTGAGTTGGGGCACTTGTCGGCTAGTAGAAGAACCACGCCCCAATATCTGACGGTGTTGATCACCAAAGTGTGAATACCAGCGCCGGACGGACAACAGAGGGGTAATTGCATGGGATCATCCTTTTAATCGCGGAGTGAAACAAAATACCCCGGCTCCTGCCGGTCGGCTTAATCCATCGCAGGTGAAGTTGGTCGCGCTCCGGATCCTAGCAGGAGTCGGTGGTTTTGTAAACATTTTCATATAGTAACCGTTACCAGCGTAGGAGATCGGTGTAAATGTCAAATTCATCGTCAGAAATGCTATCTTGGCGGATGGAGCAAGCTTACGACCCTATTGGCCGCCGCCGTATTGGATACCCTTACCCCTCCCTCGTGGGTGAAGATTAGGGTCACTTTACCTATGACTGAAATGGTCTGAGTTTCCCGTAAAAAATACATATGCAGAACGGCCTGGAGATGATTAAGGTAAAAAAGTTGCACCCTATCATATTATGGTAGCCGAAATGACATCCCCGCATCTCTCCCCACTGGTACAAAAACTCATGAAAGCCCCAGAGCGAGTTCGTATCAAAGAAGGAGGTTATCGTATCACAGCAGGAAATTGGAGAACTGAAGGACGCATCGCCAGAAGAATTGAACAGCCCACGGCCAGATCTTTTTCTATGGGCTGCATTAGGAGCGATCTGCGTAGGATATTTCTGGAAGTACAGGTCGCGAGCAGAAGGCCATTGGGTAACCTCAGGAGCCCACGATATGGCGGGTTCTATGGTTCGTCAGCTAATGACGGGCAGGTAGAGGTTGCCTTTCATCGTGGCCCCTGTTCTGACGCACGACATTGCGATCAGGCATCTTTTTACCAAAACGTTATGCAATAGCTGAAGGAAAATTTCCAAGGCCAGTCCCAAGAGCACACTTTTTGGGATATTTTTTCACTTCTAAAGAGGAGAAAAATTATGAAGCGCATCACATTCACGGTCCTGCTTTTCCTCCCGATCATTAGTCTTGGTTTAACAAACCATTCCACGCAAGCTGCAGAAAACGCAGCAACTAAAGATGCTGTAGCGGAGGCCCAAACACCTCGCCAGGACCAGGCTACCCGACCGGAGCAAAAAAAATCCAGTCATGACGAATCTGAAATTTTCTACGCTCCAAAAGCTCAACCCTCTTCAACCGCTTTTGCCGAGCAACCTGATGAAGGGAAAATTCTCGGTTTCGATTTCTATCGAGACCCACTGAATTCTCCAAGACCAATGATGACCTTTAAAGAGGTTATGGACCAAGATATTGCCGAAAAAGCTAAGGTAATGGATCTCCAGCGAAACTTGCTGGAGAGCAGATACAATTTGAACCCTGAATTCTCTAAGGAAATAAAAATGTCCAGGGGTAAACCGATTGCTATAGGACCCACCGCCAAGTTAAAAGAAGGATTAACCTGGGAAAAACTGGCCGCCATGAATCCGGAAGATATCCGCTCAAAGAATTTATTTCCTTATCCCCCTCTCCCTCATCCAAAGCAAAAAACTGGTGGCCAGGTATTTCCGCAAATGCAGATAAAAATGTTTCCACGGCTTGAACGTTTTGACGTGGATTTTGATCTTCCTGAAGCTTTTTTACCGGAATTTCCCCCGGCAATCTTTCTCCAGAACAGGCCGGAGCTTGGCGATGTCTCAAGGGGCGAAGTAGTCTCCATCAATAATTATTATCGTCTTTTCAAGGACTTACTTACTCCTGTTCAACTCGATGGACTGAGAATGCTCCTGACCCCTTTCCCTCAAGAAGAATTTAATCCCACCGATGACAGGAAATCAGCCAATCCAAGTCTTGGCGTCACCTGTCTGGATTGCCATATAAACGGTCACACCACCGGGCAATTTCATCTCAATCCCGACACTCGTCCTGAAGAGCGGCGCTTCAGATTGGACACCACAAGCCTTAGAGGTCTTTTCAATCAGCAGATTCACGGCTCAAAGCGTAGCTTGCGCTCAGTCGAAGATTTCACGGAATTTGAATTTCGTACTGCCTATTTCAACGGCGATCCCATCCATTCTATGAAAAAGGGTTTTACGATTATTCCTCGCGTTCAAGTGGCCCACATGGCTCAGATGCAAAACATGTTTGATTTTCCACCGGCTCCGAAACTCGATCCATCCGGTTATTTGATTCCGTTTCAAGCCACTGAAAGTGAAATGAACGGTCAAAAAATCTTCTTTGGCAAGGGGACTTGTGGTAACTGCCATGTCCCGCCATCATATATGAATCAGCAAATGAACGATTTAAAACTGGAAAGATTTACTAAAGAACCTGGAGACGGACCGATAAAAACTTTTACATTACGAGGAATTAAAGAGAGTCCACCTTTCATGCATGATGGCCGTTGCCTTACGCTCGAAGATACTGTGGAGTTTTTTAATCTGATTTTGAACCTGCAACTGGCAGAAAAGGAAAAAGAGGATTTGGTGGCTTTTATGAGACAACTATAGGTCGTTCAGTCATCGCCGAAATAGAACGCCCGCTACCCTAAAGAAATTTTCATGTTCAGAGGAGTAAGCGATTCTTTCAAAAGAAAACAGAAAAGGCGCTACAGAGATATCCTCTCTTTAGCGCCTTTCATTTAGCAAGTTGCTGGGGGTGATGTAGTACGATCAACAAAAAGTGAACTCAGCCGACGCCTCTGAATGTGGAATTCAAATCTATTTTAACTGGCTATCTTTACTGCCTCGCCTGTTAATACCGGTTGAAAAGGTCTGATGTTTCTCTTTCTCAGATTGACATAGGATGCAGAGACGGACACCTGGAACAGCTTCCCTTCTGGCCGCCGGGATCGGCTCGTCGCATTCCTCGCAGTGGCTTAGGCTTTTGCCTTTAGGGATACGGCTCCTGGCTAATTTTACAGCATCCTCTACACTTGCATCAATTTGTTCTTGTACAGCTCCGTCGCTGGTCCACCCACCTGCCATTTTTTTCCTCAGTCTCTCTGTCTCTCTATTACTTGCAAAAGGTCCGATTCATCAAAACGCTCCGCTTCCTCTAATGTATACCTTTTCATTTTAGTCATCCTTGGGCTTCTCTGCCAGTCTGATATCAAGTATGTATCAGATCACCAGTCCATTTCATATCGCCCAGATAAAAATCTTCAAATGGTCAGGCACGGACTATGCGTTATTTCATCCAGACCAACCCTTTCAGGAAACATATCAACTTGACGTGTCAGAAATTCACCTTACATTGCCAATAACAATCTTTTGGTGCATCATAATGACCGATTCTGCAATGGTAGCTGCCTCGAATGCTCTATAGATTTTTTTTGTATACCGGCGCGTTTAATATCAGAAATATCCATATAAATATCCATATTAGTGGGACGAAACGTCCATCTAATACCTTGTTGAACGGAGTAAAAGGCTGATTAGATAGAGGCGTTTTTTGTCGGCATTGACTGGAAAGTGGTCGAGGGGCGGCTTAAATAAAAGGGGAAATATGGAGCGAAGCACATCAGAGGCGAAGCCTCGCTCGATTGCAGTCTATGTGATACTGGGAGCAGCGCTGCTTGCCTTCATCAAGACATTTACGCTGCTTTCTCCCATTATTTTGTCCTTTTTGCTTATTCTTCTGATTTCTCTCGCGGTCAATCCTGTGATTCTCCGGATGCGGGCTTTAACAGGCGGGCGAAAAATACCGACGGCGTTGATCACGGTCGCATTGGTAGTGTTTATTGCTTTGCTGGGCTGGGCTTTGTTCGGCCCTATGAAGACCTCGATTGTAAAGTTCTCGGAATCGCTGCCCGATTACTGGGAGCGTCTGCAGAAGCCGCTGATTAAAATGGAACAAAAAGCAGTCATTTCCGAGGAAAAGCTTCAGGAGGAAGTAAGAACTGAAATTGCCTGGGACGAATCGGCGGAGGGGGCGCCGGAAGCCGGGCCTCGAATTCCTCCGGATCCGGCTACACCCCCGGAAGAGCAAAAATCCCTTCGTTCCAATCTGATTGGGATGTTACAAGGTGTGCTTGGCAGCTTCACCGCGGTCGCCGTCAATGGAGTTCAAATATTGATCGTTTTGGTTACGGTTTTTTTCGGCGTGGTCTTCACGCTCATGAATCCCCGCCCGATCTTTGGGGGAATGTTTTCCATCATACCCGAGCGGCACCACAACCAGGCCGCGGTCATCATGCAGAACATAGGGGGATTTGTCCCCGCCTGGGCCTTGGCCACCATGCTGGGAATGGTGACAATCGGTACCTTGGTATTCCTGCTCATGTGGCCGATCTTCGGTTTCATGGATGCGTTGATCCTCGGGATGACAGCCGGTGTTCTGGAGGCAATTCCCTATCTGGGGCCGATCTTTAGCGCCATGCCGGCGCTCCTGCTCGCTTTCGGCGAAGGAGGGATGACCCCGCTGTGGGTCGTGCTCGCTTATATTGCAGTCCAGGTGTTGGAGAACAATGTGATCCTCCCTTTCATCATGGCACGCAGCGTGAAAGTGCACCCGTTGGCGGTGATCTTTTCCATGCTCTTATGCGTAACCGCTTTTGGTGTGCTGGGTGTGCTGGTCGCGACTCCCTTGGTTGCAATTCTGCATATTGTCCACAACGAGCTTTTTCGCAAACGTTTTCTTCCTACGGTAACGGACGCAGACCTGAATCGTCTGGCAGGGATTGCGTTGCACGAAAAACAATCTGTCGGCAAGTGAGCTCGCGATCCAAGGCAGCACAACGGGAAGGACTCTGCCGCAATTGGTACTGCTTTCTATGAAGTTCTTGCAAAGAATGTAGCCGGCGGTACCATACCGACGTTCGCAGACATAAGATGTTTTTTTAATGACATCGGGGGCTGATACAGCGTTTCCCACAGCAAAGCTTTTGCAGTTCTGTAGCCACTACATCCGCTTCGGATTCATGCTGATCTTTCTGGTCTTGATTTTGAGAAAGCCAATCCACAAAGGAAACTGCCACAACGATAATAACGATGAGAAAAGGCTTGTGATGATGCCGAGATGAACAAGGTTTGCAACTGGATTTGCCAACATCGGCACTGCGGTTTCTGGGAAAGTCATATAGCTGCACCATCTTTATAACAACGAATCCCCTCAAAGAGATTGAGGGTCAGGATCTTAAGAAGTCAAAAGGAGAGGACCAGCCGGCCAAAAGCCTGAGGTCCGGCTTGGGAAGAGATTGTGCTCAACAGATGCGTCAACACTGAAAAGGAGTCTTCAAGGATGAACATCCAGGATTACAAGCCCATTTCCGATTACGGCATCATTGGCAATCTGAAAAGCGCCGCCCTGATCGCCAGG
This sequence comes from Desulfobulbaceae bacterium BRH_c16a, assembly GCA_000961725.1. Classification (GTDB taxonomy): domain Bacteria; phylum Desulfobacterota; class Desulfobulbia; order Desulfobulbales; family Desulfocapsaceae; genus Desulforhopalus_A. The sequence goes on from LADS01000066.1 coordinate 7,404, forward strand.
GACGGGTCCATCGACTGGTGCTGCCTGCCCCGGATGGACAGCCCCAGCGTTTTCGGGGCCATTCTTGATGCCCGGCGCGGAGGTTTCTTCCGGATCGGACCAGTCGGCGGTGGCGGCGGCAACCAGGAATATGTCCAGGAAAGCAATGTCCTGAAGACCAGCTTTGAATTGAAGGGTGCAGTCCTCACGGTGACCGACTTCATGCCTCTGGAGGGAGACATCAACGGTCGCAACGACGCCTACGCGCCACCGGAGATTCACCGGCTGATCGAGTGCCAAGGCAGTTCCGTGGACGTCGATGTTCTGTGGTGTCCCCGATTCGATTACGCCGGAAAGTCCGTTACCGTGGGGCGCACATCCGGCGGATGGATCGCCCGTAGCGACGAAGACGTCATACGCCTGGAAGGCCTGGAAAGCGCGGAAATAGGCGAGGACGATCACGGCCCGCTGATCCGGGCCAGGTTCAGGATCAATCCCGGAGAGAGCAAGGCCATTGTCGTGCGCTGGGGCGCGGAGGACGGAAAGAACGGAGATGACACGGCACTCGCGCTCAAATCCACCCTGGAATGCTGGAATGGCTGGCTGTACCAGGAAGGCAGCGTCAAGAAGCAGGTCTGGGCCGGGGATCAGATCAACATGCTTATCCGTTCGGCGTTGGTCATCAAGCTGATGTGCAACGGCGATCAAGGCTCCATTGCCGCGGCGCCCACCACCTCTCTGCCGGAAGAGATCGGGGGGGTGCGCAACTGGGATTATCGCTATGCCTGGATCCGGGATGCGGCCATGACCGGCCAGGCCCTGATTTCCATCGGCCATGAAGCGGAAGCCGTGGACCTGCTGCGCTGGTTCGAGGAAGTTTCCAAATCCTGCAAGACCTGCAAGCGGGAACTGCAGATCATGTACGGCCTGTACGGCGAATTGGAATTGACCGAGCAGCAGCTTGAGCACCTGGAGGGCTACAAGGGATCAAGACCGGTGAACATCGGCAACGAAGCATACGGTCAGTTCCAGCTCGAGGTCTACGGCGAGTTGGTCAGTACGGCGTACGAACTGGCCCGGAGAGGCCATCCGCTCACCGACGACGTATCCGAATTCATCGCCTGGATCGCCGATCACGTGGCGGAAGTGTGGGAGCGTCCTGATTTTGGCATCTGGGAGGTCCGGGGAGAGGCGCGCCATTTCGTCTACTCCAAGGTCATGGCCTGGGTCGCCCTGGACAAGGCCCTGCTTCTGGCCAGGCATTACAAGCTCAAGGGCAATGTGGAACTGTGGGACGAAACCCGGACCAAGATCCGGGAACAGGTCATGCAGAACGGGTTCGATTCGGAACTGAATGCATTCGTCCAGTCCTACGGCTCCAAGGACATGGATGCCGCCAATCTCCGCCTGGCGCTGGTGGAGTTTCTGCCCGCGGACGACCCCAAGATCCAAGGCACAGTGAACCGGATCATGGAGGAGCTGCTGAGCGACTGCCTGATCCGTCGCTATATCGCCGACGACGGCCTCCCCGGAGAAGAGGGGGCGTTCGGGTTGTGCACCTTTTGGTTGGTGGACGTGCTGGCGCTTTCCGGGCGGATCGAGGAAGCCGAGAAGATCTTCAGCAACATTGTCCAATACGCCAATCACCTGGGCCTTTTTTCAGAACAGGTCGATCCGAAGACAGGCGAGTTGCTCGGTAATTTTCCCCAGGCCTTCACGCACATCGGCCTGATCAACAGCACTTTGTATCTGGCCTACGCCAAGGGGTTGGATGTGCCGGTACATGATCTAATCGGCACTCCCGAACACAGGGAATTCAGAAATAGCCGGGATTCTGCCGGGAATCAATAACCCCAAGGGAGCAACCAATGAAAATTCACGACATATCCATGGAGATTCACCCGGACATACTCGTCTATCCAGGCAATCCGGCGCCGCGCATTGATCGGTACAAGAGTATTCAGGATGAGGGCATTAACGAGTCGTCCTTGTTTCTTGGCATGCATACCGGGACCCATGTGGATGCGCGGCTGCACATCGAACAGGGCGGCGGCAGCGTGGCCGACCTGCCCCTGGAAAGTTTCTACGGCCCCTGCGTGGTGCTGGACATGACGCAGCGTGGGCGGGAAATCACCGAGGAGCATCTGAAAAATCAAGACATCCACAAAGACCTCATCGTGCTGCTCAAAACGGAGAATTCCCTGAAGGGCTACGAGCGATTCCGAGAGGATTACGCCCATCTGACCGCGGACGGAGCCGCTTACCTGGCCCAGCAGCAGGTGAAGACAGTAGGCGTGGACTATCTGAGCGTGGAACCCTTCGACAGCGGTATGAAGGTTCATCAGACCCTGGTTCCGGCGATGACGGTTTTCGAGGGGCTCGATCTGCGGGAGGTCCCCGCAGGCAAATACATTTTTGTCGGCCTGCCGTTGCGGATCAAAACGGACGGCGCACCGGCCAGAGCAATCCTGATCGGCATGTGATACGGCGCTCCCTGGCTAAAGCGTACGGGGAGCAATGAAAGGAGAGGGAACCACCCGCTTCCTCAAGATAGGGGACACGCCTGATGCTCCCCGCGGGACACGGGTTGCGGCATCGGAATTTGCCGTACTGCATCAATTGTCGCTTCCGACAGCCAGCTGATCAAGCATATCCGGAAGCATATCCGGCGGAAGCGCATTCACCAACAACAAGAAAGGAGTGACGTCATGCCTATTATCTTATGGCTGCTCGGAGTGCCGCTTACATTGGTCCTTATTCTGTGGATAGTCGGCGTAATATAGTTTTAAGCACTGAGATGAGTCTAATGTGGAACCGGTTGCCGGTCAGTGGCAACCGGTTCCAGGATTGCCTCATGCACCTGCAATGAAAGGTGATTCAATGAGATGTCCCCTCTTCTTCTCATTCTGGGAGGTGAATGGGTGTGATTATCAAAAAGCAGTTTTATTGGGGGTATCTGGTTATTGGGTTGAGCCTGGTGCTCACCTATGCGATCTATTTCGGATCGATGTGGTTCTACGACGACTGGTATGAGTCCCGTCTGAAGTATCTTGCCAAGATCGGAAGTATGGGAACGACCATGCTGATGTGCTGGGCGATGGTGTTGGCCGCGCGGATGCGTATCGTGCTGCGGTTGTTCGGAGGGCTGGACAAGGTCTACAAGGCGCACCGCAGGGTGGGCGAAATCGCCTTGTACCTCATTTTACTGCACCCGATATTTTTGGCCCTGAATCCCGAATTCGACTTCGTTCGCTTTTTCTGGATAGCCCAACTGCCCGGCGAAGCAGGACATTATTATGTTGCCCGGATGACCGGCCTGATCGCCCTGGCGGCCCTGGTCGCGTTGACGTCGTTGTCGCTCTGGATCTCGATGCCCTACCACCACTGGAAACAGACGCACAATTTCTTCGGGCTGGTGCTGGTACTAGTAATCTTCCACGGTGTCGTCGCCCAGGGTGAGATCATGTCGTATCCGGTGCTTGGGGCCTGGTTCGCCGTGTGGGCCGCGGCCGGGGTGTGCTGCTATTTCCTCATTCGGGTGCTCTACAGGTGGTTCGGGCCGCTGCATGACTACCTGGTGGATCATGTCCGTACCCTGGGCGACATCACCGAGGTGCATCTACGCCCGCGGGATCCGAAGCGGAAGATGGCCTTTCACCCCGGCCAGTTTCTGTACGTCTACTTCGATTCGCCGGATCTGCGGGCCGAGCCGCATCCTTTCAGCATTTCGTCAGCACCCCAAGCCGGGACCATCCGGATATCCGTCAAAAAGCTGGGCGACTGGACAAATCAGCTACCCGTCCTGAGGCCGGGTCAGCGGGCCTATGTCTGGGGGCCCTACGGCAAGTTCGGCGACCACATGAGGGAGCATACAGACAAGGAATCCGTGCTGGTGGCCGGCGGGATCGGGATCACGCCCTTTTTAAGCATGGTGGAGAATGAGGATTTCCAGGCGGGCAAATACAACAAAGTGCATCTCTTCTACAGCGTGGAGGTAGCGGAAGAAGCCTATTACCACGACGAAATCACGGCTCTTGGCGTGAAGGAGGAATACCTGCACTACATTCCCCACTCTTCCGATTCCGAAGGGTATCTCACGCCGGAGGTCATCGCGGACCGGGTGGGCGACCTGAAGACCAAGGTCTACCTGATCTGCGGGCCGAAGGTGTTGATGGATTCCCTGCGGGAACAGCTCATGGAAGCCGGCGTGCCTTTTGAACAGATCTTCACGGAAGACTTCAGCATCATCTGAAAAACGTCTGAAACGATCAACTGCATCAAACGGAGGGACGACATGAACCAGGAAAATCCAAAGACGTCAAAGATTCTGGACGGCCAGACCGCCGTGGTCACCGGAGGAAGTTCGGGCATCGGCGCGGGCATTGCCCGGTCTCTGGGCGAGGCCGGGGCGAACGTAGTGGTCAATTACTCCAGCAGCCGCGAGGGGGCCGAGGAGGTTGTCATGGGGATCAGGGAACAGGGCTCCCGTGCCGTTGCCGTACAGGCCGACGTGAGCAGCGAGTCGGCTGTGGAGGCCATGTTCCGCCAAACCGTGGAGACATTCGGCACCGTCGACATCCTGATCAGCAACGCCGGAGTGCAGCAGGACGCGGCCTTTACGGATATGACCCTGGATGAGTGGTGCATGGTCATCAACATCAACCTGACCGGAGCCTTCCTCTGCGCCCGGGCCGCAACCCGGGAGTTTCTGCGCCGGGGAATGGTGCCGGAGCGATCTTCAGCCCTGGGCAAGATCATTTTCGTCAGTTCGGTGCATGAGAAAATACCCTGGGCCGGGCGAGTGAACTACGCATCCTCCAAGGGCGGCCTGATGCTGTTCATGAAAAGCATCGCCCAGGAACTGGGCGCCGAGGGAATCCGCGTGAACAGCATCGCTCCCGGCGCGATCAGAACGCCCATCAATCGCGAATCCTGGGATAACCCGGAAGCCAAGGCCGAACTGTTGAAACTGATCCCGCGCAATCGGATCGGAGAACCGTCGGATGTCGCCAAGGCGGCATTGTGGCTGGCGTCGGACGAGTCGGACTACGTCCACGGAACGAGTCTGATAGTGGACGGGGGCATGACATTATATCCCGGCTTCATCTCCGCCGGCTAAGCAGCCCCGGGGGCTGCGCCCCTTAGCGATTTGGTTGCAAATAAGAGCATTACTGTTATCCTCGTAAAAATTGATGCCAAAATATGCCTTTTTCATTTTACCGTGCTTAAAGAGAATGGACATTACCAAGCGTCACCCGATCAGATCATTGACCGTCAATCCAGATCCTTTGTCTAATGATCTGTGACCGACGGACTGCCACGGGAAAAGGATGTTGTCCGGAGACTCTTTTTCAGTTCATTTCTGCCGAAGTATTGCCGGAATCTCGAAGGAATGGATGCGAAAATAATAGATATCGAAGCTGTTGCGGTGCAGGTAGGTTGGTACTTTCATTGGCTGAATCTCCTCGGGATGAAGTACGGCCAATGACAAACGAAAAAAGGCCGTTGAGCAACTTATGTACATTATGTACCAGTCTCAACGGCCTATCTCGAAGTAATTAAAAATCAATTACTTACGCGTATGATGGTCGGGAAGAGAGGATTTGAACCTCCGACCCCAGCGTCCCGAACGCTGTGCTCTACCAGACTGAGCCACTCCCCGACATATTGATTTCTGCACCAGGGGGTGCAGTGTAATTCAGAGTCAGCAGCTTGCCGATGGCCGATAATCGTACATCGTCCATAACATGCGCGTAGTGTTTTAACATCGTCCGAACATCATGTCCAGAAATATTTGCATTGGTGTGAAGTCCACCCCGAGATGTAATAAGGTGGTCACAAATGCGTGTCCGAGGCTACGGATAGCCGATCATTTGCCGCCGGGCACTTTACAAAAAAGTGGCGGAGCTGTAGATTTTAAATAAAGAGTCGGCCGCCTCTTGGTTGAGGTATTTTTTTCCAAGAAGTTATTAAGGGAGTGTCTGCCATGAGCTTTCGCGAGAATCTTTTTCCATCACCCCAAAAAGGAATTCAAAGGATAAAGAGCATGGTTCTTTTCCGGCGGCCGTCCTCAAAAAGACATAACAGCAGAAATCTGATAAAGCGCTATTTCAGGCTTATCAGGTAGTATTGCCTCTTACAGGATCTACGACCGTTTGCCGCGGATGATCCTGGAAAAAACGCGTCATCTCCTGCGAGGCGTCCGGACCGACAGGGTCGGTGTACGAGCCGTTGTCGTTCCCGCCCGCCCAGCTATGACCGGCGCCGTGGATGGTCCACTGTTCCGCAACGACCTGCTCGCCGGCGTCGCGGTAAATCTCGCAAGTGTAGGCCCGGCCGCCCTCCACCCGTTCCTGACGCATCGTTACCGACGGAGCTGCCCTATCCGCGGAGACCGGCTTACCGGTGACCCACTGTCGCAGCAGGTCATCCGCGTTGGCCGGGTGGACCGTCGCATCTCGGTCCCCATGGAAAAGGATCAGGGGGACGGTGCGGCCACCGACCATCTGCCCGGACCGCCCTCCCTTTCGCATTGCCTCAAACGCCGATGGCAGATCGTGGGCTGAGCCGGCGGCGAGGCCGGAATGCACACCCACGGCCACATAGAGGTCGGGGTAGGTCGCAGCCATGATCGCCGCCATCGCTCCTCCCGCCGACAAACCCGCCACATATACGCGGCGCGCATCGACCTGGTACTCGGCCATGACCTGACGAGTAATGCCGGCGATGAGCGAAGGCTCGCCCTGGTCCCGCTCCTGATGGGCGGCCTGGAACCAGTTCCAGCACCTGGAGACATTGGCGCCGGCAGCTTGCTCGGGATAGGCGACGAGAAAACCATTCGCTTCCGCCAGAAAATTCATTCGGGTGCCGACGGCGAAATCGTCGGGGTCTTGGGTACAACCGTGTAACATCACGACCAACGGCATAGCTTGCCCGTGATACCCGCTCGGGACATAGAGTTTGTAGGCGCGAGTGCCGGCCGCGTTAGCATAAGTCGCCGCGATCCACCGGCCTTCCGCCGGGGCCGGCGGCGAGATTGGTCTGCCGGGACGCTCCAAAGGCATACCTGGCAACGTCCTGCCGCGCAGCGGCATACCGGGCAGTGAAGGAAAAACCGAGGGGCGACCAAGGATCGTTGCGCGACGGGCCGTCGTCGCTACGTCTATTGGCCGCTCTGCAACGCTCGGCCGTACACCCTCCGCATCGGTTGGCATGCCCGCGTCAGTGTCGGGTGCCTCTACCGGCTCGACGGTGAGTCGGAATCTCTCCTCGATCGGCTCCGCTTCGGAGGCATGGGTGGGCTTGTGGCCCAGCCCTAAAGTCCGGTGGATAAGGAGGGTCGCATCATTCAATCGTCCCTCGCGCGTGAGGCGCGTCGCCTCGAACATCTTGTATATATTGTCGTTCATTGTTTATCTCCTTTTGTGACTCCCCCGGCACTTCTGCCGCAGAAGACTTGTCTGTCTATTTGATTCGCCCCGCCAACGCCCGCTTGACCGCGTCACTAGCCCGAAAGGCCCCGAGCACGACAATGGTGTCAATCGTTGCCAGGGCCAATTCGGGTGAGACATCCTCAGCGATACTCGCCAAGCCCAGCACGTTGATCTGCACCCGCTGACCGGCAGCACGTATCGCCTCCAGGTCCTGACGGGTGTAGTGTTGCAGGCCAAGGACCAACGTCTTGCGGGCTACGGTCTGCTTGACGGTCTCGGCGTGGGTGGCCAGTTGGTTACGGATCGCCGTACGGATGAAGTCGGTGCGGTTGGAATAAAAAGACTCCGCCACCAGAAGATCGATCTGCCCGAGATCGACTGGGCCAAGATTTATAGTAATTTTCTCAGTTTCGGTTGCCATTTATCATCCCTCTCCATCCATAAGACATCCATATAACATCCACTGACCATCCATATAGATGGTATGGTAACCAGGGAAACAGGTCAAGTCAAGGTCGTGCAACAACGGATCCTGAAGGCCGTCATAGACGGCACCTCCTGTGATTTGATTCTATCACATTTGATGTCCAGTTTTTCCAACCTATCTCACTCTGCTTCGCTCCACTATCCTGCACGAAGCCGGCATCCTGCTTATGGTTACTTTTTGGAAGAACCGATGGTCTTTTCCCTGACAACCTGAATCCCATTCAAGCGGTTGCAAAAATAGAATGAGGAAACAAATGACAAGAAAAATATTTCTTATGTTTGCCCTTACAACGTTACTCCTGCCGGGTTTACAGGCAGTCCAGGCGGAAACCTCGTATGTCGCCGACTCTATTGAAGTATCTCTCCGAACAGGCTCGAGCAACGCAGACAAAATCATCAGGATGCTTCAAACGGATGATCCGCTGGACGTTCTGGAAGAACAGAAGAACTGGCTGTTTGTCCGCACCCGGGAAGGAGATCAGGGCTGGGTATCCAAACGATACGTCTCTCAGGATACGCCGAAGACCATCCAGATTCAGGAACTGACGAAGCGCAATGAACAGCTGGAGGCATTATCAGGCGGGGCCGCCGGCCAGCTTGATGGGTTGCAGAAGGAGAAAAATTCTTTGGAAGAAGCCCTGGCGAATACCGAAAGGGACTACCAGCAGCTGAAGGGAAAATATACAGCCCTCGAGTCCGATGCCGCCAATGTGCTTACGCTCAAGCAGAAATTCGCCGAAACCGAGGATATGCTCAAGAAAGCTGCCGCCGACCTGGAAAGGTCCAATGAGGAAATCAAAGAACTTAGGGCATCGGCAAACCTGAAGTGGTTTTTAAGCGGTGCCGGGGTGGTCTGCGTAACCTGGCTGATTGGCTACCTGATGGGCCGCAGCAAGAGCCGGCAGCATAGTCCCCGGCTCAGTTGAGCCTAGGAGCCTGTCGGATTATGCCCTTTTCCCCCATCTCTTCGTTAAACTCGAAAAAATTATTAGATATATGCCTCCGGTAATTTTTTCGAGTTTGCCTCGATCTGAGAAAAAATTGCTATAATACGACATATCTAGCGCAAAAGGATTGATAAAAGGCGGTTTTCAGCTTCAATTCAGGCTTTTCATCGGTTGAGTCAAGGACGATGACTTGGTCATTCGTGGGTGGATCAGTGGCGGGATGTACTGAGTCTGTTTTGTCGTCAAGCTTTGCTCGGCTGAAACCAAGCGAGCTTTTCACATTCAATTAAAAAACCCTTGTTTATCCTGATCTTACAAAATTTTACTTTTTTCGCCCCTTTTTCGGCAGAGAAAACTTCGCCTCTCACCGAGAAGTCCTCTCTCGTTTCATCATCATACATAGACACGACCAGTGCTCCTATTTTTCTTCTAGCCAAATCCTCCAGGCGCTTTGAGACTTCCTGCATGATCTCTTTTTCGAGTTTATCCTTTTGAGGAGTGTCTATTCCCTTGGTATGCCATTCAAATTCGATCTTCATGTTTCTTCCTCCCATGCCGTCCCCACATGGACCCCGTTATCGAAAGCCAAACATCATGAAGAAACAGTAAGCAATCCATACAAGGTGACAACCTTAAACGGTAACCGTTCACCAGCACCCCATTTTCGTCCGATCAGGCCACCTCACATAGCCAACTATAGCTCGGCGGCCTGCTTGAACGAACCTGGAGCACTGGATGAACGGTTACAGATCCGGATTATGCAGTCTTTTAATGTGTTCCGGTGAACGATTACCCTTAAACGCCAGCCATGTACATCATGCCGAAAAAACCTTAAAATTACCTTTCTACTGTAATCGGCAGGAGTTACAAGTCCTCGACATCAACCCACTCGCCGCTCTTTATTGACTGTCGGCAGGCGTGGCAGATTTTTACCGCGGCAAGACCCTCCTCGCCTGGGATTGGATTGTTTCCTTTTCCTTTGAGAAAACCATACCACTCTTCAAGCAGCGGCAAAATGGTCGGGGCTGGTGGGGTGACAGACAGCGGCATAATGCATGCACCCTCGATCTTTTGCAGAATGCCGTGAATCTGATCGCCCTGGAGTTGGCCGTGTTCACAGACAAATTCGTATCTGCCGGCGCGCGCCGGACCGACCTTGCTGGTATCGATGATGCCAAGGCTGCCGTTGCTCAAGACAACTTCGGCGACGAGCATATCCTCCAGACCTTGGTTATAGATCTGTCTGGCCGCACCACGTATTTTCACAACTTCCGCCCCGGTAATAAAACGAAGCGTGTCGAAGAGATGCACAGCCGTGTGAAAAATCACCCCTCCTCCGGCAATTTCCGGTTGTTCCAGCCAGGACATGGTTGAAGGCTCGAGCCGGTGGGTGGCGGAAAGGGAGAACAGCCTGCCCATGGCCGGCAAGTGTTTTTTCAACCCCCTGACCACACTGTTGTACCTGAGAGTCTGGGCGACGGTGAGCGGCACTGACGCTCGGTTAAAAAAATCAACGATCTGCCCTGCCGAAGATACATCTGTGGCGAGCGGTTTTTCGATGAGCAGCGGCTTGCCATGTTCTGCACAGAACCGGGCAATATCGGGATTCAGATTGGGGGTGACGGCACAGATCACCGCATCGACCTCGTGGGAAGAAATCAAATCCCGCCAGTCGCTGTACAGCGTTGCATGCCAGCGCTCCGCCTGGTCTTGTGCCTCGGGGGAACGCCTGCTGATTGCCGTCAGGCGAAAGCGGGTCGCAAAGTCCTCGACAATATGATTGGCATAGCGACTGCCGTGCTTGCCTGTGCCGATGATTCCTATCCCTATTCTGTCATGCATCGTTGTGCTCCGGCCGTTGGTTGAAGAAAGTGCCATACTCCTCGCAAGCTCCCGACATTGCCGTTTCATTATAAGGGATAACCGCTCTGCCGGTCAACTCCAGTCGGCCGGCAGGGCAGCTCAACGGGCTACCTGCTCTTCTTAGCCCTGATTGACCAATCTGCCGGACCATCCGGCTTCATCATTCTCGACCAATGCCTGATAACCGCCTGGAAGGCATCCCAGTCTTTCACGCCAAAAAGTGCCTGCTTCGCATACGCCAGTTCTTTTCTGTCCATTTTTCACTCCTCCAAGTTCAGGAACAGCATAGGTCCGGCAGCACCCTTAACCCGATAAACGGTATACGTCTTTTCACGAAAAAGGCCCCCGGACCATATGCAAGTGCACGTTGGTCCGGGGGCCCTGATTTCACCACAGACAAGCCGCCTTTTCTCCCTGATCCACGGGGAGTACGGCAATGATAAAGATAAAGCTCAGGAGGAGGTATTCTGACTTCCGGATCATTCTACTCATCGCACCTTCTCGAATCTTCCGATTCAATGGTATCTGCGATTTTTGTCCCCGGTTACAGCGGCGGGCCCGTCCCGGATTCACACCGGGTTCCCTTTCCTGACATTCAAATGTTTATCCTGAAACCGGGCGCAAGTCAAGCGTTGAAAATCGGCCGACGGCATCAGGGGGATAACCTATTCCGCCTGAATCCGCCTTATCTGCCGGAGCATCTCGCGGCCACCGTTGGCAAGGATATACTCCCCCACTTTTTCCCCCAATTCAACAGGGTTATGCACCGATCCCCGATCGGAAGTCCGGAGGATTGCTGCCCCGTCAAGGCTGGCAAGACCTGCGGTAAGGACGATTTCATCGCCTTCAAGATAAGCATGCCCAAAGGCGGGAATGCTGCAGCCGCCTTCAAGTTTTTTTAAGAATGCCCGCTCCGCCAGAAGACACGATTCACTGGCGGAATTATTAAGACATTTGCGAATCCGATCCACCTTTTCGGCATCGAGCGAGGTCGCCGCTTCAATGGCGATACATCCCTGGCCTACAGGAGGGACGAACCGGCGCTCATCGAATTCGTTGACTATCATGTGGTCGTAGCCCATGCGTTTGACCCCGGCATAGGCCAGCATGAGTGCATCGCAGGCGCCCTCCTCCATCTTCCGGATTCTCGTCTGCAGGTTTCCCCGCATGTCGACGATCTTGACATGGGGATAATAATGGCTGAGAAACGCCTTCCTTCGCACAGAAGATGTCCCGATAACCAGCGGACGCAAAGGATCGGCAATATCGACCGTACAGTCTTTGCTCAGCAGCACATCGTTTACCTTCTCCCGCTCGGTGAAGGCAATGAGAACAAATCCCTCGGGCAGTTGCGACTGCATGTCCTTGGCGCTGTGGACGGCGATATCGGTCGCCCCGCAGGCCAGCTGCTCCTCGAGTTCGGCGGTAAACACCCCCTTGCTGCCGATTTTGGCGATGGATGTATCCAGCACTTTGTCGCCGATGGTCTCCATGGCGGCGATACGCGTCGGCATCCCGGCACTCTTGAGCAGAGCGGCGACCGTTTCCGTCTGCCACATGGCGAGCTTACTTTTTCTTGTTCCTATCGTTATCATAATGATATCATCTCTCTGGTAATTTCATCTCACGTGACTTCTCCTGCCGCCTTGCGGCCACAGGATTTTTTCCTAGCCATTGCCTCATAGAGTGCATATAAATACCATACTACTATGAGATTACTTGTTTACAATATTCGATACGGAACCGGACACAAAAACGGTTACCATCTGCCCTTGCCTTTCGCCGGCTTCTTCAAACGAACCACGTTAAACCTGGGCAGAATTATCAATTTTATCGCCACGATCAACCCCGATATCGTGGCATTGGTCGAGGTCGATTCCGGCTCCTATCGCAGCGGATATTTCTGCCAGGCTCAAAGCATCGCCGACCAACTGGGCTACAACTTCATTGTCGAGAACAAGTACAGCGACGGCTCTCTTGCCCAGAAGTTCCCGGTCCTCAAGAAACAGTGCAACGCCCTGCTGACCAAGCAGAACATCGAAGACTTCCGGTTTCACTATTTCGAACAGGGTATGAAGCGGTTGGTCATTCAGACAAATTTACGGGCCATCTCCATCTTCATCGTCCATCTGTCCCTGAAATACCGCCACCGGCAGAACCAACTCGAAGAATTACACAACTTTACAAAATATACCGACAAGGAAGTGATCATCGCAGGCGACTTCAATACTTTCTGGGGCAGTCGGGAACTCAACCTCTTCCTTGCCGCCAGCGGCCTGAAAAACGCCAATCTTTGCAACGCGCCTTCACACCCGAGTCATGCCCCGCATCGACAGATCGATTTCATTCTGCACAGCTCCGGGATTCGGATCGATAATTTCTATATTCCGGAAGTACGGCTCTCAGACCATTCCCCGCTCGTCTGTGACTTTTCCTGTGTGTTGACCTGAGCCTCTGTTGACCTGAGCAACAGGCAGACGCACAATGAAACTGCTTCCTTCGTGCAGGGTGCTCGCAACCGATACCGATCCTCCATGGGCTAAAACCACCGCCCGAACATAGCTGAGTCCCAGCCCGAGCCCTTGCTGCGAGCGGCTGCGGTCGCCACGGTAGAGACGTTCCCAGATCTTACCCTGTTCGTTTGCCGATATTCCCATTCCGTTATCTGTAAAAATCACTTCCGCTTCCCCGTCGGTCAACCGCGCGCCGATCGTCACCCATCCCCCTTCCCTGCCGTACTTGATCGCATTATCCAGCAGATTGGCCCATACCTGGGAAATCCGTGTAGCATCAACAAAAATCGAAACCGGTCTTTCGGTATCCAGCCGGACACTGATCTTCCTTTCCTCAGCCACATACTCATACAGGGTGACGACCTGTTCCAGCGTCAGCGCCAAATCACATGCCTGCACCTCGAGACGCATTGTGCCCGACTCGGCCTCGGCCACACTCATCATGATCTTCAGCATGGCCAGGACCCGCTCCGACTCCTCCAGACAATCGGAAAGCGCCTCCCGCAGCCGTCCCGTATCGCCTTCCGCCTGCAGGCCAAACTCGGCAACCGAGCGCAGTCTGGTCATCGGCGTTCGCAGATCATGGGCGACATTATCAAGGGATTGCTGCATTTCCGAAACCAGATTGCGATTCTGTCGGATCAACCGGTTGATCTGCCGATACAGACTGTCCAATTCCGGGCCGTTGCCCTCTTCCGGCAGGAGTCCCGTCTTTGATCTCTCGGCCAGCACCTCGATCATCTCCCTGCTGTAAATCAAGGGCGCAAGACTCTGCTTAGTGAAATAGAGAGAGATCGGCCAGAGAAAAATGGTGCCGAAAAGAATGATGGCGACGGTATTGTGAATGTTTTTGCGGAAAAGACCAAATGTTTTCCCGGCATCCTTGCCCGCCTGGATACTCCCGTCGTTGTCGTATTGCCGGGTAATGACGGTGAGCCGACGCTCCTCATCGCCCGCGCCCACCTTCAGCCATACCCCAGAGATCGCCGGAGACAGATCGATGAAACTTTTCAGGCTCGGTGCTGCGCCCGCCGGGTCGCCTACCACCAGCAGCTGATCGACTCCCTGAACCACCCTGATAAAAGCCAGCCCTTCCATCAGGTTGTCACGCTGGGAGAGTGAACCAAAATGGCGAAGCGGCGACCGATGCGCCGCGAGATAGGCATCGAGCATCTTTTCCGCCTCCCCCTGTTCGATATCCAGGAGATGGTTCCGGATGCCGGCAAGATACATCCCGGCAAGAAGCAGGCCGCCCATCCAGAGAAGCAGAAACACCGGCAGCGCCTTCTTGGATCGCGACCAGGTAAAATCCTCCTTATTGAGCTTTAAGAACATAGCCCACGCCTCTGACGGTATGGATCATTTTATCATCGAAATCCTTGTCTATTTTATTTCTCAGGCGGCAGACAAGCACATCGACCACATTGGTCTGCGGATCGAAGGAATAGTCATAGACCCGTTCAAGGATAGAGGTTTTCGAAAGAACAATGCCCGGGTGCCGCATCATGTATTCCAAGAGTGCATATTCCTTGGCCGGCAGGTCGATTTTTTCTTCATTTCTGCGGACCTCATGCTTGAGGAGATCCATTTCCAGACCTCCGACCGAAAGCAGCATCGGCTGGGTATGCTTCCTGTCCCTCCTGATGAGGGCTTGAACCCGGGCAAGCAGCTCACTGAATGAAAACGGCTTGACCATGTAGTCGTCGCCGCCCCGCTGCAGCCCCTGGATCCGGTCATCGACGGACTGCCTCGCGCTCAGGATGAGCACCGGCGTATCGACACCTTTGGTCCGCATGGTTTCAATGACCGTCAAGCCGTCCAGCCGAGGCAACATCAGGTCGACGACCGCCGCATCGTACGGGACATTCAGGGCATGTTCGAGCCCCGCCTGACCGTCAACACAGAGGTTCACCGCAAAGCCTGCTTCTTTCAATCCTTTTTCGATAAAAGAACCTATCTTTTGATCGTCTTCAATAAGTAAGATCCGCATATAACGAGAGATTATCCTTTCCTCAGGGTAATTACCGAACAGTTTCTGCCGGTCCGTCCGCCGCTTTGCCGGGTGGCTCGCCGATACGAAAAATAATCGTCGGAACAGCAGGTACAGGTTCCCTCGATACGGATACGACTTTCGATCATCCCTGCGGATACCAGTTGAAATCTTGAAACCAGCCAAAAATCGAAATAATTGTCCCGCACCATGAAGCGTTCGAACTCGGCCGGCAATTCGCTTTTGTAGTTGACGAATTCCGCACAGCAAGGCCCCAGCGAGGGGCTGACAACCCCCTGCAGATCCGCAGGTCTGGTCCCATAGTTTTTTGCCATGACGGCGATCGTCTCAGACAGAATGCCCTGCACGCTTCCCCGCCAGCCGCAATGCACCGCGGCAATCACCTCCCGGACCGGGTCAAAGAGCAAAACGGCCTGGCAGTCGGCCTGCTGGATCATCAGACCGACATCTGTAAGATCGGTAATAAGCGCATCGACTCCTTCAATCGACCTGTCATCCCTCAGGGGTTCCGTCAAACAGTAAATGCCCGGGCCATGCACCTGTCTGGCCGAGAGTAACCTTCGAATAGCCAATGTTTCTTTCACCAGGCGCCGGTTCTCCTCAACCGCCTCCGGCAGATCACCGAGACTATGGCCGATATTCAGCGACGCATACGGTGTAATGCTCACCCCGCCGTGCCGGTTAAACATTCCATAGCAGCAACTCCCCGACCGGGCGGGGAATTCGCCGATGATCGGGCGGGTGAGAGATGGGACGGTCATTGGGGCACACCTTTGTTTCATATTTCATATTTCTTCACATGAGGTAAATTAATACCTTTTCATAAACTTTAACCCTCCTCAAAATAAAGCAGTACCAGGCAGTGGGCAATAAAAAAGGGGCATGTTCAAGTATTATGAACATGCCCCGGGCTCGATGAGCTGGTGAAAGCAGAAAGAATCCTAAAAATATGCCTCGAAAGTGACATAGACCTGATCGGCACTTTCCACCGGATCAAGCCCCATCATCTGCAATTTTGCCTGATCGCCGGCATCGCTCAGGTCATAAGCGGAGAGATTCCAGTCCCCTGACCCCGAATAATCATATTCGTAGTGCTGATAACCCAGTCGCATGAAGGTTTTTGCATATTTCGATATCGCCTCGCCGGTCGGCAGATCCCAGATGGCATACAACTCGTAGACCTGGCCCCTGGTCGCAAGCTTAGACTGATAAATATCATCATGACCGGGAGACATCGCCAGCCAGTACTGCGAGCCGTAGTTATACTCCGCCCCGAACTTCAAACCAGCCGGATCGAGGTCATACCGTACCCCGAGGTAGACCGAGTAGCCGTCTTCCTTATCGGTGTTGGGACCCGTCGGACTGAACGGGTCATTGAACAAGCCGCTGCTGTCAGGCTGGGTCTGGGACCAGCCACCGGCAGCAAAATAGTTAAAACCGACGATTTTGTCCTGATAAACCGCAGCCGTATGCCAGACATCACCGAGATTTGTTCTTTCTCCCATTCCGCTCATTGCGCCGAAATTGGCATCGATGATCGGATCCTGGAAGTTAGGATAATTAATGAGATCATAGGCCATGAAAGTCTGGATATAGGCGAAACGATCGTCTTTCTTCATGATATCCCAGCTGAATCCGGCAAAATCCATGTCTTCGATAGATCCGACCTCATCCTGCGATCCGGCCTCGAAACCGCGTCCATAACAAAACCGTACCCGGCTGTCACCTATCGCTTCCACACCCCAATTCCAGGCGTAGCCGACCGAGAGTCCGTCAAACGGCCAATCCATAAAGGCCATCGGAGTTGCCAACCTGTCGTCGACTCCCATCCTGTACTGGGCCGGCGGCCCGTCGGTGGTAGGCCTTCGGCCGATTGAAAACCACATCGGCAATCCAGCTATATTATTCCAGTTCACAAACGCCCGATCAACGTACAGGGCACTGCTGCCGGTCGGTGTTCTCGTGACATTGCCGTCAAACAGCGGAAATATCGGGTCCCCTTCATTGGCGAAAGCCGACTGATTGCCCCAGGTCTTATACATCGCCAGACGTCCCTTGAATTCCACGTTTTCCGTGGCATTAACATGCATATTCAGGCGGAAACGGTTGGTCCAGATGGTGTCATTATCGACATTTCGGCCAAAAATCGTATCGGCATTATAAAAATCCAGCCTGGTACGGAAATCGCCATCCAGTTTAAAGCGGGATGCCAGATCCCAATCGTCCGATCTTTCGTCAAGGCTTTCGACATTACTGCCAATTGTCTCGACATCTTCCGACAGGGCCTTATTCTTCTCCGCCTGTGCTGTCATGGCCGCCCGCAACTCCTCGAGCTGCCTGGCCATTTCCTCGATTTTTCTCTCCAGCTCGGCGACATTCGTCTCGCCGGCAGCCATGGTAAAAGTCGGCAAAACCAACATCCCGGCTATGGCCAGTATCGAAAATTTCTTTACCATCGTTCTTCTCCTCTGTTTAATTTTCCGCTCCGCCTGCAATACCTTTTGAACTCAGACACGTCCCTGACAAATTATATCAATATAATTATTTAATATAATGATTTAATACCACAGCTGTCTATTTGTTGTCAAGCTGCTGCTCGAAAAATATTACCAGCTTTGAAAAGATGCTGCAAGCACCTATATCTATGCAATTTTTCTACTGAGAAAACTTTTCTTTGGTCTATTGATCGGGGGAAGGTATAGTTGAGGATCGTCACGAAAGGAATCATTTCAAATGAAATAATTGCCACAACACCATCATCTCAACTTAAAGAAGAAACTCTGATGCTTCCCATAATCATGACTGCATTCGGCACAACCTCCGATGCACTCGCCACATACGCCTACCTTGGCGGCATGGTTGGAAATGCTTTCCCGGACGATGAGATCATCTGGGCCTATTCATCCAGGATGGTTACCCGCGAGCTGCAACAGCGTGAAAACCAGTCGGCAATGCATCTTGAGGAGGTCCTCGAAAAACTTGCAAGCCAGGGAATTTCGAAAATCGTGGTGCAATCGCTCCACTTGTTTCCGGGAATCGAATTCCACCGCCTCCATCAGGCAACCCGTCAGTCAGGCCTTGATTTCGCAATCGGTTTGCCGTTGTTTACCGCTCCCTCGGATTATGACCGCCTCGCCGCAATCCTGCAGCCGGTTATCCGTTCGAGACCCGAACAGGCTATCCTTCTTCTTGGCCACGGCACCGACCATCCAGTCTGGACGGCTTACTATTCGCTGGAGAAAATCCTCCGTCGCACATTTGGCAACAGACTATATGTCGGGGTTGTGGAAAAATCGCCGGATTCAAGCCACCTTGTCGACGAGATCGCGGAGGCCGGGTTTACCGAGGTGGGCATCCTTCCCCTTTTCCTGGTAAAAGGCCTGCACTACCGCCGGGACATCATCGGCGACGGCCCGGGATCGTGGTTATCCCGGTTTCAACGCAAGAACATTGCCGCCGGTTGTATCGCCGACGGCCTCGGTTTCATGCCCGGGGTGGCGGAACTCATCATCACCCATATCGCCTCGGCTCGGGAAAAACTGTTGCGGTAGCACATTTCACGTCACGATACAGGCTGTTGCAGGGAACCTTCTTCCGGACCGGGAAAGCACAGGGAGATTCCCAGGTAGAGGAAAACTGCCGCCACAATCACTGTCTTGAAACCAAAATGAATGGCTAAAAGAGTAGCCAGCATCGAACTGATCACCGAGCCGCAGCCATTTATCCCCCAGGCCCAGGGAATGAGTCCGGGAGCATGGGCCGCAAGACTGGCAAGCGCCACGGGAAAAGGCATTCCCATCAGGATACCGAGAGGCGCAATAAGCAGCGCAGTGAGCAGCAGGCGGCCGGAGAATGAAAGGTCGGTCGCGAGGAGAAACCATTTGCCAAGCCAGAGCAGATAACAGAGGCTGATCGCGGCGATGCCGAAAACCACAATCCGGATCAATTGTTTTGCCGGTAAAAGAGCGCCCCACCGCTGGACCAGAAGACTGCCGAGCCCGCTGAAAACCAGAAACGCTGCGACACTTGCACTGATTGAATACACCGGATGATGCAGGAAAAGGACGAACTTCTGGATGAAAGCAATCTCGATGAAAAGGTAGGCAATGCCGATAGCTGAAAAATAGAGAAAAACCCTCTGTTTCGATATCGCCCATGATTGTCCGAGTGAGCGACGCCGAAAGAGGATCAGAGGCGTGATGATCAAGAGAACACTGAGGAAAAGGGCAATCAAAAGAACGGCCAGCAGAATCAAATATCCGGCCTCCAGCAGGGCCGCCCCGCCCATTGCCTTGAGTTGGAGGACTTCCCGCACTGCCGACCATCTGAAGAAGTGATGAAAATACGGTTGGTCATCGGTGGCCGGCTTGAGGTTATACTTATATTCCTCAATGAAAGCAGCAGAATCTTCCCCCACCAGAGCCTGGGCTGCCTTGAAAAACACCGGCTCGGCAAGGATATTGTAACGGTTTACCTGATCCTCTCGAGTGGCAAATGTGTAGGAAATATCAAAAGAGCGGTCTTTACAGAAGGATTCGATCCGATCTATTTCCTCCTGCGAGAATTCGGTTCTCTTTACCAGCAGGGTGCTTGTCTGCCACCCCCGAATAAGGGCCAGATGCCGGCCGACATCGGCAACACCTGATTTTTCCAGGGCTGCGACAGCCGTTGCCATGAGTTTCAAGCTGTCTCTCGGTGGATTTTTTATCCACCGGGTAATGGAAAGATAGCCATCTTGAGAAAGATGGCGGATATATTCCTGCAAGGCCTCGACCGTATATAAATAATCTTCACTGAGAGCATAGAGTCCCGAAGCGGAAGGGGCAAATGCATCGACCAGGGCCAGATGCACCAGATCGAACTCCCTCCTGCTGCTCTCCATAAAGCCGCGCATATCGCCAAGATGCACTTGGGTCCCCTGGCCCAGCAGATTGCCGGAAAACTCCGCATATTTTCCGGTCAGCAGTTCGATCATCTGCGGATTCAATTCGACTCCGGTTATGCTGTCTACCCGATGGAATTTTGCCTGAAGAATATCCTGCCCGCCGCCGATGCCAAGAATGAGGACCTTCTCCGGCTTGTGCAGATGATAGGGCAGAGCCGAGGTCATCTGATCGAGATAGCCGAGTTGCCGAAGATCGTCCGGCGCCCGGGTAATGACCGAGAGCCCTTCGCCGTTGATGAAGACGCCTATCTGTTCAAGTGGTTCCTGCAGAGCGTCAAGGCTCATCCCCGGAGCATAGCGAAGGGGGATAATACGGCTTTCTAGAACCTGAATCAACCCCAGGGGACTTGATCGTTCGTCGACGATTTCAGTCCCCGCGATCTGCCGATACTGTTGCAGGGTTTTATATGGCGTCGGCTGAAGAGTATGGTTCACGCCGACGATGGCAACCACCATAAAAATACCCAGTAGTCCAAGGACCTTGAGGCCTGGTCGTGCCATGCCCAATTCAAAAACTGCAATGGCTGCCGCGACAAAACCAATCCCGCCGACCACCACCAGCATGTTGGCCGGAAAAATCCAAAACAGCAGAAGAATTACCAGCACACTGCCGAAGCCGGCCCCGACCAGGTCTGCCCCATAGGTAGCGGCGACCGAGTTTCGGTAAACCGTAAGCGTCATTCCGATGGCAGTCGCCCCACAAAAAAACGGAATAAGGATCAGGAAAAAAAGCAAGGCGAGAAAAGCGACCTGTCTCGGGTCCCAGAGCAGTTCCAGGCCATTGAAGGGAACAGCCTGGGCGAGAAAGAACGAAAAGATGGCGGTCAAACCGTAAAGCACCGTCCAGATGAGGTAGAAACCGGCATAGTTTTTTTCCATGCGCTCCTGGAATATCGCAAGAAAAGTGCCGCTCGAACCGTAGCCAAGAAGGGCAAGGCCGATAATCATATAAGCAAAATGGTGAAACTGGATGATGGCGAAAAGATGCATCAGGAGGATTTCGTAGGCAAGCAGCGAGGCTGACAGGAGTCCTACGGAAATAAGCGGTGGCCGGTCGGTCATGGCACTTCTCAGTGACTGCCGGTGAGCGGCACGAAGACCACCGGCAGTATCTGCCGGGTAGTAATCCGATCCTCGCCTTCCTTGGTTATCAGGAGCAATTGCTGGGTCTGAAAACCGCTGCCGACCGGAATGACCATGCGGCCGCCCTCTTTCAACTGCCGGATGAGCGGTGGCGGGATCTGGCCGGCAGCCGCAGTCACGATAATCGCGTCGAAGGGCGCCGCCTCGCTCCAGCCATAGTAGCCGTCGCCGATCCGAGTTTTGATATTACTCATTTCCAGCCGTTCCAATCGCTCTTCGGCCTCTTTTGCCAGTGGCTCGATTATCTCGATAGTGTAGACGCGTTGAACGAGTTGCGCGAGAATTGCGGCCTGATAGCCGGAGCCGGTCCCCACTTCCAGCACCCGGTCTGTCGGAGCCACTTCCAGTAAATCGGTCATCAAGGCAACAATAAATGGCTGGGAAATAGTCTGCCCGTACCCGATAGCCAGCGGTCTGTTCTCATAGGCATAGCTCCGGAGCGATCGGGGAACGAACTCATGCCTTGGCACAGAGCGCATTGCCGCCATGACTTTCGGATCGAGGCTTTCTTTATCGATATAAAACCTGGTGCTCCGAACATCTTCCTCGATCTTTTGCACCAGCTCCTCTCGGGCCGAGGTGAAACTTTCCTCGGACTCAGCCAGGCTGCCGACGCAGAAGGTTGTCAAAAAAACCAGGAGCAAGAACAGTATCCGCATACTTCGCATAACACCCTCCTCTGTGACTCCATTACACTTGACGGGGTTTGCCGCGTTACTACGTAAATGATATGCGCTGTCAGGTTATTGTTCAATAAAAGAATCTATAAATCGGATATCGGAATAATACCGTATTGCAGCCTGTGCACGACAGGACTACTGCCTGAGGCACTGTCCGGAAGGAAAACCTTTCGATACTGTTCTACGCGATAGTCGAAAACAGAGTAGGCAGGGTTGTCCTTTTTGCGCTGCTTGTATAAGAGATTGCTGCCAATAGCCCGGTTGGCGGCATTGGAGGGAGATGTAAGGGAAATGGTCGTGATCGCCTTTCCTGCATCCAAAAACCTGTGCACCCGGGGAGTTTCTTGAGCAATACACTGAAGGTGAAGACCGTACGTCTTCAACAGCCGACGAAACAGATATTCCGGGCCATTTCTGGTATTGCCTCCGGTGAAAAAAACTGTCTCGATCGAGGGATGCAGTCGTATCTGTTCGACGACATCGCGGAGGCTGATATCCTCCATGCCCAGATCGGAAGCATCATTTTTCTCGCGCCTGCACGACTCGACGATATCGCAGATCCCTAACTTCTGCCGACGGAGAAAATCCTGTCTTTCCCGCACTGCCTCCCCGGAATTGTCATACCGGAAAGAGAGCTGAAAGATCGCATCCAGCACCGGCCACAGCATCCCGTCACAACTTCCGTAGCAAAAATCAACATCTCTCAGCCTGAGGCCGCCGATCGAGAAACGCGGCGGCGGAAGAGTGCCGACGATGAGCTTTCTGGTGCCGTCGGGGATAAAAATTTCATAGGGGTGGCGATGATGAAAAATAGCCGACTCTAAAGGTTGTTCATGTTATTTGTGGACAGGCCCTAAGTTAACTCTTCGTTCGTCCAGCGAAAGCCGGAACGAACCGCAGGAGACAACCGGCTACGTTGTAGCTAGCGTTGTACCTGAAAATATTTCTGCAAGATTATTATCGATAACGTAAATACAAATCTCCTTCGCCCCCTGCCTTGAATACCGGTGTTTTTTCTGCAGATTATCGATCATGTATCTGACATCGCTCTGGATCTTCTTGTCGTACGTCCTGAACTGATCGTTATCGTAATCCTTGACCGCTCGCCGGAAGTTCTCATTCCTTAGAAACGGTTCGAGCACTTTTTCCTTGAGATTCTGTGTACATCTTTCATAGAGATGAAGATAGAGAGCAGTCTCGGCAATAGGCAGACCATCGCGCAGCATTTCCTGGGGCAGGGCGGTGGTGGTATACGCCTTCTGCACAGTGTTACGGAAAGACACCGCATTTCTCGGCTCCACCTGCAGGCGAGACTCCAGCCGTTTAAAGAACTCCTCTGTAATATCCAATCGTTCGCCGGTAAATTCGCAGGTCTCCACGGCGCCAATCTCAAAATTGACGGCGAAGATATAGTTAATAACCTCCCGCGAGATCTGCTCCTCGTTGTAATAGTACAATGATTCTTTGACTTCCTGCAAAACCGTATAGTTATACATTCTCAAAAGGGAATCGAGAAAACCCAGGGGCAGAATGCTCCGGTCCTCCTTACAGTATTTGCGAAAAAACTTGCCGAGCATCGACATATCGATAAGTTTATCGTCGCGGACATAGGTTGAGTAAAACTCATTAAATAATCGTATGGAATCCCGGCCGGATAGTCCTTTCCAACCGTCCTTTTCCGACTCGGAAATAATTTTCCGCCGTCGCTTGGCGGTGAAATTGGTGACATCCTCCTCTTTCAACCACTCCGGAATATATCCGGTAAAAATCTCCATTTTTAAGAGCTGCAGATTGGTGTCGCAGTACATTTCGTATTTTTCCGGCTTTCCGATCCATTCTTCCATCGCCTCGGATTTGGTTCGCAGCCTTGTGGCAATGATTACCCGGGCAAAATTATGAAGTACCCTGGGCAGAAAACTCTCATCGATATGTTTACCGAAAATTTCCCTATATATATCTACTTCTGTCTGCAGATCAAGAACATACGGGATATTGATGTACTCCACCCGATCACTGAAGGCCTGCAGATCGTCCAGCAGTTTCTTGTCTTCAGGGTTCATCAGGGCAAAAAGCAGGGAATTCACCTTTTCTTCATTATCTTCAACCTTATGCACGCCGTCGCTGATAATATTATGCAACTCCATTAACCTCTCGGTATTATGAGATTTAATATCCATCAGAGCATAAATGCCGTTATTTGTCTTGGCATATCGCGAGTAGAGATAGCTGACATGTTTGTTGCCGGAAAGATGGGTATCGAGTTTTTTCTGAAGAAGCTCATTGGTTATAACCGTATTGCGCAGCGGTTTGTCTCCGGGATTGAAAACCGATATACCTTCTCCCAGACGCCGGTTAAAGACGTAGGGCCGGGCGTAGATACATTCCATCACCTTCAACGGATCGCGATATTTCTCTATCAGTTCATTGTAGAGAGAAACGCAGATGGTGCACGGTTCCTCATGGAAGATCCATTCATACTTCTTCTCGGTAAATAGCTGCCACTTGAACTCGTCGTTTTCAAAAAGATCGTCAAAAAACCGGCGACGGACCTCTTTCGGCACCAGAAGCAGCGGATTATCATGGCTCGGACAAGGCACGTCGAAATACCCGCCCAGATCATTCTCGGGGTTGCAGACGCATTTCATTTCGGTGGCCAGATCTGTTTTACCGTCATTCTCAAGGACCCAGGCCAACTTCTCGGTGAGGGAATTGAGGCTGTGCAACCCTCCCAGCAGATGATCGTTTTTGAGTCGCCAGACCACCTCATACCGGGAGCCCTCCGGTGAATTGGCATATTCTTCGAACTTGCGGAGCAGGTTGTTGAGAAACGTCGACTTGCCGCTGCCATGGGGTCCGTCAAAGATATAGATTTTGTTCTGCTTCGATCCCACTTTGAAACTGTCGACATGACGCATAAAACGGTTGGCAAAAAGCCGATCGGCAAAAAACGGTCTGTCCGAGCCTTCGACAAAAATCTTGGTGGAGTCATATTTCAGGAACTGGATCGACTCCGGATCTTCGCCGTATTCATCAATACCATCGAGCACAAAAGCATCGATCATATCGGAATACACCTGGTATATATTGCGGATTACCAGCTGCGGGTTGTCTATGGCCTCACGCAGAAAATCGTTAAAGGAGATTGTCGGGGACTGGCGCCATTGGCCCTTACAGTGCTCAAGATTGCCCATGGCTTTGCTTAAATCACGCATCACTCACCTTTCCCATTTTATTAATCAACCAGAACCCTGGTCATTTTTCTGTCTTTCATGGTATAGCGAAACCGTCGCCATTTTATCTCGCGGGGCTGTTCGTCTCTCGGCTGGCTCTGCCCCTCTTTTTTCACCGGTTCGGCCTCAAAAGAGTAGAGGCAGGTTTTTCCTCCCCAGAGAAATTCGATACCCATAAGGGTAGCCTCGATATAATCACGATACAGGGGTTTACCTTCGAAGACATGGGTGATGACCAAAGTATCATCTTCATCGACATTAATGGTTATCGCCGGCGGATGATAGAGGGAATCGGCAACCATCTTTTTATATTGCTCGGCCTTGCGTGATTTCACATAATACTGCCAGGTCATTCGCTCCTTATTCAACCGCCGGTCAACGACGAAAAGCCGATGCAGATCGACGAATTCCTGGTCGATGAAGGTATTGATGAACATGGAATCGCAAAAATTCTCCCGCACGGAAAAAATGAATTTTAGCCCTTCTCCGGTCGGCTCGTTGTACGTTTTTCTCTCATGTTGGTCAGCTATCAAATTATAATTATGAGATATTTTACCTTTTTCTGCCTGGGATTCCAAATAGCTGAAGAGTCGCATGCCTAAGGCGTAAGGATTGAGGCCGACTCGAGGCATGGCGGTTACCTTTGCATTAATCACCGCATAATCGACCTCATGCCCGAGAATACGGTCATCTTTCATAAATAGTTTTTCATGCCAGTAACTTGCCCAACCTTCATTGAGAATCTTGGTACGAATCTGGGGCTGGAAATAAAGAGACGTCGTGCGAACCAGCTCGATGATCGGAAGCATCCATTTATTCTCTTCACGGTTGAGAAACTTGGAGTTTCTCATGAGGAACTGGAGCAGATCCCTTCGCCCGCCATTCCCGCTTTTCTGATAGGCTCTCTCGAAAAGGGATTCGAACTCGGCATGTTTGATCTTCACCCGGTTAAGAAAACGGGTTTCCCCATCATCGGGGAATTCGCGAAGATATTTATTATATTTTTCTATCTCCGAGACATACCCGGCGATCGATTTTTTCTCTCTTTCCTGCAGGAACACATCGAAATAATAGTCAATCTTCGATAACTTATGGCCTCCGTTCAACGAAGAAAGCATGTCGAAATAGCCAACCAGATTGTCAATGGCTCTTGCAAATTCAATGACATAATCAACCCATCTCCCCTTCTCAGAGCGGAGCTTGGCGATCAGCCGCTTGTCGGAAAGGGCCTTGCCGGCAAAATCGTAATCCCAGGTATGCTCAAAAAACAGATTGTTCTGAAAAAAATCGATATGTCCGATAACATGGTAGAATATCATCACATTCAACCAGTCCGGATTATTGTCGTTATAGTAGGAAATAGGCGGACGGGTGTTGATGACCGTTTCATACGGGTTGTTGGGATACAGTTCGTACTGTCCCTGCTCTTTTAACACCTCGACATCCTGAACCCAGTAGTCATAAAGGGTCGGGATCATATTTTTTGGGGAAAGCTGCAGGAAGTCACGGTTGGTTACGATGTACTCAAGACTTTCATCCTGAAACCGCAGCCCCGCATCACGGGCCCGCTCCTTACATCCTTCCATGATCTTCTTTGCATGTTGACTGACAAGTTCCATAATACCTCACAGTGAGAGTAAGTATCCGGAAGAGCCGAACGATCCTCACCTGCCCATCAGGAAATAAGTTCCCTTATCCCCGAGATGAGCCGTGATTCGTTGGTTTCCTTGGATATTACATCAAGACGCAACAGCGCCTTTTTTTCTTCGAGCAGACCGGATTTACGAACATACTTCTCCACTTCGGTCTGCCCTGATATTCCGTAGCCGTTTTCGGCGATGGTGATACCCACCCGGCTGGCGTAGGCAAGCATCTTCTTCAATTCGGGAATTGCCTTTTCCCCTTTGGTATCCCAGTCATCGCCGTCGGTTCCGTGGAATACATAGATATTGTTGTCCCGCTCGAGCGTTTCGTCTTCGACGATTTTATTGACCAGCGCATAGGCACTGGAAACCTGGGTGCCTCCGGCCACCGAGGAATTATAGTAAATCTGGAAATTCTCGACTTCCTTAGCCTCGGTATCATGCAGGATAAAACGGGTTTCCACTTGATTCTTATATTGATATATAAGCCAGGAGTAGATCAGGACATGCTGATTGACCACCAGCTCCGTCGGCTTCCCACCCATCGAACCGGAATAATCGCGGACAAAAAACACCACCGCCTGGGATTCATAATCCTTTTCCTTGGAAAGAATCCGATACACCCGGTCGGATGGAGCAATCAGCAGCCTGCGGCTGTCAACCTGCCCTTTGGGTTGAATACGCTTCAGGGCGATATTGGTCTGAACAATGCGCTTGAGAGTCGCCTTCTTATCGAGTATCTGTCCGAAACCTCTATTTCTATCGGTGAGGTCATAGGTATATTTGGTCAGTGACTTCTTCTTGCCTTTATCCTTGAGATTGGGAAGCTCGAACTGCTCGGTAAGTATCCGGCCGAGATCGTAAGCATTTGATTCGACATCGTGAGCGCCGCCTTCCCCCTGTCCGGCTCCTCCCTGTCCGCCCTGTTCAGGTCGTACCGGTTGTTCGCCGATAACTTCACCTTCCTCGCCTTCCCCGGCTCCTCCCTCGCCGCCCTGACCATCGCCCCCGCCTTCGCCTTCCTCATTGAAACGAGCCCGGTCATGGAGAAGCTTTTCCTCCACTGTGGTCGGGACAATAACGACCTTGTCATCGCCATTCTGGCTCGGCTTGACCATCTTGCCGACTCTGATCTTTCTCGGGAATCCATCTTTTTCCCGCTGTTTGTCACGCTCGAGCAGATAATCGAGCGACTGGGCCGAAGAAAGAGCCAGCAAATTCGGCGGCGATCCGTCATGGAGCATTTCCAGATCGGTATAGCTGAAAAGACTTCGGGTAACCGGCGGAGAAATGCAGAAATGGTCATCGTCCAAGGCAAGCAGATCCAGTTCATAGCGGATCAACTTATCCTGTTCGACTGTCAGTCCCTGCTTTTTCAGGGTATTGTAATAGGTCAGGAGTTTGTCTTTCATCTTTCGTCCGTTTTTTCACCCTATCTGTTCTGTTTCATGGTAGTTCAGTTCTCATCCACCTGAGTACAAAAGTATTCAATGGTCTTCTGGGCACAGGTAGTGCAGTAGCCGAGCTTATTGAGCATCGTTTCAATCATGCGGTCGTAGAGTTTCTGGTTCTCTTCATTGGTCCGATTGGCAAGCGCCCCGATGAGGCTGCCGGAACCGGCAATGTCCGACTTCAAGCGAACATCGGTTACCGCCTTGACCAGTTCGAGGTTATCCATGAAATCATAGTCCGGCCTCACCGATATCTTCTGCCCGTAAATCTTCCGAATAGATGTCCGGAACGAATCCTTCTGCTCGCGGGTCTTCAGACCAAGGCAATCCTCGACCGAATTGATATACCGTTCGTCAATCTTCAGCGCCTGCAGTTCGCCGGTCTGGGGATTTTTATATTTCCACATCTTGTCGGCCCCAAGATTCTCGGCGTCGATACCGATGATCATGTTGACATAGTTCATCACATCCTTGCGGATGGCCAGAGGTTCATCCATATAGGCATTGAACATCTCGGTCATGATCCTTTCCCGATACAGCCCCTTGGCGATCTTCAGGTCGTCGAGAAACTTCGCCCGGTCTTTCGCCTCCGAAACATAGTCAAGGATGACCCGCTCGAGTGCTCGGAATACGTCGTAGGCAAACATGCATTTGCCCTCATTAGTCTCCGAACTCTCCAGCATAAGCTGGATGGAGCGCCCGAGATTTCTCTGGCCGAGCCCTTTCTGGCCGAAACGCTTGGTGATATCGTGTTCCTGACTGAGGGTATCGATGACCTCCGACAGGGTCTTGAGACTCTTTTCCCCTGCCACTTCGCCTGCCGCCAGTTTCATCGTTTCGATCGGGGTAAGTTTTTCCGATCTGGGCAGACGGGTTAAGACAACCGCCACCGAAGCGGCATGATTGAGGTTGGGATCCTGATGCATCGCATCGCCGGTCAATGTTGTTTTCGACTCGTTGCCGATAGCATAGGCGGTAAGGTCCTTCTGCAGCACATGGTTGGTATTGTGCGAGACATAGCAGATACGGCACCGGTCGACAATCGGCG
This sequence comes from Desulfobulbaceae bacterium BRH_c16a, assembly GCA_000961725.1. Lineage (GTDB taxonomy): Bacteria > Desulfobacterota > Desulfobulbia > Desulfobulbales > Desulfocapsaceae > Desulforhopalus_A. The sequence goes on from LADS01000066.1 coordinate 36,776, forward strand.
CCTCTTCCTTTTCGGCCAGGAATCGATTGAATTCCGAGTTGTTGCTGGTGGCGACAATGAGGCAGTCTATCGGCCACTTATAGCCGTCGATCTCGATGGAACGGTTTTGAATGATCCCGAGATATACCTGGACGAGGTCTTTTTTGTTCTTGTAGATCTCATCGCTGAAATGGATGCCGCCACCGGCTACCCTTGCCAATGCCCCCCGCCGCAAGTCAAAGCGGTAAGGGTTGTTGGTGTCGGTTATGTGCAGGAGTCGCTGAATGGACTCTTCACCCAGCAGATCGACGGCCGACGAAGTGATTTTATCTTTGGCAGGGTATTTACCGGTCACCGTCCCCAGACTCTCGACCAGAGGAACCGTAGCAAGTTCGATAAATTCCAGCATATCGTCAGGCTTGCCGCCGGTATACTCCCGGATATTATTCCAGATATACGCAGAGTCGGCCCCCATGGGGCGATAATTTTCAAACCAGGTTTCCATCATATCATCGGCTACGCGATATTTTCTGGCCAGATACTGCTTCGATTCTTCCTTGGTTTCCATAAGGTTCATCGCCAGCACCATCGGGTCTTCATAGGTCTGGGACTCAATGGTGGTGATGTTGCCGTAGGAACCGAGTTTGTCGAGTTGAGTAAAGCGGAAAGTGTACTTCCTGTTGCCTGCTATCGACAAAAACTGGCGATACAACTTACAAAGATGCTCGACCAGAAAGGTCTTGCCGTTACCCGGTTCTCCTACCAGAACAAAGGCCATTTCCTTGGAGGATCCCCCCTGGGAAGCATCCTTGATAAAGGAAACGAAAGAATTTATCTCGTCATACATGCCGACGATATGTTTTGCTCCCTTCCTGAATATTTTAAAGTCAAAAGTGTTTTTTCCATTGACCATGACCCTGTCAATTTCACCCCCCAACACCATACGACTGACACTTTGGAAGGCATTTTCGAAGACCCGTTCTCCCTTTTTTACCGCCGAAATATGATATTGGAGTGAATTGTTCCTTTGTTCTGCCATCGTTTCCCTCCTGGACAGGTTAGTAAGACTGCTGCGTTATGTTGTTACTTAATTATCGTCACAAAATAAAATTATTATCAAATTAAAAAGATTATCATGAAATTCCATCGATAATTCACCAAGGGTAAAAAAGGTCCTTCCTCTGTTCGAAACTTCTTTGTCCTTTGTCCACCTGACAACATTCAACATATTTTGAATTTGTCAAATTTTTTTGTTGACACTTTGCCTGTCCATTGTCAGAATATGTGCAAATTCACATAACCCCAATAGATAAGCGCAGACAGCCATGATCGACCAAGTGTGTCTCTTGCAAAACCTTCAGCGTTTGGCCGACGCTGTCGTCGCCATGTTCGGAAAAAACTGTGAAGCATGCGTTCATGATCTGACCGAGTTACCCAACTCCCTGACATACATCCGGGGACATGTCACAAATCGGAAACCAGGCGCTCCCGCCACCGACCTGCTGCTCAAGATGATCAATCGGAAATCCGGTGATGGAGAGGATATTTACAATTATAAGACGACCGGCACCGATGGCAAATCCCTCAAATCGGCAACAACCCTGTTCCGAGACACCACCGGCAGACCGGTCGCTGCCTTGTGCATCAACTTCGATACGACTGAATTCTATAATGCCAGCCAGGCCCTGACGCCTTTCCTCAACCTGCCGGAAAACGATTCCCCCCCTTCCGTCGAGACCTTCGCCCATTCGGCAAGCGAAACGGTTGAGGCATTTCTTCACCAGGCTGCAGCGGAGATAGGCAAACATCCTTCGACCATGAATGTCGACGAACGATGCCGGTTCATCACCATTCTTAAAGACAACAGCATCTTCCAGTTCAAGGGAGCGGTGGAACAGGTCGCCCGGATGATGGGTGTCACCAGATTTACCGTCTACAACTACATAAAGAAAATTAGAACAACCAGTTCAACCAACGGACAAGAGGCCTAATATGATTCGCAATGTCATTGCTACCAGCCACGCCCCATCCGCCATCGGCCCGTACTCCCAAGCCATTGGCACCAGCGACCTGCTGTTCATTTCCGGCCAGTTGCCGATCGACCCAATCAGCGGCAAAATGGTGGAGGGAGATATCGGCGTAAAAACCGATCGGATTCTCAAGAATGCCGCCGCCATCGCCAAAGAGGCGGGAACCGAGCTGAACCGGGCGGTGAAAACGACGATCTTTCTCACCGATCTCGCCGACTTTCAGGAGATGAACAAAGCGTACGGCAGTCATTTCCCTGAAGCTCCTCCTGCAAGAAGCACAGTACAGGTTGCCGCTCTGCCGCTCGGCTCAAATATTGAAATCGAATTCATTCTGGCAAGATAACAAGATGCCGGCGTTAAGGAACCTCGCTATGAAATTTACGGTCAAAGACATCCTTGAGATGGAAGTTACCTTGGCGCTCGGCTGCACCGAACCGGTGGCCATTGCTTTAGGCGCGGCGGCGGCAGCCACACTGCTGCCGGCAAAAGAATTCGACACTATTGAAATATGGATCGATCCGAACATCTATAAAAACGGCCTGGCCGTCACTATCCCAGGCACCGGCGGCATGACAGGACTCGATACTGCCGCAGCCCTTGGCGCCTATGGCGGCAGCCCGGACCGGGGACTCGAGGTCCTGGAAAGCCTCAACGATGAAACCATTGCCAAGGCCAAAACCTTGCTTGCGGAAAACAGGGTGACCGTCAACCTCAGGGATGAAGTCGGTCTCCATGTGCGGACACGGCTTGTCGCGGGGGAAAATGTAGCCGAATCCCTGATCGTCGACCTCCACAATAATATAGTCGGTCTCAAATTGAACGGGGAGGAGATAACCACTTCTCCTCTGCTTGCCCGGACTCGGCAGAAAGGCGGCAAACGCACCTTGGCGGAACTTGAGGCCTGGCTGCGCGAGCTGACCCTGGAACAGATCCTCGACCTGACGGCGGAGCTTGACGACAGCGACCTCGACTTTCTGGAAGTAGGGGTCAATCATAACCTTGCTCTGGCCGAATACGGCTTGAAACACGGCAGCGGTCTCGGGATCGGCAAGGCCATCGACCGGCTGATCAAACAGAAACTCATGGTCAACGACATGTCCACTTCGGCGCGTCGACTGACCTCGGCCGCAGCGGACGCCCGCATGGGCGGAGCGAAACTGCCGGCCATGAGTTCCGCCGGCAGCGGCAACCACGGCCTGACCGCCATCCTGCCGATCTGGGCAATGAAGGACTTCATCACCCATGACCGGGAAACCATACTCCGAGCCATCGGCCTCAGCCACATCATCACCGCCTACGTTAAAGCCCATACAGGTCGCCTGTCGGCGGTCTGCGGCTGTTCGGTCGCGGCCGGGGCGGGTGCCACCGCGGGAATCACCTATCTGGTCGGCGGCGACGTCCACCACATGGAAGGGGCGATCAAAAATATCCTCGAAGATCTGGCAGGGGTGATCTGCGATGGCGCCAAGGCCGGCTGCGCCATCAAGCTGAACACCGCCGCGGGAGCGGCAGTGCAGGCTGCATTGTTCTCGCTGCACGGGGTGAATGTCAAGGATACCGATGGAATCATCGGCAACTCAACCCAGAAGACCATCCAGAACATGGGAGCGCTGAGTCATGACGGCATGAGTCATGCGGATAAAACCATTCTCAAAATCATGCTGGAAAAACAGCTGACTAAAAACAAGAAATCGCCGGACCGGTGATGCCGCACGCCGCGCCGACTGGTCGACGCGGCATGTCGACATCATCTATTTGGCCATGCACCATTCATAGGCGTTCCTGAACATCTGCATCCATGGCGTGACCCTCAACCCCTTCATCGCCTCCGGCAGATAGTGAGCCTGCCACGGCAGGAAGACCCGCTCCGGATGGGGCATGAGCGCCAGATGACGGCCATCGGCGGAACAGAGACCTGCCAGCCCTTCCGGCGAACCATTCGGGTTGAACGGATAATTTTCGGTCGGCAGAGCATCATCGTCGACATAGAACAGTGGAGCCATGCCGCCCGCTTTGACTTTGGCGAAAAGCTCGCTGTCAGGAAAATGAAGCCGCCCCTCGCCATGATCGACATGGATTCCGAAGACCAGTCCCTCCATGCCCTTCAGCATCATGGCCTGACTCTTTTCTACTTTGACTGTGGCCCAGCGGGATTCAAAGCGTCCCGAGACATTGCGGACAAAGCGGGGCTGGCGTTCGGCTGCGAGACCCGGCTCAGGCACCCAGCCAAGCAGGCCGAAGAGCTGGCAGCCATTGCAGACGCCTAATGTAAAGGTATCCGGTCGATGATAGAACTCGTCAAACATCTGCTTCAACCGGGGATTGAACAGGATGGTCGCTGCCCAGCCCTTGGCCGAGTCGGGGACATCGGCGTAGGAGAAGCCGCCAACCGCTGCCAGTCCGCGGAAATCATCAAGACTTACGGTGCCGTCGAGGAAATCCTTCATGCAGACATCCCACGGCTCGAAACCGGCTAAGTAGAAGGCGGAAGTCATCTCCCTGTCCGAATTGGATCCCTCGTCCCGCAGAATCGCCACCTTCGGTTTGTCGGCTCTGGTAAGCAGCTCGACAGGCGCCGGTTCGGGGCTGAAGGGCAGATGGTAGGTCGGCCCTTTGCGATCATAGATAAGCTCTTTTTCCTGGTCGGCACAGGCCGGATAGATCTGCAGCCGTTCCAGCTGATAGCTGGTTTCCTCCCACCAGCCGCGCAGCACGATCATCTGCTCGTCCAGCACCTTCTCGCCATTGCAGCTGATCCGGACGCGCTTATCGGCAGTAGCGGTACCGACTTGGAAGAATGGCACCCCGGCCTTGCCGAGTATATCTTCTACCTCGGCCAGCACTTCCGGCCGGCATTCAAGGACAAGCCCGAGCTCCTCGGCAAAAAGAGTCTCAAAAACCGACGCACTGCCGGTAAGCGAGATATCGAGACCGCAGTTGCCGGAAAAGGCCATCTCCAACAGGGTGGTGATCAGACCACCGTCGCTGCGATCATGCCCGGCCGAGATCAATCCCTTGGCCAGCAACTCCTGGACCGCACCAAAACAGGCTTTCAGTAGTGCTCCGTCGGCAAGATCGGGGCTGGCATCGCCCATCTGACCCATGACCTGGGCGAGAGCACTGCCGCCCAGCCTGGAATGGCCGCCGCCAAGATCGAGATAGAGCAAAGGCGACCCCGGTTTTTTGATATCCGGGGTCACAACCCTGGTGATATCGGGGACCGCCGCATATGCGGAAATGACCAGTTCGCGCGGCGACTTGACGGTCTCATTGCCGACCATGGTGGCCATCGACAGACTGTCTTTGCCGCCATCGACCGCCATGCCGACCTGAATCATCAGATCGCGCATCGCCTGCGCCGCATCATAGATGGCAGCGCCCTCCCCCGGCAGTTTCGGCGCCCACATCCAGTTGGCGGAACATTTGACCTGTCCGAGATCTTCAATCCTGGCAAAAACCAGATTGGTCAGCGACTCGCCCACCGCCATTCGTGCTCCTGCCGCTGGATCCACCAGCATCTTGATCGACTGCTCGCCGATGGCCGTGGCGATTCCGGTTTTGCCGAAATGGCTCTGGGCAACAACCGCCACGTCGCCAACCGTCAACTGCAACGGGCCGCAGCACTGCTGCTGGGCGATGAGGCCGGTAACCGCCCGGTCCACTTTGTTGGTGAGGAAGCGCTTGGAACCCACCGAGACCAGCCGCAGCACGTCGTAGAGAGCGGCGGCAACGGTGAGGTCGGCCGGCAGCGCAAGTGGTTTTGCTGCATAAGGCTTCCGCCGGTCGGTAAAGGTCTTCTGCGGAATATCTCCCAGGAGCACCGGCAGATCGATATCCACCGGCGTGGTATCGTCGCCGGCGTCATGCAGGACAAACCGCAGATCGCCGGTCACCTCGCCCAGCACCTCGCAGTTCACCTTCTCCCGGTTGCAGATGGCCTTGAATTTTTCGATATTTCCCGGGCTGATCAGGAAGCCGTTACGCTCCTGATATTCGGCCACGTAGATTTCCAGGACCGACATGGTCGGATCGCCCACCCGGATATTGCGGATCTCAACGCGACCACCGGACTTCTCCACCAGCTCCTTGAGTACGTTGGCGGGTCCTCCGGCCCCCTGATCATGGATCACATCAATCAGGGTCCGGTCGCCCATCTCGTTACAGGCCCGGATGACGCGGTTCATTTTCTGCTCCATCTCCGCATCGCCACGCTGCACCGCATTGAAATCGAGGCTTGATTCGTTTTCCCCCTGCAGCATGCTGGAGGCGGCGCCGCCCCCGAAACCGACGCGATAGGCCGGGCCACCTATTTGAACGATGAGCATGCCTTTTTCAGCAGTCTTTTTCTCGGTCAACCGGGCATCGATCTGGCCAATGCCACCGGTGAACATGATCGGCTTGAGAAAACCCCAGCGCTCGCCGCTCGCAAGACGCATGTCAAAGGACCGGGTAAAACCCTGAATCAGCGGCTCGCCGAATTTATTGCCGTAATCGGAGGCGCCGTTGCTCGCCTCGATCTCGATCGTCAATGCATCGGCCAGATTATCGGGGCAGGGAAAGCGGTTCTCCCATGGCAGTTCATAGCCCGGAATATTCAGGTTGCCGACGCAATAGCCGGCTGTGCCGGCAATGACAAAACCACCCCTCCCGGTGCCTTGAACGTCGCGGATACGGCCGCCGGTACCGGTCTCCGCCCCGGGAAAGGGCGCCACCCCGGTGGGGAAGTTGTGGGTCTCGGCGGTGAGCAGCGGATGATAGGATGTTCGCACCGGGATGAAAAAGGAGGGGCGGCCTGGCTCCCTGGGCAGTAACGTTTCGATTTCATAGCCTGTAATCACCGATGAATTGTCTTTAAAGGCGACTACCGAACCTTTAGGACTGGCTTTGAGAGTGGCAGTCACCAGATCAAACAGGGTATCCTCCATTTCCTGCCCGTCAATCACCTGTTTTCCTTTGAAAAAACCATGGCGGGAATGCTCGGAATTAGCGTTGTTCAGATCCATGATCTCGACAATAGTCGGGTTGCGCCCCTGCCGGTTGACGAAATAATCGTAATAGAGGTTGCGATCCCTCTCATCCATCGATATTCCCGGCAATTCGTTCAATCCATCCGGACCCTTCGTCTTGAGATCGACTTCATACACCGGTTCCGGCACGACACCGGTCTCGAAGGTGGTAAGCGGTTCCGGATAATGGCATTCGGTCATCCGGTCATGATGACGGTTGATAAAAGCCTGAAGATCCTCGCCTTCCGGCACCCGGTAACGCCGCGATCTCTCCACTCTGGTAACAGCTGCGAGCCCCGTCGCCTGGCAGATTGAAACCATATTCGACGACCAGGCGGTAGCAAAGTTCAGCCGGGGTCCGACCTCCACCACCCTGCCTCCCTGCAATACAGGTTTCTCCTGTACCGAATCGACAAGAAAACCATCCGCCAAAATGAGCCTCAGACAAGTCATTTCCTGCGGTGTAAGTGATCGTTTTAACTCAACATGAAAACAATAGGCGCGGTCTTCGTCAATTCTGCGATAAAGTTGTGTGACAGTCACACTCATGATCTTTTCCTCTATATTTTTGGGCAGCCGAAAAACTCAGGTATACTTGTTTTCGGCGGGTAGGTATTCAACGAGAATCAGCTCTTGCCTGACAGCAACCGGCAGACCTGCCGACGGTGTCGGCAAACACTAGCATTATTCGTTAAAAAATTCCGCATGAATTTGTTCTGGTTCAGGCAACTTTAGGTTATATTGTTAAAGCTTAAAACATGAGAAGACAATCCCTGTAATTCTTTCAGGAGAAAACCCGGAAAATGATACAATCCGTTATTGGAATCAGCGATGACATTGACGTCGCCGTCGCCATTGAAGACGTCATTGCCGATTGCAAAAACAAGCTGGACGGCAACTCTCCCCAGCTCGGCATTTTTTTTACCTCCTGCATGGATGCCAATTTTTCCGACCTGCTCGCTCGAATATTAAGGGAATTTCCAGGAATCCAACTCATCGGCTGCACCACCGACGGAGAAATCAGCCGGCAAACCGGATTTATTGAAGACGCCCTGGCCCTCCTCCTCCTCTCCTCGGATTCAATCGAGTTTGCCACCGCCGTGGCCACAAACATCTCACGCAATGCAGAAGCCTCTTTCAAGGCGGCCTATGCCGATGCCTGTCGAACATTGCAAAGTAAACCGGTCTGCGCCTTCACCTTCCCCGACGGCCTTACAACCATCGGCACCGACCTCGATGAGGCTATTCAACATGCCTTCGGCGATGTGTTTCCGGTTTTTGGCGGAACGGCAGGAGATCATTCTCGCTTTACGCACTGCTATCAATTCCACAACGACCGGATCTACAGCGACGCCGCTCCGATTCTCCTGCTCGCAGGCGATCTCCGAGTGACCAGCGCCATCCGCACCGGTCCGGTACCGACCGGCCTCCACTTCACCCTCGGCAGGCATGAAAAAAATGTGGTGCATGAGATAGACGGGAAAACGGCCATGGCTTTTTACCGCGATCATCTCGGCGACTATGACGAAGAGATCAGCGAATTCCCCCTGGCCGTCTACGAAAAGAACGAGACGGAATTCTATCTGAGGGATCCTCTCTCCATTAACAAAGAGGACGAAAGCATCGTTTTTGTCAGCACGTTTCCGGAAGATTGTACGGTCCGCCTCACCCTCGTTTCCCGAAACGACATTCTTTATGCCGCCGAGCAGGCAAACCTGAGTATCCTGAGTGAGATCGATCCTGAACTGATTCTCATCTTCCCCTGCACATGGGTGCGGCATGTTCTTGGCTCAAAGGCCAACGAAAAATTTGAATTACTCCGGCAGACCGATGAAATGATCCCCTTCTTCGGCTTTTACTGCTACGGCGAAATCGCTCCCTTCTCGGTCGGCAAACCTACCCGCTTTCATAACGACACCTATGTCGTTGTAGCCTTAAGTTCGAGGACATCGTGAAAGACGAACAGCACATATCCTCCGAACAAGAGGTCATCCGTCTGCGCAAGGAATGCGCTTATCTGGAAAGAAAACTCGCCCGCCTGCGAGAGCAGCAGATTCGGCAGGAAAAAATCGACGATATCAATAGACGTCACCTGAAGCTCACTAACGAAAAACTCCTGCAATACCATCACCAGGCGCAACAGGAAAATAATTCAAAGTCCGATTTCCTGGCCAACATGAGCCATGAAATCCGCACTCCCCTTAATATCATTCTCGGCATGGCCAACCTGCTGGCGGATACCGAACTGAACACGTCCCAAATCCGATACCTGAACAGTCTTCGGGTGACCGGACGGCAGCTCATGGAGATTCTCAACAACATCCTGGAATTTTCCCGTATCGACGCCGGAAAAATCACCATCGAACCCGAACCTTTCAGTCTGGAAAAGATACTCAACCAACTGGAAGCTTCGATACTGCCACTGTGTATTCACAAAAATTTGCAGTATTCCGTGGAAGTAGATTCACTTCTTGTGATGGAGAGGATCGGCGACCCTCTAAAGATTTTCCAGATACTTCTCAATCTGATAAACAATGCGGTAAAATTCACGCCAAACGGCTCCATCACCCTCAAAATCAAGGAAAATTTCAAAGTACCCGGAAACCTTATTCTCAGCGTCATCGATACCGGAATCGGTATTTCCGAAGAACAGCAGATAATCATCTTCGACCGTTTCACCCAGGCTCACGACTCCCTTGCCCAGCAACATAGCGGTGCGGGGCTCGGGCTGGCTATCAGCCAGAAGCTGACCAAGGCCATGGGAGGAGAACTCAAGGTCCAAAGCGCACTTGGGCGAGGATCGATATTCAGCTGTTCCCTTCCGCTCCCGCCTGCCGAGCCATCGGACAGAAGAAGAGTTCGCCTTGACGCCTCCTTCATTACTCCGGACAGCTTCCCGGAACTGGAAATTCTGGTGGTCGATGACATCAAAGACAATATCGAGGTAATCCGGGCGTATCTGAAGGATTACCCTATCCACATGGAAGCGGCCGAAAACGGCAAGGAAGCACTGGACCGTCTGGCGACAGATACGTTCGACCTCATTCTCATGGATGTTCGCATGCCGGTAATGGATGGCATCACCGCTACCAAAGAGATCAGGTCGAGGCAATCGCAAGGCACCCTGCATCCGCAGACCATTCTGGCGATAACCGCCCATGCCTTCCAGGAGCAGAAAAACAAATTCCTTAAAGCCGGTTTTGACGGGGTGCTGAGCAAACCTTTTTTCAAGAAGGAGTTGATCCAGACTATTTACAAGTATGCCATCGAAAATCAAGAGGCCCCCCTGCCGGCGAAATCGGGCAATAAAGCCATCGGATACTGTCTCGAGCACGATCAACCGGAAGATGTCCCCGACTCACTGAGGGAACTGCTCCCGGACCTGCTCAGGACCATCGCCGAAGATCTGCGTACGATGAAATTGGCACTGCAGGAAAACGACTATGAAAATCTCTACGCCAAAGCTCATGCTTTGCGTGGCGTTGCCGGCATGTTCGGTTTCCAGAAACTGGCATCGCTGACAATCGATCTCTCGCAAACGGTTAAATCGGGAAACCTTATCGTCGCAGACGAAATATTCAACACCCTCGACGTTTACCTTGACCTGCTCCAAAGACCTTAAGAGGCATTTTCCATAAGTACTGCTGCGACTACCTTCTATTCAGGCACATGTGTTCGAGCTGCGGTCCTGCGATTTTCCAGTCCACGCAGGGTCTGGTGAAGCCTTTCGGCATGATGAGGGGACAGCCGAAAGCCGAATCGTCGATATAGACATCGCCATACGCCTTGGGACTGGCCGTCCAGATATCCTGGTCTGGATTTCTGTTCACCCCATACAGTTTGATTCCGTTCGACTCAAGGTACTGCACAGCATTAAGGAGCAGGTTGCTGCCTTCCGGGCTGTTCGATCGCATGGTAAACAGGATTAACTTTGCCCCGTGCCGCTGCAATTTCTTGAGCCAGGCGATCGCCCCAGGCACCGGTTGGCCGATGTCGGGATATCGGTGATCGACCACCGTTCCATCAAAATCAATACAAATATACATTTTTAGGGGTATCCTCCGGAGATCGTTTTTTGATGCTTTTGCATTGCTATCTTAATGCATCTCTAATTCATTTTGCAACTTCTACGCCGGTGGCGTGGCAAAAAGATCGTGCACACGGCCAATCGATAGACGGAGCATTCGCCCCCAAGGACTTCATCATCCTCTCCCTGCAAGAAGCAGCTGCAAAGCGGTTTGCCGTTTGCCGGTATCCTGCCGGCGAACCGCCATCGCCAGGGCCTTGCGGGTGCCGACCAGGACGGCAAGCCGGCGGGCTCTGGTAAGCCCGGTATAGACGAGATTGCGAAAAAGCATTTTGAAATGCTGGGTCAGAACCGGCATGATAACTGCGGCGAATTCACTGCCCTGTGATTTATGAATGGTAATCGCATAGGCTAAATCGAGCTCAAGGATATCATCTCTTTGATAGGTAACCCGGCGGTCATCCGGAGAAAAAACCACCACGCATCTGAGAGCGACGTTGTCGATGGTTTCAATGCGGCCGATATCCCCATTAAAAACATTGAGTTCGTAATTATTTCGGCGGTGGATGACCCGGTCTCCGTCGCGAAATATCCGTTCGCCCACCTGCAGCTGGGCCTTACCGGGGGCCGGCGGATTGGCCGCCTCCTGGATCACCCGGTTGAGATTGGCGGTACCCAGGCTGCCGCGAGTCATCGGTGTGAGGATCTGGATCTCATTTTCACGCCCGTAGTACTTGGGAATCCACTGCAGGTAGAGGCGCACCACGGCATCGACGGCGGCAAGGCCGTAATGGAGAGTGGACCAGGGATGTACCTTGGCAAGAACCGCCTTCAACTCCTCGACATTGCCTTCAGCCTGCCTGATCTTCTGCAACTCCACATGCTGAAATTTTTTTGGGATGACAAAGTCCTGTTCGTAGGAGGACTGAATCTGCTCTTCTGTTCTGAACTCATAAGGATTCTCAGCAGTTGACAGACCTTCCAGGTGTTCGGTCTGAAATGCATAAAAGCGTTTGACGCGCGTGACGAAGTCGAGTTGCTCCCTGGTCGCCTCATCCGAATCGATGAACAGGCAATCGGTTTTTTCCTTCCAGATGTCAGGTCGCTTAAAAGGCGAATCGATATGCGGTGTTATCCCTTTGTTGATCTGATGGGCGTATTCGATAATCTTCGACTCCCTGGCCTGGCGAAAGACCTCGGTAAGACGGAAAGTCGGCACAGCTTCCGACTCGATGATATCCCGCAGCACATTGCCGGCGCCGACAGCCGGCAGCTGATCGGCATCGCCGATAAAAAGCACCTGACAGGCGGGCGGGACCGCCTTCAGCAGGGAAGCGGTGAGAGAGATGTCGAGCATCGAGCACTCATCGACGATGAGAAAGTCGGCCCGCAGCGGCTGCTCCTCGTTTCTCTGGAAGGTCCCGTTCTGCCATTCCAGCAGGCGGTGCAGGGTTTTTGCCTCGCGCCCTATTACCTCGGCCATGCGCTGGGCGGCCCGACCGGTCGGAGCGGCAAGAAGAACGCGTTTGCCAAGATACTCAAGCAGCCTGACGACAACCAGGGTGGTAGTGGTCTTGCCGCAGCCGGGGCCGCCGGTCAGCACCGAAAAACGGTTAGCCGCAACCGACCTTACGGCAAAAGCCTGCTCCCTGCTGAGTGCTATTTCCTGTTGGGAGCAGTAACGGTCGATCCAGCGGTCGATAAACTTGTCATCGATGTTTTCCGGATAGGCCATGCTGCGGATTCTGTCGGCGACATAGGCCTCGTCATAGTAGAGCGACTTGGAATAGTAGCAGATGCGCTCCCCTTCGCCTGGATGAAGCAGCACCCGCACCTTCAGAAGGTTTTCCGCCTCCATCAGGCGCAGAATCTCGACCAGCCGGTCAGCCGGATCAAAACCCAGCAGGGTCTGCACCTCGGTAGTTATCTGGGTCGACAGCAGATAACAGTGGCCCTGTTCCCGGCCGGCAGCCAGAACATGGCGAACGGCAGCCGTTATCCGCTGCTCGCTGTCTGGTGCCAGGCCGATGCTGAGCGCGACTTTATCGGCGGAAAAAAAACCGATCCCGTAGAAATCACCGGCGAGCCGGTAAGGGTCGCGACTGACGAGGCTGATCGCCTCTTCGCCGTATTTTTTGTAGATCCTCACGGCAAAAAGGGTCGAGATGCCGTGACCCTGAAGAAACATCATCACTTCCCGCACCATCCGGTGCTCGCGCCAGGCTTCCTCGATCATCTGCAGCTTTTTCCCGGCAATACCCGGAACCTCGACCAGCCTGCCGATATCCCGTTCGAAGACCTCCAGGGTCTTCCCCTGAAAGTGGCGGACAATCTTGCCGGCTGTTTTCGGTCCGACACCATGAATGAGGCCGGACCCCAGGTACTTTTCCAGCGCCGCGGCCGTGGCCGGCTTTTTTTCAATCGCCTTTTCAGCCTTGAACTGTCTGCCGAACTGGGGGTGCACAGTCCAGGCGCCATGGAATTCCATGGTCGAGCCGGCAAAAACCTGGGTCTGGTGCACCGTCACCGTTTCCATGGAATTGGGGCTCTCAAAGGGAGCGACCCGCAGCACGGACCAGCCGCTGTCTGAATTGTGATAGGTGACCCGCTGGACGATGCCTTTCAGGGTTTCTGTAATAGCTGCCATAGATGGGAGTATGACCACTGCCGATGCCTTTTCGGCACCATTTTCCAGAAGTTGTTAAATGATTGTTGTGGGCGGATCTTACCGCAATTGATGATCAATTTACCTTCTGAAGACGGATTCCGTCGCCAAACCGTATCCCCTGACCGGCGGCGACCATGGCATCTATTTTTTCATGCACCTCGCCGAGAGGAATGCGCAAGGCGACCGAGAGCTGTTCCGCGGTATAGTAGCCAAATCCAGAATCGTCCTGGAGCTGTGGAACAAGACCGGGATGATTTTCCTGAAACAGGCGATGCAGGCCCTCCCTGGCTGCGTCCGGGATGTTTTCATAGAGAAACTGCATGGCCGCGTGAATAAGATACGATTCTTCCCTGGCCCGGCCGCCTTCTGCTGCCGTTACCACTTCGACCGCATCCGCGAGACTGCTGAATTGGTCATGCAGCGCTTTAATAATTCTGGCGGAGTCATAGGGGGACAAGCAGTTGCAATTGCAGCCAATAAGTATTTTGCTGCACTCCGGGCATTCCTCATATTGGCAGCCGAAACTATGGGCCGCCCCCTCCGGCTGACGACACCTGGGACATTCACTGCCGACAAATAAAGTCCGCTCCGAGCCTACCCTCATCCTCTCCGGATATCTTTTTATCGTCATCGCCTGCTCCCTTCCAGGAGGCTGTCAGAGAATGCCAAGCTCAACCCGGAAATAAGGTCTATCCTTTAGATATCCTTGAAGCCCTTTGCAGAACCCAGTCCGATAATATACGCTTCGGACTTTTTTTCCAGATCGACAAACTCCATACCGACTCTGAACTTCCCTTCCACCGCACTGATGTTCCTTACCAAGGCCCTTGATATTACTTTCTGTTTACCGAGAAAGAACCCGATCTTCACAGGTTGCGCCTCGTTGAGCTGTGAAGGGAGAAGTATCGCAAGGCCGTTTTTCGAGATATCAAGCAGATGTCCCGTCTTTTCAAAATTGGTCGAGACTACCTTGACCGGTATGCTTTTTACGGCAAGAAGCGAATAGAGATCATTATCTGCAATTCTTGCCCAAGCTCTTTTTCCCAGTGGATTTTCAGCCTCATACTCCCAATCTACTCCCAAACCGTCCAGGGAGGGGATATCATCCCAGCTTGATTTTTTTTCCGCCATTTCTTTCCCCACACAAAATACAGTTGTAAAACGAACCGCTCGGACTTAATTACCATATAAACTTATATCCATATTGAGCGGAAAGAACAAGTATTTGCCTTATTTTGCATTTCCGGAAGTTCTTCGACAATCTCTACGGGATTATCATCCTTAAATTACTTCACAAAGGAAATCAACATCATGCCACCTGTTTTAGAAGTTGACAACTGGAGACACTCGCATGTCTTTGATCAAGGCAACCCATTGGCCGAAAGAAACACTCTCTGGGCAGTCATACTGACAACTGTCATGATGATTACCGAGATTACCGGCGGATGGATATTCAATTCGATGGCTCTATTGGCTGACGGCTGGCACATGAGTTCCCATGTTCTGGCGCTCGGTCTATCGGTACTTGCGTATGGAGCCGCACGTCGATTCGCCCATGATACAAGATTTGCTTTTGGCACCTGGAAGATCGAGATACTGGGCGGTTATACAAGCGCCTTATTTCTGGTTGTGGTCGCTGGACTGATGTTGTACCAATCGGTGGAACGCCTGTTAAGCCCGGTTGCAATTCATTACAATCAGGCAATTGGAATTGCCATACTCGGCCTGATAGTCAATCTTGCCTGTGCCTGGCTGTTGAAAGGCGGACACAGTCACGATCATCACCACCACGAACAGAGCGAAAATCACGGCCACCATCATGATTTGAATTTACGTTCTGCGTACTTGCATGTCATTGCCGACGCTGCCACCTCAGTTCTTGCCATCATAGCGTTGACCGGTGGTAAATTTTGGGGTGCACAGTGGCTCGACCCGGTTATGGGTATCGTCGGTGCCGGTCTGGTCGCTGTCTGGGCCTATGGTCTATTACGTGATACCGGCAGAGTGTTGCTTGACGCCGAAATGGATTCGCCTGTGGTTACGGAGATAAGAGAAGCAATTGAAGCCGGCCCGGTCAATGCTGAGATCTCGGATTTACATGTCTGGCGAGTCGGCAAGGGCAAATATGCTTGTATTCTTTCACTGGTAACCAGTGACTTGATCGGATCCGACTACTTCAAACGGCAGTTACGTATACACGAAGAACTCGTACACATTTCGGTAGAAGTAAATCATCACTTGCCTGAAGTGGATTTCGCGACCATGAAAAAAGAGGGTTGAGGCGTTTTAGAGAAAATTGCAGCGCTCAGAGTAAAAAAATACATTGAATACCTTACGTACAGCTCAGTCTTTTCTTTATAAAATATATTTGATGATCTCATCTTCCGGTCATTTTATCGCAAAGGAGTTTCATCCCATCGAGCCGATTTAAGCAACAGGCAGGAAGGCAATGCCAATGAAACTTCCATCCCTACGAATGCCAAAAGCGCTGCACATTGCGATAGCCGGTATTCTTGTGATCTCCGCGTGCACCACTCCCATGCCGGATTCACAATCTTTAAGACTGGGCCCAATTGACGGCCGACCGATTCTTCTCTATGGCCAAACGGCTCAAGAGACTCGAGATCGCCTGCTGGAAGATAAAGTCGAGACAGACGAAGAACTGGATCAGTTGCAACAGCTGATACGAATCGATCAGGCGATTACCAGCAGGCCGCTCGCCGCCGGAAATCGGGTTGAACTGCTGGTTGATGGGCCTATGGCTTTTGCCGGCATGTTCAAGGCCATGCAAAGCGCCCGCCATCATATTCACGTAGAAACCTTTATTCTCGATGACGACAGGATAGGACAGCAGTTCGCCGATATTATCCTGGACCGCCGGAAGGCAGGCGTGGAAGTACGAATCATATTCGATGCTTTCGGTATATTGGGCAGCGAGGCGGCATATTTTCAGCAGCTTCGTGAAAATGGAGTCCAGCTGCACAATTTCAATCCTATCAATCCCATCGAAAATCCGGCGATCTGGCGAATCAACATCCGCCATCACCGTAAAATCCTGGTGGTGGACGGTCGTATCGCATTTACCGGCGGGATGAACATCAGTGATGTCTACAACAGCAGTTCCCATTTTGCATCGAGCAGCCAATCATCCGATATTACAGACAACTGGCGGGATACCCATGTGCGCCTGGAAGGGCCGATCGTGGCTGATTTCCAGCACCTGTTTGTCGATTTGTGGAGCAGGTTAAGCGATCAGACAGCTCTTTCAGGACTCAATTATTTCCCTCTTCCGGAACAGGAGGGATCGACTCTTGTGCGGGTAATGGTGACTACCGGCGGGGTAGTTGAATACAAAATATATGAAGTGTATTCGGCCGTCTTTGCCCATGCACGCCGTCGTATATGGGTTACTCAAGGGTACTTTTCTCCCGACCACCGGTTTCTGGAAATCCTCAAAAGCGCTGCACGGCGGGGGGTGGATGTGCGCCTGTTACTGCCCGGACTTACCGATTCATGGCTCACCGTGAGTTCCTCACGTTCGCACTATACCGGCCTTTTAAAGGCTGGAGTCCGAATATTTGAGCGAAAAGACGTGCTCCAGCATGCCAAAACAGCCGTAGTCGACGGTATCTGGTCCACTGTCGGGTCGACCAACCTGGATTACCGAAGTTTTTTTCATTCCAACGAAGCCAATGCCATCATTTATGAACGTAGTTTTGGCAGGCAAATGGAAGAGCTTTTTCTTAAAGACCAGGAACTCAATGAAGAGATCACCTTACAGAGGTGGAAGAAGCGTTCGTAGCCAGCGTTTGAAGGAATCGGTGGGCCGTCTTTTTGAATATTGGCTCTGACCGGAACAGATGAAGCGGCAGGATCTTCACCCTGCAGGTTCTGTTCTTTTTTCTGCTCTCTCCGATGGTCGGGCAAAAACCCAGTTGCATGACATGTAATATGTCTTCCTATCTCTTATGTAGTACTTCCTGGATGTAATTATCATAATGTGCTTGCCCGAAAATATGTGGGTGTGTTATATGTTAGGTGATTCAACCATAGACCGGGAGGTGAATATACGAGTAATGTCCAGGGAATGACCATTCCAAACCATCCAACTCGCCGTTATTTTAAAATAAAGACGTAATGGAGGACCGCCATGACTGCTTATTGCTTTCGTAAAAGGTTGTCCTATGTACTTGCTCAATTTTCCTTGACAACTAAAGTATGTTTGTTCGTCGCACTATTATTTGGACTGTACTTCGCGGTTCAAACGCCTCTGCCATCATATGACAGCCACCAAGACACAGCGAAAATCACTTCAGGTAAAATCAAGAACCAGCTTGCCGGATTAGCTGTCCGGAAGAACAATTCACACCCCTCAAAACCCGATGCCACTTTTTGCATGACCCTCTCCGACATCTACAGTTTGAAAATGTACTTGAATCAAGGCGATAAAGTCGCCACGGCTAAATTATTCGATAGAGGCGCCTGTGCCATAATTAAACCGTGTCCCAATCTTCAAATTATGGAAGAAAAAGGAGATATAGTTCATGTTCGAGGTGAAGGAATAGCACAAAGCCTCTGGACATTCAGGGGGTCGTTTGAAGTAAGCCAGAAATAGTCAGACTCACACCCTTCATCTCGACGACACATCCATGACCAAGTGCCATAGCCACATCATCGATAGGAGCACATCTTTCTTCACGTTAATGACCGTGTACCTTAAAAGCATTCAATTCGGTTATATATGACACATGATCCTCTTTTAACTCGACAAACTCTATTCCAACCCTGAAGCCGTTGTCAAAATTACTGGAGTTTTTCACCACTGCTTTTGAGGTCACTTTTCGTTTCCCGAGAAAAAAACCCACATTAACATGGGCATCATCCTCGATTTTACTATCCACAACAACAGCTAAACCTCGCGGAGATATGTCAAGTAACTTACCTGTTTTACTAAATGTTTTCGAAACTATTTTTACCGGTATAAGCTTCACTTCGAAAAGCCGGTACAAAACGCTATTCGATATTCTTACCCATGCTCTTTTTCCAAGTGGATTTTCCGGTGAATATTCCCAGTCGACCTCAAGATTTTCGAGGGATGGGATATCATCCCAATTTACTTTCTTCATCAAATGAACTACAACTCCGGCACACTTTATATCTGTAAAATTAACCTCTCCAGGAATTTTATATCACTACAGGCAGGAAAACAAGGTTTGCCCTCCATAAACATCTTTTTGACTGTGCCCCACTTCCACTCGGAATTGTTTCGAGTTTGTCACGAAAAGACTGCACTCACCCCTTTTCACGTTGTTGCAGCCACCTATGACCTCTTGCTGTCAGGGCGATAACGCTGGGTCTGGCTGCGAGGCGCATCTGGCTGGGTGCGGTCGATCCAGCTCTGCCAACATGCGCTTGAACGGGTCACGGCGGTTATCGAAGGCAAGCACGTACTGGGGCCATTCCCGTGAGATTCAGGAGGTGCAAAATGCCTTGGCCGCATCGCTTTCATCGAAACAAGTAGGTCGATATTTTAGTTTTTTCGCCGACCAGACATCGATGGCGGATACCAGCCATGGCTTTTGTAATTGTTTTTTTAGATTTACTTGTATTTTTAACTATTTTTATATAAAAATACTCATTTTGTGAAAATCCAATTGAATGAGCTGGACAAAACGACATACAACTATTTTGTTGTAAACAGCTTGAAAAATAACTATTTTAAAAAATTTAAAAGCTATTGTAAGCATTTTTTCAAAATGATAACGATTTTTAGAGGAAAATGACATTGGACACAACACAAAATCGTTTGGCGGGGTACGCTTTCTTGATAGACAAGCATCGGCTAAACGTAATACCAAACTGGCATGCATCATCGGTCAGCCAGACCGGAATGTTACGCTCGAACATTCAGGAAGGCCAAGTCGAGTCTGTCTATCCTCACTCTTATTGGCCGGGGGAGAGCACAGGGGATCATCTCGAATTCGCTTTGAAATACGATGGGGTCAACCTGGGCATCCTCTTAGCCCTTTTCGAGGCAGTCCCAGAAGACGAAATTACAGGATGGATTTCCTCGAAGCCCACGGGAAAATACGCCCGGAGAATCTGGTTTCTGTTTGAATTAATAATCGGCAGAGAGCTCTCTCTGCCCAACCTGGCCAAGGGTAATTATATCGACCTCCTGGAACCGGAGCGTTATTACACTATTACTCCCGGAAGGCGTATACAACGCCAGCGGGTTATCGACAATCTACTGGGAGGACGATCTTTCTGCCCCATCATCCGGCGCACCGACAGACTGGTTGCCATGGAAAGCATCGATCTGCGCCAACGCTGCGAGGAGATCGTTACCGGCTATTCCCCGGAACTGCTCAGAAGAGCCTTGACCTACCTCTACAGCAAGGAGACTAAGTCATCCTTTGAGATAGAGCATGTCAAGCCGAGCGCGTCCCGAATTGAGAAATTCATCGGCCTCCTGGAGATGGCGGAGCATAGAGATTTTTGCGAGAAGCCTTTGCTGATCGATGTCCAGAATCGCATCGTCGATCCCCGCTTCCGCGATGCCGATTACCGTTTGAGCCAAAACTACGTCGGGCAGTCAATTTCCTACCAGAGACAACTCGTTCATTATGTCAGCCCGAAACCCGAGGATCTTGCAGGTCTCATGGATGGCCTGTTCGCTTCCCATCTCATGATGAAGAACGGCGCGGTCCTGGCCGTGATCCATGCCGCTGCGATCTCCTATGGATTTGTCTTCATGCACCCCTTTGAGGATGGAAACGGTCGTATCCACCGATTTCTCATCCACAATATCCTCTTCCTGCGTGGAGCAATTCCAAAAGGCCTTATGTTCCCGGTCTCCGCCGCTATGCTGAAAAACCCGGCGTTGTACGATCAATCTTTGGAATCGTTCTCAACTCCACTGATGCGGCTGGTCGAATATGATTTGGACGACCTCGGCAAAATGACCGTGCCGAGCGACACCGGTCGATGGTACCGCTACATAGACATGACGACCCAGGCCGAAGCGCTGTTTGACTTTGTCGAACTCACCATTAAGCACGAACTGGTTGAGGAACTTAATTTTCTCGCCAGCTACGACAAGACCAAGCAGGCGATTCAGGAAATCGTCGACATGCCCGACCGCCTGATCGATCTTTTTATCCAGCTCTGCTTACAAAGTGGAGGTCACCTTTCCGCTAGAAAACGTGAATCGTATTTCAGTTTTCTGACCGATGATGAGTTGGCCCGCCTGGAAATTGCCGTCCGACAAGGATATGTGAGGGAATAACTCATCCAAGCTTTTCACACCCCAGTATCCAGCCCTCAACCCGAGCCAGTGCCGCCTTCTATGAGCGTCAGCGTTTAATTTATGCGCCAGCGCATAAAAAAACGCGCCAAACGCATAAATTATGTGCTCAAACAATTGTTGGATATATGTAAACGATTGATAACCCCATCTACCACTGAGATATGAAGTATGTTCACTATTCCGAAATAATTTTTTGGAGGCATACCTGAACCCGGATTTGCCGACAAGACCTCTAAGGTCTTTGGGGATTTTGAATCGGAAGACGTAGCCAGAAGGAGTCTGGAACATATAGGCAGGTTGCCTTGAAACGAAAGAACCCATTTTTGTCAGTAATATCAAGTTACTCAACCTATCTGATAATGAAATATTAAATTGCTTGCCTCAATCAGGTGAATATTATTGCTGGAAAGATGTAGAAGGCAATTTGAACTTTTCCAATACCTGATTTCCTTCCGGACCTCACCGGTATGTGTTAAAAAATTTTAGACTGGCTCAAACGGGAAAGAAAATAGCCGAAACAAAAGAGACACTTTCTCTTTAATTTCGGCTATTTAACTGGTGAAGGCGGCGACAGTCATATTACTTGATCAAATGATTGTTATTATTTAATATTTATTTGTGCTCAATTTTAATATACCGCAAAAAATACCGCCACATTTTATTCTTCCCGGATTTCATCAGAGCATTGCTGCCGAGTTCGCCGGCTCCAATGCCCTTGATCAGTACCTCTACTTGATCGGTTACTTGGTCGGTGGTCACTGCCTTACCGATGAATATCGATATCTACCCCTTCCTAGGGTTGTTTCATGCTTCCCGTCGCACCCTCTCGCCTTCATCAGTGATAAGACCGACAAGATATGACCAGAACTCGTCCGGTCTTGGCCCCATTCGCAGCTACGAATTAATGCTGAAGGACAGCAGCTGATCGATCACCGTCGAAGGATTGGGATCACCCTCGGAGGCAATGGTTTCAATCAGGTTGCGCAAATCGGCCTCGGTAAATCCCTCGCGGCGATAGAAGAGATCCAGCAGCAGCGGGTAATACCGGGCAGCGAAACGAAAAAAACTTTGCGGATTGGCAGCCATTACCTTGTAATTTCAGTAAATCTATTTGAACAATTGCAAGTAGTCATAATAGACATACATTTTACCCCGCTTGCCGCCGGTGATTTCTTTCAGAATCCCGAACTGTTCCAAATCGGCAATCAATTTGTAAGCCGAAGCCGGAGAAATGTCCGCCACCTCTCCGACCTTGGCGGCGTCAATCATCGGTCGTTGATACAAATATTGGACAACCTTCTGGGCGTTTGCCGTTCTGCTCCCAAGAGTCTGGATCTGGGCCTCCACTTTTTTTTGCAGTTTGAGGATATTGTCAAAGGTCGTGATCCCGCTTTTCGCGGTTTCGATGATACCTACAAGAAAAAACTTGAACCATTGCAGCAGGTCGTTCTTCTCTCGCACCCGCATAAGATTATCGTAATAGAGGCTGCGATTGCGCTCGAAAAAATCCGACATATACAACACCGGCTGCTTCAATATTCCCTTACTGAACAGGTATAAGGTAATCAGTAAGCGCCCCACCCGGCCATTGCCATCCAGGAACGGATGGATGGTCTCAAACTGGTAATGCACCAAAGCGATCTTCAACAGCTCCGGGAAATAGTGACTGTCGTTATGCAAAAACTTCTCAATATCACTGACAAGGTCGCTGACCGAAGCATGAACCGGTGGCACAAAGACCGCATCGTTGATCGTTGCTCCGCCGATCCAGTTCTGGCTGTGCCTGAAGTCCCCCGGTTGCTTGTGGGTGCCGCGCACGCCTTGCAGCAAGGTCTTGTGGGCCTCCCTGATTAATCGCGCCGAAAAGGGCAAGGTCTGCAACTTGGCAATCGTTTCATGCATCGCCGCCACATAGTTTTGCACCTCTTCCCAGTCATCCCGTTTATCCAGAGCAACATCCTCCTTTTCGAGAAGTGCCTCTTCCATATTGGTCTGGGTGCCTTCAATCTTACTTGATTGGGTGGCCTCCTTCAGCACGTGCATCTTGATGAAGAGGTCGATATTGGGAATATAGTCCGAATACATATCCAGCCGCCCCAATTCCCGATCCGCTTGACCAAGCAACTGAATCAACTCCATATTGTCAAGTCGCCAGGGACGATTGATCGGAGATGGCTGGAAGCTTTTATAATGTCCTTGCTGAATATAACGACCGGATTGAAAGATTTTCATCAGAGCGAACTCATCGTGAAAGTAAAATAAGCTTGGCCTTTATTTTAGATTTTACGCCAAATCTAAAATAACACAAGTCGTTATTTTAGATTTACACGCAGACCGGTGCCCAGATGATGATCTCCCTTTACCCCCCACCACTACCACGCCTCCATGGGGGGGCGGCCATGGCGCTATAGGAGTGAAAATTGCGAAGAACTGGATGATCAGCGGTCTTCAGAGAAAGTATCAATATGTCTGGCTCAGATTTCGGCTTCGTTCATTGATTTTTCAAGGTGTACCGTCCAGTCTTTTTACCGCCGACTTTCTCAACCAGGCCGGCGTCAAGCAGCGGTCGCAACACATCCATTGCCCCTTGCCGGGATACTCCCAGAGCCTGCCAAATCTCTCCGGGGGCCATACTGCCGTGATCGCGCAACAGATGGAGAAGCTGTTCCTGCCGTGGGCGCAGGACTAGTTTTTCCGAAGACTTCACTTGTAACGATTGGATACGCAGCCAGGCCTGCTCAAGCGTTTTTCGCAATCCCTCTGCACAGTATTCCAGCCAGGCTGTCATATCTTCTCCGGCATGGCGCACCCCCGCCAACGCGGCATAATACCTTGGCCGATCTTCCCAGTAGTATTCATCCACCGAAAAAATGTGATGGGTGTCAAAGCCACGTCGATACAGCTCCCACAAGGCAAGCGCTCGACCGGTGCGGCCGTTGCCATCGGCAAAGGGATGGATGGCCTCGAAGCGATAATGGAGAATGGCCGAGCTGAGGACCGGCGAGTGTTGTAGCGCGGCCGTGTTCCACCATTCCAGCAATTCAAACATCAAGCCCGAAACGGCAGCCGGTGCAGGAGGGAGATACTGCCCGACCCGCACACCAATGTTGCGATATCGCCCGGCCTCGCCCTGGTCCATCACTTCTCCCGCCAGAATCCGGTGCAGCTCGAAGATGTCTTCATGATGGAGCGGAGTTTTTGCCGCGTTTTTTTCCAGGTAGCGCAGTCCGGCAAAATAATTGAGGACTTCCCGTTTATGTCGTGGACCGGATGACGACAACTCTCGGCCTTCCTCCAGGGCGCGAACCTGCTCAAGGGTTAGCGGGTTCCCTTCGATGGCTGTCGAGGCATGGACATTGCGGGTGCGGGTGTCTTTCTGCAGGGCGGGAATCCAGACGAGATCCACGACAGCGCTTTGAATCCTCTCGCGCAGAGCTGCTATTTGCTCAACTTCGGCCAGCAGTTGCGGGGAAATTATGAATTGAGGGATATAGGTCATGGGAAAAACCTATTCGAAAGTCAAGTGTAAGTCAAGTTTTCTGTCAAGCTCTTCGAAAGATGACCAGTCTTCACTACCCACCTTGCCCGCTGTTGCATTCAATACAACGAAGATGCCACAAGATATCAACGGGCCCACATAAGTGGATCGGGACAGGCGGTACAAAAACCGCTCCATGGCGTAATACCGAAGCAGCTCATTAAATGGCCTTTTGTCACTCTTGGGCCGATTGAGGAGTCGTTGCCGGGCCCGACTCTTCAATCTGGAAACATTGTTCAATCCCTCGCTTGAGAGCCGCCTGGAGGGTAGCCATGGTATACCGGTCGAGGCATCGACAGAATCTTCATGGGCATGTTGCGCTATGGCCGCCCGGCCCCGGACTTTTCCCGTTCCAATACAACCTCTGTTGTTCTGCAGTTAAGCAGCAGTGAAGGGGATATGGATTTCCTGGAGATTGTTCTGCGCGAAGAAGAACGAACCGGCAGGGCCATGCCCCTCGACAGCCTGATTGCATTGTCCAGACTACGGACAGAGCGCCGACTGGCCATCCCCGATCTTGTTCCATAACGAGCTGAGGTAATGGAACTGTGCCGTATTACCAAGGACCAGGCTTATAAGGTCCTGAACCGGTAGAAAAAGAATGGGAAAATAAGGCTGAAAGGAGAACGCAAATCGCCTTTTATGAGCGTCAGTGTTAATATATGCGCCGGCGCATAAAAATACGCGCCAAGCGCATAAATTATGCGCAATCACGATATGGGAAAGCAGGATGGAAGCATGAATAGAAAGCTCACAATACGGCTGAAGCCGCCCCAAGGGACGGCTTCGAATGCTCTTTTTACCCATGACAAACGAGCCTTTTCATGAAATATCAGGATGATACCGACACCCATAACGAATAAGGAGGGTGCCATGTTGAAGGCACTAAAAAAATACGAATTTGAGCCTGATTACGCTACATCCCATGGGGCCACATTGCTGGAAGTCATGGAATCCTTGGAGATGACCCAGAAAGAGCTGGCGGTAAGAACGGGGTTGACCGAGCGAACCTTGCCCCGCATTTTCAAAGGCAATCAACCGATCTCCCACGAGACCGCTAATCGGTTGGAATCAGTTACCCAAGTGCCGGCTGGAATGTGGAACAATCTCGAAGCGCAGTATCGTGAACAACTTGCCAAGCTTGAGGAAAGACAGCGACTTGATGCGGAAAAAACATGGCTCAAAACCATTCCCACCTGACCGGCAACTGGCATGTTTTTCGACATCTGACCAGAAAACTCGAATGGAGAGATTGATTTCGCAAGGCTATCATAATCTATACACATAATTACCCCTGACCAACACCTTGGTAAATGGATGGTTGAACTGCCGGACGGTTTACTGCAACAAGAACTTTCCCGTTCTTTCCCCTTACTCCAGGAAGTATCCCTACATCACAAATGGGTGTTAGAGTTTCAAATAAATAGTTTGACAAAGAGACAGTTTTCGGTATTGGAAAGTGCTGCTCTTGGGGCGAGAAGTGAGAAAGAAAAAGGGGCGACCAAATGAATGGTCGCCCCTTTTTGTACTCTTATACTACCGACCGTTTACCGACCGGACTGACAGCTACTAACTGCTTGATTTTATTACATAAAAATGGTGGAGGCGGCGGGAGTCGAACATTTGCCCGACCATGGCTCCCCTCAAGGTGTTGAAGATACTGATATTACTTGGCTGATCCGTTTCAATTCATCTTCACGTGTGTACAGTCTGTGGACATAAAAACTAGCCTGAATTTGGCGAGGTGTCAACTACCGATTTTCAGAGAATTTGCCATATTTGAAGCAGCAGTTGTATGTGGGCTTTTACCCCCAGGTAGCTTGTGAGTCATCTCAAAAACCTACACTGCCTCACTCCCCCTTTTCGAGGAAATCAGATACTTCTTATCAATTAGATATTTTGGCTAATTCTATTCTCTTAATCGTAATCTCGCTGCCGGGGTCGCAATCTCCGAAATAAATGGTAAAGCGTATCTTTTTCTGGATATCCAAAGAAGTAAACTTTTGCAGCAATTCATTATTGCCAGGTTTCAGTGAAAATTCACAGTATTCCGGGCTCTGCGCGTTCCTATCTGAGGACGCATCACGGAAAAGGTGGAATTTCGCCCGGACGTCACAAGCCTTGTTAGATTGAGCAGATAAACTGACTTGGTATATTTGGTTCGGTTCAAGAGTATGACCATAGCTAAAAGCTTGGATGTAATAAAATGCGTTTCCTGGATCATCGATATTTATGTGAAGAGATTTACTTGATAAATCTACTTCAGCGTCAGCAGTTGGGTGAACGTAAGGTCTTTCCCAATCAGATGCCATGAGATTCACTGAAATGTACTGATTTGCTTGAGACGCCTTCCGCGTATTTATATTAGGCGAGGAAGAGGGTGGTGCGTTTGGAATGGTTGACTGGTTTGATGATGTACCATGCGATGCTTTCACAGTCTGCGCTGACGCAATAGGGAGTGACGCATTAACAACTGTAGAGTTCGAGTTCAATAATGTTTCCGCCAAGACATCCAAAACCCTCAATTTGCATTCCATTGTATTCTTTCGGGCTGAGGCTAAGTCCGCCTGGAGTACACCTTCATATTCAGAATTTTGGTACTTTCCTGCACTCTCAAAACCAAGATCAAGAATCTTAGATAATAGTGACTTCAACTCCCCCTTCGCACTACTATTGAGTTCCATTGAACTGGAATTACCTTTAACTGGTACAGCTTCGCAGAGTCTGTCTGCAAAATCTCCAATTATGATCAAAGCCTCTTTATTATGCTGAAGATCCTCAGCTTTAAGTGAGTTGGGTAAAATAAGAAAAATCGTAAAGGCAAACAAAGCAGTTGATTTTTTCAAGCCACATCCTCCCTATGAGTATGTTCACCTTAGCAATAGATAGGTGCATATTGCTGCAACCTCTCTATTCCCTAACTTATTTGAACAATTATCAATACAACTTTTAGCTATATTAAATATTTTTGCTTACTGCAAGCAAAAGCCTTAGGATGTTCCATTTTGGATAATTTGGACAAAATTTTGAAGGACTAGATGTAGTAGCGTGTTGAGTTGTTAACCCCCAGTGGGGACGTTTCCTTTCAGCATCTCCCTTTATTCTTCCATCAAATTGAGAAAATCTCGGACCGAATCCATCCTCCTATTCAGAAGGTTCCGGTTCAATGGAAGAACAGGGAATCCAATTCGGTAAAATTGGCAGAAATTTCTGAAGGCCCAATGCCTTACGCTCGCCACGAGTTACCCCCCTGTGAGTGGTGCTTTGCCCCTCTCCTTGATCAATGACACCCTGCGGTGAGGTTGGATGCTTCCCCTGTTTGGTCTGTTGCTCTGACTCCTTCGGTCGATCTCTTCGGGGTGACCAGGATGGCAATAAGGATACAAGATCAAACTACCCTCGTTGACCACTGCCACCTCCAAAAGAAAGAGGCGCGATCAGTGCCAGCTTTTAAGAAAAAAAGAGACCGGTCAAAGGCACAACTTCATGTATGCGTCCTTGATCTCGTCGGCCTGAATACACAGGTAATCCAGTGTCTGCCGTTGCGTCGAATGATTGAACATAACCATGAGTTCTGGGATGGACGTATTCAACTGGACTCGCTGATGGTAGCCGAAGGTCTTCCTCAGGGTATGACTGCCGTAGTTGCCGGGGAGGTTGATGGTCTTGCACCATGTCTTTACGAGGCGATTGACGGACTGAACAGTGAGGACTCCTCTTTGACTCTTGAACAGACGGTCCTCGTCTTCCAGGGTCCGCCCTTGAGGAGACCTCAGCCAATACTGTATGCCCTCGACAGCCGATTCATTCAAAGTGATCCGGCGACCCTTCCCGGTCTTCTTCTCCTTCAGGACAAGCTCTTCACCGGCCTTCAGGTCTCTCACCTGCCCGACAGTAATCGATAGCAGATCGGATGCCCTGAGGTTGGTGTTGATGCCGAGGACGAACAGGCAGTAGTCTCTCGGCTTGTCCGCCTTCAGCATCTTCTTGATGGTGTTGATGTCCTTGAGGGACTTGATCGGATCGACCTTGATCTGATCGCCTTCTTTCGGATGGTTTGGGTTCTTGCATTCCATGGTGTCTCTCTCCCATTTGGTATGGTCTCAACTCGCTAACTATTGACGTTATTACACCAAATGATAGCATTAACGCAAGAGCCATTTTAGACGGAAAGACTAGAATTCATTCATCATGTTGATTTTACGTGAAAGATGATGAACGAGCACTCGTTAACTTTCTCATGATAGTTAACGAGACTGACCACTGCCCCCTCCGAAGGCTAAAGCAATTTTCGGATGAAAGGGCGGCACCCAACCACAGCCCCCTTTTTAGTCAGAAGGAATCTTGGACTAAAAGCATTCCCGTCTCCAGATTCACCACCCACGAGACCTCTCGGGGGGGCACCCAAGGTTCCCTTGCTGCCTTGAGTAAAAGCTGGATCGCCACCAGCCGTCCATCTCCAACCCGAGAGGATCTCTTCTCAGCAAGGACCACAGCACAAACCATATGCACCACAGGAGATTCCTTTGCCGCATCTAGCGGTACGGGGAGAGGTGCGTTTAATCGCCGGAGTTCCCGGCAACACCAAAGTAAGGAAAAATAATGTCTAAACAAGGAATTACTGTAATCGATGCCGTCATGGGGACCGGGAAAAGTACCTGGATCATTGAGCAAATCATTGCCCATCCCGGCGAAAAGTATGTGGTAGTTGTGCCTCTACTGACTGAGGTAGAACGCTACAGGGACAAGTTGGCCGAACACAGGGCAACTTTCGCCCCAGAATCAATCGGCAAACAGACGACAAAAGCTGAGGCATTCAAGAGCATGTTGGCCGAAGGAACCGGAGTTATCATCACAACACATTCGCTGTTCAGTTCATGGGATGCCGAGTGCTTCACGCATATCGCCAAACATGGATACCATGGCGTACTTGATGAGACTGTTGCACTCGTGGAAGAAACGGATATCTCTGAGCATGACTATCAGATGCTCCTGAGTTCTGGATATATCGAGGAACACGCCATTGACGGGAAGGATAACCTCATAGCCATTACCGATACAGCGAGAACACCGGAATATGTAGGGCAGTTCAATAAGTTCGTCAGGCATGCCCAAAGGAACAATCTCGTGAAAGTCAATGGTGCTATGTATATCAGGACAATCAAGCCTGAAAGCCTCACGTCATTCAAGAGTTGCTTTGTTCTCACCTACATGTTTCCTGGTTCAGAGATGGACTGTTGGCTCCGCCTGTATGGCCTGGAAGCTTCATTGAAAACTCTGAAAGAAGATGAGATCACCGGCACACGCACCTTGGTAGACCACCTTGGGGAATACTCAGGCATGGAATTCTTGGACCTCATCACCTTGGTAGACACCCCGACGATGAACGCTGTAGGCAGGAAGGGGAGAAAGCAGGGTACTCCACTTTCCAATGAATGGTTCCATAAGGCAACAGCCGGTGAGCAGAAGCAATTGCAGAACAACTTGGCAAACATGGCACATCATATGACAAGACGCTTTGCCAGGGATGTCATAGGGGACACCACTTCACACCATGGATATTATTTCATGTGGTCTGCCAAGCTGGAGATCCGGGAAGCGATGGAGAAGAAGTTACCATATCGGCGAATACCGACGAAAGCATTGAGTCCTTTCGGTGATAACCATAAGGAAAGAGATACTGACCGTGAGATCTTTGTGGCCTACAATCAACGAGCAACAAACGACTACGCACACAAGGGATGTCTGGCCTATTTGACCGCGCCGTTCCTGAGAGTCCCGATAAGCAACTTCTTTGCTGCCTGTGGATTGAAATTTGATGGAACACTCTTCATGCTTTCGACACTTTTACAATGGGTATGGCGGTCACGGATCAGGAGCAGGGAGGAGATATTGCTGTACGTCCCCTCAGAACCTCTTCGAGACCTGTTTAAACGGTGGCTTTCAGGTGGTTTAACTGTCAGGCTTTAGAGGCTTTGCAGGCTAAATCCTGCAAACTTGCATTTTTATATTGCGATATCGGATAGTTATACTTGAATACGTTAAAAGAAACTCTTGGATATACCGGACTGTCAGCGGCGGCCTGATAATGTTCTTGGAGAGGCGGTTTGAAAATGCGTAGCCTCTCTTCTTCATTTTCTTAAAAAGAGAAAATGTAACACCTCTTCTTCCCCTTCCTTTTTTGTTCTTTTTGCTTTTCTTCCAGACCTTCAAGGAGTGATCATAAATCTGAGGAGGACTCAGATTTATGCGAAAATCGAGAAAACCTAAGTGCGCGCATTGCAAGCAGTTATTTCGACCTGATCCGCGTAATGTCAAAAGGCAGAAGTATTGTTCTCGGCCTGAGTGCCGGAAGGCGAGTAAGGCGGCCAGTCAGAAAAAATGGCTGGAAAAACCGGAGAATCAAGACTACTTCCAGGGGACCGATAACACCTGCCGGGTTCAGCAGTGGCGCAGTCGTCATCCGGGATATTGGCGAAAAAAGCACGGGCTGCCGGAACCGTTACAAGATCCCTTGACGCCGAATATGGTGGAAAAGCAAGATGTTACGCGGCAGTTGTCGTGTCATGCGTTACAAGATCTCTTATCGGCGCAACCGCTTGTTTTTCTGGGGTTATTGGCACAATTAAGTGGATCACCGTTACAAGATGACATAGTCACCATAGGCCGTCGTCTGCAACAATTGGGGCAGGATATTCTC
>LADS01000008.1 GCA_000961725.1 Desulfobulbaceae bacterium BRH_c16a
GCCAGAGAACAGATCGAAAATGAGACGGGTATCAGTAGAGCTGAACAGAGCCGCTTTATTCACACGGCCGATGCGACAAAAGCGGTTGGCGAAGGGGCAGCAAAAAACAGTATTGGAATTGGTCCTCAATTTAGTTTGGCCGCACAAGGAGGATATCCCGTTTCAGCCGTAAAAGCACGAATGGTAGATGATATTTCACGGTATGGAAAGATCACTCCGGATACGGAAAAGATGAAAGATGACATGCTCAGGACCGCCTCCGGCAGAGGGCAAGTTTCCGAGGCTTTAACTGCATGGAATACAAGCGGTAATCCGACATACGCAACTCTCAACGATGAACAGAAAGAAAATATTGTGAGTTGGTATAACAAAGAAACCGGTCAGAATCTGACGCCGGCAGATGTGTCCAGCACTTCTGCAATCACTGTTGGAATGAGGCCGGATGGCAGCATCTCTCCCATGTTTGTGAGTGGCCAGGAAGGTCACACAAGTACCCGCCATGCGACCTCTACCGAAAAAGTTGGTAGAAATTATGAGGTGGAAAATTTAAGGACCGAGTTGGGCAACGGGACATTTGCCGAAAACCCAGAGCACAAGGTTTTGAAAAACATTGACAACTATGCAGCTGCTTTTTCTGGTGCCGTTTCAACTTACGTGAGCGAGGGCCAAAACTCACAAGTGAACATGAATTCCAGTTTGGCGGGAGGAGTCGGCCCAGGCCAAGGTTCTCCTGTCACAGCGAATCTTGGAGTTTCTGGTTCGATAAGCAGGCAAAACATTCTTTCGGAAAATCAAATTGCGGTGGAAATCAGAGAAAAACTGTCCCACGCTCGAACGGATTTGGAGGCACGACAAATAATGCAGTCTGAATATAACGGCTATATTAATTACACAAATAACTCTATCGATGTGCCTTCAACTAAAAATATAGGCGAGTCTATGGATAGCGCAAAAGAGTCAGCGGTGAAATTCGTAAATGATAAAAAAGATTCTTTAAATAATCTTATAGATAGAACCCGAGATTCTTTTTAAATTTCTCAAGGAGAAAATATGGATGGTTTTTTCGTAATATTTTTAATTAATGCAGTCGCAATAGTTATTATTATTTTATTTCGCTATATCGGCAAAAAAAATATAAAGAAGTTGAAGCCTACATATGATCATCCCAAAAGCAACCCTGAAGACTACCTGAATGATACGACTGATCCTAGAAACATATTGCATCCTTCGAATCCAGCGGGACCAAACTACTTTGGCAAACACTTTAATCGAGACGATTAAAGGATTTTTTAATTAACATATCCAGCGGACATGTATTTAATTGTGTCGACCATGACAAAACGTGGATATTTATTTAATATATTTAAACAATATTTCTATCTCCTGAATCCACAATTGTTGCTCCTTTATTCTTCATCAAGAAAAAGATATGAGGATATTCACGACTTGTTCAATAATTGTTTTCCTTTTTATCGCAATTCCAATCTACGCCAACAATTCAACTGATTTTTGTTTTACTACGACAGGGGAGATGTTCGATATTGATCCATTGTTGTTGGAAGCAATATCTTACGTAGAGAGTCGGAATGATCCGTTCGCTATCGGTTATAACCAGGAATCAATCGATTATGGTCACATGCAAATCAATTCCTATTGGATCAAATACTTGGGGGTTGAATACATAAAGCTCAGCAATCCTTGTTTCTGCACAAAAGTGGGCGCAGCAATATTGGCAAATTGTATTGATGTACATGGTTTTAACAAAGATGCCCTGAGCTGTTACAACTCAGGAAAGAGGTTGGCTTCCTTGAAACCGGAAGTAAAAACGAAAGTGTTGGCATACATAGGATCAGTCAAGAAGAGATACAATCATCTCGTTAATACAATGGGAGAAGGCATTGACTAGGTCTTCAGGAATTGAGGGTTTTGAGACCCTAACAAGTGCATTTCTAATGGGAGTGAAAATGCACTTTCTTGTGATCTTTTTTATCCTTGGTATTCATCTCTTTGTTTTATGCCTGGTAATGGACATAAGATCCTATGATTCCAAGGTGCTCTTGAATTGGTATAAAACAAAATTTATATCTAGTTTTCCAAAAGACAGAACTACAGGGTTCCCACTTCCAAACGGGGAGTATTACAAAGATAAGGCGAAGAATATTGTAAAAAATCAGGGGCTGATTAGACACGTTGAGATTGTTCAACATCGGTTGAACAATCTCTTGATCACAACATGCTTTATTTGGCTCTTATATCCCGGATTCCTGTATGTTCTTGCCACCCGTTCAAGGAAGCAATTAGAGGACGAATATGTTCGCGGTTCACAATTCATAACGCCGCGTCAATTCAAAAAAATAACCAAAAAAATCAAAAACAAAGAGAAAGACCTGCCTTTTGGGGATATCAAAATGCCATTCCCCGCAGAAATCAGGCACACTCTCGTGGTCGGCCGCCCGGGCACAGGAAAAACTGTTGCTTTCAACAATATACTTGAAAAGGTCATCGAAAGAGACGAGAAAGCCATCGTTTATGATTTTAAAGGAGAATACCTTTCCCTTTTTTATCGTCCGGGGAAAGATATCATATTAAACCCGTTAGACGAGCGATCTGCAGGGTGGTGTATCTTCAATGAGGTTAAATCTGAAACGGATATTTCCGCTTTTGTTGCATCTCTCATCCCTGAAAAGCCTCGTTCTGATCCCTTCTGGTGCGACGCACCGAGAGGCGTACTCACCGGCATACTGACCTATCTGTTATACAAAGGAAAGACCCAAAATTCCGATCTGTGGGCACTCCTAAATTCCAGTGCAAGCGAAATACATGCAAGTTTAGACGAAATTGATTCACCCGGATTGAGATATATAGAAGATCCCGGATCAAAACAGACCCAAAGTGTTCTATCTGTTCTGATGCAACACACATATTTCTTTTCATATTTAGCGAGATTGCAGGGTGATTTCTGCGTGTCGGACTGGGTAGAAGATCGAGGAAGGAAAGGAATAGTTTATATCACATCCTCATCAACTTCTCACAGCCTGCTAAGCCCTTTAAATACTTTGTTTATTGATATTGTTGGGATGAGGTTGCTGAGCCTACCCAATGATCTGGACAGGCGTTTGTTTTTCTTCATTGACGAACTCGGGACTCTTCAAAAAATGCACATGCTCATTCAGGGCCTCACCCTGTCGCGGTCGAAGGGCGGTGCGTTCTTCTTAGCTATTCAGGATATTGGCCAAATCGAAGAAAGATACGGAACGAAACTTAGGCAAAGCATCGTCAATGCATGTGGAAATAGCGTTATTTTTGCTGTGGAAGATAACGACACAGCAGAATTCTGTTCCTTAAAGTTGGGTGAAGTCGACCAAGTCATAAAAACAAAAAGCCTGTCCATGGGTGTCAACAACTTCAAGGATGGTATCAATGTCAATCAACAAAGACGCAAGGACCGTCTTTTGATTCCGGCTGAAATAAAAGAACTCTCTGATCTTAACGGGATTGTGAAAATTTCCAGCGTCTTCCCTTCCGATAAAAATATTTTGCAAAAGTTGTTGGGTGGTGTTGGCATCCAAGTATCTGTAAAACCATTGAAACTTCACCCTGTGAAGTGCATGTTCAAATACAAAAAACGACCAACAGTAACACCCGCCCTTATTCAACATGAATCGCTAGATATTGCTCATTATATCGATGAGATGAGGGAGAGAGAAAGCAATATAATTAATGATGCCATATTTGACGACCTAGAGCTGCCGATAAAGGATATCGGTATCTAGAAAGAGAATGATACCAACCCGACCAGTCTCTTGCCCGAGACCCGGCCGGTACCGGCGATGGTTGTAAAACATTTGGTATCAGTTTGATGTCCTGCAGCTTGCCGGCGCCAGCTTTTTTGATACCGGAAAGCAAGATCAGGAGAATTCCCGGGAAAGGTTTTTGATACCGTATTTGAAACCATATGAACTTCGAAACAATCCCCTATGCTCGAATGAAAGATGCGACGGTAGGATCCACAAGGATCAAAAAAGAAATAATTGAAAGTCGTGAATTTCTGACAGCAAAGGAAGGCAACGAATCAGCTGCTTCCGACATCATCTGTCAAATATGGAATAATAAAAAAACAGACATCTTAAAAAAAGAACTTGGCGGAAAAGATACTGTTTTTATATCCCAACCCTCAACTACGGGGGCAAACATAATACCTGCAAAGTTTGCTGAACATCTCGCAAACCTCACAGAATCAAAGGCTATAAATGGCGACGCCTACTATTCTCCTTTGCACGACGAGGCATCAAAAAACATACCGAGAGACAAGCGTGTCTTTAAATCGCGAGAATATGAGGGTGTAAACCTCGATGTTATGAAAAAAGAGGTTGGAAGTCGCCAGCTGTTTATTGTTGAGGATATTTTGAACACCGGTGGTTCCGTTCGTGCTTTTTCAGAACGCCTTAAAACAGATGGGTTTGATGTTCACGGCGTGGTGGCCCTTATGGGAGAGCGGCGTTTGTCGCTCGATCAAAAAACAACCGACTTGTTAAACGATTCTCTGGAAAAAAAGGGAATTAATTTTAAAGCTGACTACCTACAGATAACACGATTAGAGGCTGGGGGGTTAATCAGAATGACCAATAATATCAGGAGTGAATATGCCAAAAACGACCTTGCCCAAAACTTACAAGGGTTACAAGACAGACAGATTATTGCAGATATTGGAAGAGATCAGCAACAAACCGGGAGGAACATCGGCGACTCAGGAGGAAATAAGAGCTATGCGGATGTTGATAAGGGAGTACAAGCTGACTCCAGTTCATCAGTTACAAATTATCAGCAAGCAATAAATGGAAAGGATCGCCATTTCGTTGTGGCGGATGACAGTTTCAGGATATTGAATAAAGACGGTAGCTTCAATACCCAAGATGGTAAAATCGCTACCTTTGCTAAACCTGGAGAAGCACTAGAGACTGCATTTAAAAAGAGAGTAGAACACGCGCAGGAATTAGAAGGGTCAGCATTATACGTTCACAGGGTTGAAAAGGGCGAGGTCATATTCAAACCATACCTGAAAACAGTTGATTCCCCTCAAACTCTGAATGCATTATGGAGAAGGCAAATGGGGGACCACAACCCTATACCCGAAAACCTTGTTCAGTATGCAAAACCTGTCTCCCCGCAATCTCCTGAAATACACCCGCCGGAGAAAATCAATACATTATCAAATGCCACCCCTGGCAAGGACAAAACCAAGGTAAAAGTCGAGATCATTAAGGATACTCTGGAAAAAGCAAAGGTTGACATACAGGGGGCAAACAAGATGCGCGAAAAAGATTATTTTAGTATTTAAATATAATGATAATATTTTTTTCAGCTAGAACAACGAAACTGCTATTCTGGAAGACATCTCCCTATAGGCACCTCAATAAAAGAGCCTTCAACCAAATAGTTCGCTGTGGGAGCCAAGACGGGCCAGCCGCAGTGTATTGGAGTCCAGTTTTCGGTAGATCAGTAGCAGGTCAGGCTTAACGTGGCACTCACGGTACCCTGACCACTGGCCACTCAGGTCATGGTCGCGATACCGCGGCTCTAATGGGTTGTCGTTTATTAATGCGGTCAAGATGGCCATTAGGGCGGCGTCGAGTGTTGACCGGTGTCGGCCCGATGCCTCTCGCTTATAGTC
Source organism: Desulfobulbaceae bacterium BRH_c16a (assembly GCA_000961725.1). Classification (GTDB taxonomy): domain Bacteria; phylum Desulfobacterota; class Desulfobulbia; order Desulfobulbales; family Desulfocapsaceae; genus Desulforhopalus_A. Next base: position 5,672 of record LADS01000008.1, read on the forward strand.
GCGCTTGAATGCTGAGGAACGATCAATCGTCAGCATGCAAATCGTCCATCAACGCGTCAATACTGGTAAATTTTTTTCCCTTTCCGGCCTCAAGCTCAGTAATCGCCTTGCGAGTGGTGGCGTTCGGAACTCTGACTTCAAAAGGCAATCGGTGTTCCTCTGCTACACGCAGCATAAGTAAGCGAATGGCGTCAGATATTGACAAGCCCATCTCCTCCAGCGCGGAGGCAGCACGTTCTTTGGTCTTGGTGTCAATACGGGCACGAACGTAGGTATTATGTGTGCTCATAGCGGATCTCCTTGAATATTTTCTGGGCCTTGGCCGTAGCCGACATCATGATTGTATTGTAGTCACATTGCGACTACAACACAAGCCCTTTATTCCGCTGCAGGGTGTGAGGAAAGATTTTCAAGCGAAGAAATTCGGTTAGGTGTAGCGACCCGCAATGATAAACGCCCGGACCCGCAATCAAGTTACTTCTGGGCCCACAATAAATGAGAATAAGAATAGGCCCCGACCCACATTAAACGATAATGGACCCACATTAAGTGATAATGGGCCCGCAATAATGACACCGGACCCACATTAATTGAGAATAAGGTGTCGAGGCTCCATCTGGAAAAAGATGACCAGTAGTTATAGTGCGAGATTCGTTATGTTGTGTCTTTTCTTCTCTGTTGTTTTTCTTTCCCCTTCTACTGTTAGCTCAATCTCTTGATGGTGTCAAATTGGCAAATTGGTTAAGATATGTTATTCCAATCTTAACGGGTTCTTCCTGAAATCAGTGTTAGAAATACAGCGACGACTCGATGCCAAGAGGTTGGCTCCCTCTGACCCGATAAAAGTCGGATTACAAGATGGCATGCCAAAATGACGCCGTTGACAATATGCGGCAGGAGGGTGGAGAGTTTTTCCCGAGTGAAACGGGGTACCTTAATGAAAATATTAATTTATGGAGCTTCCGAGGTCGGCTATATGGCCGCACTGCGACTGAGCAGAAACCACGATATCACCATACTCGATGAACATGACGGTATCCCGGAAAAGTTTGGTCATCTCGATGTGAGTTATGTCAACGGCAGCGGCGCTGATGTCAACGCCCTGGAACAGGCCGAGACGGCAGCCAAGGATCTTTTCATCGCCTGTTCCACCCGCGATGAAGCAAACGTCGTCGCCTGCTGGACCGTGAAACGCATTGCCGATATTGAAACGATGTGCTTTATCCGTACGTTGGAGCTGTATAACAACCTGATGTTATATAGTCAGGGGCGTTATCGGGCGCCGTATGACATCGATACGGTGATCTGGCCGGAACAGCTGCTTACCGAGGATATTTTTCGTATCGTCTCGGTGCCCGAGGCAATCGATGTCGAGCATTTCGCCAAAGGTCGGGCGAAACTGTTCGAATACCGCATCAAGCAAGACTCGACCATCCTCAATAAACGCATCATTGACTGCGTCTTCCCGAAAAATGTCCTGATTGTCGGCATAATGCGCGATAATAAGCTGTTCATTCCGGATGGCTCGACGGTAATTTTACTCAATGACAAGGTGGTTTTCATGGGGACCGGGGTAGCCCTCGACATCCTGGCTGCCCGATTCTTTCAAAAAAGCAACAAGATCAGAAAGGTAGCCCTGATTGGTGGCGGCAGTGTCGGTTTCCTGCTCGCCAAGAAGCTCGAACAGGCACGTATTCGCGTGACCATTATCGAAAACGACAAGGAACGCTGCCTTTTCCTGGCGAACAACCTGAAAAAATCCCTGATCCTTAATGGCGACGGCACGGACTTCGAGTTGCTGGAAAGTGAATCTATTGGTGACACCGACGCGATCATCTGCGTCACCAATAATGACGAAAAGAACCTGCTCTGTTCCCTGCTCGTCAAACAGATAAGTAAAGGACGCATCATCACCCGGGTCGGTAACATGCAGGCGGCCCTGCTTTTTGACCGAGTCGGTATCGATGTGGTCGTATCGCCACGCGAGGCGGCGTTAAAAGAACTTCTCAACCGAGTGCAGGCGGATGATGTCAATATCATCGCGCTGATCGAGGGCGGGCAGGGGGAGGTCCTGCGCGTCACGGTGCCAGAAGGTTTTCCTGAGTCACGGGTCGTTGACCTGACCTTCAGCGCGAAAGCAGTCATCGGGGCCATCCAGCGCGGCAAGCAGGTTATCGTCCCGCACGGAGAGACGACACTAAAGGGCGGCGATCTGCTGCATATCTTTACCATGGCCGCCGACGCTGAAGCCATCAAGAAGATGTTTGCCCCAAGAAACGAGAACACATCTACTCAGTAATGTCCGATTAAGGACTCGCATAGGGTGCTGGCCAAGAAGAATCTTTGTGTCATAGATCTTTTATTAGAGGGATCTCAAAGCATGTTTTTGTGGTGTTTGCTTTGATACGACAAGCGAAGCGCTTTCCGCCTGATATGAGAATGTCGAAATGTGCTGCTTGATATCCTCGATCAAGGGCTCTGGTTTTGCTCGGCTGCAGGATTTTGCTGACAAATGGCCGCCCACCGTCTTGCCGACGGCAAGGAATATTTTCCGCGGGGGTCGAGTCTGAGCTTGTCGGAAAACATCCAATACTTCATGCGAGTCGTGATTATATACAGATCATCAGGCTACTTACTATGTGAAGACCAAGGAGTTGTAGAAAATGATTGCTGGAAATGTATTCGTGGAAATAGCCGCTATTTTAGGACTTGCGACGTTGACCGGAATCATAGGGCAGAAATTGCGACAACCCTTGATCATCATGTTTTTGGCAACGGGCATTCTGGCCGGGCCCTCGTTTCTTGGCATCATACACAGTTATGAGCAGATTGAGCTTCTGGCCCATATCGGCATAGCCCTTTTGTTGTTTATCGTTGGGCTAAAACTCGATCTGAATCTCATTCGAACTACCGGCCCCGTCGCCTTGGCGACCGGCCTCGGACAGATCGTCTTTACGTCACTTATCGGCTTTGTCATTGCCATTGCCATGGATATGTCATATCTCAGTGCGGCTTATGTTTCGGTTGCGCTTACATTTTCAAGTACGATTATCATCGTAAAGCTCCTGTCCGACAAAAAGGAAATTGACTCTCTTCATGGCCAGATTGCTCTTGGCTTTCTGATCGTTCAGGATATCGCCGCCATTCTGGCACTGGTCGGCCTGACGACATTGGGGGCATCTGTTACCGGAGAGGATTCGGGCTATCTCTCGCTTCTGATGATCGGGGCAAAGGGGTTGGGACTGTTGGGCGCGGTTGCCCTGCTGATGAAATATGTCATTCCCTATCTGACCCAGCGTCTCTCGAATTCGCTGGAACTGTTGACTCTCTTCGCAATCGCATGGGCGGTCCTGCTCGGGGCGAGTAGTGAACTATTGGGATTCAGCAGGGAGGTCGGCGCATTTCTGGCCGGTGTCTCACTGGCGTCCACTGCCTTCAGGGATTCGATTGGCGCGCGGCTCACAAGCCTTCGGGATTTTCTCCTGCTGTTTTTCTTCATCGATCTTGGCGCACGATTGGATTGGTCCATGGTGGGCTCGCAATTGGGCGCATCGCTTGTTTTTTCCATCTTTGTGCTCGTCGGCAACCCGCTCATTGTTCTGATGATCATGGGGGGTATGGGATATCGCCGTCGCACCGGTTTTCTCGCCGGTCTCACGGTGGCCCAAATCAGCGAGTTTTCGCTTATTGTGGCGGCCTTGGGGCTGAGTATCGGCCACATTACCGAAGAAACGATGGGGCTGATCACCCTCGTGGGGGTGGTGACCATATTCCTGTCCACCTACATGATCCTCTATTCCTACCCGCTTTATCGTGTTCTATCCTCCCCATTGAAAATTTTCGAAAGACGCAATCCTTACCGGGAGGCGGACATAGACACGTTCGCGGAAACGGGAGCAGTCGACGTCATTTTAATGGGATTGGGTAATTATGGCAGCGGACTGATGGAACACCTTCTCCGGCGAAAAAATGCCATAGTGGGGATCGACTTCGACCCCGGTGCTTTGGATATGTGGCGCAAGAAAGGCGTGCCTGTTCTTTACGGGGATATGGCTGACCCGGAGATGCATGAGCATTTGCCGTTAAAAAAGGCGCAATGGGTTATCAGTGCCGTTCGTTCCAAAGAGATGAATCTGGCACTTATTCATAACCTCAAGAAGGATGGTTATACTGGAAAGGTGGCCTTGACGGCGACAAACAGCCAAGAAGCTGCTGAGTTCGAAAAAGCAGGCGCTAATTTGGTATTTCGGCCTTTCAAGGATGCGACGGAACAAGCGGCCGACGCATTGACTTATGCGATGGACTTCCTTCCGAAAAGTGTAGATTGGCCTGTCTCATTTCTCGAGTTGCGTATTCGCTCGGATGCTTCGTCCGCTGGACAGACCATACGAGAACTTCCGTTATCGGCTTTGGGAATATCTATTCTGGCGGCCAGTCGGGGAGGGCGCATCTTTTACGAGCCGACACCGGACTTCAGGATTTTCCCGGCTGACAGGCTACTCCTTATGGGACATCCAGCTGGCTTAAAAGATGCTGAAACCATACTGAATCACCTTGAGGCGCGGAGAGACGCAGAAGACACAGACCGCTTTGAAATCGCCGAAATCAAGGTGTCGGAGGATTCGGACTTTTCAGGCAAGTCTTTGGCTGAGCTTCATTTTCGACAAAAGTTCGGGGCGACCTTGGTCGGCATTCGCAGAGGGCAGAATCAGATCACGACGATCAACCCTGCGGAGCGCTTGCAGGGAGGGGATTGTCTGATCGTTATCGGCAAGTCGAGCACTATCAAAGAGCTTAAGAGCCTGGCCCCTGTTTAGCGGCTCGAATGTCTCTCATTGGAGGGGAATCCATGAAACGTTTCAAAAACATACTCTACGTGAACGAACCAACCACAGACCAGGAATCGACGATTGCGCGAGCTGTCTCGCTGGCGGTAAACAATCAGGCCGACCTGACAATTGTTGATGTAATCCCGACTCAGGTCGTCACGGCGGGTATCGGCCTGCCGCCGGGAGGACCGGTTTCCAACGAGCTGAGAGCCGCCGTGGAATCCGATCATCGCAAGGCGATGGAATCCATGGTTCAACCCTTCAAAGAACGTTTGCAAATCAGGCTGGAAGTATTGGTTGGAAAGACGTACCTTGAGGCGATTCGAGCCGTATTGAAAAATGGGTATGATCTGCTCATCAAACCAGCGGAACATCCGACTTGGATGAATAGGTTGTTCGGCAGTGACGACCTGCATCTTCTCCGGAAATGTCCCTGCCCGGTCTGGCTCATGAAGCCACCGGAGAAATCAAATTACAGCAGCATCTTGGCGGCTGTCGATTTCGAGCTGTTGCCCCCCATACCTTCAGAACATGATCTCAACCGTGAAATTCTGGAACTGGCCGCCTCACTGGCGCTTTCCGATTTTGCATCCCTGCACATTGTTCACGCCTGGGAAGCCCTTGCTGAAAAATCCATGTTGTCACGGGGCGGCATGTCATCGGAAGGCTTGACCAATTACGTTGAAAGAGATCTTGAGCGCCACAGGCAGGAACTTTACGGACTGGCCGCGAAATTGCGCAAATGGATCGGCAAGGAGGCTTATGACTCCTTTTCGCCTTCCTTTCACCTGCCCGAAGGACCGGCAAAAAAAGTAATTGTACCATTAGCGACGCAATTGCGGGCGGATCTTGTCGTCATGGGGACAGTCGCTCGTACGGGAATATCAGGAGTGATCATCGGTAATACCGCCGAGACCATTCTCGATCAGCTTACGTGTTCCGTTCTTGCCATAAAGCCTCCTGGTTTTAAGACGCCGGTGAAATTTGATGAATGATGCTTTTTGTGTAGTTCTATTATGGCTAACATAAAGTCAGAATGATCACATAATCGGATAGGCTGAACCAACATCTTGAGAGATGTTGGTTTTCATCAGTGGAAGCCTGCGTACCTTTTTGCCTTTACCGATGAGGGTAAGCACTGTCGGATTTCCAGTACAACATCCTGCACACTGAGATTGGCTCACTCCTGCACTCTGCATCCAGTATCATAAAGAACGCTTAACTATAGCGACCCGCCCCTTCATAGAATGTGAAGATTGCCCGGTTGACACATTGTGGTACATCATTTAGTATTTGAACAAATGATCACATATGATAGGTGTGATATGGAACAACAGGATTACGATACAAGCGTTTGCGAGCAGTTATGCGAACCTTTCCGGCATGTTTGCTTGGCAAGAGCAGAAATGCTTGTCGACGAAGATGCTCACTCAATTGCCGAAACATTCAAAATTCTTGGTGATCCGACGAGGGTGAAGATTCTGCACACACTCTCCAAAAGGGAGCTCTGCGTGTGCGATATTTCCGCCGTCATCGCCATAGGACAATCTGCGGTGTCCCATCAGCTTCGTCTGCTGCGTGGGGCGCGGCTCGTCAAACATCGCAAAGAAGTGAAAATGGTTTGGTATTCACTTGACGATGAACATATCTCCCTGCTTCTGGCACAGGGGATTGAACATGTTAAGCATGGGAAAAGAGAATGAAATTGGATTATTACACTCGGATCGAAAACGGAACGGGAAGATCGCCCTGCCAGGAAGCATGTTGTTGCGTCGGTGCAGATGCAGAGAACGCGCGAGCACATTGCGGCGGTCAAACTACGGCTGCTATTGGCGGTATTGTCAATAAGATTGAGGAAGGATTCCATAAGACGGTTTTTAGCATCTCCGGTATGGACTGTGGTGATTGCGCAGCAAAATTGGAAAAAAGAATCGCAAACATACCGGGTGTGAAATCTGCGATCTTTAACTTTGGTGCGGGCAAATTGATGGTCGAGCATGCCATTGCCGATTCTGCCATCGTGAAAGTGGTGAAACAAGCCGGTTATGGAGCAATCAAGGAGAATAAGACTGCTCGTCAGCCGCTGGCGGAAACCCACTGGTGGAAAAATGTCCGGACCCTGGCTACCGTCTCATCCGGTGTAACGATGACGATCGCCACTGTCTTAGATTGGCTGGGGATAGCAGAGGGCTTTGTAGTTTGGCTCTATGCACTCACTGCCATTGTCGGTGGTTTCCACGCAGCAAAAAGTGGTCTGTACGGCCTCCGTTCCCTATCGCTCGACATGAATTTTCTGATGACTGCCGCCATAGTCGGTGCAGCGGTCATAGGTGAATGGAGCGAGGGCGCCGCGGTGGCCGTTCTCTTTTCTTTTGGCAATACCTTGCAGACCTACACCATGGATAAAACCCGCAAGTCCATCCGGTCGTTGATGGAACTCGCGCCACCTGAGGCATTAGTGCGGAGGGGCAAAGAGGAGGTGCGTCTGCACGTCGAGGACATCGTGGTGGGCGATATCGTCATTGTCAAGCCCGGTGATCGAATCGCCATGGATGGAATTGTCCATAGTGGTGTATCGGCAGTCAATCAAGCCACTATTACGGGCGAATCGATTCCTGTGGAGAAAACGGCGGGCGATATGGTGTATGCCGGTACAGTGAACGAACACGGAGCGCTTGAGATCACCGTAACGAAGACTGCAGAGAATTCGACCCTGGCCAAGATCTCGCATCTCGTGGAGGAAGCACAGGCACAGAAGGCTCCCTCGCAGCAGTTTGTCGATGTATTTGCAAAGTACTATACACCTCTTGTGCTTGTGGCTGCAGCTGGAGTCATGGTCCTGCCGTGGCTGGTATTTCAACAACCTTTTGCCCCGTGGTTTTATAATGGTTTGGTGTTGCTTGTTATTTCTTGTCCCTGCGCACTGGTCATTTCAACCCCGGTATCCATCGTCTCCGCTATCGGCAATGCTTCCCGGCAAGGCGTTCTCATTAAGGGGGGCGCGTATCTGGAGGAGATGGGCTCAATCAAGGCTATCGCCTTCGACAAAACCGGAACCTTAACTCAAGGCCGACCGGTGGTGACGGATATTGTGGTCACTAATGGATATTCTGAAAACGATTTTTTAGCAATGGCAGCCGGTATCGAAAAATGGTCCGAGCATCCCCTGGGCCAGGCTATAGTTGCAAGGGCAAAGGGGCTAAAGCTACAACCGGCGACCCATTTCAAGGCCTTGGTAGGGCGTGGGGCGCAGGCCGTGATCGATGGTCAAACGATGTACATCGGCAATGTCCGATTATTTGAAGATCTCGACCATGATTTGGCTCCATATGGGGAGGTGTTGGCTGATCTTGAGCAGCAAGGCAAAACGGTCATGTTGCTGGGTACCCAGAATCGCATTTTCGGCATGATTGCGGTAGCCGATACGTTGCGGAATGAAAGCAGGGAAGCCATAAATGCACTTCATCGAGCGGGCATGAAGCATATCACCATGCTCACGGGCGATAATGATCGAGTGGCCAGGGCAATTGCCAAGAAACTTAACCTCGACAGTTTTTATAGTGAGCTTCTGCCTGAGGATAAAGTTGCCGCGGTGAAGAAGATAGCCTGCGATTACGGCAAACTGGTCATGGTCGGTGACGGGGTGAACGATGCCCCTTCACTGGCGGTTGCGACGGTAGGTGTGGCCATGGGGGGTGCGGGATCGGATGTGGCTCTGGAAACGGCAGATGTGGTGCTCATGACCGATGATCTTGACAAGCTGGCCTATATTATCAAGCTGAGTCATAAGACTGTGACTATCATCAAAGAAAATATCGCTTTCGCTATTTCGATTAAGATCATTTTCCTGGTATTGCTTGCTTTCGGTATGGGGAATCTTTGGCTTGCCGTGCTGGCTGATATGGGCGCATCTCTTCTGGTAACATTCAACGGCATGCGACTGATGCGCCGTTTGCCGTTTCCTCTTAGGGTATTGCCTTCTCGTTTGGCGGAAAGCTGAATCCCTGAATCCGCTGCGTCAAGAGCTATGTGGACCATGGACCACAAGAGAGTGGCTGCGGTCGATCTCGACCTCTTTCACCCGGCGGAGGAACAGGAGCTGAACATGAAAATTCTCGAGCTCTCCAGTGCGCTCGCCCTGTCGGAGTCCGCGTCCCTGCATCTTGTTCACGCCTGGGGAGCCTTCGCCGAGGGAGCCCTCCTGGCACGGAGCGAAAGTATGGTGGACGCTGCGACCACCCATATCGAACAGGAATACATGTCCCGCCAGCAACAGCTCTTCGGACTCGGCGAAAGATTGCGCCACGGCATGGGAGCCGAGGCCTACAATCGCCTTCTTCCTCGTTTTCACCTGCTGAAAGGAAGTCCAAAAAAGATTATCCCGGCAACGGCGGAGGAGTTGGGAGCCGATCTGGTTGTCATGGGGACGGTCGTTCGGACCGGCATAGCCGGGTTGATCATCGGCAATACTGCAGAGACTATTCTCAATCAGCTGACATGTTCGGTGCTCGCCATCAAACCCACCGGTTTTTCCACTCCAGTAAAACTCACTGAATAATAGATACCGATCCCCCGCTGTTTCCTCCGCAGGAGTCCATTTCTTGAGGCTGGGCTTATGGCGGCTCGTATACGAGACTCATCAGGCCGGGTTTCTCCCCCCGGAGAGACAATTAAGCTTCCCACCCTCTGCCACGCTCCATAAATTGTTTATTTTTCCATTCTAGATATGCAGAAAAGCGAGTATTCAATCATAGTAATTATTTCGATGAGTACATTGCCGGAATTTCCTGAGCGAGCCAGGCAAAGAGTTTTCTAAGTTTGTCAGTATAGGAAAACATCCAACACTTCATGCGAGTCGGGATGATATACAGATCAACAGAATTACTTGTTATGTGAAGACCAAGGAGTTGTAGAAAATGATTGCTGGAAATGTATTCGTGGAAATAGCCGCTATTTTAGGACTTGCGACGTTGACCGGAATCATAGGGCAGAAATTGCGACAACCCTTGATCATCATGTTTTTGGCAACGGGCATTCTGGCCGGTCCCTCGTTTCTTGGCATCATACACAGTTATGAGCAGATTGAGCTTCTGGCCCATATCGGCATAGCCCTTTTGTTGTTTATCGTTGGGCTAAAACTCGATCTTAATCTCATTCGAACTACCGGCCCCGTCGCCTTGGCGACCGGCCTCGGACAGATCGTCTTTACGTCGCTTATCGGTTTTGTCATTGCCATTGCCATGGATATGTCATATCTCAGTGCGGCTTATGTTTCCGTTGCGCTAACATTTTCAAGTACGATTATCATCGTAAAGCTCCTGTCCGACAAAAAGGAAATCGACTCTCTTCATGGCCAGATTGCTCTTGGCTTTCTGATCGTTCAGGATATCGCCGCCATTCTGGCACTGGTCGGCCTGACGACATTGGGGGCATCTGTTACCGGGGAGGATCCGGGATATCTCTCGCTCCTGATGATCGGTGCTAAGGGGTTGGGACTCTTGGGCGCGGTTGCCCTGCTGATGAAATATGTCATTCCTTACCTGACCCAGCGTCTCTCAAATTCACTGGAACTGTTAACTCTCTTCGCAATCGCATGGGCGATCGTTCTCGGAGCGGCGAGTGAACTGTTGGGTTTCAGTAGGGAAGTCGGTGCATTTCTGGCCGGTGTCTCACTGGCGTCCACTGCCTTCAGGGATTCGATCGGCGCGCGGCTCACAGGCCTTCGGGATTTTCTCCTGCTGTTTTTCTTCATCGATCTCGGCGCACGATTGGATTGGTCCATGGTGGGCTCGCAATTGGGCGCATCGCTTGTTTTTTCCATCTTTGTGCTCGTCGGCAACCCGCTCATTGTTCTGATGATCATGGGAGCTATGGGATATCGCCGTCGTACCGGTTTTCTGGCCGGTCTCACGGTGGCCCAAATCAGCGAGTTTTCGCTTATTGTGGCGGCCTTGGGGCTGAGTATCGGCCACATTACCGAAGAAACGATGGGGCTGATCACCCTCGTGGGGGTGGTGACCATATTCCTGTCCACCTACATGATCCTCTATTCCTACCCGCTTTATCGTGTTCTATCCTCTCCTTTGAAAATTTTCGAAAGGCGCAATCCTCACCGGGAGGCGGACATAGACACCTTCGCGGAAACGGGAGCAGTCGACGTCATTTTAGTAGGATTGGGTAATTATGGCAGCGGGCTGATGGAACACCTTCTCCGGCGAAAAAATGCCATAGTGGGGATCGACTTCGACCCCGGCGCTTTGGATGTGTGGCGTAAGAAAGGCGTGCCTGTTCTTTACGGGGATATGGCGGACCCGGAGATGCATGAGCATTTGCCGTTGAAAAAGGCGCAATGGGTTATCAGCACCGTTCGTTCCAAAGAGATGAATTTGGCACTTATCCATAATCTCAGAAAGGATGGCTATACCGGCAAGGTGGCCTTGACGGCGACAAACAGCCAAGAAGCTGCTGAGTTCGAAAAAGTCGGCGTCAATTTGGTGTTTCGGCCTTTTAAGGATGCTACGGAACAAGCGGCCGACGCCTTAACTTATGCGATGGACTTCCTTCCGAAAAGCGTTGATTGGCCAGTCTCATTTCTCGAGTTGCGTATTCGTTCGGATGCTTCGGCCGCTGGGCAGACTATACGAGAACTCCCGTTATCGGCTTTGGGAATATCTATTCTGGCGGCCAGTCGGGGAGGGCGCATCTTTTACGAGCCGACACCGGACTTCAGAATTTTCCCAGCCGACCGGCTACTCCTTATGGGACATCCGGCCGGCTTGAAAGATGCTGAAAACATACTGAATCACCTCGAAGCTCGGAGCGACGCAGAAGACACAGACCGCTTTGAAATCACCGAAATCAAGGTGTCGGAGGATTCGGATTTTTCAGGCAAGTCCTTGGCTGAACTTCATTTTCGACAAAAGTTCGGGGTGACCCTGGTCGGCATTCGCAGGGGTCAGGATCAGATCACGACGATCAACCCTGCGGAGCGCTTACAGGGGGGGGATTGTCTGATAGTTATAGGCAAGTCGAGCACTATCAAAGAGCTCAATAACCTGGCCCCTGTTTAGAAATTCGTTTCTTGTTTTTATTAACGAATTTCGTGAAGGTACTTATACCCCCTTGTGGGGTGTTAGTGACACGAATAACTCTCGTTTCAAAAACATACTCTATCAGGCCCGATATCCAACGCGCTGCGATTCCCGGACCAGGCTTTTCCCAAGAGCTACCGAGCCGTAGCCGGGCTCTGTTTTGTTTATTTTTATGGGTCGACCGTCACCGGCGTCTTGAATCCAGGAGGCTTTATGGCGAGAACCGAACACGTAAGCTGGTTGAGAATGGCTTCGGCGGTATTGCCGATGATCAGGCCTGAGATGCCGGTGCGAGCGACCGTTCCCATAACGACAAGATCCGCTTGTAGTTCCGTTGCCAGAGGCGCGATCACTTTTTTTGCAGGTCCTTTGGGCAGATGAAAGCTTGGGGAAAGCTTATTGTAGGCATTGTTGCCGATACGACTACACAACGCCTCACCAAGCCTATATAGTTCTTTTTGGTGCATTAAGGCCTGTTTTTGTATATGAGAGGCGACGCTCTCATTCAAGATGTCGCCATGAGCCAACATGGCCCTTTCGGCATATGCTTCCCAGGCATGGACAAGATGCAAGGACGCTGCGTCAGATAGTGCGAGCGCAGAGGCCCGATCAATAATTTCATTGTTGAATGCCTGCTCTGATGCGTCTAATTGCAATGGATCGAAATCAACAGCCGCTAGAACACAGTTGTAGTTTGGTTTTTCGGGCGGTTTCATTAGCCATACCGGGCAAGGACATTTACGCAACAGATGCATATCCACGCTACCAAACAATCTCTTCATAACATCGGAATTTTCCGCAGGCTTGATCACCAGGTCATATGCATTGCGTAGTACGGAGCGAATTACCTCAAGGAAAATCGCTCCTGATAATACGTCAATCTGAATTTTTAGGCGGTTCTGGTACGGTGTGATCAAGGATTCCAACTTTTGCTTGTGGTACTTTACTGTTTCCGAAAGATAGGCCGCGGGAACTGGAGAGATCACTTCAATGACAGTCAGTATTGCCTGATCTTTTTCCGCCATAGAAACAGCGCGTGCAATAGCCGATGCTTGACCTGATGTCTCTTCAACAACAAAAAGAATGTTCTTGAATGGCGTCATTTTCATAATAATGCCTTTGCCAGGATGAAAGGTTTTTTCCACCGCAAATTGTGAATAGCCAAAGTCATCGATTTAAACGTAAAAAAACCTTAGCCATTGAAAAATGAATGGTCAACGCGAAAGTCAACCTCGAAGTGCGGATGGGAACGATTTTTCTCGAAGTGATCCACTGCAAAATTCCCATGACATGGTGATCAAGGCTGCGGAAAGCCCGGGGTTTCTGAAAAGGCTGTTCGGCAGCGACGATATACATTCTGCTGCACAGGTTCCCGTGCCCCGGCTGTAATAGCTGCCCCCCGCTGTTTCCTTCGCAGGAGTCAACTTCTTGGGACGGGGCTTATGGGGGGATCGTAAACTAGGCTCACCAGGCCGGGTTTCTCCCCCGGTGAGACCATAAAACTTCCCACCCTCTGCCACCCTCTCTCTTCCGACTCGATCAACGAACCAATCGAGCGGTTCCCCTGGACAACCGGTTCCGAGATACCAAAAAATCTATAGAGTTGTTCTACAGTGCTGTCGGCTCGAAAATCAAGTTTAAGGTCTGCGGACAATTGCGGATCCACGGCGCAGGAATCGAAAAAACAATTGATGAGGGGCTTGCACTTGCTCCGCATGGTGATGAAAACATGGTCGCCGGGCAAAAGGACACTCCTTCCCCTGGGAATCATTATATCGTCATTTCTGACAATGAGCGAGACGAGCACCTCGTAGGGCAATGCCATGTCGCGGAGCGCCAGGCCTGCCGCCCGAGAATCGAGCCCGACGATATACTCGACGATCTCTCCGTCGACGTGCCGCAGGGCGTTGATTTCAACGGTGAGCGGCGCCCTGTTGTCCGTCGGTTGTCCGAGTCCAAGCCAGCGGGCCACGAGGGGGAGAGACCAGCCCTGGGTTATGGCCGATACCAGAACGACAAAAAAAACGACGTTGAAGAGCAGGGCGCTGTGCTCCACGCCTGCCAGGAGAGGAAAGGTCGCCAGAGTGATGGGTACAGCCCCCTTCAGGCCAACCCAGGAGAGAAAAGTGTATTCCCGCAGGGAAAAACGAAAAGGAAAAGCCGAGAGCAGCACAGCGATCGGCCTGGCCACGAAGATCAATACCACGGCGATCACCAGGCCCTCGACGGCCACCGACAGCAACCGGGAAGGAAAACTCAAAAGACCCAGCATGATGAAGAGCATGATCTGGCCCAGCCACGCGCCGGCGTCGTGAAAAAGAAAGATCCCGTTTTTGAAGACGAGCCTGCCGTTGCCAAGAACAATGCCGGTAAGATATACGGCAAGAAAGCCGCTTCCGCCCAGAACGGCTGCCAGACTGAAGGAAAGGATCCCCAGGGCCAGAGCGAGGATTGGATATAATCCCGGATAATCGAGGTTGATCCGATTGACCAGCCAGGTGGCAAAGTAGCCTATACCGATACCGACGATGCCCCCTACACCGAACTGGAGAAGGAAGATCAGGGCTATGCCGGCTGTTGTATCGGCCGTGCCCGTGATTATTTCGATCAGGCCGACGGTGAGGAAGATGGCCATGGGGTCGTTCGAACCGCTTTCCACCTCGAGCGTCGCGGTAAGCCGGGGCGGAAGTCTCATGCCGCTGGTGCGAAGAACCGAAAAAACGGCCGCCGCATCGGTCGAACCGACAATGCTGCCCAACAGCATGCCATGGAGCAACGGCACACCCAACACCCAGGCGGCGGCAACGCCGGTTAGCACCGCAGTCAGCAGGACGCCGACCGTTGACAGAGAGAGCGCCGGACGCCATGAGGCGCGCACCGATGCCATAGGCGTACGAAGGCCGCCGTCGAAGAGGATCAGCGCCAAGGCTATGCTGCCGATGCTGTTGGCAAGGCTGTAATTCTCGAAATCGATTCCGCCCAGCCCTTCCGACCCGGCCAACATACCTACGACCAGGAACAGCACCAACACAGGCATGCCGATGCGGGCCGAAAACTTGCTCGAGGCAATGCCGAGCAGAAGCAGGATACAGGTGAAAAACAGGATAGTGTTCATGAAGGGGACGAATCTCCGATTCGATAAAGTGCTGTTGTAGGGCAGGTGGATCTTCCAGCCTATGAGGTAACTTCAGCCTGCCGCCAAGCTATTCAGGCCAACACTCATATACAATTATTATATTTGATTATATTCATAATTTTTTCAATTACTTTATTGGCCCCAGGAGGCAACTCTACGGCAGGGAAGTGTATCAAGCGACTGCGCAATACCTTGACGGCCAGTGCCATCATGATGTTAGCTTTTCCTTGACAAGCTTCAATTGAAAAGCACACCTCATAGGTTAAGCTTTTCCTGTAAGCCCACCATCTCAAGTTTTTATTTCAGTTGCCTTAGCTCACTGATCCGTTCTGGAGGAAAATGACGATAGAACGTCGTTCGTCCAATCTCCAGCTGTTTGATAATGTCTGATATGAACGGGTAGTTTTCGGAATCTTTAAGCATAGACTCAGCAGTACGAATTTTATCCACAGTCATGCTTGGTGGCCGACCACCTATACGGCCTCGTTGGTGAGCCGCTGCGAGACCGGCACGGGTATTTTCGACGATCAATTCCCTTTGAAATTCATCGAATGCTGCGGTCACGTGAAAAAACAGACGTCCCTCTGGTGTTCCTGTATCGATGTTCTGAGTAAGAATCTTCAGCTTAATTTTACGTTGCTCAAGGTCATAGGCGGTGGCAATAATTTGCCTAATGGAACGTGCCAACCTTGATAATTTCCAGACGACAAGCGTGTCGCCCTCCCTCATATAATCTAACGCCGCTTTCAGTTCGGCCCGTTCCTTGTGAGAACCTGATATTTTTTCGATAAATATTCGTCCACACCCTGCCTTTTCCAGAGCATCGATTTGCATCTGCGGGTTTTGATCCATCGTTGAAACACGAGCATATCCAATCAGCATTTTTTTATTCCAAAAACGATTTTACTTGAGAATAACAGAACAAATGTTTTAGAACAGTGTTTTGAAACACAATAATATGTTTTTTTGCTTGGGGTGAGAACAAAAGAATGTATGTTTCAAAAACCTTGGTTTTTGGCACGGAAACTATGGGTAAAAAAATCCCGGAAGAAAGATTATTGGATCTGCAAAGGCGTTTAGATCTTCTGCCGTCAAGAAATACTGAACGGATGAAGATGATCCAGGCCTTCGCCGACCTCTATGCAGTTTCTGTAAATACCGTATACCGTAGTTTAAGAGATAAACGGGTCCCAAAATCTCTCCGTCGCTCTGATGCAGGGATTACCAGAGTTCTTCCAAGTACAGAGATGGAACTGTATTGCCAGATCATCGCTGCCATGAAACTGAAGACCCGTAATAAAAAAGGGCACCACTTACCTACCACGGAAGCTCTTCGCCTTCTCGAAAATTTTGGCGTGGAAACTGCACAAGGCCTGAAAAGGCCTCCAAAAGGAATACTGAAAAAGACAACGGTCAATCGCTACTTAAAGCGATGGGGGTATGATTTTCTTTCTTTGGAGATTGAACCTGCTTCTGTACGATTTCAAGCAAAACATTCAAACGATTGCTGGCATTTTGACTTAAGTCCATCTGATTTGAAACAGTTGCCAGAGTGGCCGGCATGGGTTGAGAACAGGAAAGGACGCCCCATCCTCATGCTTTACAGCCTGGTCGATGATCGCAGTGGTGTTGCTTACCAGGAATATCATGTTGTTTTTGGTGAGGATGTAGAGGCTGCTCTCCGTTTTCTTTACAGGGCTATGGCAACAAAGGAGATTGAGGGCTTTCCTTTTCAGGGTATTCCTCTGATGATCTATACGGATAACGGCCCCATTGCCAAAAGCGGTGTATTTCACAGAGTCTTAGAATACCTCGGCATTGAGTTGCGGACACACATGCCAAAGGGCAAAGATGGTCGCCGAACTACAGCCCGGGCAAAAGGAAAAGTCGAACGACCTTTTCGGACCATTAAGGAAATCCATGAAACTCTCTACCATTTTCATACACCAAAAAATGAAGAAGAGGCAAACACCTGGCTTTTGAATTATGTCCTTCGTTATAACGAAAAGGGACATCGATCTGAAAAGCATTCCCGAATTGAAGATTGGATCAACAACCTGCCGGCCGCCGGACTCCGAAAAATATGCTCTTGGGATAGATTTGCTACCTTTGCGAGGGAGCCAGAGCGCCGGAAGGTGGCTGGTGATGCTACCATTAAAATGAATGGCGGAACGTATCGTGTCGACTCGGCTCTTGCCGGGCAAGATGTGATTATATGGTGGGGACTCTTTGACGCAGAACTATTCATAGAGCATGAAGAAAAAAAGTTAGGCCCATTTTATCCCGATGAGGGGCCGATTCCTCTTCATAAATTTCGTTCTTTTCGCAAAACGAAGGCTGAAAAGAGGGCGGATTCCATTGAAAAGCTGGCCGAAGAAATTGCGCTCCCTAAAGAAGCCTTAACCGATGACAGCAGAACAACGGCTGCATTGATGAGGTGCCTTTCCGAAGGAACAGCTGTTATTGAATTTAAGGACCCTGACCCTTTTCAAGAATTCACTTATTCCGGCGTCTTGGAGGCAAAAATAGCTATAGCCAATTATCTCGGAATTCCTCTCGCCAAGTTGTCGGAAGAAGATAGGCAAAAGGTAGATGCAATTTTAGCCGGTACACTTCTAAAAAAAGAAGTACTGGATGAAGTCAGATGCTATTTTCGGCAACAACGAAAAGGAGTTAAAGATGTTAAGTGATGTCATGAAGCATTTTCAGCTGGTGAAGGAGTTTCGTAACGTTGGCTATTTTGAGACAGCGCATCACAAAGAGATTTTCCAAGAGCTCAAAACAGCCATTCGGCAGGGAAAACTGATTGCTGTTTCCGGAATAGTTGGAAGCGGTAAAACAACTACTCTGAGGAAAATACGGGAGACTTTAGACAAAGAGAAAGAGATTATCGTAGCCAAAGCCATCTCGATAGAAAAAAACAAGGTCACGCTCAATACTCTTATTGTCGCCCTTTTCTATGACCTGTCTACTGAGAAGGAGTTGAAAATCCCAACCCAGGCAGAGAAAAGGGAAAGGAAGCTTCAAGAGCTGATCAAAAAGAGAAAAATGCCAGTAGCTCTTTTTATTGATGAGGCCCACGATCTTCACGGGAACACATTGATTGGCTTAAAGCGCCTCATTGAGATGGTGCAGGATTGTGGCGGCACAATGTCCGTAGTCCTTGCCGGTCACCCAAAATTAAAAAATGACCTCCACCGGTCATCTCTTGAAGAAATCGGCTCAAGGACAACCGTTTTCAATTTGGATGGAATAGCTGCCAGCAAGCGTGAATTCATTGAATGGTTGCTGCGGGAATGTACAAAACCTGACACTGATATTGATACCATCATCACAGAAGAAGCAATTGATCTGCTGGCCGATCGTCTTTTGACACCTTTGCAAATTGAACATCATCTTACGCTTGCATTTGAGGCCGCATATATGAGTGGTGAGTCTCCAGTTACGGAAACAGTGGTTGAGTCAATTTTGGCAAAGGATATTGACGGTCTCGAACAAAAATTGACCAGGCATGGATATAATGTGAAAACACTGGCAATGACTGTAAATGTGCAGCCAAATGTTATGCGTTCTTTTCTACGCGGAAAATTATCCCCAGGACAAAGCCGGGAAATTCAAGAGGAAATGCTGGCTGCCGGAATCCCTCTATAAAAAAGGAAAGTCGGTAAAACCTTATTCTCAATTAATGTGGGTCCGGTGTCATTATTGCGGGCCCATTATCACTTAATGTGGGTCCATTATCGTTTAATGTGGGTCGGGGCCTATTCTTATTCTCATTTATTGTGGGCCCAGAAGTAACTTGATTGCGGGTCCGGGCGTTTATCATTGCAGGTCGCTACAGTTAGGGAGCAAAGGAAAAGATATTTCCCGACAAAAACGAAAATTCATTTTTGCGAGTTGGGGGCCCTGAATCTCATTGTTTGGGAAGAATCTTCTATGTGTTTTTTACTCCTTCGGTTACGTATAATTTGGAATTATGTGGACTTTGGAAGGACCTTGAACAAGGTCTCCCAAATGATGTCATCTTTCTGTATATCATCCCAATCAATTATACAGAACTGTAGAATTACTTTTTAGCTACCAATAAATTTAAAATAAAATATGAACTTATCTGATGATCAAAAGTTCGAAATTCTAAAAATCACTTACCAAGAACGTCGAAAGGAGATTGCTTTCCCTCGTGACCGGTCTTTTCAGGTAACATCATGGATGGTAGGTATTTTCCTTGCGCTTTCAGCAGGTACAACTGCTATAAGTAAAGAATTATCTTCCTATTTGATTTTTCCTTTATTTGCTTTATGTGCCATTACCACAATTTATCTTCATATAAACTACAAAGTATACTGTGAGCGTTTAAATCGAGTTGCGGATATTGAAGAGGCATTGCAATTCTTTGAAAACGGAGCGTTTGTTAAAGAGAAAAGCTTAAATCCATCGGACCTACGTATTCCGAAGGTAAATCGTTCGGGAACTTGGGTTTACATCTTCGCAATATGGGTAAGCTTGACAATATTAGTCATTCAGATTTGGTCTAAATAGTTGATCACCGGCTCCACTCGGAACCCGCAAAGAGCGCGGGTCCGGTGAGCCGGACGTTCCTGAAGAGAGCCGTATGCATACACAAGAGCAGAAAATACACCTTAGCCGGCAACTTGATTTCATAACGCGATCATGTGAAAGTTATGATTCTGGTTTCCATGATGAAGCGATCAGGATTGCACAATCAATGCGAGTGCTTTTCCATGACACAAGGAATAGTACGTCCCTGCTTTCCTTAATGCAAAAGAAGTCGGACATCAGGCTGCTAACAACTTGCAGCACTGCCCCATTACCAGCAGGTTTGGCTATCATGGATTGTGTTTCCATCATGACTATGAATGGCATGAAACCATGCCTTTCAACATCAAGATTTACAAGGGAAGTACCTATCATCGACTGGTGGGAACAAGTTGTTTTGGTAACCGGCCCCAAACAAAAGCACTCGCGTAAATCGATCATTTTGGCGACTGCGAATAAAGATGGTGGTTCGCATATTGACGGAAATATTACTCCAAAATTCAAGATCTTAAAAGATGGTTTTTGGACCTTTGAGAAAGGAAATATTTCTGAGGAATTGACTGATTATCACTTTATTGGAATAAGGCAATTTGGCTACGAGATTATCAACAGTCATGAGTTAACAGCTTTGACCATTTAAAAAATGTCTGAGGTAACGTTTTGAAATGTTGTACAATAAATAAATGATTATAATTATCAGAACTTTCCTTGCGCACATATTGTTGACTTGGCTGTGTCGAATCAGGTTACGCTTTAAAAGCTTACCGAGTTTGCAGACAGAAGTGCGAACACAGCGCCCATGAGAGATGCACCCGTGATACGCCCGAGGTTGCGCGACAGGTTGAGCATGCCGGAAATTACCCCTCGCTGATCCGGATTGATATCCGTCATGACAGCGGTGTTGTTAGCCGTCTGGAACAGCGAATAACCACCAGTGATTAATGCGATCGGGATGATATAGCCGATAATGCCTACCCTTGCCGGCATAAAGGTTAGAATTGAGGAACCGGCCTATAGTGACATTTGTTTCTCCGTGTTCATGGCGGGAAACCATCGGCAAAAGGTGTTCCGCAGATCTCATCCAGAACCTGAACCCGAATGCTGGTCAATCTCTCAATAGGTCAAGATCTATTGAGAGATACAAACCATCAGAAAAGGTCTAGCCCCCGGTTTGTTCCACTCTCCTACAACTCCGCTATCCGGGCGGACACAGCACTCAGGACTTTTTTGAAATCGTCTATGTTGTAAGGTTTTGTAATTGCCCCAGAAAAACCATATCGTCTGAAATTGGCTACAATGTGATCGTTGGAATAGCCACTGGAGACAATAAGATGAGCGGCAGGATCGGAAGCGAGGATATGTTTGGCTGTTTCTTTCCCTCCAAGACCGCCGGGAATGGTCAGATCCATTATGACGGCCGCATAAGTTTTGTGGGATTCAAGAGAGGCTCGGTAAAGTTTAATGGCTTCTTCCCCGTCCTTACATGTTGTCACCTCATACCCCAAAAAGCTAAGTATCTGCTCGGCAATGTCTCTGATCATCTGCTCGTCGTCCATGACCAGAATTGAGCCACTTTTGGGGGATACGGTGGTTTCTTTTGCCTCGACAGACATTTCTCCCACAGATGTACCAATTGATGGAAGAAGGATGGTGAAAGTGCTCCCAGCACCGATTGTCGAAGATACGCTTATGTGCCCCTTGTGCCGCTGAATGATCGAATAGGCGGTGGCAAGGCCGAGCCCGGTGCCGGATATCTTTGTAGAAAAGTATGGATCAAAAATTTTTGCAAGGCTGTCGGGAGATATGCCGCAACCAGTATCATGGATGTCTAATCTGATGTATGGTCCGGCACCAAGATGTAGAGAGTTAGCAGGCTGAAATGCTTCATTCCGACCTGTGATCGTCAAGGTCCCACCGCCAGGCATGGCCTGGTCGGCGTTGATAATAAGATTGTTCAGTACCTGGCAGATTTGTCCTTCATCGGCTCGAATGGCGTGGAGAGAGGTGGGGATGGTAACTATCGGCTTGACATTCGAACCTCGAAGCATAAACGAAACTGCATCACTGATCAGTCGTTGTAAGGAAACTACCTTTTTGTTCGGTTCGCCGCCTTTGGCAAATGTGAGAAGCTGCTGGGCAAGTTCGGCGGCTCGTCTTGTTGCCTTTTCGGCTTCTGCAAGAGGCTTTTGTGCTCTGTGTTCGGTATTGAGGAGCACCTTCGAGAAAGAGAGATTGCCCATGATACCGGTTAGTATATTGTTGAAGTCGTGAGCAATCCCTCCGGCAAGGAGGCCCAGTGACTCAAGTTTCTCAATTTTTTGCTGCTCTTTTTCGTGTTTTTTCAACTCGGTGATATCTTCAAGGGCCGCGATGACATCGGTAGGCGAGTGACCGGGCGTAACTGGGTTGAACAAACCGCGTAGGAAAGTAGTCTTGCCTCCGGTAACGGAGGTGTAGGAACCTTCATAGGAAACAATCTCCCCACTTAGTGCTTTTTTGATGATTTCGCTCATCTCCGGAGTACTTTGTTTCATTGAATTGAAGCCCAGAAGCTTTTCTCGTGTTGAGCCCATCATGTCGATGAATCTATCGTTGAAATCGACAATTAATCCTTCAGAATCGAATCTGACTACCGCCAGTGGTGATCTTTCGAAGATGATTCTATAACGCTTCTCACTTTCACGTAGAGCTTCTTCTATTTGCTTACGTTTAGTGATATCAATGCTATAACCTGCCAGTAAAGATTTACCACCTTGTATTATAGGAAATTTAATTGTCGAATAGGTTCTTCCATCAACATAATCCTCAGTTTGCAAGGGGATTCCGTTGCTGATAACCTCCAGATCATCTTTTGTTGTTTTCGCCGCAAAGTCCGGTGGAAACAGTTGCGCCATGTTTTTGCCGATTAAGTCCACACTCGATTTTTTGAGCGATGCCGAATAATTATCACTGACTTTCACAATTCTGCTTTGACCGTCGACAATCTCTTTAATGTAGACATGTACAGGGGAATAACGCAAAAAAAGCGTGAAGATATCATTGGCATCACGAATATCATCGACTGCTTTTTTGCGTTGCAAGGCGTCACCGATGTGCCTTGCAACATAAGCCATTAGGTCCTTGTCCTTCTCGTTATAAACGTACTCATGGTAACTCTGAACCAGAACTACTCCGGCAAGATGTTCGAGATAAAATGGTGCTCCTACTAGTGAGTAAGCCTTCGTTCCCAGGGGGCTTATATTGTTTTCTTGGCAAAATTCATCAAAAGTCTCAGGACCTAAGAGCAGGGGTTTGCCACTTTTCAACAAATAGCCTGACATTGTGTGTTTTGCCTCTGGGTCGACTATGAACTCCAGACCCTGCATATGGGCATCGAACTCGTCATTATAATAGACGAATTTGATGTACTGCCTATCATCGCGATCCTGGCGAAGGGCAATAAAGAAGTTTTTGGCATTGATAAAGCGGGCGACGATTTCGTGCAACGAACTATAAAGTTCCTCCTCACCTGAGAGCGAATGAGCCTGTTCACTAATTTCGTAGAGAGCTTGCTGAAGTTTTTCGGAATACTCCATGGCTACCATCGAAGTGAGGGGATGGGCATCTTCTGTTTCTATCAACTTGTGGCAAGTTTCAAGGATTTTCATCAAAATAAGCAACTCAGAAAAGCAAAATTATTGTGATAGTGATACCAGAGATAAATATACCACCCGTTGTTTCATTGATCCGATGAACGATGAACGAGATAAACCATTAATGGAAAAGAATAAAGAAAGTATAAGAAAATCCCAAAAAATACTCTATCAAGCTTTCGAAACATAATGCAATCACAATGGCAAGGCTCATACCGGTTTCTTTGGTGGTGAGGTACGGTTCAAAAATTCGTTGTTGTATCTCCATTGGTATTCCTGAGCCGGTATCCTGAATGAACAATTGCACGAAATTTCCAAGCTAAACCTGGTAACGGATAATAATATTGATCAGACTTTGAAGCTACCGACGAGCCTGTCAGCGCTATTGCCAGCAAGGTTATAATGATGCTTGCGTTGCGGATTGAGTGTGCCGCCATCAGAAACTCCGACTCATCCTGGGTAGCGGCGATATACCAGTTCGCCATCGACAATGGTGCAAAACCGGCAATTTTATCAACACCGTTAAAGTTGTACTCTTCGACACCTTGTTCTCCGGCAAGCATCCTTCTCACTATTTCTTCCATTCCGACAAGGCTGGTCATATCAGTAGAAAGAATATGTTTCGTTACAGGATGAGCGAGAACAATACCCTTATTGTTAGTCATGAACCCATAGCCAGTTTTCCCGATTTTTCTTCCATAAATAAGTTCGGCAAGAAATTCCACTTTCATTACCAGCCCAAGGGCACCTACAAATTCTCCTGTCTCAGATTTGATGGGGACACAGATGGCGGTGACTAGGTTTCCTGTCACCTTTAAGCGGATTACTTCTCCGATGGTTGTTTTTCCGATGCTTTTGGCGGTTTGAAAGTAATCTCTATCATTGATGTTACTGCCTTTGTATTCTTTGCCATCTTCAAGTACACCAGTGAATAAGTTTCCTTTAGCATCACTGACAAAAACTCCCTCATAAGAGCTTCCTAGTCTAGAGACTTGCTTACCCAAGCTCTTGTAAAGTTCACTTATCTCACCAGTGACAGCATCAGCACCCTGTTGATGCAAGAGGCTGACAACATTAAGAACTTTATCATCTGCAGCGAATACTTCGGCAAGTTTAACTTCTTCTTTCAAAATCTGATCCGCCAATCCAGCAAGATCTGATGCAACTGACTCCGCTTGTTTTTTAGACAACTCAGAAAGAGCAGTGGTTGATTTAGTGATAGATAGGATACCGATCACAATAAGAGGGAGAAGAACAAGGATTATGCCGCCAACACTGATTTGCAGTTTATTTTACTCAGGAGATCCTTCTTCCTCGGTATCCGGGACATTCTCCAACATTTTCTACAGCCCATTCGTAACCAGCTCGGCCGCGTTCAAACTCCATACCTCACGCCGCTGTCGGATTTTTCGTCCTTGGTCCGCCCAGACAAGAAAGGATTTCCTTGTCTCCAGAAGGAGACTGCCTAAGGTCGAGATGGCATAGAGCCTGCCGACGATGCGACCGAAATCGGCGAGCTACAACTTCTCAGCAGTTTAGCGTCGAGCCGGGAGCTACTAAAGAGATAATTCCCTGTCATTTGAAATACTTTTGTCATTTTTCTTGTCAATCTCAACCCCTTCTATCCTGTTCACCTTGTAACCAATATCGGCAATCACAAGACCTGATTTTCTCGCAAATATACTGATTTCTTTCCCCAGACGTTCTTCTGTTTCTTTTCGTTGGGTTAAGGGATCCAAGTCCAAAGAGACGTCTTTTGTGCGAAGAGGCTTTTGAATTTCCTTGTCAAACAGGGTAATGCGATAACTGAACTTCTCGGGCTGTTTTTCTTTTTTACCCCCTTCTGTTTTGTTCACTTTGGAAGCTGAACTATCAGTGAAATCACGTATTAAATCCTTCTCTCGTTTTCTCCCGAGTGTTTTCTTTAACCCGCTTTCGTTTTCGAACAGATCTGCAGAATAATAGAGATTGGTTTCGGTCCGGTGCCTTGTTAAGGAGACATATCCAAGGTGTTTATCAAATGTTGGGGATGCCAGAACATAGGATTTATCGACCGTTACACCCTGGCTCTTGTGTATTGTGACAGCATATCCATGTGATAAAGCATTGTATTTCTTTTCATCAAATTCAATGTTCCTGCCGTCATCCAAATGAACAGACAAAGTGCCTTTATGGAAACCCATCAATGTTCCGAGGGTACCATTATCAACACCCATTGATTTGTCGTTTTTTGTAAATACAATCCTCTCTTTCTCTGCGAAATTAATGACTTCGTCGTCTGATGTTAAAAACCTGAAATCATTTTTGCCAATACTCCCCCTCTCTTTCAGGATATCTCTCGCCTGAAGATTCAAATCAACCACATCTTTGTTTTGATGAGTTAAAATCAAACGAGTTTGCTTGTCAGTATCAATCCCTGCAGTCCAATCCCTCAAAAGCACTTCTTTTGCTTCACTGTAACTATCTGTTTTATGAATAAAACCATGAGAAGAATAGAGGTCAATCGCTTTACCTATTTGTTTTTTATCCCCAGCGAGAAGAACTGTTGCATCTCTTTGCCACTGTTCATTTTGTCTTCTTACTGTGTCGATCGCGACATAACCAACATCATCCTTGATTCCTCTGAGCGGTCCTCCGGCCCCAACGGCCTGCAGCTGCTGATCGTCACCGACAAGAATCAACTTTGCACCTGTTTCGTTTACATGTTTGACAATTTGAGCCATTTGATGAGTACCAACCATTCCGGCCTCGTCGACCACCAAGACATGGTTACTGTCCAACACTCCTCTGCCATTTTGCCAATCAAATAACTTGCTTTGAATTGTCGTTGACTCTATGCCGCTGCCATCTTGTAAACTTCTTGCCGCAACACCAGACAAAGCAACCCCGACAATTTTCATTCCCTCGGCTTCAAATGCATCCCGGGCGGCACCGAGCATATAGCTTTTGCCAGCGCCGGCAACGCCATGAACAATTGATAAACTGGAGTCTTTTTGAAGAATACTCTTCAATGCTTCAAGTTGGTCGCTTTCAAGGGTCCTGGCTGCCAAAGCGCCATCGATGCTTTGCTGGCTAACTTTGAATGTGCTCTTTTTGTGCAACTCACCAATATCTCTAAAGAGCTGCTTTTCTGCCTCCACCAAACTCTGAGTTGTATATTTCTCGTCATCCAACCGTACTATCACTTTACTGTTTAATATGGCACTCCTGACATTATTGAATTGTTCTATGCTGTCCGAATTTTTATTCACAAAACAATCAATGTCTCTCTCAGTAAAGATGGCATTATGGTGACTAATTAATTTCAACCCGATTTCCGGATATTCAATTAACAACGATCCGTTTTTATTCGCCTCTTTGGGATCAAAGGCCTCATCAACATGCCCGCTTTTCAGCATCATAATGTCAATCGTGTCTGAAACCTTTCGCCTGGTGTCGAGAGACGAAATATCCTTTTGCAGATAATCAACAGCCAGATCCTTACTGTTGTCACGACTGAGCGAAGCCTTCAGGTGGTCAAGATTTTTGAAACCGTCTGAATCACTCGAATAATAAAGATTTGCCTCATCTCTATGTCGAGACATTGAGACATAACTTAGATGTTTATCAAAACCTGGAGTCGCAAGAATAAATGTTTTGTCTATGGTCGCCCCTTGACTCTTGTGGACGGTTACAGCGTAGCCGTGATTGATTTTATTGTAGTCGTCACTGCTGAATACTATTTCTTTACCATCATCTATACCGACCCTCAAAACACCATCTTTTATGTTTTTCACAGTACCGAGTGTGCCGTTATAAACGCCGAGCCTGTTATTCCCCTCCAGGAAGACAATTCTATCGTTTTTAGAGAGGCGTATTCCACCTTTTGATGTTTCAAAAACTGAATCAGTTACACCAAGATAACCGCTTTCCCGTAAGAGCGTTCTTGCGCCATTGTTCAAATCGGCAACATCCTTGTTGCGATGGGCCAAGATCAAACGGCTTTCATCCGTGCTGAACCGAGTTGTGAATTTGTTCAGTAATGCAAATTTTGCTTCATTGAGATTATCTGTTTTTTGGATAAAGCCATGGGAAGAATAGAGATCGATTGCTCGGCCGATCTGTTCTTTATCCCCAGACAGAAGAACTGTTGCATCTCTTTGCCATTGTTCGTTTTGCCTTCTCACATGGGTTATCGACGCATAACCAAATTTTTCCTTGAATCCTCTCAGAGTCCCACCAGCTCCAATAGCTTGTGCTTGCTGATCGTCACCGACAAGAATCAACTTCGCGCCGGCTTCGTTTACGTGTTTGACAATTTGTGCCATCTGGTTGGTACCAACCATTCCAGCCTCATCGACAACCAGGACATGCGATTTATCTAATCGATCCTTACCTTCCTCCCAGTTTTTCAATTTACGAAAAATTGTTGTCGAACGAATACCACTCGATTCTTCCAAGTTTTTGGCGGCAATTCCAGCCAAAGCGACGCCGGATACAGAATATCCCTCAGCTTCGTATGCTTCTTTGACAGCACTCAACATATAGCTTTTGCCGGTACCGGCATAACCGATAACAACAGAAAGGCCCGATTTATCAACCGAGTGATTGAAGGCACCTAGCTGATCGTCACTTAAATTCCTGTTCGCTATTGCTTGCCGCAAATATTTTTCTGAAACTGCATGATCTCCGTCTTTCCGCAACACAGCGGCGCCAGCAAACATTTCCTTCTCGGTTTGGACGATTGATCGAGTAGAGTATTTTTCATTACTAAGTTGAACAATTTCAGTACATGACAAGACCGCATCAACAACCTGCCTGAATTGTGGTTCTTGGTAAGAATGAGCGTTTGCAAATTTGTAAAGGTCGTAACTCGTAAAAACAGAAGTGAATTTTGTTAAATAATCCAAAGCAATATTCGGGTTCTCGATTATTGCTTTGCCATTGTCTGTAAGGATTTGAACAAGGTCAATAATGCGATCCCCGCTTTCACCATACGCATGTTCGCCGACACCTACCTTTACCTGAGGATCTAAATCAATTCCCATATCCTTGAAACTTCTATGATCAACCCTCACCTTATGACCGTCTTTTGCTAAATACTCATTTTGTAAATTTGCCCAATCCTGCCTCCATTCAAAGACCAATCCCCTGGCGTTCCATTCTCTCTGTTTTCCGGTAAATCCATTCTCGTTGACGCCTCTCATAGTCAACATAATGTGTGCATGTGGATTTCCATTTTTGTTATGAATATTGATATCCGCAATCATTCCTTTGGAGACAAAACATTCATTTGAAAAATCTCTTACGAGAGAAATCTGCTTCTCAAGCGGCAACTCAATAGGAAGGGCAATCTCTATTTCTCGTGATATTTGCGAGTCTTTTCGTTTTTCCGTTTTTTCAACTGCATTCCACAATGTTTCACGATCAGAGAATTGTTTTGGTGCGTTTTCAGGTAGCATTATCGCGCTATAAGCAAGATCCAGCTTTTTGGAATAATCGAACGTCATCCCCTGGCGTTCATCGAAGATCACCGAGCGAGATCTATACGATGCAGCGGCAATAGCGCTACGCCCTGAAGAGCGAGAAATGATTTTTACTGAAAGGTGGTAAGAGGCCATTCGCAACTTATGACTGAAAATCATAAATATTGCAATGAGTTTTGAAAATTATGGAATGAAGTTACACCGCACACATTGGAACAATGTATAAGTGCGCCCTTAAGCATAAGGGTTAGCCGGCTGACGCCGTCAAAAGCATCAAGGCTTCGCCTTCTTTGAAAAACAGACTTAGCTCCATGCCGATCATAATATTTAAGGTGATTTCGAGCATTACTGTCAATTGAATAATATCGTAGACAAGTTAACAGCTTAATGATTAAAATCGACAGCAAACTCAACTTGATAAGGAGAAGTCTATGGTTGTATCTAAAATTGAAAAACTGGAGCAGCAAAAAAAACAGCTTGAGGCAAGAATTCAGGCTGCAAAATCAAGAGAAAAACAAAACAAGAGGAAACTGGAAACCAGGCTGAAAATTTTGGTTGGATCTCATTATCTCAATCAACATCGGAAAGAAGGCTCTATCCAACAGCTTCATAACGATTTGGACATCTATCTGCAAAAGGATACAGACAAACAAGTTCTGTCACTGCTTCGAGAAGAAATTGCACAAACAGTGAATCCCCAAAAAGACGGCCCGAGGCAGTAGGGAAAGGGGACCGCCATGGATGTCGAACTCGAGCATTTCAAAACAAACATAAACCTAGTTGAATTTGCCTCAATCCATTCCTTTTCGGAACTTGACAAGAGAAGATCAAGTAGAGCTTGTACCGTTCTGAGGAACGGAAGCGAAAAAATTGGAGTGAGTCGAGACAAAGACAACCATTGGGTCTTCTATAATTTCGATAAGGAAGATGGTGGATCGATTATCGATTTTGTCATGGATAGAAATAGCTGCAACCTTGGGGTGGCGAGACGGTATTTGCGGTCCTACGTCGGCAAAAGCATCACATCCCCTATTGTCGAGTATTTTAAAAATCCAAAATCAAGCAGCTTTGACCTTAGAAAAGTGTCCATTGAGTTTGCGAAACTTTTAGATATTGAAAGTAACAATAGGTTCTTATTGTCCAGGAAAATTTCCCCGGAAACCGTCTTGGACGGTAGATTTGCTGCCTCTATTTTCACCGACAAGCACAACAACGTTGTTTTTCCTCATAAAAATGAAAATGGAATAACTGGACTCGAAAAAAGGAATACCAATTTTTGGGGATTCAATGAAGGAGGGCAGAGATCCCTCTGGTTCTCCAGATCAAAACAAGAAGACAGCAGGCTCGCATTCTTCGAATCCGGTCTCGATGGTCTGTCGTATTTTCAGATTAAAGATGATGAAAAGACCCAATACTTCAGCATCGGTGGTCAACTATCTGATATTCAAATACAACTGATCGGCAAAGTTATTGAAAAGAACAAGGAAAAAGAGTTTATTCTCGCGTTCGATAACGATAGAGGTGGGCACAGCTTCGTCAGAAAAATCCAAGAATCTTTTCAATACACGAAATTCCAGATCGATATCCCTCCCAAAGAAGGTCAAGACTGGAATGATTGTCTGTAATCGATTGAAATAATCGCAATTACAATAAATACTTCGCGCATACCCTCCCTTGTAAAAGTCACGATTCAACCTATAAAGGCCTGAGCGGGCAGTAGGGAAGGAAAAAAATCAAGCCTCCTCTCTTTCCCCTACTGCCTCAATAGAAGAAGAAAGGAACAACAAAATCAGAGTTAAAAGGAAAACAATAAATAAGAGTTTCTCTTAATCGTTTCAAAATCGCTCGGTTAAGCACAATCATAAAACGCACCCCTGAGCCCTCCCTCCTTCTTTTAATGAGCCCAGAGGGCCATTTAAAGGCTTTTAAAACTGTTTTTACAGGGAGCCGGAGGCTCCACTTGTTAGAATTTTTTCCCGCCGCCTTCCTTTGGCCTTTGCTTTGTGGCTCCTTCCCGAAACAACATGTTAAAATTTCTCTGTTCCTCCATGTGAAGGATAGAAAAAGGTTTTGCAGGGTTAAAAAAAGGATAGAAAAGGTTAGATTCTAAAATCTGTATATAGCCTTTTGATTTTACAACAGAAAAAAAATTGATCGGCGGGATAAAACTACCGACTTTTGCCTCGACTTGCGGGATAAAACTACCTTGACCTGCGGGATAAAACTACCGACCCCTCTGACCTGCGGGGTAAAACTACCGATATTTTTGCGACCTGCGGGGTAAAACTACCGACTTTTTTACGACCTGCGGGGTAAAACTACCGACTTTTTTGTAACCTGCGGGGTAAAACTACCGCCGTTTCATGACCTGCGGAATAAAACTACCGCGACTTGCGGCATAAAACTACCGACCTGCGGGGTAAAACTACCGCGACCTGCGGCATAAAACTACCGCCTCATGTCTGAAAACCCCACAAAGTCATGATGTCACAATGTAAGTGATTGTGATTTTGTGACTTTGTGTAATATTGAATTTGTGTTCACGACCTGCGGGGTAAAACTACCGCCTACCCTTCTTCCACCATCGACAGTCTCTTGTTTGACCGCTTGGTTTCACTAATAAAATCATGATCTGGGAATAAATCGTATTTGGCGTCAACTATAGCGTTTCGAGGTCCTCGTACCACCTCGGCCTCATATCTCATCAAAACCTTTTCTTTAATTAATTCCCGCAGCGACTCTTCAAGTTTCCGCTTATTGTCGTTAGCCTTTTTGCAATCAAGCAATCCACTGTCACGTGCGACCGATGACAGGGTTATGGTGTACGACGACAGAAGACTTGCTTGGGTAAAATTGTGAGATAGTCTTTTATGCAGATATCTTGAGAGTTGCCCTTTCAAACGCATCATCAACCCGTAGTTATATTGTCGGTATTTAATGCGCTGTATCCCTTCCGTGACCAATGCGCTAAAATCAACATACCAACGACTATCAGGGTTATTATTCAGATCTTCGCGAGTTACAGCCATGAGCGTAGTTAAGGGCGATGTTTCGTAGAAAGAATTTCCATCTGGAGAGGAAATTTGTACAGAGGTCCTTCTCAAAATCTTTAACGATTCCACAACCTGATAATATGAAAAAGTATGCCCCTGCTCACTCAATTCTTTTCGCAACTGGTGAAGTGTGAACGACACTCCACTCCGATCTCCGTCTAAATAGCCATTGCCGACACCGCAGGCTAGTTTTCTTAAAACATCTTCAACAAGCTCCTCTCTTGCGCTCGGATAAAACTCTTTATCCTTACCATCTACGGTTAACCTTGCTGGTCGTAATGTCACGACCATCTCGTTTTTTCTAAAAACAAATTTTCTTTCGATTGTTGGTAAAAATCCATTTTTTCGAAGATCTTCTTGCGCGCGCTTCGTTATATAATATTTGGGAACAGCATCCCAAAGTTCGATTGTGTTTGACAGTGATAGCCGCTCATCTGGTGAGTTGCATAAAAAATCCTGAAAGAGAGATAATTGTTTCGCATGGAAAGCTTGTGTGGCCGGTGGCATTGGATTTTCCGATTCTTTAATCAAAGCGTTCTCCATTACAGCTATGCTGTGCAAAAAAATCCGGTATCAAAAACTCTTCCCGGGTTTGGTCCGGATCGTGCTTTCCGGTATCAAAAAAACAGCGGCCGGCGCTCCCCAGGACACCAACCTGATACCAAAATGTTTTCCAACAATCGCCGGCACCGGGTGGATATGGTGCCGGTTGCTTTGCTGGCCGGTATCATTTAAAACACGTAAGCGCTTTTTTCATCACTTCAAAAACTACGGCATAAATCTCTTTATCTTTGCTCGCAGATCGACCAGCAACATTTAAAACCTCTATCTGATTTTTATCAACCCAAAGTAATAAATCATCTGCTGCAGCATCGACTGAATATTTGTTCATATCAAGATACAAGTATGGTTTTTTCCGATCAACAGCAATCTTTTTGGTCAACGAGGATCCTCCTGAGAGTTTACCGTGAACAAATATTACAGTTCCGTCTGAATCAATAATATTTTGTTTCGTTCTCTTCGGATAACCATCGGTCGGCATTTCCTGAACCTGGTATCTTGCGTCTAAAGGCCCGGCTTCGGTTCGCCGCCCCTTCGGGATCCAACCGTCATAAGGAAACCCGCAAGCCATTGCCGCATCAATCCCGGCAATATCGGCCCCGGTTTGACAACCTGAAACAATTTTCATCAGCATAATTATCGACCAATAGACATTGAGCAAGGATCAGTCACACGTGAAAAGAATTGCCTCAAATTTGTTCAAATCGACCTCTTGCTGAGCTTGCCAAAGATCGTAATTATCCTGCATCAACAATCAGGGTATCGGCCCAAAACCTCCGAAAGCTTCAAGGCCTGCAGGAGAAATATCAGTTTTGCCGTTGAGTAGCCAGCTGAACAAATGAACCCTTTTAATAAATGCTTCTGGATGCAAAAGGCTATGTTGTTGAATCCACCATTAACTTATTGGCAATCTTCATAATTAGCCACACTCCGGTTCTTTTACATCATTACGCTTTTACGTCATAACGGCATTGCGCTATTGTTATATAGCATAAATACGTAACAACTCAATGTCATAAATACGATCATCTATAACCGCTTTATTTGACGACTAATATTCTTTCTGCGGTTGCAGTTGTTCCTTCCATCGCCGAAGGGAACACCTTGTCGAAGACAACATTTATAAAAGTTCCCGGAGTGGCCGCAGGTTGGCTCAGGGTGGATGACAGCAAAAAAGAGAATCAAAGGGAAAGCATTTTGACCGATCAAAGAGAGGATAAGGGAACAAAGGGGGGCCACTCCGGGAACTGCTGTAGATTCGCCCGTAGGGCGTGAACTTTCGAGCCCCCGGTTCAACTGTTTCTGATCCGGGGGGCTGCTTGCTTATTCTTGCTCCGTGAAGTTTCTGTTTAAAATATAGTCTGCTGCCCGTTGGGCGGCCGCTGCAGCGTTTATGACCATCTTTTTGTCTTCTTTGAGTTTTGCAGACCAACTCTGTAAATATGCTGCTGAATTTTCAACGGTGGCGGGAAGTATGCCCGACTCGCCACAAAGAAAAGCGGCGGTCATCTCTGCAACGAGCTCCTCTTTGCTGTAATCTTCCGAACCGAACCGACTGCACGCCTGGACCTCTTTTCTTGCAAGTCTGCTCACGTGGCCAGTGCTGTGACCAAGTTCATGAAAAAGGACGCAATAAAACTTTTCTGCCTCGTCAAAGTCTTGAAAATATGGCATTTGAACAGAATCTTTTCCGGGGTAATAGCAGGCTTTATTCCCTCCAGCTTCTTCAATTATCGGTCGATTTTGCATCTCTGAAACAATTTTCTCGGCTTCCGCTATTGGTTCGAGTTCTACTGTTTCCGGTTCCTGCGGGGCCTCAACGCCTTCTATTTGGTCCAGATTAAAAACCGTGTAATATCGCAGCATAAAAACCTTTTTATCCTTCCCTGTCTCGGTATCTTGAGTCAAAAACGGCTTCCAAAAAACGATCTGTTTCCCTTTTTCCCTTTTGCGAACCATTCCGCCTTTCTCCTTTGCTTGTTTGAAACTCAGCCACCAGGGCGAGGAAAAACCAGAACAAGATAAAAGAAAAACATTTATCCCCCGATACTGTTTTCCCGTGATGAGATTTCTGTGGGCACTTCTCGCATTCCACGGTTTTTTCCAAGGAATAACGCCTTGTGACATTATTTCAAGAATCTGCTCGGTGATGATTTCATATACATTCGGATTTCCCATTTTCAAACCTCCCTGGTAGTTGTTCACCCGTTAGCATCTTGGCGAGTCACGGGCGGATTGAGCATCAGCGTTTAATGCTCCACTAAACTTAACAGCTTGTTATCTTGACCTTTTCAACATGTTTCCCCAGGTTTCTAAAACCTGGCTCCCAGAGGGAAAGAGCTTTTCCGAGAGAGCTTTCAAAAAAACGTAACCAACGGGCGCGTTTTCTTTGGAAGCTGCAAAAGAACGAAGTGACCAGGGGCCGTTAAGAGGATGCAAGGGCGGGATTGAAGTCCTTTTTTTCAGTGCTTTTCTGAAAAAAATCTCAATCCCCTCGCCTTGGCCCTTGCATCCTCTTAGGCCCCGCAGCTACCGATCAAGCGCTCTTTGCTTGACTGACTAAGCTGTTGGCTGTGGGCTGTTGTGGTGGTTGTCGACGTCAGTCTGTGGGCTATAACTGACCGAAGGGAAGGCATCGCACACCTGACTTAAAATGCCCAATCAAGAAGGATGTAACTGTGCGGGGTATGTTTCCTGCGGACGCTGTCACCGCGGGAATAAATTCCACGGCACAACAGAAAAGAACCTGAAAATTCAAGGATAAGAGAGACAAAACTCTGAAAATAATTCGCAGAAATAAAGCTGGAGGATCGGCGCCGGCCGACTCGCCTTTTATCGCCAGCGGTGGCTGCAGCGCAGCGGAAAACGACGGAAATGAGATGAGGAAAGAGCGCGACGGCAGGGGATCGGAAGCCGATCGACAACCAAAAACAAAAAGAGATGTTTCTCCTTATTCCGGTATCAAAATCGTTCCCCGGGGTTTCTCCTGATCGCGCTTTCAGGTATCAAAAAAGCAGCTGCAGGCACGCCCTAGCGAACCTAATTGATACCAAATGTTTTCCAACCATCGCCGGCGCCGGTCAGACCTCGCGCACCTGGTCCGGCTGGCTGGAATCATTGCAACCCTGGGCAAACTTGGTGGCCCTCCGGAGACCATTATAAGTTGTGATAAACCCTTCTCTTCGGTAAGTGCAGGGCAGAACAACAGCAAACAGCTTAGTCGTAAATATATTCTAAATTTACAAGCACTTGATTGATTTTTTCACTTTTAAGGAATATGATCATCGAAAGGTATCTAACGGGTTTTAAAAGCAAATATATGGAGAAAACGAATGACTCTCACCAAAGCAGATATTGTCGAGAAGGTATATGCCGCTCATGGAAGGATGACCAGGATCCAAGCTGTTGAGGCAGTCGAAGCTTTTCTGCGCCTGTCTAAAAGTACCCTTATAGAGGGATCGAACCTGAGGCTTAGCGGCTTCGGAAAATTCAATATCAGAGACAAGAACCCTCGAAGGGGACGAAACCCCAAAACCGGCGATGATCTGACACTCGATGCCAGAAGAGTTGTCACATTCAAACCATCGGGGAAATTAAAAGCGAAGATTAACGAAGGTTCTTGATTCCTTTCGGCGGAGGTCTGGAAAACTGCTGCCCTTGTTTTCAGTTCCAGGATTCGTGTGTTGACGACTGGGTAATGAAACCGGATATAACCACCCCCAACCTAATTGTCTTTATCAATGATCTCTGCTTCATCGATCAAGACACGGTGAATCAAACTTCGTGCGCAGCCAGGAAAGGGAGAGAAAAAACATGAAAAGAAAAATTGTTCATGAATGGAGAAATTGGCTTCTCGAGTATGTCTGTGATGAAGAATATGAATTATCTCAAAAAGACAATCTATCAGTTCTCCACAAGATTGTTGCCAAGAATGACATAGATGCGGAAAACCAATGCCAACAGATCATTAAACATGCCAAAGAAGCAGAAAATTGATGATCATTTTGTCCATTGTTGATGACCAACCTCAAACCAGTGTACCTTGATATCGATGTGTCCGAAAAGGATTTAAGGAAGGTGTGATTTTGAAAGATATGTTCCCGGCCAAATGTGCCATTTGCGGTCAAGTGATTGCCCATCCCACAGAAGCATATTTTTTCCCGAAGGCGCAGTTGGTAACCCATCAAGTCTGCTTTGTAGAGTTAGCACATAAGTGCTTGTCCCCACCTCTAGATCCCGCAGTTTTCGATATTTTCAGAACATTAGGATTGATTGACGACGAACAAGACGTTCAAGAGCCTGAGGTGATTATCCATTAGATAATATGAGAAAAATATTGAAAGCCGATAAAGATTTCACGCCATGCCCCGCTGATATTGGTGATGAGCTGTACCCCAATGGAATTTTCGAGTTTAATATCTCAAAAATTCTCGAGTATATACATAAAGACCCTGCTGGCATTACTCTCGAGGAAGTCGCGGTAAGTGATTTTTTCAGGGGTTTTTCTTCTATCAACGAGTCTCATATGGACTCGGTTGAGCTTTCAATGCCGGTAATATTGGCTGAAATTTCTCCTGAACAATACAACTTGATTGATGGCCACCACAGAATGGAAAAAGCGCGTAGGACGGGAGTCAAAAGCATACTCGCGTACAAGCTGAACGTTGAGCAGCACATGAAATTTTTGACCAGCAAAAAGGCATACTTAATCTACGTTGAATACTGGAACAGCAAACTGAAAAAGTGAAAAGAGGGTCGGCTGCCCCATGTCCAGGGAGTGGTGTAGCGGCAAAAAACGGGGGAAATCAAAATTGCCAAGATCTATGAAAAAGTCTGATGATCCATATACAATCGTGAGGCGGATTGATTGGATACGGAACCATTTGTTGTATGGTCAATCTTTCAACAGCACTGATGTGGTTGCAGAATTTAATGTCTCAGCCAGGACGGCACATCGAGATATTCGTTTTGTTCGCGAAGAGTATTTTGGTGATCAATTGAAATATGACATCGTAACGCGGTCATACTATTTGAACTATACCGCCCAAAAGGTCTCATGATTGCGGGAGCTAGAGAGTTAAATTGATTTAAGGAATAAGGATGTAGCGCTATGAATAGAATGAAATGTTTGCTGATACACCTCATCATCCTTCTCTTATTATTGCCAGCAGGCCTCTCTTTCTCACAAACAATCACCGGCAAAGTAATTTCAGTTGCTGATGGCGACACAATAACGATCCTCACCTCAAATAAAGAACAGATCAAATTAAGATTATCTGGTGTCGATACCCCGGAAGGTGGTCAAGCATGGGGGCAAAAAGCGAAGGCCTTCACCTCATCCATGGTAAAAGGAAAACAAGTAAGAGTCGAGCCAAAGACCATTGATCGATATGGAAGAACTGTGGCCATAGTCTTCGTTAATGGTAAGAATTTAAACGAACAAATAGTGGCGTATGGTCATGGTTGGGTCTACAGGAATTACTGCAAGGCAAGTTATTGTGATAACTGGCTGAAACTTGAGGCTACTGCTCGTGATGCTCAGGTTGGTCTATGGGCAGACAAAAGCAATATTACCCCACCATGGGAGTGGCGACAGCAACAGAGAAATAGCAACAATGCTGCCAGCGTTAGGGGTGGAAATAAATCATATTTGACCGGTAATTCAGGGTCCTATCACGGAAACATCAAGAGCCATGTTTTCCATGGTTCAGGATGTCAGCATTATAATTGCAAAAATTGTACTGTGAGGTTTGGATCGATTCAAGAAGCTATTGGTTCTGGATATCATGGGCATAGAGATTGTGTTAAGTGACCCTGTAGATAAACAGGCTTAAATAGGGGTAAATTATAAGCTCCATTCGGATCACTGAGAAATTCCAAACAAGACTGGCTTCAATAACCGGGACATGAACATGGATTTGGTATAAGTGCCCACCCCCCAGCCAAATGCGATACGCATCATAACGCCAGGACATCGCGCACCTTAGCGGCCAGATCGCGATTGGAAAACGGTTTCTGAAGAAAGTTTACACCAGCATCGAGCACTCCTCGATGGGCGATCAAGTCGGCGGTATAGCCCGACATAAACAGTACCTTGATCTCCGGGTAGAGCGTTTGCAATCCCTCAGCCAGGTCGCGGCCGTTCATCTCCGGCATGACCACGTCGGTGATCAACAGGTGGATCCCTCCCCGATGTTTTTCGGCAAGCTCCACAGCCTGTTTCGGTGTCATCGCTTCCAACACGGTGTACCCTTGCTTTTCAAGCATCTTTCCGGTCATTTTCAGGATCGGTGCTTCGTCCTCGACAATCAGCACAGTTTCCCCTCGACCTTGCGGAATATCGGCAATGGAGATCGCTTCATCCCGATCGGTCTCGCCGACATGCCGCGGTAAATAGATCCTGAAGGTCGAGCCTTTTTCCGGCTCGCTATAGACATTGATGAATCCCGAATTCTGTTTGACGATGCCATAGACTGTGGCCAGCCCGAGTCCGGTACCCTTGCCTGTTGTCTTTGTGGTGAAAAAAGGTTCGAAAAGCTGGCCAAGTGTTGCCTTGTCCATGCCGCAACCATCATCACTGATCGTCAGCAGGACAAAGTCGCCTGGTACAAATCCGCCATGGTAGGCGCAGTAATTATCGTCAAAGCTGACATTGCCCGTTTCAATGCTGATCTTGCCCACGTCTGAAATGGCATCTCGGGAATTAACGCAGAGGTTCGCCAGGATCTGATCGAGCTGAGACGGATCGATATTGACCATCCATAAATCGGCACCGGGCTGCCAGAAAAGATTTATGTCTTCGCCGATAAGCCGGCGGAGCATCTTGAGCATGCTCTCAACAGTGTCATTGAGGTCGAGCACTTGAGGTGCTATGGTCTGCTTGCGGGCAAAGGCCAGAAGCTGCCGGGTAATTTCGGCGGCGCGCAGGGCGGCATCAAGAACTTCCCGCAGGTCGTCTCCCAGCGGATCACCCGGAGTTACTTTGGCAAGGGCCAGTTCGGTAAAACCAATAATTACGCTCAACATGTTGTTATAATCGTGGGCCACACCACCAGCCAAACGTCCCACGGTCTCCATCTTCTGAGCCTGAACCAGCTGGGATTGGAGATTTTCCCGCTCTTCTTCGACACGCTTACGCTCTGTGATATCAGCAAGGACGAAAACGTTTAATGTGTCGGTGTTGGCAAAGCGAAACTCCACGTGGCGAACACTGCCGTCTTTACAAGTCACAGGATACTCCATGGGCTTGCTTTCAGTATGTGTCCTTCGCACCCCCTCAAGCGCCGTTTGCCACTCACGACGAACACGTCTCCTGAACACTTCTTCCGGATAGGCAAGTGCCCACCATTCTTCAACAGACGGCATATCTTCCAGTGTATAACCAAAAAGTTCAGTGAATTTTGAACTGGCAAAAAGAGTTTTCTCGCGATCGTCCGAGATCACTATGCCAACCGGCGCTAATTCGGCAAACAGCCGGAATCTGGATTCACTCTCCCGTAGCGCCACCTCGCCTTGCCGATGCTCGGCCTCTCTTTCGATAACGCTCAGTGCATAAGCAAAATCTCCAGCCATTTCGTTGAAAAGATTTCGTTCTTCCTCATCCACGACAAGATTGTTCTCTGCAGCGGCAGCAAGATATCCATGGGTTTTGCCGGCGTGGGTCAGTGCCACGCATAGTGATTGGCTTTCAGCGCAGCCCGATGCAATGGGGCAATTGACACAGACATTTTGTCGGTCACGCACTAG
Source organism: Desulfobulbaceae bacterium BRH_c16a (assembly GCA_000961725.1). Classification (GTDB taxonomy): domain Bacteria; phylum Desulfobacterota; class Desulfobulbia; order Desulfobulbales; family Desulfocapsaceae; genus Desulforhopalus_A. Next base: position 45,742 of record LADS01000008.1, read on the forward strand.
CAGCACCCCCTGCTCTTTCCGGGCAAACGTACAGCAGGCCGGGAGATTTCCTCGCTCCAGCATGGCGGTAAGTTCTGCCGAAAATGCAGCAAGTCCCTCCATAGCCCAGGAGACAGGTCGGTCATGACCATCCGTCAACACAATCATTGCCGAAGGGTAACCGCGATTGCTCACCAGCAGGCGACAACCCTCGCGGATCAGGGTCTCTTTATCGCGCTCGCGGACAATCAACTTATTTACATCACGAATCGTCCGCAGTAAGCGGTTAAGATGTTCAATGCGCAACTGTGAACGCTTACGTTCGGTGATGTCTTCCATGGCACCCATAATTCCAATGATATTGCCGTCGGGGTCACGGATGGGGGCTAAAGACAGGCTGCCATCAAAAATGGTGCCGTCCTTTCGGTTCCTCACTACTTCAAGACCTACATAAGAACTGCCTTCACCGACTTTCAGGCGCAAATCAGTGAACTCTGCAAATTTGGCGTCGGAAATTATGGGCAGAGGGGTGCCGATGACCTCATGGGCTGTCCAACCGAAAATTCGTTCGGCCGAGGTGTTCCATGTCAAAACCCTGCCCTGAAGATCGATGCTGTAGAGTGCCACCGGTGAGCATTCGATCATGGCGTGCTGGTACTCTTCGCTTTTGCGTAGCGCCTCTTCGGCCGACTTCCTTTCAGTAATATCCACCACAGTGGTGACGAAATAGATGGGTTTATTGAAACTGTCCCGCCGCACGACAGCGCTGACATCCGCCCAGATCAATACACCGCTCTTGTGCACATACCTTTTCTCAAGGCGTGCCCCGTTTTTTATGCCTGCAAGCAACAGGGCAACGACCTTCTCAGTGGTTTCGATATCTTCAGCGGGCGTGAGATCCTTCCAGGTTTTCCCCTGTAATTCATCTCGATCATATCCCAGCATATCGGCAAAGGCCTGATTGACATTCATTTCACCGGAGGGCAGGGTCAACGATTTACCCACGTTCGCGGCTTCGAATATATACTTGAATCGATCTGCGCTTTCCTGTAGTTCCCGCGTCTTGTGGGCCACCTGCCGGCGTAGCGACCACCACCAGAGAACAAAGATTAAAAGAAGTGACAGCAATGGCAGGGCGACCATGGCAATATAGCGCAAGATACTCTGAAAGTCGGGACGAGATTTTTCATAAAGCCCCATCCATTTTTCATAAATACGCCGGTATTCACCGCTTTCCTTCAGGATCTTCAATCCTTCATTGAATTGGGCCAGCAGTGCGGTTTCCCCATTTGGAGCGGCGTAACTGTATTCACCGGAAAAAAAACTGTGGCGGCCCAAAACAAGATTGGTCCAACCGTTCTTGTCGATTAAATACATGCTGGTTATTCTAGGCACCAGGGCACAGTCATAGCCTCCTTCGGAAACTGCGCGCAGCACGTCTTCCTGGGTCTCAACAACCGTTGTCATGCCTTTAAGATCATGCGCTGCCAACATATCGAGAATGACATCGCCTTGCTGGACAACAAGGCTTTTACCATCAAGATCCGCAACCGTTTCCGGTGGCTTGCCGCTATCCCTGCGGACAACACCGACGTAGTTCGATACCAGGTAGGAAGGCGAAAACTCGAAGATGCGGTCCCGTTCGGAAGAGTAGAACATGCCCTGAATGGCATCTATCTCGCCACTCCTCAAACCATCGACTATATCTGCCCATGGCCCCAGACGGATCTGTACAGCCATATTCATCTCTTCGGCAATTGCACGCGTCAGTTCGACCGTAAACCCGGTGGGTCGCCCTTTTTCGTCCAGATATTCGAAGGGTGGGTAGTTGTGATCACCCCCGACAATGATCGATCGGTTGGCGGGGAGTTGCAGGGCGGCAAACCATTTAGAGTGCAGACGGCGGTAAGTGCCATCCGCCATTATCAGGGCGAGTCCTTCATTGAGCAGCGCCAGAGTCTGCCGGTCCCCCTCCCGGACGGCAAAACAAAAGTCCTGGCGAAAGCCTTCGATGGGAGTTTCAATAACCTTCAGGTTGGTAATACCGGATTCGCTGAGTAGCCGAAGAGCCACCAGTCGCTGCAAAACGACGGCGTCGTGACGCCCCTGTGACAGCTCCCTTAGGGCATCTTCAAAGGTTGGCGTAGTAGAGATGTCGATGCCGCGATCTTCCCGCCGCAGGAACTCCTCGGCATTGTCGCCTTTCATGACGGCTACCTGCCGCCCCTTCAGATCGGCCAGGGTGCGAATCCCACTTGTTTCCGTCCTGACCACGATAGCTCCATGGAGGGACATGTACGGAAAGGTGAAATCGAAGATCTCTTCCCGCTCCGGCGTGCGGCCAACCAGAGGAAGTGCCTCAATTTCACCGAGCTCCAACAGATCGCGGACCTCGAACCAAGGACCGACATGGAAGCTGACATTACGATCCATGGCGGCAAGCGCAGCGCGAAACAGCTCCACGGAAAAACCATCCGCCAGGCCGTTTGCTCCGACGATGGAAAACGGCGGATAATCTATTTCGGCTCCGGAGCGAATAGGTTGGCTGGGCAGTGGGGGCTTGTCTTCTGCAATGGCCGAAGCAGCAAATACAAGAATGCTGGCGATTCCAATAAATGAGAACAAATGGGTGACAAATGGAAGCGTTTTAAAATTCACAAGATGTAATCCTTTTTGTGCTTGTCGCCTGTTGTAATATAAAAAACGATCTCTTTGCCTGCCGGCATGTTACCGGCCGCCTCGTGATATTGATTATTTGATATCCTGTGTGGTGGAATATAGCAGATGTAGCTGGCCATTCCCTCCAACTAACACTGACGTCTGTTGATCACCAAATGGATCAATTCTGGTTCGCCAGTAGCTGTAGATCTCGGGGACGGATTCATATTCCTGCCTTCTTTTCTTGCCTTCCGCTCTTTCATGTATAGCTTGACTGTTCTGAATTCAAGGGATTGTCCAACGCCAAAAGCCTCCTCTTAAAAGTCGGACTACAGCACAGTTTTCACCTTTAGAAAAACCGATTCGGCCATTGAGGGGGATCAAACGATTTTACAGCCTCTCATAATGAATTATCTTCTGTGAGAAGGACTGATTATCCTAAGCCTAGCTGATCTTCAGTATAAATGGAAAGGAGATTCTTCTTGATATGAAGCATGTCGACAAACCCCACCAGAGCAAAAAGCCGCAGACTTCGGACACCTGCGAACCTACCTTTCCAGTAAATAATTGCCGGCTTCTGTTCGACTCGATACCGGATCCGTGTCTCTTGCTTGATCCGGGACTAATGATTGTAGCAGTGAACGATGCCTATTTAAGCGCTACTCTGACGAAACGTGAAAAAATTATCGGCCGCGACCTACTAGAGGTATTCCCCGAACTAGCCGAGGCAAATGCTACTGGAGTCCGTGATCTAAAAGATTCATTGAAGAGGGTACTCGCGAATCGGGTAACCGACACAATGGCGGTCAGGAAATACGATATTCGCAAGCCGGATGATATAGGCGCAGATTTTAAAGAGCGTTATTGGAGTTCCGTCAATACGCCGGTCATTGGGGCAGACAACGAAATCGCCTGCATAATCCACCGAATAACAGATGTGACGGATTTTATCCATCTTAACGCAGAACTGGAGATACAAAAAGAGAAACTACGGGAGAGTGAGCAACGCTTTGCCTCCTTCATGTCTCACCTGCCTGCTGCAGCCTGGATGAAGGATCTGCAAGGCAGGTATGGTTATGCCAATCCGGAAGCAGAATGTATTTTCTCTTCGCCCTTTCGCGAATTTGCAGGCAAGACTGACGAGGAATTCTTGCCGCTGGACTCGGCCCGGAAGTTTGCCGAGAACGATCAAAAGGTTTTGTCTCAAACAGAAACAGGTAGCCTGCAGACTCTTGAATACCTGCGGCAAGCTGATGGGATCGAGCACGAGTACATCGTCAGCAAATTCATCGTCCCCGGTCCGGACGACCAACCGGCATACGTTGCCGGTATAGCCTTCGATATCACCGAATTAAAGCAAGCAAAAAAAGCATTGCGTGAGTCTGAAAATCGTTACTCCACGCTGTTCAATGCAATTGACGAAGGCTTCTGCATCATTGAAATGATTTTCGACGACAATGAAAAGCCGATCGACTATCGCTTTCTGGAAATCAATCCGGCGTTTGAGAAGCAAACGGGGCTCTTCAATGCGATGGGTAAGAGCATTCAAGAACTTTTACCGAAGCTCGAAGAGTATTGGTTTGATATTTACGGAAAAGTAGCTTTGACGGGACAACCGGTTCGCTTTCAGGCCCTCCGGATTGATCGCTATTATGACGTTTACGCTTTCCGTTTTGGTCCACCGGAGAACCGGCAAGTCGCGATTCTTTTTAACGACATCACCGAACGTAAGCGGGCAGATGAGGAATTAGAAACTGTCAATGCTCAACTATCGGAACTGGCCGGTAACCTTACGTCCACATATCAAGCTCTCGACACGATCGGATTAATCGTTTGTGACTTGGGCGAGAGTGACTGCCAGATTAAAATTTTCAACTCTGGTGCGGAAAACCTGCTTGGTTACCGGCAGGATGAAGCCTTCGGCAAATCGATCGGTCTTATATACCAACAAGACTCCATAGATAAAATACCGGGTCAGACCAATGAGTTCCGCCGGGGGAAGGCGTTGCAGTCATTCAATACATCCCTGGTACGCAAATCGGGAGAAAAATTCCCAGCAGTAGTTTCTATTCATCCTTTTGACTACCATGAAGGGCACTTCCGGCAAGTTGTGGGGGTATTTCGAGATATTTCTGACTTAATGCAGGTCCAGGAGCAGCTGAAAGCTGCAAATGAAAATCTTGAACAGAAGGTTGAGCGACGTACCCAGGAGTTGCAGGAAACTCAGAAACAGTTTCTGCACGCCGCAAAGCTCTCGGCAATTGGCAAATTGTCAGCCTCTATTGCCCACGAATTCAACAACCCCCTGCAGGGCCTTATGACCATACTTCAAAGCTTTAAGAAATGGAGGAAACTGGAGGAAGAGGAGGATAGGATGTTGCTGGACGTGGCTATCAGCGAGAGTCACAGAATGAAAAATTTGATTCACAGTCTCCGGGACTTTAACCGCCCATCATCCGGCAAGAAAATTTTTATGGATGTGCATGCGGCTATGGACTCCTTGCTGTTGTTCTGCAAGAGCGATTTTAAGAACAAAAGGATTTCTACGATATTGAATTATGCTGAGAGGATGCCGCATATCTTGGCAGTTCCCGACCAGATGAAACAGGTTTTTCTTAATCTGTTGAACAATGCAGCGGATGCCTGCCTCGAGAACGGCGGGGTGATCACGATAAGCACCTGTCATGATGAGAAGAGAATCGCGGTTGCAATTAAGGATAACTGCGGAGGTATTGAAACTCAAAATCTGGATCTGATCTTTCAGCCGTTCTTCACTACCAAAGCTGAAGTCAGGGGAATAGGCCTGGGTTTGTCGGTTAGTCATGGCATCGTTCAAAACCATCAAGGAGAAATTCGTGTTGAGAGCCGGCCGGGGGAAGGCGCAACCTTTACCGTCCTGCTGCCTATTGAAGGAAAATGATTTTGTAAGCCGGGATGCCAAAACTCCTCAAGCCCTTGATCAAAGATGCCATACAGATGGCTTTCACCAGGAATAATCGTCGCAACCCTTAAGGGATAACCCTTCAGCGATAACGTTTTGGATTACAGCCGGGAAAGGCACGGTATCCTGCGGACTATAATCAGCGTGAGCAGTCAATTATTTTATCATTAAGATAGATTCTATGAAAATATCAGCTTTCATTCGGAACAATATTCAAGCCATTCTTCAGGATTGGGAACAATTTGCCGCCTCAATTCAGCTTAAATCTGGAGACATGGACAAGAAAGCTCTACGCGCTCACGCCAGACACATGCTGGAAGATATTGCCGATGATCTTGATTCGCCAAGGAGTAAAAACGAGCAAGCCAAAAAATCGAAAGGTCGAAGTTTTGAGCCAGATAGCACCAGCGCAGCAGAGGATCAGGGCCTGGAGCACTTGCAATCTGATTTCGAAATTAACGCTTTGGTTGGCGAATATCGGTTTCTGCGTGCAAGTGTTATTCGTCTTTTAAGTGAGTACAGACTCCAGAAGGCACTAGAGCTTTATGATTTAATTCGATTCAATGAATCTCTGGATGACCAGATCGCTGGAGCTATTGGTAGCTTTTTCACTAAGAGAGAGAAGCAAAACCGGCTACTTGCTTCAGTTCTATCCTCGTCGTCAGATAACGGTTATATCTTGGACCTAGATGGTATGTTTCTTTATGCAAACAAACCAATGCTCCAAATCCTCAATATGTCTTTAGATGAATTGCTAGGGAAATCGCATATTGATCTCAGTTTCTCTACAGCGTCCGAAATACACAATAATATAAGGAAGGTTATAAAAACGGCAAAAAATCACAGCGGTGAAGTGAAGTATACTTTGCCTTCGGGAGAGGGAAGGTGTTTCGAATATGTGTTTTCTCCAATTCTTGACAACGAGAACAAGGTTGAAGCTGTAGCAGCAATGGAACGCGATGTCACCGACCGCAAGTTGTCGGAAGAGCGAGATTGGCGCCACGCTAACCACGACAGTCTTACCGGCCTGCCAAATCGCCGGTTGTTTCTCGATCGTCTGGATCATGACATTAAATATGCAGCACGAACATCTTCTTCGCTGGCGTTACTGTTCATCGACCTTGATCATTTCAAACAGATCAATGACTTGCTTGGGCATGACGTTGGAGATCAGTTGCTGAGGCAGATAAAAGAACGCATTGTTCCTTGTGTGCGCACTGCTGATACCGTGGCCAGGCTGGGTGGAGATGAATTTACCATTATTCTGCTGGAACCCGGCAAGATTGAACAACTTGTAACGGTGGCAAATAAAATTCTCAACCAGTTGGCCCTCCCGTTTAGCATCTTAAATGAAACCGTCAATATTTCGGCTTGCATCGGCATTACACTTTTACCTCACAATGCGATCGAGCCGGAGCATCTTCTAAAAAATGCGGATCAAGCGATGTACGCTGCGAAAAAGGCTGGGGGGAACCGATTTTGCTTTTTCAACATTGAGAATGCAGAAATATGCCTCAACACGGTTAGGGGGTGGTCTTCGTCAAGCGATGCCGGAGCAGCAGCTTGAGGTTTTTACCCGCAAAATGTTGGTTTCTCCAACAGACGGATTATTTAAGGCGACATCAACATGAAAAAGGGCTGCTAATTGCCTCGAAAATTTACTCATTGAAAAGGCGAATCTGATCAGTGAGCTTGGGTCACCAGGATATTGTTAATCCTCTTGTTTGTCACTTTTTCGGCGACTAAAAAATGTGAATTTCGATGCAGGCAGGATATCATTCTCCTTTGATAGGCAGCAGGACGGTAAAGGTTGCGCCTCCCCCCGGCCGGCCAACACGATTTTCTCCTTGATGGTTTTGAACGATGCCATGGCAGACCGACAAACCCAGACCTGTCCCCTTAACTGAAAAATCAAATCCTTCAGGCTGAATACCTACACCGTTATCCTTAATCGCCACGGCAACGCTCTTGCCTTCCTGCCACGTGCTTTGACAGGCGTGTTGCACTTATTACTTGAATCCAGCGACAGACATTATTGCTCGAAGGTCTCCAAAAACTTCAAGATTCTTTCGCAAAAGCAAATCGCGTCGCATCTTCGATTGTAGATCTTAACGGCTTATCAATTACGAAACCCAAAAGGAGCGCTAACGGCCAGCGCTCAGGAAAAGTGCTCGGTGCTCTCGCGTTACAAGCGAAACCAACCTACTTTTTCTGTCAAGGTGTCGATTTTTCGAGGCTGCTGCTCCGATTGTGATTGAAGACGTGCATATTGCAAACTGACTTATTGAACAAAATTGGATTGGGGATGTTGATGACGATCATATCATCGCATCATCGCGTATGCAGAAAAAAATAGGTCCAACTCTCGGTCATTTTATCACGAATGGGACATACTTGCTGTCTATCCTCACGATATGATTCAGCCACCAATCCCTTAAAAAAGACAAAACCAATTCATGGTCTTTGGTTGTAATTGCCTCTTGGTAAACCTGGTCTGTTTTTTCTGCTAACCCCTGATGTAAGGCACAATGCTCCTCGAGATCCGGGTAACCGGCCTTGGCTATTATCGCTTCCTCTGTTTTAAAATGAATAAGGGTATATTGCTTAAGGGTGACCAAAGTCGGTTGCAATATTTTTTCACTATCCCCATTTTGTATGAAGTAATGCAATGAGTTGATGGTTGAAATAATGCCCCGGTGCTGTTCGTCAATTATGGGTATACCGGTATTGTTGCCTTCTTTCCAAACTATATATAGAGAATTTGACATTTTTTCCTTATTTATTGATATCCTTGGTCATCTATCCCTGGTGGTCGCCGACTTCAGTGTGCCACTTGTCAATTAGCTTGCTACATGAGATCTGGAGTGATTTGCTTGGAACCATAGTTGATGATCTCGATCTCAATATCCTTACCAGGATAAGTCTGACATGCCAAGCGCATATCGGGGTCCGCCCCCAAACGTTGAAGAGCCAATGTTTCCCTGGGTTGGACAGGACTTAAATATTGCTGGCCCTTCAATATTCTGACAAGACATTGTCCGCAGATGGCTTTTCCTCCGCACAGGGTCTTGATAGGAACTTCATTTACCTGTAAAGCGATCAGGATAGAGCGTACCATGACGGTTTCGATCTGCCGTCCACTGTTTTTTATAGAAATCGAGACCATAGATTTTTCACTGTTGTTAAAATATCTTGCTTATCTATCATGTCGTGAAGGATCACATGAAGAATCCTTTTTCTGCCCCCCTGATAACCAAGTTTATCTTCAATTCTAGGAAAACGTCAACTATTTCGAAACCGCAAGGAATAATAGCTGGTTTTGTAAGAGATTGAGGAATACACCATCTACCGCTGACACGTGGTACAGGGATATTTTTGCACAACATCGAAAAGGTGATTTCAGCCTTTACAGGAACACCAGCCTGGCAGACTTGATTTAAATCCGAGACACAGTCGCTGATATTGTAAAGGCGCGCCATGTCGGCACCGAGCTGTATCTTGTCGGCAATGTCTAGATATTGTTTGGTGAGTTTTGATGGACGGCCGCCTTGCGAAAAGAGACTAAAGACCGTCTTCAGCTATCACAACTCATTCCGTTGTATTATGGATTCTGGATGACTTCCTCAAGAGGGTGATGGAAAACATCTTTTTCGGATATGAAAGCCCTGTCAAGTCATTAACGTCATAAAAACAATGAAGAATATTTATTTGGACTCTGATTAGTATTTCTCATCCCGATACGTTAAAGATTTGACTTTTCATTGAGCTGGACAATTAAGTGGGGTGTTGGCTTTAACTGCCAATTTTTTAATTACTTATAGATTAATATTTTGCGTGCTATAATTTCATTTCCTGAGGCGGCCTCATGATGCCGATTTCGCCGTAACGAAGCTAATACCTATGTGACATAATGATATCAAACGAAAAACATAAGGAAAAAATTTCACCGATTCCACTCTTAAAAGTATTCCTCGGTTTGCTGGCGATATTATTTATCGCTGAGACGATTATCATGTTCGTGTTGCCGCTACTTAACCTTCAACGTCACGTTATTATTGAAAGTTTTGCCGAATCATTCCTGTTGACGATTTTAACTTCCCCTTTTATCTGGATGCTGCTAAGCAAGAGCAAACGGGCAGAGGAAGAGCTGGTGGTTTCGGAGGACTCCCTGCGCCTTATTTACAATAGCGTCTATGATGCCATCCTCGTTCATCACTTAGACGGAGATATTATAGATGTCAATGACAAGATGCTGGAGATGTATGGGGTTAATCGTGAGCAGGCATGTTCCCTGTCTATTAAGGACGATTATTCCAGCCAGGACAATCCACTTGAACAGCTCCAGCCATTGTGGGAAAGGGTACGGTCAGGGGAAAACCTGTTTTTTGAATGGAAAGCGCGACGGCCGCAAGATGGCTCCGTGTTCGACGCGGAAATATTTCTGCGCAAAATTGCCATGAAGAAAAAGGACGTCATTTTAGCAACCGTTCGCGATATCACCGAACGTAAGAGAACCGAGAAGGAAAGGGCTAATCTTCAAAATCAGCTGATTCAAGCGCAAAAGATGGAATCAGTCGGGCGATTAGCCGGAGGAGTGGCTCACGATTACAATAACATGCTCAGTATCATTGTGGGGTACTCGGAGCTGGTTCTGGGCAAACTCACCCCCAGTGATCCACTCTACGAAGACATCCGTGAAATATACGATGCCGCTGTTCGCTCCACGGATATCTCCCGTCACCTTCTCGCCTTTGCCAGAAAGCAGACCATCGCCCCTGTTGCGCTGGACCTGAATGAATCGGTAGAAAACATGCTCAAGATGCTGCGCCGGCTGATTGGTGAAGATATAGACCTGATCTGGCTGCCCGAAAACGACCTGTGGCCTGTAAAGTTGGACCCCTCACAGCTTGATCAGATACTGGCAAATCTCTGCGTCAATGCCCGGGATGCAATCAAGGGGGTTGGTCGGGTGACCATTGAGACCGGCATGGTAACCTTTGATGCAGCCTATTGCGCCCATCATTCCGGTTTCATCCCCGGTGAATATGTGCTTTTGGCTGTAAGTGATGATGGCTGCGGCATGGACTACGATACTGTCGACAAGATTTTCGAGCCATTTTTCACGACGAAAGATATCGGGAAAGGGACTGGTCTAGGACTGGCTATAGTCTACGGCATTATCAAGCAGAACAATGGTTTTATCAGTGTCTACAGTGAACCGGATAAAGGGACGACCTTCAATGTCTACCTGGCCCGCCACACCGAACCTGCGGTTGAAGTTTCAAGGGAAAGCCTAGCGGATGTCCCCGCCGGTCATGGTGAAACCATCCTTGTCGTCGAAGATGAGGTTTCAATCCTGAAATTTTCCAAGAAGCTCCTGGAAGAGCTTGGATACACGGTGCTGACCTCCAACATCCCGAGCCAAGCCTTGCATCTTGTCAAGGAACACCAAGATCGAATCGACTTGCTTATCACCGACGTAGTCATGCCGGAGATGAATGGCAAAGAATTATCCAACCGACTGTGCGAAATACGCCCGGGACTCAAAACCTTGTTCATGTCCGGCTACACTGCCAACGCGATCGCCCACCGGGGAGTCCTGGATGAAGGTATCAATTTCATTCAGAAGCCGTTTTCCAAAGAGGATATGGCCATCAAGGTCAGGAAGGCGCTCAGCAAATGAGCCATCCCCTTATACTTCGGCTCCACCAACGAAAATAGAGGTCTTGAAATTTCCATCCTCAAGCCGATTTTTAAATTTTTGATGGTTTTTTCAAAGGTTTTACTGAGATCAAGAAGAAAATCATCAGTTATTCGTTATTTTTATTAACAATTACAATAGGAAATCAGGCCTAGGTTTCATCTGGGGATGAAACCCCGCATCCTTACATGGATTGGGAGATTTTATGAATGCAAAAATTCTGATTGTCGATGACGAACCGGCAATACGAAAGCTTCTGGCGAGGTATCTCGAAGGGGCAGGCTATGAATGTCATACTGCGGAAGATGTAGTATCGGCAAAAGAGATCCTTGCCTCAAATACTTTCGATCTCCTTCTGTGTGATCTAGTAATGCCGGGAGAGTCGGGACTGGATCTTTTACGATACGCCAAAAAAGATTACCCCCACACAGGAAGAATTATGATCACCGGCCTGAGCTCCCCTGAAGTAGCCAGCGAGATCATGGCGGTTGGAGTTTATGGGTATATTATCAAGCCGGTAACCAAAAATATAGTACTGATCACCGTAGAAAACGCTTTACGGCATTTGCGCCTGGATCTTCATATGCACGCCTGCAAAATTGAACTGGAGAAGAACGTCTCGTACCGAACGGAAAAACTTACTGCCATAATGAATAATCTTAATGTTGGCGTGGTAATGTTTGACCTTGATATGAAGATTTTGGAATTTAATCGGAAAATGCAACTCTGGTTTCCGGATATCTCTCTGGGAATAGCAGTACCCTGTTATCATGTCTTCAAAAATCCACAGGGTGAAGGCATCTGCGATGATTGTCCCATGGCTGAAACTTTTCAAACCGGGAAAACCTGCGAAGCTACCAAATGTGTTTCAAGCATGCAGGGAGAAAGAGAATTTAGAATAGTGACTTCTCCCATCTTCGATAATTCCGGCCGGATTTATGCGGGTATTGGATTGTATGAAGATGTCACAGAAAAAATTCTTCTTGAAAGAGACCTGCGCCAGGCTCAGAAATTTGAAGCAGTTGGTCAATTGGCTGCAGGTATCGCTCACGAAATCAATAGTCCTGTTCAGTATGTCGGAGACAATATAAGCTTTTTAAAAGATTCCTTTGACGACATCGCCAGCGCCTTCAATACTTATGAACGTCTTTGGCAAGAATTGACAGAGAGAGGGGCAGTTCCCGGGGAAATAGGCGCGCAATTATCGAAAGAAATAGAGGCTGCAGATATTCCATATCTTAGGGAAGAAATCCCAAAAACATTTGACCAAAGTCTTGAGGGAGTTAAGCGGATTGAGAAAATTGTGAGGGCCATGAAGGACTTCGCCCATCCCGACAGTGATGAAAAAACAGCAGTGGATGTCAATAAAATAATTGAAAGCACCATAACAGTTTGCAGAAATGAGTGGAAATATGTCGCGGATATGGAGACCGATTTTGCCTCGGACCTGCCACTGGTGCCCTGTATTGCCGGGGAAATGAGCCAAGTCATTCTGAACATTATTGTCAATGGTGCTCATGCCATAGGCGACTTCGGCAAGGAAAAAGGAAAAATTTCCATCTGGACGAGCAAGACGGATAACAGCATTCAGATCCGAATCAGCGATACGGGAGGAGGTATTCCGAAAGAAATTCAGGGCCGGGTCTTTGACTCCTTTTTCACGACCAAAACCCGAGGGAAAGGTACCGGACAGGGGTTGGCCATAGCACATCGGGTGGTGGTTAACAGACATCAGGGCTCTCTTTCGTTTGAAGTCGAAGAAGGTATTGGAACAACCTTTATCATTGAACTGCCATTGGGAGAGCAATGATGACGAACAGGACTGAAGATCATCGCTTCGTTCGACTTCATAAAAGTGCACACCGGCATGGCTGTGTCGGAGAACCATATTAACGGTTGTGAACCAGCCATGTCAGACCGGGAATCTTCTTCCGGCCGGCACAACTGCTTTCGGTTTCAGGGTTTCTTATGGAAAAATTTAATGTCACCAGTCAGTTGCGACAGAGTGAGGCGATGTACCACAATTTACTGGAATCCTTCCCCGATCCTGTAATCATTGTCGGTGACAAGCAACGAATTCTCACCGTCAACCGGCGATTTGAAACGGTGTTCGGGTATAACCGTTCTGAGGTAATCGGCAGACCTGTGGAGATGGTTATTCCCGAACATTTTCCCCATCGCCTGGACTACCTCGGTGAATGCCCCCTAAATCCCGGGACGGGCTCCATGCGTCACCCATTGGATATTTTCGCTCTTCGCAAGGGAGGTGATAAATTCCCGATTGATATAAACCTGAGTCCGATTGAGACGGTTGAAGGCAACGCAATTATTGCAACCATCCGTGATATCAGTGAACAAAAACAAAATATAGCACAGCTCGAATATCAGGCAAATCACGATAGGCTGACGGGTCTGCCCAACCGCAACCTGCTGGAAGATCGTATTGGTCAAGCACTCCTGCAGGCAGAGCGATTCCAGCAGCTGGTGGCTGTACTGTTCATTGATCTTGATCGTTTTGAATTTTTCCTGGCGGGACTCAATCATGACATGAGGAACGAGATTGTTAAAAATATAGCAAGTCGTCTGCAGGCCTGTGTCCGCAAAAGCGATACCGTCGCTCGCCTGGGAGATGATGTTTTTGTCATCGCTTTATCACATTTACAGGAAAGGGAAGATGCCGCCAAGGTCATACAAAAAATCCAGAACAGTGTAAACCACCCGGTTGAGCAAGGACTTCAAGTATCAGAAATATCCTGTTACATAGGCATCAGTGTTTATCCTAAGGATGGTAGGGAAGTTCGGACACTGCTGAAAAATGCTGAAGTGGCTATGTTTCGTGCCAAAGAAAGAGGGGGTAGCTGTTTCCAGTATTTTACCGATGAATTGAGTGATCGTATAGAAATCCGAATGACCATGGAGCGATGTTTGCGCCAAGCTTTGGAGAATAAGGAAATGTCAGTACACTACCAGCCGCAGATGGATTTACAAACCGGGCGGATGATTGGTTGCGAGGCCCTCCTCCGCTGGCAAAATCCTGAATTGGGGGCGGTGTCCCCCGGCATATTTATCCCCATGGCGGAAAGGACTGGCCTGATCATCCCCATTGGCGAATGGGTACTGGAAAAAGCGTGCATGGACAACAAGCGTTGGCAGACTGCCGGACACCCTCCCATGGCAGTGGCTGTCAACCTCTCTCCCCGCCAGTTCTGGGATCCAGGCCTTGTCAAAACCATTACCCGAGTCCTTCACGACAGTGGCCTGGAATCCCGCTACCTGGAACTGGAAATTACCGAAAGCATGGTGATGCGGGATATGGAGAATGCCCTTGCCATGCTCCGGGAATTAAAAGAATTGGGAGTACAGCTATCCATCGATGATTTCGGCACCGGGTATTCAAACCTGAGCCACCTGAAAAGTTTTCCTTTTGATAAACTTAAAATGGATATCTCTTTTGTCCGTGATGTTACCCATGACCCCGGCTGCGCCGCGATTGCCAAATCGATCATCGCCATGGCCCATAACCTGAATCTCCGGGTCATTGCTGAAGGAATTGAAACCGAAGGACAGCTCAGTTACCTCCGCCTCCGGGGTTGCGATGAAATGCAGGGGTTTTATTTCAGTAAATCTCTGCCCAGCCGAGATTTCGAGCGATTACTTGCGGAGGGACGGCGTCTTGAGTTCCCAAAAGAAAGCAAGGGACCCGATATCTCAGTTCTAGTGATTGACGATGAACCGAAGATCATCGCTATCATGGCGCGAGTGCTGCGCCAGGAAGGCTACAGAGTATTCTCAACAACCAAGGCTGACGAAGGGTTTGAGTTACTGGCAACAAACCGGATAGGCGTTATCCTTTCCGACCTACGGATGCCCGGAATGGACGGCATTGAATTTCTCAGTAGGGTTAGCCGTCTTCATCCTGAGACCGTGCGTATAGCCATGTCCGGTTATGCCGATATGGATATGGTTACCGAGGCGATCAATCGTGGGGCCATCTATAAATTTCTCACCAAGCCCCTTGGAAACGAAGTGCTGCGGCAAAATATCGCCAAGGCATTCCAACACTTCCAAATTTCACTCCCTCACGAACAATGACAGACTATAAAACCCAGGCAAATGGTCATTTCCTGGGTAAACTTTCTTGGATCCTTTCATCTTTGGCAGCAGGTTTCGGCCTGCTTGCCCTCGTCGGTTGGATTGTATCCATCCACTGGCTTACAACCTTCTGGCCTGGTGGCATTCCCATGGCCCCGAGCTCGGCCTTAGTCTTTCTCCTGTATGGCTCAGTGTTGCCTCTTCGGATCGGCTCGGAAACTTTCCGGCGTTTCCAGTTGTCAGTTCTGTTGGGCTGGATGGCAACCGGTTTTTCCGTAATACTCCTGATACTCTCTCTGCGCGGGATCTATTTACCGGTCGAGTATCTAGGGATCGATATCACCGGGATGATGGATGGGGTTCCCGTTGGCCATATGTCGCCAATGACCGCCTTTATTTTTTCAATTACCGGCTGTTCTCTTTTGCTTCTTTCTCCCGATCTTCGCGCATCGAATCTGGTTTCCTTCTGGCTGGCGGCAATCATCGTTCTGATCAGCATGATTCTGATTGTCGGCTATCTATTAGGTACTCCCCTGTTTTATGGTACCGCCATTATCCCGCCGGCGATGGCAACTTCTCTCGCCTTGTCCTTGCTAGGGGTTTCCCTTCTGCTGGCGGCCGGACTCAAAGCCTGGCCGCCACGGCAAACGGCTTACGATGGTACCAGAAATGGGGCAGGCAGTATTCTCCTGCTGGTTTTCATACTTTTGGCAACCGGCATTCTTGCTACCGGTTACCTCTATGCTCAATATCAGCAAAAACAATTCCGCAGCCGAACCGAGGTTGAACTCGACACAATAGCCAATCTGAAGATACGAGAAATTAAACAATGGCGTCAGGAACGTCTTGAAGACGGATTGGTATTTTTTAAGAATGCTGTCTTTTCCGAGACGATTCGACAATATTTAAATCAACCGGGCGATGTGGAGGCAAAACGGCATCTGGATGTTTGGCTGGAAAAAATCGTAAAGTTTCCTCAATACGACAGAATCTCACTGTTAAACGCTGCAGGCGTTGAGCAGCTTTCCATCCCCAACCGTTCTGGAGAAACTGTTTCTGAAAAAACTCTGGATATCGGCAATGCAGTCGAAACGCAGCAGGTTTTTTTCCTGGATTTCACCAGGAGAGATCGAGATCTGCACCCCCGCTTGGCTATTGTTGTGCCGATTCTTTCGGCACCGGATTGGAGTGAGCTCCTTGGTATACTCACCATAGAAATAGACCCTCAAAAGTATCTCTATCCGCTGATCCAGAACTGGCCCATCCCCAGTGAAAGCGCTGAGACACTGCTCGTCCGCCGAGATGACGATAGTGTTCTCTTCCTGAACGACCTCATGTTTAAAAATAACGCTGCCCTCAGCCTCCGTTTCCCCTTAACTCGGAGTGACCTTTCGGCGGCGATGGACGCACGGGGCAAAGCTGGAGTCATCGAAATGGTTGATTCTCAAAACAAAAAAGTGATCGCAGCCGTGCAGCCCGTACCTGATTCTCCGTGGTTTATGGTTGCCAAAATTGATCTGGATGAAATCGCCCGGCCTTTACGTGAGCGTCTTTTCGGAATGACTGGACTGCTCTGCGCCCTCCTTTTAGGCGCTGGAGGATTGGTCGGGCTTGTCTGGCGTAACCAGCGGGCAAATTTTTATCGACTGCAGTATGAGGCGGCAATGGCAGTTGAAGAGTCTGAAAAGAGACTGCGCCTCATATTTGAAAGCTCCAAGGACGGAATCCTGGCGGTTGATATGAAGACAAGAAAATTCGTGGTTGCCAACGAGGAAATATGCCGGATGCTCGGCTACAGGCATGATGAATTGCTGACAATGCAGTTGAGCGATATCCACCCTGCCGCGGATTTGCCGGCTATTGCCGAACAGTTCGAGCGGCGGGCTCGCGGAGAAGCGTCCTTGATTGTCAATATCCCCATGCTCTGCCGGGATGGATCGGTATTTTATGCTGATATCAATGCAACCCAGATTCAACTTGGTGATCAAAATTGTATCCTCGGAACCTTCAGGGATATAACCGACAGGATGCAGGCCGAGGCAAGAATCGAACACCTCAACCGGGTCCTTCGGGCAATCCGCAGTGTCAACCAGTTGATCGTCACGGCCTCGTCTGTTGACGAGTTGACACAGAAGGCCTGTACGATATTAGCTGATCGGCAGAGCTACATCAGTGCGCTCATTGTCCTCACCGATGAAAACAATCGCCCCTTTGCCCACGCAGAAGAAGGTGCAGGGGTTGATTTTCACCACTTTATCAAGCAGATAAAACAGGGGATCCTCCCCCTGTGCTGTGCATCGGCCAAAAAGAAAGGTGGGATTTATCTAACCAGAGGAAAAGACACGATCTGTGAAACCTGTCCTGTGGCTTCTGTGTGCATTTCACCGCAGAAAATGTCGATCTGCCTTGAGCATCAGAAGACGGTCTATGGTTACCTTGTGGTGAGAGTCGATATAAACATCGCCATGGATGACGAAGAAGAGAAGTTGTTGATTGAGTTGGCCGGGGACCTAGCCTATTCTCTCCACAATATGGAAGCGAAAAAGATTATACTCCGAACCGAAGAAGAAAAGAAAAAACTCGAGGCACAGTTTTTTCAATCGCAGAAAATGGAGGCGGTGGGCCAGCTGGCAGGAGGGGTGGCTCATGATTTCAACAATCTGCTCTCCATTATTATCGGCTATACAGACCTCCTGAAAGAAGAAGGGATAGCAACCGTCTCCTCCGAGGAAGCAGTCACCGAAATTTATGATGCCGCCATCCGGGCGACCAATTTAACCCGACAGCTCCTCGCTTTCAGCCGGAAACAGATGCTGGAGATGCAGGTTGTTGATGTGAATAAGGTGATCGGCAGTTTCGAAAAGCTACTCCGGCGAACCATCGGGGAAGATATTCAGATGAGTCTTATCCCGACCTCGGAACCTGTACTGGTCAAGGCAGATGAATCTCAGCTCGAACAGATTCTGTTAAATTTAGCAGTCAACGCCCGTGATGCGATGCCCGATGGCGGTTTGCTTACCATTGAGACCGCCTGTGTCGTTCTTGATGAAGCATATGCTTCGGGCAAACCCGAAGTAAGTCCCGGACCACATGTAATGATCGCTATAAGTGACAATGGCAGCGGCATGGATAAAGCAACTCGGGACAAGATTTTTGAACCATTTTTTACCACAAAAGCCATGGGGAAAGGCACAGGGTTGGGTCTATCGATGGTATATGGTGTAGTCAAGCAGCATAATGGAAACATCTGGGTCTATAGCGAGCCTGGTGAGGGGACAACCTTTAAAATCTATCTTCCTTCGGTGAAAGAGGCCAATATTCCGCAAAAGCATGTTAACAAGCGGAAACCGTCAGCACAGGCGGAAACTGTTTTGGTAGTCGAAGATGAACCATCTTTGCGAAAACTCGCCTGCCAGGTTCTGATGCGCAATGGATACACGGTACTGGAGAGCAAGGATGAGAATGATGCGATCACGGTCGCCAGCCATCATAAGGAACCGATCCAGCTGCTTTTAACCGACGTCATTATGCCAACGATGAAAGGTACCGAAGTGTTTGGAAGGGTATGCAAGTTCCATCCCCAGGTTCGAGTCCTTTACATGTCGGGATATACCGCAAACGTTATTGCCCATCATGGGGTACTGGATGAGGGGGTACATTTCCTCCAGAAACCTTTTTCCGCCGAAAGCCTATTGGAAAAGGTTTACAATACACTCAGGAGTTGATCGACTTTCTTTATCAGGTCGAGCAGACACTTTCGCAGAACACAAAAAATCCGGAGTAGAAAAAAACGTTATTTCATCAACCATGCTCATCTACGGGGCGGTGTATTTATAATCAAGAACTCTATGAAACACAGTTTTCCTGATTCAACAATCTACGACCTGCAGAAACCTTCATATTGTAATTTCTCCAGCTTTTCGATCACACCCAAGTAGCGTTCAACAAGTTCAGCTTCTGGATTACCATAAGTTTCATTTAGAAAATCTCTGGCAGAACCGTTGTTCAAATCAATAACTTCATATATTGATGTTTTATTAAATATTTCATGTGCTTCATTCACTAATATATCTATTATATCATTGCCTTTATCCATTCTTTTCTCCATTCATTAGATGATGAATCATAAATAGGAAAATCCTACAATTTTCCTACATTGTTTCAAGACAAGAAGATTTCTTTGATTGTTGGACCTTTATTCTGATAAAATGGCTGGTTAGAAGGAAGCAGATTATTGCGTGATCAATCGTGCAACAACAAGATCTGGCTGCAGAATTGATATCTCGGCTCGGACAGCGATATACATGCAGGGTACCGTGGAGAATTCAACTTTTCCTTAAACTCTATTGACCCGCCGGCACTAAGTCCCCTCTCATTCCAAGTTAAGAGATACAGCTTTTCTCTCTTTGTATATACCGGAGGAAGAGTGGAGGACATCAGGTGGAGATAAAGGAGGCGCCAAAACTGGAAGCGGCAAGGCAGCAGGATTGCCCGGGTTCCAGATGAGCCCGGCAATCCTGCTGAAAACAAGAAAGATGCTCAGACCTTAAAACTGCCGACAATAGTATTCAGTTCGGCAGCCATCTGCTGCAGATCGCCTGAGCTTTTTTGCACCTGCCTGCTGCTCTCGGAAATACCTGTCGCGGCCAGATTAACCTTTGCAATATCCTCGGTAATAGTACCGGCCACCGCCGAGCTTTGGCTTACATTCTCATTGACTTCCTGAATACCCTGGCTGGCCTGGGCGATATTGTTGGCAATCTCCCGGGTCGCTGCAGTCTGTTCCTCAACCGCTGCCGCTATCGTCGTGACAATATCGTTCACGCCGCTGATCACCTCCGAAATGTGATCTATTTCCGTGACCGTCAATTTGGTTGTCCGCTGCACCTCATCGATCTGTTCCTTGATATTCAAGGTGGCTCCTGCCGTCTGCTTGGCTAGTTCTTTAATCTCGTTGGCGACCACCGCAAAGCCTTTTCCGGCTTCCCCCGCCCTTGCCGCCTCGATTGTCGCGTTTAAAGCCAGGAGATTGGTCTGCTCGGAGATTTCGGTGATTGTTTCAGTAACCATGCCGATCTTTTGCGCAGCACTTCCCAATTCTCCCATTTTTTCGGAAGCATTTTTGGCCTGGGCCACTGCCTTGCTGGAAACATTTCTAGCCTTTTCTGCATTCTCAGCGATTTCATTGATGGTTGAACTCATCTCCTCGGCCGCTGAGGCAACCATATTGGTATTGGTTGCCGATTGTTCCATGGCTGCCGCCACATTATTCAGATTGGCGCTCATCTCCTCGGAGGCGGTGGCCACATTATTGGCCCGCTGGGATGTGTCTTCGGCGCCATCAGACAGCTCACCGGCTATGGCGGAAAGTTGATTGGCGGAAGAATTTACATCTGCTGAATTTTCCGCAATCCGCTTGACAATGCCCTGCAGTTTTTCGATAAAGGTATTGAACCAGAAACCAAGCTCACCGATTTCGTCTTTGGACCTGGCATCGAGTCGCATTGTGAGGTCACCTTCACCCTCGGCAATATCCTTGAGACTGCTGATCGCCCGGTTAATCGGTTTTACTATCAGACCGGCCGAATACGCAACTGCGGCACCGGTCAGCGCTATCGCCGCGAGCGTAACGAGGAGGCTTGCGTTACGGATGGAGTTTGCCGCCATCAAGAACTCCGATTCATCCTGGGTGGCGGCGATATACCAATCCACTGCCGACAGTGGGGCAAACCCGGCGATTTTATCAATTTCGTTGAAGGTGTATTCTTCGACCCCTTTTTCTCCGGCCAGCATTCTTTTCACAATCTCTTCCATCCCGGCAAGTTTGGTCACATCAAGGGAGAGGATGTGCTTCGGCACCGGATGGGCCAGGATTATTCCCTTTTTGTCGGTCATGAACCCGTACCCGGTCGTGCCGATTTTTCTTCCTGAAACAATCTCGGTGAGAAATTCGACCTTCATCACCAGTCCCAGAACCCCGACAAATTCTTGCGACGCTGTTTTGATCGGCACACAGATGACGGAGATCAGTTTATCGGTAGTCTTTGAACGGACAATATCGCCGATGACTGTATTTCCCGAGCTTTTGGCGGTTTGAAAATATTGCCGATCCCCTACATTACTGCCTTTGTATTCCTTGCCGTCCTCCAGAACACCAGTGAACAGATTTCCCTGGGCATCACTGACGAACACACCTTGATAGGAAGACCCCAGTTTGGTGAATTTCCTCCCAAGGCTTCGATAAAGTTCCCCAATCCGATCCGCAGTCGCATCTGCGCCGTTTTTGTGTACCAGAGCGAGGATATCGACTACCTGCTGATCCGCGGCGAATACTTCGGCAATTTTCACCTCTTCCTTCAACACCTGATCGGCTAGGCCGGCAAGGTCCGAAGCAATCGACTGCGCCTGTTTTTTCGCCATCTCCGACAAGGCGGTAGAGGATTTGGATATCGACAGGATACTGATAACAAGAAGAGGAATGAGAACAAGAGTAATACCCCCGGCGATAAGCCGGAATCGTATTGAAGTGATTTTCATTGAAAAACCTCGCAGTTAAAGACCTAGAACCCTTAAAAACTCTGCCTCTATTTCAGCAACGGATTTTATTCTATTGTCAAAAAAAATGTAAGTAAAGGTAATATACTGAGAATCTGTCCTTTTTACTTGATTAGCGAGGTCCTGAAGTTATCATTCCAATGTCGTTACCAGCATAAACATATAGTACCGCCGATAAACCGACATCCTCACATAAAACCAACGAACCGGTCCTCCCCAGTACCTGCTTGCCGGAGTGTTACGAATATTGTAATGCTACCGGAAGTGAGCTAGGTATCTGTAAAGAATTCACAGATAAAGTATCAATGATAGAGGAGGGCAATGATCATGGCAACCAAAGTAAATTCGAGTGACGTTCTCTCTCTCCGTGAAGCATTGAGCATGGAAATTATAATCAATCAAGCGTTGGTTGATGTCCTCGTAGCCAAAGGAATTCTCACCCAGCAGGAACTTATGACAAAGATCGAAGAGATTCGGAAAGAAATGGCTGTATAAATCTTTTGATCGAGAAAACAGATGCTAAAGAAGATAATTTCCGGAGGACAAACCGGGGCAGACCAAGCCGGACTTGATGTCGCCATCAAACACAACATCCCGCACGGTGGAGCAATTCCAAAAGGAAGAATGACCGAAGACGGTGTGTTATTAGAGAAGTATCATCTCGAAGAAATGACAACGAAGTCCTATCCAAAACGTACAGAAAAGAATGTCGTAGAGTCCGACGGAACGGTCATTTTCACACATGGCAAATTAACAGGTGGATCCTTACTCACCCGTAAAAAAGCTATCGAGCACAACAAACCGGTTCTGCACCTTGATATGCTCACTCATAATGCTGAAAGAGCGGCCTTTTTGCTTCTTCAATTTATAGAAGAAAACAGTGTCGAAGTGTTGAATGTGGCGGGATCGAGAGCAAGCAAGGATGAACGGATACATGAAATCACTTTTTCGGTTATAGAAAGAATTTTGAATTAAAACAAAAATAGCATCTTCAAAAAACCGATCCAGCGAAGGTTGATCAATGACACCTCATATTTTCCATAGATCGGGGTGTAAAAAAAAGATTATAACTGTAAAAATGTACAATGATCCTGGATCAGTACAAGAGGCCGTTGAAGATTTTTTTCAAAAAAATGGCCTAGCAGGCCGAGGGGCAGATAGGACTACAACACATCGTTGTTTATATCCTCCCCAGATTCCAGGGGCTAAAAAACTACGGAGATAGGATTCTTACGCGGCATTTATTCTTGCTTCAAAGAGAGCGAGGCTTTTTATAATTTCATCAAAGCTCGGGAACGACCCCATAAACATTTCGTCCATTGCTTTGTAATCGCTTCTTATGTCCTGCAACGTATCGTCTTGAGGTACGAGGCGCAGGTTGCCAATATTAGCGGTATCATAAGAGGCTTTAGCGTCTCTGAAGAACAAGGTTTTGTTTGCACGACTTGAGTGAGCAGCGGTATGTCCGCAAGGGCTTTTTCTGTTACGCCCTCTGATCCATCATGAACGTGTCGTAATAATGTCGAGACATTTTCATGTAACTGAAAAAAAGCAGTGTAGCTTTGCATCCCCAGCAGTTTGTCGTCCCGCAGACAGGAAAGGGCTATGAGCAAACAACAACGCAAGCAAGACAGTCTCGCATTGACAGCCATCCCTGAGGAAGGCTCCACTGCACCGTATCGGGAAACAAAAGCCGCAGTTAAGGATAACGAACATTTGTTTCGGCTACTTTTTGATTGTGCTCCAGATGCGATGTTTGTCGCAAATATCGAGACGGGAATAATTGAAGATGCCAACCAAGCAGCAACTAGGTTGCTCCTACGCTCAACAGAGGAAATCATCGGCATGCATTTCAGTATGCTGCACCCCCTGGAAATGCTGGAAAAAACTAAGGAGCATTTTCATACTCACATTCTGCAATCAGAAGTAAATGGTGAGATCCTCCCGATCGAACATTACGCTTTGCGTTCTGATGGGATGACCGTGCCTATAGAGGTCATGGCAGCAAGTCTGACCTTTGATAATAGTAAAAAGCTGCTGGGAATTTTTCGGGATATTTCCCGGCGCCGTCAAATGGAGACTGAATTACGTGAAAGCGCAATGCAGCTCGCCAAGTTCAATAAGGCTCTCGAGGAAGAACTAGATAAACGTGAGAAAATAGAACTTGAGCTTCGCAAGCGGAGAGAGCGTTTTGAAACGCTGTTCAATTGCATGGCCCAAGGTGCCTTTTATTGGAATCAAAATGAAGGTCTGAGCGACGTCAATCCATCTGCCCTGGAACTCTTAGGCCTCTCAAGGGAGCAGTTCCTGGAAAGAGGCTCATCTTTCCCACAATGGAAGGTTGTCAACGAAGATGGCTCTGAACTACCTCTAGAGGAGCGTCCCTCCAGCCTTGTGCTAAGTGGTAGGCCCGTTCGAGATAAAATTGTTGGTGTATTCAACCCGAAGACTGGAGCACATGTTTGGCTGGTGGTCAACGCCCACCCGCAGTTCAGGGAAAGCGAGAGCCAACCTGCCGAGGTATTCGTCACACTGCACGATATCACGGACATCAAGCAGATGGAAAGCGAGCTGCGAAAGTCCCGGAAAAACCTGGAGAAACGAGTAGAAGAGCGCACTCATGAGTTGCAGAACACCTATGGCCAACTGCTGCATGCGGAAAAACTGAGTGCTATTGGCAGTCTTTCCGCCTCCATCGCTCATGAATTCAACAACCCTCTGCAGAGTGTCATGACTGTAATCAAGGGAATTCGCAGTCACTGCTGTCCTTTAGGTGAAAAAGAGAAAGCACTCATAGACATGGCGCTTAAGGAGTGTGGGCGGATGCGGGATCTTATCAGAAGCCTGCAGGACTTTAATCGACCGACCTCGGGCCGTTGGGCGCCAATGAATCTAAATACCACAATTGATTGCATCCTGCTGTTGGGTAAATATCAGTACGCGCGAAAAGGAATTACTGTGGTGAGAAATTATGCAACCGATCTTCCGCAGATCAACGCGGTGGCCGACCAGGTGAAGCAGGTCCTGCTCAACCTTTTAAATAATGCCACTGATGCCTGCGAAGACGGTGGCGGTACGATTACTATCAGTACGGCCATAGATGACGGGAGCTATGTGAAGATTGCTGTAAGAGATTCCGGCAAAGGAATCCCGCCCGAGATCATGCCCAGGATCTTCGAGCCTTTTTTTACTACAAAACCAGAGTCTAAAGGTACCGGTCTTGGTCTGTCGGTGAGCCACGACATTGTGAAAAAACACGGAGGCCGTATAGAGGTTGCCAGTGAATCTGGAGGAACTACTGTATTCACAGTTGTTCTCCCAGTCATTGGTCATCCCGTAGACAACGGGATTTCTCCTCAGTGATTGACAAGATGAAAGCTGCTGAAAGGAAATACCTATACCTCATTCAGGGTTTGATATCATTCCCCAGGACGGATTGCGGCAGATCTCTCCGATATCGTTCGACATCGAGAAATAAATGGTTGCTTGTGTGATACCCAAATTCCTCCAGATTGCCTTGTTCAAACAAGCGGAGGAAATGGCTCCGACACTCATCCATAAGCCGATGGCCATGACCAATCAAAAAAAATGCGGTCCATGGCACAGTCGTCCTACTATGACGTTAATTAAGATGGCAAGAATTGTCGACCCCTATGCAATTGCTGCTATAATGATCGGTCTGTGATAAGTTTCTAAATCCTTTAAGTATGGTCAATGGCGGTCGCAACATGTGTCCTAATCTGGCGCAGTCTGGGCGTCTAGCGTTCTGAGTGCGTGGATTGCTGACCATATCAATCGGATAAAAAAGGAAGACAAGGGCTGGCCGGGGGTTGACTAGTTGATTGGCGGGATTGGTGAATACTTCCTTGCCCCCAACTGCACAATCGATTCTGAAATCGAAGCGGTGCGACAGATTTTGACTGAAACTGCGGCGTCGCAGAAAGCAGGGGCCATGGCCAAAAAGTCAGACAGATGTTTGCTTTACTCGTTAGAAAGGGAGACCAATTTATTTCTCTCTTGACACATATTTAAGCTAACAGTTAGTTAGAGGTCTACTTACTTTCCATTTGAAAAAGCTTAAATTTCCAATAGCTTTGTACGGTTGTAAGATGTTATGTTGTATTATTAGATTGGAAATATGACGAAACAACTACCTAAGACAACAACTTGATTTAACATGGAATCATCTTCTTATTGGTTATTATTTTTATCTGCAGCCATTGTGATAAATATCACACCTGGTCCGGATATGATCTACATCCTCTCCAGGACAATAGCTCAAGGACGAAAGATTGGGATTGCATCATCTTTTGGGGTATGTAGTGGGTCTTTTGTGCATATTTTTGCAGCAGCATTTGGCCTATCAGCGATCATTGCAACCTCTGCCATGGCCTTCGGTGTTGTTAAGTATGTCGGTGCAGCATATCTTATTTATCTGGGGATACAGGCTTTAAGGTCTAAAGGAATTTCTTTTGATATTCCTGTTAAAAAACAGTCTCAACCAACATTCTGGAAGGCCTTCAGGCAAGGGGCGTTGATCGATATCCTAAACCCAAAAGTTGCCATTTTTTTTATGGCCTTTTTACCACAATTTGTTCGTCCGGAGCTGGGGCACGCACCGGCTCAGATTCTTGTACTCGGATTTCTCGTAAATTTAGTTGGCGTGGTAATTGAATCTGTCCTCGTTTTAACTGCTGCTCGAACAACGATTTTTTTTCGCAACAACAGTCAATTCTCTACCTTGCTTGACCGAGTTTTAGGCTCTATGTTTATTGGTCTGGGGATTCGTTTAGCCTTAATTGAGAATCACACGAATTAGTACAGTATAGGTTGCCATTTCAAAAATCTGGACAAATCACGTTGGTCCTAGTACAATGTAAAATATAATACTTCGTATAATGAGCAAAAGTTGCTATCATCGTCTTCATCATAAAGGAGGACGACATGGCACCCCGATACAAAGTGACACTAACAAAAGAAGAACGGCAGGAATTACACGCTATTTCAACCAAAGGAAAACGAGCTGCCAGAACAGTATTGCATGCTCGTGCTTTATTGCTGCTTGATGCTGGCGAACATGGACCTAAATGGTTTGTTGAAAAAGTCGCGGAAGCTGTGGGAATGACCACCCGGAGTCTCGAGCACTTAAAAAAACGATTTGTCGAGGAAGGCATTTCTTCAGCTATTGAACGTAAAGAACGGCTGACACCTCCAAGAGAAATCCAGTTTGGTGGTGAGTTTGAAGCCCATCTTATAGCTTTGGCATGTTCGGAAGCCCCTGAAGGCAGAAGCCGATGGACAGTTCGACTCCTTGCTGAAAAGATGGTCGAGATGAAGATAGTGCCGAGTGTTTCACCGATGACCGTTTGTAACACCTTAAAAAAAATGAACTTAAGCCTCACCAAAGCAAATACTGGAAGATACCGCCCGACCAAAACGCAAGCTTTGTAGCAGCAATGGAGGATGTTCTCGAAGTATATGCCCGACCGTATGACCCAGGTTTTCCGGTGTTGTGCATGGATGAATCGAGCATTCAGCTGATCGGAGAGGTACAAGAGCCAATTCCTGCTGTTCCCGGACAACCTGTTCTTGTCGATGATGAATACGTTCGAAAAGGGGTGGCAAATATATTTGTTGAAGTAGAACCACTTGGCGGAAAACGAGAGGTAAAAATAACAGAGCGTCGAACTCAAATTGACTGGGCTCATTTCATTCAAGAGATGCTTGAAGAACGGTATGCTGATGCCACCAAGGTGGTTTTGATTATGGATAATCTCAATACTCACAGCGTTGCCTCGTTGTATCTCGCCTTTTCACCAGACAAGGCGAGGAAATTAGCAAATCGTCTGGAAATTCACTACACTCCAAAGCATGGGAGTTGGCTCAATATTGCAGAAATTGAGCTCAGCGCTTTGAAGCGGCAATGCCTATCGGTCCGAATCGATTGCATTGAAAAAATGCGAATAAAAATAATGGCATGGAATTGCGATCGTAATAACCGACAAACAAAAGTGGACTGGCAATTTAAAGCGGTCGACGCTCGAATCAGGTTGAAACGGCTTTATCCGAAGTTATAAAATGTACAGTGTACTAGGTTGATATTAACTGTTCACCTTTTTCTAAATGGAGCCTTGGACCATATGTTGCGTTGCAATACCCCAGGCTTTTACCGTTGCATATTCCGTGGCATGGCGAGTCTGGATACATTAGGAATACGACCGTTCCGTTCCGAGCGCACCCCTATGGTGAGAGCAATTGGAACGGCTTTTTGTCATGTCAAATTAGTCAAAAAATGGCTGGTTAGAAAAAAATATCATACCTTCGAGCAGGCAGTGGACCAGAGACTCGCCTTGCCAATCTAAATGCAACGAGGCATTTTGGTTGCAACAGAATCAGATATTCGTGTCATTGGGCTTACAACGTAACACCATATTCTCGATTAATGTGGGTCGGGGCCTATTCTTATTCTCATTTATTGTGAGCCCAGAAGTAACTTGATTGCGGGTCCGTACGGTTATCATTGCTGGCCGCTACAGCTAGATCTCCTTTTTGACAAATTTAAAGTAAAAGTCAGCTTATACTTGACGCTGTGTTCCGGAACTGGCGTGAAAGGGGGGGATAAATTGCCAGAAATTCAAAAGCACTTATCGATTGTTTTCAGTAGGTTTTTTTTGTTGTCCTTTCACGGCATCCTTTTTAAACTTCGTGCTCTATTCTGGAATTTTGAATACTGTTTGTTCAAGATATATTTCCGATCTCAAGGCATAAAATGAAATTCAACATGCGAAAAGCAGAAGAAAGCGATTTAGAAGCAATCTTGGCTATATATTCACAACCGGCCATAGATAACGGGGTGAGCTTAAATCTTGCCGAGGCAAGAGAGATCTACAAAATAATACAGACATATCCACATTATCACATATTTATGGCAGAGGTTGAAAATAAGATAGTAGGAACAATTGCAGTTTTAATTATGCACAATATTGGACATCTCGGAAAGAAGTCGGCCATTTTTGAGAGTATTGCCGTATTGCCGGAGTGGCAAGGCAGGGGAATAGGCAGGAAGATGTTAAAATCTGCAGCAGCATTCTGTGAAGAAATGGATTGTTACAAAATCACCTTGTCTGCAAACATTAAAAGGGAAAAGGCTCATCAATTCTACAAATGTCTTGGTTTTATCCAGCATGGAATAAGCTTTAAATACCAGAAAAGGTAGGTGACTCATGCCCATAAGACCGGCAAGAAAAAGCGATGCTCCGGCATTAACTGCGCTCTCTCTTGAATCCAAAGGACATTGGGGATATCCCAAAGAATATTTTGAAATATGGAAAAATGAGTTGACCATAACCTCTGAATACATCCAAAAAAATGATGTATTTGTTTGGGAAGAAGAGGCTGGAATTATCGGATATTATTCGATAACAGAACTCAAAGAAGATGTTGGATTTGCCGGTAATATAATTGAAAAAGGATACTGGCTGGAGCATATGTTTATCCTCCCTGTTTGTCATGGCCGGGGCATTGGTAAGAGCTTCTTTGAACATTTGCGAAAACTTTGCGAAATGACAGAGAAAATTACTGAGTTAAAAATATTGGCAGAACCTCATTCCTTTGGTTTTTACAAAAAAATGGGGTGTAAGTACCATCGGGAATTTCCTTCAAACATTCCGGGCCGAACCACCCCTTTAATGTCTCTGGATCTCCAACATCGCACGTAGATTGTAATCGTGCACCGGGACAATAAAACGCAGTAGCGTCTCAAAAGGCCGGAAACAGATGGATCAATTCGGCAAAGAAAGTAAACAAGGAAGACTCTGTTTGGTTGAGAAGGAGGCTTTGACAAGTTTGGTCAGAAATTCGAAAGCATTGATTTCATGAAGTTGGCAAGTTCTGACAACAGTCAATAACCGTGCGGTAAATTGCACGCCGGTTTCGGACTGAGAACCGAAACAGATTTTCCGCCATTGTACAGCAGGACGGATAGCTTGTTCGACATTGTTATTGGTCGGTTGGGCCCCATCATGTTTGAGGAGGGTGAATAAATGCTGCCAGTTGTCAAATTTCGAGTATTTATAATTTATCCGTGATTAACAAACGCCCCTTTGCCCCAAGTGATGTTTTCCCGTCCTGGCCTAAAATTCTTCCTCGAAGCTCAACAATATTACCACTCAATTTTTTGTTTGGTGTCACCCGAATGACTAGCCATTCCAATTTAATAGTTTCTGTTGCATATATCGGACGACGAAAACCAACCGAATAATCAAGTCCAACCATCGAGGTGTTTTTTGAAAAATGAGATGCGGTTAATCCAAGAATTAATGCTGTCGTATGAGTTCCACTAGCTATTAGACGACCATATCGTGTATTGGCTGCGAACTCAGAATCATGGTGGATTGGATTGAAGTCTCCTACAGAAATTGCAAATTCGGCTACCATCTTCGGAGTTAATGAATATTCTGCACTGAATCTATCATGTGGCTTAACATTCATTTTTATCACCTTCCTTATTGAGGTATACAGAATGATTAAATCGTTTTTGAGACCATGATCGGCGTTATTCCAAAGAAAAGATATTTCCAACAAATAATAACCGAAAGAATCAGTAACAGACAGAAGTTTTTTCAAGATTATCGAGGAACCGGATGCACGATAGATACTTTCGTATCAAGCGTTGAGCTTGGGAGCGGTGAGCCCTCTTGGTAATTGATCTTTAGCAGATGTTTATACTACTACCGTCAAGTTCTTTTCATTCATTCTCTGAAGGGGTCCGGCGTCATTATTGCGGGTCGCTACAGCTACGCCAGGGAGTGGGCGGGACGAGCCATTGATTCGGCACATTTCAAGAAGCCGGAAGGTCACGCCAATCCTGCTCGGATGGCCTATGAATCGAAGACGGTCATAGCCGACGATGTGCGGCTGGGAGCCTATCGATTGCCGGATTTCCTGGTGAGGAAAATAGGCAACGAAACGCCGCTGACGCTCGACAATACAGAGTAGTCATGCCGGCGGCACAATCGAGCTGCTGGAGATGGGAATTAAAGACGCAGACAGTATGTTCCAGAAAGCACAACAGACCAACACCATCATGACCTGGGTTGTCAGGTTTGCCGGTTTTCTGCTCATGGGCGCTCGGGATGAACATGGTTCTTGCTCCTCTTGCGGTGTTTGCCGATGTGGTGCCGACCGTTGGTTCCTTTGTCGGGGCCGGGACAAAATTTATCTCGACTCTCCTTGCTGGGGCAGTTTCTTTCATCACCATCGGTATCGCCTGGAAATACGAACGATTCTTCCGATTCCACTCACGGCACTACTTGCCATGCCATTGCCGCTGACATTCCTTGTCGACGCAGGTCCGTTGCCTTTCCCGCATGGGAAAAGAACGGCCTGGAAAATATTCTCATGGCGGTGAATATCTCAACAAGAAACCTGTTGAATCCGGATTTCTGCAAGACAGTTATGCAACTTCTGGATTTGCATGACGTGAAAGGGGAAAAGCTGGAGTTGGAGATAACAGAGAGTTCGTTCATGGAGGATATGGAAATCTCTATCAAAGAGCTAACAAAGCTGACCAAAGCCAGTATTCTACTATCGATCGATGATTTTGGAACCGGTTATTCATCTTTGCAATATCTGGAGAAGATGCCTGTTTCAATCATCAAGATCGATCAAAACTTCTTCATTCGGTCATTGCCGGCCGAGTCAAGTTCGAGGCAGATCGTGAAAGCGGCAATCGGACTGGCGCATAATCTTGGAATAAAAGTTGTCGCGGAAGGGGTAGAAAACCGAGACGCGTATGATTTTCTCATGCATGCCGGTTGTGACCTGGTTCAAGGCTATTTTGTTAGTCGCCCGGTACTGGCCAGTGAACTTGAGAAAACATGCAAAGCCTCAAAAGGGCGGCTAGTTCATGTGTAATGCCTTGCCATGCTGGCATAGATGCAGATGAATATGCGATTAGCGAATTTTATTCTGGCATAGAGCCGATCTTCAGGACTGGGTCGCTACAACTATATTCCCAAATCACCCTCAATTATCAACAATGTTCCTTGAGAAAATCACCAAGCTTTCGATCTTCAACTTTAATATGATTGTCGAGCCAATCCAACATTAGCGAGAGAAGTTGCGAAGTTAGAATCGGTTCTCCAGCCTCGTGACTCCTCACTGTCTGATACAAACGACTTTTGAAGTCTTTGTGAATTCTCCAATGAGCCGGCGCATCTGGATATGTATGTATCTTCATTAGATGTTCTTCAGTTTCAAAATGATAGTCAGCATATGCCATCAATTCTTGAAGAGCTTTATCCCGCGATTTTACAAGTCTTGAAGCCTTCTCGGTCAAGATTGCTTTGTCCAGGTCGTTAAAAATCTTGACCAAGTGCCGATGCTGTTCGTCAATTTCAACATATCCAGTATTCCAAGCTTCATCCCATAAAACAAGCACGGTTTATCTCCACAATAATTGTACTCTTGCCTATTGATCTGATCGCACCAGGTCGCCCTGCAAATAACACGACATCTTAAGACCGTTATATCACTTTTTCTACGATCTGTCGTTTCGGAACTGTGTTTTTCCATATCTCGTATTCCATTTTACAAATCACGCCACAAAAGGTATCTTAGGTGGCGCAATTTGTTAATTAACCCCTCCAGGAGCCAAGAGAGATGACCCAAAAAGCCGTACAAATAGCACCCTCTAAGAGTATCGCCCTTGCCGCCGGCGAAATCCGCGACGATCTGCATGAGTGGGCGACGATCTATTTTGCCACCCAGGTGACCACCTCGCCTCGCTCACAAAAAGAGCAGCGGCGGGATCTTACCTTGTTCCTGACTTTTCTCCGGCAGGAGTTCGGCAACACCTTGCGCCCGACCTGGTCGCCCCGGGCAAGCGGCGATTTTCTCTTTGCCCTGCAAAATACCGTCAAAGTCGACGGCACGAAAAAATGGTCGGACCGCACCGTCAACCGGGTGACCGCCCACCTGAAAACCTTTGCCAAGTGGATCCACCAGCACCGCCCCTTTCCCTTGGGCCAGCCGATGGCAAAAATCACCATGCTGTCGGTCGGCAATCACCTGGAAATCGAACGGGCCTTGACCAAGCAGGAGCGCAACCGGATCCTCGATGCCGCCGATCAGCTGCTGCTGGTCGGCGGCCGGTCCCGCGACCGTCACCGGCACGGCGGGACCAAGCCGCCGCAGAGGAAGAGTTTCCGGCCCTATCGCAACCGGGCGATCATCTACACCCTGATCGAAACCGGAATGCGGCGGGCGGCGATCACCAGCCTGAACCTGGTTGATATCGATTTTGACCGGCGGATTTTAGCGGTGGTGGAGAAAGGCGGCAGTGTTCAGCCGTATCCGATCAGCCGGCAGGGGCTAGCGGCGATCAGGGACTATCTCGACCACGAGCGAAAAGAGGATCAGGAAAAATGGCAATCCCATGCCCTCTTTCTTGCCGCAAGCGCCAGTCCCCACGGCGACGGCCGGCTGAACCCGAAAGGGATAAATACGGTATGGAACCAGGTCCGGGATTTTGCCGGGGTGGATAAGGACAAAACCCCGCATTCGGCCCGGCACGGCATGGGCGTGTTCATCATGGAGAAAACCGGCAATGTGGCGGCGGTGCAACGGCAGCTGGGGCATAAAAATGCCTCCTTTTCCCTGCAGTATTCGCGGATCACCAACGATGAGCTGAAGCGGATTTTGGATGAGAGGTAGGAGTGATCCGGTCAGCAGAAAGATGAAAGCCCTTTCCACGCCGGCCGGCATTCGGAAAGGGCTTTTCACGTTTTGAACGTCACACAGTTCAAGAGGAGGTGCAAAACACCTTACCCTCCATTTATTACAACTTTCTTACATTCCAATTAGATTACCGCAAAGATTCGCGCAGTTGCCACTGGATAGCACCAAATTATTTATCAAGAGGATTGAGACTGAGGTGTTTCAGTAGTGTTACTGCGCTCTCCAGGAGAATGGCAATTTTATCTTTAAAATTTCAAGACTTGCTCATTATTTTCAACTTGCAATCATTGTAAAAAAGCAGGAAGTATTAAGCTGGCTTATGATGGGCGGACAAAGAAACTGAAGAAGCGTCTCTTATCGACGCCTGAAGGCAAGTAGATGTAAATGTAAATCAAAAATCACTCCGCTCCGTATGGGGCAGTTTGCGGAGGCGTTAGTTATTAGATCGTTTTCGATTGGTCCGAGAACAATAAGGAGATTGTTTTGACGCTATTGCAAGAAATTCTAAATTGGACGCACAGTCTTCCGACATGGCAAAGCGATGCAGTGGCTCGCTTACTGGCTAAGCAGACTCTGACGGCAGAAGACGAGGACGATTTATTTGCGCTGCTCAAAGTTGGGCACGGCATTCCAGATTCCAAAGACCGCAAGCCAAAGCCCCTCACGGCCGATCAGATCCCAGCGCCAGTAAATGTGACGACTCTCGTCGAGTTGCTTGCAATAAAGAATATGCGGCACGTCAACGCGATTGCAGAGAATCAACGTTTACCGTTGAGCGCTGCTGGAATGACAGTCATCTATGGCGACAACGGTTCTGGAAAATCGGGATATTCGCGCGTACTTAAACGCGCCTGCCGTGCCCGCGACCAGATGGAAACAATCCATCCGAATGCCAATTTTCCTGCGGGCAAAGCTGAGGAAGCTGAAGCTGTCTTCGAGATTGCGGTTGATGGCGTTGCACAAGATGTGCAGTGGACCAACGGTAAAGTGGCTCCTTCAGAGCTATCTTCTTTGGCAGTCTTTGACTCGCATTGTGCGCGTGCCTACCTTGATAGGGAAGATGACTTTTCTTACGTGCCCTACGGGCTCGATGTGTTCGAAGGATTGGCAAAGGTTTGTAAACAGTTGAAGACCGCAATTGAGACTGAGTACGCCCAGTCCGCCGTCGACCTTACGGCGTTTGTGCCGCTGCATGGCGACACGCCTGTCGGCAAGCTGATTTCAGGGTTATCCGCCAAAACAACTCAGGCCCAAATCGACTCGCTGGCCACGCTGTCTCCAGAAGAATTGGCTCAGCATGCAACGCTGGACAAAAGTCTGAAAGAAAACAATCCGAAGGAGAAGGCAACTCAGTTGCTCCTGCGTGCCCGTCGAGTTGCGGCCATAGCAACAAGCGCCATCAATAAGGGCGCGCTGGTAGATCATACGGTGGCCGCCAAGATACGAAGCCTATCTGACACCTACCGCACAGCACAAATAGCCGCCGGAATCGCGGCCAAGCAATTTAATGAGAAGGAGAACCTGCTGCCGGGCACCGGAGGTGAGGCATGGCGTGAGCTATTCGACGCTGCTCGAAAGTTCGCCATCGAATCCCACCCCGACAAAGTATTTCCTGACCTGGCCACGGATTCACTTTGCCCGCTGTGCCAGCAACCACTCGCCGAAGGTGCCACCCGCTTGTTGCGCTTCGAGGCTTTCATCCAGGAGGAGGCAGAAAAAACTGCCCAGGCTTGCCGCATCGCTCTGTACGCCGAATACAATCCGTTCATCGCGAACGTCCTGACGCTAAATCTCGACGATGTGACCCATAGCGAGATTGAGGCCATAGATGCGCAACTCGCCAGTGATACCAAAGCTTTTGAGACAGTGCTGACCGCACGCCAGGAAGCCATCAAAGCGGCGGTGCTCTCACACAAATGGGATGGCACCGATCAGGCTTTGGTCAACCCAGCTGCGCGCCTTCAAGCACTGGCCAACAAACTGAATGCCGAGGCCGATACTCTTGAGAAAGCATCGGACGAGAAGGCGCGTGCCGCACTTCAAAAGCAGTTCGTAGAACTCGATGCACGAGTGCGTCTGAGACAGATCAAGGATGCTGTGGGCACGGCAGTGACCCAGCTCAGCCATCAGGCCAAACTTAAGAAGTGCCTGTCGGCCATTAAGACCAATGCCATATCATTGAAAGCATCGGAATTGGCCGAAAAGGTCGTATCCAAAGAACTGGCCGCAGCACTCAACAGCGAGTTCAAAGCACTAGCCGTGGGCACCCTTCGCGTTACGCTCCAGAGCCGCTCCGACAGGGGTAAGGCCTTGCATAAGTTAAAACTGGAGCTTCCACAGAGCCATAGCCCCTGCGATATTCTCAGTGAAGGCGAACAGCGAGCGGTCGCGATCGCCTCCTTTATGGCCGAGGTCGGACTGAGTGGTGGCAAGGGCGGAATCGTGTTTGACGACCCAGTGTCCTCGCTCGATCATCGTCGCCGCGAACGGGTGGCGAAGCGCCTGGCTGTTGAAGCAGCACAGCGGCAGGTTATTGTATTTACACATGATATATATTTTCTTTGTCTCCTGGCCGAAGAGGCAATGCTGTCTGGCGTGCCGATTTCCACCCAAAGCCTGACACGCCGTGCTAATGGGTTCGGGGTTGCCGACCCAGATCTCCCGTTTGAGGGGAAAACTGCCAGCAAACGGATTGGAGCCTTGAGGGCGCAGCATCAATCCATCACCAAGCTGCACAAGAACGGCGAAGAGCAGGAGTGCCGAAAGCAAACTGTTGATGCCTATTTTCGGCTCCGTATGACATGGGAACGTGCCGTCGAGGAAGTACTCCTGCGCGGGGTGATCCTGCGCTTCCGAAAAGGTATAGAAACACAGAGGCTTGCAGGAGTCGTTGTCGAAGACGACGACTATGCTCAAGTGCATGCTGGCATGACGAAGTGCTCGAACTATGCGCATGACAAAGCCATGCAAGGCGGCATTGCTGTTCCCGAACCCGACGAACTACTCACCGACATCATGGCGCTTGATTTTTGGCGAGAGGGTATCGAAAAGAGAAGCAAGATCACCGTTCAGAAACGCAAGGCCTGAAGGGACTAGCAGAGTTAACAACAGGGGTCGGATCTTAGCTTGACTCCATCTCACATGTAAAACGGTGCTGGAGGCGGATTTTGCCAAAGTTCATACCACTGCAATTATGCGGTATTAGCTGAGACGAAATCCGTCCAGCTAATACCTTGTTTAGTGAAAGGAAGAATAAATCACCAATGAATACGATGGTAAGACTTTCAATTGAAGCTATTAGCAAATATTTGAAAGATTCAAATAAATTGTTTTATGAGGATATTTATGGACAATCCTCATACGAAGATCCGCTAGAAGTCGCAAGATATTATATTGATAAAGCATTTATTGAACTTCTGGTTTTAATGGATTTTCTTAAGCTTGAAAACACTTACTCAGAGTTCAAGGAATTATATAACAAGGCCAAGAGTGTCAAAGAAGGTTTGACTTATTCAGAGATGGGAACTGATGAACCCTACCTTGTTTGGCCTGGGGAAATTAGAAAATATTTAATCGCAGTTGCTAACATTACAAATACTGAAATTGAAAATTTTCAAATATCCCAAGATCTGATTGAAATAATTAGGCATTCAATATACTCAATTTTAGATAACAATTTATTCGAATGCCCACCTGCAAACGAGCTTGAATTTCAAACCAGAATAGAGTCCATTTTAAAATGTGTATATCCAGACATGCTGCATGAGCCTACAATTTCTAAACAAATAAAAAGTTTTAGACCAGATACTGGAATACCTTCGCTAAAGACTCTAATAGAATATAAATATATTTCAAATGTAAATGATAGCAAAGTGGTAGCTGACCAAATATTAGCTGATACTCGAGGATATAGTTCAAATGATTGGAATAAATTTCTGTTCGTTATTTATGAAACTAAACGAATCAAACATGAAAAAGATTGGCGGCAATTGCTTAGGAATTGTGATACAGCTAGAAATATAGATATAGTTGTTTTATCTGGTGAACCTAAAACATCTAAAAAAGCAAAGTTAAAATCACTTAACAAAACGTTTCAGCGGAAGCCGAAACAGCCCGGCTCCCGCTGAACTCCACGTTATAAAACACTTTTAAGATAGCCTCCTATGTCACCAGAGCTAAAATATCACTCAATAGTTGTAAGCATCACTACCGCGTTAGTGTTTGCATTCTGGCTATTCTTAAATGACCTCATCTTAAAGTACCCTCTTTTATCGGCCCCAGTAGCAGGTGTCATTGCCCTTGGCACTTATAAATTCACCGCTTTATTACTTTTAAGCATGTTTCGCCATTTCGTTTTTATAAAGAGGTTTATTTTGGGGCCTTATCATTTGGAAGGCTCTTGGGCTGGTTTTTATATTGGGAAAAATGGAGATCCTAGATATTTTATTGAAACATTTGAACAAAGCTTCACTAGCTTAGTAATTAGAGGTAAAGCATTTAAAGAAAATGGTGAATTCCATGGTGGTTGGGTTACTGACAATGCCAACATAGATGTTAACCTTGGCAGGCTTACCTATTACTTTAAATCAGACCCACTTTCTTATAGTTCCATCAATCACGGTATTGCCTGTTTTGACCTTGATCGACCAGCCCCCCATAAACCTGCACAAAGAATTGTTGGCTTTTCCTCTGAGCTGATTGACGGAATAAAATTAAGAGCTATAGAGGAAAAAATAAGTGAAAACACCTTAATGGACATTGAACATTCTTTAGAAAAAGCAAAAGAAATTTATATTAAAAACAAGAATTGCATATAATTGACAAAAAACCAAACCGGCTTCACTTGAACCCAGCAACAGCGCCGCTCCGGGGAGCCAGATGTTAGATTTTAAATTAATGGAACGATTATGAAACCAAAACCCCAAAAGCAAGGTGTCCAAGATGGTGCATGTGGTTTTTATGCAATAGGAAATGCAATTTCAATATTGATTCCAAAGGTACCTGTGGATGAAATCTTTAAAATCATTTTCAAGTATTATCTTGAAAACGAAAATGGAGAGCATTTTATTGAAGGGATGTACCGCAATAAACTAAATTCGATACTCACACATACAGTTGAAACTTTGAATGAAAAAGGTCACGGTATCGGAGTATATAGGCCATTTTGGAATAATACAGCCAACTCTCTTGGAGATTTCAAGGAGAATATCTTCGAACATTTTAAAGAGAACTGTATTGCAACTGCAATAATAGGGTACGAATACTGCAAAATTGATCCTGAATCTGATTATTACTCACATTGGACTACTATAAATAGAACGACAACAAAGTCTTTTTATACCTTCGATTCAGATCAGGAGCGTAAATTTATCCCTCTTTCAAAATGTCGAATTTGGGATGACAAAAAAAGGCATAAATCACGACCATACAAAATTGATACGACTGCAACATTCTTTCTTTCAAAGAAAAAAATTAAACAAATTGTTTAACAAGTCATTCCAGCGGACCCGCAAAAGCGCGTGTTCGCTGAATTCTACGTTAACCTAAAAGAACAGACTAAAGAGTATGGGTTCCCTTTCGTGGTCATCAGTAAAATGTGACTAAAGCAATTAACAATCTGATGAGGGAGATTTTATGAAACCTGTTGATCGCAGCATATCTGTTGCATGGAAAAATGAACCTGAGAGTTTTAAAGTAGATATTTACAAATCAATAGAATCAAAAAGAAATTACTATTGTTTACTTCAAGGGAAAGAGACTTCAATATTACCAGAAAAGGTGGAAGAAACACCTTGGAAGACTATAGAATTAAAGCCAGAACAAAAACTGATAGGTGCATCTCAAAAGGTTATAATCAATGACATTAAAGCTAAAGGTTATTCTTTGGTATCAGCAGAAATTCGATTTGAAGTTAAATGATCTTTACAAGGGCTAGGTTCTTAGAATTAGCCAACGAGCGAACCGAAGAAAGGATAAATGATGGAAATTGACAAAACAATAGAATCCCTCAACAGAATAGATAAGAACATTCAAAGTCAAAATGAATTCGTTCTCGGCCTTCAGAAACAATTAACTGATTTAACCTTGGAGCATAAAAGTCTGGAAATCGTTTTCTCAATACTTTTGGTTTCTATTTCTGAGTCTTCCCCTGAACTCGGAATAGAGTTGAAAAATCACGCAGAAAGCGCCTTAAAATCTCTCCCAAAAGATGGGGCGTTGATACCTTATCTAGAAAAGATGCTAAAGATTGCATGTGGGCAATACGATAAGAAGCCTCCGCACCTATGGCTTTTGCCACCTCGTTCATCATCTTAATCACATGAATGTCCTAATAATTTTTCCCAACCAAATGTTTCACCAGACAAGCTGGTTAACTTCGGCGTTATGCCGACATGTTTGAGGAGGAGGGATTCTGTGGTTAGGACTGTGGCGTTTGATGAATCCGGTAATACAGGGGCCGATCTGATTAATCGAGATCAGCCAACATTTGCGTTAGCCACATGCGACTTCACTAAGGAAGAGGCGGAAGCCATCTTGGCTCCTGTCATTGGGGGACAAATCGTTGAGCCCAAGTTCAAAGTGTTGAAGCGATCAAGATCGGGGAGAGCGGGGATCGTCAAGGTGTTGGTGGATGAACGTCTTACCCCGGGGCGTGCAAAGGCGTTTGTATTCCACAAGAAGTATCTCGCGTTGACTAAGGTCGTGGACTTGCTGGTCGAAAACCTAGCGCATCGTGATGGGGTCGACCTTTACAGAGATGGCGCGAATATCGCCATTTCCAACTTGCACTACTTCTGTGGCCCCGCATTCTGTGGCGACGGCCTTTTCGAAGAGATGCTTTCCGCATTTGTTGATGTCTTTCGTAAGCGCACAGCAGTTGAGATTAAGACCTTCTATGAGCGTGCATGGAGCGTCTATGAGGCGTGCTCGGATACGCAATACAAGGTTATGCTCGGTCCAATCATTGCGAGCGCCGAGATTATTGACGAGGTGCTTGCGAATAATGGCGTAACTGCACTCGACCCGGCAATTCCCGCCTTTGTGTCGCACGGAAGTATATGGGGGGAGCAGTACAACGATAGGTTCAAGATCCTGCACGATAAATCCAAGCCAATTGCACACGAGAAGGAGTCTTTAGAGCTTCTCATGGGGCCAGGGCCATTCCGGAAGATCGGATACGATCGGAGAGTTTTTGAATTTCCGCTGAGGGCCGAGTTGCTCGAGTTTGGAGATTCTGCAGCCGATCGACGTTTGCAGGTGGCAGACATCCTTGCAGGCGGCTGCAACCACTGGGCACGCGGAATGGCAGACGAGGAGTATCGGGACGAGTTGTGGAACGAACTCAATGAGCTAAACGTAGCGAAGTGGCTGATTGGATTGGTATGGCCGAGCCCTGATGTCACGCCAGAGGACCTCGACACGGCGGGAGGTGGGGGCCAGAACGCGGTGGATGCGGTGGCCGAACACCTCAGCAAGGCATAACGAGGCGCTGCACCCGACACCGGGTAAGCCGCGGTGCCTTGATCATACGTCTGACAGCCGGTGCGGGTGAGCTTAATCGTCATGGAATAATACACCGTCTTTCACTCGAAATTCAATTTGAAACAATTTTGAGCAACCCACTTGAGGATAAATAAGATGGATTCACCAAAGGTTTTCATAAGTCATTCTTGGGATGATAAAGCTAGATTTGTGCTAGATTTTGGCAAAAAATTACGAGCTCGTGGCATTGATGCATGGATAGATGAATGGGAAATGATGCCTGGTGATAGTCTTGTAAAAAAAGTATTCTGCGAAGGTATCAAAAACGCCAATGCATTCTTGATAGTCCTATCACAGAACAGTGTTCAAAAAAAGTGGGTTAATGAAGAGCTAGATTTAGCAGTCGTAAAAAAATTAGAAGAAGGAACCAGAATTATTCCAATTATAATTGATGATTGCAAGATCCCTGAACCTCTAAAAAGTACCGTATGGGTTAAAATCAATGACTTACAGAATTATCATAATGAGCTAGAGAAAATTGTAATGGCTATTTTTGGTCAATCCGATAAACCACCATTAGGATCAAGTCCGAATTATCTTACAAATCCAACAGGAAAAATTAGTGGTTTGAATGAGATAGACTCAATTACCTTTAATGCTATCTTCGAAGAGGCGCTCAAGCAGAACAAGCAATATCAAATTCCACTCGATCAGGTGTTTCGTAATATCAAAGAATATGAAATTGAAAAAGAAATCTTTAATGAATCATTATCTATATTAACACATAAACATCTTATAAAAGCAGGCCCTACCTCAGCAGATATAACTGATTATGGGGTCAGTGCATATATCAATGAAAAAGTGCCGGAATTTTATGAAATGGAAAAAACAATAATTTATGAGCTCATTAACAAAGGTTTAGAATCTAAAGGTGGCCGAATAGATTTTGGAGGAATCAATCTATTGTACGAACATTATATCCTACAAAGATTAAATGATCAGAATTTGATTAGTTATAATAGAACCTTAGGCAATACAGCAATCATACAGTATATTTCTCCAGTACTTAAGCGTTATGCTTCTGAACAATATAATTAACAAAACCAAAACCAGTCGTTAAAGTCGGACACGCTGAAGCTCGCAGCTCAAGTCAACGTTGACATTGCCCGCAGCAACCTATCGTTTTCATAAAACCAGTAAAACTGAAGACTACTGCAAATCGAACTACAGGAGTCTATATATCTCCTATCTATTTTGACAGGATGATTTTGGAAAGATAGTCAGGAATAAGGTCAAATCGTTGGACCAGTCTGTCCATTCTTATTGGCAGTGAAAATCTCTATCTGGTATTACCCGCTACTGCCGTGCTATCTTGCACCTTGCTTCACAGCTTTGA
Organism: Desulfobulbaceae bacterium BRH_c16a; assembly: GCA_000961725.1. Taxonomy (GTDB): domain Bacteria; phylum Desulfobacterota; class Desulfobulbia; order Desulfobulbales; family Desulfocapsaceae; genus Desulforhopalus_A. The sequence continues at coordinate 88,285 of LADS01000008.1, forward strand.
AAATATATGAATTTATGATAATGATCACTCTTCAAAAGAGTGTAATATATGCCTTGATAATAGGCGTTATGTTATTAAACTTATCATGTCAAATTGATCTGATAATCAATGTGCAAACCCATCATTATAAGAGCAATTACGCCGGTCACCCCGGCAAGTAAGTGCTACTGGCTACCATAGCATTTATACTTAAAATTAGGTAGCATGACAAAAGGAGAAAACTATGGGACTAAACAACCACCGACTAGAAGTCGGTGGGTTTGAGGTCGCGGACTGAAAGTCCAGCAACACCGGCGTTAGCCGGTTGACTTATTCGATGTCAAAAAGATCATTGGGGTCCTTCTCAAAATGATGGGCAAGATATTCCTGAATCATCTCTTTGGTGAGTTCACCCGAAGTAACACAAAAATACCCTCTAGCCCAAAAATGTCGCCCCCAGTACCTCTTTTTGATAACCGGAAATTCTTCAAAAATCTTTTGAGACACCCGGCCCTTGACTCTTCTCATGATATCCGAAGGAGAGATGTCTGGTGGTGCCGAAACCAGAATATGCACATGATCTTTGCTGACAACACCTCGCAATATCTGGATTTCAAATCGTTCGCAAGTTTGTCGAACCAATTCTCGTACTCTCAGCGCAAGATCTCCTTGCAACACTTGGTAACGGTACTTGGTTACCCATACAAAATGGTACTCAATTTTATATTTAGTATGACTGCCTTGTCGATAATCCATGCCTACGATTATAAGCCAACCGCTAGCAGAATGCTACCCGCCTGAAAGGCGGGGGTTTAAACCCTTTTCAGGAACAATTAAACCTGGTCCAAAACCAATTGCTAAATCAACTGGGAAGCCAGACAAGCGTCGGCGGGATAATAAAGAAACTCCTGGGAATACGCCATCACTTAAACCTCACAAACACAAGAAAGGTGATTAACAAAGGTTTATTTGCACCTAACAATCATTCAGCCGGAACTTTAGCGCTGCGCGCAAAAGTTCCGGTTAAATTAACGTTAATATTGCCATCTCGAAGATCTTAATATTCCACCAACGGTTCACTATTCCTGTATCCAGGAAGTTGCGCCACCCTCCCCAAAACCTAACAATAAAAAAGCTATTTCAGATTTAACCTTATCCATGAACACCTTTACTTCAGTCGTGAGAGGGCATGGCTGAGCTTCCTGACTCTTCAATAATGGGATCTTGAAAGCAGTTTTGCACCATCAGGACGTAGTTCCCCTTTCGGTGATACATGCCTATATAGAGTTTGCCTGGTTACTTCAAGTTCTTGACATAGAGAGCTCACTTTTGTTTCTTTATGTCCCATAGCCGCCATAGCCAGGCGTAGTTTTGCTGCAGTCATTTTGAATGGTCGACCACCATTCCTTCCTCGTGCGCGTGCTGAAGCAAGACCTGCCCGGGTACGTTCGGAAATCAGTTCCCGCTCAAATTCAGCCAATGCGGCGAAAATTCCGAAAACCAATTTGCCGGCAGCCGTAGTAGTATCGATGGCGGCACCGTGCCCTGTCAGCACCTTAAGACCGATACCACGACCGGTTAAAGTGTGAACCGTAGTTACAAGATGGTGCAAATCACGACCAAGCCTGTCGAGTTTCCAAACGATCAGCGTATCTCCTTCTCGTAATGCCTTGAGGCACGCTGCAAGTCCAAGGCGGGCATCATTCTTGCCTGAAGCGTGGTCTTCGTAATGATACTCCGGATCGACTCCTGCAGCGATCAGCGCATCACGCTGCAAAGAAGTCGACTGTGATCCGTCCGATTTTGATACTCGCATGTAGCCAATAAGCATGGTGGAACTCCTGTCATTTATACGATCGATTATGTGACAATCCGTTTTGTGAAGATCCACACCCTTTCACTTGTCACATAACCAGTCATATATTCTATGTATCGTTTTCCCCTAAAATAAGGAATATATTACAGTATCCGGAAGGAGATATCCATGTTCACGAAACATACGGTCTATCTTTTCGATTTTCTCAGGTGGTTGGTTATATCCCAAAATGAATTTCCTTATCATTATTGCGGTAGCTAGATCATGTTGCGTTTCAATCTCGAGTTTTTTTTACCACCTCAAGTGCCCTCTCCCAGGGTTTTTGGAAAACAGAGGGTCCCTCGTGTGTCTTTTCTCCACATGCCTGTTTGTTGTCCCCCGAAGAAGAAAAATCCTCTTCACTTATCGGCAATGACTTGAACAATAGAGCATCAACACCTGTTTTTGTGAAATCATTCTTCATCAGATCTTCTACAGCCACTCCAGCTGCTTGATGCTTTGGTAAAGCAAACTATCGTTTGTTTAAATTCCCCCCCCCAGTACGTCTGCCTGTACCATTTCTTGCCTGGATCCTTGAATTACTCCAAAAACTCTAGTATTTACAAACCCAGAGGATGAATGATCTAAATGATAAGGAATTATCCATCCCTTTTTTTACCCAAATTGGAATGCTATACACAGGATCGATCAGTGAAGTAGACGCGTGGCGGAGCGGCAGAGCCTGCGGAAACAACAAAAGCGCAAGGAGTAACGACAGGCTATGAACCATGTGATCCACAACAGCATCGTGAATTTTATCTGGGGCATCGCCGACGATGTGTTGCGCGATGTTTATCAGCGAGGTAAATACCGTGACGCGATCCTGCCAATGACGGTCATTCGCCGTCTCGACGCGCTGCTGGAGCCAACCAAAGAAAAAATGCTCGGCATGAAGAAGCATCTCGACGGGGCCGGAATCGCCAATCAGCACGCCGCACTCTGCCAGGCCTCAGGCGAGGCCTTTTACAATATCTCTCCCTTTACCTTGCGCGACCTGAAAAACCGAGCCAAGCAACAGCAGCTCAAGGCCGATTTTGAAGCCTACCTGGACGGCTTTTCTCCCAACGTTCAGGAGATTCTCGAAAAGTTCAAGTTCCGCAACCAGATCCCCACCCTCATCGAGGCAGACATCCTGGGGCACCTCATCGAAAAATTCCTCGACAGCCGCATCAATCTCAGCCCCAAGTCGGTAAAGGACGTGGATGGCAACGAGCTGCTCCCGGCGCTCGACAACCATTCCATGGGCACCATCTTCGAGGAGCTGATCCGTCGCTTCAACGAGGAGAACAACGAAGAAGCCGGAGAACACTTCACGCCTCGCGACGTGGTCAAACTCATGGCTGACCTGATCTTCCTGCCGGTGGCCGACGACATCGAATCCGGCACCTATCTCGTCTATGACGGGGCCTGCGGCACCGGCGGCATGCTGACCGTGGCCGAAGAACGCCTGGCCGAGCTGGCAACGAGCCATGGCAAGGATGTCTCTATCCATCTTTTCGGTCAGGAGGTCCAGCCGGAAACCTACGCCATCTCCAAGGCCGACCTGCTGCTCAAAGGCGAAGGGGCCGAGGCCGAGAATATGAAGTACGGCTCCACGCTCTCCAGCGATGCCTTCCCGTCGCAGGAGTTTGACTTCATGCTCTCCAATCCTCCTTATGGCAAGAGCTGGAAGACCGACCTGGAGCGCCTAGGCGGCAAAGGAGATATTAAGGAGCCGCGCTTTGTCACTCAACACGCCGGCGATCCGGAATACAAGATGATAACCCGTTCCTCGGACGGGCAGCTCATGTTCCTGGTCAACAAACTCTCCAAGATGAAGCACACTACCCGCCTCGGCAGCCGCATCGCCGAAGTCCACAACGGCTCGTCGCTCTTCACTGGCGACGCCGGCCAGGGCGAGAGCAACATCCGCCGCTGGATCATCGAGAACGATTGGCTGGAGGCCATCATCGCCCTGCCGGAGAACATGTTCTACAACACCGGCATCGCCACCTACATCTGGGTGCTGACCAACCGCAAGAGCGAGGAGCGTCGGGGCAAGGTCCAGCTCATCGATGCCACGGAATGGTCCGTGTCGCTGCGCCGCAATCTGGGCAAGAAGAACTGCGCGTTTTCCGAGGAACAGATCCGCTCCATCTGCGACCTGGTGGTGAATCCGGTCGAAACCGAAAACTCCAAGATCTTCCCCAACAAGGCCTTCGGCTACTGGAAGGTGACGGTGGACCGTCCCCTGCGCCTCGCTGTCGACCTGAGCCTGATCCGGCTAGAACGGTTTGAACGAGCCTGCGCCAAGACCAAGGACGAGCCGCTGGCCAATCTGGCCCGCCGCGTGGCCGAGACCCTTGGTTCTGGCCCGCACCTTGATTTCAACGTCTTCATGAACACCTGCGACACCGATGCCGACGAACACGGCGTCAAGCTCACCGCCAAGCGCAAGAAGCTGCTGCAAAGCGAACTCTGCGACACCAGCGAGGATGCCGTGCCGGTGCTAAAGAAGGTTCACAAGAAGGCTACGCTCGACCCCATCCACGGCCTGTTCGAGGCCGAGGTGGGCGGTAAGCCCTGCGTGGTCGAGTACGAGTCGGATACCGCCATGCGCGATAGCGAGCAGGTGCCGCTCCTGGAAGACGGCGGTATTGAGGTGTTCTTTCGGCGGGAGGTGCTGCCCTATGCCCCGGATGCCTGGATCGACGAATCTAAGACCCAGATCGGCTACGAGATCTCCTTCACCCGTCATTTCTACCTGCCTACGCCCATGCGCACCCTGGATGAGATCAAGGCCGATATCTACGCCTTGGAGCAGGAAACCGAGGGATTACTGGAACAGATTGTCGGGGAGGCTGAGTGATGAAGTTGGCTGCATACCCTGAATACAAAGATTCCGGGCAGCCTTTTTTGGGCAAGATTCCTGCCCATTGGGATCTGTTCCGAAACGGCAGTCTTTTTTCTCAGCGCAACGAGACCGGTTTTGGGGAACTGCCCATCCTTGAGGTGTCATTGAAAACCGGCGTCCGCGTGCGCGACATGGACAATCTTAAGCGCAAGCAGGTGATGGCTGACCGAGAGAAATACAAGCGGGCGGCCCAGGGGGACATTGCCTACAACATGATGCGCATGTGGCAGGGAGCTGTTGGCGTTGCGCCCGTCCATGGGCTTGTCAGCCCAGCCTATGTCGTCGTGCGACCATTTCCCGAGGTGGACTGTCGCTACTTCAGCTATTTATTCCGCACTGAATCATACATGAACGAAGTCGATGCCTATTCGCGGGGCATCGTGAAAGACCGCAACCGGCTTTACTGGCAGGATTTCAAACGTATGCCATCGCCAGTTCCCCCAACTGAGGAACAGCGGCACATCACCAGATTCCTCGACGCGGCAGGTAGTAAGATCCAGCGGTTCATCCGCAACAAGCGGCGGCTGATTGAACTGCTCAAGGAGCAGAAACAGAACGTCATCAACGAGGTCGTGACCCGAGGGATCAACTCCAACGTCAAGCTCAAACCCAGTGGCGTGGAATGGATCGGAGATATTCCGGAGCATTGGAAAGCCACCAAGCTCAAACGGGTGGCCAGCTTCAATCCATCAAAGTCGGAAACGCGAGCAAATCCGGCGGATGAAGAAAAGGTTGTCTTTCTTCCCATGGAGAACATCTCCGTCAATGGAGATATCGACTGCACAGAAAAACGCTACCTATCAGAAGTCTGGAATGGCTTTACCTATTTCCGACACGGGGATGTGGTCATGGCTAAAATCACTCCTTGCTTTGAAAACGGTAAAGGAGCCTACCTGCAAGGGCTTGAGACTGGTTTTGGTTTCGGCACAACAGAGCTGATTGTGCTTCGCCCTTTAAAGGCAATCGACGGCGCTTTTCTCCGGTTCCTCACATCTACCAAACAGTTCTTGTTGCTGGGCGAGCAATACATGATTGGTGCGGCTGGTCAGCAGCGGATTCCATCTAATTTTGTGAAAAATTATCCAATTGGTCTGCCGCCAATCGATGAACAGCGTAAAATTTTTGAACATATTCAGGAAAAGTCGGCAGAGATCGACCAAGCTATAGTCCGCGCTCAACGCGAGATCGAGCTGATGCGCGAATACCGCATCCGCCTGATTTCCGATGTGGTTACCGGCCAGGTAGACGTGCGCGGTATCGAGGTGCCGGATATTGTCGAAGAAGAGCTGCTTGCCCTGGATGATGATGCCACCGAAACCGATGACGAAATTGATGATGAGGGGAGCATGGATGAAGCCGACCGATAAAACTCCAAAAAACAACCTCGCCAAACCGGAGGACTACCCGCGCCTGCTCTCCGAAGTCAAGGAGCGCATCCGCTCCGCCCAGTATGAGGCCCTCAAAGCAGTCAACAAGGAACTGGTCGGCCTGTACTGGGACATTGGGCAGATGATCGTGGAGCGGCAGGATGTTGAAGGCTGGGGCAAGGCGGTGGTGGAACAGCTTGCAGCCGATTTGCGGACGGAATTTCCCGGCGTGGGCGGCTTCTCAGCCTCCAACCTCTGGCGGATGAAGGCTTTTTTCGAGGCGTACACCGGACTCGAAAAACTCGCATCATTGGTGCGAGAAATCGGCTGGAGCCACAATCTGGCCATTATGGAGCGCTGCAAGGATCCGTTGGAGCGAGAATTCTACCTGCGCATGACCCGCAAATTCGGCTGGTCAAAGAACGTGCTCATTCACCAGATCGACAACCAGAGCTACGAAAAATCCCTTTTGGGTCAAACCAATTTCGATCAGGCGCTGACGCCGGAATTGCGTGCTCAAGCCAAACTGGCGGTGAAGGACGAATACACCTTCGATTTTCTGGAGCTGGGTGAGGAGCACAGTGAGCGGGAATTGGAACGGGCTCTGATAGCCAGGATCGAGGATTTCCTCCGGGCCATGGGCGGCATGTTCGCCTTCATGGGCAGTCAATACCGGCTGGAGGTGGCCGGCAAAGAGTTTTTCATCGACCTGCTGCTGTTTCATCGACGCCTGCGCTGCCTTGTCGCCATTGAATTGAAAATCGGCGAATTTCTGCCGGAGTTCGTCGGCAAGATGCAGTTTTACCTGACGGCGCTGGATCGGCAGGTCCGTCAGGAGGATGAAAATCCCTCCATCGGTATCATTCTCTGCAAGGAAAAGAACCGCACGGTGGTGGAATACGCCCTGCACGATGCCCGCAAGCCTATCGGCGTGGCGACCTATGAAATCACAAAAACCCTGCCCAAGGCGTTGAAAGGTCAATTGCCGTCACCGAAGGACATCGCCCATTTACTGGAGGAACTGTGATGCCGACCGATACCAGCGAAAAGGGCCTGGAATCCATCATCGTCGCCTCCCTCGTGGAGGAGGCCGGATACGTTCGGGGCGATTCGAAGGATTACGACCGGGAGCATGCCGTCGACCTGGTCAAGCTGCTGCAATTCCTCGCTGCCATGCAGCCCGATACCTATGAGGATCTCGCCATCGATAAGGAAGGCCCGAAGCGCACTCAGTTTCTGCACCGACTGCAAGGCGAGATCGCCAAGCGCGGCGTGGTGGATGTGCTGCGGGGCGGCATCAAACACGGTCCGTTCCATGTGGATCTCTTTTACGGTACGGCGACTCCGGGCAATGTGAAGGCTGCAGAAAAGTTTATGGCCAATATCTTCAGCGTCACCCGCCAGCTCCGCTACAGTCGCAATGAGACTGCACTCTCCCTCGATATGGCCGTGTTCATCAACGGCCTGCCAATCGCCACCTTCGAACTCAAGAACAAGCTCACCAAGCAGACGGTCCTGGACGCCGTTCAGCAGTACCAACGCGACCGCGACCCAAAGGAGCTGCTATTCCAGTTTGGCCGTTGCGCAGTTCATTTTGCCGTGGACGACCACGAGATACGTTTCTGTACCCACCTCAAAGGAAAGGGCTCGTGGTTTCTGCCCTTCGACAAGGGTTGCAACGATGGCGCGGGCAATCCGCCCAACCCGGCCGGGATCGCCACCGACTACCTGTGGAAGGAGACCTTCTCCAAGGAGGGCCTGACCGACATCTTGGAGAACTATGACCAGGTGGTGGGGGAAAAGGACGAGAAGACCGGCAGAAAAAAATACAAACAGATATTCCCTCGCTATCACCAGTTGAAGGTGGTGCGAATGTTGTTGGCGAATGTCCGGGAGACGGGGATTGGCAGGCGCTACCTGATCCAGCACTCGGCGGGCAGCGGCAAGAGCAACTCCATCGCCTGGTTGGCGCATCAGCTCGTGGGGCTGGAGCACGAAAAGAAGGCGTTATTCGATTCCGTCATCGTCGTCACCGATCGGCGGCTGCTCGATAAACAGATCCGCGACACCATCAAACAGTTCGCCCAGGTCTCGGCCACGGTCGGCCACGCCGAACACTCGGGCGACTTGCGCCGGTTCCTCAAGGCCGGGAAGAAAATCATCATCACCACGGTGCAGAAGTTCCCGTTCATCCTTGATGAAATCGGCGACGAACACCGCAAGAGCAAGTTTGCCATCATCATCGACGAAGCCCATTCCAGCCAGGGCGGCAAGACAACCATGGCCATGAATATGGCTGTTGCGGAAAATCCGGGGGAATACAAGTCCGAGTGGGATGAGCTGGATACGGAAGACAAGATCAACAAGATTATGGAAGACCGAAAGATGGTGACCAACGCCAGCTACTTCGCCTTCACAGCGACACCCAAGAACAAGACCTTGGAGATCTTCGGTGAGCCGGACCCGCAGCCCGACGGCACCGTAAAGCACCACCCCTTCCATAGTTACACCATGAAACAGGCCATTCAGGAGGGCTTCATCCTCGATGTGTTGAAGAACTACACCCCGGTGGAGAGCTATTACCGGTTGGCCAAGACCGTGGAGGACGATCCGCTCTTCGACGCCAACAAGGCCCAGAAGAAGCTGCGCCGCTATGTGGAATCCCACGAGCACGCCATCCGCGAGAAGACCGAGATCATGGTCGACCACTTCCACGCTCAGGTCATCGGCCACCGCAAGATCGGCGGTCAAGCCCGGGCTATGGTCATCACAAACGGCATCGTGCGGGCTATCCAGTATTTTCATGCCTTCAAGGATTATCTCAAGGAGCGCAAAAGCCCCTATGAACCCATCGTGGCCTTCTCCGCGGAACACGAGTACGGCGGCAAAAATGTCACCGAAGCCACGCTGAACGGTTTTCCCAGCAGTCAGATTCCGGACAAGGTGCAACAGGACCCGTACCGTTTCCTGATCGTAGCCGACAAGTACCAGACCGGTTACGACGAGCCGCTGCTGCACACCATGTACGTGGACAAGGCACTCTCCGGCATCAAGGCGGTCCAGACCCTCTCACGCCTCAATCGCGCCCATCCGCAGAAGCACGACACCTTTGTACTCGACTTCTACAACGACTCGCAAACCATCCAGAAGTCGTTCGAGCCCTATTACCGCACCACCATTCTCAGCGATGAGACCAATCCCAACAAGCTCCATGACCTCAAGTCAGATCTGGACGGCTACCAGGTTTGCTCCCAGGAGCAAATTGACAACCTGGTGGAGCTCTATCTAAACGGCTCGGATCGCGACAAGCTCGACCCGATATTGGATGCCTGTGTGGCCACCTACAATGCCGATCTTGATGAAGACGGCCAGGTGGATTTCAAGGGCAAGGCCAAGGCCTTCGTCCGCACCTACGGCTTTCTGGCCTCGATCCTGCCGTACTCGAATGCCGGCTGGGAGAAGCTATCAATCTTTTTAAACTTCCTGATCCCGAAGCTCCCCGCGCCCAAGGAAGAAGATCTCTCACGGGGAATCCTCGAGGCCCTCGACATGGACAGCTACCGTGTCGAGGTGAAAACCAACCTGAGAATTGGCCTTCCGGACCAGGATGCCGAAGTCGGACCCGTACCGAACAGTGGCGACGGCCGCAAACCGGAGTCGGATCTGGACCAACTTAGCAACATTATCAAGACGTTCAACGACCAGTTCGGTAATATCGAATGGAAGGACGGCGACAAGATCCGCAAGGTCATCGCCGAGGAGATACCGGCCAAAGTCGCAGCGGACACCGCCTACCAGAACGCCATGAAGAACAACGACAAGAAAACCGCCAAGATCGAACACGACGCCGCTCTGCAGCGGGTCATGATCGACCTGTTGTCCGACCACACTGAGCTTTTCAAACAGTTCAGCGACAATCCATCGTTCAAAAAATGGTTGGGCGACACCATTTTTGGTGCGACCTATCAAGAGGCCGGACAATCCACAACGGTGGCAAGCCATGGACGTTAAAGGATGCTATAAATGATGAACGAAGAGAATTTGGCTCTTTTAATATCTCTCCTCGCCTGTCTTATCGCACTTGTCTCTGCGTACTATGCACGAAAATCTCGTGATATCGCTGTTGATGCAAACAAAATATCCATCCACCATGACCTAAAACCTGCAAGGCTCGCCGTATATATCAGGTTAAGAGACTTTGCAGACTACTGTTGTAAGTACTACACATCGCTGTGCATAAGATCAGTAAAAGGTACAAACGAACTTACTAGCAAAATTGCAGAGCTAAAATGGGATATAGATAATTACGGACCTTTAGGAATGGATGATATTGAGAGGAAGGCAGAAGAATTTCAGAAAAAAGCATGGCAACTTCAAAGGGTCCTTGATCGGCTAGATGGAGACGATAATCGTCCTTTGGATAAAGGATATGAAGATATAGAAGACAACCTTCATGCCCTTACAGATTGGTTTGCTCAAGAAAAAAAGGACCTCAAACAACTATTCGAAAAATATTTAAAAATTGCATAACCACCCAAAATACCACTTTCTGTCGCATCAGTGCCTGCCAGATTAAACTTTGAAATCAACAGCCTGATTTGAGGGTGATCTTTGTAATCCGCTTCTTGAAGTGACACCTAGTCGTTTCTTTCAAGAGGTGTTTCAGTAGTGTTATTGCGCACCCCAGGATATTGTGTAATTTTTTCTTGAAAGTTTAGAGACTTGCTCATAATTTTCAACTTGCAAACATTGTAAAAAAGCAGGAAGTATTAAGCTGGCTTAGGAGAGATGGCAAAGAACTGAAAAACGATCCAAAACGCTTTATCATGCCGTTCATCCAGGCAGAAAGAAATGGGGGGGGGCTCTTATGGAGTTACGATCTATCTTGCCCACGATGACAACCAATTTATACTCACATTCTATATTATCCCAATTAAGGAGCTACACGATCAGATCGTTCACGTAACACCATGTTGTTATTTGTAAAATAACAAAAAATGCTTTCAACGATACTGGAGAAGCTATAAAATGGGGGCAGACCCTGTAGTATACTGTTTACAGCAAGTGACAGATTACGATCAGTTTGAAAGATTTTGCAATGATTTAATGTCTGCAGAGGGTTATGAAAACCTCGAACCGCTTGGAGGGCGTGGTGATAAAGGTCGTGATGCTGTCCGGATTTGCCGTATAGACCCTGATGATATATCTATCTTTGCGTATAGCGTACGAGAAGATTGGCTACGTAAGTTGAAGAGGGACGCCGAAAGAATTAAACAGGTTGGCCATAAGTTAAATCGTCTCGTTTTTTGCTGTACTGCAAGTTACAACGCCACAGAAAGAGATGAAGCTTTTGAATTTATCCATAAAAATTATGAGTGGACTCTTGAGCTGTATGGAATTGAAAGAATCCGATCACTCCTGTCAACCATTCATGAACGTATCATAACAAAGCATCCGCATATTTTTACGGCGCCTTTTTTCCCTAGGGCCGGTGGACAACTGTTATCCTTTTCACCTGATCTCATCATTATTGATTTTGCCGCCCCAGACGAAACCTTGGCGTCTTGGTTAGCACGGAAGCTGAAGCTTCATGGCTATTTGGTTTGGTGCCGCAGCATAGACCCGGTTGGAGGAGAATCAATCAATGACACTACGGAAGCCTTACTCGAATCGAGGGCAGCCTTTTGTGTATCGATACTATCTCAACCCGCTATAACGGATAATGACCTATCCTATCGTCGGGCCGCTGCGATTCGTGCAGGGAAAAAGAAAAGCGCACCTTTTCTGATCCCTGTAATAGCCCAGCCGATATATGATGAAACTCTTGATGCACACATGAGGCCCCTTCAAAAAATCAATTTTGTAGACAGTTGGCAATCAGGGCTTAATGAATTGATTGGAATTTTGGAATCGGCGAATTGCCCGACGGCGAAAGGCGGAAAAAATTTCGTATTAGATTCGTTTTTTTCAGATACTGTTGTGCTAGATCAGGAAGAAACTGTAATTTCGAACATTTTCCAAGTGCTAATGATTCCTGAAGCTATTCACCGCTTTGAATCTTTCAAAGGTATTTCTTCTTCATTGAAAGGAGATATGTCGAGCAGATGGGCTTTCAGGCAAGTGAATCCGACAACCTTTTTAAGTTTTCACTTACCACCTGATAAGGATGCGAGCGAATTACAACTATACAAGAAAGGTGGTGCTGTCTGGAACTCGGTAAATGATATAGATGGCATTTATGTAAAAAATCTTGTTCCAGAGCTAATAAAAAAATCGTTGGTTGTAGCTTACCAGAAAAAAGGCCTCCAGTTTTGCACAAATTCATTTTTACCTTATTTTCCACAAGGTTTGGTTAAAAGTGATCGATTCTATTTTGATTTTTATGATGATACCAAGACATACATCAAGGTTTGCGGAGAACGAAAATATTTTCGGCCTGGGGCCTCTGAGCATTACAGGTATTATCTCTCACCCAATTTTTTTGTATCAGAGAGAAAAGACGGGACATATGCTGTAATTGTTCACGTCCACATTCGATTAACCGATCTCAGCGGTAAATGTTTAGAGGGCCAAAAAATAATTTCCCGTCGAAAACATCTTTGTAAAAATTGGTTCAACGATGACTGGGCCAAAAGAGTCACTGGAATTATGCAGTTCATTGGTGATGCCGGGAAAATTGCCATAGGTGGTTCTGAGAAGGACATGATTGTAATCAGCAATAGACCCTGTATGTGGACAGTTCCGCTGAGCATAAACGAGAAGGCACTGGCTAATGAATCCTTGGCAGTTGATGATGCCATAATGGAATCATCTGAAAGCATTGGCGAATAGATGGCGATGGAACTAATTGAACAAGTTGAGAAATTGATCATCCTAAACGAGCCTACATTGCAATTTGCTGAGGAGCAAAACGCTGTAGATCCGCATGATGGTCTTACCCTTTTTGGGCCTCATAGCCTAGGTCAACCATCTCATCCCCAGACACCCACTTACATCGTTATCGGTACACCAGAAGGAGTAGAGCACTTCAAGAAATGGTCAATTTTGATGAATAAGGCGGTGTTTATGCCCCAGACTTCGAAACATCGCCTTTGGCCTCCTTACCCTGGATTTGAGGTGGCCTTTGGAAGTAAATGGAACGAGAAACCAGCTTGGGCACCAACGATCGATCGCTCTGCATTAATAGAGGCATCAAACAAAAAAGACCCCCATGAACGCTGTTTTGCTGTAGTTGAAAAGTTCATGGATTTTCTCGAGAAGACCAAAAAATTGGATTACCAAGTTGGTGTTGCAATATGCATAATTCCAGATGAAGTTTGGAAAAACTGTAGACCTCAGTCGCAAATTGCTGAACCTACTGATTCAGGAATTTCTGCAAAAAGAAAAAAATCCCGTAAAGCTGGGCAATTAGAGCTGTTTAAGGAATATGACCCAGAGCAGTACCACTATTCCCCAGATTTTCGCCGTCAATTAAAAGCTCGGTCGATGCAGTATGATATTCCCTTGCAAATCATTCGTGAATCCACTTTGTCCGAAGCCGATGAAGATCCCATTTCTAGGCGTCGCCTTACAACTATTTCAGACAGAATGTGGAATCTTGGGACTGCGCTGTACTATAAGTCCGGCGGCAAACCTTGGAGGCTCAACTCTGCCCGTGACGGTGTTTGTTACATCGGTATTGCATACAAGTTAGGTGAAGCTAAAACGAACTCTGCGTGCTGCGCAGCCCAAATGTTTTTAGATACTGGTGACGGGATTGTGTTTCTTGGAGAAGACAAGCCCCTATATTCACCTGTAAAAAAGCAGTTCACCCTTACGGACAGCGCCTCCGAAAAGCTGCTTAGAGGTGTGCTGGAAACTTACAAAACACTGGACGGTCGGCCTTTAAAAGAAATTTTCATTCATTGTCGATCCGAGATAAACCCTGAACAATGGCAAGGCTACCAAAAGGCCTGTCCAGAGAATTGTAAACTTGTTGGGGTCAGGGTTCGGCCAGAAAGAAACGGACCAAGGCTTTATAGAATTGGTACGAGACCTGTACTCCGTGGGACTTTCTGGAAAGTCAATGAAAGATCAGGATATCTTTATTGTTCTGGTTTCAAGCCACGTCTTGCCGCATACGATGGTTGGGAAACGCCAGTGCCGCTAAAAATAGATATCCAATATGGCGACGCTTCCATTGAACTGGTGGCCAAGGATATTTTAGGTTTAACCAAACTAAATTATAACGCTTGCAGGTTAGGTGAAAGCGAACCTGTAACTATCAAATTCTCAACCGCAGTCGGAGAAATATTGATTTCAAATCCAACCGTCACAAATCATCGACCTAATTTTAAATTTTATATTTAAGGATATTTATACATACTCCACATTCAACAGAATATAATAATAAACACATTTCGGCAAAAAAACAAAACGCGCCGAAACTTATCAAGAAATCAAGCTTGACTCACAACAATAATTTAGGAATCAAAATACCTCAGCCTGGATCAAGTGATTTCACTCCCAGAACCTCCCGCCGCCGACATACTCGGGGACGGTATCGGAAATCGTGATTCGGAACGAATCCCCACAGAAGATCGATCACAATATGTTTTGACACTCAGGTTCATCAAAATATTCTACCGGGCTTCACCTCGCATGCCTCAAGCCTTCACTCAAGATTGCGATGTGCTGAAAAACAAGACTTTTTGATCGTTCATCATTTTGTCCATGTGCTTCAGTCATCATGAAAGGGTAGCACTTGATGTTCCATTGCCTGTGTTTGAAGGATTAAACAAAATAATCCTTTTTGTCTCATGTTCTCAGTACATTTTCCTAAGTCTTCGAAATTTTTTTTGAGATATAAAACCATAACGAAATGGAGCGATTCAGGTTAACCATACCACACCGTGGTAGTTTATCTTGTCGATATTCCATGCTTTTTTGCATACCACTAGGTTGCGAACTACTGGAATCGAACCTATACTTTAGAGCTAAGTATTTGTTCAGGGCTCAGGCGTAGATATGGATTCAGGTGATCATAATGACTTAACAGGTCACAAGGAGGATTAAGCATGGATAGATGGGAATTTTACAGAGACTCAAGTAACGAATGGCGTTGGAGACGAACAGCCCCTAATGGTAGAATTGTTGGTGCGTCCTCACAAGGATATGTAAACAAAGCTGATTGCGAAGCCAATGCCAGACGGAACGGTTGGATAGGATAATTTCCTAATTTTCCTTATAATAAAAAAAACCTGTTCATGGGCGAAAACCGCCCGTGAACAGGTTTTTTTTATTATAATCTACCCCGTGAAGCTTTTTTTTATCCACGCTGAAGCTCTGAGTGCCTTATCTCAATGTGGGTCCATTATCGCGTTTTAACTTAGACAGCTTACTTGATAGGCCCAGCAGGAGGGAACAGATGTCCATCCTGACAAAGATCAGAAGATTTTATGGGGCAAGGCAGCCGGAAAATGTTCAATGCCAGACTGTCGCAAGAAGGTTGTCATTGAAGCATCTGATGAAATTCAATCCAGAAATATCCTTGTAGCAAAACTGCCATATAGTGGCAGAAAAGGAAGATGGCCCCAGGGGGAAAAGCATACTCACAAGCGAAGAGCAAAATCGATATCCGAACTTGATTTTGCTTTGCGCTACCAGAGAATCTGTTATGCCTATGACGATGTCCTTATATGACGAGACAAATGGTAAGAAGCCAACTTCACATCTTCCTCTGATATTTTAACATCCTGCTTATCCAAAAACTTCCTGAACGCTTTCGGCTCGAGCACCCACAACTTTCCTTTTCTATTTCCGTTCCCATCCACATACCATCCAGGGAATAAAACAACAGGAAAGGGTTCGAAGACCTTGCCAGTTGAGTCTTTTAGTATCTTTTTGATGTGGAGGGTAGCAGCAGTCACTTGCACGATGATGTCTGTCAACGTTTCCTTCCCATTTATCAGAATCTTTTGACCATCGTAATTAATTGTTGCACTACCGCTTGCTGGCTTGCTGTAGGTTTTTGTCTCAACTACATAGATGCCTTTGTCAGAGATGACTACATGATCCACATTGAAGGAATCGCCTTTAATGTCGTGAAATACACGACAGCCTGATTCCCTGAATTCCTCAAGATATTGACCTACTGCTCTCTCGCCATCCCTGCCTTGCTTCATATTTTTTACTTTTTTCATGTGCGCATACAGTTTGTACGCACAAAAAATAAACCCGATGCCAAACAAGATTGAAAGAAATATCGGTGGCTTCTGAATAGGTTTAAAATAGAAGAACCATGAATAAAAAATAAACATAGCACAAATACAAGCTATTAAATAGTACACCAGGACTTTGTCATGCAGGAGGTCATCAAGTCCCTCATCTCCTGATTGAGCAACATAGCGGAGAGGTTTGTCTTTGAGAGGTGATTTTGTTTTAGCTTTCATTGATGACCCTACACCGTGTATGTTTGCGATATTGCAGTTAATTATAAGCATTCCTCGTCGAATATCCCGTTCTTCTATAGTACAATACCTTGAAAGTCTATCTAAACAAGCCGGGGTCAAGTGATTCGCGCCCCCCCTGGAAAGGCGACGCAAAGAGGATCGATCACAGTATTGACACTCAGGTTCATCAAAATACTCAGCGGAGATTTGATTCACAAGAAAAGGATATAGTAGCTGCAGGGCCCGTTTTTTGATACCGAAAACAGAATCAAGATAACTGAGCGTGAATTATAACAAAGGCGATTGAAGAACTTCAAACACCTTCTCTCGAAGTAACTCTGACACTGTTTTTTCTTTCAGGTCAGCCCTAAGTTTCAGATCCTCAAGTTCGTTTTGTCTTACAGGTATTTGCAACCAACACAGATCTCGCGGAAACGCTGTTGCCGATGATCGCGCTTTAAGTTCACTCAGAACTTTGATTTTTTCCATAAATTCTTCGGGTATTTTCCGATAATTAGCCTTGTCCTCAGATTGTTCCCAATTCTGATATGTTTTATAGGGAATAGCCAGGATAGCAGCTAAATCTTTTTGCCCGAGCCCCATTTTGTTCCGGAGGTTTTTTAATTCATTTGGTTTCATGAACAGCAACATACCCATTGGGTGCAAACGTGTCAATCTCAAAAGCACTCAATGGGTGCATTGTACCCGGACTAAAAGCTGCAGAAAAGAAATTTCCGAGCTTGGATCGGCTGGGTGAAAGCTTTTCGTTCTTCATTGTTTTGTCTAAATTCGATCAGTTTCAGTGTATTTAACTAGCTGATAATACGACGCTATGCCTTCCAACATTAAACAAAATAATCCTTTTTGTCTAATGTTAGACTTCAGTGTCGATTTATAATAATTCATTGCCCCCGAAGGCACGGGGGCCTCTGGGTCTTATAAATTATTATTTCTTTAGTTCCGTTTGGTCTGCTCATCTTTTGTGGTTGATCTATGTCTATTTAGGGAGTCGCTAATCCCTACCCCCGGGAGGCATGATAGACCATCCCCCGGAGGCATTTTACGACCTGGCCATAGGCCACAATGCCCCCCCATAGAGTTTGACTTGTTCGTGAAATCAACTATATTTGAAGCATAGACACTGTATTTCATAATTATTTATTGAGGCAACCAAATGGAAAAATTAACTAAAAAAGAAGTTCAAGAGCGATTCAGTCAGAACGAAAAGAAATGGTCCCCGATTTTAATGAAAGCTGGCTGGACAGTTCTACCCTCAGTAATACTTGAACGGCAACAGGCATTAGGCCTTGACGCTCTTGATATTAATATTCTCTTACACTTGGCCAAATATTGGTGGTACTCCGATAATCCTCCCCGGCCATCAAAACAAGCAATTGCAGAATGCATTGGAGTTGACAAGAGCACCGTTCGTAGACGAATCGCCCAAATGGAAAAAGACGGACTGATCTCTCGGCAAGCCCGATATGACAAAAAGTATGGCCAACAATCTAATAGTTACCTTTTCGATGGGTTGATAAAATCTGCGATGCCATTTGCCAAAGAATTTATCGAAGCCAGAGAACAACAAAAAAACGATGCTTCCGAAAGACGTACAAGGAAACGTCCTCTAAATAATAGTAAAGAGGAGTAATAAACATGGAGACATTGACAACCTTGCTTGAAAAATATGGGATATGGGGTTTGGTCCTCCTTGTGGCTGTTTATATATTGCTGAACAGCAAGTTTACAATTCAATATCCCAGAAACACAAAAAATAATGAATAATGTTAATGAAGCCTTGCGGCCAAAATGTGCCGTCACCTTTCCCGCCACTCCTGCAGTATACCCGCCGCGGCGGTATTTTCCTCCATAGCTGCCAGCGTGTCCTGTTTTTGGTTGTTCCGCACTTGGTCTTTAGCATGTTGGGCTCATTCTCTGCCGTGAGTTGTGAGTGAAAGGTTCCCGCTCTCATTCTCTGTCGATGTCGAGCCAATTGCCGCACGCCCGTAAGCCGCTCTTTTAGATCGTCAATGCCTATATGTAGCGGCCCTGAGAGAACGAAACAATCTGAGCCGAGGGGTTATGGCGGAGCTTTTCAACGTCAGTAAATCGACCACTGCTCAATGGGAGCAAGGGCACAAAAAGCCAAGGGGCATCCCGGAAAATATTGAACATTTTGGACAAAAGAGGACTTGAGGTTTTCCTATGATTTCAAAAAAGTAAAAAGCATAGGTGGAGGGGCTGTGTAACCTGATAGACTTATTGCCATTAAAAAAGAACTGGAAGATTTTCAAGTTGTATCGAATGGCGGGATTGTTAATGGTGTGCAACTCGGCATGAAAGGAATAACTCAACCCTGGCTCCAGGGCGAGATATCCAGGTGCAAGCGACTGCTTGAAAAGTACTCTGAATCAGAACAAGGGGCGGATTGGTACCATCCCCCCAGTGCGAGCGGCTGCAGATCACACCGGCACCGGTCGGCATCGAGAAATATTTTAGTATCAAAAATCGGAGATCCGGAGCAACGGCCGGCCACAGTTTTGATACCCTAAAAAACGAGAGATCAAGAAACCAGCTCGAGAAGAATGATATTGGAGATTTAGGATAGCGAGGTCGACCAAGGCCGGTGAGGTCGACGTGATCCGCGCGGAGCCCTCCAACAAATGATTCAGTCAAAGTTTGCCATGAGAAAGCATCAGCCTGATGGTAGCGAAACAGTGATTTATCCCTGCAAGCTTTGCCTGATATTTCAGAACAACAAGGTTAGGAGCGGATTGATACACATCCCCCAGGGCGATTGCCAAGTATTTAGCGAAAGAGGTGTAAATATGGCTGAGAAATTATCTATTTATGATCCAGCCGAAGATTTAGACAGTCATGAAGCCATTGAGTTTTTTTTAAACGATGCGCTCCAGACTGGTGACCCCGGTTATATCTCTAAAGCCCTTGGCGTTGTTGCCAGGGCTAAAGGTAGGAAAAATGTTGGGCCACGGGACGATCCACAATAAAGTGCGAGGCGATGCAATCAAACATTTCAGGAGTTACCGGAACAGCCTCGACAGTGTTCGGTACTGAAGGATATTAATTGATTTCATAATTACAGAGATAAAAGCCACGCCTTGCCGGATCATATCAATTTGATGCCCATACAGTAAAAAATCCATTTGAGTAGCACGATGCCGACCGAGGGACAATACGATGCTGAGTACCACTGCGGAATAGGTAAACTCCTTTCTACTGCTTATCTGTGCGAATTCACAATGATGGAAAAGGGGAAAGTGCAAAAGTTTCACACATTCAAGGATTGGTATGCAACTCTGAACGATGCTCAAAGGGCAACGAGTTTATAAGTTACTAGAAAAAACATATGGAACATGAAAAACTGATGGGCAAATAGAACGACTTGTGGGACAAGCTCACATCCTACCGGGGCACCCCTTCTTGTGATATATCACTCTCAAGGCGAGGAACCTCTCATAAACACGCATTCAAAATAATATCATGATTATCATACACCCCGAGTGATCGCCCCCTCCCCTCCACCTTACACAACAACATCATTACATATTTACGTAATCACATAGATGCATTGTTACATATTTGCGTCATGATACATTTACATAATTACGTGTTGTCATGATCAGACCGTAATTATCAAGCGATTAGGTCTTTCTTCAGCGCTTACCAAATGGATCCAATTGTTCATCGGGTAATGCCCCCCACTTTGTAGAGTCTTTTGAATGTCACCATGTTGAGGTGCAGTCCACGTTCTATTAGATGACAACTACTTTATTCCGGTTCGACTTGGTGTCCGGACCAAAAACAACCTTCACCCCTTCATTTTTTGCAAAGTAATTGCGTTATAACTATTGTAATTATGTTATGATACTGTATCATATCATTGATACTGTATCATATCATTAATAGAGGAGAAACTATGCAACAGGTCGCAACTTATGAAACGGTTGTAAGGGCTTGTGAAAGCCTGAAAAGAGAAGGCCAGAAAGTTACGGGAAGAGCGGTTTTGGCGATTACAGGCGGCGGCCTGGGGACTGTTTTAGGCCACATTAAAGAGTGGCGACAAAATGCGGCCCAGATTCCGACAAATTTACCTTCAGAAATCCCAACAGAAGTACAAGCTGCTATACTCCGCGCTTTAGGGTTCGCACAAGACGAAGCAGCGGCGAAGTTGAAGGAAGCAATTGACCAGGCTGGCGCCAGGGAGTCTGAGGCTCTGGATGGATTGACTCTGGCCGAAAGCCGAATCGAGGAACTGACCACTGAGTTAACAGAAGTGCGAAGCCAGGCAGATAAAGACAGGCAGGAATTTGAAAAAATCCAGGCAGTACTTACAGAGAAAGTTGACTCCCTGACCCAACGAACCCAGGATCTCGAAACTGAGCGGAAGCAGCTGATTGAGACCGCCGAAGCTTCCCGCACCGAAACTGCCAAGGCTCTTCTCCAGATAGAGCGTGCCGATCAAGCCTCCTCGAAAGCTGAAACACAAGTTCAGAAATTAGAATCAGAATTGAAACAAATTCTGGAAGAAAAGATTGCAGCTGAAAAAGCGCAAGCCGTTGCCGAACAAAAAAGCACTGACCAGGCCGAAACATTAGAGGAAATCCGAGCAACAATGGCGGAACTCAAAACTGATAGTAAGAGTGCCATTGCAGAGCAGAAACAGGAGATACTGGAACTTAGAAAGCAAAATGCAGAGTTAGAAAAACAGATCGCTGCATTACACAGGAAAGCCTAGCTCTTCCGGGGGAATCCGAATTTTGTTTGAACGGGAAAAAAAGAAAAAAACGATACCGGACAGGCTGACAGAGACACGGCCTGTCCCGGTTTTTCAGCAGAAAACTTATTGAAGTTCAAGGCGAAGTATTCGCCCAACTGCTTTAGCCGCTCGTGAAAGAGCCGCAAGGGTTACTTTGTCGTTTTCTGGATCAAGAAGACGGTCCAGTTGAGAACGGCTCGTTTTAAGCTGTTTTGCCATTTCAAATTTGTTAATCCCGCTTTCCTTCATAGCTGTTGCAAGTTGGTAGGCAATAACACGCTTGACGGCTTGTTCTGTTGTTTCTTTATAGGTACCTTGTTCTTTCAAAAAATCATCGAAAGAACTTCCTACTCTGCCCTTTTCAGTTTCTTTGCTCATGGCTTTAATCCTTTCATTCTTTTTACCGCGAGCGCCATTTCGTTATTAGGCGTTTTTGGGCTTTTCTTTATAAAACCATGCAAAAGCACCATGCTTCCTTCATGAACACAGAAGAATACTCTTGCTATTCTCCCCCCTGGCAGATCGACACGTATTTCCCAGAGGCCTTTGTGTCCTTTAAGGGCACAGCATAGAGGCATACCAACAGGCCAGCCAAACTCAGCAACTCGACTATCATCTCCTATGGCCTTTCTATCTTCTGGGGTCTCTAAAAGCCAGTCCTTTACAGGCTCTCGCCCCCCCGTCTCTGTCTCGAAGAATCTGGCAGGCAGTACTTTCAATGGTTATTCCCTAAAAACATATTGTACC
Source organism: Desulfobulbaceae bacterium BRH_c16a (assembly GCA_000961725.1). GTDB lineage: Bacteria > Desulfobacterota > Desulfobulbia > Desulfobulbales > Desulfocapsaceae > Desulforhopalus_A. The sequence continues at coordinate 110,333 of LADS01000008.1, forward strand.
TTATATGGTACACTGTCAAGAGTTTTATTGTTTGGGGTTCAGCCCCTAAGTGTCGAGATCTCGCGGAAATGCTGTTGCCGATGATCGCTATCCATCTTCCGGGCAATCAGGCTCTTTCTGAATGGCTGGAAGTGTTTTGGTGTCAGATTGGTGTCTGATTCCGCCCGGCAGCTGCTTCTTTGATACCCAATGACCACAGCAATTAAATTGTTTACAGTGGTACCGGCCGACCCATGCGCTGGTGGCTCGTCTGACCGGCTTCATTTTTGCTATTTTGTTTTACTTTCAACGATAGCTTCCTAATAATTCTTCGTGAGTTTGAAGATCCATATACATCTCTACATATGGTGTTGGTAAAACATTTTTTGCCCATGGTTCTGGATATACATTGAGAAAGCTATTATAGTCATAGTGAATTCAGACTGAATAATCTTGCAAGATGCGGAAAGTTCTGATATTTGAATAAAGGCTCCCACTCCAATAATACATTCAACACCTTCCAAAAAGGAACAAACTATGAGCGATCTGCTTAGAATTTTAACTCACTCTCGCCGCCTTAAAAGTGCCGTAAAAGAATTATCAAATGAACAATTGGAAGAATTTAGAAATAAACTGCAAAGTATTATCGAAGAACGTCTTTCCGAGGAGGAGGCTGAGAAACAAATTAACGCTGAAAAAACCGCAAAAATCCAACAGTACAAAGAAATGCTCGAAGCCGATGGTATTGGTCCAGAGGAATTGATTGACTTTTCGCCCGAAAGGCCAAGTAAACGGCCCCCTCGCGCACCTAAATATGAAATTTGGAACAGTCAGGGAAAACACATCACCTGGACCGGTCAAGGCAGGATGCCAACTATCTTCAAAGAACGAATTGAGGCCGGTGAACCTCTTGAAACCTTTTTGATAGAGAGCAACATCTAAGAAATTTTTCTAATTTTCTCCACTTGTTAGTCATTATGCATTTGCGTTGTTACATCATTGCATCATTACATCTTAACACAATTGCACAATACCTCAATGTCGCAAATATGATTCAACAATCGAGCACTTTATTTGTGTAATATGAAGTTGTTATCATCGTTCACCCTCCCCTCCCCTACTTTGTCGAAGACAACATTTTAGGGGCACTCCGGGAACTGCTATATTCGCCTGACATGATTTTCCCTCAATTATGCAGCAACGATTCGATGCATTGTGTCGCATATACGACACAATGCATCTGTGCTTATATGACTGGCCCAGGCCGATATGGAAAGAACGGTATATTGAGGATTCTATCAACTCACAGCCAACTTTCGAATCTTCTAGACTCTGAGCCGTGGTGGGTAACATCTTTTATCTACCTTATATATACACAGCATCCGGGGCATTCCCGAAATTGGTATTTTAGCCAGGTCGATAAGGGTAGCACGTCTTGCAATAGAGGTAATCAATGGCGCCATTACTTGGGCAAACGTCTTTATGTTGATACCATTTTTTACATCCAAAACATTGGTATGTGCGCTTCCCTCGAAGAACAGATTTAACTTTTTCAACAACTGCGCGAAAGACAGTCACTTAATCCTCCTCAACTCAGTGCGTCGTTTTTTCACTTCCCAATCTTTAATTTCTTTTTGAATTCGTTGTAATTCTTGATCAGAGACAACAGGTTCCGTCTTTTGTTTCTTATAGAATTTTTGATAAAAGAAATAGCAGCAAGTGCCTAAAATCAAATAAAGAACTGCAACAAGACCAAACCATGTTACCACGACAATCTCCATTACGTCATTGATCAACAACATACATGCGCAATAACATATTTACGTATATGCGCTATTCCTTCAAAACACCTAAGACCAAATCAGGCAAATCTCTTTCCTGCCGTGAACTTCTTTTAAGTTGTTTCCGAATTTTATCAAGAGTGATTTGTTCACCAAGAAACACATGCCGCAGCATAAGAGAAACGAGCCTGGTAAGTGCGGTGAGATTGGCAAGACTTGATTGCAATTTGTGGTCATTTTCTCCAGCTGTCGTTACAAACAATTCAACCGGCTTACCTGCGTATTCCGAAACAATAAGATACCATTCGTTTTTCTCCCGGTCCTCGGCCCTGTGTCGTTTCGCATCCAAAACCTCTGCAATTTCTGTTTGCCACGGAATTTTAATTCTTCTGACCTGGGGGAGAATAGCCCTGTCATGCAAAAGTGGCCAAACCTGTTCTATAACGGTTGGAGAATTTATCACCGCATAAACCGCTGGCCTACACTCGTCGCACACGTTAAACAATTTTTTAACTCGTATGACCCCGGACAATGAACCGCAAAATTTACATGCTTTTTTCATCAACGCAATCCCCACCATCGTCGTTATCTGTTCCGTAGTCCTCAACGAGATGTTTTAAATTCTGATCTGCAATTAACTTGTTTTTAACTGCCGATCGTAATTCTGTAAGCTGAGAAGACGCTTGATGCATTTTTCTGAAATATGCATCTCTCGAAGAGACCAGCTCGGAAAAATTTTCAATCATCCAGGATAATGCCTTGGATCTGGTATTGAAACCATTCTTTTGAGAAATCTCATCAAGAATTTTATTATGGTCGTCCGTTGCCCGAAATGTAAATGCCATGCCGTCCTCACCAATAGAGATGATATCTAATTATTTTTATAACAAGATTTTTGACATAATACCATCATGTCATATTGCTGTAAAGGCATATAGCTATTCTAACGTATTTATGTGTTGCCGGAAATGTATAATTATGCTATGACGCACTGATGCAAGATCGTATCTACGATAAAATTGAAGTAAGGGGTGAGGGTTTATGAAAATAGTGTCCATCAACAATCAAAAGGGGGGAGTGGGGAAAACAACCCTATCCTTTAACTTAATAAAGGGTTTGGCTGCCGCCGGTTATCGAACCCTGGCGGTAGATAACGACCCACAAGGCAATCTCACGTCCTGTTTTCTTGAAAACGAATTGACTTTGTCCGCGAATGTTATGGATATTTACAGCGGTCAGACAGTAAAGCCGCATTTCGTCTCAAAGGGCCTCGATCTGATAGGGGCGGACATACATCTTGCCAAAGTGGCCGAACATGATTTTGAGGTAATTTTTAAACTGAAAGAGGGTCTTGCCCCCTTCAGCGAGGATTATGATTTCGTAATAATAGATTGCCTGCCCTCTTTCGGATATTTGAGTACTGCCGCGTTGTATGCATCAGACCTCGTGTTGATCCCGACAAAGCCGACACAGTTTGGGTTATCGGGCATGTCCGATCTTTTGGACCTAATTGAAAAAATGAGAAGCCGACTCAACGGCAATCTCACCCTCCTCGGAATCATCCTGAACTTGGTTGAGAATACAGTGATATGCAAGGAGTTTCAGTCGGTGCTGCGGAAGGCATACGGAGAAAAGGTGTTTGAAACAGAAATCAGCAAATCAGTGAAAATTGAGGAAAGCCCAACACTCAATCAATCGGTTGTTGAGTATGAACCGCAGTCAAAAAGCGCAATGCAATGTAATGCATTTACCGCCGAATTCATAAATAAAATCAAGGTTACTGACAATGGCAGAAAGTAGAAAGAGACAGTTTGCAAAAAAGGGAGAGCAGATCCTTGGGGAAAAACCGTCAAGCATGGAAGAGCTCATGCAAGATACATCAACGCATAATGGTGACATTGCGACAAAACATACTGCCATCAATAAAGACACCCCGAAAGAGATCCGAAAAACCACTTTCATTGATTACGACCTAACGGAAAAAATGAGACTATTGGTGTTCCAAAAACGTTATAAGTCGGAAAGGGCTGTGTTTGAAGCTGCTCTGAAACTTTTAATGAAGAAAGAGGGCGTTTAAGAGTGGGGCGACAGAACCTCCCTGAATCGATATACGTTCATCACGATAATTCTTGGTAGGATTGAAGAATGCCCCCGTTAGCTTTGGTTACGGGGGCTTTTTGCTTTGATATAAAAACCGTCCAGGTGTCCGTCCGGATCCCGCTTTTCGGGTATCAATGAAGCCGCTGCCGGCGCGATCGGGCTCATCACTTTGATACCAAATATTTTCCAACCATCACCGGCGCCGGTCTGATCTCAAGCGGGAGACTCGGCCGACTGGTATCATTTCTCGAAAGCACACCGTCCGCCTCTTTTGCAGTCAATACGCTTATTCATCAATACGTCAATGCATCATTGCGCCAATACGGCATTATGTTAAATCACAAACTAATTGGATATATTTACGTTCACTTAGCATTGATCGATAACTTGATGAAACCCCGCCTTGATGGACGGGGCTCGTGACACTTGATCCCGTCAAGCCGCTATTTTCAACACTCGACTCTCTGCCGGGAACAGTGGAGCGTCTATATTGTCTTCATACGTTTTTACATCTTCAAAACTCTTCACAACATCCTGTTTCTCGTGTACCAATTTTTCAAATGACTCGGTTCCATAGTCATCCGGCAACCATCCCTTGCCTATGCACGCCGCAACGTTAAATCGCCGCAAAATATCCTTATCCAAAAACGTCAAGTGCAAGGTCCCTTTTTTGTGAGCGGTAACCTTGAAATAGGTGCTGTAAATAGCCTTGTTTTCTCCCTGGGCAAACGCCCGCTCGATTGCACTCACCATTGAGCAATAGGGCCTCATGCCATCAAAATAGTTCATTACAAGATCAATGTCGCGTATGACCTGGGCCGCTTGCCAATTCAATTCCCATCTCCCCCAGTTAATGAAGGGCAAGCCATAACTGCCATATATCGGGATAATCACCCGTTCACCGACCTTGAAAGCGTTGTTGGTTTTCCAGCCATTAAAATAATGGATGTTTTTCTCGTAAATGGTGTCCCGGTAACTGCTTTCGATTGTAAACCGGTCAAACAGGGCAATCACGGAATCCAGGATAGTTTTCTCGTGACCTCCGATTATATTCAGGATAAACGCCCTGACGTTGTTTTCAGTGAAATCCATTTCGCACTGCTGGGAAAGTTGATGCTCGAATTCTTCTCGTTTCTTTTTGGTTAAACGCTCTGTGACAACATCGAGTTCGAGAGCCGATCGCCAGAAATTTTTCCTGACATCACGAACTGTTTTGTTTACCGTGTCTTGCAACATGGATGTGAGATCTTTTGAACCTCTGATGTTTTTAGGCTCTTGATTTAACCCAATATAAGTATGTACTTTTGAGTAATTTCTGTAATAGGCAACTATTGTTTCGGTGCAAACGGCAACAACCTGGTTGTAGTGTGCAACCATCTCCCTGATCGTTTTGCCGGTTGAAAGAGCATGTTCCCCCTGGACGGTATCTTTACATTCCCAGGCCTTGTCCTTGGCCCCTGCAAATAAGTCCTCCTCAACATTCCGCTCAACAATTATGTTTATCAGGGCAACATCAACACTCGTTGTTCGCTCTGCATCTAAAAACGCCCCTTCGTAATATTCGATTTCCGCCCCCAACTCCTCAAGTATCCTCGCCAAGAGCTTGCGAGAATTCGTGTACGGATTTTTCAAGGTTTCGGCATTCAGGACGCAAATAATCTGCCCCTTGTAAAGAATATCAATGGCCTTCAAAAGGTGCTTATCTCCTTCGTCAAATGGGGGATTTGATATGATGAGATCAAATTTATCCGGTCCAGCAAAAGACAAGAAATCACTATCAATGACCTTGAATCCTTTCTCCCTGAGAATGGCTCGCAGGTTCTCATCGATTTCAATAGCCATGATTTCTGGCCTATGATGCATGTCTCTCCAGCGCTCACGAACCTTTTCAGCCAGATCCCCTTTGCCGCCTTGGGGCTCCAAAATCATTCTAGGGTGGCCAACAATTTTCTTGACCATCTTTCCAGCTAAAAAATCGGAAATGGGAAACAGATTTTTGTTGTAGGTAAGCATTTTCAAATCTCCTTGGTGGTTGTCAGCATGTGGGCATGTCACGCGCGGGTCCAGCATAAGCGTCCAATGTTCCACAAGAATCTTAACGGACTGATCTTTTGGTCCTTTTCAATATGTTTCCCCAGGTTTCTAAAACCTGGCTCCCAGCGGGAAAGAGCTTTTCCGAGAGAGCTTTCAAAAAAACGTAACCAACGGGCGCGTTTTCTTTGGAAGCTGCAAAAGAACGAAGTGACCAGGGGCCGTTAAGAGGATGCAAGGGCGGGATTGAAGTCCTTTTTTTCAGTGCTTTTCTGAAAAAAATCAATCCCCTCGTCTTGGCCCTTGCATCCTCTTAGGCCCCGCAGCTACCAATCAAGCGCTCTTTGCTTGACTGACTAAAGCTGTGGCTGTGGGCTGTTGTGGTTGTTATCGACGCCAGTCTGTGGGCTACAACTGACAGGCATCGCACACCTGACTTAAAATGCCTCAATCAAGATGAATGTGACTGTGCGGGGTATGTTTCCTGCGGACGCTGTCACAGCAGGAATAAATTCCACGGCACAACGTGAAGGATCCGAAACACAAAGAGATAGGTGATAGATAAAACTCTGAAGATAATTGGCAGAAATAGGCCTGAAGGATCGTGCCGGCCGACTCGCCTTTTATAACTGATTGGCGGTGATTGCAGCGTAGCGGAAACGCCGGGAATGAGATGAGAAAAGAGCGCGACGGCCGGGTAAGCCGGAAGCCGATCAACACCCAAAAACAAAAAGAGATGTTTTTCCTTGTTCCGGTATCAAAATCCTTTTCTGGGGTTTCTCCGGATCCCGCTTTATGGTATCAAAAAGGCAGCTGCAGGCACGGACCAGGAGGAGTTTGTGATATCAAAATGTCTCTTCGCCTGGTCGATGTCGGGCGGATCTCGAACCGATCACTCGGAACCCTGATATCAAAAGCCGAATCTGCAAGAGAACTGAATCGTCCCATGTGGTATCATGAATCAAACAACCTGTTGACAAAGCGCAATATTTGATCATCTAATGGCAAGACAAAAAGTCACAGACACAAACAACAAAAGCAAAAACCTTGTAAAACCATGAAAAAGAGAATCGCCCTCAACTTAACCCAACCAAACGCATTTTTAAAAGATGTGCCAGGCGTGACAACCATCGTCAACTATCTAGTGACGAGAGAATTCGGTGCCATGCATTTGGAACCTCAGGAAGACAATGAGTTGTTCGAAGCAATGAAAATTATTGCTGCAAGAAGACTGAAACAACGTATTCAAGAAGAATATGATGTTAAAAGAAAAGCAAAGAATCCCATAAATATTAAACCGACAAAAAAGTCGATTGCCCTCTATCTTGAGCCTCAAAACGAATTCTTAAAAGATGTTTCAGGAATTTCACTTATCGTCAACTATCTCATTTCTGAAGAGTTTGGATACGAATGTTATCCCGACAACAAAGAAGAAAATGAACTTATCGAGGCACAAAAAATAATTCTAGCGGTAAGGTTTGCAAAAAAAATCAAAGAGGAGAAAGAACAAGCAACAATCATCGAAAAACTGAACAAAATCTAAAGATATCATTTCATCAAACAGAACTCTTTTTTGTTGGTATATTCTGATAGCAAAAAAGAAATTACTGAAAGCCAACAACCATCTCACACAAACATATTCGATCACTACCTCCTGCAGTTTGAGCGGCATCCCACTGATAATTCCCCACCAACACCCTTCCTGATTGGAGCCAAATTAAGTTAGGTTAAAATTATTTTTACTCCATTGAAAAATAATTTCATTTTTCGTTTTCTCCCCCCAGGTTACGGCTACATTTTCGCTAAACATTTCGCAACATTATCTATAGCAAATCACCCAACCACGGCTGACACACTGTTGTTGACATAGGTATAAATACCCATGTCACGTTTGCAAAAATGTGGTTTCAAGAAAATCTCTCCAGCAAATCAACATCATTTATATAGAGTTATTCATTTGTTTTTATGACATTTTTTATAATTACACGAAGCAATATCAACACGGATGTTTACTTTACTATTTTATGTTTGTACTATATCGTACTAGTGTAATATCGCAATAATGTAACGGCAAGACTGTGTGACATTTCGCCTAACATTATCAAGCAATGGGGCACTTCCCAAATTAAACTCAATTGTGTTAACATGCCGCCCGTTTCGTTGATGGCAAAACAAGAGCATGTTGTTTCAGGTGGCTCTCGTTTTAAATGTAAGCAATAGCGGAAGGAAATATTATGAACAAATGTGGCCGATTTACTATTAGTTTGGATGATGGCAACGAGTGGTTTAATGCGTTCCCGCATAAATCGAAATTAGTAAATTTTCTTCTGGCAGAAGTGTTTGCCGATGAATCATCAAAGGCTGTTCAATCGAATCCCGATATGGCGGATGCTTATAAGATAGTTAAAGCACAAAAATTGATCAGAGGAGATTCGAAAATAAATAAATGAGAAGCAAACAATGTTCTGGTGGAAAATGGAAACACCTTGAACCTGGAAGCATCAACAAGATGTGAAAAACTCCAAATCAAACAGAAAGGGGAGAGCGAAACCGTAAATGGCAAATTTGATAAACTGTATAGTGGTTGGACTTTTCTTATTAATGTCCTGTAGTCGGTTACCCGACCATGGAGAATGTTTTAGTTATATCTCAAAAGAGATCCGACCGGAAAAGACAGACGTAATCCACGAGCAACGTTACAACATTGTCGACCTTTAATAATATACAAAGAAGGGTGGTAAAAATGAAAAGCATCAAGTTTTGGATTTGCAGCCTTATTTCAATTCTTTCAATCATGCCCGTTACATGTTCAGCGTTCACTGCTCCAAGTTCCGGCGACACGGGTTATGAGATATATGAGTTTGTCACAACGACCATCATGGATGGTGCCATAGGAATTACGATCTGCATAGCATTGATCGCCTTTGCAGGTTTTTGGATCGCCAGAAGCAATATTTGGGGGGCCCTGGCCTGTTTTGTTGCCGCCGTTCTTTTCTACAGTGCAGAGGATATTGCCCTGTCAATTGGTGTGTTGTTCTAGGGGGCAAGATATGTATGAGATCCCTCGATACCTCAACAAACCTTTGAGATACATAGGCTTAGAACTCACTGAAATCATGTTCGCCTACATGGGCATATTCTATGCGTTCATGGTCCGGTCGACCTTGGCCGCGCTGATATGGGTGGGAATAATGATATGGTTTGTCAAATATTCGAGGGCCTCACCTCCAGGATTCCTGAAACACTACCTCTATGCTTTTTCAATGTTCGAACTTGAACATTATCCAGACGCACAAAGGCAAAACTTTATTGAGTGATAAGGATGAAATTAGGAAAATATCTCGACGTGAAATCAAGTCTTTTGCAGGAAAATGCCCTGTTGAAACTAGGAATCGTACTCTTTGCTATCGCGGCCTTAATATCTTCAATAACAGCATTCAGGGCAATGAAATACTCCAGGACAATCGTTGTGCCCAGCAGATTGGCAAGCCAATACAGTGTGTCGGAAAATTGGATGAGCGAAGAAGGGGTAAAGGCACACACAAGAGAAATATTGGATCTATTCCTCAACTATACCCCCGAATCCGCAAAAAGCAGGTTCTCCGACCTCATGAAAATGGTGCTGTTGGAAAATTATCCCGAAGTACACGAGCAACTTGAGGAGGAATTACGCTCAATTGAGAGACTGAAAATCGTCAGTACTTTCCTCATCCAAAACTACAATATTGATAATGATAAGAAGGAAGTGCGCGTTGACGGACTAAGAAAGAAAGTATCACACGGCAGACCCATAATAGATAAAAGCGAAACATGGCTGGTGAGATACGAGATCATCGAATCGAATTTCAAGATTTTAAAAGTGTCCAAGTATGACAGGAGTGAGAAATGAGTCTCAGAACAGCCAGTTTATCACTTGCGGGAATATTAACGTTTCTTTTCTTCACCAACGTGTGTGCTGAAGATCTCTCCATTACGGCAAATGATGAGAACAACAAAGTCAACCTCACCGTTGGGAAGAACTCTGAAACAGATGTGAACCCTGTGACATCGGAGCCGGAATCAGAACAAGAGCAGGAAGAAGAACCGGTAAAAGCGATTAAAAAGAAACGTCCGACAAACGCGAAAATTTTACGGCCCGATGTAACCAACGATGTCCATATTTCTATCACGGAAATTAATCGGATCTCTTCAGACGAAGAGATCACGTCCATAAAATATGACAAGAAGGTAGAAAACCTAATTATTAACTACAAGGGCAAGAACGCCTATATCCTCTACACTGACCAGATAGAAGTGTTGGCGTATATCGAGACCGAGAACAATGTATACCCCGTGAGATTCATTCCGGCTGAAGTAAAAGCCGCACATTATGTTTTAAGCGATGATACACAACTCGGTAAAAGTTCCGAGTATTCGACAAGCAGTGTCAACCTTTCAAATAAAATCCACAGCACCAACAAAGAAAAACGATTTATTGAGATGCTGCAGTATGCGTACGGCAACCCTCAAACAGAAGAGGGCTCAGTAGAGATATCGAGGCTGAAGAATGTTCACCTCATAAGCGATATAGAAATTTACAAATACAAAACATACACCTTTTTAGATGATGGTCTGTACATCAACGTCTATCTGACAAGGTTGCATTCCTCCTGCCGTGAAGAAAAAGTCGAAGTGTCTGAAAAGGATTTTTTAATCCCTGAAATCGCCAATTATCCCATAGGGATATCCCTCGAACACAACCTTATCGACAAAGAAAGATATACGCGAATATTTGTGCTCGGTGCCTCAAGTCCTGGGGGCGCGAATGAAATTTAACAATATGTCGCCTGAAAAGAAAAAATGGGTGGTGAGAGGGATTATTGCGTTTGCGGTCCTTCTCCTTGCCGTTCCGGTCTACATGAAGAAATCCAACCGCATAAGACCGACCGAGAAAAAGAGGGAAGTCCTCGTGTCAGACAAGGAAACATTCGAGAAGAGCCTCCTTGCTCAAACAAAGGGCGCGCTCAAGGATTTGAAAGACGACAACGATGCTTTCAAAATCGAAATCAGGGAGATGATGAAAGCAGCCACGAACGACAATCGACTTGAACTGCAAAAGTACAAGGAAACTCTGGCAAAAACGACAGTGGAACAAATCAGGTCCCAAGAACAAAAAAGTCAGGATGAAATAATTGAGAAAATAACCGGAGAAAAAGCCCACGTCGTTAAAAGCAGGGGCGGAATAATGGGGCTGGTAAAGGAAAACACCGAGCAAAGCATATTTGATGATCCCAAGGCTGATAGGAAAACACATAGGGCTGCCGGCAAAGCGGTGACTGGTGAACCTCAGCGTGAAAGCGTGGTGATGGGGATCACCGAGATCAAACCAGCTGAAGACGAAAAAAAGAGCGGCAAGGCCGGGAAAACAAACAAAAGGGCAAACAAAAAGGTGAACCCCACGGTTTACCTGCCGCCTTCTTTTACAGAGGCCTCTTTGCTCTCTGGTGTTGTCGCTCCAACATCGGACGTATCAAACAAAAAGCCAATCCCGATGATAATAAGGATCAAGGACCTGGCGGTACTGCCCAACGAATATAAAGAGGACCTGAAAGGCTGTTTCGTGATCGCGGAAGGCCAGGCCGACCTCTCACAGGAAAGGGTCGAGGCTCGGATGGTGACATTAAGCTGCATATCGAAAGATGGAAAATCCTTGATCGACCAAAAAGTTAAGGGGTGGGTGGTTGATGGCGACGGCCGTGCCGGAATGAGAGGAAAGGTCGTTGCCAAGTTTGGTGCGCATGTTGCCCGGGTTGCAATTGCCGGATTCATGAAGGGGTTCGGCGAGGCGTTCCAGGAGTCCTCCTACGACTACAACAGTTCTGTTTACGGCAACACCACAAGAACATTCAAAAACACCGACCCATCAACTCTCACTCGAGCGGGAGTAGGGGGAGGGGTTGTTGCTGTCGCCGAAGATCTGGAAAAATTCTACCTGAATTTGGCCGAACAAACACTCCCGTGTGTGGAAGTAGGCCCCGCAAAAGATATTACCCTCGTATTTTCCGAAGGCGTGGAACTCGAAATCAAGAAAAGGACATGATAATGCGAAACATTATACCATATCTCACCATATTTATTGGATTATCAATATCCTCGGGGTGTGCGGTATTCAATCCCTACGAAGAGGATTTTGGTTGTCCGGGCGGCGATTACGGCAAGTGTGAAAAAGTGAAGGATGCCTACGAGGACTCTTTTGTGGATGATCAGGAAAAATTCAGCCCCATGGTGAAAACCAGCAAGCAGCAGGTAGCCAAAGAATCCGACGGCCCGGTCTACGATTATCAAAAACAACTGTACGCCGAGATGAAGGGCATAATAGGTGAAGCTGAAACGCCAATGCTGACACCACCAAAACAAATGAGACTTCTTGTTCTCGATTACGTCGATAACGATAAAATTCTCTATGGATACAGATATATATATTTTGTAGCAGAGCAAGAACGCTGGATATTGCCGTTAAACCAAATACAAATCCCGAGAAGTCATGCTGAAAAACTTTTTAGATAAGATATTCAAACAGATCGGTGGCGGTGGTCTGGACGAATCGATGTTTTTTGGCTCAATAAAACGCGATAAGTTCTCCAATTTGCTGCCCTATGGAGCTTACAACGAAAAGGAACATTACTATTTGTCGCGCGACGAACGCCTATGTTTCCTCTTCGAAGTATTGCCTTTGGCATATGCGTCTCAGTCAACATACGATGCACTGCAGACCATCTTAGATACTGTTCCGTTTGGCACAGTTATCCAATCAATTTTATACGCCGACGACGATATCAGCGGATTTGTTGACCGGTATCTGCAAATAAGAGAAGACCAGAACGAAGAATTCAAGACTATCGCCCGGAAAACAGCAGATCTGTATTCAGAGGCGGCTGATAAAGGCTTCTCGAAAATCTCCTCGATACCGGCTCGAAACTTCAGGTCATTTATCTGCCTGAAAATGAACACCTGTGATTTCACGGATGACGTCAAATTCATGCGTGATTCAGTGTTTGAAACGCTCAAAGGGGCAAATATCTTCCCCATATACCTTGAGCCTCAGAATCTGTGTGAAATATTGCAGAAGATCTTCAACGACAAGGACGACCTGCCGGCGAAAGGTGTCTGGCAATACAACGACGAGGTTCCCATCAACAAGCAAATAATCATGGGAGGAACAACAACAGATATCGATTTTGATTGTGTAAGACTGGGAAAGGAAAAATATGTGACCCTGCAAACAATCAAGGAATATCCTCATGACACGTTGACCGAGCTGACCATCAACCAGGTATTTGGCGGACTATGGGGAAACAGGGACGACACCAATCAATATAATTTTCCCTTTCTCTGTTCAGTCGTTTTTTGTGTCGAAGACCTGAAGACCAAGCTCCATGCCCTGACAACCACAAGCATGTTTCAGCAGAAAACAGGATCGGGTGCCGCCCACAAACACGAGAGAGAAAGAGAGTTGATCTGGGCAGCCAAGGAGGCGGATCGAAACAATCGTTTCATACGAGTTATCCCGATAATTGCGGCTTTTGCCAAAAACGAAGACGCCGCCCATGAGAACAAGGCAAGAGTGAAGCGGATGTGGGAATCTCAAGGATTCTCGGTCAACAACGACAAAGGCATTATCGGGGTACTGTTTTTAATGTGCCTGCCCATGGGGTTTTACAGCAGCAAAAAGATTATTGAATGGCTTGAAAGAGATCGAATAATGACCTCCAGGTCTGCAGCTCGATTCTTTAACATTCAAGGCGACTATGGGGGAGTGGGGCGCCCCATAACTATTCTGACAGGCCGGAAAGGTCAAATTTTAACGATAGATATATTCGACAGAAATTTGCCCAACCAAAACGGCATTATTGCCGCGGCCACCGGGTCGGGAAAGTCATACTTTGCCAATCGGCTGCTCATGGACCAGAGAACAAGCGGAGCCATCCTGCGCGTCTTTGACCTGGGTGGAAGTTACAAAAAGCTTTGTAACCTGCTGGGTGGGAATTTCCTCGAATTCAAGAAAGATTCAAAAATTTGCCTGAATCCCTTCACGAACATCAAGGATATTTCCGAAAGCATTGCATCGCTGCAGAGCATAATTTGCCAAATGGTTTGGTCGTCAAGTGGACACAAGCCAACAGAAACACAGGTGAGTATTGTCAAAGCCGCCATCCGGAAGGTTTGGAACGATTACGGGAACGATGGCAACGTGGATAAGGTAAGAACCGCACTGAGAAACGTTAATCAGCTGATAGAAGAAGATGAAGAAAATCTTGGATCGGCACATTATCAGTCTCTCGGCGATACAGGTGCGGAACTCGCGTTCAACATGGAAGATTTCTGCTCAAATGGCCCTTACGGCCGTTGGTTTCACGGTAAAAGCACCCTGAATATCGCAAGCGATGAATTTGTGGTTCTGGAGCTCGAGGAGTTACGGGCTCAGCCGGAATTATTCAATGTGGTGGTGATACAGGTCATCAATTATGTGACCGAGAACCTGTATCTCAGTAATAGGAGCAATCCACGAATCAACTTGTTCGATGAGGCTTGGCAATGGGCCGACGACTCGAGTTTCATCGGTGAAACAATTGAAAGGGGATACCGGCTCGCCCGTAAATACTATGGAAGTTTCATAACGGTTTTTCAGTCACTCCTCGATCTTAAAAAATTCGGAAAAAGCGGTGATGTGCTCCTGGAAAACTCAGCCTGGTTGTTCCTTCTCATGGGAAAAAACTACGACAAAGTTCAAGAAGAGAAATTCTTGACACTCGATAGTTTTCCACTGGAAATACTGAAATCAACAAAACTCGTTAAGGGTAAGTATTCCGAAGTTTTTATCAAAACCCCATTCAACATGGGGATTGGCCGACTCCCCAACGACACATACAGCCACCTGATTTCAACCTCCGATCCCCTGGACAACAAAAACATAGCGGATGTGGCACAGAACCTTGGGATATCACAACTCCAGGCCATAAAATATATCTCCGAACAACAGGCAGGCCAGTAGGGCAGGGGAATGATACCGCAGGTCGAACCATGCACGTCCAGATCTGACCGGCACCGGCGATGGTGGGAAATCTTCTGGTATCAGAATGGTGTCCCGGGGCCCGCCGGCACCAGGTTTTTTGATACCAAATTGAAAGCTGAATCTATATGAAAACTAAGCAAATAGTAATTTTTGTCCTGTTTTGCATCATGTTCGCACCAGGCAAATCATCAGTTGCAAAACTGGTAGTGTATGAAGGTGATGGACAAGCATATGAGATCGCCGAAGGGGATAAGACCAAGGAAGTTGCCGAATTAACCCGAAACTACATCGAAAGCAAGAAATCCGAAGATCGACATAAAGTGAGATTAAAGAATACTATTCTCAAAGCTGAACGAGACAGGTCAAAAAGAGTCGATGTTACACATGTTTTAAAAGAAAATATTGTGGGGAACAATGGGGAAATATTAAAGCGTGCCGGGGATAAATACAATCCGCTTGAAAATGTTACCATGACTAATTTGATAATCATTGATGGTGAAAATGAAGATCAAATTGACTGGGCAATAGAGAAGGAAAAAGAGTTTTCCGGCAACACAAAAATATTGATTGCCAAAGGTTCAACCAAGGATGCAAAGAATCTCCATGGAATACGTGTATATCGCTTGAGGGATGATATGCAGGAATTTTTCCAAATAACTCATATACCTTGCACAGTGAGCCAAGATGGAAAGGAACTGGTTGTTAATGAATATAATATTTAAAAATACATTAGCGATCATATTGGTTGTTTGCAGCTACAGAGAATGTCACGCGATATGCTGTGATGACAAAATCGAGAGCGATGATATTGCCTGGGACGAATTGAAGGAAGAAGAAAGACACGGGCAATGTACGTGCTATTATGGAAAGTTTACCAGACAGGGGACGCTGTATACTTTTTGGGAACCTGCCAGAATCATCGAAACAACGAAAGATCCCAACTGCATGATGGCTGAAGGGGATAGTGAAGGTGAAGAGGAAGGGGATCCCACCGATTTAACAACATACGGAACCGAACACGACAATGATAATTCCGAAGGACCAACTACCTTCTTCAATGCTCACATAACAACACCCCAATTCATCCTGGAATCGCTTTCAGAAAACAATATGAGGTGCTGGCACAATGGGACGGGTGACATAACGGATTATCTCTCAGAGGACGATTCGGCGTGGAATGATGAGGCCATTTCAGCGGTGATGTATCCATTGGTATTCACAGCAAATAATTACAAGTCTGTCATGTTGTGTATGTTGGACGCCACTACCTCACAGTTTGGGTTTCCCATCGATCCGTTTTATTGGTGCATGGGATCATGGGGGAGCACGTATCCAATTGGGGGGCATGTTGGAACAAACGAGCTCATAACAGGCAGCATCGCAGCTGCCGCACGAGCCATATACATTGGTGGGAGGACGGGAAGAATCGTAGATACAGCTTCATACTACTGCTACAACTTCCCGATGTTGTTGTGGATTAAAAGCTATTTCAAGTTTCAGCCAGTCAAACCCACCATAAGAAAATCAGCCATATATATTGGACAAAGTGCTGTTCTTTGGGAAAGCGAACTCAATGCATCAACATGTAATGATAATTTCGCCTGGGTACTCTGGCGGAAAAGGTCATGTTGTGACAGTGGCAGTAACAGCAGCAAAAGTAGTCGTCAATAACAACATCAAGACGAACAGGTGAAACATGAGAGTATATGTAACTTCCATTTTAATTATTTTAATACTTTGTTCCGTGTCAATTGCAGAGAATACTATTTTTACTGACGATGGATCGGTTGATATAGAGACAGGGGAAATCACCTTGGGTGAGAAATATAGAAGTATGGGTGAAGAAAGCTTGGAGGAAATGTTTCAAGAGAGATTGATCGTGTTGGAAATGGACGATAACGGAAATGTTACAAAAGCAATAGTGGATGGATCAGGAAAAATCGATACCGTCACGGGACTCATAAACGGAACAGGCAATATTGATCTTTGGTTCCTTGGATCTTTTAATGTATCGGAAGCGGCTGGACAGGGGGAGATGGAGAAAAAGAGCATGGATATAACAAAACTACCCGGGGCAAGAAACACACCGGGGATAAGCGATATAAAAGGAATCGAGAACAGAACGGGAACACTAGACAACATTTTGGAGAACTTGAACCAATGAAATATCATTTTTTATTTCTCATTGTTTTGATAGTTCCAACACCATTGTTTGCTGGTGAAATAATGTCCCTAGACGAGAATAGCGAGGCATATAGAGCGGCAAACAGATTATCACAAAACATGAGTTTGGATGAAGACAGCAATGCGTTTAATGCTGCCAGAAGACTCATTCAAACCGGAAAAATCGAAACCGCAACAAAAGACGAGATGTGTGCTGTTAAAAAGCCATACATATTGGTCTTTGTTTCTTCTAGTATGCCAAAGTATTTACTGAAGGAAATAGCAGAAGAATCATTTAAATTAAATGAAAAAGGATTGGCGAATGTGGATATCATCATAAGGGGAGTTCCGGAAATAGGGCTCGACACTTTCCGAGATCAAATAAATCCTGAAAACAAGGATATGTTTATAAGAATTGATCCGTTTTTGTTTAATAGACTAAAAATCTCACAAGTTCCGGTGGTCATAATTGATAGAAAATATGCAATTGGTTCACCATCCAGTATATTGTCAGCTATTAAACAAATAGAATCAGATGAATACGAAGGGTTGATTGATGAGATGGAGTATTTTTAGAAACAGATTTGTAATTATATTAATATGCCTTGTTGCTGGATATTTTGCTTCTAAGATTCCAGGACGTATAACGCTATGTAAAACAAAATCCGTTCAATACTGTGTGTATTGGACAATGCCTTATAATACGGATTCTGAAATTGCATTGGAAAACAAGTATATCCGCGCAATCATAGATATAGATTTACCAAACACAGATTGTAAGCCATGTCAAATCGTCAAAAGAGTTGGTTGTGATTCATTGTCTTGGATTCAAGTGAAAGATAAGACGTTTTATTGTGATGGGAACCCGATCAGTGAAGCGTTTCGAGATGACTTCATAGCAACAGACGGCATTATACCTGAAGACAAAGTGTTTTTAATAGGCGACCACCAGAGCAGTTATGATTCACGATATTTTGGTTTAGTTGAAAAAAGCAAAATAAATGCGACACTTTTACCTCTATTTTAGCTGTTTAATCTCCTTGCTTACCAGCGCTGTTGCTACGAGTGCCGTTCTGGAAAACACACGAACCGACCAACAGTTTTATGACAATTCACAAAAGGAAGGTTTCTACTGGTACGACGATCAAATAATTGAAATGCCAGAAAAAACAGTAGAGGAGGCAATCCCTGTCCCTCCTCCGCCGGAAACACAAAATGAACAAGGTATTGTTAATCGTTACAATTACGAACAGTTATGGGTTTTACACCCCGATGTTTTTGCCAAGGAGTTAGATCGGCGAATGAAACTGGCAATTCAATTTCCTACTATTGAAAACGTTTACGAATACCTGGAAGTTCAAGACGTTGCAAAGAGAAAGAGCGTGGCCTTTGCTGGTGCCATGGGATATGTATCACAACTCAATCCTCAATTTTCTGGTGAGAACAATTATCCGATCAATGTACCGGGACAAAAAGTATTGAGAAACGAAATGATGACAGACGATCAAGAGTTCTTGAAAAGTGTGAAAGACGGCTTTGCTCTATTGGTATTTATGAGTGAAGGGTGTTCGTATTGTGACGCACAAGAGCCGATACTTGACATGTTTTACGCATCGCACGGTTGGAATATTAAAAAGCTCGATATAAATGAACACTCCGATATTGCCGAAAAATATGCAATTACATTGACTCCATCAATAATTGTAATATCAAGAGAAACCCAAAAAGCAATACCACTCACTTCGGGAATAGTAACACTACCGGAACTGAGGGATAGGCTTATACGGTCGGTTCGAATGCTTAACGGCGAAATTGTGCCGGAGCAATGGTACACCAACAAAAGGTCGACAGATCCTCTGAAATTCATAAAGAAGTGAATCTATGTCAAAATTCTGGTTGTGGATAATTTTCGGAATCATAAGCACGCCCCACATTACTTTTGCGGACGAGTGGGTTGATAATTGGATCAAGGAATCTTCAATATCAAAGCCAAATATGTTTGATACGCAAAAGCGCGGATATGTCACGGCGGGTGGCTTTAAAACACGTTTTAAAAATGAGAATGATCATCTTGTTTCAATTAATCCCCCATCATTTAAATCAGGTTGCGGCGGTATAGATGTTTTCTTGGGCTCCATTGGCTATCTCGACGCTGACAGGCTTATGGCAAAATTTGAAAGTATCATGACAAACGCTCTCGCCACCTATGCTTTTGATCTTGCGTTAAACGTACTATGTACCTCATGCCAAAAAGAACTGCAGAGTCTTGAAGGATTGATGGAGCGGTTAAACAAACTTCAGATGGACGACTGCAAAGCATCAAAAGCGGTGGTGGCATATATGAATAATGAAACAGGCCAGGGTGATTCTGCAGCAAACACCGAAGCGATAAACGATTTCACGTTAAGTAGTGGAATAGAAGACCTCTATAATGATTCGACCGACAAAAATAACAACAAAACCGTGACCGAGGCGAAGTCAAATGAGGGAATGAGCTCAACAAGCACAGTCGAAGAATGTGGGCCAGATCAAAAGGATGTATTTTTCACTCCCGGTTTGCTCCTAGAAAATATCGCTTCTAAAACAGGTGAAAAAAGCAACGTGAGGCTGATGCGTGGCATTGTCGGTGATGTTCAAATTTCTAATGATTTAACATTCTCGAAAGTTGCACCATGTCATCAAAACGCCACGTTATCCGCAGAAATGGTAATCCATGGTGAATTGTATACCATGGACGAAAGCGGGAATTGCAGCGCAATGGGTAATATCAAAATTGGCGGATCATCTTACGAGAGTCTTTATGATTGGGCCGCCAAAAATATAGAATCGATATTGAACACAGTTACCAATAGAGAGGAGTATACCTTAGAGCAAGAGCAATTTATCAATGAATGTCAAGGACCTCTGTTGGCTGCTTTGAACTTTGAAATATATCAACGCCAGGGGGTGATTGGAACTGAAGATGTAAAAGTGATAGTTGATAAATATACCGATTGGGTAACCGAAGGATACGCATATGGCATGATACGCGACCTCATATCAAGCACAATCAGCCTCATAGATATGGCAAAAACAGTTTCAATTAATAATCCCAAACAATCGAGCAAGTGTAATCCCGGGATAGCTGCCACCGCCAGAAAAGAAGTAGACGATATGATTATTATGGCAAGATATTATAAAAAACATATCCAGGACGATGAAAATAATTATCACACTGCAATGCTTACACGAATGCTTGAATCGATGATGATGCAATCGATGAATCAACAAGTTAAGCAGAGAACCGGGCAAGACATTTCGCAAGGTGTTTCAAGATGAGATTATCAATCCCTACAGCTGTATTCCTTATTTTATTGCCATCAATCGTCTTAGGGGAAACACCCGATGTCTTCAAGGAATACGTGACATACGGAAATTTCTATCAAACAGCCAATTCATTCGAACGCATTGCCCTGATAGTGTCAGATGCTTCGTTTCAGAACTTCCTAATAGTTGCATTTCTTGGCGCTCTGCTTGTATGGGCAGGTATGGTGATCGGTAGATTCCTGTTCGGCGGGGGTGTCGGCAACTCTGTAATTCAGGGGCTGGTTATCATACTGACAGGTACCTTGATATTCCTCGCATTTATCAAACCTGTTGGCGATATGGCCGTGTACGATGAAAGTAGTGGACGCCACAAAATCATTTCCAACATACCCGACGGTATTGTTATTTTGGCAGGGATCCAAAACACCATTGTCAGATCGATTGTTGACATGATCTGGACCAGCTCGGACACACTTTCATTTAAACAAAACGCCGGTGGCGATATCTTCAATATTTTTGGAAGTGTCTTCAGCAATTCATTGTTCATTCCCTCCACAGATGATTCAAGTGGTGGAAATCTAAATCAATCCATCAAGAGCTATTGGCGAGATTGTTCGAAAAACGCCATAGGATTATCAGGTGGGGCAAGTGTCGATGATTTTTCCAATGGAACCATCCTTGAAACCTTCGAAAAGCTAAAATCCGGCAATGTATTTACCACTTATTATGGTTCGGGCAGTGGAGCGACGGTAACCTGTACGGCAGCACACGACAGTATAATTGCCGAGCTAAACGGGTTTTCCGCTGACAAAACAGGCAAAAAGTTCTGGGAAGAAAAATGTGGCGACGCCGGATACTATGAAATGCTTGATGTGACCGGACCTGGTGCTTCTGAGGTGTGTAGACAGAAGGTGATTGACTTCTTAATCATGAAAAACACCAGTGTTACAGACCTTGGGCTTATCCGTGAAGTTGTAATTTCAAACGCACTTTTCAGTTACCTGAAAAACTACGATTCGCAAAGCTTGTCAGATTTTAAAATGATGGCAGGCATGAGCGGAGAGGCCTCGACCTCAACGACCTGGCTTCCGATAATCAAAGGGACAGTGTTTGCGGTGTATATCGGCCTGATTCCCTTTCTATTGATCCTGATCCCAACGCTTTTGTTCCCGCGCGTCCTGCAGTTCATCTTTGGCATATTTGTATTCATGGTTGCCTGGGAAATATGTGATTCAATTTTGCACAGCTATGCAATGGATCAGTCTATGGCAATCATCGAAGACGTTTTCAAAGAAAAATTATCGCTCGCGAATGTTTGGCTTATGCAAGGTGAGTCGTTCAAGGCTTTAATGCTCTTTGGAAAAATGCGTTGGGCATCGATGACGCTTGCGAGTGTCCTCAGTATGGTGATCGCCCACTATGGTGG
This sequence comes from Desulfobulbaceae bacterium BRH_c16a, assembly GCA_000961725.1. Classification (GTDB taxonomy): domain Bacteria; phylum Desulfobacterota; class Desulfobulbia; order Desulfobulbales; family Desulfocapsaceae; genus Desulforhopalus_A. Next base: position 132,171 of record LADS01000008.1, read on the forward strand.
TGTAGCGATGGCACATTTTGCGGGTCATATGAATTTTGGTCCCGCCGGATCGCAAGGGAGCAGGGAAACCCTTGACCCGACAGGAAGGGCTCGGGAAATAAACAGTCTACCGCAAGTCATTCCAACTGAGGCGGTGAGTAACGAATATGGTTTCGCTGGGATGCAAAATTCTGCTTATTACGGCCAACGATCGGCAATGGAGAGCAATCTTGGCACTATCCGCGAAGGGGGCGGAGTGATGAACGCTTCCACACGTCAAGGCCAAATAAATGCAGACGGATTCACACAATCAGACGCACGTTTGACAGCCAGAGAACAGATCGAAAATGAGACGGGTATCAGTAGAGCTGAACAGAGCCGCTTTATTCACACGGCCGATGCGACAAAAGCGGTTGGCGAAGGGGCAGCAAAAAACAGTATTGGAATTGGTCCTCAATTTAGTTTGGCCGCACAAGGAGGATATCCCGTTTCAGCCGTAAAAGCACGAATGGTAGATGATATTTCACGGTATGGAAAGATCACTCCGGATACGGAAAAGATGAAAGATGACATGCTCAGGACCGCCTCCGGCAGAGGGCAAGTTTCCGAGGCTTTAACTGCATGGAATACAAGCGGTAATCCGACATACGCAACTCTCAACGATGAACAGAAAGAAAATATTGTGAGTTGGTATAACAAAGAAACCGGTCAGAATCTGACGCCGGCAGATGTGTCCAGCACTTCTGCAATCACTGTTGGAATGAGGCCGGATGGCAGCATCTCTCCCATGTTTGTGAGTGGCCAGGAAGGTCACACAAGTACCCGCCATGCGACCTCTACCGAAAAAGTTGGTAGAAATTATGAGGTGGAAAATTTAAGGACCGAGTTGGGCAACGGGACATTTGCCGAAAACCCAGAGCACAAGGTTTTGAAAAACATTGACAACTATGCAGCTGCTTTTTCTGGTGCCGTTTCAACTTACGTGAGCGAGGGCCAAAACTCACAAGTGAACATGAATTCCAGTTTGGCGGGAGGAGTCGGCCCAGGCCAAGGTTCTCCTGTCACAGCGAATCTTGGAGTTTCTGGTTCGATAAGCAGGCAAAACATTCTTTCGGAAAATCAAATTGCGGTGGAAATCAGAGAAAAACTGTCCCACGCTCGAACGGATTTGGAGGCACGACAAATAATGCAGTCTGAATATAACGGCTATATTAATTACACAAATAACTCTATCGATGTGCCTTCAACTAAAAATATAGGCGAGTCTATGGATAGCGCAAAAGAGTCAGCGGTGAAATTCGTAAATGATAAAAAAGATTCTTTAAATAATCTTATAGATAGAACCCGAGATTCTTTTTAAATTTCTCAAGGAGAAAATATGGATGGTTTTTTCGTAATATTTTTAATTAATGCAGTCGCAATAGTTATTATTATTTTATTTCGCTATATCGGCAAAAAAAATATAAAGAAGTTGAAGCCTACATATGATCATCCCAAAAGCAACCCTGAAGACTACCTGAATGATACGACTGATCCTAGAAACATATTGCATCCTTCGAATCCAGCGGGACCAAACTACTTTGGCAAACACTTTAATCGAGACGATTAAAGGATTTTTTAATTAACATATCCAGCGGACATGTATTTAATTGTGTCGACCATGACAAAACGTGGATATTTATTTAATATATTTAAACAATATTTCTATCTCCTGAATCCACAATTGTTGCTCCTTTATTCTTCATCAAGAAAAAGATATGAGGATATTCACGACTTGTTCAATAATTGTTTTCCTTTTTATCGCAATTCCAATCTACGCCAACAATTCAACTGATTTTTGTTTTACTACGACAGGGGAGATGTTCGATATTGATCCATTGTTGTTGGAAGCAATATCTTACGTAGAGAGTCGGAATGATCCGTTCGCTATCGGTTATAACCAGGAATCAATCGATTATGGTCACATGCAAATCAATTCCTATTGGATCAAATACTTGGGGGTTGAATACATAAAGCTCAGCAATCCTTGTTTCTGCACAAAAGTGGGCGCAGCAATATTGGCAAATTGTATTGATGTACATGGTTTTAACAAAGATGCCCTGAGCTGTTACAACTCAGGAAAGAGGTTGGCTTCCTTGAAACCGGAAGTAAAAACGAAAGTGTTGGCATACATAGGATCAGTCAAGAAGAGATACAATCATCTCGTTAATACAATGGGAGAAGGCATTGACTAGGTCTTCAGGAATTGAGGGTTTTGAGACCCTAACAAGTGCATTTCTAATGGGAGTGAAAATGCACTTTCTTGTGATCTTTTTTATCCTTGGTATTCATCTCTTTGTTTTATGCCTGGTAATGGACATAAGATCCTATGATTCCAAGGTGCTCTTGAATTGGTATAAAACAAAATTTATATCTAGTTTTCCAAAAGACAGAACTACAGGGTTCCCACTTCCAAACGGGGAGTATTACAAAGATAAGGCGAAGAATATTGTAAAAAATCAGGGGCTGATTAGACACGTTGAGATTGTTCAACATCGGTTGAACAATCTCTTGATCACAACATGCTTTATTTGGCTCTTATATCCCGGATTCCTGTATGTTCTTGCCACCCGTTCAAGGAAGCAATTAGAGGACGAATATGTTCGCGGTTCACAATTCATAACGCCGCGTCAATTCAAAAAAATAACCAAAAAAATCAAAAACAAAGAGAAAGACCTGCCTTTTGGGGATATCAAAATGCCATTCCCCGCAGAAATCAGGCACACTCTCGTGGTCGGCCGCCCGGGCACAGGAAAAACTGTTGCTTTCAACAATATACTTGAAAAGGTCATCGAAAGAGACGAGAAAGCCATCGTTTATGATTTTAAAGGAGAATACCTTTCCCTTTTTTATCGTCCGGGGAAAGATATCATATTAAACCCGTTAGACGAGCGATCTGCAGGGTGGTGTATCTTCAATGAGGTTAAATCTGAAACGGATATTTCCGCTTTTGTTGCATCTCTCATCCCTGAAAAGCCTCGTTCTGATCCCTTCTGGTGCGACGCACCGAGAGGCGTACTCACCGGCATACTGACCTATCTGTTATACAAAGGAAAGACCCAAAATTCCGATCTGTGGGCACTCCTAAATTCCAGTGCAAGCGAAATACATGCAAGTTTAGACGAAATTGATTCACCCGGATTGAGATATATAGAAGATCCCGGATCAAAACAGACCCAAAGTGTTCTATCTGTTCTGATGCAACACACATATTTCTTTTCATATTTAGCGAGATTGCAGGGTGATTTCTGCGTGTCGGACTGGGTAGAAGATCGAGGAAGGAAAGGAATAGTTTATATCACATCCTCATCAACTTCTCACAGCCTGCTAAGCCCTTTAAATACTTTGTTTATTGATATTGTTGGGATGAGGTTGCTGAGCCTACCCAATGATCTGGACAGGCGTTTGTTTTTCTTCATTGACGAACTCGGGACTCTTCAAAAAATGCACATGCTCATTCAGGGCCTCACCCTGTCGCGGTCGAAGGGCGGTGCGTTCTTCTTAGCTATTCAGGATATTGGCCAAATCGAAGAAAGATACGGAACGAAACTTAGGCAAAGCATCGTCAATGCATGTGGAAATAGCGTTATTTTTGCTGTGGAAGATAACGACACAGCAGAATTCTGTTCCTTAAAGTTGGGTGAAGTCGACCAAGTCATAAAAACAAAAAGCCTGTCCATGGGTGTCAACAACTTCAAGGATGGTATCAATGTCAATCAACAAAGACGCAAGGACCGTCTTTTGATTCCGGCTGAAATAAAAGAACTCTCTGATCTTAACGGGATTGTGAAAATTTCCAGCGTCTTCCCTTCCGATAAAAATATTTTGCAAAAGTTGTTGGGTGGTGTTGGCATCCAAGTATCTGTAAAACCATTGAAACTTCACCCTGTGAAGTGCATGTTCAAATACAAAAAACGACCAACAGTAACACCCGCCCTTATTCAACATGAATCGCTAGATATTGCTCATTATATCGATGAGATGAGGGAGAGAGAAAGCAATATAATTAATGATGCCATATTTGACGACCTAGAGCTGCCGATAAAGGATATCGGTATCTAGAAAGAGAATGATACCAACCCGACCAGTCTCTTGCCCGAGACCCGGCCGGTACCGGCGATGGTTGTAAAACATTTGGTATCAGTTTGATGTCCTGCAGCTTGCCGGCGCCAGCTTTTTTGATACCGGAAAGCAAGATCAGGAGAATTCCCGGGAAAGGTTTTTGATACCGTATTTGAAACCATATGAACTTCGAAACAATCCCCTATGCTCGAATGAAAGATGCGACGGTAGGATCCACAAGGATCAAAAAAGAAATAATTGAAAGTCGTGAATTTCTGACAGCAAAGGAAGGCAACGAATCAGCTGCTTCCGACATCATCTGTCAAATATGGAATAATAAAAAAACAGACATCTTAAAAAAAGAACTTGGCGGAAAAGATACTGTTTTTATATCCCAACCCTCAACTACGGGGGCAAACATAATACCTGCAAAGTTTGCTGAACATCTCGCAAACCTCACAGAATCAAAGGCTATAAATGGCGACGCCTACTATTCTCCTTTGCACGACGAGGCATCAAAAAACATACCGAGAGACAAGCGTGTCTTTAAATCGCGAGAATATGAGGGTGTAAACCTCGATGTTATGAAAAAAGAGGTTGGAAGTCGCCAGCTGTTTATTGTTGAGGATATTTTGAACACCGGTGGTTCCGTTCGTGCTTTTTCAGAACGCCTTAAAACAGATGGGTTTGATGTTCACGGCGTGGTGGCCCTTATGGGAGAGCGGCGTTTGTCGCTCGATCAAAAAACAACCGACTTGTTAAACGATTCTCTGGAAAAAAAGGGAATTAATTTTAAAGCTGACTACCTACAGATAACACGATTAGAGGCTGGGGGGTTAATCAGAATGACCAATAATATCAGGAGTGAATATGCCAAAAACGACCTTGCCCAAAACTTACAAGGGTTACAAGACAGACAGATTATTGCAGATATTGGAAGAGATCAGCAACAAACCGGGAGGAACATCGGCGACTCAGGAGGAAATAAGAGCTATGCGGATGTTGATAAGGGAGTACAAGCTGACTCCAGTTCATCAGTTACAAATTATCAGCAAGCAATAAATGGAAAGGATCGCCATTTCGTTGTGGCGGATGACAGTTTCAGGATATTGAATAAAGACGGTAGCTTCAATACCCAAGATGGTAAAATCGCTACCTTTGCTAAACCTGGAGAAGCACTAGAGACTGCATTTAAAAAGAGAGTAGAACACGCGCAGGAATTAGAAGGGTCAGCATTATACGTTCACAGGGTTGAAAAGGGCGAGGTCATATTCAAACCATACCTGAAAACAGTTGATTCCCCTCAAACTCTGAATGCATTATGGAGAAGGCAAATGGGGGACCACAACCCTATACCCGAAAACCTTGTTCAGTATGCAAAACCTGTCTCCCCGCAATCTCCTGAAATACACCCGCCGGAGAAAATCAATACATTATCAAATGCCACCCCTGGCAAGGACAAAACCAAGGTAAAAGTCGAGATCATTAAGGATACTCTGGAAAAAGCAAAGGTTGACATACAGGGGGCAAACAAGATGCGCGAAAAAGATTATTTTAGTATTTAAATATAATGATAATATTTTTTTCAGCTAGAACAACGAAACTGCTATTCTGGAAGACATCTCCCTATAGGCACCTCAATAAAAGAGCCTTCAACCAAATAGTTCGCTGTGGGAGCCAAGACGGGCCAGCCGCAGTGTATTGGAGTCCAGTTTTCGGTAGATCAGTAGCAGGTCAGGCTTAACGTGGCACTCACGGTACCCTGACCACTGGCCACTCAGGTCATGGTCGCGATACCGCGGCTCTAATGGGTTGTCGTTTATTAATGCGGTCAAGATGGCCATTAGGGCGGCGTCGAGTGTTGACCGGTGTCGGCCCGATGCCTCTCGCTTATAGTCGCGCTTGAATGCTGAGGAACGATCAATCGTCAGCATGCAAATCGTCCATCAACGCGTCAATACTGGTAAATTTTTTTCCCTTTCCGGCCTCAAGCTCAGTAATCGCCTTGCGAGTGGTGGCGTTCGGAACTCTGACTTCAAAAGGCAATCGGTGTTCCTCTGCTACACGCAGCATAAGTAAGCGAATGGCGTCAGATATTGACAAGCCCATCTCCTCCAGCGCGGAGGCAGCACGTTCTTTGGTCTTGGTGTCAATACGGGCACGAACGTAGGTATTATGTGTGCTCATAGCGGATCTCCTTGAATATTTTCTGGGCCTTGGCCGTAGCCGACATCATGATTGTATTGTAGTCACATTGCGACTACAACACAAGCCCTTTATTCCGCTGCAGGGTGTGAGGAAAGATTTTCAAGCGAAGAAATTCGGTTAGGTGTAGCGACCCGCAATGATAAACGCCCGGACCCGCAATCAAGTTACTTCTGGGCCCACAATAAATGAGAATAAGAATAGGCCCCGACCCACATTAAACGATAATGGACCCACATTAAGTGATAATGGGCCCGCAATAATGACACCGGACCCACATTAATTGAGAATAAGGTGTCGAGGCTCCATCTGGAAAAAGATGACCAGTAGTTATAGTGCGAGATTCGTTATGTTGTGTCTTTTCTTCTCTGTTGTTTTTCTTTCCCCTTCTACTGTTAGCTCAATCTCTTGATGGTGTCAAATTGGCAAATTGGTTAAGATATGTTATTCCAATCTTAACGGGTTCTTCCTGAAATCAGTGTTAGAAATACAGCGACGACTCGATGCCAAGAGGTTGGCTCCCTCTGACCCGATAAAAGTCGGATTACAAGATGGCATGCCAAAATGACGCCGTTGACAATATGCGGCAGGAGGGTGGAGAGTTTTTCCCGAGTGAAACGGGGTACCTTAATGAAAATATTAATTTATGGAGCTTCCGAGGTCGGCTATATGGCCGCACTGCGACTGAGCAGAAACCACGATATCACCATACTCGATGAACATGACGGTATCCCGGAAAAGTTTGGTCATCTCGATGTGAGTTATGTCAACGGCAGCGGCGCTGATGTCAACGCCCTGGAACAGGCCGAGACGGCAGCCAAGGATCTTTTCATCGCCTGTTCCACCCGCGATGAAGCAAACGTCGTCGCCTGCTGGACCGTGAAACGCATTGCCGATATTGAAACGATGTGCTTTATCCGTACGTTGGAGCTGTATAACAACCTGATGTTATATAGTCAGGGGCGTTATCGGGCGCCGTATGACATCGATACGGTGATCTGGCCGGAACAGCTGCTTACCGAGGATATTTTTCGTATCGTCTCGGTGCCCGAGGCAATCGATGTCGAGCATTTCGCCAAAGGTCGGGCGAAACTGTTCGAATACCGCATCAAGCAAGACTCGACCATCCTCAATAAACGCATCATTGACTGCGTCTTCCCGAAAAATGTCCTGATTGTCGGCATAATGCGCGATAATAAGCTGTTCATTCCGGATGGCTCGACGGTAATTTTACTCAATGACAAGGTGGTTTTCATGGGGACCGGGGTAGCCCTCGACATCCTGGCTGCCCGATTCTTTCAAAAAAGCAACAAGATCAGAAAGGTAGCCCTGATTGGTGGCGGCAGTGTCGGTTTCCTGCTCGCCAAGAAGCTCGAACAGGCACGTATTCGCGTGACCATTATCGAAAACGACAAGGAACGCTGCCTTTTCCTGGCGAACAACCTGAAAAAATCCCTGATCCTTAATGGCGACGGCACGGACTTCGAGTTGCTGGAAAGTGAATCTATTGGTGACACCGACGCGATCATCTGCGTCACCAATAATGACGAAAAGAACCTGCTCTGTTCCCTGCTCGTCAAACAGATAAGTAAAGGACGCATCATCACCCGGGTCGGTAACATGCAGGCGGCCCTGCTTTTTGACCGAGTCGGTATCGATGTGGTCGTATCGCCACGCGAGGCGGCGTTAAAAGAACTTCTCAACCGAGTGCAGGCGGATGATGTCAATATCATCGCGCTGATCGAGGGCGGGCAGGGGGAGGTCCTGCGCGTCACGGTGCCAGAAGGTTTTCCTGAGTCACGGGTCGTTGACCTGACCTTCAGCGCGAAAGCAGTCATCGGGGCCATCCAGCGCGGCAAGCAGGTTATCGTCCCGCACGGAGAGACGACACTAAAGGGCGGCGATCTGCTGCATATCTTTACCATGGCCGCCGACGCTGAAGCCATCAAGAAGATGTTTGCCCCAAGAAACGAGAACACATCTACTCAGTAATGTCCGATTAAGGACTCGCATAGGGTGCTGGCCAAGAAGAATCTTTGTGTCATAGATCTTTTATTAGAGGGATCTCAAAGCATGTTTTTGTGGTGTTTGCTTTGATACGACAAGCGAAGCGCTTTCCGCCTGATATGAGAATGTCGAAATGTGCTGCTTGATATCCTCGATCAAGGGCTCTGGTTTTGCTCGGCTGCAGGATTTTGCTGACAAATGGCCGCCCACCGTCTTGCCGACGGCAAGGAATATTTTCCGCGGGGGTCGAGTCTGAGCTTGTCGGAAAACATCCAATACTTCATGCGAGTCGTGATTATATACAGATCATCAGGCTACTTACTATGTGAAGACCAAGGAGTTGTAGAAAATGATTGCTGGAAATGTATTCGTGGAAATAGCCGCTATTTTAGGACTTGCGACGTTGACCGGAATCATAGGGCAGAAATTGCGACAACCCTTGATCATCATGTTTTTGGCAACGGGCATTCTGGCCGGGCCCTCGTTTCTTGGCATCATACACAGTTATGAGCAGATTGAGCTTCTGGCCCATATCGGCATAGCCCTTTTGTTGTTTATCGTTGGGCTAAAACTCGATCTGAATCTCATTCGAACTACCGGCCCCGTCGCCTTGGCGACCGGCCTCGGACAGATCGTCTTTACGTCACTTATCGGCTTTGTCATTGCCATTGCCATGGATATGTCATATCTCAGTGCGGCTTATGTTTCGGTTGCGCTTACATTTTCAAGTACGATTATCATCGTAAAGCTCCTGTCCGACAAAAAGGAAATTGACTCTCTTCATGGCCAGATTGCTCTTGGCTTTCTGATCGTTCAGGATATCGCCGCCATTCTGGCACTGGTCGGCCTGACGACATTGGGGGCATCTGTTACCGGAGAGGATTCGGGCTATCTCTCGCTTCTGATGATCGGGGCAAAGGGGTTGGGACTGTTGGGCGCGGTTGCCCTGCTGATGAAATATGTCATTCCCTATCTGACCCAGCGTCTCTCGAATTCGCTGGAACTGTTGACTCTCTTCGCAATCGCATGGGCGGTCCTGCTCGGGGCGAGTAGTGAACTATTGGGATTCAGCAGGGAGGTCGGCGCATTTCTGGCCGGTGTCTCACTGGCGTCCACTGCCTTCAGGGATTCGATTGGCGCGCGGCTCACAAGCCTTCGGGATTTTCTCCTGCTGTTTTTCTTCATCGATCTTGGCGCACGATTGGATTGGTCCATGGTGGGCTCGCAATTGGGCGCATCGCTTGTTTTTTCCATCTTTGTGCTCGTCGGCAACCCGCTCATTGTTCTGATGATCATGGGGGGTATGGGATATCGCCGTCGCACCGGTTTTCTCGCCGGTCTCACGGTGGCCCAAATCAGCGAGTTTTCGCTTATTGTGGCGGCCTTGGGGCTGAGTATCGGCCACATTACCGAAGAAACGATGGGGCTGATCACCCTCGTGGGGGTGGTGACCATATTCCTGTCCACCTACATGATCCTCTATTCCTACCCGCTTTATCGTGTTCTATCCTCCCCATTGAAAATTTTCGAAAGACGCAATCCTTACCGGGAGGCGGACATAGACACGTTCGCGGAAACGGGAGCAGTCGACGTCATTTTAATGGGATTGGGTAATTATGGCAGCGGACTGATGGAACACCTTCTCCGGCGAAAAAATGCCATAGTGGGGATCGACTTCGACCCCGGTGCTTTGGATATGTGGCGCAAGAAAGGCGTGCCTGTTCTTTACGGGGATATGGCTGACCCGGAGATGCATGAGCATTTGCCGTTAAAAAAGGCGCAATGGGTTATCAGTGCCGTTCGTTCCAAAGAGATGAATCTGGCACTTATTCATAACCTCAAGAAGGATGGTTATACTGGAAAGGTGGCCTTGACGGCGACAAACAGCCAAGAAGCTGCTGAGTTCGAAAAAGCAGGCGCTAATTTGGTATTTCGGCCTTTCAAGGATGCGACGGAACAAGCGGCCGACGCATTGACTTATGCGATGGACTTCCTTCCGAAAAGTGTAGATTGGCCTGTCTCATTTCTCGAGTTGCGTATTCGCTCGGATGCTTCGTCCGCTGGACAGACCATACGAGAACTTCCGTTATCGGCTTTGGGAATATCTATTCTGGCGGCCAGTCGGGGAGGGCGCATCTTTTACGAGCCGACACCGGACTTCAGGATTTTCCCGGCTGACAGGCTACTCCTTATGGGACATCCAGCTGGCTTAAAAGATGCTGAAACCATACTGAATCACCTTGAGGCGCGGAGAGACGCAGAAGACACAGACCGCTTTGAAATCGCCGAAATCAAGGTGTCGGAGGATTCGGACTTTTCAGGCAAGTCTTTGGCTGAGCTTCATTTTCGACAAAAGTTCGGGGCGACCTTGGTCGGCATTCGCAGAGGGCAGAATCAGATCACGACGATCAACCCTGCGGAGCGCTTGCAGGGAGGGGATTGTCTGATCGTTATCGGCAAGTCGAGCACTATCAAAGAGCTTAAGAGCCTGGCCCCTGTTTAGCGGCTCGAATGTCTCTCATTGGAGGGGAATCCATGAAACGTTTCAAAAACATACTCTACGTGAACGAACCAACCACAGACCAGGAATCGACGATTGCGCGAGCTGTCTCGCTGGCGGTAAACAATCAGGCCGACCTGACAATTGTTGATGTAATCCCGACTCAGGTCGTCACGGCGGGTATCGGCCTGCCGCCGGGAGGACCGGTTTCCAACGAGCTGAGAGCCGCCGTGGAATCCGATCATCGCAAGGCGATGGAATCCATGGTTCAACCCTTCAAAGAACGTTTGCAAATCAGGCTGGAAGTATTGGTTGGAAAGACGTACCTTGAGGCGATTCGAGCCGTATTGAAAAATGGGTATGATCTGCTCATCAAACCAGCGGAACATCCGACTTGGATGAATAGGTTGTTCGGCAGTGACGACCTGCATCTTCTCCGGAAATGTCCCTGCCCGGTCTGGCTCATGAAGCCACCGGAGAAATCAAATTACAGCAGCATCTTGGCGGCTGTCGATTTCGAGCTGTTGCCCCCCATACCTTCAGAACATGATCTCAACCGTGAAATTCTGGAACTGGCCGCCTCACTGGCGCTTTCCGATTTTGCATCCCTGCACATTGTTCACGCCTGGGAAGCCCTTGCTGAAAAATCCATGTTGTCACGGGGCGGCATGTCATCGGAAGGCTTGACCAATTACGTTGAAAGAGATCTTGAGCGCCACAGGCAGGAACTTTACGGACTGGCCGCGAAATTGCGCAAATGGATCGGCAAGGAGGCTTATGACTCCTTTTCGCCTTCCTTTCACCTGCCCGAAGGACCGGCAAAAAAAGTAATTGTACCATTAGCGACGCAATTGCGGGCGGATCTTGTCGTCATGGGGACAGTCGCTCGTACGGGAATATCAGGAGTGATCATCGGTAATACCGCCGAGACCATTCTCGATCAGCTTACGTGTTCCGTTCTTGCCATAAAGCCTCCTGGTTTTAAGACGCCGGTGAAATTTGATGAATGATGCTTTTTGTGTAGTTCTATTATGGCTAACATAAAGTCAGAATGATCACATAATCGGATAGGCTGAACCAACATCTTGAGAGATGTTGGTTTTCATCAGTGGAAGCCTGCGTACCTTTTTGCCTTTACCGATGAGGGTAAGCACTGTCGGATTTCCAGTACAACATCCTGCACACTGAGATTGGCTCACTCCTGCACTCTGCATCCAGTATCATAAAGAACGCTTAACTATAGCGACCCGCCCCTTCATAGAATGTGAAGATTGCCCGGTTGACACATTGTGGTACATCATTTAGTATTTGAACAAATGATCACATATGATAGGTGTGATATGGAACAACAGGATTACGATACAAGCGTTTGCGAGCAGTTATGCGAACCTTTCCGGCATGTTTGCTTGGCAAGAGCAGAAATGCTTGTCGACGAAGATGCTCACTCAATTGCCGAAACATTCAAAATTCTTGGTGATCCGACGAGGGTGAAGATTCTGCACACACTCTCCAAAAGGGAGCTCTGCGTGTGCGATATTTCCGCCGTCATCGCCATAGGACAATCTGCGGTGTCCCATCAGCTTCGTCTGCTGCGTGGGGCGCGGCTCGTCAAACATCGCAAAGAAGTGAAAATGGTTTGGTATTCACTTGACGATGAACATATCTCCCTGCTTCTGGCACAGGGGATTGAACATGTTAAGCATGGGAAAAGAGAATGAAATTGGATTATTACACTCGGATCGAAAACGGAACGGGAAGATCGCCCTGCCAGGAAGCATGTTGTTGCGTCGGTGCAGATGCAGAGAACGCGCGAGCACATTGCGGCGGTCAAACTACGGCTGCTATTGGCGGTATTGTCAATAAGATTGAGGAAGGATTCCATAAGACGGTTTTTAGCATCTCCGGTATGGACTGTGGTGATTGCGCAGCAAAATTGGAAAAAAGAATCGCAAACATACCGGGTGTGAAATCTGCGATCTTTAACTTTGGTGCGGGCAAATTGATGGTCGAGCATGCCATTGCCGATTCTGCCATCGTGAAAGTGGTGAAACAAGCCGGTTATGGAGCAATCAAGGAGAATAAGACTGCTCGTCAGCCGCTGGCGGAAACCCACTGGTGGAAAAATGTCCGGACCCTGGCTACCGTCTCATCCGGTGTAACGATGACGATCGCCACTGTCTTAGATTGGCTGGGGATAGCAGAGGGCTTTGTAGTTTGGCTCTATGCACTCACTGCCATTGTCGGTGGTTTCCACGCAGCAAAAAGTGGTCTGTACGGCCTCCGTTCCCTATCGCTCGACATGAATTTTCTGATGACTGCCGCCATAGTCGGTGCAGCGGTCATAGGTGAATGGAGCGAGGGCGCCGCGGTGGCCGTTCTCTTTTCTTTTGGCAATACCTTGCAGACCTACACCATGGATAAAACCCGCAAGTCCATCCGGTCGTTGATGGAACTCGCGCCACCTGAGGCATTAGTGCGGAGGGGCAAAGAGGAGGTGCGTCTGCACGTCGAGGACATCGTGGTGGGCGATATCGTCATTGTCAAGCCCGGTGATCGAATCGCCATGGATGGAATTGTCCATAGTGGTGTATCGGCAGTCAATCAAGCCACTATTACGGGCGAATCGATTCCTGTGGAGAAAACGGCGGGCGATATGGTGTATGCCGGTACAGTGAACGAACACGGAGCGCTTGAGATCACCGTAACGAAGACTGCAGAGAATTCGACCCTGGCCAAGATCTCGCATCTCGTGGAGGAAGCACAGGCACAGAAGGCTCCCTCGCAGCAGTTTGTCGATGTATTTGCAAAGTACTATACACCTCTTGTGCTTGTGGCTGCAGCTGGAGTCATGGTCCTGCCGTGGCTGGTATTTCAACAACCTTTTGCCCCGTGGTTTTATAATGGTTTGGTGTTGCTTGTTATTTCTTGTCCCTGCGCACTGGTCATTTCAACCCCGGTATCCATCGTCTCCGCTATCGGCAATGCTTCCCGGCAAGGCGTTCTCATTAAGGGGGGCGCGTATCTGGAGGAGATGGGCTCAATCAAGGCTATCGCCTTCGACAAAACCGGAACCTTAACTCAAGGCCGACCGGTGGTGACGGATATTGTGGTCACTAATGGATATTCTGAAAACGATTTTTTAGCAATGGCAGCCGGTATCGAAAAATGGTCCGAGCATCCCCTGGGCCAGGCTATAGTTGCAAGGGCAAAGGGGCTAAAGCTACAACCGGCGACCCATTTCAAGGCCTTGGTAGGGCGTGGGGCGCAGGCCGTGATCGATGGTCAAACGATGTACATCGGCAATGTCCGATTATTTGAAGATCTCGACCATGATTTGGCTCCATATGGGGAGGTGTTGGCTGATCTTGAGCAGCAAGGCAAAACGGTCATGTTGCTGGGTACCCAGAATCGCATTTTCGGCATGATTGCGGTAGCCGATACGTTGCGGAATGAAAGCAGGGAAGCCATAAATGCACTTCATCGAGCGGGCATGAAGCATATCACCATGCTCACGGGCGATAATGATCGAGTGGCCAGGGCAATTGCCAAGAAACTTAACCTCGACAGTTTTTATAGTGAGCTTCTGCCTGAGGATAAAGTTGCCGCGGTGAAGAAGATAGCCTGCGATTACGGCAAACTGGTCATGGTCGGTGACGGGGTGAACGATGCCCCTTCACTGGCGGTTGCGACGGTAGGTGTGGCCATGGGGGGTGCGGGATCGGATGTGGCTCTGGAAACGGCAGATGTGGTGCTCATGACCGATGATCTTGACAAGCTGGCCTATATTATCAAGCTGAGTCATAAGACTGTGACTATCATCAAAGAAAATATCGCTTTCGCTATTTCGATTAAGATCATTTTCCTGGTATTGCTTGCTTTCGGTATGGGGAATCTTTGGCTTGCCGTGCTGGCTGATATGGGCGCATCTCTTCTGGTAACATTCAACGGCATGCGACTGATGCGCCGTTTGCCGTTTCCTCTTAGGGTATTGCCTTCTCGTTTGGCGGAAAGCTGAATCCCTGAATCCGCTGCGTCAAGAGCTATGTGGACCATGGACCACAAGAGAGTGGCTGCGGTCGATCTCGACCTCTTTCACCCGGCGGAGGAACAGGAGCTGAACATGAAAATTCTCGAGCTCTCCAGTGCGCTCGCCCTGTCGGAGTCCGCGTCCCTGCATCTTGTTCACGCCTGGGGAGCCTTCGCCGAGGGAGCCCTCCTGGCACGGAGCGAAAGTATGGTGGACGCTGCGACCACCCATATCGAACAGGAATACATGTCCCGCCAGCAACAGCTCTTCGGACTCGGCGAAAGATTGCGCCACGGCATGGGAGCCGAGGCCTACAATCGCCTTCTTCCTCGTTTTCACCTGCTGAAAGGAAGTCCAAAAAAGATTATCCCGGCAACGGCGGAGGAGTTGGGAGCCGATCTGGTTGTCATGGGGACGGTCGTTCGGACCGGCATAGCCGGGTTGATCATCGGCAATACTGCAGAGACTATTCTCAATCAGCTGACATGTTCGGTGCTCGCCATCAAACCCACCGGTTTTTCCACTCCAGTAAAACTCACTGAATAATAGATACCGATCCCCCGCTGTTTCCTCCGCAGGAGTCCATTTCTTGAGGCTGGGCTTATGGCGGCTCGTATACGAGACTCATCAGGCCGGGTTTCTCCCCCCGGAGAGACAATTAAGCTTCCCACCCTCTGCCACGCTCCATAAATTGTTTATTTTTCCATTCTAGATATGCAGAAAAGCGAGTATTCAATCATAGTAATTATTTCGATGAGTACATTGCCGGAATTTCCTGAGCGAGCCAGGCAAAGAGTTTTCTAAGTTTGTCAGTATAGGAAAACATCCAACACTTCATGCGAGTCGGGATGATATACAGATCAACAGAATTACTTGTTATGTGAAGACCAAGGAGTTGTAGAAAATGATTGCTGGAAATGTATTCGTGGAAATAGCCGCTATTTTAGGACTTGCGACGTTGACCGGAATCATAGGGCAGAAATTGCGACAACCCTTGATCATCATGTTTTTGGCAACGGGCATTCTGGCCGGTCCCTCGTTTCTTGGCATCATACACAGTTATGAGCAGATTGAGCTTCTGGCCCATATCGGCATAGCCCTTTTGTTGTTTATCGTTGGGCTAAAACTCGATCTTAATCTCATTCGAACTACCGGCCCCGTCGCCTTGGCGACCGGCCTCGGACAGATCGTCTTTACGTCGCTTATCGGTTTTGTCATTGCCATTGCCATGGATATGTCATATCTCAGTGCGGCTTATGTTTCCGTTGCGCTAACATTTTCAAGTACGATTATCATCGTAAAGCTCCTGTCCGACAAAAAGGAAATCGACTCTCTTCATGGCCAGATTGCTCTTGGCTTTCTGATCGTTCAGGATATCGCCGCCATTCTGGCACTGGTCGGCCTGACGACATTGGGGGCATCTGTTACCGGGGAGGATCCGGGATATCTCTCGCTCCTGATGATCGGTGCTAAGGGGTTGGGACTCTTGGGCGCGGTTGCCCTGCTGATGAAATATGTCATTCCTTACCTGACCCAGCGTCTCTCAAATTCACTGGAACTGTTAACTCTCTTCGCAATCGCATGGGCGATCGTTCTCGGAGCGGCGAGTGAACTGTTGGGTTTCAGTAGGGAAGTCGGTGCATTTCTGGCCGGTGTCTCACTGGCGTCCACTGCCTTCAGGGATTCGATCGGCGCGCGGCTCACAGGCCTTCGGGATTTTCTCCTGCTGTTTTTCTTCATCGATCTCGGCGCACGATTGGATTGGTCCATGGTGGGCTCGCAATTGGGCGCATCGCTTGTTTTTTCCATCTTTGTGCTCGTCGGCAACCCGCTCATTGTTCTGATGATCATGGGAGCTATGGGATATCGCCGTCGTACCGGTTTTCTGGCCGGTCTCACGGTGGCCCAAATCAGCGAGTTTTCGCTTATTGTGGCGGCCTTGGGGCTGAGTATCGGCCACATTACCGAAGAAACGATGGGGCTGATCACCCTCGTGGGGGTGGTGACCATATTCCTGTCCACCTACATGATCCTCTATTCCTACCCGCTTTATCGTGTTCTATCCTCTCCTTTGAAAATTTTCGAAAGGCGCAATCCTCACCGGGAGGCGGACATAGACACCTTCGCGGAAACGGGAGCAGTCGACGTCATTTTAGTAGGATTGGGTAATTATGGCAGCGGGCTGATGGAACACCTTCTCCGGCGAAAAAATGCCATAGTGGGGATCGACTTCGACCCCGGCGCTTTGGATGTGTGGCGTAAGAAAGGCGTGCCTGTTCTTTACGGGGATATGGCGGACCCGGAGATGCATGAGCATTTGCCGTTGAAAAAGGCGCAATGGGTTATCAGCACCGTTCGTTCCAAAGAGATGAATTTGGCACTTATCCATAATCTCAGAAAGGATGGCTATACCGGCAAGGTGGCCTTGACGGCGACAAACAGCCAAGAAGCTGCTGAGTTCGAAAAAGTCGGCGTCAATTTGGTGTTTCGGCCTTTTAAGGATGCTACGGAACAAGCGGCCGACGCCTTAACTTATGCGATGGACTTCCTTCCGAAAAGCGTTGATTGGCCAGTCTCATTTCTCGAGTTGCGTATTCGTTCGGATGCTTCGGCCGCTGGGCAGACTATACGAGAACTCCCGTTATCGGCTTTGGGAATATCTATTCTGGCGGCCAGTCGGGGAGGGCGCATCTTTTACGAGCCGACACCGGACTTCAGAATTTTCCCAGCCGACCGGCTACTCCTTATGGGACATCCGGCCGGCTTGAAAGATGCTGAAAACATACTGAATCACCTCGAAGCTCGGAGCGACGCAGAAGACACAGACCGCTTTGAAATCACCGAAATCAAGGTGTCGGAGGATTCGGATTTTTCAGGCAAGTCCTTGGCTGAACTTCATTTTCGACAAAAGTTCGGGGTGACCCTGGTCGGCATTCGCAGGGGTCAGGATCAGATCACGACGATCAACCCTGCGGAGCGCTTACAGGGGGGGGATTGTCTGATAGTTATAGGCAAGTCGAGCACTATCAAAGAGCTCAATAACCTGGCCCCTGTTTAGAAATTCGTTTCTTGTTTTTATTAACGAATTTCGTGAAGGTACTTATACCCCCTTGTGGGGTGTTAGTGACACGAATAACTCTCGTTTCAAAAACATACTCTATCAGGCCCGATATCCAACGCGCTGCGATTCCCGGACCAGGCTTTTCCCAAGAGCTACCGAGCCGTAGCCGGGCTCTGTTTTGTTTATTTTTATGGGTCGACCGTCACCGGCGTCTTGAATCCAGGAGGCTTTATGGCGAGAACCGAACACGTAAGCTGGTTGAGAATGGCTTCGGCGGTATTGCCGATGATCAGGCCTGAGATGCCGGTGCGAGCGACCGTTCCCATAACGACAAGATCCGCTTGTAGTTCCGTTGCCAGAGGCGCGATCACTTTTTTTGCAGGTCCTTTGGGCAGATGAAAGCTTGGGGAAAGCTTATTGTAGGCATTGTTGCCGATACGACTACACAACGCCTCACCAAGCCTATATAGTTCTTTTTGGTGCATTAAGGCCTGTTTTTGTATATGAGAGGCGACGCTCTCATTCAAGATGTCGCCATGAGCCAACATGGCCCTTTCGGCATATGCTTCCCAGGCATGGACAAGATGCAAGGACGCTGCGTCAGATAGTGCGAGCGCAGAGGCCCGATCAATAATTTCATTGTTGAATGCCTGCTCTGATGCGTCTAATTGCAATGGATCGAAATCAACAGCCGCTAGAACACAGTTGTAGTTTGGTTTTTCGGGCGGTTTCATTAGCCATACCGGGCAAGGACATTTACGCAACAGATGCATATCCACGCTACCAAACAATCTCTTCATAACATCGGAATTTTCCGCAGGCTTGATCACCAGGTCATATGCATTGCGTAGTACGGAGCGAATTACCTCAAGGAAAATCGCTCCTGATAATACGTCAATCTGAATTTTTAGGCGGTTCTGGTACGGTGTGATCAAGGATTCCAACTTTTGCTTGTGGTACTTTACTGTTTCCGAAAGATAGGCCGCGGGAACTGGAGAGATCACTTCAATGACAGTCAGTATTGCCTGATCTTTTTCCGCCATAGAAACAGCGCGTGCAATAGCCGATGCTTGACCTGATGTCTCTTCAACAACAAAAAGAATGTTCTTGAATGGCGTCATTTTCATAATAATGCCTTTGCCAGGATGAAAGGTTTTTTCCACCGCAAATTGTGAATAGCCAAAGTCATCGATTTAAACGTAAAAAAACCTTAGCCATTGAAAAATGAATGGTCAACGCGAAAGTCAACCTCGAAGTGCGGATGGGAACGATTTTTCTCGAAGTGATCCACTGCAAAATTCCCATGACATGGTGATCAAGGCTGCGGAAAGCCCGGGGTTTCTGAAAAGGCTGTTCGGCAGCGACGATATACATTCTGCTGCACAGGTTCCCGTGCCCCGGCTGTAATAGCTGCCCCCCGCTGTTTCCTTCGCAGGAGTCAACTTCTTGGGACGGGGCTTATGGGGGGATCGTAAACTAGGCTCACCAGGCCGGGTTTCTCCCCCGGTGAGACCATAAAACTTCCCACCCTCTGCCACCCTCTCTCTTCCGACTCGATCAACGAACCAATCGAGCGGT
The DNA here is from genome assembly GCA_000961725.1 of Desulfobulbaceae bacterium BRH_c16a. GTDB lineage: Bacteria > Desulfobacterota > Desulfobulbia > Desulfobulbales > Desulfocapsaceae > Desulforhopalus_A. Next base: position 151,629 of record LADS01000008.1, read on the forward strand.
TCCCCTGGACAACCGGTTCCGAGATACCAAAAAATCTATAGAGTTGTTCTACAGTGCTGTCGGCTCGAAAATCAAGTTTAAGGTCTGCGGACAATTGCGGATCCACGGCGCAGGAATCGAAAAAACAATTGATGAGGGGCTTGCACTTGCTCCGCATGGTGATGAAAACATGGTCGCCGGGCAAAAGGACACTCCTTCCCCTGGGAATCATTATATCGTCATTTCTGACAATGAGCGAGACGAGCACCTCGTAGGGCAATGCCATGTCGCGGAGCGCCAGGCCTGCCGCCCGAGAATCGAGCCCGACGATATACTCGACGATCTCTCCGTCGACGTGCCGCAGGGCGTTGATTTCAACGGTGAGCGGCGCCCTGTTGTCCGTCGGTTGTCCGAGTCCAAGCCAGCGGGCCACGAGGGGGAGAGACCAGCCCTGGGTTATGGCCGATACCAGAACGACAAAAAAAACGACGTTGAAGAGCAGGGCGCTGTGCTCCACGCCTGCCAGGAGAGGAAAGGTCGCCAGAGTGATGGGTACAGCCCCCTTCAGGCCAACCCAGGAGAGAAAAGTGTATTCCCGCAGGGAAAAACGAAAAGGAAAAGCCGAGAGCAGCACAGCGATCGGCCTGGCCACGAAGATCAATACCACGGCGATCACCAGGCCCTCGACGGCCACCGACAGCAACCGGGAAGGAAAACTCAAAAGACCCAGCATGATGAAGAGCATGATCTGGCCCAGCCACGCGCCGGCGTCGTGAAAAAGAAAGATCCCGTTTTTGAAGACGAGCCTGCCGTTGCCAAGAACAATGCCGGTAAGATATACGGCAAGAAAGCCGCTTCCGCCCAGAACGGCTGCCAGACTGAAGGAAAGGATCCCCAGGGCCAGAGCGAGGATTGGATATAATCCCGGATAATCGAGGTTGATCCGATTGACCAGCCAGGTGGCAAAGTAGCCTATACCGATACCGACGATGCCCCCTACACCGAACTGGAGAAGGAAGATCAGGGCTATGCCGGCTGTTGTATCGGCCGTGCCCGTGATTATTTCGATCAGGCCGACGGTGAGGAAGATGGCCATGGGGTCGTTCGAACCGCTTTCCACCTCGAGCGTCGCGGTAAGCCGGGGCGGAAGTCTCATGCCGCTGGTGCGAAGAACCGAAAAAACGGCCGCCGCATCGGTCGAACCGACAATGCTGCCCAACAGCATGCCATGGAGCAACGGCACACCCAACACCCAGGCGGCGGCAACGCCGGTTAGCACCGCAGTCAGCAGGACGCCGACCGTTGACAGAGAGAGCGCCGGACGCCATGAGGCGCGCACCGATGCCATAGGCGTACGAAGGCCGCCGTCGAAGAGGATCAGCGCCAAGGCTATGCTGCCGATGCTGTTGGCAAGGCTGTAATTCTCGAAATCGATTCCGCCCAGCCCTTCCGACCCGGCCAACATACCTACGACCAGGAACAGCACCAACACAGGCATGCCGATGCGGGCCGAAAACTTGCTCGAGGCAATGCCGAGCAGAAGCAGGATACAGGTGAAAAACAGGATAGTGTTCATGAAGGGGACGAATCTCCGATTCGATAAAGTGCTGTTGTAGGGCAGGTGGATCTTCCAGCCTATGAGGTAACTTCAGCCTGCCGCCAAGCTATTCAGGCCAACACTCATATACAATTATTATATTTGATTATATTCATAATTTTTTCAATTACTTTATTGGCCCCAGGAGGCAACTCTACGGCAGGGAAGTGTATCAAGCGACTGCGCAATACCTTGACGGCCAGTGCCATCATGATGTTAGCTTTTCCTTGACAAGCTTCAATTGAAAAGCACACCTCATAGGTTAAGCTTTTCCTGTAAGCCCACCATCTCAAGTTTTTATTTCAGTTGCCTTAGCTCACTGATCCGTTCTGGAGGAAAATGACGATAGAACGTCGTTCGTCCAATCTCCAGCTGTTTGATAATGTCTGATATGAACGGGTAGTTTTCGGAATCTTTAAGCATAGACTCAGCAGTACGAATTTTATCCACAGTCATGCTTGGTGGCCGACCACCTATACGGCCTCGTTGGTGAGCCGCTGCGAGACCGGCACGGGTATTTTCGACGATCAATTCCCTTTGAAATTCATCGAATGCTGCGGTCACGTGAAAAAACAGACGTCCCTCTGGTGTTCCTGTATCGATGTTCTGAGTAAGAATCTTCAGCTTAATTTTACGTTGCTCAAGGTCATAGGCGGTGGCAATAATTTGCCTAATGGAACGTGCCAACCTTGATAATTTCCAGACGACAAGCGTGTCGCCCTCCCTCATATAATCTAACGCCGCTTTCAGTTCGGCCCGTTCCTTGTGAGAACCTGATATTTTTTCGATAAATATTCGTCCACACCCTGCCTTTTCCAGAGCATCGATTTGCATCTGCGGGTTTTGATCCATCGTTGAAACACGAGCATATCCAATCAGCATTTTTTTATTCCAAAAACGATTTTACTTGAGAATAACAGAACAAATGTTTTAGAACAGTGTTTTGAAACACAATAATATGTTTTTTTGCTTGGGGTGAGAACAAAAGAATGTATGTTTCAAAAACCTTGGTTTTTGGCACGGAAACTATGGGTAAAAAAATCCCGGAAGAAAGATTATTGGATCTGCAAAGGCGTTTAGATCTTCTGCCGTCAAGAAATACTGAACGGATGAAGATGATCCAGGCCTTCGCCGACCTCTATGCAGTTTCTGTAAATACCGTATACCGTAGTTTAAGAGATAAACGGGTCCCAAAATCTCTCCGTCGCTCTGATGCAGGGATTACCAGAGTTCTTCCAAGTACAGAGATGGAACTGTATTGCCAGATCATCGCTGCCATGAAACTGAAGACCCGTAATAAAAAAGGGCACCACTTACCTACCACGGAAGCTCTTCGCCTTCTCGAAAATTTTGGCGTGGAAACTGCACAAGGCCTGAAAAGGCCTCCAAAAGGAATACTGAAAAAGACAACGGTCAATCGCTACTTAAAGCGATGGGGGTATGATTTTCTTTCTTTGGAGATTGAACCTGCTTCTGTACGATTTCAAGCAAAACATTCAAACGATTGCTGGCATTTTGACTTAAGTCCATCTGATTTGAAACAGTTGCCAGAGTGGCCGGCATGGGTTGAGAACAGGAAAGGACGCCCCATCCTCATGCTTTACAGCCTGGTCGATGATCGCAGTGGTGTTGCTTACCAGGAATATCATGTTGTTTTTGGTGAGGATGTAGAGGCTGCTCTCCGTTTTCTTTACAGGGCTATGGCAACAAAGGAGATTGAGGGCTTTCCTTTTCAGGGTATTCCTCTGATGATCTATACGGATAACGGCCCCATTGCCAAAAGCGGTGTATTTCACAGAGTCTTAGAATACCTCGGCATTGAGTTGCGGACACACATGCCAAAGGGCAAAGATGGTCGCCGAACTACAGCCCGGGCAAAAGGAAAAGTCGAACGACCTTTTCGGACCATTAAGGAAATCCATGAAACTCTCTACCATTTTCATACACCAAAAAATGAAGAAGAGGCAAACACCTGGCTTTTGAATTATGTCCTTCGTTATAACGAAAAGGGACATCGATCTGAAAAGCATTCCCGAATTGAAGATTGGATCAACAACCTGCCGGCCGCCGGACTCCGAAAAATATGCTCTTGGGATAGATTTGCTACCTTTGCGAGGGAGCCAGAGCGCCGGAAGGTGGCTGGTGATGCTACCATTAAAATGAATGGCGGAACGTATCGTGTCGACTCGGCTCTTGCCGGGCAAGATGTGATTATATGGTGGGGACTCTTTGACGCAGAACTATTCATAGAGCATGAAGAAAAAAAGTTAGGCCCATTTTATCCCGATGAGGGGCCGATTCCTCTTCATAAATTTCGTTCTTTTCGCAAAACGAAGGCTGAAAAGAGGGCGGATTCCATTGAAAAGCTGGCCGAAGAAATTGCGCTCCCTAAAGAAGCCTTAACCGATGACAGCAGAACAACGGCTGCATTGATGAGGTGCCTTTCCGAAGGAACAGCTGTTATTGAATTTAAGGACCCTGACCCTTTTCAAGAATTCACTTATTCCGGCGTCTTGGAGGCAAAAATAGCTATAGCCAATTATCTCGGAATTCCTCTCGCCAAGTTGTCGGAAGAAGATAGGCAAAAGGTAGATGCAATTTTAGCCGGTACACTTCTAAAAAAAGAAGTACTGGATGAAGTCAGATGCTATTTTCGGCAACAACGAAAAGGAGTTAAAGATGTTAAGTGATGTCATGAAGCATTTTCAGCTGGTGAAGGAGTTTCGTAACGTTGGCTATTTTGAGACAGCGCATCACAAAGAGATTTTCCAAGAGCTCAAAACAGCCATTCGGCAGGGAAAACTGATTGCTGTTTCCGGAATAGTTGGAAGCGGTAAAACAACTACTCTGAGGAAAATACGGGAGACTTTAGACAAAGAGAAAGAGATTATCGTAGCCAAAGCCATCTCGATAGAAAAAAACAAGGTCACGCTCAATACTCTTATTGTCGCCCTTTTCTATGACCTGTCTACTGAGAAGGAGTTGAAAATCCCAACCCAGGCAGAGAAAAGGGAAAGGAAGCTTCAAGAGCTGATCAAAAAGAGAAAAATGCCAGTAGCTCTTTTTATTGATGAGGCCCACGATCTTCACGGGAACACATTGATTGGCTTAAAGCGCCTCATTGAGATGGTGCAGGATTGTGGCGGCACAATGTCCGTAGTCCTTGCCGGTCACCCAAAATTAAAAAATGACCTCCACCGGTCATCTCTTGAAGAAATCGGCTCAAGGACAACCGTTTTCAATTTGGATGGAATAGCTGCCAGCAAGCGTGAATTCATTGAATGGTTGCTGCGGGAATGTACAAAACCTGACACTGATATTGATACCATCATCACAGAAGAAGCAATTGATCTGCTGGCCGATCGTCTTTTGACACCTTTGCAAATTGAACATCATCTTACGCTTGCATTTGAGGCCGCATATATGAGTGGTGAGTCTCCAGTTACGGAAACAGTGGTTGAGTCAATTTTGGCAAAGGATATTGACGGTCTCGAACAAAAATTGACCAGGCATGGATATAATGTGAAAACACTGGCAATGACTGTAAATGTGCAGCCAAATGTTATGCGTTCTTTTCTACGCGGAAAATTATCCCCAGGACAAAGCCGGGAAATTCAAGAGGAAATGCTGGCTGCCGGAATCCCTCTATAAAAAAGGAAAGTCGGTAAAACCTTATTCTCAATTAATGTGGGTCCGGTGTCATTATTGCGGGCCCATTATCACTTAATGTGGGTCCATTATCGTTTAATGTGGGTCGGGGCCTATTCTTATTCTCATTTATTGTGGGCCCAGAAGTAACTTGATTGCGGGTCCGGGCGTTTATCATTGCAGGTCGCTACAGTTAGGGAGCAAAGGAAAAGATATTTCCCGACAAAAACGAAAATTCATTTTTGCGAGTTGGGGGCCCTGAATCTCATTGTTTGGGAAGAATCTTCTATGTGTTTTTTACTCCTTCGGTTACGTATAATTTGGAATTATGTGGACTTTGGAAGGACCTTGAACAAGGTCTCCCAAATGATGTCATCTTTCTGTATATCATCCCAATCAATTATACAGAACTGTAGAATTACTTTTTAGCTACCAATAAATTTAAAATAAAATATGAACTTATCTGATGATCAAAAGTTCGAAATTCTAAAAATCACTTACCAAGAACGTCGAAAGGAGATTGCTTTCCCTCGTGACCGGTCTTTTCAGGTAACATCATGGATGGTAGGTATTTTCCTTGCGCTTTCAGCAGGTACAACTGCTATAAGTAAAGAATTATCTTCCTATTTGATTTTTCCTTTATTTGCTTTATGTGCCATTACCACAATTTATCTTCATATAAACTACAAAGTATACTGTGAGCGTTTAAATCGAGTTGCGGATATTGAAGAGGCATTGCAATTCTTTGAAAACGGAGCGTTTGTTAAAGAGAAAAGCTTAAATCCATCGGACCTACGTATTCCGAAGGTAAATCGTTCGGGAACTTGGGTTTACATCTTCGCAATATGGGTAAGCTTGACAATATTAGTCATTCAGATTTGGTCTAAATAGTTGATCACCGGCTCCACTCGGAACCCGCAAAGAGCGCGGGTCCGGTGAGCCGGACGTTCCTGAAGAGAGCCGTATGCATACACAAGAGCAGAAAATACACCTTAGCCGGCAACTTGATTTCATAACGCGATCATGTGAAAGTTATGATTCTGGTTTCCATGATGAAGCGATCAGGATTGCACAATCAATGCGAGTGCTTTTCCATGACACAAGGAATAGTACGTCCCTGCTTTCCTTAATGCAAAAGAAGTCGGACATCAGGCTGCTAACAACTTGCAGCACTGCCCCATTACCAGCAGGTTTGGCTATCATGGATTGTGTTTCCATCATGACTATGAATGGCATGAAACCATGCCTTTCAACATCAAGATTTACAAGGGAAGTACCTATCATCGACTGGTGGGAACAAGTTGTTTTGGTAACCGGCCCCAAACAAAAGCACTCGCGTAAATCGATCATTTTGGCGACTGCGAATAAAGATGGTGGTTCGCATATTGACGGAAATATTACTCCAAAATTCAAGATCTTAAAAGATGGTTTTTGGACCTTTGAGAAAGGAAATATTTCTGAGGAATTGACTGATTATCACTTTATTGGAATAAGGCAATTTGGCTACGAGATTATCAACAGTCATGAGTTAACAGCTTTGACCATTTAAAAAATGTCTGAGGTAACGTTTTGAAATGTTGTACAATAAATAAATGATTATAATTATCAGAACTTTCCTTGCGCACATATTGTTGACTTGGCTGTGTCGAATCAGGTTACGCTTTAAAAGCTTACCGAGTTTGCAGACAGAAGTGCGAACACAGCGCCCATGAGAGATGCACCCGTGATACGCCCGAGGTTGCGCGACAGGTTGAGCATGCCGGAAATTACCCCTCGCTGATCCGGATTGATATCCGTCATGACAGCGGTGTTGTTAGCCGTCTGGAACAGCGAATAACCACCAGTGATTAATGCGATCGGGATGATATAGCCGATAATGCCTACCCTTGCCGGCATAAAGGTTAGAATTGAGGAACCGGCCTATAGTGACATTTGTTTCTCCGTGTTCATGGCGGGAAACCATCGGCAAAAGGTGTTCCGCAGATCTCATCCAGAACCTGAACCCGAATGCTGGTCAATCTCTCAATAGGTCAAGATCTATTGAGAGATACAAACCATCAGAAAAGGTCTAGCCCCCGGTTTGTTCCACTCTCCTACAACTCCGCTATCCGGGCGGACACAGCACTCAGGACTTTTTTGAAATCGTCTATGTTGTAAGGTTTTGTAATTGCCCCAGAAAAACCATATCGTCTGAAATTGGCTACAATGTGATCGTTGGAATAGCCACTGGAGACAATAAGATGAGCGGCAGGATCGGAAGCGAGGATATGTTTGGCTGTTTCTTTCCCTCCAAGACCGCCGGGAATGGTCAGATCCATTATGACGGCCGCATAAGTTTTGTGGGATTCAAGAGAGGCTCGGTAAAGTTTAATGGCTTCTTCCCCGTCCTTACATGTTGTCACCTCATACCCCAAAAAGCTAAGTATCTGCTCGGCAATGTCTCTGATCATCTGCTCGTCGTCCATGACCAGAATTGAGCCACTTTTGGGGGATACGGTGGTTTCTTTTGCCTCGACAGACATTTCTCCCACAGATGTACCAATTGATGGAAGAAGGATGGTGAAAGTGCTCCCAGCACCGATTGTCGAAGATACGCTTATGTGCCCCTTGTGCCGCTGAATGATCGAATAGGCGGTGGCAAGGCCGAGCCCGGTGCCGGATATCTTTGTAGAAAAGTATGGATCAAAAATTTTTGCAAGGCTGTCGGGAGATATGCCGCAACCAGTATCATGGATGTCTAATCTGATGTATGGTCCGGCACCAAGATGTAGAGAGTTAGCAGGCTGAAATGCTTCATTCCGACCTGTGATCGTCAAGGTCCCACCGCCAGGCATGGCCTGGTCGGCGTTGATAATAAGATTGTTCAGTACCTGGCAGATTTGTCCTTCATCGGCTCGAATGGCGTGGAGAGAGGTGGGGATGGTAACTATCGGCTTGACATTCGAACCTCGAAGCATAAACGAAACTGCATCACTGATCAGTCGTTGTAAGGAAACTACCTTTTTGTTCGGTTCGCCGCCTTTGGCAAATGTGAGAAGCTGCTGGGCAAGTTCGGCGGCTCGTCTTGTTGCCTTTTCGGCTTCTGCAAGAGGCTTTTGTGCTCTGTGTTCGGTATTGAGGAGCACCTTCGAGAAAGAGAGATTGCCCATGATACCGGTTAGTATATTGTTGAAGTCGTGAGCAATCCCTCCGGCAAGGAGGCCCAGTGACTCAAGTTTCTCAATTTTTTGCTGCTCTTTTTCGTGTTTTTTCAACTCGGTGATATCTTCAAGGGCCGCGATGACATCGGTAGGCGAGTGACCGGGCGTAACTGGGTTGAACAAACCGCGTAGGAAAGTAGTCTTGCCTCCGGTAACGGAGGTGTAGGAACCTTCATAGGAAACAATCTCCCCACTTAGTGCTTTTTTGATGATTTCGCTCATCTCCGGAGTACTTTGTTTCATTGAATTGAAGCCCAGAAGCTTTTCTCGTGTTGAGCCCATCATGTCGATGAATCTATCGTTGAAATCGACAATTAATCCTTCAGAATCGAATCTGACTACCGCCAGTGGTGATCTTTCGAAGATGATTCTATAACGCTTCTCACTTTCACGTAGAGCTTCTTCTATTTGCTTACGTTTAGTGATATCAATGCTATAACCTGCCAGTAAAGATTTACCACCTTGTATTATAGGAAATTTAATTGTCGAATAGGTTCTTCCATCAACATAATCCTCAGTTTGCAAGGGGATTCCGTTGCTGATAACCTCCAGATCATCTTTTGTTGTTTTCGCCGCAAAGTCCGGTGGAAACAGTTGCGCCATGTTTTTGCCGATTAAGTCCACACTCGATTTTTTGAGCGATGCCGAATAATTATCACTGACTTTCACAATTCTGCTTTGACCGTCGACAATCTCTTTAATGTAGACATGTACAGGGGAATAACGCAAAAAAAGCGTGAAGATATCATTGGCATCACGAATATCATCGACTGCTTTTTTGCGTTGCAAGGCGTCACCGATGTGCCTTGCAACATAAGCCATTAGGTCCTTGTCCTTCTCGTTATAAACGTACTCATGGTAACTCTGAACCAGAACTACTCCGGCAAGATGTTCGAGATAAAATGGTGCTCCTACTAGTGAGTAAGCCTTCGTTCCCAGGGGGCTTATATTGTTTTCTTGGCAAAATTCATCAAAAGTCTCAGGACCTAAGAGCAGGGGTTTGCCACTTTTCAACAAATAGCCTGACATTGTGTGTTTTGCCTCTGGGTCGACTATGAACTCCAGACCCTGCATATGGGCATCGAACTCGTCATTATAATAGACGAATTTGATGTACTGCCTATCATCGCGATCCTGGCGAAGGGCAATAAAGAAGTTTTTGGCATTGATAAAGCGGGCGACGATTTCGTGCAACGAACTATAAAGTTCCTCCTCACCTGAGAGCGAATGAGCCTGTTCACTAATTTCGTAGAGAGCTTGCTGAAGTTTTTCGGAATACTCCATGGCTACCATCGAAGTGAGGGGATGGGCATCTTCTGTTTCTATCAACTTGTGGCAAGTTTCAAGGATTTTCATCAAAATAAGCAACTCAGAAAAGCAAAATTATTGTGATAGTGATACCAGAGATAAATATACCACCCGTTGTTTCATTGATCCGATGAACGATGAACGAGATAAACCATTAATGGAAAAGAATAAAGAAAGTATAAGAAAATCCCAAAAAATACTCTATCAAGCTTTCGAAACATAATGCAATCACAATGGCAAGGCTCATACCGGTTTCTTTGGTGGTGAGGTACGGTTCAAAAATTCGTTGTTGTATCTCCATTGGTATTCCTGAGCCGGTATCCTGAATGAACAATTGCACGAAATTTCCAAGCTAAACCTGGTAACGGATAATAATATTGATCAGACTTTGAAGCTACCGACGAGCCTGTCAGCGCTATTGCCAGCAAGGTTATAATGATGCTTGCGTTGCGGATTGAGTGTGCCGCCATCAGAAACTCCGACTCATCCTGGGTAGCGGCGATATACCAGTTCGCCATCGACAATGGTGCAAAACCGGCAATTTTATCAACACCGTTAAAGTTGTACTCTTCGACACCTTGTTCTCCGGCAAGCATCCTTCTCACTATTTCTTCCATTCCGACAAGGCTGGTCATATCAGTAGAAAGAATATGTTTCGTTACAGGATGAGCGAGAACAATACCCTTATTGTTAGTCATGAACCCATAGCCAGTTTTCCCGATTTTTCTTCCATAAATAAGTTCGGCAAGAAATTCCACTTTCATTACCAGCCCAAGGGCACCTACAAATTCTCCTGTCTCAGATTTGATGGGGACACAGATGGCGGTGACTAGGTTTCCTGTCACCTTTAAGCGGATTACTTCTCCGATGGTTGTTTTTCCGATGCTTTTGGCGGTTTGAAAGTAATCTCTATCATTGATGTTACTGCCTTTGTATTCTTTGCCATCTTCAAGTACACCAGTGAATAAGTTTCCTTTAGCATCACTGACAAAAACTCCCTCATAAGAGCTTCCTAGTCTAGAGACTTGCTTACCCAAGCTCTTGTAAAGTTCACTTATCTCACCAGTGACAGCATCAGCACCCTGTTGATGCAAGAGGCTGACAACATTAAGAACTTTATCATCTGCAGCGAATACTTCGGCAAGTTTAACTTCTTCTTTCAAAATCTGATCCGCCAATCCAGCAAGATCTGATGCAACTGACTCCGCTTGTTTTTTAGACAACTCAGAAAGAGCAGTGGTTGATTTAGTGATAGATAGGATACCGATCACAATAAGAGGGAGAAGAACAAGGATTATGCCGCCAACACTGATTTGCAGTTTATTTTACTCAGGAGATCCTTCTTCCTCGGTATCCGGGACATTCTCCAACATTTTCTACAGCCCATTCGTAACCAGCTCGGCCGCGTTCAAACTCCATACCTCACGCCGCTGTCGGATTTTTCGTCCTTGGTCCGCCCAGACAAGAAAGGATTTCCTTGTCTCCAGAAGGAGACTGCCTAAGGTCGAGATGGCATAGAGCCTGCCGACGATGCGACCGAAATCGGCGAGCTACAACTTCTCAGCAGTTTAGCGTCGAGCCGGGAGCTACTAAAGAGATAATTCCCTGTCATTTGAAATACTTTTGTCATTTTTCTTGTCAATCTCAACCCCTTCTATCCTGTTCACCTTGTAACCAATATCGGCAATCACAAGACCTGATTTTCTCGCAAATATACTGATTTCTTTCCCCAGACGTTCTTCTGTTTCTTTTCGTTGGGTTAAGGGATCCAAGTCCAAAGAGACGTCTTTTGTGCGAAGAGGCTTTTGAATTTCCTTGTCAAACAGGGTAATGCGATAACTGAACTTCTCGGGCTGTTTTTCTTTTTTACCCCCTTCTGTTTTGTTCACTTTGGAAGCTGAACTATCAGTGAAATCACGTATTAAATCCTTCTCTCGTTTTCTCCCGAGTGTTTTCTTTAACCCGCTTTCGTTTTCGAACAGATCTGCAGAATAATAGAGATTGGTTTCGGTCCGGTGCCTTGTTAAGGAGACATATCCAAGGTGTTTATCAAATGTTGGGGATGCCAGAACATAGGATTTATCGACCGTTACACCCTGGCTCTTGTGTATTGTGACAGCATATCCATGTGATAAAGCATTGTATTTCTTTTCATCAAATTCAATGTTCCTGCCGTCATCCAAATGAACAGACAAAGTGCCTTTATGGAAACCCATCAATGTTCCGAGGGTACCATTATCAACACCCATTGATTTGTCGTTTTTTGTAAATACAATCCTCTCTTTCTCTGCGAAATTAATGACTTCGTCGTCTGATGTTAAAAACCTGAAATCATTTTTGCCAATACTCCCCCTCTCTTTCAGGATATCTCTCGCCTGAAGATTCAAATCAACCACATCTTTGTTTTGATGAGTTAAAATCAAACGAGTTTGCTTGTCAGTATCAATCCCTGCAGTCCAATCCCTCAAAAGCACTTCTTTTGCTTCACTGTAACTATCTGTTTTATGAATAAAACCATGAGAAGAATAGAGGTCAATCGCTTTACCTATTTGTTTTTTATCCCCAGCGAGAAGAACTGTTGCATCTCTTTGCCACTGTTCATTTTGTCTTCTTACTGTGTCGATCGCGACATAACCAACATCATCCTTGATTCCTCTGAGCGGTCCTCCGGCCCCAACGGCCTGCAGCTGCTGATCGTCACCGACAAGAATCAACTTTGCACCTGTTTCGTTTACATGTTTGACAATTTGAGCCATTTGATGAGTACCAACCATTCCGGCCTCGTCGACCACCAAGACATGGTTACTGTCCAACACTCCTCTGCCATTTTGCCAATCAAATAACTTGCTTTGAATTGTCGTTGACTCTATGCCGCTGCCATCTTGTAAACTTCTTGCCGCAACACCAGACAAAGCAACCCCGACAATTTTCATTCCCTCGGCTTCAAATGCATCCCGGGCGGCACCGAGCATATAGCTTTTGCCAGCGCCGGCAACGCCATGAACAATTGATAAACTGGAGTCTTTTTGAAGAATACTCTTCAATGCTTCAAGTTGGTCGCTTTCAAGGGTCCTGGCTGCCAAAGCGCCATCGATGCTTTGCTGGCTAACTTTGAATGTGCTCTTTTTGTGCAACTCACCAATATCTCTAAAGAGCTGCTTTTCTGCCTCCACCAAACTCTGAGTTGTATATTTCTCGTCATCCAACCGTACTATCACTTTACTGTTTAATATGGCACTCCTGACATTATTGAATTGTTCTATGCTGTCCGAATTTTTATTCACAAAACAATCAATGTCTCTCTCAGTAAAGATGGCATTATGGTGACTAATTAATTTCAACCCGATTTCCGGATATTCAATTAACAACGATCCGTTTTTATTCGCCTCTTTGGGATCAAAGGCCTCATCAACATGCCCGCTTTTCAGCATCATAATGTCAATCGTGTCTGAAACCTTTCGCCTGGTGTCGAGAGACGAAATATCCTTTTGCAGATAATCAACAGCCAGATCCTTACTGTTGTCACGACTGAGCGAAGCCTTCAGGTGGTCAAGATTTTTGAAACCGTCTGAATCACTCGAATAATAAAGATTTGCCTCATCTCTATGTCGAGACATTGAGACATAACTTAGATGTTTATCAAAACCTGGAGTCGCAAGAATAAATGTTTTGTCTATGGTCGCCCCTTGACTCTTGTGGACGGTTACAGCGTAGCCGTGATTGATTTTATTGTAGTCGTCACTGCTGAATACTATTTCTTTACCATCATCTATACCGACCCTCAAAACACCATCTTTTATGTTTTTCACAGTACCGAGTGTGCCGTTATAAACGCCGAGCCTGTTATTCCCCTCCAGGAAGACAATTCTATCGTTTTTAGAGAGGCGTATTCCACCTTTTGATGTTTCAAAAACTGAATCAGTTACACCAAGATAACCGCTTTCCCGTAAGAGCGTTCTTGCGCCATTGTTCAAATCGGCAACATCCTTGTTGCGATGGGCCAAGATCAAACGGCTTTCATCCGTGCTGAACCGAGTTGTGAATTTGTTCAGTAATGCAAATTTTGCTTCATTGAGATTATCTGTTTTTTGGATAAAGCCATGGGAAGAATAGAGATCGATTGCTCGGCCGATCTGTTCTTTATCCCCAGACAGAAGAACTGTTGCATCTCTTTGCCATTGTTCGTTTTGCCTTCTCACATGGGTTATCGACGCATAACCAAATTTTTCCTTGAATCCTCTCAGAGTCCCACCAGCTCCAATAGCTTGTGCTTGCTGATCGTCACCGACAAGAATCAACTTCGCGCCGGCTTCGTTTACGTGTTTGACAATTTGTGCCATCTGGTTGGTACCAACCATTCCAGCCTCATCGACAACCAGGACATGCGATTTATCTAATCGATCCTTACCTTCCTCCCAGTTTTTCAATTTACGAAAAATTGTTGTCGAACGAATACCACTCGATTCTTCCAAGTTTTTGGCGGCAATTCCAGCCAAAGCGACGCCGGATACAGAATATCCCTCAGCTTCGTATGCTTCTTTGACAGCACTCAACATATAGCTTTTGCCGGTACCGGCATAACCGATAACAACAGAAAGGCCCGATTTATCAACCGAGTGATTGAAGGCACCTAGCTGATCGTCACTTAAATTCCTGTTCGCTATTGCTTGCCGCAAATATTTTTCTGAAACTGCATGATCTCCGTCTTTCCGCAACACAGCGGCGCCAGCAAACATTTCCTTCTCGGTTTGGACGATTGATCGAGTAGAGTATTTTTCATTACTAAGTTGAACAATTTCAGTACATGACAAGACCGCATCAACAACCTGCCTGAATTGTGGTTCTTGGTAAGAATGAGCGTTTGCAAATTTGTAAAGGTCGTAACTCGTAAAAACAGAAGTGAATTTTGTTAAATAATCCAAAGCAATATTCGGGTTCTCGATTATTGCTTTGCCATTGTCTGTAAGGATTTGAACAAGGTCAATAATGCGATCCCCGCTTTCACCATACGCATGTTCGCCGACACCTACCTTTACCTGAGGATCTAAATCAATTCCCATATCCTTGAAACTTCTATGATCAACCCTCACCTTATGACCGTCTTTTGCTAAATACTCATTTTGTAAATTTGCCCAATCCTGCCTCCATTCAAAGACCAATCCCCTGGCGTTCCATTCTCTCTGTTTTCCGGTAAATCCATTCTCGTTGACGCCTCTCATAGTCAACATAATGTGTGCATGTGGATTTCCATTTTTGTTATGAATATTGATATCCGCAATCATTCCTTTGGAGACAAAACATTCATTTGAAAAATCTCTTACGAGAGAAATCTGCTTCTCAAGCGGCAACTCAATAGGAAGGGCAATCTCTATTTCTCGTGATATTTGCGAGTCTTTTCGTTTTTCCGTTTTTTCAACTGCATTCCACAATGTTTCACGATCAGAGAATTGTTTTGGTGCGTTTTCAGGTAGCATTATCGCGCTATAAGCAAGATCCAGCTTTTTGGAATAATCGAACGTCATCCCCTGGCGTTCATCGAAGATCACCGAGCGAGATCTATACGATGCAGCGGCAATAGCGCTACGCCCTGAAGAGCGAGAAATGATTTTTACTGAAAGGTGGTAAGAGGCCATTCGCAACTTATGACTGAAAATCATAAATATTGCAATGAGTTTTGAAAATTATGGAATGAAGTTACACCGCACACATTGGAACAATGTATAAGTGCGCCCTTAAGCATAAGGGTTAGCCGGCTGACGCCGTCAAAAGCATCAAGGCTTCGCCTTCTTTGAAAAACAGACTTAGCTCCATGCCGATCATAATATTTAAGGTGATTTCGAGCATTACTGTCAATTGAATAATATCGTAGACAAGTTAACAGCTTAATGATTAAAATCGACAGCAAACTCAACTTGATAAGGAGAAGTCTATGGTTGTATCTAAAATTGAAAAACTGGAGCAGCAAAAAAAACAGCTTGAGGCAAGAATTCAGGCTGCAAAATCAAGAGAAAAACAAAACAAGAGGAAACTGGAAACCAGGCTGAAAATTTTGGTTGGATCTCATTATCTCAATCAACATCGGAAAGAAGGCTCTATCCAACAGCTTCATAACGATTTGGACATCTATCTGCAAAAGGATACAGACAAACAAGTTCTGTCACTGCTTCGAGAAGAAATTGCACAAACAGTGAATCCCCAAAAAGACGGCCCGAGGCAGTAGGGAAAGGGGACCGCCATGGATGTCGAACTCGAGCATTTCAAAACAAACATAAACCTAGTTGAATTTGCCTCAATCCATTCCTTTTCGGAACTTGACAAGAGAAGATCAAGTAGAGCTTGTACCGTTCTGAGGAACGGAAGCGAAAAAATTGGAGTGAGTCGAGACAAAGACAACCATTGGGTCTTCTATAATTTCGATAAGGAAGATGGTGGATCGATTATCGATTTTGTCATGGATAGAAATAGCTGCAACCTTGGGGTGGCGAGACGGTATTTGCGGTCCTACGTCGGCAAAAGCATCACATCCCCTATTGTCGAGTATTTTAAAAATCCAAAATCAAGCAGCTTTGACCTTAGAAAAGTGTCCATTGAGTTTGCGAAACTTTTAGATATTGAAAGTAACAATAGGTTCTTATTGTCCAGGAAAATTTCCCCGGAAACCGTCTTGGACGGTAGATTTGCTGCCTCTATTTTCACCGACAAGCACAACAACGTTGTTTTTCCTCATAAAAATGAAAATGGAATAACTGGACTCGAAAAAAGGAATACCAATTTTTGGGGATTCAATGAAGGAGGGCAGAGATCCCTCTGGTTCTCCAGATCAAAACAAGAAGACAGCAGGCTCGCATTCTTCGAATCCGGTCTCGATGGTCTGTCGTATTTTCAGATTAAAGATGATGAAAAGACCCAATACTTCAGCATCGGTGGTCAACTATCTGATATTCAAATACAACTGATCGGCAAAGTTATTGAAAAGAACAAGGAAAAAGAGTTTATTCTCGCGTTCGATAACGATAGAGGTGGGCACAGCTTCGTCAGAAAAATCCAAGAATCTTTTCAATACACGAAATTCCAGATCGATATCCCTCCCAAAGAAGGTCAAGACTGGAATGATTGTCTGTAATCGATTGAAATAATCGCAATTACAATAAATACTTCGCGCATACCCTCCCTTGTAAAAGTCACGATTCAACCTATAAAGGCCTGAGCGGGCAGTAGGGAAGGAAAAAAATCAAGCCTCCTCTCTTTCCCCTACTGCCTCAATAGAAGAAGAAAGGAACAACAAAATCAGAGTTAAAAGGAAAACAATAAATAAGAGTTTCTCTTAATCGTTTCAAAATCGCTCGGTTAAGCACAATCATAAAACGCACCCCTGAGCCCTCCCTCCTTCTTTTAATGAGCCCAGAGGGCCATTTAAAGGCTTTTAAAACTGTTTTTACAGGGAGCCGGAGGCTCCACTTGTTAGAATTTTTTCCCGCCGCCTTCCTTTGGCCTTTGCTTTGTGGCTCCTTCCCGAAACAACATGTTAAAATTTCTCTGTTCCTCCATGTGAAGGATAGAAAAAGGTTTTGCAGGGTTAAAAAAAGGATAGAAAAGGTTAGATTCTAAAATCTGTATATAGCCTTTTGATTTTACAACAGAAAAAAAATTGATCGGCGGGATAAAACTACCGACTTTTGCCTCGACTTGCGGGATAAAACTACCTTGACCTGCGGGATAAAACTACCGACCCCTCTGACCTGCGGGGTAAAACTACCGATATTTTTGCGACCTGCGGGGTAAAACTACCGACTTTTTTACGACCTGCGGGGTAAAACTACCGACTTTTTTGTAACCTGCGGGGTAAAACTACCGCCGTTTCATGACCTGCGGAATAAAACTACCGCGACTTGCGGCATAAAACTACCGACCTGCGGGGTAAAACTACCGCGACCTGCGGCATAAAACTACCGCCTCATGTCTGAAAACCCCACAAAGTCATGATGTCACAATGTAAGTGATTGTGATTTTGTGACTTTGTGTAATATTGAATTTGTGTTCACGACCTGCGGGGTAAAACTACCGCCTACCCTTCTTCCACCATCGACAGTCTCTTGTTTGACCGCTTGGTTTCACTAATAAAATCATGATCTGGGAATAAATCGTATTTGGCGTCAACTATAGCGTTTCGAGGTCCTCGTACCACCTCGGCCTCATATCTCATCAAAACCTTTTCTTTAATTAATTCCCGCAGCGACTCTTCAAGTTTCCGCTTATTGTCGTTAGCCTTTTTGCAATCAAGCAATCCACTGTCACGTGCGACCGATGACAGGGTTATGGTGTACGACGACAGAAGACTTGCTTGGGTAAAATTGTGAGATAGTCTTTTATGCAGATATCTTGAGAGTTGCCCTTTCAAACGCATCATCAACCCGTAGTTATATTGTCGGTATTTAATGCGCTGTATCCCTTCCGTGACCAATGCGCTAAAATCAACATACCAACGACTATCAGGGTTATTATTCAGATCTTCGCGAGTTACAGCCATGAGCGTAGTTAAGGGCGATGTTTCGTAGAAAGAATTTCCATCTGGAGAGGAAATTTGTACAGAGGTCCTTCTCAAAATCTTTAACGATTCCACAACCTGATAATATGAAAAAGTATGCCCCTGCTCACTCAATTCTTTTCGCAACTGGTGAAGTGTGAACGACACTCCACTCCGATCTCCGTCTAAATAGCCATTGCCGACACCGCAGGCTAGTTTTCTTAAAACATCTTCAACAAGCTCCTCTCTTGCGCTCGGATAAAACTCTTTATCCTTACCATCTACGGTTAACCTTGCTGGTCGTAATGTCACGACCATCTCGTTTTTTCTAAAAACAAATTTTCTTTCGATTGTTGGTAAAAATCCATTTTTTCGAAGATCTTCTTGCGCGCGCTTCGTTATATAATATTTGGGAACAGCATCCCAAAGTTCGATTGTGTTTGACAGTGATAGCCGCTCATCTGGTGAGTTGCATAAAAAATCCTGAAAGAGAGATAATTGTTTCGCATGGAAAGCTTGTGTGGCCGGTGGCATTGGATTTTCCGATTCTTTAATCAAAGCGTTCTCCATTACAGCTATGCTGTGCAAAAAAATCCGGTATCAAAAACTCTTCCCGGGTTTGGTCCGGATCGTGCTTTCCGGTATCAAAAAAACAGCGGCCGGCGCTCCCCAGGACACCAACCTGATACCAAAATGTTTTCCAACAATCGCCGGCACCGGGTGGATATGGTGCCGGTTGCTTTGCTGGCCGGTATCATTTAAAACACGTAAGCGCTTTTTTCATCACTTCAAAAACTACGGCATAAATCTCTTTATCTTTGCTCGCAGATCGACCAGCAACATTTAAAACCTCTATCTGATTTTTATCAACCCAAAGTAATAAATCATCTGCTGCAGCATCGACTGAATATTTGTTCATATCAAGATACAAGTATGGTTTTTTCCGATCAACAGCAATCTTTTTGGTCAACGAGGATCCTCCTGAGAGTTTACCGTGAACAAATATTACAGTTCCGTCTGAATCAATAATATTTTGTTTCGTTCTCTTCGGATAACCATCGGTCGGCATTTCCTGAACCTGGTATCTTGCGTCTAAAGGCCCGGCTTCGGTTCGCCGCCCCTTCGGGATCCAACCGTCATAAGGAAACCCGCAAGCCATTGCCGCATCAATCCCGGCAATATCGGCCCCGGTTTGACAACCTGAAACAATTTTCATCAGCATAATTATCGACCAATAGACATTGAGCAAGGATCAGTCACACGTGAAAAGAATTGCCTCAAATTTGTTCAAATCGACCTCTTGCTGAGCTTGCCAAAGATCGTAATTATCCTGCATCAACAATCAGGGTATCGGCCCAAAACCTCCGAAAGCTTCAAGGCCTGCAGGAGAAATATCAGTTTTGCCGTTGAGTAGCCAGCTGAACAAATGAACCCTTTTAATAAATGCTTCTGGATGCAAAAGGCTATGTTGTTGAATCCACCATTAACTTATTGGCAATCTTCATAATTAGCCACACTCCGGTTCTTTTACATCATTACGCTTTTACGTCATAACGGCATTGCGCTATTGTTATATAGCATAAATACGTAACAACTCAATGTCATAAATACGATCATCTATAACCGCTTTATTTGACGACTAATATTCTTTCTGCGGTTGCAGTTGTTCCTTCCATCGCCGAAGGGAACACCTTGTCGAAGACAACATTTATAAAAGTTCCCGGAGTGGCCGCAGGTTGGCTCAGGGTGGATGACAGCAAAAAAGAGAATCAAAGGGAAAGCATTTTGACCGATCAAAGAGAGGATAAGGGAACAAAGGGGGGCCACTCCGGGAACTGCTGTAGATTCGCCCGTAGGGCGTGAACTTTCGAGCCCCCGGTTCAACTGTTTCTGATCCGGGGGGCTGCTTGCTTATTCTTGCTCCGTGAAGTTTCTGTTTAAAATATAGTCTGCTGCCCGTTGGGCGGCCGCTGCAGCGTTTATGACCATCTTTTTGTCTTCTTTGAGTTTTGCAGACCAACTCTGTAAATATGCTGCTGAATTTTCAACGGTGGCGGGAAGTATGCCCGACTCGCCACAAAGAAAAGCGGCGGTCATCTCTGCAACGAGCTCCTCTTTGCTGTAATCTTCCGAACCGAACCGACTGCACGCCTGGACCTCTTTTCTTGCAAGTCTGCTCACGTGGCCAGTGCTGTGACCAAGTTCATGAAAAAGGACGCAATAAAACTTTTCTGCCTCGTCAAAGTCTTGAAAATATGGCATTTGAACAGAATCTTTTCCGGGGTAATAGCAGGCTTTATTCCCTCCAGCTTCTTCAATTATCGGTCGATTTTGCATCTCTGAAACAATTTTCTCGGCTTCCGCTATTGGTTCGAGTTCTACTGTTTCCGGTTCCTGCGGGGCCTCAACGCCTTCTATTTGGTCCAGATTAAAAACCGTGTAATATCGCAGCATAAAAACCTTTTTATCCTTCCCTGTCTCGGTATCTTGAGTCAAAAACGGCTTCCAAAAAACGATCTGTTTCCCTTTTTCCCTTTTGCGAACCATTCCGCCTTTCTCCTTTGCTTGTTTGAAACTCAGCCACCAGGGCGAGGAAAAACCAGAACAAGATAAAAGAAAAACATTTATCCCCCGATACTGTTTTCCCGTGATGAGATTTCTGTGGGCACTTCTCGCATTCCACGGTTTTTTCCAAGGAATAACGCCTTGTGACATTATTTCAAGAATCTGCTCGGTGATGATTTCATATACATTCGGATTTCCCATTTTCAAACCTCCCTGGTAGTTGTTCACCCGTTAGCATCTTGGCGAGTCACGGGCGGATTGAGCATCAGCGTTTAATGCTCCACTAAACTTAACAGCTTGTTATCTTGACCTTTTCAACATGTTTCCCCAGGTTTCTAAAACCTGGCTCCCAGAGGGAAAGAGCTTTTCCGAGAGAGCTTTCAAAAAAACGTAACCAACGGGCGCGTTTTCTTTGGAAGCTGCAAAAGAACGAAGTGACCAGGGGCCGTTAAGAGGATGCAAGGGCGGGATTGAAGTCCTTTTTTTCAGTGCTTTTCTGAAAAAAATCTCAATCCCCTCGCCTTGGCCCTTGCATCCTCTTAGGCCCCGCAGCTACCGATCAAGCGCTCTTTGCTTGACTGACTAAGCTGTTGGCTGTGGGCTGTTGTGGTGGTTGTCGACGTCAGTCTGTGGGCTATAACTGACCGAAGGGAAGGCATCGCACACCTGACTTAAAATGCCCAATCAAGAAGGATGTAACTGTGCGGGGTATGTTTCCTGCGGACGCTGTCACCGCGGGAATAAATTCCACGGCACAACAGAAAAGAACCTGAAAATTCAAGGATAAGAGAGACAAAACTCTGAAAATAATTCGCAGAAATAAAGCTGGAGGATCGGCGCCGGCCGACTCGCCTTTTATCGCCAGCGGTGGCTGCAGCGCAGCGGAAAACGACGGAAATGAGATGAGGAAAGAGCGCGACGGCAGGGGATCGGAAGCCGATCGACAACCAAAAACAAAAAGAGATGTTTCTCCTTATTCCGGTATCAAAATCGTTCCCCGGGGTTTCTCCTGATCGCGCTTTCAGGTATCAAAAAAGCAGCTGCAGGCACGCCCTAGCGAACCTAATTGATACCAAATGTTTTCCAACCATCGCCGGCGCCGGTCAGACCTCGCGCACCTGGTCCGGCTGGCTGGAATCATTGCAACCCTGGGCAAACTTGGTGGCCCTCCGGAGACCATTATAAGTTGTGATAAACCCTTCTCTTCGGTAAGTGCAGGGCAGAACAACAGCAAACAGCTTAGTCGTAAATATATTCTAAATTTACAAGCACTTGATTGATTTTTTCACTTTTAAGGAATATGATCATCGAAAGGTATCTAACGGGTTTTAAAAGCAAATATATGGAGAAAACGAATGACTCTCACCAAAGCAGATATTGTCGAGAAGGTATATGCCGCTCATGGAAGGATGACCAGGATCCAAGCTGTTGAGGCAGTCGAAGCTTTTCTGCGCCTGTCTAAAAGTACCCTTATAGAGGGATCGAACCTGAGGCTTAGCGGCTTCGGAAAATTCAATATCAGAGACAAGAACCCTCGAAGGGGACGAAACCCCAAAACCGGCGATGATCTGACACTCGATGCCAGAAGAGTTGTCACATTCAAACCATCGGGGAAATTAAAAGCGAAGATTAACGAAGGTTCTTGATTCCTTTCGGCGGAGGTCTGGAAAACTGCTGCCCTTGTTTTCAGTTCCAGGATTCGTGTGTTGACGACTGGGTAATGAAACCGGATATAACCACCCCCAACCTAATTGTCTTTATCAATGATCTCTGCTTCATCGATCAAGACACGGTGAATCAAACTTCGTGCGCAGCCAGGAAAGGGAGAGAAAAAACATGAAAAGAAAAATTGTTCATGAATGGAGAAATTGGCTTCTCGAGTATGTCTGTGATGAAGAATATGAATTATCTCAAAAAGACAATCTATCAGTTCTCCACAAGATTGTTGCCAAGAATGACATAGATGCGGAAAACCAATGCCAACAGATCATTAAACATGCCAAAGAAGCAGAAAATTGATGATCATTTTGTCCATTGTTGATGACCAACCTCAAACCAGTGTACCTTGATATCGATGTGTCCGAAAAGGATTTAAGGAAGGTGTGATTTTGAAAGATATGTTCCCGGCCAAATGTGCCATTTGCGGTCAAGTGATTGCCCATCCCACAGAAGCATATTTTTTCCCGAAGGCGCAGTTGGTAACCCATCAAGTCTGCTTTGTAGAGTTAGCACATAAGTGCTTGTCCCCACCTCTAGATCCCGCAGTTTTCGATATTTTCAGAACATTAGGATTGATTGACGACGAACAAGACGTTCAAGAGCCTGAGGTGATTATCCATTAGATAATATGAGAAAAATATTGAAAGCCGATAAAGATTTCACGCCATGCCCCGCTGATATTGGTGATGAGCTGTACCCCAATGGAATTTTCGAGTTTAATATCTCAAAAATTCTCGAGTATATACATAAAGACCCTGCTGGCATTACTCTCGAGGAAGTCGCGGTAAGTGATTTTTTCAGGGGTTTTTCTTCTATCAACGAGTCTCATATGGACTCGGTTGAGCTTTCAATGCCGGTAATATTGGCTGAAATTTCTCCTGAACAATACAACTTGATTGATGGCCACCACAGAATGGAAAAAGCGCGTAGGACGGGAGTCAAAAGCATACTCGCGTACAAGCTGAACGTTGAGCAGCACATGAAATTTTTGACCAGCAAAAAGGCATACTTAATCTACGTTGAATACTGGAACAGCAAACTGAAAAAGTGAAAAGAGGGTCGGCTGCCCCATGTCCAGGGAGTGGTGTAGCGGCAAAAAACGGGGGAAATCAAAATTGCCAAGATCTATGAAAAAGTCTGATGATCCATATACAATCGTGAGGCGGATTGATTGGATACGGAACCATTTGTTGTATGGTCAATCTTTCAACAGCACTGATGTGGTTGCAGAATTTAATGTCTCAGCCAGGACGGCACATCGAGATATTCGTTTTGTTCGCGAAGAGTATTTTGGTGATCAATTGAAATATGACATCGTAACGCGGTCATACTATTTGAACTATACCGCCCAAAAGGTCTCATGATTGCGGGAGCTAGAGAGTTAAATTGATTTAAGGAATAAGGATGTAGCGCTATGAATAGAATGAAATGTTTGCTGATACACCTCATCATCCTTCTCTTATTATTGCCAGCAGGCCTCTCTTTCTCACAAACAATCACCGGCAAAGTAATTTCAGTTGCTGATGGCGACACAATAACGATCCTCACCTCAAATAAAGAACAGATCAAATTAAGATTATCTGGTGTCGATACCCCGGAAGGTGGTCAAGCATGGGGGCAAAAAGCGAAGGCCTTCACCTCATCCATGGTAAAAGGAAAACAAGTAAGAGTCGAGCCAAAGACCATTGATCGATATGGAAGAACTGTGGCCATAGTCTTCGTTAATGGTAAGAATTTAAACGAACAAATAGTGGCGTATGGTCATGGTTGGGTCTACAGGAATTACTGCAAGGCAAGTTATTGTGATAACTGGCTGAAACTTGAGGCTACTGCTCGTGATGCTCAGGTTGGTCTATGGGCAGACAAAAGCAATATTACCCCACCATGGGAGTGGCGACAGCAACAGAGAAATAGCAACAATGCTGCCAGCGTTAGGGGTGGAAATAAATCATATTTGACCGGTAATTCAGGGTCCTATCACGGAAACATCAAGAGCCATGTTTTCCATGGTTCAGGATGTCAGCATTATAATTGCAAAAATTGTACTGTGAGGTTTGGATCGATTCAAGAAGCTATTGGTTCTGGATATCATGGGCATAGAGATTGTGTTAAGTGACCCTGTAGATAAACAGGCTTAAATAGGGGTAAATTATAAGCTCCATTCGGATCACTGAGAAATTCCAAACAAGACTGGCTTCAATAACCGGGACATGAACATGGATTTGGTATAAGTGCCCACCCCCCAGCCAAATGCGATACGCATCATAACGCCAGGACATCGCGCACCTTAGCGGCCAGATCGCGATTGGAAAACGGTTTCTGAAGAAAGTTTACACCAGCATCGAGCACTCCTCGATGGGCGATCAAGTCGGCGGTATAGCCCGACATAAACAGTACCTTGATCTCCGGGTAGAGCGTTTGCAATCCCTCAGCCAGGTCGCGGCCGTTCATCTCCGGCATGACCACGTCGGTGATCAACAGGTGGATCCCTCCCCGATGTTTTTCGGCAAGCTCCACAGCCTGTTTCGGTGTCATCGCTTCCAACACGGTGTACCCTTGCTTTTCAAGCATCTTTCCGGTCATTTTCAGGATCGGTGCTTCGTCCTCGACAATCAGCACAGTTTCCCCTCGACCTTGCGGAATATCGGCAATGGAGATCGCTTCATCCCGATCGGTCTCGCCGACATGCCGCGGTAAATAGATCCTGAAGGTCGAGCCTTTTTCCGGCTCGCTATAGACATTGATGAATCCCGAATTCTGTTTGACGATGCCATAGACTGTGGCCAGCCCGAGTCCGGTACCCTTGCCTGTTGTCTTTGTGGTGAAAAAAGGTTCGAAAAGCTGGCCAAGTGTTGCCTTGTCCATGCCGCAACCATCATCACTGATCGTCAGCAGGACAAAGTCGCCTGGTACAAATCCGCCATGGTAGGCGCAGTAATTATCGTCAAAGCTGACATTGCCCGTTTCAATGCTGATCTTGCCCACGTCTGAAATGGCATCTCGGGAATTAACGCA
>LADS01000051.1 GCA_000961725.1 Desulfobulbaceae bacterium BRH_c16a
AAAATATTCCAGAGCGTCCAAGCAATATACCATCTCTGTTGAGAAAGATGATACCACCGGCAATGCTACTAAAATCACCTGGCAACGACAGGCGGTGGAGAACACGACAGACAGCTATCCAGGAGTGTACTGCCTGCGGACGAGCCATGCGGACTGGGATGAATCGTTATTATGGAACACCTATACTATGTTGACGGATCTTGAAGCGGTATTCCGTTCGCTGAAATCCGAACTTGGCTTGCGTCCCATTCATCACCAGATTACCGACAGGGTTGCCGGACATCTGTTTATTACAGTGCTGGCATACCATCTGGTGCATACCATACGGTTCAAATTGAAACAGAAGAAAATCAGCAGCAGCTGGTCAAGTATCCGCAAACTCCTGTCAACCCAGTGTCGCGTGACCGTATCCATGTTGTGCAGAAACGGCAGTACAGTTCATGTGAGAAAAAGCACACGACCCGAGCAAGGGCAGCAGGAAGTATATTCGGCTTTGGGGATAAAGAGTCATCCCGGCCAAACCATAAAGACGACAATATGAAACAAAACAAAAGAAGTAGTGCCATAAAGGCAAGCGCAAAGCACGTAACATCATGTTATTGTAGTTCTTTGTCGTTTTACATCACAAACTTGGGTTAAGCTTGATAAAAAGGTGCGTTGCACGAGCTGCTCAAAAATCTTCCCGTGGTAGCCGCGTAGGTTGGGCTGTGAAGCCCAACATCCCAAAAAAACGTTGGGCTTCACAGCCCAACCTACAAAGCTTCAAGGTTTGCAAAGAATTTTACCCAAAAAAGAGGGCCGCTGCATGTACATGCAGCGGCCCTCTTTTTTTATTCATTGGCGGAGCGGACGGGACTCGAACCCGCGACATCCGGCGTGACAGGCCGGCATTCTAACCAGCTGAACTACCGCTCCAACATATTTTGACTGTGGTGGGCGACACAGGGCTTGAACCTGTGACCCTCGGCTTGTAAGGCCGATGCTCTCCCAGCTGAGCTAGTCGCCCCGTCAGGATGAGACATCGTTAAGGTTTGGTTTATCCATTTAACGATGCTCAAAAAAAACAGGAACCGAGATAAACGGTTCCTGGTGAGCGCAATGGCGGAGCGGACGGGACTCGAACCCGCGACATCCGGCGTGACAGGCCGGCATTCTAACCAGCTGAACTACCGCTCCAACATATCTTGACTGTGGTGGGCGACACAGGGCTTGAACCTGTGACCCTCGGCTTGTAAGGCCGATGCTCTCCCAGCTGAGCTAGTCGCCCCGTCAGGATGAGACATCGTTAAGGTTTGGTTTATCCATTTAACGATGCTCAAAAAAAACAGGAACCGAGATAAACGGTTCCTGGTGAGCGCAATGGCGGAGCGGACGGGACTCGAACCCGCGACATCCGGCGTGACAGGCCGGCATTCTAACCAGCTGAACTACCGCTCCAACATATCTTGACTGTGGTGGGCGACACAGGGCTTGAACCTGTGACCCTCGGCTTGTAAGGCCGATGCTCTCCCAGCTGAGCTAGTCGCCCCCGTCTCAATCAATTTGTGATCAATTTGTGATGGACTATTTACCAATTCCACCCTGGTACGTCAAGGAAAAACATCAGCCTGAAAAATAACCGGTGAGTTTCCAAATGTGCTTCAATTTCAAAATCTTGCCAAAACGATATCGAGTAGTATCAAGTCCTGATAATCCCGTCAACAACGAAAGGAGCCTTCACTCCCCAAGCCCTTAATTATCCAACACAGGATTCCCGGGATCCTTAACCAGCGCATACCGGAGTACTTCATCCATGTGATTCACGGTGTCAATCGTCAGAGATTTCCGTATTTTTATCGGAACATCCTGGAGATCCCGCTCATTATCCTTCGGAATAAGCACGTGGGTTATATTGCCGCGTTTCGCGGCTAGCAGCTTCTCCGTCAATCCGCCAATAGGCAGGACCCTGCCCCGAAGGGTAATTTCGCCGGTCATGGCCAGTTGATGTTTTACCGGCACCTTGACCAGCGCGGAAACAAGCGATGTGGCCATGGTAATACCGGCCGACGGCCCATCCTTGGGAATCGCACCTTCCGGGACGTGGATATGAATATCGAGCTTCTGATAAAAATCATCTTCCAGGCCCAGAACCTTGGCTCTGGACCGGACATAACTGAGTGCCGCCTGGGCCGACTCCTGCATGACGTCGCCGAGTTTGCCGGTGATGATAAGCTTGCCGGCACCCGCCATCAGCGTTGCTTCAATCTGCAGCAGTTCTCCCCCGACTTCGGTCCAGGCAAGTCCGGTGGCAAGTCCGATCTCGTCGTTTTCTTCAGCCAGGCCGTAGCGGTATTTTGGTGTCCCGAGATAGGTTAAGACCGACTGGGCGCTGACCCGGTATTTTTTATCTTTCTGCTTTTTCTTCAGCCGTTCACGGGCAATCTTCCGACAAAGGGAGGCAATGATCCGCTCCAGATTACGGACCCCCGCCTCACGGGTATAGCGCCGGATAACTTCAAGAATCGCTCCGTCGGTCATCTGGATATCATTGGGTTTGAAACCGTTCTGCTGGAGTTGTTTGGGGATCAGATACCCTTCCGCAATCTTCAGCTTGTCTTCCTCGGTATAACCGCTGATCTGGATAATTTCCATCCTGTCCTGCAGTGGCAAAGGGATACCGTGGAGATTGTTGGCGGTCGTGATAAAAAATACTTCTGAAAGATCGTAATCGATATCAAGATAGTGATCGTTGAACGCCACATTCTGTTCCGGATCGAGGACTTCAAGGAGAGCCGAAGAAGGATCACCGCGAAAATCCATCGACATCTTGTCGACTTCATCCAGGCAGAAAACCGGATTGGCCACATCGACCTTCTGCATCGATTGAATGATCTTGCCCGGCATCGCGCCGATATAGGTCCGTCGATGACCGCGGATCTCGGCTTCGTCGCGCACCCCGCCCAGGGACAGACGGGCGAACTTACGCCCCATTGCCCGGGCAATCGATTGACAGATCGATGTCTTACCGACACCGGGAGGGCCGACAAGGCAGAGAATCGGCCCTTTAATCTTTTTCACCTGACTCTGCACCGCCAGATACTCAAGGATGCGTTCCTTGGTTTTGGCGAGACCGAAGTGATCTTCGTCGAGGATCGCTTCCGCTTTATTGATATCGATCTTCGATTTGCTTTTCTTTTCCCAGGGCAGATTGACGATACAATCTATATAGTTGCGCACCACTGTCGTTTCCGCTGACATCGGTGGCATACTCCTCAGCTTCTTGAACTCCTTAAGCGCTTTTTCTTTGGCCGCAAGCGGCATGAGCTTGTTTTGAATTGTCTGCTCGAGTTCTCCCATCTCATCGAGTCCTTCCGCATTCTGGCCGATCTCGGTCTGGATTTCCCGCACCTTTTCACCCAGATAATAGTCGCGCTGGGTCTTTCCCATGCGCATTTTCACCTTGGCGTTGATCGTTTTCTCAAGTTCCGACAGTTCGATTTCGCGGTTGAGAATCTCAAGGACCTTGTCCATTCTTTTGGAAAGGGGTTCCGCTTCGAGGATGGCCTGTTTTTCGTCGCTCTTCAGCGGCAGATGGGCGCAGATGACATTCAATAACTTGAAAGGGTTATCGATGGCTTTTATGGAGTTCAACACTTCCCTGCCGATCTTTTTATTGCTTGCGGCAAATTCGTCGAAGAATCTTCTGAGCTCGCGTTCGTATGCGAGCAAGGCAGTCGCCTGTTCCTGGGTCTCCGCACGTTCTTCGACTTCTGCCTGAAGGAAATTATCATTGGGAAGATATGAGATGATTTTTGCCCGAGCCTTGCCTTCGACCAGAGCCTTAATCGTTCCATCGGGAAGCCTGAGCAACTGCATCACTGTTGCCAGCGTACCGAACTCATACAGATCCTCAACATCGGGATCGTCGACAGCGGCTTTTTTCTGCGTCACCAGCAGAATATCGGTCTTCTTCTCCATGGCATCTTCAAGAGCCTGGATGGATTTTTTACGACCTACGACCAGTGGCGCTACCATGTGGGGAAAAATCACCAGATCCCGGAGTGGCATCAAGGGGTAAAGCTTCGTCACAAAATCTCCTTTTTCCAACTTTGATCCAAAAGAGTATCTCCAGGATCTGTAACCTTTTGCTGCTGTAACAAATACCTCAAGAAGAATCATCTACCCTTCTTGAGGGGGATATCTTCGCAGTGTATCAGGCGGTTTTCAATTTATCTTCAACAGGACTATGGTACAGGATGACCGGGTAATCTCCCTGAGTAATAACCTGCTCGCTGATGACACACTCCTGCACATCCTGTTTCGACGGCAGATCATACATCACGTCGAGCATGGCTTCTTCCATCACCGAACGAAGACCGCGGGCACCCGATTTTCTCTTCAGGGCCTTCCGGGCAATGGCAATCAGTGCCCCTTCAGTGAATTTCAGACTAATGCCGTCAAGTTCAAACAGTTTCCGATATTGTTTGGTGAGGGCGTTTTTCGGTTCTTTCAGGATGCGAATGAGGTCATCTTCCACCAATTCTTCCATGGTGGCGATCACCGGCAGCCTGCCGACCAACTCCGGAATGAGACCGAATTTCAAAAGATCTTCGGGCTGGACCGCCTTGAGCAGTTCGCCGATTTTCTTTTTCTCGTCACCGGTCACTTTAGCACCGAAACCAATGGATTTAGAACCCTGCCGCCTGCTCACCACGGAATCGAGTCCGACAAACGCCCCGCCGCAGATGAAAAGAATATTGGTGGTGTCGATCTGAATCATCTCCTGCTGGGGATGTTTCCTCCCGCCCTTGGGCGGAATCGATGCGTTGGTGCCTTCGATAATCTTCAGCAGCGCCTGCTGAACCCCTTCGCCCGAAACATCCCTGGTGAGTGAGGGACTATCGGATTTTCTGGCAATCTTGTCGATTTCATCGATATAGATAATGCCCCGTTGCGCCTTCTCCACGTCATACTCGGCCGCCTGCAAAAGACTTACCAGAATGTTTTCCACATCTTCGCCGACATAGCCGGCTTCGGTAAGGGTCGTCGCATCGGCCATGCAGAACGGTACGTTCAGGATTCTGGCGAGAGTCTGGGCAACCAGGGTCTTCCCTGAACCCGTCGGTCCGATCAGAATAATATTGGATTTCTGCAATTCGACGGAATCATCGTCGACGGGAGCTTCTATCCGCTTGTAATGATTGTGAACGGCAACCGACAGAACCTTCTTGGCATACTCCTGGCCGATGACATAATCGTCAAGATGCTTCTTGATCTCCATCGGTTTCAGGGACACGGGCTTTTCATCCACTAGAGAGCCAATCGTACCTGCTGTGTCTTTTTCCTGCACAATCTCGTTGCACAGTTCGATGCATTCATCACAGATGAATACATCCGGACCGGCGATCAGCTTGCCGACATCATCCTGATGTTTACCGCAGAATGAACAATTGCATTCCGGCCCATTGTTAATGACATCGTCCATACTATTTTACCTCAGCTAACTCGTCCCTGTTTGCAAGGACCTTATCTATGAGACCGTATTTCTTTGCCTCAACCGGACCCATGAAGAAATCACGCTCGGTATCGGCACTGACTTTCTCCAGGGAATTCTTGGTGTGGTGGGCCAGGAGGCTGTTCAGATCCTTTTTCATTCGTAGAATTTCTTTCGCCTGAATATCGATATCCGTTGCCTGCCCCTGGAAACCGCCCATTGGCTGATGGATCATAATCCTCGAATTGGGCAGGGAGTATCGTTTGCCATCGGTCCCGGCGGCGAGCAGAAAAGCGCCCATCGAGGCTGCCTGGCCGATGCAGAGGGTGGCGATATCGCTTTTGACGTATTGCATGGTATCGTAAATAGCCATCCCGGCGGTAACGGAGCCACCCGGAGAATTGATATAGAAGGTTATATCCTTATCAGGGTCCTCAGCCTCAAGAAACAGCAGCTGAGCGACAATGACATTGGCCACGTCATCGTTTACTCCGGAACCAAGAAAGATAATCCTTTCTTTCAGCAGACGCGAATATATGTCATACGCGCGTTCGCCGCGCGGACTCTGCTCGATGACCATCGGCACTAAATTCATGGGCACACTCCTTAAAACGATGCGACTGCAAAAGGCACAAGCCCCCTGCAGTCGCTATTTTTCAAATTCTTCAACGCATGTTCAGTGAGGCTAGCCACCGCTATCATGCTCATTATAAGCAATTTTCAGCCGTATGCAAGACCTCTATCAGCTTTTTGCAGCGGCGTCTTCCTCGCCCGCTTCCGTCGGTTTTGCCGCTTCGACAAACACCGACTGCTGGCGCAAAAAGGCCAGGATCTTTTCATTCAGCAATTCATTCATGAACGGCAGCAAGTCGTCACGGTTCTGGAAAAACTCTTTTACCTTGGCAACCGGCATATTGTACATGTCGCCAATCCGCTTGAAGCCGCGCTCCATATCTTCTTCGGCGAGTTTAAGCTCTTCGACTTCGGCTATCTTTTTCAAGATAAAGTCGCCGCGAACTCTCTTCTTGGCAAGCTCTTCATTTTGTTCAGCGAGTTTTTCACGACTGAGACCTGCCGCTTCAAGACTCAAGCCATTCTGCTCAAACTGCTTTTCAGTCTGTTTGATCATCTGCTCGATCTCAAAATCCACCAGTCGCTTCGGCACCTCGAAGTCGTGGTTATTGAGGAGCTGCTGCATGATCCTGTCGGTCAAGGTGCCTTCGGCACGCTCTTCCCGCTGCTTGGTGAGGCGTTCGGTGATCGATTTTTTCAGATCCTCCAAAGAATTGAATTCCTCTCCGGCATCTTTGGCAAACTCGTCGTCTATATCGGCCAGGATTCTTTCCTTGATATCCTTGACCTTGACGTGGAACGAAACCTTTTTCCCTTTCAGGATCGGGTTGGGATGTGCTTCGGGGAAATCCACTTCATGGTCCCCTTCATCATCCTTGTTCATACCGACCAGCATTGCTTCGAAATCCGCTCCCATTTCCCCTGAACCGACATCGACGGAGTAGTTCTCGTTCTTAACCTGCCCCATGATCTCGCCATCGTGGTAGCCTTGAAAATCGACGATTACCACATCTCCGTTCTGCACAGGCCGATCGGAGACGGAAGTCAGAGCCGCCATGTTCTTCTGCATCTGCTCCAGTTCGAGCTGCACTTCCTCGTCGGTCACCAGCACTTCGACCTTCTCGACTTCCAGTCCTTTGTATTGACCCAAAGTAAAGTCCGGGCGAATCTCGACCTCGGCGATAAAGGTAAACGACCCATCTTCATTGAATTTGACATCTTTGATATCCGGATGAACGATGGGGTCGATGCCATTTTTCTCGACCGCGTCAAAGTAATTTTCCTGAACCAGTTTCTCACTGGTCTCTGCTTCGACCTGGCCTTTGAAATGTTTCAGAATAATGGCGCGGGGAACCTTGCCACGGCGAAAACCCTTCAGCTTTACTTCTTTTCTGAGCTTTTCATACGCTTCGTTCAATTTGCCCTGAACCCCTTCCGCGGGCAGTGTTACCGTAATTTTTCTTGTCAGCGTACCGATTTCTTCAACATTTACATCCATTGAGTCCCATCCTTTCAATTAGATTATAATAGACACCCGATCCACCGCCTTCTCCCGTCTTTTCAAAATCGAAAAAACCCGAGCGGAAATGCAGCTTGACTATAAGAAGCAGGAAACGGCGGATTGTTTTTTTACAGGTGAGGATTACAGCGTATTTCGACCATTTTTCGTGTTAAGGGAAAGCGACTCCTCTCTCCTGAAAATGACGCCGAAATGCAGATCTGGTATATATCTCGCGTGTTATCCACCTTTTTACTTGATTAATATGCTCACTTATCAGCTTTTGTGGCAATTTCTTCCATAAAGGAAAATTTTAATGCAGAGATATAGACAGATTTTTGGTGGTTGTCAACAGGAATGGGGTAATTTTGCACATCATCCCGTTACTTAGGAGCCATCACGAATGGATTTTTCATTTTTCCTTATTCCGTAACAGCTCCTGCCGAGGCTTCACCCTTTCCCATACAAGGATTTGACCTGCTCACGGTCTATCGATCCATCTTCCTTCATAGGCAGCTGAGCGACAAACTCGACATACTGCGGCTTCTTGAAGCTGGCGATGCGTTCGCCGACAAAACGAATCAGTTCTGCAGCCGTCAAGCTTTTCCCGTCATGCAATTGACAGACCGCTTTGATCCCCTCTTTCCACTTCGGATCCGGCACGCCTATGACAGTCGTTTTTGCCACCGCGGCATGCTGAAGGATAACCTTTTCAACTTCTGCCGGGTAGACATTCTCCCCACCGGGCTTTATCAGTTCCTTCTCCGCTTTCCGGCCGGCATAAAAAAGAGTGCCGTCCTCCTCAAAACGCCCCAGATCTCCAGTATGATGCCAGCCTTCCCTGAAGGTATACGCGTTATCTTCAGGCAACCCCCAGTACCCCATGAAGACCATGGGGCCTTTAACGGTTATTTCACCCACCGAACCGGCCGGTACCGGGCGATCGTGCTCATCGACCAGCCGCACATCGGCGAGCAGGACGGTTTTACCTGCCGACCCCGGCCGATCGCTGTATTTTCCCATGCTGGTCAGGCAGGAAGTCTCCGTCTGCCCATACATGCAGTAATAACAACCGCCCGTCTCTTCCTGAAACCTGTCGATTACCGCAGGAGTCCCCAGCCCCACCACAGCTCTCAGCGATTTGAGATCGGCACGATCTTCCGCTGCGGCTTTAAGCAGGGAGTCAAGAATCGGGGGAAAGTCAAAGAACATGCTGACCCCTTTATCCTGAACCAGCTTCGCGGCGCTTTTGGCTTCGAATTTACTGAGATTGAGCGTTGTCGCGCCGGAATGAAAAGAGCCGGTCGCCATGAAAAGTCCCGCGACATGAAAGAGAGGCAGAAGATTCAGATGCACGTCCTCGGCGGTAATGCCCATGTAGTAATTGAAATGCAGGTTGGCAAAGAGCACATTGCCGTGACTGAGAAGCGCTCCCCGGGGCCGGCCGGCCACGGCGGCAGTATGGATAATGACGAATCCGTCGCCGCTTCCCACATCGACAGGAGCAAACCTGCCGGCGACATCCATCAATGCGGCAAATCTCGATGCGCCGCCGAGATCGCCTCTCAGGTTGTAGACAGCGGCAATCGATGGCAACTCACCACGCTTGCCGTCCAGCATCGCCTGATACTCGGCATCGGCAAAGAGTACTTTGGGCTGACAATCGTTCAGGTTAAAGCATACTTCATCCGCCGAAAGGCGCCAGTTCACCGGCAGGACAATCGCTCCCAAAGCCGCCGCCGCCCCGTAGACAAGAAAGAACTCGAGGCTGTTTTTACCTAAGACCCCGATGCGATCGCCCTTCCCGATACCAGCCCGGGAGAGGCCGGTGGCCAGACGGTCGACCTGGTTTTTATATTCGGCAAAAGTTACTGTGCGGCCATCATCGATTTCCTGCCAGCAGACTCGAGCAGCATGCGCGACCGCGTTACGATTGATGAGATCATAAAAAGAATAGTCATAGAGTCCCATACTGATTATCCCCCGAATCTTTAAATGTAGAAAAAAAGTATTCAAATATTTTCAGCAGGAAAAGAGGAAGATGCGAGAGGACGCGCCTCCGCTTCGCCCGCCCGTAATCAGCAGGAAAGCCTCAGACAAGATGACAGGAAAAAATCGGCCTGGGGCGTTATTTAGCCCACCGGTTAACGCTTACCACCGGACAGTGAGCCTTCAATATAATATATTGCGCCGTTGAGCCGACAATGATTTTCTGGGTTCGCGATTTTTTTTCCACGCCGACATATATCTGGTCGACTTCGTTTTCTTCCGCAAAACTCACCAGATCTTCTCCTGCCGTCATGCCACGCGCCAGTTGATGAATCTCGCTGGCGATGTTCTTTTCACTCAGAAATTGCTCCGCAGCCTCAAGCTCTTTTGTTACCCTGGCGATCTCCTCCGGTTTTTCCGCCCGGCCTCCGCCCATGGAAGTCACCACAAAGACTGTCGCTCCAAATAATTCTGCGTGGGTGCGTGCCAAAGAGAGCGCCGCTTTAGACACATCGGAACCGTTATATCCCACCAAAAATCTCATTATCCCCACCTCTTCCGGTATGTTCTCAGACATCACATCCACCTTTTACGCCTCTTGTAGGATTTGACCTCCTTGAAAGACTTTCTCCCGCCCCCCTGGGTGATCCCCATGTAAAACTCTTTGACATCCGGATTTTCCTGGAGTTCCCTGGATGGTCCTTCGAGGACGATCTTGCCCGACTCCATAATATATGCGTAATCGGAAATCCCCAAGGCAATCTTGGCATTTTGCTCAACCACGAGGATTGTAGTATTCATTTCTTTATTGATCAACTGAATATTATCAAAGATTTCTTTAACAAGAAGAGGTGCCAGGCCTAACGACGGCTCATCGAGCATGAGCATTTTGGGCGATGCCATCAAGGCCCTGGCGATGGCGATCATCTGCTGTTCGCCACCGGAACAGTAGCCCGCCATTCGATGGGTGATATTCGACAGGCGGGGAAAATGGGCATACATCAACTCATGATCGGCACGGATGCGCTGGGCTCCATCTTTTCGGGTAATCGACCCGACCCGGATATTCTCATCCACCGACAGATGCTTGAAAACCCGGCGCCCTTCCGGAACCATCACCGCTCCCAGCCTTACCACATCGGTTCCCAGCATGTTGGTGATATCGTTTTCCCTGAACTTGATATATCCTTCCCGGATAAAGCCGTTTTCCGGCTTCAGCAAGCCGCTTATCGCCCGCAGGGTCGTGGTTTTCCCCGCACCGTTGGTGCCGAGCAAAGCTACAATTCTCCCTTCCGGGACTTTCAGACTGACGCCGCGCAATACCTGAACAATGTCGTTGTAAACGACCTCAATGTTATTGACTTCCAACTGATGTACCGGTTTTTTCATATTCATAGCGCGGCTTTGAATTTCGTATAAAATTGTAAGCGTTCAGTTATCAGCTACCAGCTTTCAGCATGAAGCAACTGATTTAATGATAACTGAGGTCTCACGCGAAGGCGCGAAGGCGCGAAGTTATGTAGTTGAAAGGCCGGATTCGGCACCCCCCGTCCGATCTCCTTTCGATGTCTTTCAAATCCGTGTTTCCTGCCATCTTCGCGTCTTCGCGCCTTCGCGTGAGCCTCTTTAAGTCTTCAGATTTTCACCACGAAGCCGAGAAGCCGCAAGATCTTCATGAATCATTTACGAGGTCCCATCCTTGCCGGGACCGGCAAGGATGGGAAACAGCAACACCTAAATTTTTTTAGTATAGACCGGAATAAACGGAGCACCGGCAGATTTGAAGGCTCCACCCTGTACAACATAGAGCTGCAACGAATCGACACCGGCATGGTCTGTTTTCGAATAGGTAACCGGTCCGACGGTTGTTCCCGGAGAAAACTCGTTGTCGCCGTTCATTGCCTGAAGTTCTTCATACAGGTTTTCCTTGTTGATCTCCTTGCCTTTGGCCTTGGCCCGCTTGATGATTTCGGTTGCAACCTGAGCAACCATCATGCCATTGGCATAGTTATGCGAATTGGCGGCTTTTTCGTCACGGTTATATTTTTTGGCCAGCTCGAGTTGAGCGGTTGCCCCGGGACTCGGTTCGTTGGTGACGATATAGGAGGTTGTCCAATAGAAACTTTCCGCTGCGGCACCGGCCAGGGCAACCAGATCGTTGCCTCCGGTATAATGGCAGCCGAGAAAGGTGATTTTCCCTTCCTCGCCAAAGGATTTTGCCACAAGCCCAAGACTGCTCGCATCCTTTAACATGGTAGCCACCGGAGACTGGACAGTCTGGGAAATAACATACTGCACGCCTTTGCTGACAAGACGCTGGAGCATTGCGGTGTTATCCAGATCCTTGCCGTGTTCTACGACTTCGACGATTTCCATGTCAAGCCCTGCTGCGACTGCTTTTTGCAGGTCCTCGACAGGTCCCCGGCCGAATGCCGATGGATGGATAAACATCGCGACTTTTGGTTTGCCGCCTTTGTTGTTATTGACAATATATTCGGCTAGACCGATTGCCTGAGCCGAATAGGAGGCGATGGGCAGAAAGATATAGTTGGAATCAACCAGATTGCCTGCATGGAAAGATGCAGGAATCACCGGCATTTTTTCTTCTTCAAAATCCTTTTTCAAGGCCAGGGTACTGCCTGTTGAATAGTTCAGATAAAAAACTATGCCCTGATCCATGAAATCTTCGAAATTTCGCTTTGTTATATCGTTATTGTACTGATCGTCGCGAATCGTGCACTCGATTTTGTCGTCACCCAGCATCTTGGTGTCATTGACAAAGTTGAAGTAATCTTCGACGCCTTTGGCGTAAGGGTTGCCGGCATCGGATGTCGGCCCGGTGATGGCAAGCGACAAGGCAAGCTTGTACACCTCGCCGGCAGGCGCCTGGACAGGAAGGGTTACCATGAATCCGGCTGCCAGTAAAAACATCCACTTGTTCACGTTATTCATTTTCATTTTTCCTCCTTGGCAATTGATTGCGT
Organism: Desulfobulbaceae bacterium BRH_c16a; assembly: GCA_000961725.1. Classification (GTDB taxonomy): domain Bacteria; phylum Desulfobacterota; class Desulfobulbia; order Desulfobulbales; family Desulfocapsaceae; genus Desulforhopalus_A. The sequence goes on from LADS01000051.1 coordinate 12,518, forward strand.
TCCTTCTTGACGTTTCAAAATCATTTTACGACCGGCCTGCTGACCGGACACTGACCGCCCCCCTGCTTCACCTCACTGATTGTTCGTTTTTCTTCCGGGACTCCACACGAAACACGATGAACCCGAGTTAATACCGGAATGGCCAGAGCTTCACATAGCTGCGGGCGATGCGCCACCAGTTGGCAATTCCGCGGGGTTCAAACATGAGAAATAAAACAATTACCAGGCCGAAGCTGAGGGGCCGCAGAGCCGTAGCCAGATTGGCGGCGTTGGTCATGTGGGCGCCGACCCATTCGGAAAGCCTCTCCACCTGAAGATCGAGCAGTTTAATTGCCAGTGGGCCCCAATAGGCCCCATGCAGCGTCCCCAGCCCACCGACAATGGCCATGGCCAGATAACTGATGGAGTGATGCAGGGTGAAAGACTCGATCCCCACCCCCCGGTACAGATAGGCATGAAGGCCCCCGGCCACGCCTGCCAGAAAACCTGCCAGGGCGAAGGCATAGACCTTGGTGAAGCCGGGATGCATGCCCATGGCATCGGCCGCACGGTCGTTGTCCCGCACGGCGACCAGACAACGGCCATAACGGGTGCGCAGCAGATTGCGGACAGCAAAGGAGACCACAACAATGACCACCAGGATCGCATAATACCAGAAAAGATAGTGATCGGAGCGTTTGACCTCGCCGCCCAGCCAGAACACCCTGCCAACCGATATTGTCTGGCCTTGATTGAAAAAATTCATGAAATTGATGGTCCATTGAAAAATCATCTGGAACGACAAGGTGGCGATAGCCAGATACAGATGTTTCAACCGAAGGGCGGGCAGGCCGACAATGGCGCCGAACACCGCGCCCATGCACCCGGCAAGCACAATCATCAGCGGCCAGGCATGGGTCAGCAGCATGTGACTGTCGCCCAGCATCCGGGCAAAGGAAGCGATGGAATAGGCCCCGATCCCGACAAACGCCGCATGGCCGATGGAGATAAGGCCGGCAAAACCCGTGACCAGATTGAGCCCCATGACGGCAATGACCGCCACCAGGATATTATCGATAACCAGCATGTATTTGTTCTCGACCGGGATGAAATACGGCCAGATAAAGAGAATGGCGAGGAAAAGGCCCATCGCCGTTCTGTCCAGGCTGGTAAAAAAGATCCGCTGCTCTTCTTTATAGGAGGTGAAATAGTTCCCTGTGGCAAGCCAACGATTTGATGACATAGTTATACCCGCTCGATTTCGTGTATGCCGAAGAGTCCATGAGGTTTAAACAGCAGGATTATCAACAGGATAATATAGGGCATTACCTCTCCCGTGCCGTTCAGCCCCCAGTTGCCGTCGAGATAGCCGCTGGCGAACTGCTGAATGAGCCCCATGATGATTCCCGCCACCACCGCGCCGAGGATCGAATCGAGTCCTCCGAGAATCACCACCGGAAAAACGACGATGCCGAAGGCGTGCAGGGTGTCGAAATTCAGGCCGGTGATATTGCCGATTATTCCGCCTGCCGCGGCTGCGCTTAAGCCGGCCATCGCCCAGGCGAGACCAAACACCCGCGGCACGGAGATGCCGATCGACATCGACGCCAGCTGATCGTCGGACACCGCCCGCATCGAGATGCCGAGAGTCGATTTCTTAAAAAACCAGGAAAAACCGCCGATCATCGCAAATGTGGTGATCACCCCCACCATCTGGGTCCAGGATACCGACACCCCGCCAACGGATATCGGTGTGGTGGGGAGAAACGGCGGAAAGGAAAAATTTTCCGTGCCGAAAGGAGTGAGATAAATAAGCCCGTCGAGAATGGACATCAGGCCGATGGTCACCATGATGACGGAAATAATCGGCTCACCGATCAGGCGGCGTAAAAATATCCTTTCCACACTCATGGCGAGAAAGAAAGTTATCACCATGCTCATCGGAAAGGAGATATAGATCGGGATGTTCGCCCAGACAGTAAGAGCATAGGTAATAAATGCGCCCGCTGCGATGATCTGGCCGTGGGCGATATTCAGCACCCTGCTTGACTTGTAGATCAGGACAAAACCCAGGGCCGAGAGCGCATAAATCGATCCGACCACCATGCCGCTGACCACCAGTTGAAAAAAATAGCTCATAGGGCCTCTTCCATTGTGTGAAATCGGATGGTTGTGTCAACCGTGGAGGTCTGGCCGTCCTGATACTGATACAAGGCCTCGACCCTCTTCTCGGTGACTTTTTCTTCGTACAGCGCCTCGTAGAGATCGTTGTACTTTTCCCGGACGAATTTACGGCGGATCTTGCCGGTCTTGGTCAATTCTCCGTCATCCATATCGAGAAGCTTGTAGAGAATGGCAAATCGCCGGATCTTGAAGTGGCTTTTTTCCGAGTTTTTATTGATCTTCACCACCTCGTCCCTGATAAGCTCGGCCACCTCGGGCTGGGCAGAGAGATCCATGTAGGTGGAAAAAGAAATCCCCTTATCCTCGGCCCACTTGCCGACAACGATGGGATCGACATTGACCAGCGCTGCGACATAGGCCCTTTTGTCGCCGAAGATCACCGCTTCTTTGATGTAAGGGCTGAACTTCAAACGGTTTTCGAGGAACATCGGACTGAACATCTCGCCGTTTTCGTTGTGCATGACATCGGAGATGCGGTCGATTACCACCAGATGGCCGTGTTCATCGATATAGCCGGCGTCTCCCGAATGAAGCCAGCCGCCCTCGAGCAGTTCCGCGGTTTTTTCCGGAAGCTTGTAATAGCCGGGAGTCACCGAGGCGGAACGGGAAAGGATCTCCCCTTCCTCGGAAATACGGCATTCGGTGCCCGGCAGGGGCTTGCCGACCGTATCCGGCCTGACATCGCCGTCCCGATGCATGTAGGCGATGCCGACAATCTCGGTCTGCCCGTAGATCTGCTTGAGATTGACGCCGATGGCCTGATAAAAAGTGAAAAGCTCGGGCCCCAGGGCCGCGCCGCCGGTATACGCCCGGCGCAGCCGGAGCAGGCCGATCTGGTTGACCAGCGACCGAAAAATAATCTGTTTGCCGAGCCACGCGAGAAAATGCAGGCCGGCGGGCATCTTCCGGCCGGACATCCGGTAGGCCGCGGCCTTCTCGCCGATTTTCATGAAATAATTATAGAACGTGCGGTTCAGCCAGTAGGACTCATCGATCTTCAGCCAGATCTGGGAGCGGATGGTTTCATAGATCCGCGGTGCCCCGAACATGAAATGCGGCCCGATCTCCTTGAGGTCATCCATGCTGGTCTCGACCGACTCGGGGAAATTCACGGCAATGCCGGTGGCCATGGCGACGCCAAAGGAGTTCATCTGCTCGCCTATCCAGGCAAAAGGCAGAAACGATACATACTCGTCGGTTTGCAGCAGCGGGTCGACCTCGGTCAACTGCAGACCCATATTAATGTAATTGCGATGAGTCAGCATCGCCCCTTTCGGCAACCCGGTTGTCCCCGAAGTTAGGCAGAGATGACAGACGTCATCGGGTTTGCTTTCGTCCACCAGAGCATTAAAAAGCTCGGGGTCCTTGCTGTGCTGGGCGTCGCCCAGTTTATACAGCTCGTCGATAAACATGAACCAGTCGTCCGACTGATAATCACGCATCCCGCGGGGATCTTCATAGATCACTTTTTTCACATGAGGTATGCGGTCTCTCACCTCGACAACCTTATCCACCTGTTCCTGATCGTTGCAGAAAACCACGGAAACGTTCAGATATTCGAGAATCCCGCCAATCTCGCCCGGAAGACTGGTTTGATAGATAGCCGAAGAGATACCACCGACTGCCTGTGCGCCGATGGCGACATAAAGCACTTCGGGAATGTTGTCGCTGATAATGGCGATCTTATCTTCTTTTTTGAAGCCTATTTCCCTCAGCCCGAGGCCGGTCTTTCGGACCAGATCGTAGTACCGATCCCAGGTGTAGCTGTTCCAGCAGCCGAATTCCTTCTCGCGCAGGGCGACCCTGTCTCCGCTCGTCGCAACCCGCCACCTCAGAAGCTGGGGAATGGTGTACTGCAATAAATGATCTTTGTTTTCCATGGGAAAATCACTCTTCTCCGATATATGCTTCGATCACCCTGGGATTGGCAGCGACTTCCTTCGGACTTCCCGAACCAATCACTTCACCGAAATCGAGGACGTAGATCTGGTCGGAAATATCCATGACCACGCCCAGATCATGCTCAACCAGCACCACCGTGATCCCCCACTCTTTCTTCAGATCGAGGATAAAGCGGACAATATCTTCCTTCTCCTCGATATTCATGCCCGCCATCGGTTCATCGAGCAGCAGCAGTTTGGGGGCGAGCGTCAGGGCTCTAGCCACCTCGACCCTCTTCTGCACGCCGTAGCTGAGGTTGCCGACCATTTTTTTTCGATAGGGTTCAAGCTCCATAAAGTCGATAACCTTTTCCACGTAGACCCTGTTTTCCGCCTCGATTCGCGACGCCTTGCCGAAGAAGATCAGGGCATGAAAAATCGAGTAGTTGAGGTTCTGATGCCTGGCCAGGAGGAGATTATCCAGCACCGAGAGCCCCCGGAACAGTTCCAGATTCTGAAAAGCCCTGGCAATACCCATATTGGACACCTGGTGAGGCGAAGAGTGAGTCAGGTTGCGCTGACCGTAGCGAATTCTTCCGCTGGTCGGATGGTAAAAGCCGGAAACACAGTTGAGAAGGCTTGTCTTACCGGCGCCGTTTGGGCCGATGATCGAGGTGATAAGCCCCGGTTCGATGGTAACATCGACTTTGGTCAGGGCATTCAACCCGCCAAAGGTCAGAGTAGCTTCAGAAACAATGAGATGTGTCATAGATTTCCCAACATCACTTGTTCTAGTTGATAATTCAGTTTTCAATCGACAGTACTACGCTGTCTATCATTTATTATATTGATACCATACAGAACACAAAATTATTAATCAAGTTTATTAAATAGGGGTTTAATAGCGGGATAAAACCACTACTACGTCATTGCAAGGAGATGGGACCGCAGGTTTATCTTTTTGTTTTTAATACTTAATTTACTCCTGATGTTATGCCGGTGAAACAGGACCGTATTCTTGGCAATCAGCAATACTTCCGCTATCTCTTTATTGGTCTTGCCCTCCTTGATCAAACTCGCCACCCTGATTTCGACAGGTGTCAACTGAACCATTCCCGAAGCCAGTTTATCGCTGAAGGGAGAAATTATGTTACTGAGATTGGTCTCGAGAATCTTCGCCAGCGTCCTTTGCCGGATATCGAGACGGCCATCGAAGATCCCCTGGAGATAGGGGCTGACAAGCTGCTGGACATTGCGCACCACAATTTCGCCAAGCTCCTTCTTATCGTCCTCCCGCTGTTTTAAAAGAACCCTGAGGGCTGTGTTCGCTTCTTCCAGATGATGGGATTGGGCTTCCAGCTCCTTTTCCCGTTTTTTCAATGACCTTTCCGCCCGTTTCCTTTCTTCGATCTCCAACTCCAGCTTCCGGTTGATCTGGGCCAGTTCGGCGGTCCGCTCGGCAACCAGCTCTTCCAGGTGTCCATGATACCTGTCCAATTCCTCCTGGGCTTTCTTGCGGTCGCTGATATCCCGCAAGGTGACGATATTGCCCATCGGCCGGCCAGCCCTGTCCTGGTAGAGCGTCGAGCTGAGCTGCACATCGAGAATTTTTCCTTCCCTGGTCAAGCGACGGGTTTCGAACAGACTGATCTTCTGACCGCTCTGCATCCGCAGGATCGCAGCTTTTGTCTCCGGCCAGCTTTCCGCCGGAACAAAATCGATCTGCTTGCCCAGCAATTCCTCGCGCGATAGATGAAAGGTCTGCTCAAAGGCAGGGTTTACATAGGTGGCCACCCCCTGCATGTCGTACACGACGATGGGATCGGGAGACGACTCGAGAAAGGTACGATACCTCTCTTCGCTTTCGCGGAGGATCTCCTCCGTCCTTTTTCGTTCCGCCAGTTCGTAACGCACATCGGCATACAAGCGGGATTTTTCCAGGGCGATAAGGGCCAAAGCGGCAAAACGCTCGAGGGTGGCGATGTCCTCGTCACTGAATTGCCTGTCCATCTCGACATGGGCAAGGCCAATGACGCCCAGAACCCGCCGATCTTTTTTGAGGGGAATGCCGACGATGGAGCGGAGACCGTTCAGGACCTTGTCGGGAAGTCTTCGGGGCCAATTTTGATAATCCTTGACTACAACCAGGGCTTCGGTCTCCCAGACCCTTCCTCCCATACCCTGCCCTTTTGTCACCCGCCTCCCCAACTGGCTTTTGAAAAAGCCCATGCCAAACTGCAGCTGCACGTATTCTTCGCCGGGTTCCAACAGAAAAATATAGCCGTGTTCGGTATTGCTGAGCGAGGCTGCCCGTTCAAGGATATTTTCCAGCAACTCTTCCTGATCGAGCTTTTCAATGAGCCCGAGGGAGGTTTCATGCAGGGCTTTCAGCGAGGCATTTTGCCGGTGGAACGCCTCTTCAGCCGTCTTCAGACGCTGAGCTTCCAGCTTAAGAGTTTCAATCTGCCGCACCAGGTCCTGCACGGAAGGGGTAGTGTCCATAACTGCGCGATTTCCTTTTTGGAGGATCAATGACCGGGACGGCAACCCCACGCTAGCCTATCAATATAAAGATGCCTGGCAACGACCTTCCCACGACATTGAAGTGATTATTATCACATCATATTAGTCAAAAGTATGCAACCTTTAATTTCGTCTGCAAGGTTCTTGAACTCCTTCATTCCGGAACAGCCCGGAATGACGGAAAATTACTCGGTTCGATCTTTTCTCTTGAAATGTTCATTAATATTTCATATAAGTAAATATTAACTAAAAACTAATATTAACAAAAACCATATAGCGAGTCTGCATGAACATAGGCACATTGATCAGAAGATGTCGGAAAGAGCGCAAGCTGACCCTGAAGACAGTCGCCGAGAAGGCTTCTATCTCGGAAGGCTTTCTCAGCCAGGTGGAAAACGCGGTAAATTCCCCTTCGGTGGACACCCTCATCCGGATCTGCAATGCGATTGGCGTCAACGCCGGCGACCTTATTTCCCAGGTCAGCAAGCAGGAAAAAATCATCCTGATCAGGAAGGCCGACTGGGACGACATCGACCTTTCCCACACCGGTTTCGTCACCCGTCGCTTTTTTCCGCCGGAAAACCGCACCGTCATCGACTCCTCGATTCTCGTGATCGATCCGGGCAAATCCATCCCGGTCAGGAAAAACATCAAAAACGGCCAGGAGGTACTCTGCGTCCTGAAAGGATCGGTCGAGTTGATGTCGAGCGATGAAACAGTTGTCCTGGTCGAAGGCGATTCAGTTCATTACTGGTCCAACCCCGACAGTCAGAAAATCACCAATACCAGCAAAAACACAAGTTTTGTTCTATGGGTGGGAACGCTTTAGGAGCCATGCATTTCGTTACAGCTCCTTCTTATCAACGGCCTTTCGCGCAACCGACACGTCAACCATAACCAAACAGGAGACCGAGGTATGATCACGTTCAGCAAACAACAGTTGCAGATTCCGAAACTCCAGCGACCGGTATATCTTGTAACAGCAGGACAGTCCAAGTTCGACCGAGCCTTTCCGGACAAACGGACCGAAGAACTGTGTATCGAGTCATTCACCATGGCGGCCCATTTACTCGACATATCCCCGGCAGAATTGAAACGGTATATTCACAGCTGCTATTATGGGCACTTTGCCGATCATTTCGGCGATCAGCTCCTGGGCGAGTCGGTCATTCACGACCGGCTTGGTCTCGATCCACTCGGCAACGTCGGGGTGAAAACCGGCGGCGCCACCGGCGGCTCGACCCTGTGGGAAGGTCTGAAGGCTGTAGCCTCCGGCTACTCCGATTGCGTTCTCGTCATGGGGTGGGAACGGATGGACGAAGTACCTACCGATGAGGGGAATTTCCTTATCTCCTGCGCCGCCGACAAAGACTGGGAATCGCCCCTCGGCCATATCTATACCGGATACTATGCAGTCATGGCGCAACGCTACTGGCAGATTTTCGGCAAGTCAGAAGAATCCTTCAGAAGGACTCTTGCAGAGATATCCGTCAAGCATCACGGCTACGCAAGATTTAATCCTTTTGCCCAGTCACCGATGAAGATCACCGTCGAGGACGTCCTGAATTCGCCGGTAGTCGCCTACCCGCTGCGGGCACTCGACTGCTGCCTGATGAGTGTCGGGGCAGCCTGTGCTATCCTCTGTGATGAAGATACTGCGGTGAAACTCACCAAAAACTCCAAGCACAAGCCTCTGCGCATCTATGTTTCGGCCGGATCGCATACCCTGCGGCCCGCCGACAGGCTGCATATGGATATCCCGCTGCTGCCGCACGAAACTGCCGACCAGTACAAAGATCTGGGTGAGCGCTTCCCGGGCGGCGACCGATACCCCGGCTTCACCGGCTTTCTCGCAGCAAGAATGGCCGCCTACTATGCCTATGGCATGGCGGGCATCACCAACCCGATGGAAGATTTCGATGTCCTCGAGCTCCATGACGCCTTCACCATCAGCGACGTACAGAGCTACGAAGATATCGGCCTCAGACCCTATGGTTATGGCCGCGATTACGTTGAATCGGGCGACTGCTATCACACCAATCCGTTTACCGAAAAACCGGGCAAGCTGCCGTCAAATCTCTCCGGTGGCCTGATCGGTTGCATGCATTCGGTAGGCGCCACGGGAATCATGCAGGCCTTCGAGGTTGCAACCCATATCTGGAACAGATGGGAAGAGTTCCACGGCGACGAGAAAATCTGGGATAAATTCAATCGGGAAAAACCAAGCGACTGGACCAACCTGCAGGTGGTCGGCGCGAAAAGAGGAATGGCCATCAGCCATGCCGGCGTCGGCTCCCATGTCACCTCGACCATCCTGATGGACCCCGATCATTTGATTAAAAAAGATTAAGGAGAGATACTATGAGCATGTTCGGACAGGTTTTCGTCAAAAACAATCAATATAAGCTGAAAGGCAATTTTCATCATCTGACCCCCAACACCCCGATACGCAACGCCGACGATGGCTGGAAGCTCCTGGGCATCACCAACCCAAGGGATATGACATATATCCACTCCTACGGCGGCGAGGCGATCTTCTTTGAATCGCTCAGCCAGGGCAAACTGATGGCCTCCCGCTGCGACGGTATCGACTGTGCTTCCAAGGGCACGGTGTATATGCCGTTCCGGATCCACTGCCCGGATTGTCTCGGCAAGAATACGGTCATCGATCTGACCGATATCGCCAAGACGACCGCCCGCATTCACACCTTCATGGTGTGCGAGCGGTCCGGGGCTTTCAATCTGCTGAACAAACCTATAAAATTCATCAATATCGAATTTGACGGCGTTGCCACCATCCTGATGAGTTATCTCAGCGTCGGTGAACCGGCATTCGGCACGAAGGTGGTGCCGATCTTCAAAACTTCCGGCCCGACCTTCACCATCCTCGATCTGTCATGGGTGACGGAGGGAACAAAGAAGGAGCAATTACCGGAGGGCTTCACTTTTTAACGGCTGACCGATGCCGGCCATCGGTCGATAAGACTGTAACTATAGAAGAGGAAGACCATGTCAAAACCACCCCTGTTACAACCCTTATGGCAGCCGTCTCGGCAGCGTATCGAGAGTTCCAACATGTACCGGTTCATGCAGACGGTGAACCGGACACATGGAACAGCCATTGCCGATTACGATGGACTTTACCAGTGGTCGGTGGATAACATTGCCGTTTTCTGGGCCGAGATGTGGCGATTTGCCGGGATAAAAGCTGCTCAAGGGTGTGACAGGGTGATCGACGATCCGACCAAGATGCCGGGGGCTAAATGGTTCATCGGCAGCCGGTTGAATTTCGCCGAAAACCTGCTGCGCTATCGCGACGATCGGACGGCTCTGATCTTCCGTGGCGAGGATGTCGTCCGCCGAACCCTTACCTACCGGCAACTCTTTGCCGCAACGGCAAAACTTGCCGAAGCGCTGAGAGAAGCCGGGGTCGTGCCCGGCGACCGGGTGGTCGGCTTCATGCCGAACATGCCCGAATCGATCATCGCCATGCTGGCCGCGACCAGCCTCGGGGCGACATGGTCTTCCTGCTCGCCCGATTTCGGGATTAAAGGCGTGCTGGACAGGTTCGGCCAGACCCGTCCGAAAATCCTTTTCACCGCCGACGGCTATTTCTTCAAAGGCAAGCCCCTGGACAGCCTGGCCAAAATTTCCGGCATTGTCCGCGAACTCCCGTCCATTGAAAAAATCGTCGTGGTTCCCTACACAACGGAAAAACCCGATCTTGCCGGTCTGCAAAATGCTGTCCTCTACGGCGATTTCTGCAGAAACGATGCAGAAGAGATGGAGTTTGCCCGGCTGCCGTTTGAGCATCCCCTCTACATCATGTATTCCTCCGGCACCACCGGCCTGCCGAAATGCATGGTGCAGAGTGCGGGCGGCGTTCTGCTCCATCAGCTCAAGGAACTGCTGCTCCATACCGACCTGAAACGGGAAGACACCATTTTCTACTTCACCACCTGCGGCTGGATGATGTGGAACTGGCTGACCACCTCGCTTGCAGTGGGCGCAACCCTTGTTCTCTACGACGGCAATCCCTTTCATCCCGGTCCCGAAGCCTTGTGGCAAATGGCCCAGGACGAAAAGATCACCGTTTTCGGGACAAGCGCCGGATATATCGCGGCGCTTAAGAATGCCGGTTTAAAGCCGGGCAGACAGTTTGATCTCACCCCTCTAAAGGCTCTGCTCTCGACCGGCTCCCCTCTCTCCAAAGACGATTTTCATTTTATCTATGACGAAGTGAAATCGGACCTGCAGCTGGCGTCGATCTCAGGCGGGTCCGACTTGAACGGCTGCTTTGCCCTCGGCAACCCGATGGGACCGGTCTATGAAGGAGAGCTCCAGTGCCGCGGCCTCGGCATGAAAGTTTTCGCCTACGATGAAAACGGTTCACCTGTGGTCGGCAAACAGGGCGAACTGGTCTGCACCGCCCCCTTCCCTTCGATGCCGATTTATTTCTGGGATGACGAGAACGGGCGGAAATACCAATCGGCATATTTCGAGAGGTTCCCGGGAATCTGGACCCACGGCGACTTCGTCGAGGTCACCGAACGCGGCGGGCTCATCATGTACGGCAGGTCCGATGCCACCTTAAACCCCGGCGGAGTCCGGATCGGCACGGCAGAGATCTACCGGATAATGGAGCAGCTTGAGGAAATCGAAGACAGTGTCGTGGTCGGCCAGGAATGGCAAAACGATATTCGGGTTATTCTTTTTGTCAAAATGAAGCCCGGGTTCGACCTGACCGACGAGCTCCGGGACAAGATAAAAAAGAACATCCGGATGAATGCCTCGCCCCGTCATGTTCCTGCAAAAATCATCGCGGCACCGGATATTCCTTACACCCTGAACATGAAAAAAGTCGAACTTGCCGTCCAGAAAATGATTCATGGCCGCGAAGTCAAAAACAGAGATGCTTTGAAGGATCCGGAAGCTCTCGATTTTTTTGCCGGAATCCTCGAAATAAAGAATTGAAGGGTCAGGCTATAAAAAGCGATCCATGACAAGGAGAACCCATGAAAACTTTTCCTCATTTGAACTTCGGCCTGGGTGAGACGGCCAACCTGCTGCGGGAGTCGGTTCGTGACTTCGTTGACGCGGAAATCGCCCCCTTGGCGGCTGACATTGACCGCAACGACCATTTCCCTCCCGAACTCTGGCAAAAGATGGGTGCCATGGGTCTTCTAGGCATTACTGTCGCCGAGCAATACGGCGGTGCGGAAATGGGCTATCTGGAGCATGTCATCGCCATGGAGGAAATCAGCCGCGGCTCTGCCTCCGTCGGTCTCGCCTACGGCGCCCATTCCAACCTCTGCGTCAATCAGATCAAGATAAACGGCACCGAAGAGCAAAAACAGCGGTATCTCCCCAAACTCATCACCGGTGAAAATATCGGGGCCCTCGCCATGAGCGAAGCCGGAGCCGGTTCCGACGTTGTCGGCATGCGTCTTGCCGCGGTGAAGGAAGGCGACGCCTACATCATGAACGGAACCAAAATGTGGATCACCAATGGTCCTTACGCCGATGTCCTGGTCGTATACGCCAAGACTTCTCCGGAAAAAAACCATAAAGGCATTACCGCCTTTCTCGTCGAAAAGACCATGGAAGGGTTTTCCACCAGCCCGAAGCTCGACAAACTCGGCATGCGCGGCTCCCCGACCTGTGAGCTGGTTTTCAACAACTGCGCGGTTCCCGAGAAAAATATTCTCGGCAAGCTGGGTAAAGGCGTGGAAGTGCTGATGAGCGGTCTGAACTACGAGCGGCTGGTGCTTTCCGGGGGCCCCTTGGGAATCATGACGGCCTGCATGGAGGTCGTGCTGCCCTACGTCCACGAACGCAAACAGTTCGGCCGGGCAATCGGCGAGTTTGAGCTGATGCAGGGGAAACTGGCCGATATGTACGCCACCTGGAACGCCTGCAAATCCTACGTCTATACCGTTGCCAAGGCAGCCGACGGCGGCGGCAATATCCGCAAGGACGCCGCGGCCGTCATCCTCTTCGCCGCCGAACGGGCCACCTGGATGGCGCTTGAGGCAATCCAGTGTCTCGGCGGCAACGGCTATATCAACGATTTCCCGACCGGACGCCTGCTTCGCGATGCAAAACTCTATGAGATCGGAGCCGGCACCAGTGAAATTCGCCGTATGCTTATCGGTCGCGAATTGTTTAACGAAACTCAGGATTAACCGCAAATCATTATGGAGCACAAAAAAATAGGGGATTCGGCAGAAGTGCCGAATCCCCTATTTTTTATACCAAAGTGGTGCGAGAGGGGGGAGTCGAACCCCCATACCGTAAGGCGCCAGATCCTAAGTCTGGTGCGTCTACCAATTTCGCCACCCTCGCAGCCAAAATAATGTGTCGGTAAGAGGCTGTTATAAATACCATCATGGCCGGGTGGTTTCCATCTATTTTTTGATTTTTTTGCTGTTTTTTTCACGAAACATCCGGCATTCTATGGGTAATGATCGGGCAACCTTGCGAAAACATGCGAGAGTGGCTATTGTTCAGGTGCCAATAACCGCGCCGACACATCGTAACTCATAAAATATTAATAACTTACGAGGTTTTCATGAAATACTCCAGAATATATGCATGCTGTATCGCCTCTCTCTTTATCGGCTCAGCGGCCAACGCCTTGACTGTCCCGGAGAGCGGACAGGACAACCGGATAGAGTGGAACATGCAACAGAATTGGCCTACTTCGGGAAAATACCTGGATATGGTCCATTCACTCGATGGAAAATATGTCTATATGCTGAACGACAAACAGCAGGTCCAGGTATACAACAACCAGGGACAACTGCAGGGCAGTATCCCGGTAGAGGAAGGCGTCACCAACATCGATATTGCCCCTCAGGGCGAACTGCTTTACCTCGTCAATAACGCCAAGCAGACTTTCAGCTCTATTGCGGTATCGTTTGTAATCGATATCGATACTACAGGCGCACCATTCAAAGGCCCTGCCGATGCCCCTGTCACCATAGCTCTTTTTACCGATTTTGAGTGCCCTTATTGTCGTCAGATAATACCCCTTCTGGACCAAATCCTGGAAAGAAACCCAAAGACCCTCAAACTGGCCTTTAAAAACATGCCCCTGAAGTTCCATAAGTTTGCCGAACCAAGCGCTAAAGCAGCTCTCGCTGCTCATGAACAGGGCAAGTTCTGGGAATATCATGATCGGCTTTTTGCCGAGAAAAAATTAAGTGACGACCTGTTCAAAAAGATTGCTGTAGATCTCCAGCTCGATATTCCACGCTTCGAAAAAGACATGGCATCTCCGGAAATCCAGGCAAAAATGCAAAAAGACATGATCGATGCGCAAAATGCCGGAGTGACTGGAACCCCGACTATTTTTATCAACGGCCGCACCCCCAAGCAGCGCACCCTGGAGGGATTGCAATCGATAATCGACGATGAACTGCGCAAGAAGGAGAACAAATAATTGACGGTATGAATCCAAACCAGATCGATCGAGAGCTTCATTTTGTTGACAACAACAACGCCTGTTCACTCTTTGGGGCTCTCAACAAAAACCTGCAGGCAATAGAAAAATACTCCGGCGTTACCATCCATGCGAGAGGCAACAGCCTGAAAATAGTGGGACTGCCCCATGAAGTCGAGCTGGTTGCAGATTTACTGAATCAGCTCTATGACCTCATCGGCAAAGGGTATCCCGTTTACAGCTCCGACTTCGCTTTCGGCCTGAGAATTCTGGAATCGACGCCCAAGGCAAGACTCGACAAGATTTTTCTCGACAAGGTTTTTGTAACGACCCAGAATCGCGTGGTTTCGCCGAAGACCAGGAATCAGAAATTATATATCGATGCGATCCGCAACAATGATATCGTGTTCGGGATAGGTCCTGCCGGAACCGGCAAGACCTATCTTGCCGTGGCCATGGCCGTTTCGGCATTGACCAGCGGCCAGGTGAGGTCGATAATTTTAACGCGACCTGCGGTTGAAGCAGGCGAGAAACTCGGATTTCTTCCCGGCGATGTAGCGCAGAAGGTCAACCCCTACCTGCGGCCTCTGCACGATGCCTTAAACGATATGCTTGGTCCGGATAAAGCCTCCGATCTCATCGAGCAGGAAATCATCGAAATCGCCCCTCTTGCCTTCATGCGAGGGCGCACGCTCAGCGGCGCCTTTATCATCCTCGATGAGGCGCAGAACACCACGCGTGAACAGATGAAGATGTTTCTCACCCGCATCGGTTTCGATTCCCAGGCAGTCATCACCGGGGACACCACCCAGGTCGATCTGCCGTTAAAGAATCAATCGGGTTTGCTGCAGGCGAGAAAAATCCTGGGCAACATCGAGGGCATTAAATTCTGTTCGTTTGCAAAAGAAGACGTGGTCCGGCATCCTCTGGTCCAGAAGATTATCAATGCCTACGAAAAACAGTAGAGGATGATTCGTGCCGACAGCTCTCTCGAATCAATATAGTTCCGTCGGACCGTCCATTGACTGCCGACGGCTCATTCGGCTCACCAACCGGCTTTTGCAGGAGTGTAGAGTCGCCGACCATACCGTCAGTATTCTCCTGGTCGACGACCTGGAAATGACCCGGCTCAACAGCCACTACCGAGATAAAAACAAGCCGACCAATGTGCTCTCCTTTCCCTTTGCGGAAGGCGCCGATCCGGCCCTTGCCTTTCTTCCCGTCAAGGAACTCGGGGATATCGTCATTTCGGTCGATACTGCACTGCGGGAAGCCATCGAACTGGGGCGGCCCCTGCATGAACGGCTGATCTGGCTGACGATCCACGGCATGCTGCACCTGCTTGGTTATGATCATGAACGTTCCGAAGCCGACGAAAACAAAATGCTCTCAAGAGAAAATGAACTGCTGCACAAGGTTAAACAATACAGGAGAACAATGATGACCCAACTCGCTATCAACGTAGACCATGTTGCCACTGTCAGACAGGCCAGAGGTATCACCGAACCCGATCCTGTTGCCGCCGCAGCGATCTGCGAGATGGCGGGAGCATCCGGGATTGTCGTCCATCTGCGGGAGGATCGCCGCCATATCCAGGACCGCGACGTCTACCTCCTGCGCCAGACGATAAAAACCAGGCTCAATCTGGAAATGGGGGCGAACAAGGATATTATCGCCATTGCCCTCGACCTGAAACCGGATCTGGTGACCCTGGTGCCGGAAAAACGCGAAGAACTCACCACGGAAGGCGGCCTTGACGTCCTCTCCCAGAAAAAGAAAATTGCCAAGGTCATCGAAAAAATGGCCAAGGCATCGATCCCGGTCTCGATATTTGCCGACCCCGATCCCGACCAGCTGGCCGCAGCCAATGACATCGGCGCAACCTTCGTCGAGCTGCATACCGGAAAATACTGTGACGCAAAGAATGAAGCTGATCGCAACCGTGAATTCCTCCTGCTCTCGTCGGCAGCCGAAGAAGCCGCCAGGATGGGACTGAGAGTCTGCGCCGGTCACGGCCTGAATTATCATAATACCGCAGCCATTGCCGCACTCGACTCCATCGAGGAACTGTCGATCGGCCATGCGATCATTGCCCGCGCAGTCTTTGTCGGCCTGGATCAGGCAGTACGTGACATGCTGGCTATTATTCGCCAGACCGATATCATGATCTGATTAATATGAAATTCAGATGAATCATTGCCCGCCGGAGCCGCCGGAGCCGCTAGAGCCGCCGGAGCCGCCGGAGCCGCTAGAGCCGCCGGAGCCTCCTTGCCCGCCACCGCTCGGCCCGGATTGCATGCTGCTGCCGCTCTGGCCCTGGCCCTGCCCGGGCCCTTGAATAGCGGACGAACCCTGTTCACGGGTCCTATCCGATAATCCTCCCGGCTGATCTTCTCTTCGGTCCTGTGTTCGCTGTTGCCGGGAGTCAATATCATCCCGGGAGTCGAATCGCGGCGAGACGCCGAACTGCTGCTGCAGCGGTATCTGCTGTTGGGGCGACCGCTGATCGAACCTCTGCCGATCGGTATCCTGAAGCCGCTGTTGACCTGTCCCGGAGATGAACCCGGACTGCTGGTCGTCGGCCGGGTCTTGTCGTGTGTCGGACTCTGTCTGGTCCGTACTTAAAGATCCTTCAGCAGAATTGATTTCCGCTCCGCTCCTCTCAGATTGTTCCTGTTGCGGCAGGGTAGGCTTAAATTGCCCGATTGATTGACCTGCCATGAACAACCCGCCTGAAAGAATTATCGAGGATATAAACAATATCTTCTTCATTTCGTGATGCCTCCATTTTCAAGTTACCTTGCATTGAGGATGCTGGAACCCGGGCTGTTGCCGTTGATCTGGTTCCAGCATCCGTTTCATTGAAGAGTTTCGGCACCGGGTTGACTAGTGGGGATTGATGCTGGAAATCTAAGGACAATCAAGTGGTTTTTATAGTCATCCCGGATATCTGGAATTATTCACCAGACTTGGATCCATGCCTGACCCCACCTAACATTCTTATGCTTATGATTGCTTTGTCAACGGACCTTTGGACCAGCACATTCGAATCGTCGATAAAAACATACCCTGTCCAACATCAAGTTTTTGAACAAACTAGGTATTGTCAAAAAACTATGGGGCAATGTTTGCGGATGCAGCCTCAAACTGCCGACGGATCTCTTCCATCCGCCTGCGATTCTTACCCAGATCCGAATATCCGAGGCGGGAAGCGGAGCGAACATGAATCAGCCGCTGCTGAGCATCGAGCAGGAATTCACCATCATCGACGAACAGGGTGGTACGGAACTCAGCACGCAGGTAACGGGGACGCTCTTCAATAATCGTGGTATCGCCCCGAAGGACAAGCATCTGCTTCAGGCGGGCAAAGGCCGGAGCGGGATCGTCGCTGAAAACGAGCGGCGCTATACGATGCCCTTCGTCCACCGCCTGACTCGACACACAATTGGGTGAGCCGGGGCACCCTGTCAACCGGTCGCCCTGCACCCCGAGATTATCCGGCCTTTCCCCGGCGCACGCCGCCAGGATACTCGATATAATGCTCATCAGTATGATCCTTCGTAAATGGTGTATCATTGGCAACCGTCTTTTTCCAAATCATTCATCTTGGCTTTCGCTTCAATGATAGTCATTATATATAGTCATTATATACATTGCGGCCGAGATCGGGATATCCACCGGATTATATAATCGGCGTGCTGTTTGGTCACTTCTCCCCCAGCCGGCAGTTGCATTCACAGCATATTCTGATACCATAAATCGTATGCCATTTTCTACACACGGTTTTTTTCGGTTCCACTTTGATGCCAGTCCACTTCATTGAGGTATGCAACAGACAATGACCACTTCCGATAAATTCCCCGATATCCTGCAAGAACTCTGCTACAACCAGCCGCTCGCCGTACTCGCCACTGCTGCTGGTTCAGCGCCTTATGCCAATTTGGTAGCCGTTGCCTTCGCCCTGGACTTGCACCACCTTTTTTTCGCCACCTCCCGCACCACCAGGAAATGGCACAATCTCTCGTCTAATCCCGAGGTATCCTTGCTCGTCGATAACCGAAGCAACCAGGTGGCAGATTTCAGCAAGGCCGCCGCGGCAACAATTCTCGGTACGGCCAGGGAACTGGTCGGACTGGACCGTGAAGAGGGGGAGAATCTCTATGTAGCCAAACATCCGCACCTTGCCGATTTTTTAGCTGCGCCGGGTTGCGCTTTGTTCCAGGTAACAATTGAACAGATTTACCTGGTAACCCATTTTCAGGAAGTCATGAAATTTGATTTTTCATCATGATCTGTAAAGGTGTGGCCGAACCGACCATACCTATGTGCAGGCCGACCCACCAGCACAGGAGATATGCCTATGAAAGTCATCGCTATTGCTGCAGTAATAGCCCTTCTCACCTCGTGTGTTATTTCCCGGCAGAGGGCTGCCCCCGAAACACCACCACTGATAACCGTCGCCCATGTCGACCTCGATCGTTATCTTGGTCTGTGGTACGAGATCGGCCGTTACCCGAACACCTTCCAGAAAGGCTGCCTGGACAGCACAGCCATGTACACAGCTCGTCCGGACGGCGAGATAGATGTACTGAACAGTTGTCGGGACGAGCAGGATGGCAGTTTGCGTGAGGCCAGGGGGCGGGCCTGGGTGGTCGACAACGACCCCAGCAACGCCCGCCTCAAAGTCTCTTTTTTCTGGCCCTTCCGGGGAGATTATTGGATCATCGACCTGGGACAGGAGTACGAATACGCAGTTGTTGGAACCCCCGACAGGAAATATCTCTGGATACTCAGCCGTACTCCGGCAATGAATCCTGAAGTTCTTGAAAAGATCCTGCAGAATGTCGAAAAACAGGGGTTTACCCGAGACAATCTGCTGTTCCCTTAAGGAGGCACTTTCTAGGAAAGTAGTTCCCGGGCTGAAGCTCTATCTGTTCACCATTCTTCACCATTGGCATGATCGATTGCGTCAAGTTGCAGTTTGGCATCGGCTATGAAGTGCATTCGCCAGGGGTAGAGATCTTTATAATCTTCAGGTTTTTGGCTGGCCACCCACAGTAAGTCTTTACGGGCGCTTTTAAGGTCTCCCGTTACCTGGTGAAAGTATTTCCCTTTTCCCCAGGTCGGCAGCAGATAGCCTTTGCCTCTTTCAATCGATTTTTCCAGATAGGCCTTGCCCAGACTGACATCTCCGCCGAGCAAAGACGGCAATGCCAGATAGCAGATGCTGTAGGCGAATTCTACGGCACCATTGCCAAATTCAGGGTCCACCTGCTCGATTCTGTCGAGGAAGGTGATGCCGTGGTGCAGCCAGCCGACGTTGATGATTTTCGCCGGCAGTGTCATACCTTCCTTGAATTCGTATTGCAGGGCGATTACCCAGAAAAGCATCGCCGGGGCATCTTCAGCCTGGAGCGTGTGGGATGCTTCCCAAGGCTTTTTGCCATCCTTGACTGCCATCCGGAATTGCGGGTTGGAGTACATCGACAACTCACAATACTTCATTGCCTGACGAAAATGGACGTTTTTCACCTTTCTGTCAATGGTGTATGCAGTGCCCAGGAGTATATGAAGGTTGCCAAGGCAGGCCAGGGCTTCACGATGCGCGGGATCGACTGCCAAAACCTGCTGCATCGACTCCATGCTAGCCATAAGGCTCTCAAGGTCTGCCGCGTGCTCGAGTTTTTCACGGGCCTCGGCATACAGCATCTCTACCTGAGTTGAATCTGTTGCCAGCCCGGCGTCCTGCCACGGCGAATGCCAATTTTTTTTCCCGCAACCGGAGAGCATAAAAAGCGATAGCAGCACAACCACAACACTGTTTTTTATCTGCATCCTATCCTTCCATAATTGATATTCTTTTGTTGCATAACCTGCTGAATGCTGTCGGGGTTAGCCGCACTGAGCTAAGCTGATCTCATCGGTTTACCCTCCAAGCGATGCTCCTCCTTAAGGGTTGAGATACACATCCCGTTCAAGAAAATTCAGCCAGAGCGCCTTGAAAGTCGCATAATCGTGTTTCCCGTCCAGACGGGAAATGTGGCTCTCCTCGAGCGCCGTGGCAAGGAGTCTCTGGGCTTTGACGTACATATCATCATTACCGTAGCCAAGATAAATAGGAGGAGTATTCTGTTCCACCACCTCCAATTTTATCCAATGCCATAGCATGCGCTGCCAATCCTTATCGGCAGAATAATCCCCCGGTTTCCAATGCCTGAGACCACCCTGCTCATTGATTTCGTCGATTATCTTATCGTCTCCAAGAAAAGGGGAGATCAAGTAGATACCGGCGATGTCCTCTGGATGTTCGCGAACATAAAGAAGTGAGCCAAGCCCGCCCATTGAAGGACCGACCAACCATATTTTCCTGTATCCCTTCTTCTTCGCGGGCAGAATCACATCCTGTCTGAGTCGTTCGATCAGAGTACGTTCGGAGTAATATGCAAAATGGCTGTCGGGCGCCATCATATCAAAATCAATACCCCTTTGCCAGGTTGCTTCGACCAAGCCTTCTTCGGCGAAAGAACGGTGACTGCCGCCAAGACCTCGGACAAACACAAAGAGGTTTTGATGAGATGTGGATTTACCGACATAGGAAAGGACCTCCATTGGTTGTCCCGCAAAATGGGCGCAACCTGAGAACAGCAACACACTTCCTAGCACAATAAAGTGAAATATTCTGACAACAGAGGTCATTGATGCGAGGTTACTCTTCATGTCGATTCCCTTCTGTCCGATTTCAAGCTGTTCTTAGGTTGCTCCCAGGAATAACATTCTAAAGGCCAGGTGAGTGAACAAATCAGCCCGAGCTAAGCCCTGACCATAACAATATGATACAGTATATTAGTTTTTACGGAGAAAGGAAGTCTTTAGCGATTGACACCCTCGTTTAGAGAGGAACTCATGTCGGGGTGCTAGCAGAAGTCTGCATAAATCTTGCGATCTCACTTGCGAGCTTTTCAGTGTAAAGTGGGTGGGTCAATATATACAACAGAAAGGTATTGAGAATGCGACTCATCTCCCAAACCGCACCAGCCCCGCTGGTCATATATGACCAGCGGTTATATATGACCTCACTTGATGTCCAAGACACCTCTCAATCTTTCTCAAATTATTTTATGAAAATCTGTTCCTTACATTATGTGAGTCGAATAATGACAACCGGGCACAAGGATTGCTCTATTTCTTGGAGGTAAAGGTCTTTTTCATCCTTTTCCCGTCTCAATCATGTGAAGGATAAAGTGACCACCGCATCATTTGCATGAAAGAGCATGATATCATGGCCCGGCAGATCTGCTGCTGATTTGAAATCCTTTAGGAGGTTTTATATGCAATTAACGAAAGAAGCACTCAAAACCGCAATTCTTGAGAAAGCCGAAACATCGCCGAAAGCGCAGTTGTACATTAAAGATTTCTATGGCTGCGATCCGGAGACAAAGCCACGTGATTTGAAAAACGTGGCCAATGATCTTGTAAAAGAAGGGAAACTCATGTTTTGGTCTTCAGGGTCAACAACAATGTATGCGCTGAAAAGCCGAATTAAAAACGAAGAGAATGTGGGAGGGATTTGAGAGCGGGGTTCAGGCGGGGTAATCATCGAAATGGCAGGCGGCTCCTTGATAAACCGCCGGTTGAACTCCATTGCTGTCTAAAGGCATCCTCTATCAAACCGGCAGACACCAAACCAAGAGTCGTTCTGGGGGAATGAGAATGATCGACATTTCCCAGTAGCTACAAGATGATAGGAGAGTGCAATGAACAAAGAGTTTAACGTAGAGATTTTATCTTTTTCAAAAATTTCTGAAATTGACAATGCTTGGACGGCAGAAGATTATAAAGCACTGTTGTCGATGATGGATATAGGTGAAGATGATCTTGGCGGGATGAGTGAATCTGAGTTAAAAGAGATGTGTTTGATGTCACTTAATGATTTTGAACATCATGAGTCAGCTCAATTTCTTTTAAAACATGTTTTTAATGATGAAATTACTGAAGGCAAGATAGATCAACTGAGTCATCAAATGGTTGAGAATAAACTTTGGGAAGAACATGCCGACTCGGCTTATCACAGGAGCCTTTTTAATGCTTATGGACTTTTAAGAAAGGCATACAATGGCATATTCAAAGAGCCAACAGGAGTGAAATTTACTATAAAAATCACAGCAAATAAAAATGAATTATTTGAGATGTTTGATTCATCACTACATGCTGTGATAGTCAGGTTGCTCTCAAATGGTTTGGATGAGACTGCGATCTTAAATCGTCTTTATGAAGCGCAAATTACTGGGAAGAACTTCCCGGACGCAAAAAATATACTGTGGATACTGAAAGAAATCTCCATAACAGAAAAAGAGCGTCAGTATGAAATCACAAGTTCAGATCTTTGGTTTGGAGATTTAGAAGAACGTACTGTTTTTGATGCAAAAGCTCATGCTGATGTAGAGAAAGAAGATGAGGCTTAAGATATAACTTCAACTTAAAATTGTAGTGCTGTACTGCCAGATCAACAATAACACGTAGTCTATGGAGGCGTGCACATCCAAGAGTGTTTTATTGCCCGGCAGACGGAGGGAGTATTCAAAATTCTGTGTCACGGTTCATAATTCTCAATCAACCACTGAAGGTAGCGGAAGCTGAAACCAGCTCCGAGAATGGGCCCTCAGATATGCTCGTCGGAGGAGCTGGTTTCAGCTGGAGCGGGTTTACGAGAACTATCTTTTTCATAAGACATCAACCTATCAGAGTTTCAATTCCTTATCCAGCCTTCCTTCAAAAAATATCGCCAACTGAGAAATTGTCAGGGACCAGTTATGGATCGGCATTGTCCATTTCTTGCTGGCATTCTGAATCCCCATATACAGTAGTTTCAACAGGCTGTCCTGATTCGGGAAAGCGCCTTTGGTCTTGGTCAATTTCCGAAATTGACGGTGAACCGCCTCAATGGTATTGGTCGTATAGATAATACGCCGAATATCATCAGGAAACTTGAAATACTGACTGAGTCGCTCCCAATTGTTTCGCCAGGATTTGATGACAATAGGGTATTTGTCATTCCATTTGTCCGCCAAAATATCAAGTTCAGATGCGGCTAAATCTTTAGTGCTGGCCTTGTATACCCGCTTGAGATCAACCATGAATTCTTTCTGGTTCTTTG
>LADS01000059.1 GCA_000961725.1 Desulfobulbaceae bacterium BRH_c16a
CCTTCCCGTTTTCACGAACCTTGTAATGAATGGCATCGAGCCAGACAATGGGATAAATTGAGGCCAGGGGCCGGGCTTGCCATTCCTTGACCGTATGGATAATCTTATCAGTTATCGTGCTCAGGGTGCCGGTAGAAACCTCGAGACCATATATCTCCTGAAGATGGGCCGAGATATCATGGTAGCTCATACCCAGACCATAGAGGGCCAGTATTTTCTGCTCTATTTCACCATTCAGACTGGTCTGATGCTTCTTCACCAGTTGGGGGGAAAAGGTTCCATCCCGGTCGCGAGGAGTAGTTAAGACAAAATTGCCATTCAACGATTTGATCGTCTTCCGGCTCTTCCCATTACGTCGATTTGCCGTGATTTCTTGGCCGAGATGTGAGTCCAATTCTCCTTCGAGAGCTGCTTCCGTAAGATTTTTAATGAGTGGGGTGAGAATGCCTTCTTTACCTAATAGCGGCTTTCCTTCCTGGATAGATCTCAGCGCTGTTTCAAAATCAAATCCATGGTTTTCTTCAGTCATGTCAGTTTCCTTTTTCGGGCTGATTATATCAGCTTTAAGTTAACTGACACAGAATTCTGAACACCCTCTCGTTTTGCAAAACTTTTAATGTCGAAAACATTACTAACGGATGTCGATGTTCTGAAAATAGATGTCCCTGGTGAAGCCACTCTGTTAACTGAATTCAAAATCACAAGGTTGGCCAAGGTTGGTTATTATTCAAAAGCCATCGAAAGCCCAACAGTAACAAGCAGAATAGGTGATGGTAAAACTGTCATAAATATTAATGGAGCGGAACTTGACCCTGAGTCAGATATTTATGCTTTTGCAATCGACAAGTTTGTGTCTGTTACACCTTTGAGTGTAGATTTGACTTCGCGTGTACAATTGTCGGAACTGCAAAGATTGTTTAATAAATAATTTTGTACAATTTATTATATATACAGAGTCGGAAGGCGCGCTCTACAGCATCGGGCTCCTGAATGCCCTTCGCGTCTGTCATGGCTTGTTGCGCCCCGGCGGATACCTTGCCTTCACCGATGCGATTTGGCGCAAGGAGAACCCGCCTCCCGCAGTCAAGGCCGGTTTCGATCTGGACTATCCTGCCATGGGATGGTTGGACGATGATATGGCGGCGATACAAGAATGCGGTTTCGAAATCATCGGGCATTTCGCCCTGCCTGATGAAGCGTGGTGGGAACGATTTCTACACTCCCATGGAGATTCGGATTGCGGAACTGCGCGGCAAATATGCCGACAGCGTTGAAGACTCGGCCATACTCGACAAACTCGCCGAGGAGCCCGAGGTGCACCGCCGCCATTCCGACTATTATGCCTATGAGTTCTTCGTGGCACGCCGCCCTTTCCGCAATCGCAACCCGAGATGAGGCGGTTGAACAAGGCACTCCAGCCGACGTCAAAAAGCGACGCGGCTGAACTTTACGTTGTTGGCAATTAAAACGTTGCTGCTGAAGCCGCGGCTTCAGCAGAACTTGCCGTTCGGCGGCAGAAAGGCTTCCAGGGGGTCAAACGAGGGAAATCCGATGAGCGACAAGGGCACGAACGAAAATTATGACGCGAAATCCACGGACGCGGAGGAGCTGAAACGGGAGCGATACGAGCTGCTCCAGCGTTTGGAGGGCTGGCTGGAGACGCCGATGCTAGTTCTCGCGTTCGTGTGGCTGGTGCTATTGATAGTGGAGCTGGTTCGGGGCGAGAGTCTGTTGTTCTATTTTCTCGGCACGACTATCTGGGTCGTCTTTCTTATCGATTTCGCTGTTAAGTTGGTCCTGGCCCCGGACAAGGTCGTCTACCTCAAGGGTAACTGGCTGACCGCCATTTCGCTGCTGCTCCCCGCGCTGCGGATCTTCCGCGTCTTCCGCGCGTTTCGGCTGCTCCGCCTGGCCAGGGCGGGGCGGGGGTTGCGGCTGGTCCGCGTCGTCAGTTCGCTGAACCGCGGGATGAAGGCGCTGGGCGCGAGCCTGAGCCGACGGGGCTTCGGGTATGTGATCGCCCTCACAGTGCTGGTCACTTTCGCCGGCGCGGCCGGGATGTACGCTTTCGAGAACGAGGCAGCCGGCGGCCCGAACAGCTACGGCGAGTCGCTATGGTGGACCGCCATGATCATGACAACGATGGGCTCGGAGTACTGGCCGCAGACGGTCGAGGGGCGTGTACTGTGCGTCTTTCTGGCCCTGTACGCCTTCGGTATCTTCGGCTACGTGACAGCGGCGCTCGCCACCTTCTTCGTCGGCCGCGACGCCGATAGTAGCGACGCCGAAGTGGCAGGGAATAAACAACTGGCCGCGGTCCGGGATGAGGTGAGCGCCTTACGCGATGAGATCCGCGCCCTATCGCGACAACCGCCGGAGTTGTGAAACGTATTTCAGGAAACATAAAGGCACGCCGAACCAAACGCTGCAGCAGACCGGCGGGGCACACCTGGGGAATTGGTGATACTACAGCACGAAAATGGGACTTCCTGCTATTTCGTTACCCATTCCACCAGTGGGTCCAGCCATTCCCGGTAGGGCCGATAAATCAAACCGTGCCCAAGGCCAAGATCGAGGACGATTTCCTTTGTTTTCCCGAGCTCATCAGATCGCTGAAAGTATAATGCCGGAGTGATCGACTGCGTGTCGGCACGATCATGGATCGAGAGAACATTCCCAGACAACTTCAGGGTTTCATCGGTCAGACATTTTTCGAACAGGCCGGCGAGAAACACGAAGTTTATCTCTTTTGCCCGAAGCATGTTGGAGACATAGGCGCTGATGATTCCACCTTTGGAGGCACCGACTACGGTTATGTTGCCTGGTGGAACACTATTGGCCAGAAGTGTTTTAACCTGAGAGGCGATTTTCTCGGCATACGCTTTAATCTCGGTGTCTTTTTCCCGTGACTCACTTATTACGATGAATCCTTCCTCGGCCAGCGCTTCAAGGATACCTTCATACTCATAGTATCCGTGCTCTTCACTCCTGGGACGGATACCGGCCAATTCCACGATCAGGCCGTGGAGATAAAAAAGATAGTGTTTCGTGATATCGGGGTTGCTTGGTACATGCTGTAGGATATCGGTTTTCATATTCCTCTTCGGACGGGGTTAACAGTCCTTTATATGCTCTCGACCGGCACGGGAAATTTGGTTTTCCTCAATGGAAGATAAATATGCCGGCAAATTCCAAATAAATGAAAGAATTATCAATTTGAAACATTTTGAGATTGTCCCCGCAAGGTTTTTTTCACACGCCCAAATGTTCATACATTCCACTCTGATTTTTCTACTTGAAAGGGCAGGTTTGCAGTATTGTGTCCTGCGACCTCCTTGGCGGAAACGGCCTGAACTTAAACCTCAATAAACCAGATAACTGCCATCTTTCATTTCGACCGGCAGAAGGGAATGTATATGCAGAGAACTGTACATGATGTCGAAAACCGACATATGACGCCTGTGGGGCGGTTATGCCTCAAGGACGTGGAGGGAAGGGACTGAGATGGATCGAGATTCCAGACCGGTACTTGTGTTGGGGGCCACTGGTTATGTTGGCGGACGACTGGTGCCCCTTCTTCTCCAGCGCGGCTGGAAGGTGCGCGCCGCAGGGCGCTCCGACCGCAAGATCCAGAGTCGGCCCTGGGGCAGCCATCCCAACCTGGAGATCGTCGTTGCCGACGCTCTGGACACCGCAGTCCTCACCGAGGCCATGCGCGGTTGCCGGGCGGTGTTCTACCTCATCCATTCCGTCAGGCCCGGGGAACAGGATTTCGCCACCCTGGACCGGCGCATCGCCTACTCCACGGTACACGCCGCCCGCGAAGCGGGAGTGGACTGGATTATCCATTTCACCGGTCTGGGCAACCCGGCGCATCTCTCGGATCAGCTGCGCTCGCGCTACGAGGTAGGTGCAATTCTGGCTCTGGGCGGCGCCAGGGTGACTCAGCTGCGTGCGCCTCTGGTCCTGGGCTCGGGCGGGGCCTCTTTCGAGATGATCCAGGCCTTCTGTGGGCATCTGCGGATCATGTTCGCCCCGCGCTGGATGGATGCCAGGTGCCAGCCCATCGCCATCGCCAATGTGGCCGAGTACCTGGCCGGTTGCCTGGAACACCCTGAAACCGCCGGACAGGTGTATGAGATCGGCGGCCCGGAAGTGCTTACCTGGCGTGAACTGTTCCACATCTATGCCGAAGAGGCCGGGCTGCCGGAACGCCTCGTCCTCGTGCTGCCCATGCGCATCCACCAGATTTCGATCGGCTGGATGAACCTGGTCACCCCGGTATCCGTGGCTCTCATTCGGCCCCTGGTGGAACGCATGCGCGACGAGATCCTCTGCCGCGACGAACGCATCCGCGAGATCGTCCCGCAAAAGCTTCTCTCCTGCCGCGAGGCCATCATCAAGGCCCTGGCGGAGGTGTATCGGAATGAGGTCGCCTCCAGCTGCTTCGACGCGGGCTCCACCTATCTGCCGGAGTGGACCGGGGAGCAGGGTAAAGCCGGGACCAGGGTCTTCCGGGACATCTTCTCCATAACCCTGGATGGCCCACCGGAACTTGCCTGGGACGTGGTCAAGCGCATCGGCGGAAACACCGGCTGGTATTTCGGCACCTGCCTCTGGCGGCTGCGCGGCTTGGTGGACGAACTGCTCGGCGGTCCGGGTCTGTCCCGGGGGCGCCGTCACGTGGATTCGGTGGCCGTGGGCGACTACCTGGATTTTTGGCGAGTGGTGGCCGTGGAAGACCATCGCCGTCTCCTGCTCCGGGCCGAGATGCTGGCCCCGGGCGAGGCCCTTCTGGAGTTTAGGATCCAGGTGCTGCCGGACGACTCCACCGAACTGCGCATGACCCCAAGCTTCGTGCCGCGTGGGATCTGGGGAAGGATGTACTGGTGGATCATCGCCCCATCCCACTCCTTGATGTTTAAACCCATGCTCAGGCAGATGGTCAAATCCGCCGGCGTCCGTGTCCTGAACGGCCCGTCCTGCGTCACGGAGGGCTGATGAACATGAATAATAAAAATATCCCTTTTCAGACGATCGATTGGACTCAGGTACCTAAAACAGAACATAAGGGCGCGACAGGCGTTGCCTATTGGCAGACCCTGCAGTTTGAAGGGCTAAGGATCAGAATTGTCCACTATTCTGCGGGGTATGTCGCTGATCATTGGTGTGAAAAAGGTCACATAGTACATTGTCTTGAGGGCGAAGTTGTCAATGAACAAAAAGATGGGACACATTCAATATTAACTCCAGGTATGTCTTATGTGGTATCAGATGAGTTGAGTTCTCACCGTTCTGTTACAAAAAATGGTGTGAAGTTGCTGATTATTGACGGGGATTTCCTGAAACTGCAAAGCTGAAATAGAGGCAAGCGGGCGTATATCGAAATCTCGCAGGAATGTATTTCCGTTGCGGCCCTAAAAAATCCCAAGAAAGAGACAGGAGAAGCTCAAATGTATTGCAATACAAGAAATGCCCGGGACGAGCCGCTGCACGCGCTACGCATATGACACTCCACATTGACACACCTCTCGTCGAATCCCGCCAGTTAAGCTTGGTATCAGGACGTTCAGTCTGGCTGAAGCTTGAAGCGCTGCAGCCGCCAGGCTCGTTCAAGATACGCGGCATCGGGTTTGCCTGCGAAACCTATCTTGCCCGAGGCGCTCGACGGTTCGTTTCGTCGTCCGGTGGAAATGCAGGTCTGGCGGTCGCATATGCAGGCCGCAGGCTGTCGGTTCCCGTCACGGTAGTCGTTCCGGAAACTACGTCCGAAAGGGCGAAAAAACTCCTGCGGCTGGAAGATGCCGAAGTCATAGTGCATGGAGTTTCCTGGCAGGAAGCAAACGCCTTTGCGCTTTCGCTGGTCGGCATAGCCGATGCATTCCTTCACCCTTTTGACGACCCTCTGCTTTGGCAGGGCCACGCCACGATGGTGGATGAAGTTTTTCGTTCCGGGCTCGAACCCGACGTTATTGTCCTTTCAGTCGGCGGCGGTGGCCTGTTGTCTGGCGTCGCAGAAGGGCTTCACCGGAACGGATGGGGGCACATTCCAATTCTCGCCGTTGAAACCGAGGGAGCCGCGTCTTACCACGAAGCGACGAAGGCCGGGTTTCCCGTCGAGCTGGAAGGCATCACAAGCATCGCAACCTCTCTTGGGGCCAAACGTGTCTGTGAAAGAGCCATGCAATGGTGGGAGGATCACCCTGTCCGCAGCGTCCTGGTTACCGATAAAAGCGCACTCCGGGCATGCGAGCGGTTTCTTGCCGATCACCGATTACTTGTCGAGCCTGCCTGCGGTGCAAGCCTTGCCCCGGTCTACGACAATGCACCGGAGCTCCAGCAATTCGGTACCGTCCTGGTCATTGTCTGCGGCGGTGCCACCGCAACGATGGACCAAATACGGCAATGGTCGAAGAGATATAAAGCAATAAGGTAAGTCTGCTGCCGGATTTGACAGGAGCAATAATGGCTAAGAAAATAATAGGAATTGTCGGGAGTTACCGTAAAAACGGGATGATCGACCGCCTGGTAACGGAAACGTTGGCGAGTGCGGAGGCCCTGGGGGCTGTCACGAAGAAAATATATCTGACAGACGTCCATATCGAATTTTGTAATAACTGCCGCTACTGTACGCAAAAACCAGGTCCTGAACCCGGGAAGTGTGTTCATGCCGATGACTTCAACGTCATCCTGAGCGAATGGCAGGAATCTGACGGACTGGTAATCGGTTCTCCGGTGAACTTCTACAACGTAACCGCGGTAACACGGAGATTCATGGAAAGGCTGGTCTGTTTTTCCTACTGGCCCTGGGGGCAGCACAGCCCCAAAATGAGATCCGGGAACAAAGACAAGAAGGCGGTTTTAATCACCTCATCGGCCATGCCTTCATTTATGGGACGGATCTTCACAGGCGCTCCGCGAGCCTTGCGGCTCATTGCCACCACGATGGGCGCCAAACCTGTAAAAACAATATTTGCCGGTCTGGCCGCTCAGGAGGAAAACCCGGTACCCTCGGAGAAGGCTATTCGTCAAGCTCGTGTGGCAGGCCGTCAACTTGCCGGAGGGCAATGAATTATCACCGGCAACCATATGCAGAAAAGAAATATGATCAAATTTATTATCCCGGCAACCGACTTTATTCCGGTTCAGAGGCGGCCGCTCACGGGTAATAGAGGGAGGAGGAGATATGGAAGATAAGCAACGATTGGACAGGACATATGGGCTTGAAAGAGAAAAATGAAAATTAGGCAGGCAAAGCATTCCGATTTTAATAGAATAGCAGATATTCATATCGAAAGCTGGCGGAATTCTTATCTGAATGTTTTACCTTCGGATTTTTTTGGTGAAAAAATTGTTCATACTTTGAAACAGCACTGGAGCAAGGTTGAAATCCAAGATGGAGATGTGGTCTTAGTTGCAGAAGAAAAAGAGATCATTGGATTTATAGCGGTGTGGTGCCGACCAACTCCGTTTATAGACAATTTGCATGTTAAACCTTCTCAGCGATCCCGAAATGTTGGAACCGCATTAATGAGGGCCGCTGCAGAAGAACTTGTCAAAAATGGCAATAGTACTGGGTTTCTCTGGGTTTTTAACAGTAATGTGTACGCTATCAGATTTTATGAAAACCTTGGGGGTGTTCAGAAAGAACTCGATATTAAAGAAATATTCGGACATGATGTGATAAGCAGGAAAATGGAGTGGAATGACATCTCAACCATTATAAAATAATAGCTAATATGCCCAATATGCCCAACATGTCATGACGTCTTCCCACCCGTAAAAAAGCTTGGGGATAAAATAAAGTAAAGGATATAGAACAAATGCCCTTCACGTCTGAAGTAGCTGGAATGCATATCCGTGAAGCATCGAGCGGGGATATTTCAATCATGGCCGCACATCATGGAAAGATGTTCGAAGAAATTTGGGAGCAAAAAGGCGAGCAGCTCCAAACCACAAGAATTGCCGAAATTGAAAAAGCTTACACTCGAAAATTGGCAACCGAAATGGAGAACGGAACCTGTAAAGCTTGGGTGATTGAGGATAAAGGAAAGATCGTTTCAAGCGGTGCAATCACTTTCGTTAGTTTTGTGCCGAATCCATCGGATTTATCCTCAAAAGTTGCATACTTGCACAGCATGTATACTGAAAGATCCCACAGAAACAAGAAGTGTGCTCAACGAATTATCCAGAGGGCGATCACATATTGTAGTTCAAATGGAATTAAGCGAGTCTTACTCAATGCAAGTGATGCGGGGCAACCTGTGTATCATAAAATCGGTTTTCGTTCCGCACCGGATACAATGAGGCTGCTTATTAAATGAAGAAAACACTTTAACCATCTCTTTTATCGGATCGCAAAAAGTCGCGCCCGCCAAAGAGCAACGTTCGCAGCCAAGTGGATTATATAACGACAATCAAATCAATTTTTTATTTTGTTCTTGCAGGTCTTTTTGAGATCGGCGGGGGATATTTGGTCTGGCTATGGCTGCGTGAAGGCAAACCATTATGGTATGCAGTCATAGGTGGAATAATTCTTGTCCTCTATGGTGTTGTCCCAACTCTGCAGCCTGCCCATTTTGGCCGCGTTTATGCGGCTTATGGAGGAATATTTATTGTCCTCTCAATTTTATGGGGCTGGAAAATCGACAAAATTGCGCCGGATAGATTCGACATCATCGGTGGGTTGGTGGCTTTGGTTGGGGTAAGTATCATCATGTATTGGCCTCGACCACAATGATTATAAGAAGCATGATTGCGCGCCAATGATCCACTTTGTGGTACCTGAAGATCAACAATCGACTACCGAGGAATCTATGAGTCCTAATAAGCTTCCTTCCCCTTGGCTCACCGTACCCATCTTTTTCGGACTCTTTTTCGGCGGGGGCTACGTGGGGATTCAGGTGTCACGCGTCTTGGCGCCGGACTCGGGATTGGCGGAATTTGTCAGCTTCCTCACTCTGCCAATTGCATTTGTCATAGGCATTGTGGCCTGGGCCGGGGCTGCCATCCCCAGTGCCGTTCTCAGATTGGTCATGCTGGTTCTGAGGAGGGATCGTTCCCCGTCCGTAGAGGGAGGTTCGAAAGCAATAATCCCCCCTGGATCGTCTGTTTTCGTTCCAGCAGCTTTGGTGACCTGTTTGGTTGCGGGTACGGTTGTTGGCGCCATTTCTCCCAGCTTGGGCTTTGGATGGGTGCTCTGCCTGTACATGGGGCTTGGACTCGGCTACGGTGTTACATGCTGGAAGCTCGCCAGTACAGGATATCTGCAGTTTCCCAGGGAATAGTCGAATCGCGAACCAATAAATCGTTTCACCGGATCTGGGAAAAAGGAGCCCAAGCCTTTGCATCTGTCAGCAATTCAACGCCGGACCCGCATCCCTCGGGCCGGATGTTTTGTTCACCGGGAAGAGCAATTATGCACCATTGAGCCATATGTATTGACATGAAAATACTCGATTTAACACATTCCATGTCACCGAACATGCCTGTTTATCCAGGTACGGAACCACCTCTTTTCATAACCGGATGTTCGATTGACGAGGTGGGGTTTCTTGAAAAAAAGATTACCCTCTACTCACACACTGGGACTCATATCGACGCCCCGGCCCATATGATCAAAGGGCGCAAGACCCTCGATCAGTTTCCTGCCGCGCATTTTTACGGGCCGGCGCTTATGTTGAATTTTGGCAATTTTCCGTCGGAAACCATTGGGGTAAAAGAGTTGGAACCTTACCGGGGTAAGGTGAAGGATGTCGAATTCCTATTGCTCCATACCGGTTGGAGCCAATATTGGGGTACCGAGAAATATTTTTCAAATTTTAAGGTCTTGTCTCTGGAGGCTGCAAACTGGTTAAGCAGCTTTGGACTGAAAGGATTCGGCGTAGATGCCATTTCTGCCGATACAGCAGACACTCATGATTACCCCGTGCATAAAGCACTGCTTCAGCGGAACACAATCATCATTGAGAATTTGTGCAATCTTTCAGCGTTACCCGGCAGTACGTTTACATTTTCCTGCTTTCCCTTGAAATTTGAAGATGCGGATGGTTCACCTGTACGCGCAGTGGCATATATCGAAGATTGAGTGAAAAAGGGAGCCGGAGGGCTTGATCGCATCCGGTTATGTTTTAAAAGACGATGCAGGAAAGAATAAGGTAAATAATGAAAGCATTATTAATCATCGATATGCAGGTCGGATCATTTTCCCCCAAGACCCCAAGGTTTGATGCCGATGGCGTTGTTCAACGGATCAATATCCTGTCGGATTGCTTTAGGAATCGGGGAGATAAGGTTGTTTTTATTCAGCATGATGGAACAAAGGAAGGGTTTCTGCATCATGGAACTTCCGATTGGAATGTTCTCCCGGCTCTTCATCAAAGTGCAGACGATATCTATATCGAAAAAACAGCGAATGATTCGTTTTACCGAACCGATTTGGAAAGCACCCTTAACTCATACGGCATGAGAGAGTTGTACATTACAGGCTGTGCAACAGATTTTTGCGTAAATGCCACTCTTCATTCCGCCTTAGTCAAAGACTTTAATATCACTGTTGTCAAGGACTGCCATACTACCGCCGATCGACCAGGTTTCAAGGCCGAGGAATTGATTGATTTTCACAACTGGCTGTGGGGAAGTTTGACACCGACGGATGGCGCAGTCAAGGTACAAACATCAAGTGAAATACGTAATCAAATGCAGCCTGAACAAGCGCAGATTCGAGAAGCCGCATCCCGTGACATCGCCACAATAGCAATGCTGGTCAGCGAATCCAACAAGGACATCGCCCTCCGGTTTGGTCTGAATGCCGACAATTGTCCCAAGCACCCCTCATTCTGCAACGAGGCATGGGTGAGGGCCGATCTCGAACGCGGTGAGCGTTACTTCATCCTGGAAGAAGACTCGAAGCCGATTGCCTGCGTAGCCTATGAAAACCCAACAACCGGGTTGGCGTACCTCAATCGACTTTCGGTGCTTCCGAATTATCGCCGACGCGGTTTCGGCGCTCGCCTCGTGCAGCACATCGTCGATTTGGCTCAAGCGAATGCAATCCATACTCTCAGTATAGGCGTTATCGGCGAGCACTCTGAATTACAGCGTTGGTATGGTGGTTTGGGGTTCGTAGCAGGGGACGAAAAGCACTTTCCGCACCTGCCGTTTTCGGTAAGATATATGACCTATGAAAAAATCACAAGGTAACGTTCTCTTATGTCACTCCCGGTTATGATCGTTGTCCTGTTTGCCGCACTGTTGCACGCCTCATGGAATTTTCTTGTCAAAAACGCCGGAGACAAACACCTTAGCATGAGTGCGGTGGTGTTGGGGCACACGCCTTTTGCAGTGGCCGCGCTGTTATTTGCGCCATTGCCGAGTCTAGAGTCTCTCCCCTATATTGTGGGAGGAGCGGTGCTGCATGTGGGATATCAACTTTTCCTGCTGGCCTCCTATCGTATCGGCGACCTCAGTCAAGTATATCCTTTGGCACGTGGTTTCGCGCCCCTTATTGTGGCTGGGGTTTCGGTGACTCTGCTGGGGGCGCATCTTTCTTTTCTCGAGCTGGCCGCAGTGGCCACGATTGCCACAGGCATTCTGAGCCTGGCTTTAGTGCGCCGAAGCGATGGACTTCGCAATGGTCGGGCTGCGTCATTTGCTGTGATTACCGGTGGCTTTATCGCGGCCTATTCCCTGGTGGACGGTTTAGGGGCGCGCGAGGCGGGCACTGCGCTTGGTTTCTACGGTTGGCTGTCGACCGTGAATGCCCTCATTTTTGCTGTAATAATGAGAGTCGTCCAGCCGGGCATTGTGAAGAGAGTGATCTGCCGGGATTGGCGGCTTGCCCTGATCGGCGGTGGAGCCTCGTTTCTTGCGTATTCTATGGTGACATGGGCCTTTACCGTGGCACCGATACCACTGGTGACCGCTTTGCGGGAGACAAGTATCGTTTTTGCGCTGCTGCTTGGCGTCTTTGTTCTCAAGGAACCGCTTGATCCCATGAAAGTATTCGCAACGATGTGTACTTTGCTGGGCGTTGGTCTATTGCGCTTCAAGCGCTGAGTTGTTGGATCGCTGAATCCCGTGTCCTTCTGCGGTCACGCGCTTGACGATAATCACGTGCTGCGTTACTATGGAGTTGTATGGTCAGATCGTTCAAGTGTGGATACACTGAAGCACTTTCACGTATAAACGATCAGTGGCGTGTCTGTTTCAGTTGGACGGATGCGGGTGCCGAAGATGTGGAAATCGTTGACTACCATTGAGGAAAATACCTTATGAAAGAACTCGAGCCTGTTACTCCCGGCGAGATCCTCCTGGAAGAGTTTTTAAAACCCATGGGTCTTAGCCAGTACCGTCTGGCCAAGGAAATTAGCGTTCCCGCTCAGCGTATAAGTGAGATTGTTGCCGGTAAGCGTGCGATCACAGCTGATACCGATTTAAGGTTGTGTCGGTTTTTTGGTCTCTCCAATGGCTATTGGTTGAGAGCTCAGGCTGCCCACGATACGGAGGTGGCAGAACGTACTCTAGGCCCATCGCTGAAGAAAATAAAACCTTGGTCTGAGCATTCGGCCGAACAAGGTGCTTTAAACAATCGTACCTTGCACAGCTAACACCCCACAAGGGGGTATAAGTACCTTTAGACAGATTGTTTTCTTGAAAAAAAACAAGAAAACAATCTGTAAGGTAGTAAGGTACTAAGCCGACCTGCTCGGTGCCATTGACAACCGGGCACAAAAACTGCTTTGATGTTCATATAAGGAGCGCGAATTCGCTGCCTCGCGAGGGGTCGATTCTTCTGCCCAACCGTATAGCCATGTAGTGAGGAGAACGCCAGAAATGGAAATTACCAAATTTGCCATTCCCGAGATTATCTTTGGTCGGGGAAGCCTCAATTATGCCGGTCAATGTGCCTTGCGGCTCGGAGCCAGGAAGGTTTTTCTGGTCAGCGATGCTGGTATCGAGGAAGCCGGCTGGGTGCAGCGGCTGATGGATATTCTTAAAAAAGAAGGAATTGAGTGGGTCTATTATCCGGGGGTGAGTTCCAATCCCCGTGACTTTCAGGTGGAGCAGGGGGCAGAAGTTTATCGTGCAAACGGTGCCGATGTGATCATTGCCATCGGCGGCGGCAGCTCGATGGATACCGCTAAAGGGGTGGCGATCATTGCCAGCAATGGCGGCAGGATAAGGGACTATGAGGGGGCGAACAAGGTAAGCCGGCCTTTGCCGCCGATGGTGTTGATCACGACCACCGCCGGCAGCGGCTCGGACATATCCCAGTTCTGCATCATCACCGATGTCGAGAGGGCGGTGAAAATGTCGATCATCACCCGGACCCTGGTTCCCAATATCTCTATTGTCGATCCTCTTATCCTCCAGACCAAGAGCGAAACCCTGATCATTCAGTCGGCAATCGATGCCCTGGCCCATGCCATCGAGGCCTACACCTCGACCATTGCTTCGCCGTTTACCGGGATGCAGTCGCTGAAGGCAATCGATCTCATCCTTCGCTACCTGCCCAAGGCGGTCGAGACACGCTCGATGGAATACCTGGAAAAACTGAGCATCGCTTCGATCTCCGCTTCCATGGCCTTCAGCAATGCCAGCCTCGGCGCAGAACATGCCCTGGCTCATTCCCTTGGCGGCCATTTCGACATGCGGCACGGCGTCATCCATCCGATCCTGTTGACGGCGGTCATGCGTTTTAATCTGGACCACGCGGAAACGAAGCTGGCCGATATCGGCCGGGTGGTGCTCGATCGCAATCTCGGTTCGGCCCGTGAGACGGCTCTCGCCGGCATCGACCAGCTTGAGAAGTTTTTCGCCTCATTCGATGTTTCCTTGAAGCTGAGGCAGGAGATCGGCGAGGCGGATAAACAGTATCTTGAACCGATCTGCAAGATGGCGGTCAACGACGCCTGCAATCTGACCAACCCCCGTCCCGCTTCCTGGCAGGAGCTCTTGCAGATCTGTGAAGAGGTATGGTGATGAAAGCCAAGACCACCCTGGAAGATCTGGTCGGCATCGAGCACTGTAAGCTCGGGTTTTACCAGGAGCTGCAGCAGAAAGTCGAACAGCTGAAAACCTCCAACCAGGAGCTTGAGAAAAAACGCAAGGAGATCCAGGCGGTGCTCGACGGCATTACCGATTTGATGGTGGTATTGTCCGAAGATCTGCAGATCCAGCAGGTCAACCATGTGTTTACCGAGTGGTTTCCCGGCATCGATCCCATCGGCCGTACCTGCCACGAGGTGTTTCGCGGCAGCAACGGCAGATGCGACGACTGTCCGGCCCTCCGCTCCCTCGACCTTGGCGAAATCGTCAAGGATCTCTTCATTTACAAGGTGGACAACAAGTTCAGACACTTCGAGATCATTGCCTCTCCACTGAAAATGACTCCCTCTGGCGAGCGCAGCGTACTGGTGTTCAAACGAGATGTTACTTTAGAGAAGGAATTTCAGGCGCAGTTCTACCAGGCGGAGAAGATGGCGACGATCGGCGCCCTGGCTGCGGGGGTGGCCCATGAGATCAATAATCCATTGACGGCGATCAGCGGTTTTGCCGAGGGATTGCGGCGGCGGATCGGCCGGGTCCAGGATCGGGTGGAGCCGGAGATTTATGCGGACTTCGAGGAATATACCGATACCATTATCAAGGAATGTCTGCGCTGCCGCGATATCGTTCAGACCTTGCTGACTTTCAGCCGACCGGTGGCCTCCTCTCTCTGGCCGGTGGACATGAATCAGTGCGTGGGCGACACCCTGTTTATTCTCAAGCACCATTTCAAGGAGCGGCACGGACTGACGGTAAAAACCGATTTGCCGAAGGATCTGCCGAAAATAATGGGAGATGAGTCGCAGCTCAAGCAGGTGATCATCAACCTGGTCACCAACGCCTTCGATGCCACCGGCGAAGGTGGCCGAATCGATATTATCACCCGCAACCGCGAAGGCGGCGGGGTCGAGTTGATCGTCGAAGATTCCGGCTGCGGCATCCCGGTCGAGCTGCAGGATAAACTCTTTGAACCGTTTTTTACTACCAAGCCGGTGGGTAAGGGGATAGGTATCGGCCTGTCGACCTGTTATGCCATTGTCAGGCACCATAGGGGCGAGATCACGGTCACGAGCGAGGAGGGCCGGGGCGCCTCGTTCAAGGTGTCTCTGCCGGGAATCGAGGTTTGATACTTTAATACAGCAATGGAAAACGAAAAATACAGCATCCTTGTCATCGACGACGAGGAACCGATCCGAAGACTCCTGCACAAGGAACTGGAGAGCGATACGCGGAATGTGCTGACCGCGGGCGATGCCGCCGAAGCCATGACCATGATTCGCAACCACTGGTTCGATGTCATCATCATGGATCTGCGTCTGCCGGATGTGCACGATCTCGACCTGCTGATCGAGATCAAGGATTCGGTACCCCATATCGAAGTGGTGATGATTACCGGTCACGGCGATATCGACAGCGCCGTCAAGGCCATGAAACTCGGGGCCTGCGATTTCATCCGCAAACCGTTCAACCTCGAGCAGTTGGACCTGGTGGTGGAGAAGGCCCACCAGCGGGTGCTGCTGTCGCGTGAAAACAGGATACTTCGTCACAACAGCGGTCTCGAACAGGAACAGGTGCAGTTCATCGGCAACTCCAGGGTGGTGGGCGAAATCAAATTCCTGATCAACAAGGTGGGTCCTGCCAGGATCCCGGTGTTGATCACCGGCGATTCCGGGGTCGGCAAGGATGTGGTCGCCCGGCTCATTCACCAGCGTTCGGCCTGTGCGGCCAGCCCGATGATCATCAAGAATTGTGCATCGCTGCAGAAGGAGCTTTCCCGGAGCGAGCTGTTTGGACACATGAAAGGGTCGTTTACCGGCGCCTCCGAATCACGCGAGGGACTGATGTCCTTTGCCCACGACAGTACTCTCTTTCTTGACGAAATCGGCGAGCTGCCGCTGGAGGTTCAGGCCTCGCTGCTCAGGGTTCTCGAGACCCAGACCTTTCGGCGGGTGGGCGAAAAAGAGGAACGCAAGGTCAATATCCGGTTCCTGTTCGCCACCAACCGCAATCTGGCCGAAGAGGTCGAACACGGGCGGTTCAACGAGGCGTTCTTTCATCGGATCAATGCCTTCACCATCAGGATTCCGGCACTCCGCGAGCGGAAAGAGGATCTGCCCCTGCTGGTCAATTATTTTCTCACCCGGCTCAGCCCCGACCACACTGCATTCCGGATCGTCGACAGGGCAATGGACTGTATTTTTCGCTACGCATGGCCTGGAAATGTCAGGGAATTGCGCAACGTTATCGAGCGATCGATCATTCTTGCCGAAAACAATATCATCACCGAAAGGTGTCTGCCCCGCGAGCTGCTCTCCGCTTCGGAAGAGGGCCATGCAGCTCTCACCCTGGAATCGGTCGAAAAGAACCATATTCTCAAGATTTTGAATTTCTACGACGGCAACCGCCAGAAAACCGCCGAGACTCTCGGTGTCAGCCGTAAAACCCTCTACCGGAAGCTGGCGCAGTACGCCTTCGAATGAGAACCTCCCAGGCGGTGTGACATTCTGACCCATTCACCCCCTCTTCTGTTTCATTCTGACCCACCTCGCTGGAACCTGTCGGTATCTATAAGTTTTTGGGTGTTTTTTTCCGAAAATCTCGGGTTTTTCCCGGGAATGTCTCCCGGCGGCAGACATTTTGTCGTACAAATCGCTCACCTGAAACTCATAATATCCTGATTATATTCTAAAATACAATTGGCACGCCAATTGCTATGCTAACTGTGCGCAACCTTTGGATCCAGGTCGGCAAAAAAAACGATTACAAAACCTACAACAGAAAAAAGGAAGGTGTCATTATGGCTATTCGTGAAGAAGTATACGGTTATTTCATTCCCAGCGTCACCCTGATCGGTATCGGTGCCGCCAAACAGATTCCAGCCAAAATCAAAGCCCTCGGCGGCACCAAACCACTGATTGTCACCGATAAGGGAATTACCGGCGCCGGTATCACCAAACAGATCACCGACCTGCTCGATCAGGCGGAAATGCAATATGTTGTGTACGACGACACCATTCCCAATCCGACCGATACCAATGTCCATGACGGCGTGCAGGTATACAAGAAAAACTCCTGCGACAGTCTGATCACCCTCGGCGGCGGCTCCTCCCATGACTGCGGCAAAGGTGTCGGGCTGGTTATCGCCAACGGCGGCAAAATTCATGATTACGAAGGCGTGGACAAATCTTCCAAGCCGATGCCTCCCTATGTGGCCGTCAATACCACTGCCGGAACCGCCTCGGAAATGACCAGATTCTGTATTATCACCGACACCAGCCGAAAGGTGAAGATGGCCATCGTCGACTGGCGGGTTACCCCCGGCATAGCTCTGGACGATCCTCTCCTGATGATGGGCATGCCCCCGGCGCTGACCGCGGCAACCGGTATGGACGCGCTGACCCATGCGGTGGAAGCCTATGTGTCGACCATTGCCACGCCGATGACCGATTCGGCGGCCGAAAAGGCCATTGAACTGATTGCCGTCCATCTCCGCCCGGCAGTTGCCAACGGCAATGATATCGTCGCCCGCGAAGGCATGTGCTACGCCCAGT
The DNA here is from genome assembly GCA_000961725.1 of Desulfobulbaceae bacterium BRH_c16a. Classification (GTDB taxonomy): domain Bacteria; phylum Desulfobacterota; class Desulfobulbia; order Desulfobulbales; family Desulfocapsaceae; genus Desulforhopalus_A. Next base: position 17,601 of record LADS01000059.1, read on the forward strand.
ATCTTGCCGGCATGGCCTTTAATAATGCCAGCCTCGGCCATGTCCATGCCATGGCCCATCAGCTTGGCGGCTTTTATGATCTGCCGCACGGCGAGTGCAATGCCATTCTGCTTCCCCATGTGAGCAGATTCAACCTGATTGCCAAAATGGAGCGCTTTGTCAAAATCGCCAAACTGATGGGCGAAAATGTCGATGGTCTTTCTCCCCGCGATGCGGCGGAGCTGGCGCTGAAGGCAATCCAGAAACTGTCCACCGATATCGGCATCCCCGCCGGTCTTATCGAACTCGGCAAACGGTATGGCAAGGATGTCAAAGCTGAAGATATCGAAATCATGACCGGTAACGCCCAGAAGGATGCCTGCGGCATGACCAATCCACGTCGGCCGAAAGACGCCGATGTCATGGCCATTTACAAGGCGGCATTATAATACCGACGGAACCAATGCGTTATCGGGGCACGACTGCAGTGCTCCGATAATTGCGAAATGAAACAAATGAATTTTTTGCCGAGTTTTTAGAGGCGCGCGACACTTTAAAAAACAAGAGGAAAGTGAGGAAAAAATAATGGCCGACAAAATATTTCGTGTGAACATGTCCGATTTAAGCACCGGGACCGAAGAAGTTCCTGCCGGTTGGATGGGGCTTGGCGGCCGGGGATTGACGTCCACCGTGATCGCCGCCGAGGTCGAACCGACCTGCCATCCGCTCGGTGCCGGCAACAAGCTGGTGATCGCTCCAGGCCTGCTCTCCGGTACCCAGGCCGCCAACTCGGGCCGTCTGTCCTGCGGGGCCAAGAGTCCGCTGACCGGGACCATCAAGGAAGCCAATTCCGGGGGAACCTCCGCTCAGATGCTCGCCAAACTTGGGGTAAAAGCCCTGATCATCGAGGGAAAACCGCAGGAAGACAAATGGTACGGGCTGCGGGTTACGTCGGAAGGCGTGACGATTAGCGAGGAGACGGAGCTGATCGGCAAAGGCAATTACGAGGTGATCGACAAGCTGAATGCCCGCCTTGGCGAGAAATTCGGCGTTATCACCATCGGACCGGCGGGTGAAATGAAGATGACTGCCGCCAATATCTCCGTCAAGGATCCGGGCTCAAGAATCCGTTCCTGCGGGCGCGGCGGGCTCGGGGCGGTGATGGGTTCCAAACGGATCAAGTTTATCGCAGTGGAAGCAACCGACGCGAAGGTTCATATTGCTCAACCTGAGGAATTCCTCACGGCCGGTCGGGCTTTTGCAAAGGCTCTCATCGACAACCCGATCAGCCAGGCGCTCGGTCAGTACGGCACCAACGTGCTGGTCAATATTATCAACGAGGCGGGCGGACTGCCGACCCGGAACTTTACTTCCGGCCAGTTTGCCGGGCACGAGGCGATTTCCGGCGAGACCATGCACGACACCATCGTCGAGCGCGGCGGCAAGCCGAAACATAACTGCCATCCGGGCTGTGTCATCAACTGCTCGCAGATTTATCATGATAAAGACAAGAAGTATTTGACTTCGGGGTTCGAATACGAGTCGATCTGGGCCATGGGCGCCGACTGCTGCGTCGACAATCTCGATTATATTGCCGAGGCCGATCATCTGATGGACGATCTGGGGCTTGACACCATCGAGACCTCCGTTGCCTTCGGAGTGGCCATGGAGGCCGGAGTGCTTGAGTTCGGCGACGGCGCGGGCATCTGCCGGATGCTTCGCGAGGATGTCGGCACAGGCAGCGGTATCGGTCGGATCATCGGCGGCGGCGCCGCCAGCGTCGGCCGGGCTTTCGGTGTAACCAGGGTGCCGGTGGTCAAAAACCAGGCGATTCCCGCCTATGATCCTCGGGCGATCAAAGGTATCGGCATAACCTACGCCACCTCCACCCAGGGGGCGGATCATACCATGGGCTATACCATTGCCACCAATATTCTCGGAGTCGGCGGCAAGCTCGATCCGCTCAGCAACGAGGGCCAGGTGGAGCTGTCGCGCAATCTGCAGATTGCCACGGCCGCCATCGATTCCACCGGGATGTGTCTGTTCATCGCCTTTGCCGCACTGGACGACGCCAATTGTCTGCCGGCACTGATCGATATGATCAATGCCCGTTACGGCATCGCCCTTGTAGCCGACGATGTTACCAACCTCGGGAAAACGATCCTGAAAACCGAACGGGCCTTCAACACGGCGGCGGGTTTTACCAGCCACGACGACCGGCTGCCGGAATTTTTTAAAAGCGAGCCGATAGCCCCGCATAACGTTGTCTGGGATATCGACAATGCCTCAATCGATTCCTTCTGGGATTTCTGATACCGTTTCTCCGACTTGTCATCGTGTCCCTCGCCGGGCACGATGACAACAGGAAAGAGAGCGTAGACGGCAATCTACGATCAGGCGATCACAGAAAATCCGGATTGGGGTTTTCACCGCCGAGTCGTATTTTTTTATCGAGGACAAGGTGCAGGCAGGCATCGACGCTTGGTGCGTGATACCGGGTTCCCCGGCCTGACCTGATTTCACCAAGGGCACGTTCCATCCCAAGCGACGGACGGTACGGGCGGTGAGAAGACATGGCTTCGACCACGTCGGCCACAGTGAGGATTTTTGCCTCCAGTAGAATGTCTTTGTCTGTCAGGCCCTGGGGGTAGCCTGAGCCGTCCAGATGTTCATGGTGCTGATGGACAATCTCGGCCACCGGCCAGGGGAAATGGATGGTTTTCAGGATCTCAAAGCCAACCGTCGGATGGCAGTGCACAACGGCCAGCTCCTCATGGGACAGTCTTGCCGGTTTGGCAAGATATTCGGATGGCAGGGTGATCTTGCCGATATCGTGCAGAAGCGCCGCGATATGCAGTCCCTCGATCTGCTTCTCGTCCAGGCCCAGTTCCCTGGCGATTGCACAGGCCAGGATATCGACGCGCTGCTGATGGCCGGCGGTGTAGGGATCGCGTTTTCCGACAGTGGACGACAGAGAACCCACCGTTTCCTCAAGGCTGGCGTGGAGATCGTCGCGGCTTTTCTTCAACGCCTCCAAGGCAATTTTCCGTTCGGTGATATCGCGGGCAACCCCTCGGTAGCCTGACAGTTGACCATCGTCTGCAAAGATCGGCACCGCATTCGTTTCAAGAACCACAATCTGTCCTTTTTTTCCCAGGCAGGTGATCTCGAATCCGTTGAACGGCTTGCCGCTGTCCAGTAACTGGCTGTATGAGGCGCTGCATAAAGCCGCCTGGTTGGGCGAGGCGAAATCAATCAGCGTCTTTCCGATCATCTCATGGGGCGGATATCCCAGCAGCGCCTCTACTTGCGGACTTAGATAGGTAAATCTTCCTTCCTGCGCCGTCTCCCAGATCCAGTCGCTGGTGGTCTCGACCAGATTGCGGAACCTTTCATTACTCTCCCCCAGGGAATGTAGCAGTTTCTCCCGCTCCAGAAAGATACGCAGCCGCTCCCGATCAGCCAGTATCGACTGGCGGATGGAATAGAAGGCGAGCAATGAAATAATGAGCAGGATGGCGGTCGAGATGAAGGTGAGTTTCCTGCGGAATTTTGCGACTTCGGCATGAACGTCATCAATATACATGCCGGTACCGATAATCCATCCCCAGGGTTCAAAACCTTTTATATATGACAGCTTTGAGGAGATTTTTACCGGATCGTCCTTCCATTGCCACATATAATCCACATAACCGGCGCCCTGTTCTTTGACGGTCCGGACAAATTCGACGAACAGATACTTGCCGTTCTGATCCTGGAAGGTGCTGATATCCTGTCCTTCCAGGTCGTGACGATACGGGTGCATGATCATCCTCGGCACCATATCGTTGATCCAGAAATAATCCTTTTTCTCCGGGCCGTAACGCAGCTTGCCGATCCGCAGGACGGCACGTTGCCGGGCATCCTCCATGGTCAGTTCACCTGTTAGTTCCCGTTCATGGTACGATTCGAGAAGACTTCAGGCCGTTTCCGTCAATTCCCGGATCATTTCCTGCTTTCGATTGATAAAACTCTGTTCCAGTTGCGGCAGAAGGATATAAAAAATGGCGGTGACAAAGAGCAGAATGGTGAAGAATGCCGGCAGAGCAATACGGAGAGAAGTTTTATAGGTCAGCTTCTGCATTGTTTTTACTGGCATGGCAGAGACCCGGTGGAAGTCGTCTGAGCGTTCGATTGTCGATGATAAGAAGTATGAACGATAAACCTGGGAGAATCAATCCGAGTTTGCAATTTTGGTGAATAATTGTTTGCAGCGCCAGACAATAAACAGGGAGCCCATTTATTTTCTTCCTGCGAGATGAAGTTGGAGATACACTCGTTTCCAAAGGAACCGTTATGCTTCCTCTACAAATCAACAGGAGTGTTGATGGACAGATATCGAAATTTTGCGGAACTGGAACAAAATGAAAGAGAAAACCAGGATTACAAGATACTATATCGACAACGTGTTTCTCAAATCGCCGTAATGGCTCCTCATGGAGGAGGCATAGAACCCGGGACTCTGGACATTGCAGATGCTTTGGCCGGAAGCGAGTATACGTTTTATGCCTTCAAAGGCTTAAAAAAGTCGGGGAACAAGATATTACATCTCACGAGTTCCAGCTTCGATGAGCCAAGAGGTTTGAAGATAGCGGAAAATGCTTTCATTGTCATTTCGATTCATGGGAATCGGGACACAGGAGAAATAGTCTTCATCGGAGGGAAAAACCACGAGCTCAAGCAAGGGATAAGGCGGGCGTTAAGGACGGCTGGATTTGAGGCTGTGATCACTGAAGTACCAGGACTTCGCGGTATCGATCCCAGGAATATCTGCAATCGATGCAGAAGTGGAGAAGGCGTGCAATTGGAGGTTTCAAGAGGATTGAGGGAAAAGCTCTTCGAAAATCTCGCTTGCCGGACTTCGAGAAAGAAAACCAACGATTTTTATCATTTTATAAATACTGTAAAGCAGGCTTTATGTGGAGTTTGATGTATCGAGCAGCTCAAGAATCGGCCGAAGCTCTACAAGACTGTACGGAGAAGTTCATGAACAAGATTGTGTTGTACACTGTTGCATTTTTTGTCTTTATTGTAGCACCGCCGGCACATGCCGAAGATCTGGAGTTAGCAAAACTTTTCAAGGAGCGGAACCTCAGCGGAACAATGGTGATATCGTCGCTGGATGGTGAAACGACCTATATCCACAATGACAAGCGCGCCCGTACTCGTTTCGTTCCCGCCTCAACTTTTAAGATACCGAACACCCTTATCGCCCTTGAGGAAGCTGCAGTGTCGGATGAAAAGGAGATTGTGATCTGGGACGGCAAGGATAAGGGCTTGCCGGAGTGGAATAAAGATCAAACGCTGCAGACGGCTTTTTCATCTTCATGTGTTTGGTTCTATCAGGAAATGGCCAAACGCGTGGGGAAGGATAAGTATGCGTCATATCTCGGCAAGATGAAGTACGGAAATGAGAAGATCGGTCCCCAGACAGCTTCCTTCTGGTTGGAAGGCGATCTCATGATAAGTGCCATGGGACAGGTCGCGTTTTTAAAGAACATCTTCACCAGGGCATATCCGTTTAAATCTTCCTCATACGATCTGCTGCGAAAACACATGCTCGTCGAGCAGACTCCTGCCTATACCATACGGGCCAAGACCGGATGGGCGCAAAGAGTTATTCCACAAGTGGGCTGGTTTGTCGGCTACGTCGAGTCCGGTGGTAAAGTGTGGTTCTATGCAACGAACATAGAGATCGTAAAGCCGGACGACAGCCGTTTCAGGCAGGAAGTTACCATGGAGGCCTTGAAGATGAAGGGCATTATTTAACCCCCATGGTGTTAGAAAAACTTTGAAGATCAACCGGCCGTTCCGGTTGTTGGATTTTCCTTGACCGGCGGATGCTTTTTCCGGGCAGAGGGAACAAAAGCGTAAATCCCCCGGGTCAGAAGCAATGAAGAACAACGAAAAAGTGACGCAGAGCACGGCCATGGAGTATCGCCGGAGAATCTGTCTGGCCATGAATTTTATCTGCAACAATCTCGAAAAAGACCTCCCTCTCGACGAGATAGCCAGGAGTGCGTCCTTCTCAATGTTTCACTTTCACAGGATATTCAAGGCCGTTGTCGGCGAAACCGTTGCCGAATTTACCCGCCGGCTGCGCCTTGAACAGGCCGCCAACAAGCTTCTGATGAATTGGGACTCTCCTGTAACCGACATCGCCCTGGATTGCGGCTTCTCCAGTTCACAGAATTTCGCCAAGGCATTTCGAAACGGTTTTGGCATGTCGCCCACGGCCTATAGAAATAGCAAGCAGGGAAACATCTTCCGCAAGGGAGAAAACGCATTATCTCCCCACCTGGGCTACACTCTTGACAGTTTGTTGCCTGTTGTCAAAGAATCAACCCAAGAAGGAGGAATGAACATGCATGCTGAAATTCGTGAAATGCCTGAGTACCTGGTCGCCTACGTCCGCAGGTTGGGACCCTATGGAAAAGAAACCTGCCGATTGGCCTTCGATGAACTGTCGCGCTGGGCCGGGCCGAGGGGACACCTGGAAAAAGGCACGGTGCTTGGAGTGTATTGGGATAACCCGGAGGTGACTCCGCCGGAAAAATGTCGGATCGATGCCTGTGTCAGTGTGGACAAAGGTACCCTCACCGAAGGTCAGATCGGTCTGCAGGTCCTGGCCGGCGGTCTCTATGCAGTCTGCCGATTTGAGATTGACACGGAGCAGTTTCCCCAGGCGTGGGAAGAAGCCTTCGCCTGGCTGATCAACAAAGGCTATATGTGCGACGATCGACCATGTTACGAACTGTATCACAACAATGCCGACGAACATCCTGACGGAAAATGGCTTGTAGATATCTGTATTCCCCTGAAATAAAAATCAAAAGAACGAGATATTCGTCGGTCGAGCGGCTGCCGCGGCGAGGTGTGCCCGGCGGATGTCTTTTTCGGGAGCAGCTGTACATATTTTTACAATTCGTTACAAAAACTCCACAGCTTGATGGAACTCCTCCGGCTATACTGGTGTTCAGCAGGCTATGAAAAAATATATTGGACTCCAGGTGACTGACAAGATGGCCATCCCTACATCCCGCACCCATGAGACGGCCCAGCTTCATTTCTCGTCGGAGCTTTGCAACGGCTGCGCTCTTTGTGTCCAGGTGTGCAAAGACTTCGGTATTCGCATAGTCGACGGCAAGGCGCAACGCACCGAGCATCCCCTCTTCGGCTGCATCGGCTGTGGCCACTGCATGGCGATCTGTCCGCAGGGGGCCGTCAAGGTCGAAGGTCGATGCCTTTCGGAGAATGATTTTACTGAATTGCCGGAAAGAAGTGCAGCAGCCGGTTATCAGGCATTCTGCAATCTTCTGCAGAGACGCCGGAGTATTCGGGAGTTTACCGATAAGCCGGTTGGACCGGATCTGATTGAAAAGGTACTCGAGGCGGTCCGACTGGCGCCGATGGGTTTGCCGCCTTCGGATGTCCACATCCTAGTGTTCGAAAGTCCGCAAAAAGTCAGGAAATTCACCGAGGATTTCTGCACTTACCTTGAAGGCCTCAAGTGGCTGGTTTCGGATTGGTTTCTTGCGCTCATGCGGCCATTCTGGGGAAAGGCCAACGATGTTCTGTTCCGTGATTTCGTTCGGCCCCTTATGAAAAGCTATACCTCCGCCATGGCGCGCGGTGAAAATATCGTCACGTACGATGCCCCGGTCGCACTCTATTTTTACGGCAGTCCTTATTGCGATCCGGCCGATCCGATAGTTGCGGCAACCTATGCGATGCTTGCAGCCGAATCCCTGGGCCTGGGAACCTGCATGCTGGGTGCAATGCACCCTCTTATTCAGAATGGCAGGGCCGCTCGCCGATTCCGAGAGCAGCAGGGGATCCGCTTCCCAAGCAGGGAAGGGCTGATGGTCATCATGGGACATCCCCGTGTTTTCTACCGGAAAGGGATACGACGCTCCCTGGCGGCGGTCGACCAATATCAAATGAATTAAGCAATCTTCCAGCCGCTCGTTATTCCAAAAGCTGTCGGCCTGTCCATTTTGTATCTTCGGGTAAAGGATTTGTGCGCGATAAATAAAAGTTGACCGCAGTCGACTTTTTATCTTGACGATTTTTCCGGTGAGATTATATTTCCGACTGCAGTCAACTTTTTACCCTCAGAGGATATAATGGCAGGCATCAGAGAAACAAAAAAACGGGAAACCAGGCAGGCTATCATGCAGGCGGCGGTCACCCTGTTCAGCGAAAAAGGCTTCGAGAAGACCAGCATTGAAGAACTGGCAAGAGCAGCAGGTATCGGCAAGGGTACCATCTACGGCTATTTTCAGACGAAAAGCGACATCCTCCACGCCTTCTGCGAGGACGAGCTGGAGATTTTGCATGAGGAGCTCACCACCAACGCCGATCGCGAGATTCCCATTCTCCAGCAGATGGTCAGCATATATATGAGTGAATTCAGGCATATCACCGAAAACCGAGAATTCGCCAGGCATTTCATGCAGCAGACCGCTTTCCCCCGTGATGTCGATCTGGAAAGGCATCTGGCCAACGAAGACAACTATTTTAAACTGCTCTTCCCCCTGCTGGAGAAGGCCCAGGAACGGGGAGAGTTACGAAAGGATGTGGATCTCCTCTACATCACAGGGCATTTTTACGGTCTGTATCTTCTGCTGGTGTCCGCCTGGTTCAGCGGCAGAGTGCAGACCGAAGAGGCCGAATCGGCCCTTGAAACCTTGTTCCGACAGGCCATAGAAGGGTTGCATCCCAGGCCTGAACTTACTTCAAATGAAGGTGCAAAACATGAATAGCCAGAACAGCGCCCCGCAGACCGCCAGGGCAAAAATCGTCTTCTTCGTCTGGAACAACCTGCCGAGATTTCTGCTGCTCGCGCTCATTGCCCTGGCCTTCATTCTTGCCGGTGCGATCAAGAAAGAAAGTGCCTTGATCGCTGCCGACAAAGAAGATGGCCTGAAGCAGGAGCGGCCGCCGATCAATGCGGTGACCCTCGCCTTGAAGTCCGGTCCTATCCACGACAGAATCAATCTGCCCGGCAGTATCGAACCGTGGACCACTTTGTCACTGCTCTCCAAATTAAACGGAACAATAGATGAAGTGCTGGTGAGAGAAGGACAGAAAGTGAAGACGGGCGACGTTCTCGCCCGAATCGAATCGGAAGAATATCGTATTGCCGTCGAGCGGGCCCAGGCTGCATACAACCTCGCCAAGGCTGAATATGAGAGGGATAAATCCATTTACTCAAAAGGTGTTATCCCCACTGCAGACCTCGATGTCAAGAAAACCCAGGTGGAAACCACCAAGGCAGACTATGAAAACGCTGAGCTCCAGTATTCCCGCTGTACCATTACCGCACCGATGAACGGAATTGTCAGAAGGCTCGATGCAAAAGTCGGCCTGCAGCTTTCGGTGGGTGATCCGATCGGCGAGATCCTCGAGATCGACCGGTTGAAAGCAGTGGTCGGTATCCCCGAATCGGATGTTACGGCAGTGCGGGGACTTGAGACGGTCGACATCAGTCTCCAGGCCCTGGGCGATCGGACCATCACCGGCAAAGTCCATTACCTCTCTTCTTCGCCTGAGACCGTGGCCCGGATGTACCGCCTGGAACTGGCCATTGACAACAGCAATGGCGAAATTCTGCCCGGCATGTTTGTCCGTGCCGATGTCGTCAAAAGAACCGTGCCGAACGCAATAGTCATTCCTTTTTACAGCGTCATCTCAAGGAATAACGATCAGTATGTTTATGTCGAGGAAGACGGTATGGTGGAAAAGAAAATGGTCCGGCTCGGCATCATGGAGAAGTGGCTGGTCGAGGTCACCGACGGGCTTAAAGCCGGCGACCGGCTGCTGGTGGAAGGCCACCGCGATGTGGAGGATAAACAAAAGGTGAAAGTGGTTAAGGCCGCTCTCGATATGAAGGAATTGACATTATGATCGTCTCCGATACCGCGGTAAAAAACAGCACGACCGTCTTTGTCCTGTCGGTCCTGCTCATTATCTTCGGGGTCTACTGCTATAAGGCGCTGCCCCGCGAGAGCGAACCGGACATCACTATCCCGAACGTCTTTGTTTCGACGGAATATAAGGGCGTCTCGCCGACCGACATCGAAACGGCGGTGACTGTCGAGATCGAGAAAAAACTGAAAGGGCTTGAGGGACTGAAAAAGATCTCGTCGGTCAGCTCGGAAGGCAAGTCGATGATCAATATCGAGTTTGTCACCGGTACCGATATCGACAAGGCATTGCAGGATGTCAAAGATAAAGTCGATGAGGCTAAAGGCGATCTGCCCAACGACCTTGAGGACGACCCATCGGTCTTTGAGGTGAATTTTTCGCAAATGCCGATCATCGTCTTCTCCCTGTCCGGCACCTGTGGCCTGTCCTGCCTGAAGGACATCGCCGACGATCTCCAGGATGAGATCGAGGCCATCACCGGGGTGATGGAGGTGGAGATCAATGGCGGGCTTGAGCGGGAGATCAGGGTTGAAGTCGCACCCGAAAAGCTTGCCTACTACGGTTTGACTATCAACAGCCTGCAATCGGCTGTCCAGAGTGAGAACCAGAATACTTCGGGCGGCGCCATCCGTCTTGGCCAGGGCCGCTTTCAGCTGCGGGTGCCCGGTGAGTTCAAGACCCCGGAGGAGATCTACGGCCTGGTTGTCGGCATTCACAAGAGCGAGCCGGTTTATCTGAAGGATGTCGCCAAGGTTGTCGACGGTTTCAAGGAAGAGAGCAGCATCTCCCGTTTGAACGGCCGGGATGCGGTAAATCTGGCGATAAAAAAGCGGGCCGGTGAAAATATCATCACCATCAGCAAGGAGGTCGACAAGATTATCGAAGCCGAGCGGCTGAACTGGCCACAGGGCACCGAGATCACCAAGGTTCTCGACAAGTCGCGGGATATAGAAGTGATGATTGCCGATCTTGAAAATAATATCCTCTCCGGGCTGACACTTGTTCTTTTGGTGATCTTTTTGTCGATGGGCATTCGCAATGCCATCCTGGTGAGCCTCGCCATCCCCTTTTCGATGTTGATTTCCTTCATCATTCTCTACGCGATGGGGATTACCTTGAACATGGTTGTCCTTTTCAGTCTGACCCTGGCGCTCGGCATGCTCGTCGACAACGCCATCGTCATCATCGAGAATACCTACCGGTTCATGCAGCAGGGAGCAAGCCGGTTCGATGCCGCCATGCAGGCGACATCGGAGGTGGCCTGGCCGGTTATCGGCTCGACCGTCACCACGCTTGCCGCTTTTTTCCCCATGCTTTTCTGGCCGGGCATCATGGGCGAGTTCATGCGCTTTCTGCCGCTTACTCTGATTGTCACGCTTACCTCAAGCCTTTTTGTCGCTCTCGTCATCAACCCGGCGATGGCCTCGATCTTTATGAAAATCAAAGGGCAGCCTGAGAGCACCGGAAAGACTATGGAGGAGATTTCCGCCGCCATCTCTCAGCCGGCGCAGATCAAGGGGCTTGTGATGACGCTGTACAGCCGAACGTTGGCCGGCGCCTTGAAGAAACCCTTCACCGTTTTGGCCCTGAGCATTACCGGTCTGATCCTGATGTTCGAATTCTGGCTTCTGGTTATCGGGCTGGAAAAGCCGGTCGAGTTCTTTCCGGAAATCGATCCGAAAGGATTTTATATCAATATCGATACCCCGGAAGGTGCGGATCTGGATTATATCGACCGCATCATCCAGCGGGTGGAATTTGCCGTATCCGGCAGCATAAAGACCGCTGCAGACACCGGCGGCATGAAGATAACTCCGCTCGAGGCGCTTGCCCCCAAAGAATACACCAAACCGGACGGTGAAAAGTACTACGGCCCCAGTGACCTGAAAAATGTCAAGGATGTTTACATCCAGGGGGTGGTCAGCGGCGGACCCGGCTCAGCCTTCAGTGCCAATTCGGCAAACCACGTCGGCGTGCGGTTTCTTGAACTGGATGAGCGCAACGAATCAACTCATGCCACCGTTAATGCCATTAGGGAGAGAGTCAGGGATATTCCCGGCGGCAAGATCACCATCGCCAAGGAGGAGGAGGGCCCGCCCACCGGCGCGCCGATCAATCTCGAGATTTCCGGCCCGGACTTCGACGTCCTCGGTAAAATTGCCGGGCAGGTGAAGGAAGTTCTCGAGCAGCTCCCCTTTGTCGAGGATGTGCGTGACGACTTTGTCGAAGGAATTCCCTCGGTGCAGGTGGTCGTCGACCGGCAGAAGGCAGCGCTTTTCGGTCTCACCACCGACATGATCGGTTTCGCCCTGAAGAGCGCCTACAATGGTTTGAACGTGTCCTCTTTCAGGCAGGGCAATGACGATTACGACATCACGCTGCAGCTCAAGGAATCGGACCGGAGGGTTGTCGATGTCCTGCACGAACTTCTGCTGCCGACCCCCTCCGGCGAGACGGTGCCGCTGTCGACCGTGGCAGCGGTCACCTTCGCCGGTACCATCGGCGATATCAACCGGATCAACAATAAACGGGTGGTGACGGTCAAGGCCAATATCGAGGAGACCAAGACCACCGGTCCTATAGTCCGGCAGGAAGCGGCAAAATTCATGGATAAAGTCGTTCTGCCGGCCGGCTACACCATGAAATTTACCGGCGAACAGGATGAACAGAAGGAATCACAGGATTTTCTCACCAAGGCTTTTCTGGTCGCCCTGCTGCTGGTCTTTTTGACCCTTGTGGCGATGTTCAATTCGGTAAGCCAGCCCTTTATCATCATGACTTCGGTTATCCTCTCCCTGGGCGGGGCGTTTCTCGGCATGGCGATGTTCCAGTCGCCCTTCGGCATCATCATGACCGGGGTCGGCGTAATCTCGCTGGCCGGTGTTGTCGTAAACAACGCCATTGTCCTGATCGACTATATCAACAAGCTACGGGCGCGCGGTCATGCCCTGCAGGATGCCGTGGTCTCGGCCGGGGCTACCCGGCTGCGCCCGGTGCTGCTTACCGCGATCACGACCATTCTCGGGTTGATTCCGATGGTTACCGGCATTTCCTATGATTTTCATACCTGGTCTATCGCCTGGGTCAGTGAATCGAGCCAGTGGTGGCGGTCAATGGCCAACGTCGTCATTTTCGGCCTGCTGGTAGCCACCTTCCTGACCTTGATTGTGGTGCCGACCCTCTATTTTCTTGTTGCCCGGTTTGCGGAAGTCCGGCAACATTCCAGCCGGCGAATCAAGGAGCTCTACTGGCGACCTTACGCCCTGCTGGCCGGTGAACAACGACCTGGCGCCCAAGAGGATGAATAAATGCGAACATTGATCTTTCTTTTCATTTGTCAGATTGCCATACTGGCTCTCCCGGCTGTCTGTATGGCAGGGGATCCTGCGGCTGACGGTATCAAACTCACCCTGGATGAGGCAGTGCAACAGGCACTGGCCAATAACCTTGGCCTGCAGCTGCAGAAGGACGATGTCGCCGCGGCTGAAGGGGCGATGGAAACCGCCGAGGGGGAATTCGACTTTGTTGTCAATGCTGAGGGCGGGGCTGGAAGAACAGAGCTTGCTCCGCTGGTCCCGCAGAGTTCGGAAAAGGACGAAACCGCCCAGTGGCTGGTCGGTGTGGAGAAAAAGTACATTACCGGTACCGAGGTGAGCGTCAACTGGAATAACAGTCGCTATTCCGGTACATTCTCGAGTCCTTTGTTCGAGGACTTTCTGCTCGATCCGGCTTACAACACCGGGCTTACCATCGGGGTCCGTCAACCGCTGCTTCAGGGTTTCGGCATGGACAGGCAGACTGCCTCGATCAGGGCTTCGGAGAAAAATGTGCAGGCGGCCTCGTATCTGGTAAGTTCGGAGGCCGCCAATCTGGCCGCCGCAGTAAAAGGGGCCTACTGGAACCTGGTCTACGCCTGGCAGGATAAATCGGTGAAGGAGCTGTCGCTGACCCTGGCGCAAAAACTCCTCGAGGAAACAATAGAAAAAATCAGGGCCGGGAAACTTGCCGAAGTCGATATTTATCAACCTCAGTCCGAGATCGCCCGGCGAGAGGAGAACCTGATCCTCGCCGATCGAACCATCGGTCTCTACGAGGATGAGCTGAAACTGCTTTTGAACAGCAAAGACTGGTTCACGTCATTTATCCCTGCCGATCTGCCTTCTGTTGTGCCGATTATACCTGATCCACAGGCAGTCGAGGCAAACGCCATGGCCAGGAGACCCGACCTTAAGGCCGCGGAACTCGCCATCGATGCGGCCCGGATAGAAGAGGACGTTGCCCGGGATAATATCCGTCCGTCTCTTGCCTTTGTCGGTTTGGTCGGGCAAGGGGGCACCGACGAGTCCTATGGCGATACGTTGCGCGATGCGGTCGATTCACCGGAGACAGAGTGGCAGGCGGGGCTGGCCTTCTCCATGCCGCTGCAGAACAGAAGGGCTCAGGGCCTTTATCGCCAGGCCAGTGCTGCATACAGCAAGGCGAAAAACAGGTCGCAGCAGCTCCGTCTCGAAGTGCAGAAAAGTGTCCGGACGACGGTGCGCGATGTTCAGCTGGCCATCAAGGCGATGGAAGCAACAAAAAAGACGTCTCTTGCCACCCGCAAACGGCTTGAGGCCGAAGAGGCCAAATTCGCCGTCGGCAGGGCTACCACTTTTGATGTCCTGACCGCCCAGGATGCGTATTCCCAGGCGCTCAGTCAGGAAAAACAGAGTGAGGTTGCCTATGCGTTGGCCCTTGCCGAACTGGACCGTATCCAGGGGCTGGTAACTTCGACCGGCGTCGGTCTGCAATAGTTATTGGAAGAGGATCAAGCAGTCTTCCGGTCACTGTTCAGGGGGGCCTGAGGCTGTGGGCATGCAAGGAGAAATAAATGAAAACAAAATTCTTTGGCGTGATTGTCTGCTTGCTGCTGGCCGTGTCGACCGGTCGGGCGGCCGGCGATTTGCAGGTATTTCCTCCAGCCGGTGAGGGGATGGTTCGATTTGTCCTGCCGCTTCCGGAGCAGGACGACGAATCGGGTCTCAGGCTCGAACTGATAGTCGGCAAAACAGTCCGGATCGATGCTCAGAACAATTATTTTTTCGGCGGCAGGATCGAGGAGGAATCGGTTTCAGGTTGGGGTTTCACCCTCTACAAAATCGGAAACCTCGGGCCGATGGCCGGGACACTGATGGCAGTTGATCCCAATACTCCGAAGGTTGACAGGTTTGTTGCTCTTGGCGGTGAGCCGTACTTTATCCGCTACAACAGTCATCTGCCGGTGGTGATCTATGTGCCGGAGGGTGTCGAAGTGCGCTATCGCCTCTGGAGCGCCGGGCCGCAGATTCAGGTCGTCGAGAAGGGTTGATGCCGTCATTTGCTAAGAAATAACATGAAATTTAAAAAGGAAACAGGACGTTATGATTATCGATGTGCTGACAAACTCGGACCGGTATCGGGCGCTGCACCAAGGATTTGCCGAGGCCTTTGCCTTTCTTCGTCGCCCGGACCTGAAGGATCTCGCGGTGGATCGGTATGTAATCGACGGTGACAATGTTTTTGCCATTGTCGCCAAGGAGCCCGGTCGGAGCAAAGATGAGACCCAGCTTGAAATTCATGAGAAATATATCGATATCCAGCTGGTTCTGAACGGAATCGACGACATGGGCTGGCGACCGAAGTCTTTGTGCCGGTTGCCGGCAGGGGAATATGATCCGGAGGACGATATCCGGTTCTTTGCCGACACGCCAATGGTCCGGCAGCCGGTATCTCCCGGTATGTTTGCCGTCTTCTTTCCGGAAGACGCACACCAGCCCCTGATTGCCGAGGGGCAGATTCATAAAGTCGTAGTAAAGGTGGCGGTCGGTCGGCGCTGAAGAGCGCTCTATCGATGCCCGATTTCCATTACATTCTACAGATTGTTCATGAAATTCCAGGGAATTCGAGTATATTCCGTCTCGTAACGAGGTGTAATGACAATAGATTGTGAGGAGGGGAAATTCGAATGAAGTATTACCTGTACGCTCTTGGCGCCATCCTTTGCTGGGCCAGTCTGCCGGCTGCGACCGGATCGGGCCTGAAGGAACTGTCCACCGAAGAGCTGATGTTTTACAGCTTTTCCAGCGCAGCGATTTTTCTTTATGTGCAGGATCTGCTTACCCTGCGCACCGCCAGGGTATTTATCCCCGGGATAAAAGCTTCGCTTATGGGGGTGTGGGGTATATTTTTATATCACTACCTCTACTATCTTGCCCTCGACAACGCGCCACTTGCCGAAGGGGCGATCCTTGCCACCACCTGGTCGTTCTGGATTGTGGTGTTTTCTTCTCTCCTGCTGTTTAGAAAACTGAAGGTTTCGATTGTCGTTACGGCCCTTGTCGGACTGTTCGGGGCCGGGCTGGTTATCGGCGCAGGCAAAGAGTTGTCCTTTGAGATGAGCCACATGAAGGGATATCTGCTGGCCCTGCTGTGCGGTCTGATCTGGTCGAGTTTTTCCGTCGGTTTGTCCCGCGTCAAGGTGGAAAAAGAGCCGATGACCGCCTTTACGCTCTATGCGGCGATTTTGTCGGCCGTTCTTTTTGCGATCTCCATGCCCCATGAGATGCCTTCTTGGCAGGCGCTGGGGTCGGCGGTGTATCTGGGCTGCGTTCCTCTCGGGTTGTCTTTTTATCTCTGGAACAGGGCAATGACCGGAGGAAATATTGTCATTATCGGCTTTCTCAGCTATCTGACGCCGCCGCTTGCCGTGTTGCTGGTCGCAGTGATTCACCACCAGGAGGTCTCAGGGCAGGTGCTTCTCGGGATGGCAGTCATTCTCTTCGCGTCGCTTTTGGGGCGGACTCTTGTACGATACGAACGGTGAGTAAAAAAGGTGTTCCAGGTTGTTGCGACCAGCGATCAACTATTATTGTGTTGGGTCAGAAGGTCGGTTATGCGAACACGATATTCCACAATGTCTTTGCGCAGGGAAGAAAGGTTGGCCATTTTTTCGTCTACTCTGGCGATGTGATTGTCCAGTATTTCGATAAGTTTCGGCGTAATTTTGCTGAAATCTTTTTCGTGGATATCAAAAATGTCTGAAAGTTCCTGGATTTCTTTCAGGGATATCCCCATGGTTTTCAGCTTCAGGATGAACTTCAGGCGGAGGATGTCGTCTTTGGTATAGGTACGGGTGCCGCCGCCGAGTCTCGCTGTTTTGCCCATGAGGCCAATTTCCTCATAATAGCGGATAGTCCTGGTTGTTATTGCCAGGCTTTTGGCAAGTTCGCCGATCTGCACCGGTTTTGTCTCTGTATTACTCATAATTTATATCCTTTTGCAGGGACTTCATGGCGTAGGTGCCGGATTGTCGAAATGCCCTGCAGTCTTTTTCATCGCCTGTTATGGCATGCTGCTGTTGCCGAGATATTTGTCAATACAGACTTGTGTTGACCTTTACGTAATATGTTTTCGGTAAAGTAGCATGTCGGTCATTGCTCTGTCAAATGAAAAAAAGATATAAGCGGCATGATTTCTTTGCCTTTGCGAAGGGAGAAGAAAGTTCGAGAAAATGTCTTGACCTTTACGTAAACATAATTTATAAATGATGGATGACAATTCGGGAGATGTTGAGCATGGCCTACGATAGATGGGAGAATTTACTATGATTTTCGAACATACCGAAGAACAGAGTCTGCTGCGCGATATGGTTCGCGAATTCGCTGAAAAAGAGGTTGCTCCTTCGGCAAAAGCGCGGGATGAGGAAGAAAGGTTCGACCGCGGTCTGATGTTCGGCAGGCTGGCCGAGCTGGGTCTTACCGGAATCGTATTTCCCGAAGAATATGGCGGTGCCGGAGCCGATTATATCAGCTATGCAATCGCGGTCGAGGAGCTCTCGCGGGTCTGTGCCTCGACGGGAGTGACTTTATCCGCCCATCTTTCCCTTGGCAGCAATCCCATATATCTGTTCGGCAATGAAGAGCAGAAGAAGGTTTTTCTCACTCCTCTGGCCGAAGGCCGGAAGATGGGAGCATTCGGCCTTACCGAGCCGTCGGCCGGATCGGATGCCGGCGGCACCAAGACCACGGCGGTGCGAGACGGCAACGAATGGATTCTGAACGGCTCGAAGATATTTATCACCAACGGCGGTGAGGCGGAAATCTATATTGTTTTTGCCCGGACCGACAAAAAAGCGGAGAAGCATCACGGCATCAGCGCCTTTATCGTCGAGAAGGGAACACCGGGTTTTTCCTTCGGTAAAAAAGAACAAAAGATGGGTATCCGTTCGTCGCCGACCATGGAAATCATCATGCAGGAGTGCCGGATACCTGAAGAAAACCTGCTCGGTGCCGAGGGTGAGGGATTCAAGGTGGCGATGAAGACGCTTGACGGCGGACGTATCGGCATTGCTTCCCAGGCCCTGGGAATTGCCCAGGGAGCGCTCGAGGCCGCAGTGCAGTATGCCAGGGAGCGAAAGCAGTTCGATACCCCTATCTGCCGTTTTCAGGGGGTGCAGTTCCAGTTGGCCGATATGGCGACCCAGATAGAGGCAGCCAGACTGCTCATTTACAATGCGGCATACCGGGCAAGCAACGGGCTCTCCTATTCGCAGCAGTCGGCAATGGCCAAACTCATGGCCAGTGAAACGGCGATGCGGGTCACCACCCAGGCGGTACAGGTGCTCGGCGGCTACGGTTACACTCGGGACTTTCCGGTGGAACGGATGATGCGGGATGCCAAAATCACCGAAATCTATGAAGGCACCAGCGAGGTCCAGCGCATTGTCATCGGCAGCGCGCTTACCAGGTAAAACAGGCAAAGACAAGGATCAGTAACAGCAACTGGAGAAAGCAATGGAATTTACCCGAGAAATTTACTGGAATGTGGGGCATGGGGCATGGACACTGGTTCCCATGTATCTGTTCGCACTCGTCGCGATCGGTCTGCTGGTAAGGGGATTTCTGCAAAGGATAGCAGTATACAAGCAGGGATTGCCGTTGAACAGGACGGACCGGATGGGGCGGAGAATACGCTACATGCTCCAAAATGTTCTGCTGCAGACCAAAGTTGCCGAAGTGCCGTGGCCCGGGCTGCTGCACGGCTTATTTTTCTGGGGATTCGCTCTCCTTTTTATCGGCACTACCCTGATCGTCATCCAGGCCGATTTCACCGATTTGTTGTTCGATGTAAAATTTCTCACCGGAAGCTTCTACAAACTGTTTTCGATCACTCTCGATATCGCCGGTCTGGTCTGCATCGCGATGCTGGGCGGTCTTTTGGTGCGCCGCTACTTCTTTGCCCCGGAGGGCCTGCCGACCAAGAACGACGATGCGATTATGCACGGACTGCTTCTGATCATTCTTGTTACCGGATTCATTATCGAGGGTTGCCGGATTGCGGTCACCGAACTCGGCACGCCACTGGCGATATGGTCGCCGGTTGGTCTGGTGATGGCAAAGTTTCTTTCCGGGATGGGCGAAGGCGGCCTTCTGGCGATGCACAAAGTTACCTGGTGGTTTCACCTCTCTCTGGTGATGACCTTCTTCATCCTGATCCCGCTCACCAAATTCAGGCATATCTTTACCACCAGCAGCAATTATCTTTTTGCCGATCTGGGGCCGAAAAACAAACTCGTCAATATCGATCTGGAAAATGAAGAGGCCGATACCTTCGGTGCGAATAATATCAAACAGATGACCTGGAAGGACATCTTCGATGCCGACGCCTGTACCCTCTGCAAACGTTGCCAGGATCGTTGTCCGGCCTGGAATACCGACAAGCCGCTGTCGCCGATGAAGGTTGTCGTTCAGCTGGGCGAGGTCGCCTTTGCCAACCAGGATGCCAATTTGATCGATACTATCGGCCGGGATGTCCTCTGGGCCTGCACCACCTGCCGGGCCTGCCAGGAAATTTGTCCCGCGAAGATCGAGCATATCGGCAAGATTATCGAAATTCGCCGGTCCTTAGTCCTGATGGAAGGGGAGTTCCCGGGGGATGAAGTGATGACGGCAATGGAAGCGACCGAGGTGAACGGCAATCCTCTTGGCATCGGCTATGCCGAGCGGGGGGATTGGGCGGTAGACCTAGGGATAAAAACCCTGTCTGAGGATGCCGATGTCGATGTGCTTTATTTTGTCGGCTGTTACGCTTCCTTTGACAAGCGCAACATCGCCGTTGCCAAGAGTTTCATAAAGCTCTGCCAGGCCGCGGGAGTCAAGGTCGGAATCCTCGGCAAGGAAGAAAAATGCTGCGGCGAGCCAATGCGCAAGATGGGCAACGAGTACCTGTATCAGAGCGTGGCGGTCGAAAATATCGAAGTGATGAAATCCTATGGGGTGAAGAAGGTCGTCACCACCTGCCCGCACTGCTACAACACCTTGGAAAAAGATTTCCGCGATCTCGGTTTCGAGGTTCCGGTAGAGTCATATACCGTCTTTTTGGGCGAACTCATCCGGACCGGTAAACTGCGGATCGATGCCCGGGAGTTGTCCTGCACCTATCACGACTCCTGTTATCTCGGCAGGCATAACGATATCTACGAGGCGCCGCGTGGGCTGATTGAAGCAGCGGGCGGCAAGCTGGTGGAGATGGACAAGAACCGCTCCGAGGCGTTCTGCTGCAGCGCCGGTGGCGGGCGGATCATGGCCGAAGAGAAGATAGGCGAGAGAATCAATGTCAAGAGAGTGAAAATGGCGGTGGCGACGGGAGCTGAAACCTTGCTCTCCAACTGCCCGTTTTGTCTGACCATGTTCGAGGACGGCGTGAAAGGCGCCGGAGTTGAGGAATCGCTCAGACCAAAGGACATAGCCGAGATTCTGGCGGAACGCATCCACTGAGTCGGGGGCCGAAAAGTCTGGAAAGTTATTCATGAAAAAAGGAGGAATGATATGAAAATTCTGGTGTGTATAAAACAGGTTCCCGATATGGAATCGAAATTCAAGATTGACGCCGCCGGCACCTGGTATGCCAAAACGGACCTGGCCTGGCGGATGAACGAATACGACGAATATGCCGTCGAGCAGGCGGTGCAGTTGAAAGAGCAGGTCAAGGACGCCGATGTCACGGTCCTCTGCATCGGTTCCGATCAGGTGAAGGAAACCATGAAGAAGGCCCTGGCCATGGGCTGCGATCGTGGCGCCCATATTGCCGACGATAATGCCGGCGCCAAGGAGCCTTTCCAGATTGCCGGGATCATTGCCGAGTATGCCCGGGACAAGAATTTTGACATCGTTTTCACCGGCCTGCAGTCGCAGGATCGCGGCAGTGCGCAGGTAGGTATTCTGGTTGCGGAAATGCTCGGACTGCCGAGTGTTTCAACCGTCGTCCACTTCACCTATGCCGAGGGAACAATTGAAGCCAAGCGCGAACTGGAAGGCGGGGTCAAGGCGTGCGTCAAGGTTCAGGCACCGGCGGTTATCACCTGTCAGCTCGGTCTGAACACTCCGCGCTATCCGACCCTGCCCAATATCATGAAGGCCAAGAAGAAAGAGCTGCTGTCCATTCCGGTGCAGGACCTGCTGAAGGTCGATGCGCGGCAGGAGACTGCGAAAATGTACTTCCCTGAAAAAAAAGGCGGCGGCCTGGTTCTCGAAGGAGATGTCGCCGAGCTCGCCGACAAGCTGATCAGGATCCTGAAAGAAAAAACCGCTGTTCTGGCCTAGAGGAGGAGACAACGATGAAAATATTACTGATTGCGGAAAGCAGGGAAGGCAAATTACTCGGCGGCAGCTATGAACTGGTGGCTTTTGCCGGCAAGATGAACGCCGAGAGCGTGATGTTTCTGGTGGGCAGCGACAGCGTTCTGCCGAAATACGACGGCAAGGTCTATCTGGCCGATGTCGGCGAGGCGGGCGAATTTAATCCGGATATCCATAAGCAACTGGTTCTCGATGTCATCGCCAAAGAAAATCCCGACATGATCGCCCTGTGTCATTCGTCATACGGCTGGGACCTTGCTCCCCGGATAGCGTACGGCCTGAAGGCGGCCCAGGTTTCCGAAGTCGTTTCGGTGGTTGAGGGCGTCCCCGTGGTGCCGGTCTGCAACGCCAAACTGCGCCGCGACGTAAAGGCAAATACAGCCAGGACCGTGGTGACTTTGCAGGCAGGTGCTTTTGGTCTCGCCGAGGAGCCGAGCGGCAATCCGACAGTGGAGAAAATAAGTGTCGCGAGTGGCGGGCGGGTGCAGTTTACCGGCTATGAACAGGCGGCAGGCGGTGGAGTCGATCTTGGCAAGGCGCAGGTCATCGTCAGTGCCGGCCGTGGTATCGGCAAACCCGAGAATATCGCGATGATCGCAAGTCTTGCCAAAGCGCTCGGCGGTGAGTACGGGGCCAGCCGGCCGGTGGTCGATTCCGAGTGGGTTGAACATAATCGTCAGGTCGGCACCACCGGGCAGACAGTCGCGCCGAAACTCTATGTCGCCTGCGGAATTTCCGGGGCGATCCAGCATCTGGCCGGCATGAAAAAATCGGAATTCATCGTCGCGGTCAACACCGATAGGGATGCACCCATCGGCGATGTCGCCGACGTTCTGGTGATAGCCGATCTGAAGCAGTTTGTCCCTGTCCTGACCGAAAAAATTAAGGCCCTGTAAAGTGAGGTTGGAAATATGATACACGAAGTATTTGCAAAACTTTCCGAGTCCTTTGTGCCGGGAACCCTGACGCAGCCAAAGAGCTTCTACTTTTCCCTGGGCGAGGTCAAAAAGACCGTCCAGCTGAGCAGCGACAGCTGTCAGGTCAGTGACGGCAAGGTCGTCGAGAATGCCGACTGCGTATGCAAGACCAGTCCGGAATTTTTTATGCGGATCTGGCAGGACAACTATCGTCCGGGGATGAAGGATTTTATGGCGGGAACAATCAAATCCAATAACCCTGGGGCTTTACAGGACTTCCTGCGCAGCTTCGGCAAAGCCTGATTCCTGTTCTCATGCCCCGGTACTCTGTACCGGGGCTTTCAAATCAAGAGAGAAGAATTAATGGAAAATCTGACGGAAATAAAGGTGCGGGGCTATCACGCCGATTTTTATGGCCATGTGAACAACGCCAGATATCTGGAGTTTTTTGAGGAAGACAGATGGGCGCAGATGGAATCGAAGATCGATCTGCGCAAGTGGTCGGAAAAAGGCCTTGTTTTCCTGGTAGTCAATATCAACGTAAATTATCGGCGGGCTGTTCCGGTCGGGGAGACAATCCTTGTCACCACTCAACTCGAGAAAATCGGCAACCGCAGTGTAGTGCTCAAGCAGGAGATATTGGTGAAAGAGAGCCGGGCGGTGGCGGCTGACGCTGTTATCACCTTCGTTATCACCGACAGGAGTGGCCGGGCGGTAACCATGGATGGAGAGATGCGGCAGGAAATTGAGAAGTTGCAGGGGCCGCAATAATCTTGGACTTGCTGTGTGCCAGGAGGAGAGCAAAGAAATACCGGACAATTCAAGTTATGGTTGACATTCATTGTGTTTATGTATTACACAGCGAAGATGAGACGGATACCGCATTTCTCGTTTCATGATTTAACCTGTACGTAAAAGTTATATTGCTGTTGAGAGGGGTCCCGCCGTCCATGAGGAGTATGGTGGCATGGTGGGTGATGAAGCGAACGTCGTTGACGTTGACAGGTTCGGAGAATATCAAAACTGAGGGAGAGAAGTATGAAAAAAACGATTTCTGTACTGGCATTAGCATCCATTTTCACCGCGGGTTCGGCCATGGCTTCCGGTTGGCGTATTCCGGAGCAATCAGTTGATTCGACAGCGAAAGCGGGAGCCAATATCGCTTCATCCAAACGGGGGGATACCGCCTATTTCAACCCTGCCAACATGGCCTGGATGGCCGATACCTGGCATGTTGAGTTCGATGCCACCTATATCTATCTCGCTCCCATCGAGTATGAGGATTCCCGAACCTCCGCGTTTGACGGCGAATCGGAGACTGAACACTTTCTGCTGCCGGAATTGTTTCTGGTATCGCCATCTTTCGGCGGAGCCCGTTTCGGTGTGGCGGTAGTTGAACCGTTCGGCTTGTCCAAACGCTGGAAAGATCCTTATCAGAAAGCATTCGCCGAGGAGTTTTCACTCGCGGTAATCGAAGTGAATCCTACCGTTTCCTATAGTTTTGCCGATATGGTCTCAATTTCCGCGGGTCCCAGAATGCTGTATGCCGATGCCACGGTTAAAACCGATGCCAGCGGCCTGGGCTTGCCTCTTTCCCGCGAAATGGAAGGAGATACCGTAGAGTGGGGATGGAATGCGGCGGTTGCGGTAAAGCCGATGGAGAAATTGAATATTTCGGCAACCTACCGTTCCAATGTCGATCTGGAATTTGAGGATAAAGCAAAGCTCAACCTGATGGGAACCAGGGTCACTCTTGACGCCGACGTATCCATTCCGGCCCCGGCGGTGTTGGCATTTTCCGTTGCCTATGATGTACTGGACAACCTCAATGTGGAGCTGACCTGGGACAGAACCTTCTGGTCCGAGTACGAGACTCTTGATTTCAATTTCTCCCCGGTCATCCCCGGCAATCCCTTTGAAGCTCCCCAGGCGAGAGACTGGGATGATACCGATGCATTTCGTATCGGCGTCACCTACGGCGTGAATCAGAATCTCGATGTCATGCTGGGTTTCGGCTATGACCAGAACGGAGCTCCGACCGAGCATATCGGCTTTGAGCTGCCCGATTCCGATGCCTGGCTCTACTCAATTGGTGCCCAGTATAAGATGGCCGATAATATGGATATCGGTATAGCCATGCTCTATGACTACAAAGAAAGCCGTACTGTGGAAGTCAATCCGACCGACCGGGTGTACGGTGAATTCACCAACGCTTCGGCCCTGCTCGTTACTGTTGGTTTGAACTATCGGTTCTAGGAAAACGTTATACCAGGAAGTAAAAACCCCTTGCTGCCATAAGCAGCAAGGGGTTTGATGTTTCCGGCAAAAAAACAAAAACCTTACAGGCCTCGCATGTATTCCGGTTTGAGACCGACCTTGCCTTTTAAGGCTCGATCTATCAATTGCAGGGTCGCCTCTTTATCATTCGGCAGTTTCGCCTTTATCGGGAGGTAGTTTGAGGCGTGATTGGCGTGAAAATAGCCGTCGGTGAGAACGGTGGATGCAAACATGACAGCCAGCTCCTCGAGCATCTCATGCGGTGACGGAAGATTGAATTCATTACGGCGGGAAGCCTCAAAGAGTGGCGTGTTCGGCGTGAGCATGAGGCTCAGCGCGCCGACATATTCGGGATCGATTGCGGTTAAGACCCGGCCGGTTTCCCTGGCATGGATGTGGGAGCGTTCCGTGCCGGCGATGCCGAGCAGGACGGTGATCGACAGTTTCATGCCGGCGGCCCGAAGTTTGCGGCCCATGTCTATCATTCGCTCTGCATCTGCGCCTTTATTGATGTTCTGCAGGGTGACATCGTCGCCGGATTCAAGACCCATGTAGGCGATCGTCAGGCCATTTTCGCACAGTTCCCGAAGTTGCTCCGGAGTCTTTCGCCTGATGCTTTTGGTGTTGGCATAGGTGCCGATCCTGGTGACCCAGGGAAGTTTGGTGCGAATGGCGGCAAGGATGGTGAGGAGGCGTTCCTGGGGGAGAATAAGGGCGTCGCCGTCGCAGAGAAACAGCCGCTCCTGGTTTTTGCAGTGGATGGCGGCAAAATCGATATCCGCCATGATGGTCCGGTCATCCTTGATGGAAAAGCGGCTGCCCTTATACATCCCGCAGAATGTGCACTTATTGTGGGAGCAGCCTGTGGTTATCTGCAGTAAAATGGAATACGCTTCACTTGGCGGCCGAAAAATGTTCCCTTGGTAATGCATAACAGTGTCCCTGTATGAAGGTTTGCTGCATTTTGAAACCCAACATCTTTTATTTATAATGCAAGGGATTTGCAGCGCAACAGAAAAGCGTAACAATTGCTGATCAACAAGAGGCATGAGCAGAATATGAATGGTTCACATCCGGTCTATCCGCATTTACTTCAACCCCTCGACCTGGGATTCACTACTCTGGAAAATCGCGTTCTCATGGGCTCCATGCATACCGGACTCGAGGAGGAAAAGGATGGCTTCAGGCGAATGGCCGCCTATTATGCAGCACGTGCGACTGGCGGAGTGGGACTGATTGTGACCGGCGGGGTGGCGCCGAACCGGGCCGGCTGGGTCGCGCCCTTTTCTTTGCGACTGGCCAAGGCGTCCCAGGTCAAGGATCATGCTCTGATCACCGGTGCGGTGCACGGCCAAGGAGGTAAAATCTGCATGCAGATCCTCCACGCCGGGCGATACGGCTATCATCCGCTGTGCGTGGCGCCATCCCCGATCAAGGCTCCGATCAACCGATTCAAGCCGCGGGAACTGAGCGAACGGGGAATTCAATCGACCATTCGCGACTTCGTCGAATGTGCCTCGCTTGCCAGGGATGCCGGGTATGACGGCGTGGAGATAATGGGCTCGGAAGGCTATCTCATCAATGAGTTTATAGCCCGCAAGACCAACCTCAGAAAGGATGACTGGGGCGGTTCGTTTACCAACCGCATCCGTTTTCCCCTCGAGATAACTCGGGGAGTACGGCAGGCGGTCGGAGAGAATTTCATTATTATCTATCGCCTGTCGATGCTCGATCTGGTCAAGGGCGGCAGTACATGGGACGAGGTGGTTCTGCTGGCAAAAGAGATCGAGCAGGCAGGGGCGACGATCATCAACACCGGGATCGGCTGGCACGAGGCGCGGGTGCCGACCATCGCCACAATGGTCCCGCGGGCAGGTTTTGCCTGGGTAACGAAACGACTGATGGGCCAGGTGAAGATACCGCTGGTAACCACCAATCGTATCAACATGCCGGAGGTGGCGGAAGCGGTTCTGGCCGAAGGGTATGCCGACATGGTCAGCATGGCCCGGCCCTTTCTCGCCGATCCCGACTGGGTGAAGAAGGCTATGGAGGGCCGAAAAGAGGAAATCAACACCTGTATCGGCTGCAATCAGGCGTGTCTCGATCATATCTTCTCCAGAAAAGCCGCAACCTGTCTGGTCAACCCCCGGGCGTGCCGGGAGACGATCATGCCTTTTGTGAGGGCCGAAAAAAAGAAACGGGTGGCGGTTGTCGGCGCGGGGCCTGCGGGCCTTGCCTGTGCCGTTACCGCTGCGGCAAGAGGCCATGCGGTGACTCTTTTTGAGGCGACCGGGGATGTCGGCGGTCAGTTTCGGCTGGCGAGGCAGATTCCCGGCAAGGAGGAATTCGCCGAAACTCTCAGATACTATCGCCACCAGCTCCTGCTGCACGGGGTCGACCTTCGGCTGCAATGCGTGCCGACCGTGGCGGAACTGCAGGAGTTTGCCGAAATTGTTATAAGTACCGGAGTCAGGCCGCGGGAAATCGAGTTGAAGGGTGTGGGTGAAAAAAAAGGCAATGTGTCGCTTTATCCCGATGTTCTTACCGGCAAAAAAATCATCGGCCGGCGAGTGGCCATCATCGGCGCGGGCGGCATCGGTTTTGATGTGGCCACCTACCTGCTCCATGATCGTCCGGCCCCGGAGACCGTCGAAGAATTTATGGCGGAATGGGGTGTCGATATGGCGTATGGCGGGGAGGGTGGTCTGGGGGAAGTGCGCCAACATGGTCCTGCCAGAGAAATCTACCTGCTCCAGCGCAAGAAAACCAAACCGGGGGCTGGGCTTGGCAAGACCACCGGCTGGATTCATCGGTCGCTCCTCAAGAAAAACGGGGTGAAGATGCTGAACGGGGTGGAGTATCTCGCCGTCTCCGGCCAGGGACTGCTGATCAGGCATAACGGCCAGGAACAGCTTCTGGCAGTGGATGATGTAGTTGTCTGTGCCGGCCAGCTGTCGGAGCTGGGCCTGGCCAAAGATCTCGATGCCCGGGGTATTGGCTATCATCTCATCGGTGGGGCTTTGAAGGCCGGCGAACTCGATGCCAAAAGGGCTATTGCCCAAGGCACCGAGGTTGCCGATCGGTTGTAAGTGTCTGTCCATAAATGGCTATTTTGCCCTAACTCTTCGTTGCTCTCAAAATTTAATCCTCGGAATATCAACTATATGCCTGCGGTTAAATTTATCGAGCGCCTCGATTTAGTACCTTACAGATTATTTTCGTTATAATCTGTCTAAAGGTACTTATACCCCCTTGTGGGGTGCTAGAACAAAATATCTCATTTCTGGACAGACACTAACTGACGGAACGGGAACGTTTTGTCCCCCGTTAGTCTATAGATGTACCTTTTCCAGTGGATACGACTGGAGGATGGTATGGATGGCACCGTTTTTGGTAAGCTGACTTTTATAAAGATGGAATTCCTCAACCGGAAACTCCGGTGTCTGCAAAAGGGCATTTCCGGCCAGGAACTCCTGCAGCCTCCTGATCGGACAGTTTTTCAGCCTGGCTAAGGTGAGGTGCGGCGAAAATTTCTGCCTCTCTCTTGGAATTTCAATTTCCGCAAGTTTTCGTTCAATCGTATTACGGAGGGCGACAATGTTTTCGTGCGGCTCGACACCTACCCAAAGAATGCGGGGAATGCCGCGCGGCGGAAAAGTCCCCACCCCTTTCAGGCAGAGTGAAAAGGCCGGACGGGAGATTTCCTGCAATGTTTCCTGAATATCAAGAACCCTGCTTCCTTCAACCTCGCCGATGAATTTCAGGGTGAGATGGAGTTGATCGTCGGGGACCGGCCGGGTATCGGGAAGGGACCGTCCCAGTCCGGCGATGTCGCGGCGGATGGCTTCGGTAATGTCGACGGCAATGAATAATCTGACCATATCCTCCTCCTGCACGGCGTTCTCCGTGCAAAACATGTATATTTAACAGTGTAAGCAAAGAATCACTGTTCGACAACAGGAACCGCAACTGGGTATTCCGGGCAGCCGGAAATACCTCAGGAGTTGACACAACACCTTGGTTTGCATAGAGTTCGAAGAGCAGGTGACCGGGGGAGAAGGAAATTCTATTGTATGTCTGTTTGCCGATGAGGAAGAGACCATGGATCTGAAAAAAAGTCGAACCATCATTCTGAATGCCGGAAATGAAGAAGAAAAGCGTTCGGAGATACTGAACTATTTTCTGAAAACGTATGCTCTCGACGAGCAGTTGTACGATCATCTTGCCGGTGATGCGGCCTTTTACCTCCGCTCGGAACCACTTCGCCACCCGCTGATCTTTTATTTCGGTCACACTGCCGCCTTTTATATCAACAAACTGAATACCGCGAGACTGACTGATCGCCGAATCAATCCTGCTTTCGAATCGATGTTTGCCATCGGTGTCGATGAGATGTCCTGGGACGATCTGGATGAAAAGAATTACCGTTGGCCGAGTGTGGGTGAGGTCAGGGGCTATCGGCAAGAAGTGCGGGAGCTGGTTGAAAGCATAATCCGCAGCCTGCCGCTGTTTCTGCCGATAACCTGGGAGGACCCCTTCTGGGTGATCATGATGGGCATCGAACACCAGCGGATTCACCTCGAGACCTCATCGGTCATTATCCGTCGCCTGCCGATTGGCGAAGTCAGATCGCTGGACGGTTGGGATCATTGTCCGCTTTCAGGCAAGGCCCCGGTCAACAGTCTTCTGCCGGTCGCCGGTGGCAAGGTCGTTTTGGGGAAGGGACAGGATCACCCCCTCTACGGTTGGGACAATGAGTTTGGTCGCCACGAAGGTGACATCTGGGACTTTAAAGCGGCAAAGTATCTCGTCTCCAACCAGGAGTTCCTGGCCTTTGTCGAGGCGAAAGGGTACGAGAGTGAAAAATACTGGACGGAAGAGGGCTGGCGCTGGGTGCAGTACAGCCTGGCCCGCCATCCGCTGTTCTGGCTGGCCGATACTGCCGGCTATCGCTTGCGGACCATGGCGCGGGTCATCGACATGCCGTGGAACTGGCCGGTCGAGGTCAATTACCTCGAGGCGAAAGCCTTCTGCAACTGGCTCGCCGAGAAAAGCGGGGCCAAGATCCGCCTGCCTGCGGAAGACGAGTGGTACCGGCTGCGCGACCTGCACGATATCCCCGATCAGCCTTACTGGAAGGAAGCACCGGGCAATTTGAACCTGGAGCATTGGGCCTCGTCCTGTCCGGTCGATCATTTCCGTTTCGGCGATTTTTACGATATCATCGGCAATGTCTGGCAGTGGACGGAAACGCCGATCACCGGCTTTGACGGCTTTAAGGTCCATCCCTGGTATGACGATTTTTCCACCCCTACCTTCGACACCCAGCACAACCTGATCAAGGGCGGGTCGTGGATTTCCACCGGCAACGAGGCGACCAGGGATTCGCGCTATGCTTTCCGCCGCCATTTCTTCCAGCATGCCGGGTTTCGGTATGTCGAGGCAGAGCAACCGCTCGAAGCGGCTCAGGCAATGTATGAGAGCGATACTGCTGTCTCCCAGTATTGTGAGGCTCATTATGGGCGGAGTTATTTTGGCATAGCCAATTTTCCCGAGACCTGCGCCCGGATTTGCCTGGAGTATCTGCAGGATGTCTCGAAGAACCGCGCCCTTGATCTCGGCTGTTCCGTCGGTCGGGCAAGTTTCGAGCTGGCCAGGGTGTTTCGTTTTGTAAACGGCCTCGATTTCTCCGCGAGGTTCATCAGGATTGCCTGCCAGATGCAGGGAAAAGGCCTGGTTCGTTACGAACTGCCGGAGGAGGGGGAGATCGTTTCCTATCACGAAAGCCGGCTGGCCGATCTGGGGCTTGCCGAAACTGCGGGGCAGGTGGAGTTCTTTCAGGCAGATGCTTTAAACCTGAAGCCGCAGTTCACGGGGTATGATCTGATTCTTGCGGCAAATCTTATCGACAGGTTGTCGGATCCGGAAAAATTTCTGTCCGCCGTGCATGACCGATTGAATGAAGGCGGGTTGCTGGTTTTAACCTCTCCCTCTACCTGGCTCACCGAGTTTACCGCCCGGCAAAAATGGCTGGGCGGCTATCGCAAAGACGGCGAACCCTATACTACCCTGGACGGCCTGAAGGATAGGCTGAAAGACCATTTCACCATGATTGACAAGCCGCGCGACGTAGAATTTGTCATCAGAGAGACTGGACGCAAATTCCAGCATTCGATCAGCCAGCTGACGATCTGGCGGAAAACAAACAGGTAGGGTGCATTCCATGCACCATATTGGTGCGTGAAACGCACCCTACGGATTGCTAATATGTCAACTTATCGGCGGGCAAAAGCAACGGGCAGCACCTATTTTTTCACAGTAGTAACCTACCGACGGCAAAAGTTTTTTTTGTGCGACGAACATGTCCGGACCACCTTGCGTGAGGCCATCGGTGAGGTTCGAGCGGTCTGTCCGTTTACCATTGACGGATGGGTGCTGCTGCCGGACCATCTCCATTGCATCTGGACCTTGCCTCCGGATAATGCGGACTTCGGTAAACGTTGGGCGATGATCAAACGCTTCGTCACTAAACAATGCAGCCCCGCATTGCTGAGTGAGGCGTGGCTGAATACCAGCAAACGGAAAAGAAACGAATCTACCGTCTGGCAGCGCCGATACTGGGAACATATGATCCGAGATGACAGGGATTATGCGCGGCACATGGATTACCTCCATTACAACCCCGTTAAGCATGGCTTGGTGAAATGCGTGAGGGATTGGCCCTATTCCACCTTTCATCGGTGTATAAAGGAGGGTGTTTACCGTGAGGATTGGGGTGAAGCAAGCCATAAAGAAGTTGGTGGATTTGGTGAACCGGGAGAAGGTGCATGAAATGCACCCTACATCTGCCGGAAATATCGGCAAAATTGTCGATTCATGTAGGGTGCATTCCATGCACCTGCTTCTATTGAAAATTTACCGGAATAACACCTATGAGTGACAAGAGATCCATTCGCCGCTATCGGCTGACCCTCGAATATGACGGCACCAATTTCAGCGGCTGGCAGAAGCAGACTGATGCACGCACTGTGCAGGGCGATGTGCTGAAAGGTGCAGCCAGGGTTTTTGGCGACATTGCCATGGATCTGCAGGGCTGCGGCCGGACCGATGCCGGCGTCCATGCCCTCGAATATGTCGCCCATTTAGAGGTGGACGCAAAGCTGCCGCCGCAGGAGGTGGCACGGCAGCTCGGCGAAACCCTGCCCAAGGATATCGCGGTGCGGGCGGTCGAGGTGGCTGACCCGCGTTTCCATGCCCGTTACAGCTGCATTGCCAGAAGCTATATCTATCAGCTGCGCATCCGCAAATCCGCCTTCGGCAAACGCTACAGCTGGTGGGTGCGTGAAAATCTGGACCTGAAGGCCATGCAGCATGCCGCGGACGTGATGGTGGGAATGCACGACTATGCCGCCTTTGCCGAGAAGCAGGAACTGAAAAAATCGACGAAGGTGGCGGTGCAGCAGGTTCGGCTTCTGGTTGAAGGCGAGGTGATCCGGCTCCGCGTCGTCGGTTCCCATTTCCTCTGGCACATGGTGCGGCGGATGGTAGGCGTGCTGGTCGAGGTCGGCTGCCACCGGTTGGCGGTAGATGATATTGGCGGTCTGCTGCAGGGGCCGAGTGATATCCCCGGTAACCATACCGCGCCGGCGGCCGGCCTGTTTTTCGAGAAGGCCTTCTATGATGAGGCTGAACTGGCGCGCTTCCTCACCGGGTAATATTTTTCTTCCCCTCTTTCAAGGCTGCGACAGCCGCATGATCGCCTGATTGGCGATGGTCAGGCCGAAGATGCCGGTAAGGGTCGGCAGACTTCCCAGCACGTTGCGTTTTCGCCCCCGGTCGGCATAAGGTGTTTCGCCAAAGACAGGAGTGTCGTCTGCCGGCAGCTCGTAGGTGAAATCGATTTTCTCCACCGAATAGACGCAGGGGATTCCTCCTTCGATGCCCCTGTTGCGCAGACGCTTGCGCAGATGTTTGGCGAGCGGACAATTGAAGGAGGTAAAGAGATCGCCGGAACGGATAAGGGTCGGGTCGGTGCGAAGAGCAGCGCCCATCGAGCTGATCACCGGGATCTTACTGAGATAGGCGCCGTGCAGCAGCTGGGTTTTCGGATTGACCGAGTCGATGGCGTCGATGAGCAGATCCGGTTTCGGCCGCAGGATCTGTTCCAGGGTTTCTTCCCCGGCAAAGAGTTGCAGGGCTTCTACCTTGCACTCCGAGTTGATGGCGAGAATTCGTTCTCTCGCGACTTCTGCCTTGGGTCTGCCCAGGGTTGTTTCCAGAGCAAGGAGCTGGCGGTTGATGTTGCTGGGTTGTACGGTATCGTGATCGATGATCCGCAGGCGGCTCACGCCCGCCCGTACCAGTCCTTCCACGACATAGCCGCCGACGGCGCCGAGACCGACCACCGTCACCATCCGCGATTGGAGCAGCTGGAAACGTTCTTCACCAAGCAGCCGCCGCGTTCGAATAAATCTGTCCATGATATTTCTGTCCTGCGTGTATTAAAACTGAAGTGGGAATGACAATGTTCTTGAGGATAGGGCATTTGTCTGATGCTTTCAAGGGGAGGGCCGATTTAAGCCAGAAAATGGTTGGCATTTGGACCTGACTTTGGTAGAAAAGTCTCCTTTTTTCCGAGATCAGACGCCGGAAGCAATACCCATCCCTCAAGACAGTATGTCATGCTGCACTTACCAAAAAATCAAGCCGATCCCGATAACATCGCTACCTGGGCCAGATTTTCCCCAAAACTCTGCCGCCATTGTGCCGCCTGCTGCTGCAGTCTGCCGGTGGAGGTAAAGGCTGTGGATCTTGTCCGCATGGGACTGATGGATGAGTTTTTGTTACAGGAGGACCCGAAATTTATCGCCAGAAAATTGATGAAAGAACATCTTGTCGAACATTTTCACGCCCGGACTGCCACCTTCACCTTGGCCAGACGAGCTAATGGCGACTGTATCTATCTTGAAAGCAGGAGCCGGCGGTGTACTATCTATGCCCTTCGTCCCGATACCTGCCGCAACCATCCGCAGATTGGTCCCCGATCCGGATACTGTGCTTTCCGGACCAGGAAAACGATCTGACTGTCGCCCCCGTCTTATGGATAGAGCACCTGTTTCTTCGGCCGGATATAATAACGGAAGTAGCCGACCAGGTTGCTGCCGATAAACAGAGCCTCCATGACCACGGCACCGGGGGAACCGGCAAGAACATTGTGGACCAGCCATAGGCTCGTGGCAATCAGCATCAGCTGTCTGAGTTGCTTGTCCTCCTTGCAGAAAGACGCAACAGTACCGAAGATGCCGCCGGTGCAGGCGAGAATGCTGAGGATACCCTCGTAAGAGACGGCGGCAAGAATGAGAGTGGCCAGGACAAAAATCCCCATCAGCCTTTTCGAGGTGGAGAACAAAGAGGCGGCAAAGCGAGTTGCTGCAAGAAGCCCGAGACATGCGGCCGTCCAGTGTTCGAGCAGCATGAAGTGGATTGAGATCAAAACACAGGAAACCAGAAGACATGCCACTATCCTGGTCTTTTCCTTGAACTGAAAGGAAAGAATATCGGTACAGATGGCTATCCCGACCAGGATCTGGGATATGATAAACAGCGACATCGACGAAGGGACCCATAGAGAGATGAAGTTTCAGAACACCGTAAAGTCTGCGGAACTATACTTTGTTGCTCGGCCGGCGTCCATCTCAATGTTGCTGTTTTGTCAGGTCGGAAGCGGTGTACCGGGTGATAGCTTGAGTTTCAGGAAATACATCGACATCTGCGAAGGCGTAGAGGCATTGACAGAATTCAGCCATGCGCAAGATGAAATCGCTCAGTTCGGGATGGCATGATGCGGGAAGAAACCGTTCCGGACTGTCAAAGAGCAGAACAGGTTCGGTTCGGCAGCTGACCCGACTGAAGGCGATTGCCAGTGAAGCGGCGGCTTGTAAGATCGTGAGAACGGATTTCGGAGTAGTGGGTATCTGCTCCAGTGCCGGCGTAGCCGAAAGGGCAAATCCTGAGCCGGTTGCAGCAAGGTGCAGCATCATGCCGGAATGTGCGGTTGCCAGGTGATGGTTGAGTTCTGCCAGGAAGTCGTGTATCTCGCTTGCCGATGTAATGCCCAGTGCTCTTGTCTTGTCGGTGATCCCGCCGATGAGGGCGGAGAGGGACGATGGCGAGGCAGTCAGAACAACACAAAGCGGCAGCCTCCGTTCGATGATCCTGCGGGCGGCGTGAAAGTGATCCGCGCGGCGGACGGCGTCCTGCAGCTTGTCGATAAGATGCCCTGAGCTTTCGGTGATTGCCGGTGGCAGGGAGGCCAGCCAGTCGGCAAAGAGTAGGTCGATCCCATCCTTTATCCGGTCGGATGGTTTTAACGATTTGATGAGGCCGGCAAGGGTTTTCGTTTTTTCCGGGACAATTTTCTCGGCGATGCTCAGCAGATGTTGCATGTCCCCGGAAATTTCGCTCCACCGGGTTGAAGAGGCAATTTCAACAAAATTGATCCAGCGTGAATAATCAAGCCTTCTACCTACTTCAATCCTGTCCGTTTCGAACAGATGCGGACTGAGCGCAGCGAGATCCTTCACCAGGTCCGGGGTGGAATTGAAGATGGCAAGCGCCACCGTCCGTTTTTCCGGCTGAATTTTCCTGGTGTATCCCCGTTCTGTGACTGTGCGTGGGAAGTCGGCAAAGGGTCTGGTTTCGTGGCAGGAGAAGAGCGGATTGACAGCTGCAAGGGTTTGCAGAAACGAGGTACGCACGCTCTCGTCGGGAAGGTGAAACAGGTTCAGGCGAGGCGACAGATCAATCCACCTGCTTTCTCTGGCCGTTCCTTGTCCGCGTATTCGTGCTTGAATAAACTTCATTCTGTCACCTGGAAGATGAAAAAAGAGAAGAGTGGTTTTTCTCTGCTGCCAATCCCAAAATAAGCATGAATCGAGGAGAAAAACAGGCAGGAAGTCCCGAGACCGATCGACGGCGGTCTCGGGAAGGAGATGAATTCTCAGAAGACTCGCGTGTCTATGCCGAACAGGTCTTCGGCAAGGGAGTTGGCAACCAGATTTGTCGGCCTTTTCTGCCGATCGGACAATTTGTATATCTCCAGCAGTGTCTCCCCAATTGCCGCAGTCCGCTGCATGGCCTGCTTTTCGTCGTAGGCCTTGCCGATCTCGCAGCTGATATTTATCACCCCGCCGGCGTTGGCGGCGTAATCCGGAGCATAGAGAATGCCCCGCCGGTACAGCAGGGCGCCGTCTTCCTCGGTATGCAGCTGGTTGTTGGCGCTGCCGGCAACTATCTGGCAGAGCAGGCCTGGAATGGTCCGGCTGTTGAGAATCCCGCCCAAAGCGCAGGGCGCAAAAATATCGCACGCTGCGCTGTAGATCTCATCCGGTCTCGCCAGCTCGAAATCGAGTTTCCGGGCAAGGGCGTCGATATGATCCTGATTGATATCCGAGGCAATTATGCGGCAATGGTCCTTTTTCAGCAGTTCGGCAAGCCTGCCGCCTGTTTCGCCGATCCCCTGGATGGCGACGGTAAGCCCGTCCAGCCGTTCTCTTTTCAGGGTATGTCTCACACTGGCCTTGATGGCGCAATAAACCCCGTAGGCTGTGAAGGGGCTCGGGTTGCCGCTGGCGCCGACGGTGGCGACATGGCTTGTCCGGCGCTTCACCGCCACCATGTCTTCGAGAGTCGAGTTGACATCCTCGGCGGTGATGTATCGTCCGTCGAGGGACTCGACGAAATTGCCGATTTCTTCGAAGAGGGCAACCCGGTCGACTTTTTTCAGATCGGCATGGACAACGCTTTTGCCGCCGCCCAAAGGGAGGCGGGCGAGGGCGTTTTTATAGGTCATTCCTTTACTGAGCCGCAGGACATCGGTCAGGGCTGAATCCGCCGATTCGTAACGCCATACCCGGCAGCCGCCGAGAGCCGGACCGCGGTGGGAATTATGGGTGGCGATCCACGCGGTGAAACCGACTTCGGGGTTGTCGCACCTGACGACCTCTTCATAACCGGGTATTTCGAGCTCCGTATATCTGTTCATTGGCATTTCCTCTGCAACTCTATGGTCTGTTTTGTATCTATCACGCGGCCATGGCCTGTTTTGTTCCGAGCACTGCCTCGGCACCACGGTGCAGTGCGAGAATGTTCCGATCCAGCAGGCGATGCGCCTTTTCTCCGAAAACCTTTTTAAACGCCAGGGCGACACTTTCAACGCTCACCACTTTGGAGAGGGCCAGGTACGCGCCCAGCATGATCATGTTCGCCGCTCTGGCATTGCCGCATTCCGCCGCAAGGTCGTTGGCGGCAATGGCAAAGACCCGGATGTCCTGCCGGTCGACAGGCTTGTCGATCAGGGAGCTGTTCACCAGCAGCACGCCGCCAGGCGCCACGCTTTGCTCGAATTTCAGCAGCGAGGGCAGATTCATGACAATGACGCAGGTGGCATTGCGGGTCACAATCGGCGAGCCGACCGGCGTGTCGGAGACCACAACACTGCAGTACGCCGTGCCGCCGCGCATCTCCGGACCATAGGACGGCAACCAGGTTACGTGCTTGTTCTCGATCATTCCGGCATAGGTCAGGAGTTGTCCCAGGGACATGACTCCCTGACCGCCAAAGCCTGCACAGAGTATTCGCTCGTTACACATTTACGCCTCCTCCGGTGATCTCAGGACACCGAGTGGATAATAGGGGATCATGTTATCTTCCAACCACTGCAGGGAATCGACAGGCGAGAGCCCCCAGCCGGTCGGACAGGTCGAAAGCACTTCGATAAGGGAAAAACCAAAGCCGCCCATCTGGCAGAGAAAGCCGTTGCGGATCGCTTTCTTAGCCTGGCGCACGGCCTTTGGGCTGTGGACGGAAACCCGTTCTACATACGCGGCTCCGGGGATCTGGGCAATCATCTCCGAGACTCTCAAGGGCATGCCGCAATGGGCGACATCCCTGCCTTCGGGCGCGGTGGTGACCTTCTGCATGGGAAGTGTGGTCGGCGCCATCTGTCCGCCGGTCATGCCGTAGATGGCGTTATTGACGAAGATGGTGGTGATCTTTTCACCGCGATGCGCGACGTGGACGATTTCTGCGGTCCCGATCGAGGCAAGGTCGCCGTCGCCCTGATAAGTGAAAACCGGCTTGGTGGGATGGACTCTTTTGACGCCGGTGGCCACGGCCGGAGCCCTGCCATGCGCCGATTCGATCATGTCGACGTTGAGGTAGTTATACGACAGCACCGAGCAGCCCACCGAGGCACAGCCGATAGCGTCGTTCAGCAGGTCGAGTTCCACCAGCACTTCCGCAACCAGCCGGTGAATGAGGCCATGGGTGCAACCGGGACAATAATGGGTGTCTTTGTCGGTCAGGCCCTTTGATCTTGCATAGATAACAGTCATTATGCCCTCCCGAGAAGATTTTTAACTTTTGCCGCGATTTCTTCCGGAACCGGAATGATCCCGCCTGACCTGCCGTAGAAGGCGACGGGTAACCGGCCGTTGACCGCCAGCCGCACATCGTCGACCATCTGGCCGCAGCTCATTTCCACAGTAAGAATCATACGGCAGGATTCGGGGAGGCCCTCGAAGGCGGCAACGGGAAACGGCCATAAAGTCTGGGGGCGTATAAGGCCCGCGGTGATTTTTTCAGCCGCCAGCAGATCGATGGCATTCCTGGCAATGCGGGCCGTCGAGCCATAGGCACAGAGGATGATTTCGGCTCCTTCGGTGCGGTAACTTTCCCAGCGGGTTTCGGCGGCGGCGATCCGGGCGTATTTGGCCTGGAGATCGAGATTTCTCTGCTCCAGCACGATGGGGTCGAGGGCCAGGGTTTTAACGGTATTCGGTTTGCGCTTGCCGCCATGGCCTACCGCCAGCCAATCTTTTGCCGGCAGTTCGCGGTGAGTTTTTTCCGGGAGTTCAACCGGTTCCATCATCTGGCCCAGCATGCCGTCGCTGACGATGAACACCGGAGTGCGGTAGATTTCTGCCAGGTCGAAAGCCGCCATCATCATTTCCGCGCCTTCCTGGACGGTGGACGGGGCAAAAGAAAGAATCCGGTAATCGCCATTGCCCCCGCCGCGGGTCATCTGGTAGTAGTCGGCCTGGGAGGGCTGAATGGTGCCGATGCCGGGGCCGCCGCGCTGGACGTTGACAATGACACAGGGCAGCTCGGCCGCGGCAAGGGACGACATGCCTTCCTGCATCAGGGCAATGCCAGGCGAGGATGAAGAAGTCATCGGCCTGCCGCCGGCGGCTGCCGCACCGTACACCATATTGATGGCCGCCAGTTCGCTTTCGGCCTGGAGAAAGACCCCGCCGGTCCTGGGAAATTCTCTTGCCAGAAATTCGGGGATTTCATTTTGCGGCGTGATGGGATAACCGAAGAAATGGGTGCACCCGCCTTTGATGGCGGCAAGGGCAAGTGCTTCATTGCCTTTCATCAAGGTCTTAGACATGTTCGGCCCTCCTTTTCACGGTAAATCGCTCGACAGTGATAACGGAGTCGGGACACATCAGGGCGCAGTTGCCGCAGCCAATGCATTGTGCCGGAGAAGAGATGGAGGCTGGACTGTAGCCTTTGAGGTTTACCGTGCTTTCGTCGATGACGATGATTTCCTCGGGACAAGCAATAATACAGAGGCCGCAACCTTTACAACTGTTGGTCGCAATGCGCACTCTTCCCTTCAATTCAGCCATTTTTGAGCCTCCCCGGGTAGTATTTTATTCTGCTTATGTTTTATTATAATAAAAAATATTCATTATAGTCAAACATAATAAACGTGAGACACGAATCAAGTCGGCTGCAATAAATAACATATAATCAAGCAAGTGTGCTGATTCTAAAGGGTAATGGCGTAATTTTTGTGTTTCGTGTCGTCAAAAATAAATATTTGGAACGGAACAAAATCTGGGTAGTACAGATCGGTGGGGGTGACTGTGTCGGAGGGAAACGCAGAATGGGAAACCGAGCATGCGCAAGATCAGCTCGGTTTATAGATTACCACCAGAGTTTTGGCCGGCCCGCCGATCCCGCGGTAGCCGTGTGGAACGATAGAATCGAAATAGAGGCTGTCGCCCTCTTCGAGTACGACGACATTCTCACCGCAGCGAAATTCGAGCCTGCCTTCCAGGACATAAAGAAATTCTTCGCCTTTATGATTGTTGTAAACGATCGCATCGGCCTCTCTTTCTTCCATATGGACGATGAAAGGTTCCATGCTCTTGTCTACTTTCGGGTAGGCGAGGGGCTCGTATTGATAGCCGATGTGCGAAATATGGGGGCCTTTGGCGACGCCGTATCTGTCCGTTTTCCTCGTCACCACCATGCTGCTGTCCTGGTTGTTGGCCTGGAAAAAATGGCCGA
Organism: Desulfobulbaceae bacterium BRH_c16a; assembly: GCA_000961725.1. Lineage (GTDB taxonomy): Bacteria > Desulfobacterota > Desulfobulbia > Desulfobulbales > Desulfocapsaceae > Desulforhopalus_A. The sequence goes on from LADS01000059.1 coordinate 57,757, forward strand.
TAGAGACACCCAGGGCTGTGGCAATTTTTAAGAGGGTGGCGATGGGCGGGGTAACCAGATTGTTCTCGATCTGGGACAGGTTGGGTTTTGACAGCCCGGTAAGGTCAGCCAGATCCTGCAGCGTCAGCCCGCGTCGGTTGCGGAGCGAACGAACCTGGTGGCCTATGTCGAGAGAAGCAAGTTCATCTTTCATTTCTTAAGCTTACAAGGTGCAAAAAATAAAAATCGACACTAGCATGGCAGCAGATATATACGGTCTTTTGCCGTCTAGTAGGCATTTTATTAATTAAAGCTGATGGATTGCCGAATATTGTTATCCGGGAATCCGCTAAAGGTTTTGATCATAATAACAATTTCTAATGGATGCCATGGTTGTTTTGCCGTGGGCAATTGATACGGCCAGTTTCCAGACCTCCGGTTTGAATACCTGCCGCAGGGGTTGTTCGACTTCCGGCAGACGAGTAAAGGCATTTCGCAGTTGGCTGTCCCAGCGATCGCTGTAGCGGAGGAGGTCGTCAGGGTAGACGGTGTTACGGTCGGTCCCTTCGGAATCGACGGAAAAAGGGGCGATAATGTTCAAGAAGCCGTAGTCGTCGGTAAGTTCCTCGCCCGGCTCGATGTCTCTGATGGCAATTTCAAAGTTGTAGGGCGTCAGGCAGCAATTGTTACGGAAACTGTGATTGATAAAACGCTCGTTGTCCCAGCAGAAAACCAGGTTGCCTTTGTTGTTCCGGTAAGAATAGGTGAGGACAGCCTCCCGGCAGGGTTCGGAAAACCGATCAAGCCGGTCCATGGGAATCTCCCGGTCAAGGTCGTCAAAAACCCAGGTTACCGTGCCTTTCGGGATCCTTGCCGTGGCTAACACCCCGTGGCCTTTGACTTCGTTTATGTAAACTACTTCCGTGCAGCCTATAATCATCTTTTTATCGGCACCTAATCGAGAGTTTTTCGCATGAGAATTGCGTGACCGCCATCCTCGTAGTAGCCGAGGCGAAAGCCGTATTGGGCAAAACCATGTTTCTTATACAAGCCGAGAGCCGCAATATTGCTGTCGCTTACCTCCAGGGTGAGCATTGTGCATTTGCTGTCCCTGGAAATTCTTTCAAGTACCTCCAGGAGCTTGCCCGCCAGTCCTTCCCCCCTGGCTGTCGCCGTGATCCCAAAGGAATAGATCCGCATCTTGCGGCTGTTTTTTCTGCCCAGCAAAATGGCGTAACCGAGAATTTCGGCACTATCTTGCCGTTTGACCACGAGAACGTGAGCTCGCCTGATCAAGTACCTGAAGCTTTTCTTCGAACAACGGTCGGTTTTGAACAGGGAGATTTCAAGTGCCGCAAGCTGATCGACATCGGCCGGTACCGCCGGTACAAAGAGATACCCGGTCATTTTACTTATGCTGCTTGCTGTTTAGCCTGTTGACGAATTCCCGGAGGATGATTCGGTACAGCTCATTGCCCATTATGGTATCTTCCACTCCGTGTTCGAGGGAAGGGTTGTCGTTTATCTCGATGACGATCGGCTGTTCGCCCACCATCTTGATGTCCACCCCGTACAGTCCTTTGCCGATGAGTGAAGTGGCTTTGACCGCCAGCTTACGGACCCGGGAAGGGATGCTATTGAGTGGAATCGTCTCAAAACCGCCTGCCTTGGGGATTCTGTTGGCCCGATGCTGGATTATCTGCCAGTGGCCGCGGGCCATGAAGTATTTACAGCCGTAGATGCATTCTCCCCCGAGGACGCCGATTCGCCAGTCGAAGTCGGTCGGCACAAACTCCTGGACAAGCAGAATCGACGAGCGGGGAAACAGCTCCTCGATTGCCTGTTCGTATTCATCTCTGGTTGCAACCTTGGTCACTCCTATGGAAAACGACCCATCGGGAACTTTCACTACCATGGTTGCGCCAAGAGAGCTGCTCAGTTCTTCATAGCTTACCGGGTTGGTTTTGAAGATCAGCCGGGAAAGCGGACAGGGGATTTTTTCCCGGTCGAGCAGTTCTTTCAGGTAGACCTTGTTGGTGCAGAGAATGATTGAGGTCGGGTCGTCGATCACTACCATATCCGCCTGCTGCGCTTTTTTGGCAAGCTGGTAGGTAATGTGGTTGACGGCGGTTGTCTGACGAATGAACAGGGCATCGAATTCCATCAGCCGGGCGGAATCGTCGGCGGTGATGAGTTCGGCATTGATGTTCATCTTCTTGGCCTCGGAAACAAAGAGATGGAGCGCCGAGGCGTTACTTGTGGGAATCTTCTCTTTCGGGTCGTGAAGGATGGCCAGATCGTAGCCGAAGGACTTCTTGCTTTTCGGATAGCGCCAGATCTTTTTATTGAAGCGATCGATGGCGTTGGCGAAAAGGGTTTGCTGGGCATCGTCCAGCTCGTTCAGAGACAGAGTGCGAAAATGATCAAGCTGGGAAAATTTATTGTCGGCGAAGGTCACTCTCAGCATCGGGAAAGGAAATTGGTCGAAGATAAACTTCGCCAGCCGTTTGAGAGCAGGGACCTCGCAATCGCCGAAAAAGATATCAATGGTACATGGTGCGTCACCGCCATTCTGGATGGAATTGCTGCTGACCCAGGAATGGCAGGTTTTTCTCAGCAGACCCTGCAGCTTGATGGTCCTGTCGCAGTCCAGGCTGTTGATCGCATCGGCAGAAGGGATGACCTTGTGTTTTCTCGCCTGGGCCAGCAGCGAGCAGTAATACCCTTCCGAGTTGTAGCTGAGATCACTGCACAAATTGATGATGAGCAGATTTTCCTGGCTGAGTTTCTCGTTCTGCAGATACTCGCCGGCGGTAATGATGCTGTCGGTTTCATAATAGGGTTTCCAGTCGGAAACACTATCCAGTATTATCAATGTAGTAAGCATGGTGAAACCTTGAGTCGCCGGCCGGACGACAGGTCCGGCCGGCATGGTTTTGTTTTATGAGGTGTGGGCTTGCATTGCCGGTGCCCGGTTAACCGCGAGCCCGCTCTTTTATCGGAATGTAGCAATATGATTTGGGGCCGATGTATTCGGCTCGCGGACGGATTAGCTTGTTGTTGCTCCATTGCTCGAGAATATGGGAGGTCCAGCCGACGGTCCTGCTGATTGCGAAAATCGGAGTGAACAGTTCCATCGGCAAGCCTATGGCGTTGTACAGTGAGGCAGTAAAAAGATCGACGTTTGGAAATACCTTGGTACGTTCAACGACAACTTTCTGGATTTCCTGAGTAATTTCGAAATAGGTCGTGTCGCCGGTTTTTTCCGCCAGGATCTGCGCATAATTACGTAACACGTCGACCCGGGGATCTTCGCAACGATACACCCGATGGCCGAATCCCGGGATTTTTTCTTTTCTGGCCAACTTGTCTTCGATAAAGGCGCGGGCCTTGCCCGGATCGCCTATTTCTCTCAAGAGCTGCATGACTTCCATATTCGCGCCTCCGTGCAGCGGCCCTTTCAGGGTGCCGATTGCCGAAGTTACCGAAGAATAGATATCGGCCATGGTCGAGGCGGTGACCCGGGCGGAAAATGTCGAGGCATTCAACTCGTGATCGGCGTGAAGAATCAGGGCGGCGTCAAACGCTTTTTCGGCAAGAGGATCCGGTGCCTTGCCGAACAGGGTATAGAGGAAATTGTAGGCAATGCCATGCCCGGGAATCGGTTTTATGGGTTCCTGCCCTTCCCGGAGCCGCTGGTGGGCGGCAATGAGCAAAGGGATGCGCAGGGTGAGTCGCTGGGCTTTGCGCAGGTTGGCGTCAAGACCGGTATTGCCGCTGTCCGGATCCCAGTGGCCGAGGGAGGAAACGGCAGTTCTGATTACCTCCATCGGGGTCGCAGCCTTGGGAAACATTCGCAGAATCATGACGGTTTCGACGGGAAGCTCCATCGATCCGGTAAAGCCGGCCAGAAATGCCTTGAATTCAGTCGGTCTTGGCAAAGCTCCATACCAGAGAAGATAGGCGACCTCTTCAAAGGTCGATTGTTTGGATAATTCAATGGCATCATAGCCCCGGTAAATGAGTCGGCCTTCCTCCCCATCTATGTAACATATCTCGGATTCACAGATAGTGATATCGGCCAATCCAAGACCAATATTTTGTGATGTTGGCTCCTTTACGGCAACCGCTGTCATAATGGTATCTCCTGGTAATGTCTAAAGTAATTCCTCTGAATGGTTGTGAGGAGCTGGCGAAGGGACGATTCTTTCGAATATAGCACAAAAAGTGCCAAAAACATGCTAATTTTTTATTACATCGATTTTCGGTAAATTTGCAGTTCATACAGGCCAATTGTCGTTTTCATTTCCTCTGAATCAGTAAACAACTACCATTTTTATATTGGTTGTGACCAAGGAGATGGACGATCTTGTGGGTGGGTCATTGTGGATTTTGCCCGAGTTCGAATTGTCGATTCATTTGACGCAGGAACCGTCTCTCACCTATACTCATACAACAACCTGTTGAGTGTAACGGCAACGCAATCATGTGAACGGCCAGACTGAAAGATATGGAAAAACCGACAAGATCTCTCAACATATTGGTGTTTCTGGTAATATTGTGCGGGTTGGGAGTGTTTGTCAGATACTACCAGGTTCACACTCAGTTAAAGCTTGAGACCGCTGTCGCCGAACATGCCCGAATGCTCAGCGGACCTTTATGGAATTATGATAGAGAGAGTATAGAAGGGTTCGTTTCGGCAGTCATTGCCCGTGACGATTATCGGGCAATACGTATTTTCAGCACGGATGAAAGGCTCTTTTACGAAACCGCCAAGTCGTCGTTGACAGGCATCGATTCCTTGCTCAGCCATTTTGGATTGGTGAGCATTAAAATATTTGTCAACGAAATACAAAGGGATGGGAAATCCATAGGGAGGATAGAAGTAGATTGGCGCGATACCACTTTTTACGTCATCGCTACTGCGTGTCTGATGGCGGCTCTGCTGTATATCAATGCCTTCCTGTACTGCCGGATCAGTGATGCCAACAAGACGCTCAAAAGCAAAATCGAAGACTTGCGTCAGGCTGTGGAAGAAATAAAAAAACAGAAGGAATATATTGAACAGATCTTCGATGTAGTACCGCAGGGGCTCATCACCGTAGATACGGAGTACAGGGCTATTGAATGGAACGCTTCCTTTACGAAAATTGTCGAAAACTGGGCTCGGGTGCTTAACCGGGATGTCGGAGAGATGCGCGATTTCTTCCTTGGCCGTCTGCAACAGGAATTACAACGGGCAAGTGAGGGGGAATATGTCATGAATATCGACGGTCGTCCGCTCAGCATGGCCTTTGCCTCTTCCGAGGTCTCGCAATTTGAAAGAATCAGCCGGGTCGTATCGCTGCGTGACGTCACCGACATTTCTGCCATGCAACGCCGCCTGACTCAGGCTGAAAAACTCGAATCCGTCGGCCGTCTGGCAGCAGGTATCGCCCATGAGATAAACACTCCCACCCAGTACGTGGTCACCAATCTCGAATTTCTTGCCGAAGCCTATTATGATCTTGCCGGAGTCATGGGCCATATTGAAAATTTGATCGGTACACCGGACCAGCCTGGAGAAATAGCCCCACTCCTGGGAGAACTCCGGGAATCATTCGATGTTGCCGACTGGGAGTTCCTGGCCAAGGAAATCCCCGGTGCCCTGGAGCAGTCCAGAGAGGGATTGTGCCGTATCCAGTCAATTGTCGGGGCCATGAAACGTTTTACTCATCCAGCCGGTGAGTTCGCGGAGAAATGCGATCTGAACGCAGCTATTGAAACAACGGTGACTGTGACCCGGAATGAATGGAAATATCTCGCCGAGATAGTTCTGGACCTTGACCGGGAGTTGCCTGATGTGCCTTGTTTTATCGATCAGTTTAATCAGGTCATCCTTATAATGATTATGAATAGTGTGCACGCCATAGAGGCAAGACCCGAACAATCCGACGACGGCAAGGGGTTGATTACGATAAGCACCAGAGCGGCGGAAAATGTTGTGGAAATACAATTGACTGACAACGGAATCGGAATGAATGGGGAAATACAAAAGAAAATATTCGATCCATTTTTTACAACAAAGGCAGTGAATAAAGGAACCGGGCAAGGATTGGCGATTGCCAATGATATTATTGTCACTCAACATAAAGGAACCATCGAGGTTCTATCCGAGCCTGGCAAGGGTTCAACGTTCGTGATCCGTTTACCTAGAGAGTATTCGTGAAATCCGGATAGGATCCGGCAAAAATGGAGATTATATGCAAAAAGCTATTGATATTATGACAAAAAATGTTGTTACCGTGCCACAGGGGATGACGGTGACAGAACTGGCACTGCTTCTGGCATCGCATGGAATAAGCGGTGCGCCGGTGCTTGACGAAGCCGGCATGCTTGTCGGGGTGGTTACCGAGAATGATCTGATCGATCAGAAAAAAAAGATTCATATCCCAACTGTAGTGACCATCCTTGATTCCGTTATTTATCTTGAGAACCCTGACAGAATCGGCAAGGAGATGAAAAAGATGGCTGGAGTGACGGTGCGGGATATATGTTCTTCGGCTCCAATCACGGTGACGGAGGAAACCTTTATCGATGAGATCGCAACCATCATGGCCGAAAAAAAAGTCCATACCCTGCCGGTAATGCGCGGGGATGCACTGGTAGGGGTCATCGGCAAGCGGGATATAATTAAGACTTTGATTTCCGCGGGTTGATCTTTTTTTTCAGGAGTACTTTGCCTGACCTTTGGGTTTGACTTTGAAGGCATTCTCTAGTATGCAATGGGTGTATACCATGGAATCGGCGTACATCCTCCGAAAGTCTCTCAATCAGCATAACCAAAGGGCTTTATGAACACTAGCCGGCAAGCTGTCGAGGTAGAGAATCTTTATAAGAGTTTCGGCACAAACGAGGTGCTGAAAGGCGTCAGCCTTATGGCCTGCAAGGGTGAGGTCATTTCTGTCCTTGGCTCGTCCGGTTCCGGCAAGAGCACTCTTCTGCGTTGTATCAATCTGCTCGAAATCCCCAACAGCGGCATAATCCGGGTGGCGGGAGAAGAGGTCCTGATGAAAAAAAACCGACGGGGGGGGAATCTCCCGGCGGATAAAAGGCAGGTCGAGCGGATTCGTTCCAAACTTGCCATGGTCTTTCAGCAGTTCAATCTCTGGTCGCATATGACCATCCTCGACAACGTCATGGAGGCACCGCTCCATGTTCTCAAAAAAGGCCGAAGGGAAGTGCGGGAGAGCGCGATGCACTATCTCGACAAAGTGGGTATAGCCGATAAATACAACGCCTATCCCGTTCATCTTTCAGGGGGACAGCAGCAGCGGGCGGCCATTGCCAGGGCTCTGGCAATGGAACCCGAGGTTATCCTTTTCGACGAGCCGACATCCGCCCTCGACCCGGAACTGGTGGGCGAGGTGCTGCAGGTCATGCGGAGTCTGGCCCTTGAGGGACGGACCATGATTGTCGTCACCCATGAGATGGGTTTTGCGAGGGAGGTCAGTTCCCGCATTATCTTTCTCGACCAGGGACTGATCATTGAGGACGGTTCGCCTGAAGAAGTGTTCGCTGCGCCGAAAACGGATCGTTTTAAAACCTTCGTCACAGCAATGATGTAAATAGGGAAGAGAGTTTTTTCATACCAACAAGGAGGGAAAATGAGAAGGATACTGGTTGTTGCAATCTGTATGATGTTCGCCGCCTGCGGTACGGTCGTGGCAAAAGAGTGGACAAAGGTCAGAATCGGGGTGGAGGGAGCCTATCCTCCGTTCAGTTATGTCAAACCGGATGGCGAACTTGCCGGTTTCGATATCGACATTGCCAAGGCTCTCGGCGAGGCCATGGGGGTGGAGGTGACGTTGGTGGCACAGGACTGGGACGGTATTATTCCGGGTCTTCTGGCAAAAAAATATGATGCGATCATCGCTTCCATGTCCGTTACCGAAGAACGCAAGCAAAAGGTTGCCTTCAGCAACAAGTACTATCAGACTCCAGCTAAATTCGTAACCAAAAAAGGGTCGATGGAGTCCTTTTCCCGCGAGGCGATTAAAGGCAAATCGGTCGGCGTCCAGCGAGCCACCATCCATGACAAGTATCTCACCGACAATTACGGCAACGATGTGGACATCAAGCGCTACGGCACCCAGGATGAGGCCTATCTCGATATCGTCGCCGGCCGGGTCGACCTGCTGCTGGCCGACAGCGTGGCCCTTTCCGACGGTTTTCTGAAGAAGCCGGAAGGCAAGGACTACATGTTTATCGGTCCCGATCTCAGCGATCCGAAATGGTTCGGCGAAGGCGCCGGTATTGCTCTCCGTAAAGAGGATAAAGAGCTGGCCGGGATGTTTAACAAAGCCATCGATACCATCAGGGCCAACGGCACCTACAAGACTATTCAGGACAAATATTTTGATTTCAATGTCTACGGTGAATAGCCGCCGAAATCTTGGCAAACACCCCCTGCAGGCAGCCGCCGGCAGGGGGCAGTTGCCGCAGCTTATATAGCCGGGGCCGATGTTTTCTTTACACGGTTACGGGCCAAGCATTCTGGAGGGGACGGTTTTAACCCTTGAAGTTTCCCTCTTATCGCTCTTTGTAGCGATGCTGTTCGGTATAATCGGGGCCTTGGCCAAGCTCTCAAGTTCGCCTGCACTCAGCATTACCGCTAAAGTATACACCACCGTTATTCGAGGAATTCCCGATCTGGTGCTGATGCTGCTGATTTTTTTCGGCGGCCAGGTTTTCATCAACCAAATCGGTCCTGTCTTCGGCTATGATGAATATATCGATATCAATCCGTTCATCGCAGGCGTCTCGACCATCGGCTTTATCTTCGGGGCCTATATGACCGAGACCTTTCGGGGAGCAATACTTGCCGTCAACCGCGGCCAGCTGGAGGCGGGTTATGCATATGGCATGACCGGTGGTCAGGTTTTCCGCCGTATCCTGCTGCCGCAGATGGTCCGGCATGCCATTCCCGGATTCGGCAATAACTGGCTGGTGCTTATCAAGACAACTGCGTTGGTTTCCATTATCGGCCTGGACGATATGGTGCGAAAAGCGGCCATGGCCGCCGGGGCGACCCGGAAGCCGTTCACTTTTTATGTGGTGGTTGCCATCAATTATCTGCTTATCACCACCGTTTCCATTTATCTGCTGAGGTATCTGGAAAAACGTTACAGTGTCGGAGTGAGAAGGGAATAGCCATGGATTTTTCGATTATTACCGGAAATCTGGAGATCTATCTGCAGGGGCTGAAAAACACCCTTATTCTGGTCTCGATCTCGCTTGTCATCGGCCTTGTCATGGCGATTCCCCTGGCTGTTCTCAGGACTTCGGCAAGTCTGGTCGTTCAGGCCCCGATCAGGGCGTTCGTCTATTTTTTCCGGGGAACACCGCTCCTTGTTCAGATGTTTCTTGTTTATTACGGTTTGGGTCAGTTCGATGCGATGAAGGAAAGCTTTCTCTGGCCGCTGTTCAAAGAAGCTTATTTCTGCGCGCTGTTTACATTTTCCTTGAATACCTGTGCCTATACCACCGAAATTATCAGGGGCGCCATTGTCGCAACACCGCACGGAGAGATAGAGGCAGCAAGGGCGGCCGGTATGTCAACATCTTTGATGCTGCGGCGGATCGTTCTGCCCAGCGCTTTTCGAAGAGCCTTGCCGGCCTATTCTAATGAAATAATTTTCATGCTCCACGGCAGCGCCCTGGCCAGCGTTATCACCATAATCGATATTACCGGTGCGGCGAGGATCGTCAACTCAAGGTATTACAGCCCTTATGAAGCATTTCTCACCGCCGCGGTATTTTACATGGCGATTACTTTCACTATCGTTTTTCTGGTGAGACAGTTGGAGAAACGCTGGCATCAGCATTTAATGCCCATGGAAGAGAACAGTACGGAAATCGAGGCACCCATATGAAGATAATGAAGACGTGTACGGTCAGGCAACACCAGTTGCCGGAAGCAGCAGTCGGTACTGAAAGAAAACTGATCAGTGTTCACTTCGGACCGAGTGAGGCCGACCGCAAAGTATACATTCAGGCTGGGCTGCATGCCGATGAGGCGCCTGGGTATCTTGTTGCCGGAAAGTTGCTTGAGCTGCTGCATAAAGCCGATGCGGCGGGGGAGATAAAAGGACAGATCATCGTTGTCCCGGTGGCCAACCCGATTGGTCTTTCACAATGGGGAACCGATACGATCCAGGGCCGTTTCGACGACAGCGACAATGTCAATTTCAACCGCCGCTATGACGATCTGGCGGGTGAACTTGCCGATCGGCTGCAGGGCCTGCTCGGTGACGATTCTTTGGCAAACGTCGCGGTAATCAGGAAATGTGCCGGCGAAATCCTCCAGGCCAGGCAGCCGGCAACGGAAGTCGAGGCGCTCAAACATCTGCTCCTCACCCTCTCCCACGATGCCGACATTGTCCTCGATCTCCACTGTGATCATCAGGCTCTGCTGCACGTCTACATGGGTACGGCGCTCTGGCCGGAAGGAGCCGATTTGTCCGCCCAGATGGGGGCAGCTGCGACTTTACTCGCCAAGGATTCCGGCGATATGCCTTTCGATGAGGCTAACAGCAAGATCTGGTGGGAGCTGGCCGCAAAATTTGCAGGTGTGCCGATTCCTCCCGCCTGCCTGGCGGCAACAGTCGAACTGCGCGGTGTCGCCGACACCGATCCGGAGTACACCGAACAGGATGCGAATAATCTTTTCCGCTTTCTGCAGCGCCGCGGGTTCATCGCCGGGGAAGTAAAGCCGCTGCCGGACCTTCCGGTGGAGGCGACACCTCTTGAAGGGGTCGATTATGTGCGCGCGGAAAGCGCAGGGGTCCTCACCTACATCAAGCATCTCGGAGACATGGTTGAAGAGGGAGAGGTCATTGCCATCGTCACCCAACCGATGAAAAATTCGGGGCAGGGCGAAAAGCTGCAAATTACCAGTAAAACATCCGGAGTGTTCTTTGCCCGCAGTGCCGAGCGTTTTGCCAGGCCGGGGAAAATCATCGGCAAGGTGGCAGGAGTAAGGCCGCTCGAGGGCAAGGGCCCCTGTCTCCTCACTTTCTGATCTGTTTATATATCTATGACCAATAACGTAGAACCAGCTGCAGCGGGGCTTAACAGGGTGTTCTGCAATTACTGTCCGGCGTTCTGCTGTTACCGGCTCCCTGGCTCAACTCTCTTTGTTACCGCCACCGATATCAATCGCCTGGCCCGTCATTTTCAACAGAGTGACGGCGAAGTCCGAAAACAGTATATAGAGCACAGAAATACCTTTAAAGTCAAGGAAGACGGCTCCTGCATCTTTCTCAGTGACGGCCGGTTGAGTAAAAGGTGCTCAGTCCACGAGGCGAGACCCCGGCAGTGCCGCGATTTCCCTTACGATGCGCCCTGTCCCTACCTCCAACGGGAAGATCTTCTGGCGGAGATTTACCCCAGAGTGGAAAAGAGTCTGGGCTAGCCTTTTTCGCCATGAACCTGTTTTCCAAAATATACTCCTTTCTGCTGCTGGGGATTTTCAGTCTGCTCATAGTCGACGGCAACCTCAGCTATGAAGCTCAGATCAAGCAGTTTGAGTTCGACATGGAGGAAAATGCCAAAGAAATCGGCAGCATTATGGCCCAAATTATATCCCGGACATGGAGAGAGAACGGCTCTCGGAAGGCTATCCAGCTGGTTGAAGATGCCAACCGGGCGGATGGAAAGCTGTCGATTCGTTGGATTTGGCTCGATGAGATACGGCAGGAGCATGGCATGCGGCATTCTGAATTAAGGGCTTTTAATACCTCCGATACCGCCCGGACGATCTCCTTTGTCGGTCTGGATGAGAACCGGATACAGCAACGTTTCACCTACGTTCCGGTGGCGATACCCGGAGATCGCGGCGGGGCGCTGCAGCTTACCCAGTCCCTCGTACCTCTCAGGGAATACACCCAAAGTATACTCATCCGTTTTCTGATAACTTCTGCTTTACTGGCCATGATCAGCGGCATCATCCTCTACTGGCTGATCAATATCAAGATCAAAAGACCTCTTGAAAAGCTTTCGCGAAAGGCCATCGAGATCGGCAAGGGCAACCTGGAAGCGGATCTGGAGATCAAAGGCGATGATGAACTGGTAAACCTGTCGCGGCTTATGAACGACATGTGCACCAGACTGCTGATCGCCCAGGAAAAGATCCATTTTGAAAACATTGCCAGGCTGAAGACCCTGGAGCAACTGCGGCATACCGAAAAACTGTCGACGGTAGGTCAGATAGCGGCAGGAATCGCCCATGAGATCGGGACCCCGCTCAATGTTGTCGATGGGCGGGCCAAGATGATCATTTCCGAGGAGCTGGAGCGTGGAGAAGTCATCGACTGTGCAAAAATCATCAAGGCCCAGGCTGAAAGAATCACTCTCATTATCAGGCATCTTCTTGATTTTTCGCGTAAAAAAAGAACAATTATGAAGGCCGGCGAAAATGTGGTGACCCTGCTGCGGCAGGTTTTTCATCTCCTTACGCCAATTGCCACGAAACAGGGAGTCAGCCTCCATCTCAAGGTGCAACAGGAGGCGAAGGTGTGTTGTCATATCGATGCCCAGCAGATTCAACAGGTTTTTATGAATGTCATCATGAATGGTATTCAGGCGACGCCGGCGGAGAGCTCCGTCCAGGTGGAGGTGACAAATATCCATTTGCGATCGATGATCCATACCGACGACCAGCTCAGGGAGTTTTTGCGGATCGATATCAGCGATGAGGGTGAGGGAATCTCGGCGGAAAACCTCGACAAGATCTTCACGCCCTTTTTTACTACAAAGAACATTGGGCTCGGAACCGGTCTTGGACTTTCCATTGCCCAGGAACTTCTCGAAGAGCACGGTGGCTGGATAGAGGTCGACAATAGTCAGCCGAAAGGGGCGAAGTTTTCAATGTATCTCGGACTTGAGGATGCCGCATCATGAAGGGACATATCCTTGTTATTGAAGATGATCAGGCCATGTGCGATATGCTCGATTTCGGCTTGTCCCGGCGAGGGTTCACGATTTGTGCCAAAGTCAGTGGGCAGGCCGGGATTGCGGCGATATCCGACGAGCAGCCGGACGTCATCCTTACCGATATCAACCTGCCGGATGTCAATGGGATAAGGGTATGCCGGGAGGCAACGGAGAAAAGACAGGACATCCCGGTGATCATGATGACGGCTTTTGGGTCGCTCGAGACCGCCATTGAGGCGATTAGAGCGGGTGCCTATGACTTTATCACCAAGCCGCTCGATATGGATCTCCTGTCTCTCACCCTCGAGCGGGCGGTGGCGCACCGCAAGCTGCAAAAACAGGTTAAAATACTCAGCGAGGAAATCGAGCGGATTCATTCTTTTTCGGGACTTTTAGGGGAAAGCCCGCTTATGCAGGAGCTGTTCAGCCGCCTCCAGCGTATCGCCGATACCGAGACTTCAGTGCTTCTTACCGGGGAGAGCGGGTCGGGCAAAGAGATAACGGCGCGAGCCCTGCATGGATACAGCCGGCGCAAAGAAAAGTCTTTTGTCGCCATCAATTGCTCGGCGCTGCCCGAGAATCTTCTGGAGAGCGAGCTTTTCGGTCATGTGAAGGGCGCTTTTACCAACGCCTGGCAGGACCGGACCGGACTTTTGCTGGAAGCAAGCGGCGGCACGCTGTTTCTCGACGAAATAGGCGATATGCCGCAGAGCCTGCAGCCGAAACTGCTGCGAGCGCTTGAAGAACGTACTGTTCGTCCGGTGGGCGGCAACAAGGAAATGGGCTTTGACGCGCGTATTCTTGCGGCAACCAACATAGATATCGAGAAGGCCGTAGCTGAAGGCCGGTTTCGCGAGGATCTCTATTACCGCCTCAATGTGATTAAAGTCGATATCCCGCCCCTGCGCAAACGCGACACCGATATTCCCCTTCTGGCACGAAAGTTTGTCGGCGATTTCGCCGAAAAACTCGGCAAGAAGGTGACCGGTCTTGCCGATTCGACCGTCAAGCGCCTGCTCAGTTACGAATGGCCTGGTAATGTCAGGGAACTGCGCAATGCCATGGAGCATGGTGTCGTCATGACGCTCTTTGAAAAAATCGTTCCCGAGGATCTTCCCGAAAAGATCCAGCTGCACACCAGTCGTTCCCTGTTCTGGGAAACCGATAAACCCGCAGAACTTATATCGCTGGAGGAGATGACCGAACGCTACATTGCCTATGTCCTCAAAATGAGCAAAGGCAACCAGACGCTTGCTTCCCAGATCCTGAACATAGACCGTAAGACATTGTATCGCCGACTGCAGAAGCCTCTGGAATAACCGGTTTCTTCCCATCCTCCTTTTTGGTCTTGAACAGTTGTAGCCCCCCCCTTTTTAAGGTGAGGCAAAAGTCCCCCTCTGGGGCATTCTGCCCCAGATATCCTCTTTCCAGATCAGCCGTATTATACTCGAATCAGCATCGATTCCTCCCTGTTCAGTACATCGGGGAGTAATTTCTTCGAACAATTTTTCGTGGCATAAAAACTGCAAGTCACCTGGACAGTCAAGAGGTTTGAATCATTAAAAGAGCATTTCGGAATATCAAGCATGAGAATAATTATAGGAATTTTCCAGGACAAAGAAGACCTGGTGAGGTTCAACAGGCAGCGAATGTTCGATAGTACCTCCTTGACGGAAGTCGGGCCGTTTTTTTCGAAGAACCAGGCCCTGTTATGGATGAAAGAGTTACACAGCCGCATTGAAAACAGTGAAATTGCATTTATTCCCGCTCATTCTGAAAATGAATTGAAATGGTTTGGCTTTACTTTCGAGGAATAAAGTCGATGACGAAGCCTCGATTTTGTACTGAAGAGGCCTGAATGATCTCAAATTTCAACTTGAACTGTCCGCAATGAAAACGTTTCTTCCTGATCAAACGCCATCGATTCCATCTTCCCTGAAGATCAAGGGACGGATGATTCCCCACGAGGAATTCACTGCCAGATTAAAAAATTTTTGTGCTTCGCTCGGTTTCAGGCGGGTAAAGATCTCGAGCGCGGGCTCTTTTTTCACGACCTGGGCTGCTTCTCCCGGCACACCGGAAGGCGTTGCAACGGAGGACGTTGCAGTGCTTATCCTCTCATGCAGGGTCTCGTACAATCCGAACTGGGGTGGATACAGTGGTCTGCCGCAGTTGCTGGTTCGGGAGCGTGCCGATACCTCGGCCGAACAATGCCCTGCCGGTTTTATTGACCCGTTTCTGCAGCAGTACAGGTTTGCCAAAGATCATATTTTCCTCACCGAGACCGAGCAGGGCCGGCATCTGATTACTGTGCCGCAAAGTTTTTTGAAAAAGGACGGGAAAAACCCCAGGCTGATACTCCGACTCGACAAGATAGCCGAACCCGACAAGGACGGTACGTATTCTCCCGTGATGATCTCCGGTTCAATGACCTCGTATGCGCTGTCGGAGAGTTTCCTGCAGGTCCTTGCCGCCCGGAGATTTGTCTGGAAATCAGGCAGGAGTATTCCCATCGACAGCTGTCTCGGCAGCGAGTTGTTCTTTTTTGCCGGTATCGATCTGGCCGTGGATCAAAACAGTCGGATTTGTGCAACGCTTCTCCCCCATCTTAACCGGATCGTCACACACCGGACCCCGCATCTGCGGGCGGCGGAAATCCATCTCCGGCAGGAATTCGCCCGGGCGCTGGAGACATTCACGGCTCATCATCCGGAAAGTGGAAATGTGTTGTGTCTGGCCGGGCTGGATATCGATATGACCGCTTTTAAAGGACAGGGGGAACAGTATTTCGTGCCCTGGAAAGCCTACCTGGAGCGGGCCGGCAGGGATTTGGGCGAAGAGTGCGCCCTGGAGCAGGACGATCTGTTCGTGAGGCTGATGCAGCAGGAGAAGTTGTGTTCGGTATGAACTCGATCTTTCCGGCAAAGCCTTCCCGGCTGATGTCCCAGGCCCATCTGAAACATAATTCTTCTAAAAAAACATGAATATTTTTCTTTTATCTCTGGCTATTGTAGTCGCAGGCGGAGCAATTCCCCTGTTCACGCACCGTAAAATGATGCTGACCAAGTGGGTTTATCTGGCGACCACACTGATCGGCTGCATCACCGGCCTCTTGGCCCTCTTCTCATCGGTAGAGAGTCTGGGCGAAATGGCCTGGTCGTGGTCGTGGCTCCATGCTTTTACCTTGGCATTCTCCTGTGACCACTTAAGCTTTTTTTTCCTGCTGCCGATTTTTATAATCTGCCCCCTGGCGGCAATCTACAGTTTTTCCTACTTCGACAAAACCGAAAATTCCCTGCGGATGGCGGTCAGCTTTTTCTGCACAAATATTCTCATCGCCTCCATGGCCCTGGTGACGATGGCCGCCAATATCCTGGCCTTTGCCTTAGTATGGGAAATCATGTCGTTGTCGTCCTACGTGCTGGTCATGTATGACTATGAAAAGGCGATAACGAGAACCGCAGGCTATCTCTACTTTCTCTTTGCCCAGGTTGGGGCACTCCTGATATTTGCCGCCTTTGGGGTTATCTTCAGCCATACCGGCAGCATGTCATTCGATCAATTCGCCACCGTCCCGGCCGAGGCAAAACTGGTCGTGTTTTTCCTGGCATTTCTTGGCTTCGGCTCAAAGGCCGGTGTCTTGCCCCTGCACATCTGGCTGCCCCATGCTCATCCCGCCGCACCGAGCCATATCTCCGCCATCATGTCGGGGGTAATGATCAAAATGGGGATCTATGGAATTTTCCGGGTGTATGTCAGTCTCGGCAGCACCGAGCTAGTCATCGGCCAGGCCGTACTGGTTTTCGGTATGGTGTCCGGGGTCCTGGGCGTGCTCTATGCTCTTGGAAAACACAATCTGAAAAGACTGCTGGCCTATCATAGTGTGGAAAATATCGGTATCATTCTCATGGGTGCGGGGATCGGCATGATTGGTGTCTCCCATGACAATGTCGTCATGGCGGGTTTCGGCTTTGCCGGTTCTTTGCTTCATGTGCTGAATCATTCGATTTTCAAGTCATTGCTTTTCTTTGGGGCCGGCGCGGTTATCAAAGAGACCGGCACCGGGCATGTCGATCAGATGGGCGGCCTGATGAAAAGGATGCCTGTAACCGGGCGAACATTTCTGGTTGGGTCGGTTTCAATTTCCGGTTTGCCCCCCTTTAATGGATTTATCAGCGAGTTCCTTATATATTTTGCCGCATTTCAGGGCCTGGCATACACCAATGTGACGATGATTCTGGCCATTCTTGCGATTATATCGCTGGCTGTAATAGGAGGTCTGGCCTCTTTCTGCTTCACCAAGGTTGTGGGGATCGTCTTCCTGGGTGAGGCCCGTACAGCTTTGGCGGAAGAGGCAAGCGAGGGCAACTGGTTTTTGACTTTGCCGATGGGAATTTTGGCGGGTGCATGCCTGGTTATCGGTCTTTTTCCCGGGAATTTTATCAATCTGGCCTTCTGGGGTCTGTCCGAGCTTATACCGTCCGGCCAGGTGGACAAAGCGGCAATCGGCACCATCGGGGCCAACCTTGCCCTGGCCTCCCGGCTCTTCCTCTTTATTTTCATCGTTCTGGTCTTTGTGAGAAAACTCCTCTACCGGAGCAAGGTGGTAAGCCAGGGGCCAACCTGGGGCTGCGGCTTTACCCGGCCCACCGCAAGAATTCAGTATACCGGTACCTCCTACGCCAGAAGCGTGGTCAATTTTTTCCGACCGTTTGCAATGGTCCGGGAAACTGAAGTCAGGCTGGAGAAAATTTTTCCCGGCCGGACGGTATATGAGGCCCGGGTCGACGATATTGCCGAAGTCGGCATACACCGGGGGGTGGCGCTGCCGCTGCTGACCCTTCTTGGAAAATTTCGCTGGATACAGCATGGCAATGTTCAGCTGTATATAGGCTATATCATTGTGACGATCAGCATCCTGCTGCTGGTCTCGTTCATATAAGTACCTTGAGACAGGTTGATTTCTTGTAAAAACAAGAAATCAATCTGTAAGATACTAAAAGGAATGGGTATGGAATCTTTTTTGACAATCGCTCTCGCGCTCTTTCTCGCACCGCTTTTTCCCGGAATTATTCTCAAGGTGAAGGCATTTTTTGCCGGCAAGAAGGGGCCGCCGCTGTTCATCAAGTATTACACCCTGGCAAAGCTTTTGCGTAAGGGCTCGGTGTACAGTACCAGCACCACCTTTGTGTTCAAGCTCGGACCGCTGGTTTCCTGCGCCGGCGCGATCATGATCCTGCTGTTTTTTCCGCTGGCCGGGGTGACACCGCTGCTGGCTTTTCACGGGGATGTGATTGTGCTCTTCTACATTCTCGGCATCGGGCGGTTTTTCACCATCGCCGCAGCGCTTGACACCGCCTCACCTTTTCAGGGAATGGGTGCAGCCCGTGAGGCTTTTTTCGGCACACTTGCCGAGGCCTCGATCTTTGCTGTCCTGGTGCTTTTTTACCGTATGACCGGCGCTCTCAGTTTTACCGACTATTTCACCGGGACAACGCCGATCAGCCTGGCCGGCACCGGCGGTGCCCTGCTGCTTCTTGCAATCGTTGCCCTCTTCATGGTTTTGCTGACCGAAAACTCCAGGGTCCCGGTGGATGACCCGGCCACCCATCTGGAACTGACGATGATCCACGAGGTGATGGTTCTCGATCACAGCGGTCCAGATTTAGCCCTTATCGAACTCGGATCTTTTTATAAACTGTTCTTCTATTCCGCCTTTATCTTCCTGATTATTTTCCCCATCGATGCTTCCTTGGGTTTTCTGCGGATTCCGCTGTTTTTCGGCGGAATCGCCCTGGTATACGTGGCGATCGGCCTGGTCGAGTCGGGCATGGCGCGCTTTAAGATGAACCTGGTGCCAAAGTTTGTCCTGACTTCCCTTGCGCTGGTGTTTTTCGCCGCAATTCTTACGATGGAGTTCATTAAATGATTAATATAAACGAGTTAATCATGGTGATAATCCTTTTGTCGGTGCTTTTGTCGCTGGCTTCGAACCGCCTTGTCGCCCTCGTCAAGATAATGGCCCTGCAGGGAGTGATGGTTTCGCTCCTTCCCCTTGTGCTCGAACATCACAGCAGGATGGGCAGCGGCGGTCTGATTTTCTTCCAGGTCATGATCCTGATCAAAGGCGTGTTTATTCCGGCGCTGTTGTATGTGGCCCTCAAACGCATAACCATCAAGAGAGAGATTGAACCGATCATCGGCTATCATGCCTCGCTCTTTGCCGGTCTGATCATTATCCTCCTTTCGATCTTTATCTCCGAGAAACTGCATGTCTCCATGGCCAGCGGCTCCGAACTGCTGCTGACGACTGCCATTACCACCATGTCGGCCGGTTTTTTCCTGATGATGAGCCGGAGAAAGGCCATTACCCAGGTCATCGGCTACCTGATGCTGGAAAACGGCATTTATATGGTGGGAACCGCTCTCACCAAACATTCGCACACCATCTATGTCATTGAATTCGGGGTGCTGCTCGATCTTCTGGTTGCCGTCATGATCATGGGGATCATCCTCCATAATATCAATCACGCCTTCGACGATATCGACACCGATCTCCTCAACAGCTTAAAGGACTGATGAAATGCTGGAACTCATTTTTGTACTGCCGATATTGACCGGCCTGACGGCATTGTTTCTGCCCTCGAACATGGGACGGGGCATGCTGCTTATCGCCGCACTGCTCCATCTGCAGCTGAGCATGATGGCCTGGTTCGGCAAGCTATCCGTTTTCGCCGACCGGTTTTTTGCCCTGGAACCGGCCGGTATGCTGGTCCTGCTTGTAACTTCCTTTGTCTTTTTGTGTATTGCCTGCTACGCCATCTGCTACATGCAGGATACCGAAGTCAGCAGCGAACCGGTCTTTATCGGTTGTCTGCTGCTCTTTCTCGGCACCATGAGCATGGTGACCCTGGCCGATCATCCGATAGTGCTGTGGATCGCGATCGAGGCAACGACCCTGGTGAGCGCGCCGTTGATCTTTATCCATCGTTCCAAGGCGGCACTGGAAGCGACCTGGAAATATGTCATCATCTGTTCGGTGGGGATTGCTTTAGCCCTGCTCGGGTGTTTTTTTATTACCCTGTCGATCGATATTGCCGACGTCGACGTTGCTTTGACTTTTACCTCCCTCAATACGGTTGCCACCAACCTTGATCCTCTCTGGCTGAAGGTCGGCTTCATCTTCGTCGTCATCGGCTTCGGCACCAAGATGGGTCTGGCGCCGATGCACACCTGGCTTCCCGATGCCCACAGTCAGGCGCCGAGCCCGGCGTCGGCGCTGTTGTCGGGGGCCCTGCTCAACTGCGCCTTTCTTGGCATCTATAAAGTCCATACCCTCATGTATCTCGCAGGTCTTGGTGAGTTTTCCAGTAATCTTCTGATCGGTTTCGGTCTTACTTCCATGTTTGTTGCCGGAGTCTTTATTATCCGGCAGCCCGATTATAAAAGAATGCTGGCGTATTCGAGCATCGAGAACATGGGCATCATCGCCTTTGGCGTGGGAATCGGCGGGATCGCTCTCTATGGCGCGATCCTCCATATGATCCACCATTCGCTGATAAAATCTTCTCTCTTTCTCTCGGCCGGCAATATTTTTATCGGTTTCCAGACCAAGCTTGCCGAAAATGTCGGCAATATGGCCAAATTTCTGCCGAAGACCTTTCTGTCGTTTTTTGCGGGCTTCGTCGGCATTTCAGGTTTGCCGCCGTTCGGGATTTTCATCAGCGAGCTGTTTATTTTGCTCGGAGCCATTCAGATGGGACATCCGGTGTACGCTGCGCTGTTTATTTTCGCGCTGATCCTGGTGGTTGCCGGCGCGGCGCAGATTGTCACCGACATGTCGTTTTCGGCAAATGTCGGCCAGGTCATAGGCATCGAGCGTTACCTGCGCGTTGTCCCGCCCTATGTGCTGCTTGCCGCTTCGATCTCTTTGTGCATCTATATGCCCGAGGGGCTTTACACAACCATCCTCGATACCATCACAATAATCGGAGGAACAATTCATGGATAGCCACCTGCAGATAAAAAAAGACAGCCTCCTGCAGATTCAAAACGGCGAAACCGTGCCGCGGTCGGTGATTCCCTGCCTTACTTTCGACCGTTTTGCCGAATTGCTTGACGCTTTTGTTAAAAATAACGGCTTCATCGTTCAGCTGTTCGCCTTTGTCGAAGACGGAAAAAATAAACTGCTTGCGGTTGTTCGTAATGAAAATCTCTATGTGCTTGCCACCGAGGTGGGGGAGAGTTTCCCCTCGCTTACTGCCTCGACCAGCCCGCGATTTCATATGTTTGAACGGGAGATCGCCGAACAGTACGGCATTACGCCAAAGGATCATCCCTGGCTGAAAATGGTCCGCTATCATGCCAACTATCGCCAGGCGGCCGATGTCTTCGGCAATGACTACAGCGAAGATATTCCGGGGAACTACCCCTATTTTCAGGTCGAGGGCGAGGCCATACACGAAGTGGCGGTTGGGCCGGTTCATGCCGGTATTATCGAACCGGGCCATTTCCGCTTTCAGTGTGCCGGCGAAGAGGTGTTTTCCCTGGAAATTCAGCTGGGTTATCAGCACCGGGGAGTCGAAAGAATGCTGACGGAAGTGCCGTTTAAACGCCTGACGGTGCTGTGCGAAAATATTGCCGGCGATACCAGCATCGGCCATAACCTCTGCTGCTGTCAGGCTCTTGAAGCTCTTGGCGGTCTCTCGGTCGATCCCGGCGCCCGGACTGTCCGATCGATTGCGCTCGAACTTGAACGTCTGGCCAATCATATCGGCGATCTCGGCGCCTTAAGCGGCGATGTCGCTTTTAATCCTCCGGCTGCCTATTTCGGCCGCCTGCGCGGCGAGTTTCTCAATCTGCTGCAGGTGCTGTGCGGCAACAGATTCGGCAAGAGTCTGGTGCTGCCCGGAGGGATTTCTCAGATAATGACCGGGGAACAGGCAAAGATCATCGGCGACAAGCTGAAAGAACTGGAACCGGAAATCACCAATGTCTGCGATCTGCTGTTCACTGCCCACACAGTGCAGGCTCGATTTGAGAATACCGGCACCGTTTCGAAACAAATGGCGGCAGACTTAGGTCTGGTCGGCTACTGCGGCCGTGCCTCGGGGCTGGAGTATGATGTCCGTGTCGCCTTTCCGAATGAAGCGTACAGTTCCCTGCACGCCAACAGAAACGAGATGGTGGCCGGCGACGTGTATAGCCGGGCGACGGTCCGCCGTGAGGAAATCATGCATTCCATGCATCTGATCAGGACTCTTTTGAACAGAAAGGGAGAACCCTGCGCAAAAATGACCATGCATGAATTCACCCTGGCACCGGAGAGTTTTGTGGTAACCCTTAACGAAGGCTGGCGGGGCGAGGTCTCTCACTGCCTGCTGACCGACAAGGACGGCAGGATAGAAAGGTACAAGATCAAAGACCCCTCGTTTCATAACTGGACGGGACTGGCGATGTCGCTCAGGAATCAGGAAATCTCCGATTTCCCGCTCTGCAATAAAAGCTTCAACCTGTCCTATTGCGGCTTTGATCTTTAAGACATGAGATAACAAAGGTAACGAAAAATGTTGAAAATCATCAAAAACAGGGTGGAGCAGGGATGCAAAACCACCTCGTATCCCAAAGAGCCGATTCATCTCTATAAACGGTTTCGGGGCTTGCCGCGGATCAACGCCGACTGCGATCCTGCCGTTATCCGGCAGTGTGCGGCGATCTGTCCCCAGGATGCAATTTACTGCGCGGAGAAAAAAATCGACCTCGGCAAATGCACGTTTTGCGGACGATGCGAAAATGTAGCGGACGGGGCGTTCGTCACCTTCAGCCAGGAGTTCGGCATGGGGGCCTCGACCAGGGAAGCGCTTGTCAGCGACGGCTCTCTGCCGGCGCTGGCGGAGCATTCAAAACAGCATTTCAAGAAGCTGTTCGGCAGATCGCTTCAGCTGCGCCAGATTTCGGCGGCAGGCTGCAACTCATGTGAAGCGGATACCAATGTTCTCAACACCCCGTTTTTCGATCTCGCCCGCTTTGGCATCGATTTTGTCGCCTCGCCCCGCCATGCCGACGGGATTCACGTGACCGGGCCGATCTCTAAAAACATGAAAGCCGCCCTCATAGCGACCTTTGACGCGGTTCCCTCCCCCAAGGTGGTGATCGCCAGCGGCGCCTGCGCCATCAGCGGCGGAGCATTTTACGGGAGCCCCGAGATAGTCGGGGATCTGAACAGCATCGTGCCGGTGGACCTCTATATTCCCGGTTGCCCGCCACATCCTTTGACCACTCTTCATGCCCTCCTGCACTATTTCAAGTAAAAGAGTGCGGTACTGCAGGCAACTGCCGGCTTCAGCTCCCGCCTGGATGGGGAAGTTTTATTATCTCGGCTGTGTGGTCGCTTATCTCGGCAAGCATCAGCCTGTTGCGCAGTTCCGGTGGCCTGCCGAGGAGAATAGTAGTGATTTCCGCACACTCTACGGTAGCCATATACATTGCCGCAAAGGGCATTGTGCCGAGGCTTGCCTCAATACCCCGCAGCGGGGCTTCGTTCGGAGCGCCGTAAATCTGTCTTAATCCAGGGTCTCCAGGAAAAACCGCAATCGCCTGACCGCTTGTGCCGCCTATGGCGGCGGATACCATTGGGATGTCCGCTTTGCGGCAGGCCTCCTCGAGCACGAACCGATCGGCGATGGAATCGAGACAGTCGGCTGCGAGGTCTGCACCGGTTAGAATATTCGGACCGTTGGCGGCTGCGAAAAATTCAATTACTGCTTCCACCGCAACGGCCGGATTGATCTCCAGTACCCGGGCTTTTGCCGCTATGGCTTTTTCCTGGCCCAATTTTGCCGGACTGCTCAGCAACTGCCGGTTGAGGTTGCTTTCGTCAAACGAGTCGCCGTCCACCAGTGTGAGACGCCCGACGCCGAGCCGGGCGAGAATCTCGGTGACTGTGCCGCCAAGACCACCAAGACCTATGACGGCAACGTGGGAACGCAGCAGTTTGAGCTGGTCCCGGCAGGACATAAACTTCTGGTTGCGGCTGTATCGCTCGGGCACAATCTCCAGGGCCAAAGCGGCACATTCAACCTCATGCAGGGATTTGCCGGTCTCTTCGGCTATGGTGCATTCATAAGCGAAGAGGAGAGAGGTATAAGACGAACGGTCCGGCCGTAATCGTATTTCTCCCGCCGCCTGGAGCAAATCGTCAAGCGATTTTTTTATCATGGTCATTCAACTCCTCGGTAATCTGCAGGAAATATCCTTATTGTCTCATCATCTGGCGTAATACATACGGGAGGATCCCGCCATGCCTGAAGTAGGTTACATCGACTTCAGTATCAAGGCGGGCCGTTGCCGTGAATCTTATCACTCTCCCGTCGGCTTTCCGGGCAATTACCTGAAGCTCCTTGCGGGGGGTGATGTCGCCGAGTCCGGCAATGGTAAATACTTCCGTGCCGTCCAGGCCGAGGAATTCGATGTTTTCTCCCTCTTTGAACACCAGGGGCAGGGTGCCCATTCCGACCAGATTGTTCCGGTGAATCCGTTCAAAAGATTCGGCGATAACCGCCTTTATTCCCAGCAGGTTGGTGCCCTTAGCCGCCCAGTCGCGGGATGAGCCGGTGCCGTATTCCTTGCCGGCCAGAACGATAAGCGGTGTCCCCTCCTGCAGATACTGCCGGGCTGCGTCGTAGTTATACATTTCCCGGTTTTCAGGGTACTTGATGGTATAAGCCCCTTCTCTGGGGGAGATCATCCGGTTTTTGATACGGATATTGCCGAAAGTGCCGCGCATCATCACCTCGTGGTTGCCTCGCCTCGACCCATAGGAATTGAAATGATCGGGATCTACTCCCTGTTCGATCAGATATCGCCCGGCCGGGTAATCTTTGTTGATGGCGCCTGCAGGGGATATATGGTCGGTAGTGACACTGTCGCCGAGTAAAAGAAAGGCCCGTGCGGCTATAATATCCTGCGGTTCCGAAGGGATATAGGTGAAGTCGTCAAAGTAGGGAGGTTTTTTGATATAGGAGGACTTCTCGTCCCAGGCGAAGGTGGTGCTTTCCGATACCGGCAGACCTTGCCAGAAGGTGTCGCCGCTGAAGATATGGGCGTATTCCAGGGTAAATGCCTCGCATGTTACGTGACGGGCAACGAGAGAATCGATGGCCTCATTGTCGGGCCAGATGTCTTTCAGATAGACCGGCTGCCCGTTTGGATCGAACCCTAAAGGAGAACTGGTGAGATCGATATCGGCCCGGCCGGCAATGGCAAAGGCCACTACCAGCATGGGAGACGCGAGGAAGTTGGACTTGATCTGCTGGTGAATGCGGGCCTCGAAGTTTCGATTACCCGAAAGCACCGCAGCAACATTGAGGTTGTGTTCTTTAACGGCACTTTCGATTTCGGGATGAAGAGGCCCGCTGTTGCCGATGCAGGTGGCGCAGCCAAACGCGGCGATATGGAAACCGAGCGCCTCGAAGTAGGGCATCAATCCACTTTCTTCGAGATACCTGCTGACTACCTTGGATCCCGGGGCAAGAGAGGTCTTGACATAGCCAGGCACCTTCAGACCGCGTTTGACGGCTTCTTTAGCCATGAGACCCGCGCCGAGAAGGACATGGGGGTTGGAGGTGTTGGTGCAGGATGTGATTGAGGCAATAACGACACTGCCGTCACCGATTTTAACCGGCTTGCCGTTGACAACGATTTCAATGTCACTTTTACTTTTGATACTGCACCTTGAGTCACGACTGGTCTCGCTGCCGGATTCATCGATAAATGTCGAAACGGCAATCTGTTTGGCATCTCGCTCATAATTGCACCCAAGGATGTTTTCAAACACCTTGCGCATAGCGGATAAGGGCACCCGGTCCTGAGGCCTGGCCGGACCGGCAAGAGAGGGTTCGACCGTAGTGAGGTCAAAGTCGATGATTTTGGTGTACTCGCAGTCCGCCTCACCACTGTAAAAGAGGCCGTTGGCTCTGGCATAGACCTCGGTGACGGCGGCATGCTGCTTGCGACCGGTCAGCTTCAGGTAATCGATGGTTTTTTCATCGATGGGGAAGAAGCCGAGGGTTGCCCCGTATTCCGGGGTCATGTTGGCGATGGTCGCCCGGTCGGGGATGGAGAGGTGCTGCATGCCCGGGCCAAAATATTCGACGAATTTCTCGACGACCTTATTCTTCCGCAGGAGTTCGGTGAGCGTCAATACCAGATCGGTGGCGGTGATCCCGGCCCTGAGCCGGCCGCTGAGGCGAACTCCGATAACCTCCGGGATGGACATATAATAGGGCTGGCCGAGCATCACTGCTTCGGCCTCTATGCCGCCGACTCCCCAGCCCATGACGCCGATGCCGTTTATCATCGGCGTGTGCGAATCAAGACCGACCACGGTGTCCGGATAGGCATAGGTACGGTCGCCGACAGCCTCGGTAATGGTCACCCTGCCGAGATGCTCCAGGTTGACCTGGTGGCATATTCCGGAGTTCGGCGGCACTACTTTGAAGTTATCGAAATTTTTCTGGGCCCATTTCAGCAGAGAATAACGTTCGCTGTTGCGGTCGTATTCTTTGGCGACGTTGCCGGTAAGGCTCCGACTGGTGCCGGAATAATCGAGCTGAACCGAGTGATCGGCAACAAGTTCGACCGGAACGCTGGGATTGACCTTGGCAGGGTCGCCGCCTAATGCTTTCACCGCGTCCCGCATCACCGCCAGATCGACAACCGCCGGAACTCCGGTGAAATCCTGCATCAGAACCCGGGCGGGATGATAGGGGATTTCAACCGGCGAGGCGTATGTTTTCTGCCAGCCGACAATGGCCCGAAGATCTTTTTCGTTGACTATGCGGCCGTCGAATTTTCGAAGCAGATTCTCAACGAGAATCCGGATGGAATAGGGGAGTCGGTCGATTGCTCCCATTCCCTGCTTTGCCAGTTCGCCTATGTCAAAGTAACTGTAGGTGGATGTACCTACCTGTAATTGTTTTATGAAGTCCTGATTTGTCATGATTTCCTCACCGTTAAATTGGCTTTTATTTGCCGGCAATTCCCGGACAACGGCATCAACAGGGCAGAGTGGCCCGGCATTTGTCCGACATTGGTTTCGCCATAAGCTCAAGCTGACGAAGGTGATTGCGTTCCTCCTCGATAATTTTCTGCAGTTGCTGCATGGTCTGTCTGTCATCGACAAAGCCCAGCAGAAATTCGTAGAAGAGAATGGTATCCCGTTCGAATTCTTTCGATCTGTTGAACACTTCCATGACGGTCTCCATTTCCTCCAACTCACTTTGAGCCAAAAGGAAGGTATTGCCCTTGACCATTTCCTGCAGCAGGGATTTACCCATTGCTGCCATTTCCTGCTGCTGGGCAGTCAGGGGAATGTTTACTGGAAAATTTTCGAACCATTCTGCATGGCATTTTTCTTCATCGGCCATCCACTGCAGCATCTTTGCAACTTCGCGATCTTTCACTTTCCTGCCGGCGCTGCGGTAACTCTCTTCGCCGTTTTTCTCAATCTGTACAGCAATATTGCGGATGTCGTTTATGGTGAACATGTAGGTCCCAGTGAGTTGTGCAGCAAAAAATTGTGAGGCAAGAAGCCTTGCCCCAAACCATAATTATCAGTATTGTAACGGATTTTACCAGAGAGGGGTTAGTAATTTATTCGAAGAAACGGGTGAATAATTCCACTTCTTCACGCGGTGTGCGGTAGTTGTTAACCGGTGCCTCTTTGTCCTCATAGCCTAGCGCCATGCCGCAGATGAGGGTGGTTTCCCGGCTGTAGCCGAGAAAATCCTTTATCAATTCCGGATACTGGCCAAGGGCCGCCTGGGCACAGGTAGCCAATCCTTCAGCCAGAGCAGCAAGCATTACCGCCTGAATGAACATGCCATAGTCGAGAAAAGAGCCTTTTTGCATCACCGGGTCGAGGAAAAAAAAGAGAACAACCGGTGCGTCGAAAGCCCGGTAATTCGCCATCCACTGCGTGAGCCTTTTAGCTTTATCCTTCCGTTCGATATTCAAGGCCGAATAGAGTTGCAAGCCGCAGGCAACACGACGGTGTTTGTACGGCTCGTGCCACTCCAGGGGGTAGTACTGGTAATCCATGGTTCCGGGCCCTTCCTGCAGGAAGGCTTGCTCCAGTGCCTCGGTCAACGCCACCTTTTTCCTGCCGCTGACAACTGCAACCTGCCATGGCTGGGCATTGGTGCCCGACGGAGCATGACTGGCAGCCTCCAGGATTCTGATTATCTGATCACGGTCTACCGGCTTGTCGAGAAAGGCTCGGGTGGATTTGCGCAGGTGCAGGGCTTCGATGATGTTCATGGATTCCAGTGGATGAGGTTTATAATATTTGAGATCTGGGTCAATGTTCGACTACTGGTAAGAATAAGGTTGGTTTGGCCGAGATCAAGAAGAACTCTGCAGACGGTTTTTGGCAGGAAGGATTTTCGCCTGATCGGGAACATGAGTGTGTCGATAGATGGATGCATGTGCTAGAGATAAGGCAGATGAAATGTGGAAAAAGAGTTTCCATTCGTTTGTAAATGATTACCGTTGTTGGAAATGACTTTGTTCGAGCTTCTATCTGTGACGCTTGACACCGAGCGGCTTTCTGAATGTAATATGAAGTTATAGTTTATGTCTATGTTGCATTATCGCGTCTATCATATTGCGTCTTAAAATTACCAAGGAGAGAAAGAATGCCAGAGGAAACCACTGTTCTCACCCCCGATGGAATAGAGTCTCCGGGGGACGAAAAAGAAAAGGAATCCGGAAAATCACTCATTGTCGCCAGGGATGTATTGCCTGATCGACTGATGATCATCCCCCTGCACGATCGACCGATGTTTCCCAAGATGATGGGGCCGATTATTATCGACGACGTCGGTTTGCAGCAGGCGGTGATGAAACATATGAACCAGAATGCCCCGCTCTATTTTGGCCTTGTTCTGCAAAAACCCAAGGAAGACGGACTGGCCCATGCCGCGCGGCATGCAGACGACTTCTTCAAGGTCGGGTCGGTCGCCAGGGTTATTCAGGTTTCGCCTTTTAAGCCGGGGGAACCCTTGCAGGTGCTGGTCCAGGCCCTCGAGCGCTTTGAAATTCTCAGCCTGATGAAAAGGGATACGCTTTTTGTCGCCGAGGTGCTGTACCGTTATGAACCTCTCCAGGAGAATACCGATGAGTTGAAGGCTTATTCGGTGGCGATCATCGACTGCATCAAGGATCTGGTGAACATGAATCCCCTGTTCAAGGAGGGTCTTTCACTGCTTATCGAACGGATCAACCTCAGCGATCCCGGCTCACTCGCCGATTTTGCGGCCTCGATGACCACCTCCTCCGGCACTGAAATACAGAGGATCCTGGAAACCGCCGATATCCGCCATCGTCTTGAATCGGTGCTGATTCTTTTGAAAAACGAGGTGGAAATTTCCAAGCTGAAGGCGAAAATCTCGAAACGGATCGAGGAACAGCTGTCGAAGCAGCAACGCGAATTTTTTCTCAAGCAGCAGTTGCAGGAGATCAAAAAGGAGCTGGGACTGGCCAAGGACGACACTCAGGCCGAGCTCGAAAAGTATGAAAATCGCATGAAGAAACTGGTGCTCTCGGATGAGGCACGGGAAAAGGTGAAAGAAGAGATCGAAAAACTGAAGCTGATCGGCTCATCCTCGCCCGAATTCAATGTCACCAGATCGTATCTCGACTGGCTGACTATCCTTCCCTGGGGGATTTATTCCAAGGACAGCTATAATCGAAACAAGGCCGCCAAGATACTCGACCGAGATCATTACGGCCTGGACGACGTCAAGGACAGGATACTTGAGCTCATTTCGGTAGGGGTGATAAAAGGTGATCTTTCCGGAACCATCCTTCTTCTGCAGGGTCCCCCCGGCGTCGGTAAAACCTCAATCGGCAGATCGGTTGCGACCAGTCTTGGCCGCGAGTTTTTCCGCTTCTCCCTTGGCGGGATGCGCGACGAGGCGGAAATTAAAGGCCACCGCCGCACCTATATCGGGGCGATGCCGGGAAAATTCATCCAGGCCATCAAGACCTGCAAGACTTCCAATCCGGTAATCATGCTCGATGAGATCGACAAGATAGGGGCCAGCTTTCATGGCGATCCGGCTTCGGCCCTCCTTGAGGTCCTCGATCCGGAACAGAATCGCGATTTTCTCGATCATTACCTGGATGTTCGCTTCGATCTTTCAAAAATTTTCTTTATCTGTACGGCCAACCAGCTGGACACCATTCCCAGTCCGCTGATGGACAGGATGGAGATAATTCAGCTGCCCGGCTATATCCTTGAAGAAAAGGTGGAGATCGCCCGCCGCCACCTTATCCCCAAGCAGCTCAAGGCCCATGGCTTGACCGCCCAGCAGATTACTCTGCCGAAATCGGTGCTGGCGGCGATCGCCGACGGGTATGCCCGCGAGGCAGGGGTGCGCGGGCTGGAAAATGCCATCAAGAAGATTTTAAGAAAGAAGGTGACCGAGATTATCGACCACCCGGACCAGAACATCCGCATCCGTAAGGAGGAGTTGAAGGATCTGCTCGGGAAACGCGTCTTTTCGGAGGAACAAGCCTTTAAAAAACCCAGGATCGGAGTAATTACCGGCCTTGCCTACACCAGCATGGGCGGGGCGACGCTGCATATCGAATCGATCCCCATTCCCACCGGGCAGCCGGGGTTTAAGCAGACCGGCCAGCTTGGTCAGGTAATGGTCGAATCATCCGAAATCGCCTACAGTTATATCCGGTCGTTGATGCGGGACAACCATGAGGGGGCGGAGTTTTTCAAGCAGAACCTCATTCACCTTCATGTGCCGGCGGGGGCGACACCGAAAGACGGGCCTTCGGCCGGAATCACCATGGCCTGTTCCATCTATTCCCTGGCGATGAATAAGCCTGTTCGCCCCAATATTGCCATGACCGGGGAGTTGACGCTGAGCGGTCTGGTGATGCCGATAGGCGGGGTAAAAGAAAAGATGATCGCCTCACAGCGGGCCAAGGTGCAGGAGGTTCTCCTTCCCAAAGACAATCAGGAGGATTTCGAGATGCTGCCCGATCATATCAAGGAAGGCATCACGCCGCATTTTGTTTCGACCTTCGATGAAGTGAAACGGATCTGTTTCAAGTAAATGAGGCGAAGTGCCCGACCCTGCAGGCCGCAAGGCTTGCAGGGTTCGGTCTGCAGGGTATCAGTGAAGCGAGTCCCGCCTTATCTTTTCCTGGAGGATTTTCGCGACAGGAATAAGCTCATCAAGCCGAACAGCATAAAACCTGCGACTCCTCCCATCAGGAAAACTTTCCAGTTGCCGAATATTGAAGGAGATGCGGTTTTCGGCTCTTCTGCCGGAGGTTGCACGGCGGGCGGTTCCGGTGCAGGAGAGGCTGCCGCTGGTGCCGGAGCAGCAGCCTGAGGAGCGGATGCTATCAGAACCTCCTCCGGTTTCGGCGGTACAGCAGCAAAACCCAAAGCCAGCATTTCCCTGGCCTTGGCATCCCGAATTTTGCGATCCTTGCTGCCCATGACAATGGCAATGATCCGGACACCGCCTCTTTTAGCGGTAGCCGCTATGGAAAAACCGCCTGCTTCAAAATAACCGGTCTTAAAGCCATCGCAACCGTCCACCGACCCCAGAAGATGATTGTGGTTGCGCATGATAAACTTGCCGTCCCTGAATGGGCGTTCTTTGGTGCCGGTGTATTTCAGCGAATCCGGGCGTGCGATCAGAGCGCGGCAGAGCAGGGCGAGATCGGTGGCCGTGGTCTGGTCTACTTTCTGACCTTCGGACGGAGGCAGGCCATGCACTGAATGGAACTGGGTATCTTTCATTCCTAAAGCTGCAGCCTTTTGATTCATCAGGGCGACGAAGCCCTCTTTCGAGCCGGCCACATGGATGGCCAGGGCAACGGCTGTGTCATTGGCGGACTGGACAGCCAGGGCATAGAGGAGTTCTTCAACCGGAAATTGTTCTTTCGGGTCAAGATATACCTGAGAACCTCCGATTTTTGCAGCCTCTGCCGTCACCTGGACCATGTCGTCCAGTTTTACCTTGCCTTGGTCGATCAGTTCGAGAATGACCAGGAGACTCATCATTTTCAAGACGGAGGCGGGATAAACGATCGTCTCGGGATTGTCGGAAAACAGTACTTTTCCGGTATCGGCATCTATGACGAGCGCCGACATATAAGGGTCCTTGGCGATGGGACTGATCTTGGCTCGAGCGGCCCAAGCCGGCTGGGCAATAAGAAGGCTGACAAAAAACAACAGTGCAAGACGTTTCATAATCCTCCTGGGGCAGATACTTTTCGCAAGCATTGGCCGGA
The DNA here is from genome assembly GCA_000961725.1 of Desulfobulbaceae bacterium BRH_c16a. GTDB lineage: Bacteria > Desulfobacterota > Desulfobulbia > Desulfobulbales > Desulfocapsaceae > Desulforhopalus_A. The sequence continues at coordinate 90,037 of LADS01000059.1, forward strand.
AAAACTTTTTGGTAACCTGACTGGAAGCACTGAGAATGTACTGCAGGGAGTGGGTGAGAGGCAGGCCTCTGAGATCGTAGAGGGGGGAAGTACCTGTGAAAAGCTGCCTGACATTGCTTCTATCAGTTTTGAATGGCGCATGGTACCCGCTTTGAGGGGGTTCGCCAAGTTATTTTTGCGGCTGAATCGTCAGGTTGAATCGGGAAAGAAATCGAGAAAGTTCAGAGCTGGTGAAAGAAGAGCGATGCTGGAGCGGGAAACGAGATTCGAACTCGCGACTTCAACCTTGGCAAGGTTGCACTCTACCACTGAGTTATTCCCGCTCATTTTGTTTCTTGCGGTTGAGGTTTTTAGCAGAAGGAGAAGCTGAAGTCAATAGCTTTTTACGTTCCTGGCTTGAGATATTCGGCCAGGACGGCAATACCCGCAGCGATGGCCTCGCGGCTGAGATTACCGTACCCGATCAGCAGCTTATCCGTATGTCGGCCAAACCTGATGGCGTGCGTTTCCACCGGATAAAAGCGGGCTCCGGCGCTTGCGATACCCTCAAGGACACTCGCCGGAAAATGATGGTCCTGAAATCCGGCAACAAGATGGAGACCGGTGGCACTGCCCAGCACCTCCACCCCGGCGCCGAACTTCTCGGACAGTGCCCCGACCACGTCGTTTCTTCTTTGCAGGTAGTGCTTCCTCATTTTACCCACATGCCTGAGATAATAGCCCTCGCCGATGAAACGGGCAAGCGTCAGCTGACTGGTCACTTCGTTATGCAGGTCGCTTTGCCACTTCCTGTTTCTGCCCAGGCTGATAAGCGGGGCGGGCAGCACCATGTAGCCGATCCGGATAGCCGGACAAAGGGTCTTGCTGAAGGTGCCGATATACACCACCCGCTCGGGGTGAAGACCATGCAGGGAGCTGAGCGGGGGACCGTCAAAGCGGAATTCGCTGTCGTAATCGTCCTCGATCAGATAGGCGCCGGTTCTTTCCGCGTAGTTGAGCAACTCGATGCGTCTCTGGATCGGCAGGGTTCCGCCGATGGGAAACTGATGCGATGGGGTTACATAGATAAAAGCCGGGGAGAGCGCAGCCGGCAGGTGAGCGGTCTGCATGCCCTCATTGTCGACCGCAACCGGGTAGAGGACACCGCCGTGACTTTTGACGATCAACTGGATATCCCGGGTGATCGGGTCCTCCAGGATCACATCCCGCCGCTCGCCAAGCAACAGATGGCAGGCAATGCCGATAGCCTGGGTGGTGCCTGCGGTTATGACTATCTGTTCGGGATGGCATATAACCTCCCGCTGGGTTACGACATACTCGCAGATGGCTTCCCGCAGTTCACGGCGACCCTCCGGGTGACCGTAGGCGAGCATTTCTTCGGAAGGCAGCAGCAGGGCTTCTCTCTGCAATCTCAGCCAGAGTTTTTTGGGGAACAGGCTGAGGTTGGGCGTTCCGGCCCTGAAGTTGATGATGTCGCCCGGGCAATCGTAGCCCATCGTCACCTCTTCAACCGACGGTGGCTCTGTTGACGCACGGTTGCAGGTAAAGGCGGCTCCCTCGGCAACATAGGTTCCCGCGCCTCGCCTGGCATCGAGAAATCCTTCGGCATAGAGCAGATCGTATGCCTCGAGTACAACATTTCTTGAGACCTGCAGATTTTTTGCCAGATCCCGACTTGAAGGAAGGCGGGAGCCGGACTGCAACCTGCCGGACAGGATCGCCTCCCGGATCCGGCTGTAAAGCTGGCGGATCATCGGTAAAGGTAACTTTTTGTCGATACTGATCCAGGTTTCCATTTGTTTTTCTTGATCTCGTGGTTTTTTTTCCGATTTAAATTGGCCCTATTGAAATTACTCAAGAGTGGATCTGTTGCAAACCACATTTTGCCTCTACGATAGAAAAAAATCGAACACCCCCGCAAGGGGGTACTATCTGGAGGGGATATGAATAAAGAAATAAAGTTGGCTGGAGAGAAATATCAGAGGCAAAAAGCAGTGGCGATGTTGATCGTGGCGATGTGCCTTGCAGGCAGTTCGGTGGTGGTCGGCAAGATGCTTGTTGCCGCAGTTCCGGTTTTTCTGGCGGCATTCGGCTCCCTGCTGGTGGCTTTTGCCTGCATGATTCCGCTGATGTGCCGCCGTTTCTCGGAGATCCGGCTGCTTACCGCCAGGGAGTGGGTCTATCTCTTTCTCCAGGGTTTATGCGGCATTGTGCTGTTCAGGGTGTTTACCCTCTACGGGTTGCACTCGACCGGAGCCGTTCAGGCCGGAATCATCACCGGCACAACTCCGGCAGTTCTTGCCCTGCTTTCATTTATACTGCTGGGAGAGAGGCTTTCCGTTAGGGCGGTGGTGGGCGTGGCTTTAGCCATGGCGGGCTGTATCGTCATCAACTTCTTTGCCCGGGAGAACGGCGGGGATAACAGGCTCATCGGCAGCCTGCTGATAGGCGCGGCGGTGGTCTGCGAGGCTCTCTTTACCATATTCCGCAAACGAATATCCCGCTCGGTCTCGGCAACCACCAATACCGCCGTGCTGATCTTCTGCAGCCTCCTTTTGCTTGCCGCTCCCGCCGCCTGGGATCTTGGCCGTATGACTGCAGGAGTGCCGGCGGAGGCTGTGCTGGCGATTATCTACTACGGGGTCTTCGCCACAGTTATCGCCTATCTCCTCTGGACCGCTGCGGTCGGACAGGTGAGCGGGGCCACCGCCGGGGCGGCTACGGCGGCAATGCCGGCAAGTTCTGTTTTGCTTGCGGTTCTGGTACTTGGTGAGCCGTTGCACTGGCATCATGTTGTCGGCTGTCTGTTGATTGTTGCCGGTATTGTAACCACTTCAATTGGAAAAGAAAAAATGATCCGGAAGGAGAAGGTCGCAGCTAACCGTATGGTTGATGAAATTACTCCGGTGTAATTGGTGGTTGTAACATTTGCAGTGCTTTTAAAGTTGTATCCATTAATGGAGAAATAATTTGAAATTAAACAGAAATAATTTGACTAGGGTTGATTAAATGTATTACACCTAACACTTGTATTTAGTTAAATTGTTGTGTAACAAATTGTCAAAAAGAACAACCCTATGAAATGAAGGAGGTGCAGGATGATTTTGAAAATGCTGGGTGCCCTACTAATTCTTGTGTTTTTTACTCATCCTGCGGTCAGGGCGGAGGACCCGTTCATCGACCCATTGACAGGCATGGAATTGATATTTGTAAAGGGAGGCTGTTTTGCGATGGGTGACTCAATCGGCGACGGCGATCCTAACGAAAGGCTAGTGCGTGAAGTATGCGTCTCGGATTTTTACATCGGAAAACATGAAGTGACCAATGATCAAATAAAAAAATTCAAAACCCAACACAACAGCGGTACATCGGATGGATTGAGTCTCGGTGACGACAACCAGCCGGCCGTGAATATTTCCTGGGAGGACGCGGTTGCCTTTGCCGAATGGCTTTCCGGGAAATCGGGACAGGCATATCGGCTGCCGACCGAGGCCGAATGGGAATATGCCGCCCGCGCCGGAACGACTGAGAGCAGGTTTTGGGGCGATATTCCCGACGAGGCGTGCAAATATGCAAATGTTGCTGATTTAACGGCTAAAAAACAACGGCCTCAATGGACAGTCTTTGTTTGCGATGACGGTTACGTAGTCTCGGCGCCGGTGGGCAGTTTCATGGCAAATGGCTATGGGTTGTATGATGTGTTGGGAAATGTCTGGGAGTGGTGCGAAGACGTTTATAACAGTGAGGCGTATGAAAAACTGCCGAAAGACAATCCTGTCTACAGAGGGGCAGGTGAATATCGGGTAATGCGCGGTGGCGGATGGAGCAACGGGCCTTTAGGAATAAGAAGCTCTCATCGCGTGGGGCTTTCACCTGACTTCGGTCATCATTCTCTCGGTTTTCGCCTGGTGAAAAGAGATCAATAAGAGACAAGAAATCCTGGAGGCACTATGAACAAAAAAAAGAGTATTTTGCTGATATTCCCGCTGGGCCTGCTTTTGCTTTCTTGCTCACTGGCGATGGGCGCCGATGTGAGTGCCTCGGCGCCGGATGTAAAAATGGGCTTTATTGGTGCTAAAACGTGCAAGGAATGCCATGAAAAGCAGTATGAGAGCTATACCCGGTCTGTCCACTACAAAAAATCGATAAAAGGACCCCAGGCACAGGATGCATGTGAAACCTGCCACGGCCCGGGGGCAATGCATGTAGAAAAGGGCGGTGGCCGTGGCGTTGACATTTTCACCTTCGATAAAAATGTCGATCCCCTGGAAAAATCGGCAAAATGCCTCACCTGCCACGATACAACGCCGGGCATGGACTTATGGGATCCGGGAGTTCATAAACGTAACGATGTATCCTGCGATTCCTGCCATGATCTTCATGTCGGCGGGAGGCAGAAACCGAGGGACCCTGAGGTTTGCTTCGACTGTCATCGGGATGTCAAGATCGACGCCAACAAACGGTCGCATCATCCGATACTTGAGGGGAAAATCAGGTGTTCGTCCTGTCATTCCCCGCACGGCAGCCTCAACAAGCATATGGTCGAAGCCGATGACCCGCGGGAATTATGTTTTAAGTGCCATGCCGACAAGCGCGGCCCGGTCGTATGGGAGCATGCCCCGGTTGAAGAGGATTGTCAGAGTTGCCATGCAGTCCATGGCAGTTCCCACGCAAGATTGCTGCTCGAGCGAATTCCGCAACTGTGCCAGAATTGCCACGACTGGTCGCGTCATCCCGGAACCCCTTATGACAGCACCGCTTCCTTTACCAGCCGCTTTGAATGTCTTCGTTGTCATTCCGCCATCCATGGCTCCAATTCACCGCATGCCGGCGGCCTGCGTTTTGTCCGATAAGGAGGATAAACATGAAAAGGATGATTCTGGTTTTGCTGGCTTTGCCGATTGCCGCACCCTCATCGGGTTTTGCCGAGGTCCACGGGGAAATCAATGCGGGAATCAGGGCAAACGATTTCGACGATGAAAGTGCAAGATTCGATGAATACCGCGACAGGAGCGACGGGCTGTTCGGCAGTGCCGATATCCTGATGGACAGCGAAACCTCCTTCCTGGGCGCTTCCGTCGAGAACCCGGCCCTGGACGATCAGTACTATAATCTGCGGGGGGGGCTCTTCGGTCTTTTTAAAGGCGAAATTTTTTATGATGAACTGACCCATCAATTATCCTACAACGCTCTGACCCCGGCCGCTGGAATCGGCAGCGACGTCCTTTTCGTCCCCGATCCTGTGCCGCCGGTGAGCGCCTGGTCTGATTTTGACTATAATGTCGAGGTAAAGACACTTGGCGCTCAATTTACCGTTGATACTCATAATCCTTTTTACTTTAAGGCCTCGGCGGATCAGCAGCGCAAAGAAGGCATCATGCCCTATGGACTCTACAACTCGGGAACCTTTAAACTGGCCATGCCGATCGATTACACAACCTACAACACGTTGCTCGAAACCGGCTATCGCAGTAAGGAAACCACCGCCGCCCTGATTGCCGGGTACAGTTATTTCGACAATGACTTTGATGTCTTGACCTTGAGGTTCGGAGGGGAGCTGGAGGAATACAGCACTCCGATCGACAATTACAGCTACAATTTCAGCGGCCGTGTGACGCAGCGACTGCCTATGGAGAGTCTGCTTGCTCTGAAGGCAGCCTTCAATCATCACCTCAGCGAAGCCGATTTCAGCAAATACGTGAGCATTGCCTCACCTGAGGCCGATAATGAGTTCGACGGCGACGTGCGCTACATTCGGGGCAGTGCAGTCCTCACTTCTCAATGGGATAAGATGCTCGATACCCGGCTGTATTACAGCTATGTCAATCGTGAAAACGAATCCGATGAAATCACCTCTATCACCGGCGGTACTCGAACGAACCACCTGTTTGAGTACGACAAGCATCAGGCCGGTCTGGATGCAAATTATCGCTTGAGCAAAGTGAATAAGCTCAGCGGCGGTTATGAATTCGACGCTACGGACCGCACCAGGGAGGATGCCGAACAGACTTTCGATAATCTGCTGTTCGCCCAGTTGAAAAACACCTCGCTGGACTGGATGAGTGCCATGTTCCGGCTGGAATATTTGAATCGATGGTCCGATTCCGATTACAGCGAGGAAACTTTGAGCGGCGACGGTCTGATTCACGAATTTTTCACACCATTCGATTACGCCACAAAGGACCGCTATCGGGCAAAAGTTGCCTTTGAGTTCAATCCGCTGGAGAGACTGGGGCTGGGGTTGAGCTATAGCCTGGTGTTTGACGATTACGATGCCACCCAGTTTGGGCTGCAGAAAGACCAGCGGCACGAGCTTTACGCCGATGCAAACATGCAGTTGCCGGCAAAAATCAAGCTGGATACGTACGCAGGCTACGAGTATACCGAGAGCGAGTTCGACTCCCGTCGCTTTAATCCGGGCGGTGCGGATCCGACCTTGCCTCCCGATGCCCTTAACTTCAACTGGAGTGAGGAATTCGACTACGATTTCTTTGTTATCGGCAGCAAGGTGTTTATTCCGATAATCGCCAGGCTGGACCTGGTATTGAATGCCGACTACCAGTTCGTTGACGGTAATATCGACTTTGCCCGTTCTGCGGCTGCCGGAGCACCATTGGGAACGATAACTGAAGCAGATGACTACTACAAGACCACAGCCGGGATCAAAAGCATCTATAAGGCTGACGATCAATGGTCGATCACGCTCGGTTACGCGTATGAGAAGTCGAACCTTGACGACTGGCGGTACGACAACTTTACCTACAGGTCGGGATCAGTCTATCTCAGCGGGGATGGCCTGGACAGGGATTATGAGGTGCATCAGGTCTATGCGTTAACGTCTTATCGATTCTAACACCACACAAGGGGGTACTCTTTTGAGCACCCCCTTGAGCGTGAAAAACAAGAAATGAATTTCTAAGATACTAATCCGGCAGCAGATCATAGTAGTAGGTGAGGATGTCGGTCCTGGTGACGATGCCGATCATTTTGTTGTCCTGGACCACGGGGAGATGGCCGACATCGTTTTCGATCATGAGCCGGGCTGCTACAGATGGGGATTCTCCCGGGCCGATGGTCAGGATATTCCTGGCCATAAAGGCTTTGACCGGGCTGTCCCATTGCGTCTCTTTCTTTATTTTCTTCAAATCCCAGAGGACGATGATACCTTGAATCGTTTCGTCCTCCAAGACCATCACTCCCCTGATTTTCTTACTGGCCATGAGGGTCTGAACTTCACGCATCGGCGTCTCGGGAGTGACGGAGATGACCGGGAAGGACATGATGTCCGAAATCCGGACGGCTTCCGAACTTTTTGCCTTGAGCAGGGTGATGATTTTGTTTCTGGCCTCCTCGGCCGACATCTCTGCGCTTTTTAGAGTTGCGGAACCTGCGCCGCTGTGGCCGCCGCCACCGAATACACTGAGGATCTGGCCGACATCTATGTTGTCCACGCCGCTCCTGCCGATAATGGAGTGGCGGTCGTCGCTGGAAAAAATGACGAAGAGTGCGTCGACATTGACAATCTTCCGGTACATATTGACTACCGCCGCCAGATTCGGCACCTTCTTGTTCAGTGTAACGTGGTTGAAGCCGACGGTTTGCCCGGAGATCGTGTGTTTTTCCGTCTTCTTCATCATCTGAAAAAGAATTTCCTTTTGATTTTCCTCATAGGGCGGGTTAAGGAAAAAGCCGGCAACATTCAGGTCGGCGTGGTTCTCAAGGAGAAAGGCGGCTGCCCGGGCATCTTCGGCTTTGGTCGAGGGGAAGGTAAGATGGCCGGTATCCTCATACAGCCCTATCAGCATGACGGTAGAGTCAAGAGCGGAAAGCTTGAGACCCCGCTTTTGTATCTCCCTAATGAAAAGGGTCACCGTTGCCCCGATCCGCTCCTTGCACGACCACCTGGCCTGGATATCGCCGCCGGCAATCGCATGATGGTCCCAGAGATCGATCTCGAGGTCCTCTCGTTTGGCCAGCTTGTCCATCCGGTCAAGGCGCTGCCATTGATCGGTGTCGACGACAACCAGTTTGGTCACCTCATCGTGCCGAACCTCGTGGGGCAGGATCAGATTGAAGGCGGTCTTGTGAGTTGACAGGAACTGTTCGACGTTTTTATTGGTCATTTTCGGGACTACCCCGATGCAGCCGGGATAGAGGATAGTCGCGGCGATCACCGAGGCCAGTCCGTCGAAGTCGGTGTTCTTGTGGGTTGTCGCAATGAGCATGGGGTGGTTGCCGGGTTGGGGGTGTGATTATTGGAGTGGACCAATAAAATAATTTTAAGTACCACGTATAAGAAGCTAATATACCAAGAATAATAGGAATTTCAAGGCAATATCGCGAAAATTGCCCTGCATGACTTGTCTCCCGGGAAAAAGAGCGCTATGGTAACCTCGAAAAAAACAGAGAAGGAGCCGGCATGGGGGTGGATTTGAATATCAATGTATTGCAGCAGCTCTGGCTGCAGCAGCTGCATCGGGAATTTGACGATATCTGCCTGAGTCATGGCATCTCGCTGGAACCTCCGATCTTTGAAATCTCCGGATCGGTGAAGGTGTATGGTTGCTGGCTGCCGGCGACCAGGACTCTGCGTCTCAGCCGTCATCTGATCTTGCACCATTCCTGGGCCGTGACTCTGCAGGTGCTGAAGCATGAAATGGCCCATCAGCTGTGCAGCGAATGGCATCGAGGACACATGACGGCGCACGGCGAGGACTTTCATCGGTCCTGCGAGCTGCTGGGAGTCCTGCCGGAATTCCGGCGGGCGGGGACAATCCTGCCTGAGATGGTGGCAGCGGTTGCGGCCCCGTCGAAGCTGTCCGAACAAGGTCGGAAGTGTATGGCCAGGATCGAAAAACTCCTGGCTCTCGGGCGATCGGCAAACGAGCATGAGGCATCGCTTGCCATGGAGAAGGCCAATGAACTGATCGAAAAACACCACCTGCATGGCCTGAGCGCTGGTCTGAAGCCTCATTATGCCTATGTGATAATAGACAGGAAGAAGAAACGGATTCCCGGTTATCAGCGGCATATCTGCTCGATCCTGCAGGAATTCTTTTTTGTCCGTGTAGTGTTGTCGCAGCTCTATGATCCTGTCTCGAGCGAGAGTTACAAAACCATCGAACTGTTCGGCACTCCGGAAAATACTGCTATTGCCGAATACTGTTATCATTTTCTCGAAAACCGGCTGGCCTTGCTCTGGTCACAGAACGGCAAAAAATTTTCGGGCCGCACCCAAACCGAAAAAAACAGTTATTATCTGGGCCTCTTGCGTGGTTTTTCCCTGAAGCTGCGGGCGCAGAAGGAGACCCGGGCGACGAGCATCCTCCGACCGGAGACGGGGGCGCTGATGCTGGCTGACGAACAGCGGCTGGCGGCGTTTGTCGGGATGCGTTACCCCCGGCTTCGCAGGTCTCCGAGTCGGGGGGTCAAGATCTATGGCGGCACCTACAACGAAGGCGTGGAGATGGGCAAGACAATCACCTTCACCGACGGCATTGCCGCGAGTAAAAAAAGCACCTTCGGCGGCTTGTTGCCGCACGGATAAACTGGAGCGGGAAATAATGAACAGGGTGCACGGGTTGCAAAGTGAAGAAGACGCTTTATATAAGAAAAAAGGGATGAATACATCCGACAGCATATCACAGGAAAAGGAGGATACGATGGAACATAATCCCTCAGAATCTCCACGCATTCTCTCTTCCGGCTGGGGTAAAATGGTGGTCGATGGACTTGGCCGGGGCAAGGACTTCAAACTCTGGCCCGGCGGTGGCAGAAACTGGGACTGGTCGGAACACGGCACCGGCCATAGTCGAGGTGTTCAACCGGGCGACGTGGAGGAACTCATAGCCCATGGCTGCGAGGTGGTTATTTTAACAACCGGTCGTTTGCGAAGGCTCAGGATCGGCCGGTCGACTCTCGATATCCTGGACGAAAAGGGGATAGAAACGATTGTTGTCGATACCGAAAAAGGTATCGCGCTGTATAACGAATTTGCCCAACAGGGCAAGGCGGCGGGTGGACTATTCCATTCAACCTGCTGAGACAACAATGGCCAATCACCGAGTCGGCGATTGGCCATTGGTCTTTTCTCTTTATTGCCGTTCGTTAGCCTGCCTTGATTTCAATCTGCCTCGGTTTGGCGGACTCGGATTTCGGCAGGCGGAGTCGCAGGACTCCCTCTTTCAATTCGGCATTGACTTTGCCGATGCTGATGGTTTGCGGAACGGAAAAGGTTCTTCTGAACTCAACTTCACCGAACTCCTCCCAGCCGGCAACCCCGGCAGTTTTCATCTTTCTCACGCCGGAAAGGGCAAGCCTGCCGTTCTCGATATTGACGGTAACGTCATCCCTGCTTACACCCGGCATATCGGCATACAGCAGAATTTCATCTTCATTTTCAAGAATATCGACAAAGGGCGCCACAGTTGGCAGCTGACGGTTCTGTGCGCTCAGGCTTTCTTCGCTTACTGTAAGTTCTTTTTGCTCATTCATAAAGTTCACCTCCATATTCAGGAAATTATCAGCCAATGGCGATCTGTATGGGTTTTGCCTTCTCGACTTTGGGGAGACGCAGGGTCAAGATTCCGTCTTTTAAGGCGGCCTCCACTCCGGCTGATTCCACGTCCGACGGCAGGGTGAAGCTTCGGGTAAAAGATGTTTCTCCTCGTTCTATGCGATGGGCTTTGTAGCCTTCCGGGGTGTCCGTTTTCCTGGTCCCACTGATCTCCAGGTAACTGCCCTGGATTTTGATGCTCAGGTTGTCCTTTGCAATCCCCGGGACTTCTACCCTGATCTCCAGCCGGTCACCGACATCGTACAGATTGGTGCGAGGGCCGACCTCGGCAACACCGCCTCTCGATGCCGTCGGCCGGTATAAGCCATAATTATGGAAAAGCGATTGCAGCATATCCATGGTTTTAAACATACGGTCAAATTCGTTCACTCTTGTCCACATATCTTCCTCCTTCCTTTCTGGTTTTTTGCTTTTTACCTGTCTCGCATTTTCGATCAAAATAATCCTCACGGATTAAGTCGATTTCCTCTTAAGATGTTTACAAAATAATTACTCGAAGAAAAGTGTCAATAACAAAAAATTACTAAATATAATATTCGAATGACATTACTATTTAAAATAAAATTTATTTAGTAATTTAAGGGTTGCTGCAGTTCAACGATAATTTCGAACATGCGTTGACAAAAGCAACCGAGTCAATTAAGAGAGCATATATCGCTAGGGGTGCAGTAAGCGCTGAGAGGAAGACATCCAACCCTATGAACCTGATCCGGGTAATGCCGGCGAAGGGAAGCGGCTGCTCGGTACCGGGAGTCCCGGGCACGAAGAATGGTCACAAGCCGCTTTCCCGCAGTAAGGGGGAGCGGCTTTTTTTATTTTTTTCGGGTGTGCGGGAAGGTGTATGGAAATTGTGATCCGTATCAACGGCAAGGATGAGCGGCGGAAGGCAGGCACCATAGCCGAACTGGTGGCAGGCAGGGGACTGGCCCCAGGTTCGCTGGTCGTCGAATATAACGGCCGGATCATCAAGCAGGATGACTGGGTTAAAGTGATGCTCCGCCAGGGTGATGAACTGGAGCTGTTAAATTTTGTCGGGGGAGGTTGAACACAATGGATGAGAAATTAAGCATAGGCGGCCATTTTTTCACCAGCCGCCTGTTTACCGGCACCGGAAAGTTTGCGGCCAGCGAATGGATCCCAAGAATGCTTGGCGCAAGCGGGTCGGAGATGATCACCGTAGCGCTCAGGCGAATCGACCAGGGTGGCACGACTGAAAATATCCTCGATTTCATCCCGGAAGGGGTGGTGCTGCTGCCGAATACTTCCGGGGCGCGTACCGCCGAAGAGGCGGTGCGTATCGCCCGCATCGCCAAAGCGGCAGGATGCGGCAATTTCATCAAGATCGAAGTGATTACCGATATGAAGTACCTCATGCCCGATAATTACGAGACCTTGAAGGCTACCGAGATCCTTGCCCGGGAGGACTTCATCGTCCTGCCCTATGTTCTGCCCGATCTGCCTCTTGCCAAAAGGCTCGAAGATGCCGGGGCTGCGGCGGTCATGCCGCTTGGTTCGCCGATAGGCAGCAACCGTGGGCTTCTGACGAGGGACCTGATTGCCATGCTCATTGAGAACTGCCGGGTGCCGGTGGTCGTCGATGCCGGAATCGGCAGGCCGTCCCAGGCCGCCGAAGCGATGGAAATGGGCGCCGACGCGGTGCTTGTCAACACCGCCATCGCCACCGCCGAAGACCCGGCGATGATGGGCCGGGCCTTTGGCCTGGCGGTCGAAGCGGGGCGTCTCGGCTATCTCGCAAGACTTGCCGGGCAGAGCAAAACCGCTCGGGCCTCGTCGCCGCTGACCGGTTTTCTGGATTAGTAACTTACAGATTGATTTCTTGTTTTTTTCAAGAAATCAATCTGTCTCAAGGTACTTATACCCCTCAAGGGGGCACTGAAAAGAGTACCCCCTTGTGGGGTGTTAAGGGAGGAAGGGCAGGTGTCATTCCATCATAGTATTGAACCTTACAAAAACTTCGATTTCCAGGACTTTTTTGCCCAAGTGACGCAGGAAAGGGTGGCCGCGGCGCTGGCCGCTGAAAAACTGTCGGAAAAAGATTTTCTGGTGCTGCTCAGCCCTCTTGCCGCCGAGAGTCTTGAACAGATGGCCAGGAAAGCAAGCGAACTGACAGTGCAGTATTTCGGCCGCACCATCCAGCTCTATATCCCGCTCTATATTTCCAATTTCTGCGCCAACGAATGCATCTATTGCGGCTTTCACCGGGGCAACGACATCCGGCGAAAAAAACTCAGCCTCGCGGAGATCGAAGCTGAAGCCAGGACCATCGCCGCAACCGGCATGCGCCATCTGCTGCTCCTCACCGGCGAGGCCCCGGCGGTAACTCCCATCGAATACCTGGAGGAGGCGGTGCGGCTGCTGAAGAAGTACTTTGCCTCGGTGTCCATCGAGATTTTTCCCATGGACGAGACCGACTACCGCCGGTTAAAAGAGGCGGGCGTCGACGGCCTGACCCTCTATCAGGAGGTCTATGACGAACGCCGTTATGGTCTGGTCCACCTGGCCGGGCGGAAAACCGATTACCGATATCGTCTGGATGCGCCGGAGCGGGGTGCCCGTGCCGGCTTTCGCATGGTAAACATCGGGCCGCTGATCGGGCTTGGCGAGGTGCGGAGCGAAGTCTTTTTCAGCGGGCTGCATGCCGGATATCTGGCAGACAACTTTCTGCAGACCGAGGTCAGCCTTTCCCTGCCGCGGATGAATCCGGCCGAAGGCAATTATCAGGCCGAATTTCATGCGGACGATCGAACGTTCGTCCAGTTCTTGACGGCCCTGCGCTGTTTTCTGCCCCGGGCCGGCCTGACCGTCTCGACCAGGGAATCGGCCGCCTTTCGTGACAACCTCATCCGTCTCGGCGCTACCCGATTCTCCGCCGGTTCCTGCACCGGGGTGGGCGGTTACGGTGACCGCGAGGATTCCGGCTCACCGCAGTTTGCCATCACCGACGAGCGGAGCGTGGCCGAGGTTGTCCAGGCAATCCGGCAATCCGGCTATCAGCCGGTCTATAAAGACTGGGATATGATCTGATGAAGGCAGGGATTATCGCAATGATGGTGGATCGTCTTACAAAAGGGTGACTTTCATGAGTGACAGACAGGAAAATGGTGTTCTTCCCGCCGGCTTGTACGGCATCACCGCCGAAAAATTCTCGGCCGGAAGAACAAATATCGAGGTGGTCCGGCAGATGATTGCCGGCGGCGTCAGGATTATCCAGTACCGCGAAAAGAAGGCAGAAAAGAGTGCCGCGGAAATATTTTCCGAATGTCGGGCGATCCGCGAAATGACCAGGGTCGCCGGGGTAACTTTTATCGTCAACGACCATGTCGATGTGGCTCTGCTGGTTGGCGCCGACGGTGTCCATGTCGGACAGGAGGACCTGCCGGTTGGCGAAGTGCGAAAGTTGCTTGGCCCGGATAAGATAATCGGTCTTTCCACCCACTCGCCGGAGCAGGCCGAGGCAGCGGTGCGCCTGGGCGCCGACTATATCGGTGTCGGCCCGGTTTTTGCCACCAGGACCAAAGACGATGTCTGCGACCCGGTGGGATTTTCATATCTGGAGTGGGTCCAGAACAATATTTCCCTGCCCTATGTCGCCATCGGCGGCATCAAGCTTGGCAATATCGAGGAAATTGTCCGGCGGGGCGCCAAAACAATATGTTTAGTCACTGAAATCGTCGGTGCGCCTGATATTGTCGGCCGTATTCATGAACTTCAGGCCGCATTCAAATCATCTCACTCCCGGTAAATGGGAAGGTGGATTTTTTCTCGTCTGTGTCCTGAATTTTGAGGTTTAGCAGCCGCCATGGGGTGCTCTTAGGTGTTTGACAGCCAGGCCAATTTCCTACGCATTCCCACCACTATTCCCGGCCATCGAGTTTGTAGCGTATCCGAAGAACTCCGTCGTTGAAATCGTGGGAGATGATACGGAACACGCCTATTTCAGCAGTGTTGTCCACATGTTCGCCTATACAGGGGCAGGAATCATAGTCGCCGATGCGCACTATGCGAACGGTTTCAACTCCGTCCGGAAGGCGGGTGAGGTTGAAGTCCCCAGCGGCTCCCTCAAGGGAAACCATCTCTTCTGTTACGTCCAGGTTTGCTGAAATCGCCTTGTTGACCTCCGTTTCGACTACCTTCGCTTCGTCATCTGTCAGGGATCTGTCGAAGTGATAGTCGCACTTGGACTTCTTCTTGTTCACGTGGGCGCTGAAGCAACGTCCACAGTCGAATTTCCTGACCATTGCCTGATTGAGTATGTGTTCCGCCGAATGCATGCGAGGAGCGTATGATTTTTCCATGTCGATCTTGATGGTTTTTGAAAGTGAACAAATGTTCTGAGAGATGATGCATCGGGTCCTCGAGCAGGTCGATAACAAGGCAGATTCTGAGCCCTGTGGGCATTTACATCGGAAAGGGCTCTTCCATCCAACAAGCTCCCGTTGTTTCCCGTATCCTATTAATTAACCATACGGTTAAAGTATATCCTGCTAACGGATGAAAGGAAATAGACAAAAAGGGAGTGTTGTTATGAAAATGATGATAGTCAGGGAAGTCACCCGCGGCAGGAAAACAACGATGAACGCCAAAAAAATCTTGATTTCTACATCGGGAATCGTGAGGATGTTTTCCGGGTGGTCAGCATGGATACGGCTGATTTCAGCGTGGCAATATCGATTGGTTTGGTGCAGAAAATGGTGTGGTGCGCCGAACATAAACGTACCAGTTCCTCGGTCGGATTTCCGGTGCAGAAAATAAAATTCGCCGCGGCTTCAGGCGTAGCAATCTGGATCCGCCTGAAAAGATCTGTGCCGCTGAGGCGAGGCATCTGTACATCACAGATAACTATATCGAACTGACGCTGTTGAAGGAGTTCGAGAGCCTCCTTGCCGTCACATGCCTGGGTAATATTTGCCTCCTTTGCAAAAACAGCATCGATGAAATCGCGAATGCAGGAATCGTCATCGATGACGAGGTAATTTGGCATCTTCATGCTCGTATGTCCTCAACCTTGAGAATACGCAACCCATATCTATTTCGGTTTGTCTGTTTCCTGGTTCCCACAGAGAGCGAGGGTGCGGGGAATACGGTGATAGAACTGAGAATTAAGCCCAGCCCTGGCAGTATAGAAAAAACCGACATTGCTGAATAGACAGTAACATGCCAATTTTTATCGATTTTGCGCCACTATCTGTTAAATTGCTGAAAATATGGATTTTGTTGCGAAGTGATTTATTGAGTTTGTCATAAAATTGATATACATATGACGCAATTAATGTCTCTCAAAGTGGTGGAAAGGAGGTTTCTTTTGATACGTCACGTTTTCCTGTTCCTGCTGTTGTGCATAAGTTCTGCAGCTGCGGCTGCGTTGCCGCCGGTTGTTTTCAATACTGTTTCCTCTGGGCAGGGGCTGCCTCAAAATACCGGCAGAGCCCTGTTGCAGGATAGTGATGGTTATGTCTGGGTCGGAACGGAAGACGGTCTTGTTCGCTTCGATGGATACTCCATGCTTTCCTTCCGGAAAAATCATGATGATCCGAACAGTCTTTCAGACAATTATATCGAATCTCTGGCAGAAGACGGGCAGGGGCGCATCTGGGTCGGGACAATGGGGGGCGGCATAAATGTCATAGACCGGCAGAGGCGGTTGGTCACACGGATCAAAGCGCTGGGCTCTACTGATATACTTGATATTGTCACGAGCCGGACAGGTGATACACTCTGGTTTGCAGCCGGGAATGGTATATATGTAATGGAAACATCTGAAGGAAATGACGAACAGTCCGGCCGGCTGATCCCGACCGCCGATCTGTCCCCGCAGCGGGTGCCCGTGCTGCTGCCGGACAGGACCCCTCTTGCCGATGCCGTGAACGGGCTTGTACTGGATGGTGATGAGATCTGGTTTTCTACCCGTGACTCAGGTCTTGGGTGCCTCAATCAGGGAAATGGGGAAACCACATGGTATCACAAGGAAGCCGGCAGTCTTGAAAATGACAGTTTCAATACCATTTTCCGTGATCAGGCCGGAGTTCTATGGCTGGGCAGCCAGGAGCGGGGACTGGTCAAGGTCCTCAAGTCCCCCGCAGGCGTTCATTTCCAGTATTACGATACCGAAAACGGCGGTCTTGCCGCAAACGATGTCATGTCCATTGCCGATGCGGGAGACGGCCTGCTCTGGCTGGGAACGTGGGGCGGCGGCCTTGCCCTGTTCGATACGGAGAAAGGCCGGGCGGAGTTGTACCGGTATCAGCGGGATGACCAGTATTCCATTCCCAGCGACACCCTTATGAACGTCATCAGGACCAGGAACGGACAGGTCTGGCTTGGGACGTTTGACAAGGGCGTAAGCTGGTTCCACCCTGAGTCCCCTTTTCACGCATACAGGGCGACGCCGCTGGAGGAAGGCGGACTGAACAGTAATGTTATCTGGTCCTTCGCCGCCGAGGGCAATGACGCCCTCTGGATAGGCACCAGCAAGGGATTGTCCAGACTGCATCTCGCTTCGCATCAGTATGCAACGCCGGATCTGATTCAGCCGCTCGATTTATGGGAGAAGGTGCGCCGCGATGATATCCGGGCTCTCTATATGGACAGCGATGAGTTGTGGGTGGCGGCGAGAAAAGAGGGGGTTGTCAGGGTGTCGTTACGTACAATGACGGTAACGCCGCTGACACAACTCGCCGGTGCAGGTCAGGTCCTGACCCATCCCTATGTTCGCCTGATGTATAAGGACAGCAGGGGTGTTTTCTGGTTTGGCGCCACCCGGGGGCTGAACAGGTTTGATCCGGTTTCCGGCGAGATCCGCAACTATATGCCGGAACCCGGCAATGCTTTATCTCTACCCCATTTCCGGGTTCGGGCGCTGTATGAGGACAGCCGTGGGCAGATCTGGGCCGGTACGAGCAGCGGATTGATGCTGCTTGACGGAGCGGGGAATCCGATACGTGTCATTCACGCGGACGAAGATGGTCCTGATGGCCTGCGTCTGGCCGGAAAAGGTGTTCAAGGCCTCGCCGAGGATGCACAGGCACGCATCTGGCTGGCGACTGATGGCGGTATCTCCGTTTTTGATGCGGCACGGAAGAAGACGACAATACTCCGCGAGCTGAACGGATTGCCGAGCAACGCCGTTTATTGCACCATCCCGGCTGATGGCTTTATCTGGGCAACCACCCTGCATGGTCTGGCAAGAATCTCTCCCGACACCTTGAATGTCGAGAAATATACAACAGATGACGGTCTGCCGGACAACGAATTCAATTTCAACGCCTGGCATGTTCTGCCCGATGGCAGACTGGCTCTGGGGACCCTTTCGGGGTTTGCGCTCTTTCATCCGGAAAAGGTTCCGGGCCCCGAGCGGTCCGGCATCGCCCCTCCCCTCCACCTCCAGCCGTATGTCTACAATCAGGACGGGGGACAGGTACCAACAGCAGGGCGGGGAGAGCCCATCAGGCTTGATTGGGCAAACAATAAAATCTCGTTTGCCTATAGCGTGCTCAACTACGGCAATCTGGGATCGGTCAAATACGAGGTCAGGCTGGAGGGAGTGGACAAAAAATGGAACAGTGCCGACGGCCGTCTTGCCACTTTTGCCGGGCTTGCCGCCGGCACCTACAGTTTTACAGTCAGGGCCATGGAGAGGCATGGACAATGGATGGTTGAATCAGCGCCTGTGAGCTTCTCCATCGCCCAGGTCCCCTGGAAAACGCCTCAGGCGTATGCGCTTTATGCCATCGTGCTTTCCGGTATACTGGCCTTTTGCTTTACCATGTATAGCAGGCAGCTGCACAAGCGATCGTTGTTCCTGGAGAATCTGGTTGCCAGGCGGACGGGAGAGTTGCAGGCGTCAAATCAACGCCTTGAGGAGAAGCATCGGCAGCTTGATCAACTGCTCACCTCGCGCGAACGGCTTTTTCGGGCTATTGCCCATGAACTGCGAACACCTCTCGCCGTGATCATGTCTTCCGTGGAAGCGCTGCAGGATGAGGGCGGAAGAACGAGCACCATGCTGCGAATGATTCATCAACGTGCACATCGCATCGGCGGGCTGCTGGACCGTCTGCTCGATTTGGCCAATAACACGGCTGCCCTCAACAACCACGGTGAACCGTTTTCCGTCGCACAGGCAATAGAAGAGGCTGTTGCGCCGTTTCGCCAGCAGGCCGCTCAGGAGAGCAGGCGGCTTCATGAACATGTCGAAGTGGACAACGCCTGCCTGGCCATGGAACGGGAAACCTTCATCATGATTATCTCAAACCTGCTCGCCAACGCCGTCAAGTTCACGGACAGAGGGGGCGCGATAGCAATGACGGCGTTGATAGCTGACGGGCGTCTGGCGCTTACAGTAGAAGATGACGGAATTGGTGTGCCGGCAGGAGAGGAGCAACGCATATTCAACTGGTTTGAGCAGGCGCACCCTCGGTCGGGCCCCAAGGGGTGGGGAATAGGTCTTGCTTTTGCAAGAGATGAGATCGAAGCGGCCGGCGGGACAATAGAGCTTTGCCGGCCGGAAGAAGCCGGTGCAAAATTTTTGGTTTTCCTGCCGCTTGCCCAGGGAGTCAGGGCAGAGGTTTCACCGGCAGGTGATGGTGTTGTGTGGCCGGAGACCGCGGAGAATGAGCATCCAGTCTTACATGGTCTTGAGAAAGAGTACACCATGCTCGTTATTGAGGACGACCCGGATTTACGCCACCATCTGCCGACGCTTTTCCCGCCGCATTGGACGATACTGACGTCTCCTGATGCCGAGTCAGGCGCTGTCATAGCCATGGACAAGGAGCCGGATATCATCATTACCGACCTCATGTTGCCGGGTGAGTCCGGATTTGAGCTTACCAGAAAACTGAAAGGCAATTCACAGACCGCCCATATACCGATCATTATCCTGACGGCCTTAGGCAATGAAGAGAACCGCCTGACCGGATTGGGACTGTCGGCGGATTCCTTTTTGAGCAAGCCGTTCAGCAACAAGGAACTGCGATTACGAGTGGCAGGACTGCTGGCGAACAGGGAAAAAGTGCTGGATCGGGCAAAACAGATCATTCTTCATGATTCCGTCAATGGTGAAAGGGCGGATGATCCGGTTACTGAAAGCCGGGAAGATGAATTTCTCGTGAAATTGAACGCCGCGCTGGGGCAGGACCTGGATGTGGCTTCCCTCACCCTGGACGAGGCGGCGGCCAGGGTGGCAATGTCGAAACGTTCTCTTCAGAGAGAAATGGAGAGAGTGGGAATCAGCTGGAGAGAATACAAGCGTCTTCGTCGAATTCGATTTGCCATGGATCTTCTTCGCGATCCGCGTATTCCGGTCGGGGATGTCGTGGAGCAATCGGGATATGGCTCTGCTGCTCATTTTTCAAAAATATTCAAGGAAGTCAATGGGGCGTCACCATCGGAGTGGCGCAGGAACGCAGCGTCGTAGTCTTTCGGGTTCGCCCGGGCCGCGTTTCTTGAGCTTCATGCTGCTTCCTGTTTGCTCACTCCCGTTAAAGATTTTTCCTTATTCCCTTGCCTTTTCGATATAGTTGGTTTATACAACAGTTGTGGTAAACAACTATATCGGAGGTGCAGGATATGGATATCAAGATTCTTCGAGAATTCAGAAAGAATCTGCGGCAGCTGGAGCAGTTGCTTGTCGCCCAACTTAAAGAGGATACCTGCTGTCACGGGGTCTCCATTGCCCAGTGTCATTGCCTGCTGGCGGTCGAACTGCTCGACCTGCCGTCCCAGAACGAACTGGCCGATCATCTCGGTCTCGACAAAAGCACCCTGAGCCGCACGGTGGAAGGGCTGGTGAAAATCGGTCTTCTGCAACGGACTCCCGACGAAAGCGATCGGCGAGTTATCCGCATCGGTCTCACTCCGCAGGGCCTGATCACCTGTAGTGCCATCAATGAGACCAACGACGACCTCTACGGTCGGGTGCTCAAAGAGATGAGTGCCTCCCCCGAGGAAGTTGTCACAGTATTTGCCGAACTGGTCCGTTCTATGGTCAAGGCCCGGAAACCGGCCGGGACCTGTCTTTCAAGACAATGTATGGAGGAAAAAGAAGATGGAATGTAAAAGCTATTTTGATACAGTTGCCCAGCAATGGGATGCCATGCGCCGGGAGTTTTTTTCTCCCGCTGTTCGTGATCAGGCTCTGGCTCGGGCCGGCTTGGAAGCCGGCCGCACGGCGCTTGATGTCGGCGCCGGATCCGGTTTTGTCAGCCGGGGCCTTGTGGCAAAAGGACTCCAGGTCATTGCCGTGGATCAGTCGGAACGGATGCTTGCAGAACTGTCGGTGGCGCTGCCGGAGGTAGACTGCCGGGTAGGCGATGCCGATTTTCTGCCGGTCGATGATGCGGCAGTCGATTATGTCTTTGCCAACATGTACCTGCACCATGTTGAAGATCCAGGTTCGGCGATCCGGGAAATGGTCCGGGTATTGAAGCCCGGTGGCGTGCTGACGATCACCGATCTCGACGAGCATGATTTCGAATTCCTGCGCAGGGAGCAGCATGACCGCTGGCTCGGTTTTCAGCAGGCGCAACTTGAGGAATGGTATCGGGCGGCAGGGCTTGAAGACGTCACAGTGCAACCGCTGGGCGAAAATTGCTGTGCCTCAAGCTGCAACTGCGGTGAGCAGGTGAAGATTTCGATTTTTATTGCCTCCGGCAAGAAGGCTGCCGAAGCCCAATTATCGACTTAAGCCGAGATAAACTCCTCAGCGACCATCCGGTCGACAAAATCGAGGATAAACTGGCGCTGGACGGCGGTGGCATGGGCGATGCACGTGCAGTGCAGGTTGGACTGGCTGCGCACCAGCAGTTCAAATTTTACTGCACTGCCGGTCAATTCCACCGCAAGATAGAACGGGCCGTGCTCCTCGTGACCCTGCTGGGCTTCGGCGAGAAGGTCCGGAGGCAGTTCAATCCAGTAGATGCCGATCATCGGTCCCTGTTTGATCGTTCTTTTCAAGTAGGAGTCGATGTTGTCGCGTTCCATCGGTGAGAGTTCGTCGATGACAATCTGTCGCATTTTTTGACCTTTGACCTGTTAAAGAAAATCGGCGGCAACGGCCGAGAGAGGGCTTCGTTCACTTTTGCTGAGGGTGACGTGGCCGTAGAGCGGTTGACCTTTCAGCTTTTCGACGGCATAAGCCAGACCGTTGGACGATGCGTCGAGGTAGGGGTTGTCGATCTGGTTGGGGTCGCCGGTGATGACCATCTTGGTGTTCTCGCCGGCCCTCGAGACAATGGTTTTCACTTCATGGGGCGTGAGGTTCTGCGCTTCGTCGATGATGACAAACTGATCGGGAATCGACCGGCCCCGGATATAGGTGAGCGCTTCCAGTTCGATCTGCTGGTTTTTTATCAGCTGGCTGATTTTATTCTGGACTGTGCCGTCTTCGAATTTATGGTCGAGTCGCATGAGGTAGCTGAGATTGTCGAAGATCGGCTGCATCCACAGGCTCAGCTTGTCGTCCTTTGTCCCTGGCAGGTAGCCGATATCCCTGCCCATTGGGATAATCGGTCTTGACACCAGCAGCTTGTCGTAGGTTTCCAGGCGTAATACGCAGTGCAGTCCGGCAGCGAGTGCAAGCAGTGTCTTGCCGGTTCCGGCCCTGCCCATCAGGGTGATCAGATTGATTTTCGGATCGAGCAGCAACTCCAGTGCCATTCGCTGTTCCTTGGAACGGGCATGGAGTTCCCAGGCACTTTCATAGGTCGACTCAAGATGGGTGAGGGTGTCTCGGTTGATTGCTCTGGCAAATCCTGTGTGTTTTGGATTGGCCTGGTCTTTCAGGATGACGAACTCGTTGGCATAAAAATCGCTTCCGGCAATCGTCAGGGATTTGTCTTTGTAGAAAGTGTCGATAACTTCACCGGCCACCTGGAGATCCCGCCAGCCGTTGTACAGGCTGTCGAAATCGCATTTCTGCTGTTCGAAGTCCATCACTTCGATGCCCAGTGCGTCGGCCTTCAATCTGGCGCTGATATCTTTCGAGACGAAGATTACTTTTTTGCTCTGGGCGGCAAGGTTGGTCGCTACGGCGAGGATGCGGTTGTCGGGGACCGACATATCGAGATAAATTCCCTGCAGGCTCTTTTCCTCGAGAGAAATTTTCAGGACGCCGCCGTTGCCAAGCGTTACCCCGTCCTTTAACGTGCCCTGGGAGCGGAGGCGATCGAGCTGGCGAATGACCTGACGGGCGCTGCGCCCGAGTTCGTCGTTGATGCGTTTGAAATTGTCAAGTTCTTCAATCACAGTCATCGGCAGCACGACATAGTTGTCACCGAAAGAGTTGATCGACTCGGGGTTGTGGAGCAGGACGTTGGTATCGAGAACAAAATATTTCGGTGCTTTCATATATCGAGCCAGGTGGTGTCGCTGTTGAGGTTTTCGCAGCCGTCCTCACGGACGACGACCATGTTTTCGAGCCGGATGCCGCCCCAGCCCGGGATATAGATGCCGGGTTCGACGGTGACTACCATGCCGGCCTTGAGCTGTTTTTTGTTGCGGATCGACAGTCGCGGTTCCTCGTGGACGGCAAGTCCCACCCCGTGGCCAAGCGAGTGGCCGAAGTATTCTCCGTAGCCGGCCTCGGCAATGATCGTCCGGGCCGCGCGGTCGGCATCGCACCCCCGTATACCGGCCCGAACTGCGGCCATGCCTGCCTGTTGAGCTTTGCGCACCAGCCGGTGCAGTTCGAGATAGCGGTCGGTCGCTTTGCCCGGAACACAATTGCGGGTCATGTCCGAACAGTAGCCGTCGAGCACGAGTCCCATGTCGATGGTCAACGAACCATCCCTGGTGATCGGCAGCGGGCACGGAACCGCATGCGGCAGGGCGCCGTTGTCACCACTGGCGACGATGGTCGAAAAACTTGCTCCTTCCGCCCCCCGCCTGCGCATGGCTGCTTCAATGGCAAGGGCAATATCGATTTCCGATTGGTAATCGGCAAGGGAGCCATAAATTTCGAGAAAAACCTCCTCGTTCAATCGTACGGACCGGCGGATCAGCTCGATCTCCTCTTCGTCCTTGATCTGCCGCATCGTTTCCACGATATTCTCCGTCGGCAGGGTTGAGATCCCTTTTTTGCCGAGCTTTGCAGTCATCTTTTCGGCAAAGGAGTGGAGGGTGTAGTGGCTTTCGAAGGCTACATTGGCGACACTCAAATCGGACAGCAATTCACCGAGCAGAAAGAGAAGCCCTTTGGGATAGACAATCACCTCCGCCCATGGCACCTCCAGTTCCGCCTGGAGCTTGTAGCGGAAATCGGTGAGCAGTCGAACCGATCCCCGAGCCGGGACAAGCAATACCCCTGAAGTTTCGGCAATACCGTGGTCGCCGCCACGAAAACCGCTGAGGTAGCGGCGGTTTTCCGGCTGACTGACCAGAAACGCATCGATTTTCTTTCTCCGCAGGTGGGCCTGGACCCGGGCAATCCGCTGGGAATACTCCATACGTCACGCAATAGACAAGATTGAATGTTAACGGTCGGGAATCAGCGGCCGGCCGAAGACAGCAACTGGAGGATCATGTCCTTGCGCTGGTCTAAGGCATCGTTGTATTGATTGTTCAGGCCGGTCATCATGCGTCCGAGTTCCTCACGGTACTGCGGATGCATCGCCGGATTGACTTTAGCTGCCTGGCCGCCCTGTCCCCTGGCTGCCCCCTGTTGTTCGAGCTGGGCTCTGATCGCATCTTCAAGCTGCTGGGTCATCTGTTCCTTGTGCTGCCCGTATTGCTTGAGTATCTGTTCCAGTTCGCGGCAGACCGTGCCGATTTCTTTGCTTTTACCGGCAAGTGCGAGAACGCCCTGTACCGCCAATTCTCCGGAAGCCTGAAGTTCGGGGCTGCGCGGCAGGACGATGTTGCGGAGCAGGGTCTGGGCCATGCCCTTTCGCACTTCCGCCTGATCCTTGGCCGGCTGGCCGGCAAGCTCCTTGGGAAGATCGATTTCCTTGCGATTGAGATAGTCGGCGGCCAGACGCATTCCTGTTTTTGTCAGAACCTCACTGTCGGACTCCACGGGAGCCGAAGCGGCCATTCTGGCGGCGCGTTCCAGTACCATGTCCATCGTGCTCTTTATTTCTGCCATTGTCTCTGTCCTTGGTTAAGTAGCTCCCGCGCGGGGAGAAGGGAAAACCCTCTGATTTCAGGGTAGATTACGGTTCTGTTCAAGAATGAGGAGAATGTACAACAGACCTGGGGTGATGGCAAAGAAAAACCTGGAAAATCTCTTAGTCGCGATGTGAATAGGCCAAAGCTGAAAGAATCTATTTAAGCTGCATTCTCGCGGCATAGAACCCATCGATGTCCGCCTCGGGGCGGGGCGCAAAACAACCGTCGACAACAAATCGACGGGCCGGCTCCGGCAGCTGCCCGGAGCAGTCGGTAAGGGAAAAGGCTTTATGGTCGAAAAGAAATTCCTGCACCACGCCCTGATTTTCTTCCGGCTCGAGCGAACAGGTGGCGTAGACCAGCACCCCGCCGGGGGCAAGGAGATCTGCCGCGTGCTCGAGCAGGGCCAGCTGTTCCTGCCGGTAGCGGGCTATATCTTCCGGGCGCCTGTTCCAGCGGATATCGGGATGTCTGCCGGTGACCCCGGTGCCGGAACAAGGTGCGTCGATGAGGATGCCGTCAAAGAGCGGAAGATCCCGGCGAGGAAGCTGCTGCAGATTCATTTCGTGAATGACCGGAACATCTCCAGGAAAAAGGCGGGCGAGATTTTCCTGCAGTTTTCCCAGCCGGTGCGGTTCCGGCTCCACCGCATGCACCTTGAATCCATGCCGCGCGGCAAACTGGAGCAGGTGCGAAGTCTTGCCGCCAAGACCGGCACAACCGTCGAGATACGTAGATCCCGGACGAAAAGGGCCAAGCAGGCAGGTGGCGAGCTGGGCAGCCTCATCCTGCACCTGGAAAAACCCTTCGGCATAACCGGGAATGGCGGTGATGGACCCTTGAAATTCGGGGAGTAAAACGGCATCCTCGCTGTAATTCCCCACATGGGATACGATTTCATGCGGTTCGAGGAGCTGCCTGAAATCGTCCCTGGAAATTTTGACGGTATTGATTCGTACTGTCAGGAGAGGTTCCCGGTTATTGGCCCGACAGATCCGAAGAGTTTCTTCTGCCCCGAAATGTTTTTTCCATCTGGCGACAAGCCATTCCGGAT
Organism: Desulfobulbaceae bacterium BRH_c16a; assembly: GCA_000961725.1. Classification (GTDB taxonomy): domain Bacteria; phylum Desulfobacterota; class Desulfobulbia; order Desulfobulbales; family Desulfocapsaceae; genus Desulforhopalus_A. Next base: position 115,791 of record LADS01000059.1, read on the forward strand.
GATTGACAATCTCTGCGCCCGTTTCGTCCCGCTGTGCCTGTTCGGCAAGCACCGTTTTTTGCCGAATCGACTGACGGAGGATGCCGTTGACGAACCCTTCAAGTCTTTTTGGCACGCCTGCTGTTTTACAGCATTCGACCATTTCATTGACCGCGGCCGATGGCGGGATCCGTTCAAGAAAAAACAACTGGTAGAGTCCCACCGCAATCGCCTGGTGGATGATCGGGTCGATTTTCCGTAAGGGGGTTTTAGAGAGAAGCCGGAGAATTCTGTCCAGGTACTGGCGGTTGCGAAGGACGCCATACACCAGTTGCATGGTGAGGTTCCGCTCGTTGCCGGGCAAACCATAGCCCTGGACGGCCCGGTCGAGAAGGGGTTTGACCGGCAGGCGCTGCCGGTAGAGATGACAGAGTGTCTCGACGGCGACGAATCGTGCCGTTCTGGATTGTTTTCGTTGCAAAGTAAGCGGACCGGAATGAGTTTGGGGAGTAATGTTATTTTTGTCAGGAGTGCTGTTCACCATTGACCGGAGTGCAATGTAGCAGCTATTATCCCCGAGGGAAATGGAAATAAAGGAATCTACACTATGAAAAAAATGAAATGGCTCGTCTGGCTGCTCGCCGGGATCTTTTTTACCGGCTCGGCCTTTGCCTATACCAAGGAGGAGGTTGAGAAGCGCGGCCATCTTATTTGCGGCGTCTCGACCGTCACCCCTGGTTTTGCAAGCGTTGATGCCGAAGGAAGTTGGACAGGCCTTGATGTGGATATCTGCCGGGCCGTCGCTGCGGCGGTTCTTGGCGATGCAGGCAAGGTGGAGTATGTGCCGCTTGCCGAAAACGAGGCATTCACTGCCCTGTTGTCGGAAGAGGTCGATCTGCTCTCCCGGCACTCGACCTGGACCTTTACCCGTGATTCCGCTCTTGCCATCCATTTTGCCGGGATCAGCTATTATGACGGCCAAGGCTTTCTTGTGGCCAGAAAACTCGAGGCGTTGCGTGCACTCGATCTGAAAAAGGCCCGGGTCTGCAGCCCTGTCAATTCCCCTTCCGAACAGAATCTCGTCGATTACTTGGAAAGCAACCAGATTGAATATCAAATTGTTCCTTACGCGACCCTTGATCTGGCGGTCAAAGGCTTTGAAACGGATTCCTGCGATGTACTTTCCATGCAGCAGTCGCGGCTGTATGGCCTGAGACTCGGGCTTGCAGACCCGCACAGTGCGGTGGTTCTTCCCGATGTTATCTCCAAGGAACCTCTCGGACCGGTGGTACGCCAAGGTGACGATGTCTGGTATAATATTGTTAAGTGGTCTCTCTATGCAATGGTCAACGGCGAGGAGATCGGCGTGAGTTCTCAGCACATAGAAAAGCTGAAAATCAGCAGCAGGCTCGACGTGAGGAGGCTTTGCGGCCTCGAAGGCCCCGGCGGGAAAGGACTTGGTTTAAAAGATGACTGGGCCTACCAGGTCATCCATCAGGTGGGTAATTACGGCGAAGTTTTCGACCGAAATTTTGGCCCGCAGTCGGATATGAAGGTCGAAAGAGGGCTCAACAACCTCTGGAACAAGGGAGGTTTACAGTACGCTCCGCCGTTTCGCTGATCTGAAAATGAAATTGGAGGTGGAAAAATCAACCGCGGTGCGCCGCCTCGATTGCAGCGATGTCTATCCTTTTCATCTGCATCATCGCATCGAATGCGCGCTTGGCGGCAGCGCGATCGGGATCGGTTATCGCTTTTGTCAAAGCAAGCGGCGTAATCTGCCAGGACAGGCCCCATTTGTCCCTGCACCAGCCGCAGGCGCTCTCTTCGCCGCCGTTGCTGACGATCGCGTTCCAATAACGATCCGTTTCGGCCTGATCAGTGGTTGCGACCTGAAACGAGAATGCTTCGCTGTGCTTGAAGGCAGGTCCGCCATTGAGCCCGAGGCAGGGAATTCCCATCACGGCAAACTCGACCGTCAACACATCTCCTTGCTTCCCGGACGGAAAATCCCCCGGTGCGCGGAGTACCGCGCCAACGGATGAATCGGGGAAGGTCTTGGCGTAAAAACGCGCAGCCTCCTCGGCGTCGCCATCGTACCAAAGGCAAATCGTGTTCTTTGCTTGCTTCATCATGTCACTTCTCCATCGTGATAAGCCACTCGAAACCGGAGTCAACGATGTACTCGCAGTCGAAGGCATTGGCTCGAGAAACATTTCAATGTGCTGCTACCATACACCGCACATAAACAAAGTATGTCGTAAAAGATAAAATGTTAGGTGCATTCGGTTAGCGATTATACTTTCCGATCGCTGAAAACTTCAGGATACAATTTCCTTGCGCACTCTGGACATATTCCATGGCTGAAAGTGGCTTTCGAGCGCTCAGAGACATATTTTTCTATCTCCTCATACTCGCCTTTTTCATTTTTAATTCTCTTGCAAGAGGCACATATTGATAAAAAACCTTCTAAAATTTTTACTTCTTTTTCCAACTCTCTTTTTTGCCATGCTATTCGGTCAATCGCATATGCATAAAACATTAAGGCCAATCCGGTTATCGTGGCATTGAGTATATCCTCGGGAAGCGATTGCGTCTGCTGCCATAGGAAATGGAATCCTATCCTCACCAACGGCAACAATATGGCCATTACATAGGCCTCAGTTTTTTTATTCCGGAATGCTGCCATTCCAACCGGTAAAGCATAAGCTATTGGGAATTCTATATGCTTTCCTGTGATGTAATCAATTAATAAAACAATAAACGAGACCAATACGCATAAAACACCGGTTCTTTCTTTATAGATTGATATTATGTACTTAAGAGAATCTCTCGGCATGTTTTACTCTTCGGCCGCATGTCTGGCTTCAAATCGGGCAGCTTTTCACCCGATTGAGCCAAAGGCGATTGCTCAAGAAATATCAGTCGATGTCTTTTCGCTTTCCCACTTAATCTGAAACTCTATTTCCTCTTCACCACCAGAGCGTTCATGTTCGATAGTAAACTTAGCCCTGACAGGTACATAAACGCGCTCGCCGGCAATCCGTATCTCGAAGCGATCCCCGTTCTCTATAGCGTCCGCCAGACGTCGCAGCTTTGCCACGAAGTCGGCCTTCGGATATCCCTTCTCTACATCTCTTTCTTGCTTAGGTTTCATTTTTCCCCCCTTAGATAATTTTTTGTCGATCGGTATCTACAAGCGATTGAACTTTTCGATTTGTCCAATATAGATTGATAGATGGCTATGGCTCACTCTTTTGGCTCTCGTCGTCTTTGTTTGTCCATGTGAGCGTGGAGGATGCGGATAATTTCTATGCCTTTGGGGTGTTCCCGATAATAAACGACATAGTTTTTAAACTTGCCGACAGGGAAAAAGCGCAACCCTTCAAGTCGGGATCGTTTGCATCGGTACAAAGAGCCTATGCGCGGTGTGGCGGAAAGAGCTTGAAAGGTGTCTTCAGCGGCCTGATAAACGCGGTCGGCGACGTCTGAATTCTCCCGCGCGAGATAGGGCCAGATGTTGACGAGATCATTCTCCGCCGCTGGCGTTATTAGAATTGTCATTTAGAACGTTTACCCTTGTTTGGGCAAGGTTTGAGCCCTTCTCCTCAATTCGGCCATATCAAGTGACCGTGCCGTTCCGCTATCCACGCCCTCAACCAAAAGCCGCTCCGTTTCTTCGCGGGCATGCCTGATGAGATCACGCAGGTAATCACTTGCGCCTTGATATTCTCCCATGCTGAAACGGGCTTCTATAAAGGCTCGCATTTCATATGGCATCGAGATGTTTAGGGTCGCCATTGCACTACTCCTTGGTAGTTGCCTTTTACAGCTAATATAACGCCTGTGGCAAAGATTCCCAACAATAGATTTTCAAAGCTTCTTGTTCGCTCTGTTCTTTTTAAAGACGGCCAAAGCATGTTGCCCGAAACGCCAGGCCTATAGGTGGTTTAGCTGCTCTACCAAGGTGAACTCCTGTAGCTCAACTTATGAGCGGCTCAAGACGGTTCGAATTCGGTGAGATACATCAGTCTCTCTTTTCAGGATAGCCGTCCGGGCCGATAGGATAACTGTCGGTCAGAAGCAGCGGAGAAAGATCATCCACGGTACTTGGAACATCAATTTTCCCGATTTCAGTCTGATTTCATCCTCTTGCGGAGCAATAGGAAATTCTCGGGTTTCTGGCATGGTTAATGAAAAGAGAGAAATAGCACTACTTGTCCGTGCTCAACTTTGCCTGCCATCTACAAGGTGTCGAAGGATATCATAAACCATTTTATATCGGGGTATACAAAAATGAAAAGAGAAGAGAAAAAAACAACCGCCGGTCGGATCGAGACCGACCCGTTGAGTCAGGGACTTGTTGAACAGGCATATGTTCAAGCCCAAGCCTTGAATGATCTCGAAGAAGTCGGAACCGCATATCGCGATCTCAACACCGGGGCCTGCGCCACAAATCCTAGCCTTTGCGCCGAACACCCGCATCAGCAGAAGAAGACGGAAATGCTGCAGGAGAAAACCCTCACTTCCGATACCTACGTCGATACCATGCGGCGCTGGACAGCCGCCTTCCGCAACTACAAAATGGATGACCTATCCCATCAGGTCCAGCTGTTCGCCCGCCAGCATCCGGCTCTCGTTATCGGCGGGGCTGTCCTGGCCGGTTTTGCCTTGACCCGCGTCATCAAACCCGGCAACGGTCAAAAAACGGAGCGGGGCTATGGCCGAACCGGCGTATGAGCCCACGCCGGGCAGAGACATACTGCTGGCGGAAGAAGAGGTGTTTCACAGCACGCAGGCACACGGCGGTTTCCGCCGTGCCCTGAATGATAACTGACATAATAACGAAGGAAGTTCTTAACCAGGAAGAAAGAGCTTCTCTTCCTGCCAGGTGCTTATCGTGATTACCCGACCGTGTTCTTGGCATACATCCGCTACATTGTTCAACAGGTTAAGAATGACTTGTTTGATCTGATCTGAAATCGCCAGGATCTGCGGCAACCTCTCGGCATAATTCAATACTGCGGAAATCCCTTTGCGCTTGAAATCGCTCTTACACAGCAACAGCAGGGCATCGATGGAAGCATGCACATCCATAAAGGCTTTCCCATTGACGTCCGATTAAAATCCTGAAGACTAAGAATTAAATTTTTCATCCGACGACTTCCACTGATGGCCAACTCCAGCATAACCATCTCATCTTCTTCCAATTTTTTCCATTTCTTAAAACCTGGAGTATGGGCATAAGGCCCTGCAGGGGGGTTGTTGAATTCATGAGCAATAGAGGCTGACAATTTACCTATTGTCGCAAGCTTTTCACCATGCAAAACCTGGTTCTGATTGTTGCAGAATATTAGCTTTTGATGCTTTCGTCCATTTTCCTAAGCCTGCTGAATACTTTCTGCTTTTTTACAATGCTTGCAAGTTGAAATTTCCAAAGGATTGTCAAATATTTCTGAAAGGTTAACCAGATCGTCTGGAGACTTTAAAAAGACTACAGAAACGTCTTCTGCATATCCCCCATTTTTTCAAAAAATTAAAAGAGTGCAGGGTTTCCGGAGTTGACCTTCGCGGGATTGCGTATTACTGAGTATTACTCAAACGGGAACATACAGTCAGTGGAGACAAACATGAAAAAAATAGAGCGGGTTATCACCTTTAAAGCGGACGAAAAGCTGGCGGATGATCTTGATAAGATTCCGAATAAATCTGATTTCATCAGAAAAGCCATCCAGACGGCCCTGGCAGGCAAATGCCCGCTATGCAGCGGTACGGGAGTGTTGACCCACGATCAGCAGACACATATGCAGCAGTTTTTTACCCTGCACTCCCTGGAGAAATGCCGGGAATGCAATGCGGTGCATTTTGTCTGCCAGACAGAGGCATGTGACGATTTGCATTGAGCTCGGCACATTTTTTTAACATCCGGAGACGATATGATTACATCAACATCGAGTAAGGTGTTCAGGAATACAGTTCTTTTCTTTGCACTCTGCGGGGCGCTGATCCTTGGTGCACAACAGGCTCAGGCTGCCGTCGAAGTCTTTGTCTCCATTCCGCCCCAGAAATGGCTCAGCGACAGAATTGGTGGTGAACATATTACCACCGGCGTTCTGGTCCGGAAAGGTCAGGATCCGCATACCTTCGAGCCGACCCCGAAACTGGTGGAGGCACTTACCCGTTCTCGGCTTTATTTTACTATCGGCCTGGAGTTTGAAGAGCAGGTCATTGCCAAAATCAGGCAAAGTTCCGCAAACCTGAAGATTGTCGATTCCGTCGCCGGTATTGAAAAAATGGCAATGGCGGAGCGTGACCATGACGGGGAGGGGAGGCATCATGGCGATGGCCATGATAACGATCACGCGGCGCTTGATCCCCATGTCTGGCTGTCGCCCGTCAACCTGAAAATCATTGCTGCGGATATGGCCAGGACATTGATTGCCGCAGATCCTCAGCACAGCAGCGCCTACGCCGCAAACCTCGACCAGTTGAGCCGGGAGTTGGATGAGCTGGATCGGAAGATCGCCGCACAGCTGCAGCCATACGCAGGGGCAACATTCTTTGTCTTTCATCCTTCCTTTGGCTATTTTGCCAAGAGATATGGCCTGCAGCAGGAGGCGGTTGAAGTAGAAGGGAAAACGCCAACTCCGAAACAGCTCTCGGGCCTCATCGCCGAGGCCAAAGCGGACCGGGTAAAGGTGATTTTCGTGCAACCGCAGTTCGATCCTCACAGCGGTCAGGCGGTGGCCACCGCCATCGGTGGCGACGTGGTGCCGCTTGACCCCCTGGCCGAGGATGTAGCCGAAAATCTTGAAACCATAGCGGCCAGGATATCATCGGCGCTGGCAAAAAAATAGCAGGATCGTTATGACCGGGAAAAGCGAAGCAAGCGCAGCCATAGAGATCCGGGAAGTATTTTTCCACTATGATGAGCGGCAAATTCTCAAAGACGTCAATCTGACCATCCGGCCTTACGATTCTGTCTGTATAGTCGGTCCGAATGGTGGAGGCAAAACCACCCTGATCAAGCTGATCATCGGTCTTCTCAAGCCGGATAGCGGCACGATCAGCATCTATGGAAAACGTCCGGATGAAGCTCATCAGCTTATCGGCTATGTGCCCCAGTATGCCCAGTATGACAGACAATTCCCGATTTCGGTACAGGAAGTCGTCTGCATGGGCCGGTTGGGAAGCTCCTTTACCGGCAGGTATAGCAAAAGAGATAAGGAGAAAACCCTGGCGGCCCTGAACGAAGTCGGTCTGGCCGATATGGTGAATCGCTCTTTCTCGGCACTTTCCGGTGGCCAGAGGCAAAGGGTGCTGATTGCCAGGGCTCTCGCGTCCGGCGGAGAGATACTGATATTGGACGAACCCACGGCCAACATCGATCGGGAATCGGAAACCCATTTTTTCGATCTGCTGAGAGAGCTGAATAGACGGATGACGATCTTGATGGTCACTCATGATGTTGGTTTTGCATCCTCTTTTTTCACCAGGATTGCCTGTGTCAATCGGGAAGTGATCATCCATCCGACCAGCGAGATGACCGGCAGGCTCATCCGGGATATGTATGGCGGCGACCTGCAGATGATCCGTCACGATCATAGCTGCAGCAATGGAGGGCATACCCGTGGTTGAGTTTTTCGCAGCACTCAGCGATCCGAACCTGCCGTTTTTTCGCTATGCGGTGATCACCGGTCTGCTTGCCGCTATTCCTTTTGGTATTATCGGCACTTACGTGGTGGTTCGCCGGATCAGTTATATCGCCGGGGCCATCGCCCATTGCATGCTCGGCGGCGTGGGGCTGGGCCTTTATCTCCAGAAAGCCGTGGGCATTACCTGGTTCGGCCCGCTGCATGGCGCGATTCTCGTGGCGCTGCTGTCGGCGGTGGTTCTGGCGCTGGTCAGTTTTTTTGCCAAACAGCGGGAAGACAGCGTAATCGGTGCCCTTTGGTCCGCCGGCATGGCCATTGGTCTGCTCTTTCTTGCGAAGACGCCCGGCTATACCGATCCGATGAGCTATCTCTTCGGCAATATCCTGCTTGTTACACGCAACGATATCTTTTTCGTTCTCCTCCTGGATGTGCTCGTTGTCTGTATTGTCGGAATTTTCTATAACAAATTTCTGGCTATCTGCTTTGATGATGAATTCGCCGGCTTGCGCGGTATTCGCACCCACTGGCTGTATCTGGTGCTGCTCTGCCTGACGGCCCTGACCATAGTTTTGCTGGTGCGTATCGTCGGTATTGTAATGGTGATTGCCCTCCTGACCCTGCCCGCCGCCATTGCCGGTAACTTCGCCACGAGCATCCGGCAGATGATGCTGCTCTCCGTTCTGCTCTGTGCGATCTTTATTCTGTCCGGCCTCGGTGTCAGCTATCAGCTCGATCTGCCCAGCGGCCCGGTGATCATTGCTATCGCCGCTACGGTCTATCTGCTGTTATCGGTCGGTCTGAAGTATCTGCCCGGCAGGAGAACGTAATTCGCACGCCGGCCCCATAAAATGCCATGTCAAACTGTAGAATGTTGTAGTGGCTGTCCGGGTGGGCCGGATTTTTCTTGCCGGAGAGGAAAGGTATTTACCTGTGGTCGGTCTGGAGTGACGAAATGTAGAGGCGCTGGGCTCTGTTCATGGCCTCCTGAGATTTCAGCGCAACGCGGTGGGCCTGCTGCCATCGGTTTTCCGCCCAGAGCCCCTTGGCCCGGTGCAGAAGTTCCCGAGACACCTGGAGTTGCGCCTGCATGCCGAAGGGATGTGATCGCCGGGTCTGCGCCCATTCCAGACGTCCTTCGACATCGAGGATAGCCTCTTCATATTCTTCCTGCACATCCTCCTGCCGCGTGAACTGCAGAAATAAATAGAAAACGAGAACGAAGAAAAAAATCGCCATAACAAGCTGCATGAATTCTCTCCAAATGCCGCATCTTGCCGGACCGACCGGAGCCCGGCCTTAAAATATTACGATTGGTTCCTTTCGTGGTAAGGCCATTGAAGCAAAAAACATACCACCTGCACCTCTGACATGGAGCTTCCCAAGGAAAGCATTGAAGTGGTGTTAGCGGCCTGATGGTTGTGAGCTCTACCTGTCACTCCATCAAGGCTACGGATTTGACCTGTATCCAGATATTCTGCTCAGGTTCCAGGTTGAGATCCGCGACCGCGCGTCTGGTCAATCGTGCAAGAAACCTGGAAGTACCAATCAGAATCCGCACGATTGCCAGGCCGGGGTGCTCGTCTCCACCTATAGCATCAACCTTGCCGTGCAGCACATTCTGAATACTGCTCTGTTGGGGCGGTTGCCTTGTCAGGCTGACATCTCGTGCAAGGACACGGATTCGTACCTTGTGACCGACAACCAGGCCTGGATCACGAAACCACAGCTGACCTCCGGGAAAGTCCAGCCTTGCCAGATGCCATTCGTTATCCACTGCACCGATCACCGCTTCAACAATGGCGAAGGCTTCATCTCCTATCCGGATCGGCAGCTCGGTTCCGGCAAGAATTTCCACCAGCGGCCCTTGCCCCAGAGCGCGTCCGCCCTCCATGACAACGATATAGTCAGCGAGCCGTGCGACTTCATCGGGTGAATGACTGACATAGATGACCGGTATTTCCAGTTCGTCATGCAGGCGCTCAAGATAAGGCAGGATTTCCCTTTTGCGTTTCAAATCAAGGGCGGCCAGCGGCTCATCCATGAGGAGCAGGCGAGGACTGACCGCCAGGGCGCGGGCAATGGCGACCCGCTGACGTTCTCCGCCGGAGAGCAGGTCGGGTTTCCGGTCGAGCAGATGACCGATCCCCAGAAGTTCTATAGCCTGTTCCAGGCTCACCCGCCGAGCGTCCTTCACCCGTTTCATGCCATAGCGAAGATTATCCATCACCGAGAGATGGGCAAAGAGGCTGGCCTCCTGAAAAACATAGCCCAGTGGCCTCTTATAAGTAGGGAGCCAATGGCGGTCGTCCTGCCAGACATCGCCATTGATGGTCAGCCGACCCTGCGGCGCTCTTTCCAGTCCCGCCATGCAGCGCAGCAGCGTGGTCTTGCCGGATCCGGAATGACCGAACAGGGCGGTTATCCCGGTTGCAGGCAGCTGCAGATCGACATCGAGGGTAAACCCCGGCCAATCGAGGCGAAACCTTGCTTGAATCTTGCTCATCTCAGGCTCCTTTTTTGCAATTCGGCCGCCAGGCATACAGCGTTAACAGCACCAGGAAGGAAAAGACCAGCATGATGGCCGACAGCTGATGGGCCTGACTGTACTCCAGCGCTTCCACGTGGTCGTAAATCTGCACCGAGACAACCCGGGTCACACCCGGTATGTTGCCGCCGATCATCAGCACTACACCGAACTCGCCCACCGTATGCGCGAAAGTGAGGATCGAGGCGGTGAGAAAACCGGGCAGCGCCAAGGGTACCGCCACGGTAAAGAAAGTGTCAAGCTGGGAAGCACGCAAGGTCGCAGCCACTTCCAGAGGCCGGTCCCCGATCGCCTCAAAGGCGTTCTGCAGCGGCTGCACCATGAAGGGCAGGGAGTAAAACACCGAGGCGATCACCAACCCCGTGAAGGTGAAGGGCAAGGGGCCGATGCCGAGCATCTCGGTCAGATGACCGACCGGACCGTTCGGCCCCATGGCGAGCAGGAGGTAAAAGCCGAGGACCGAAGGAGGCAGCACCAGCGGCAGGGCGACCACGGCCCCGATCACTCCTTTCCACCGGGTGCGGGTCCGCGCCAGCCACCAGGCAATCGGCGTTCCCAGTACCAGGAGAATCAGGGTTACGATGCCCGCCAGGCGAAGCGTCAACCAAATGGCTTGCAGGTCGCTGTCGGATAAAAGCATGGCTTGTCCTCAATCAATTGGCGTGTTGAAAAGTTTTCGTCGATTCGTCGTGGAGGACAAAGCCGTATTTGGTCATCACCGCGAAAGCGAACTTGCTTCCCATATAGTCGGCAAAGCGTTTGGCCAGGCCGTTGCCCGCGGCACGTTTGGTGATGATATAGCCCTGCTCCAGCGGTTCATGGAGATTGTCCGGGATCAGCCGGTAGCCGCCCTTGTTCGCCAGTTCGGGATTAACCGCCAGCGACAGGGCGATGATGCCGACCTGGGCGTTGCCGGTTTGGACGAATTGAGCAGTATGCGCAATATTCTCCCCATAGACCAGCTTCGCTTCCACCTTATCCCACAGTTTTGCCGAGCGTAATGCCTCTTCGGCTCTCTTGCCATACGGAGCATGCCTGGGATTGGCGATGGCAATCCGGATGATTGCCGAATCGGTGAGGCTCTCCATGGTCATCTTCGTGGCGTCAAGACTTCCGCTCCATAAGACAATCCTGCCGAAGGCGTAGGGTATGACATCTGAGGCCGCGAAACCATTCTCTGCGAGTTTCCGGGGGAAGGCAATGTCGGCGGAAAAATAGAGGTCGTAAGGTGCGCCCTGCTGGATTTGTGTATGAAATTTGCCGGAAGAACCGTATATTACTTCTATTTCATGAGTTGGGCTGTCCTTCTTGAATTCGGCAACGATTTCATCCATGGCGAATTTAAGATCTGCGGCGGCGGCGATGGTTATTTTCTCAGCCTGGGCCGACGCGGTTGCCGGGAGCAGAAAGCAAAGCATCAGGAGGCTTAGAATCTTTTTCCCTCCATGGGCCGTGGTAGCCAATTTCCATAATAGCTTCATAATGTCTACTCCCAAGGTTGGAGGATAAAAACAGTCGTATCCAAACATCACAATGACAATTAAAGACGTCTCGCCTTGTCATTATAGCAAAATAAGTGCCATAATTATCATATATGAATTTTCATGCCAACAATGATATGTTTTTACAGGGATAATTATAATTTTAATAGCGAGTATTGTACTTACAAAGCGCAGACGGCGGAAATGTTGTATGTTTATAAACGTCATAAATTGTACGAATGCAACAAAAATGTGTTTTCTTTGTCGGAAATGTAGGGAGATACCCTCAGAGGCACTCTGACACAACAGGTCTGGCTATGAACAACACAAAAGACAGCGTCTCCTGCAACGTCAAAGCGATTCGTATCGCCAAAGGATTCTCGCAAAAGGATTTGGCCGAACGAGTTGGAATCGGCAGGCAGGCAGTTTACGATATGGAGTCCGGCCGCTATGTGCCGAACACGGCGGTGGCGCTTCGCCTGGCCAGGGAACTGGCATGTGCAGTTGAAGATCTTTTTCAGATGGAAGACCGCGCGAGAGAACATTCCATCACCCTTGCGGAGAATGTTGACAATCCTGGAACCAGACTCTCAGTCGTTCGCATAAACAATAACCTTATTGCGTATCCCCAGGACGGCAGATGGCTGTTAAACGAAGGATTTCATTCTGCCGACGGTATACTGGAAAAGGCAGGCGGTAACATTCGCATGCTGCAGGATGAGGAACAATTAGAGGGAAGAATCCTCCTTCTTGGCTGTGACCCCGCTTTTTCCATTCTCAATGCCCACGTCGCCCGCTACGGCAAGGGAGCAGAACTCCTGTGCAGGTTTGCATCGAGCTCCAAAGCCCTGAAAGGATTGCAGACAGGACATGCGCATCTCGCCGCAGCGCATCTTCACAACAAGGGACAATCGGAATCGAATCTGGAGTTTGCGAAAACAGTTTTGAAGAACTCGAACGCCCTGGTAGTGGGTTTTTCGCTCTTCGAAGAAGGACTGATGCTGGCTCCCGGCAATCCTCATGGCATAACCTCCGTGGTCGATCTGATCAACCCTGGAGTCCGTTTTGTCAATCGCAGCCCCGGCGCGGCCATTCGGGTTCTCTTGGACGATCAGTTGAACAAGCTCGACATCCCGGCAGAGAGAATAAAGGGGTATGACAAGACAGTATCAAGTCATATTGAGGGGGCACAGATGGTTGCTTTCGGACTGGCCGACGCAGCTCTGGGTTTGCGTGCAGTTGCCGCATCATATCAGTTGGATTTCGTCCCCATACAATTTGTTCGTTGCGATCTTATCATCAGACGGGAATTTCTTGATCTTCCCGCAGTAAAAATACTGCTGGACGTACTGCAAACAAAAGCGCTACGGCAAGACCTGACAACATTGCCGGGATATGAGTCTTCAGTAACAGGCAAGATTATCGGGGAGTTCTAATATGGACTTTGCATGCGCCCGCTCAAGTTTTGCATCCAATTGTGGGGTTAGCCGACACCTCGCGTAAAAAAGACAACCCAACTGTCCAACCCCCACGGACATTCCGTAAGCCAACAAGTAACGGAAGCTCACCGCCGGCATTTTCACGAAAAAACAGCTGGAAATGCAGCCAGGAGAAAACGAAGTGATACTGGAAGCATGGGGGGAATTCCGTCAAGACCAAGTCGGATTACCGTGAAGTTTGCTCCCCAGATTGTTACCACGAGAAGGGCGATTGTTATTTACGATTCATTGCCGTTCATGTAAGTGTTTGTTTTATTGATTGAATCAGTCCGGAATTTTCGGTGTAGGAGAAGCATACCCGTCTCGATTGGAATCTGTCTCCATGCCTTCGTAAAAGATTTATAACGTTGGAGCTTTGGAATCTTTGATAGCGGTATTTAAAATACTCCTCATTCTCTCTAATTCAACCTTAATACTCCTCTTGCCGGCAATAATACGCCCATGCCCTGGGACAATAGTAACTGGGTCCAGGCTTACTATGGTATCGATGGCTTGAAGCCAATTGATCCAGTCCTGTTGATCGCCGGCCTCCAGGTTCGGCAAATACTCACTTACGACACAATCACCACAATAGAGAACACAATCCGGTTCAATGAAAATCGAGATATTGAATGGTGTATGGCCCGGTGTTTCGAATATTTTGGCCTCAATGCCACCTAAACTAATTATATCGCCTTGTATCGCAGATTTATTTGGATTTGCCAATATTGTATTGTAAAAGAAAGCCTCGGCCTCGTTTGCAGCCTGTCTGACCGAGTTTTGAATTGTACGGTTAAACTCTTCTTTGTTTTGATTGAATATTTCCTGAGTCCTTCGAATGCCGGGATGAGCAAATATATCAATCCCGCGTTCGCGGAAAAAACTATTGCCGCCGATATGATCAAAATGTGGTTCGGTATTTACGACCAGACACTTGTTGTCTTGGTTAATGCCCGTGGAATAGCCGAAGATGGTTTGCGCTGAGAGGTAGTTTGAGCCGGTGTCTATAATCAGCGTCGAATAGTCTCCGACTACAAAACCTGAATTTACAGCCCATGGAGTCTCTGCAGAAAGGCCTGTTATTGCATAGCAGGATTTCGAAATTTTCATAGATGTTTTGCAGTGGAATTAGATGTTATTTTGCTTGATCCGGATTATTGAAACTACATCTTTATCCAATATCCTGAAAACTGTCCTCCGCCACAAAGAAATGGGCGATCCTTGCCATTTAGTGCTTGCTGATAATCTGTAACTGGTGGACTGGAGTCAGTTTGAACTCCCTTATAAACATCCGCATGGCTATGATTTCCTCCCTAGTCGCCGATGTTCCGCCAGGTTTGTTCCTGATCTCTTCCAAAATCTGCAACATTTGTCTGTATTGTAACCCTCGTAAGTTTTGGGCAAGGCCGTATTTTTCATTTTCTCTCCTCGTATTGGTCATTCGGATGTAACCGATTACAAGCAAATTTTCGTGATGAAAATATCTTCAATCACTCTATTTAAATTATTCCTGGCACAGCGGAATTGCCGTCCGAGTGCATCTCATTTTCCGGTCGGAACTATTTTGCTATTTTTGTCGTAGTATCCTCACCAGTCTACAGAGGGTGTTGTGGGTTCTGCCGGGTCATCTTCGTTGACCGGCAGAAAAACAAAAAATGTTGAGCCTTTCCCGGGCTGACTTTCAACTCGAATTTCCCCCTATGGTTTTGGATGATACCGTGGCAGACGGACACACCCAGGACGGTTCCCTTGACTGCAGGTTTGGTAGAGTAGAACGGCTGGAAGATCAAGGATATTTCTTCTGGGCTCATGCCCAGACCCGTGTCCCTGATTGCTATCGCTATTCTTTCCTCTTCCAGCCAGGTGCTTATCGTGATTACCCCGCCGTCCCGGAGGAAGGCGTCCGCTGCATTGTTTAACAGGTTAAGAATAATCTGTTTGATCTGGTCCGGTACCGCCAGGATTACCGAAGCACACCTGATAGATTGAGCTTCTTCCTGCTGCGTTAACGGCTAACCTTACTTAAACAAACCTTGATTAGAATCCTGCCGTTCTTCAACGATTTTACCATCTTTCAGGACAGCAACTCCTGAGCACACCTGCCTGGCTCGTTCACGGGCTTTTTGTGCGGCCCGCTTCATAGCGATTTCGGCAGCAGCCAAATCTGGGTCGCGCTTTTTGCCATTTTTCCCGGCATCAACAGACTGATTGCTCATGATTTTACTCCTTCTTCATTTCTCAGTCCTGCCGTAAAACGGTGAGGAATGATCGGTGAAGGGACATGACCGTCGCGAACTCGTTGCCGGACTCGTGCAATGGCCAACTCCGGAGATCCAAGTCGAAGAAAGAATAGCTTGACGATGTAACTGTCCAATTGCCAGCCGGGAATAAGCCTGACATACCCTCGACCGCTCAATGTGGTTTCGAAGGCAAAGCTCACACCTCGCATGGCATGTTTGAATATTTCCTCCTACATCAGTCGACCGGCTTGAAAAGCAACTTGTTCCGGTTCAAAAGGAGCCAAGCCGGCTGCAATGAGGTCGGCATTTACAAACATCCGGCAGTTGGCCTCTTTCGGCAGAAATTCTTTGGCAAAGGTAGTCTTTCCGGCTCCGTTTGGTCCGGCTATGATGATGATTTTTTTCGCGCTCTGGCGAGTCATTCCTCAGTCTCCATTTATCTCTCGTCAATCAATCACATATTAAATATTAACTGGTTTTCAACAATCTTCAACAGCTCTTGCTATTCCGGATTCGTCGAGTTTGTAGCGTATCCGAAGGACTCCGTTGTTGAAATCTTGGGAGAATATATGGAACTCGCCGATTGCATCAGTATTGTCAACATGTTCTCCGATACATGGGCAGGAATCATAGTCGACTATGTTCACCATGCGAACGGTTTCGATTCCGTCCGGAAGACCGATTGGCTTCCTATTGGCTTCCTCAGGGCAAACCATCTCTTCGGTTACACCCAGATTTCGGAAATCGCCTTATTGACCGCAGCCTCGACTTCCTTCGCTTCGTCATCGGTCAGGGCTCGCTCCGCTCTCACAATCTAACCTCATTCGTTATACCTTCGACCTCATTTATTTAAAACTGATACCAAATTTGTAGAAGAATTTCGATAGTTTTGCATACGCATCTGTAATACTGGCTGCTCTTATAAGATGCTTCTCAGGCATATTAAAAGCGAAAGGATGAGGTGGTACAAATTCCATTTCAAGAATGACAGGGAATTTACCGCCGTCCTTTACTTTTAATAAGGCCGAGTAGTGCACCCAATCATCGGCCCTTGGTACGATTCCGTATATTTCCTCTTTGGATTCAAAAACCGTATTGTATCTTGGCATAATCTATTCTCAAAATTTCGCTGGAATAACGTGAAAATCACGGGTTTATCCGGTGCATTATCTGGTTGGAATTAAGTATAGTGTCTCCGGAATTCCTCGGAATTCCTTTCCGGACACCGCAAGATACCGAATTGCTTGAATGCCCTGTTTTTCATTGCTTAGACAAGGGCTTGCAAACCCTTCCGTTCACCAATTTCATGCCGTGAGGTGATTTTTAGATTTTTATTAGAGGCATATCAAGGATGATCACCGGTTTATCTGGGGCATTATTTTGTTATTAGAAGATGTAACATATCTTGAAGTTGTAACAAGAGTCAAAAGAAGACTTGACCCCCGGGTCGACCCACGTTGGCAAAATAGACCTTCAGAGATTAGGGATCATTTTACAGTTGAGATGAGTATCTGACCGCTTTTCTCCCTTCGGTGTGTATTCTCATTCCTCGCTCTCCGTTTCGCCGAATTCCGCCTCTAGTTGCTCAATAGATGGAAGACTTGCTTTCAGGTTGTCGGGGAGGGCGCGAGTCAGCTGATATTCCGACACACCCATCGGTTTCCAAATATCGCTCAAGGCATATTCCACTACCACCCGGTCGCGGGATTTACACAGCAGAATACCGATTGTCGGCTCATCTTTTTCCCCGCGCAGCTGCTCATCCACTGCCTTCAAGTAAAAATTCAGCTTGCCCGCATACTCAGGCTCAAATTCACCAGTCTTCAGCTCAATCACCACATAACAATGCAGCTTGGTATGATAAAAAAGCAGATCAAGGAAGAAATCCCGCTCGCCCACCTGCAAACCCTGCTGTCGCCCAACAAAGGCAAACCCTGCTCCCAGTTCAAGTAAAAATTTTGTGATATGATCCGTCAGCGCCTTTTCCAGTTCCCGCTCGTTGTAATCCTCTGTTAGCGTCAGGAAATCGAAGTTGTACGGATCCTTGATCAGCTGCTGGGCCAAATCCGATTGCGGAGCCGGCAGCGTCTCGGCAAAATTGGTGACCGCCTTACCTTCCCGCAGATACAAGCCGCTTTCGATCTGATGGGCCAGGACATTCCGGCTCCAGTTGTGCTCAACCGTCTTTTTCACATAATAGAGCGCCTCGGCCGCATCCCTGCATTTGGAAATGATAACCAGGTTATGGCTCCAGGGGATGAGAACCAAAAGGGCCACAACCTGTTGCCTTCTTGACTGGGGACCAGCTTTTCCCTCTTTATCCATGGCGTCCGGCTTCGGCAATTGCGCAACAGCTTGTTGCGCAATTTGGCCACAATAGGTGGCCAGAGCAGGAACCCCTTCTGCGTAAAAGATATACCATTGCCGAATACACTCGAGATTTCGCTTTGAGAACCCCTTCATGTCTGGAAATTCCGCCATCAAATCCTCGCTCAGTTGTTTCAGGAAACCGCTGCCCCATTTGGCCGATTTTTGGCGCTCTACAATATCCGCTCCCAACTCCCAATAAAAAGACAGCAACGCTCTGTTCACCTGCACCGCCGCCTTCACCTGCGCTTGCCGCACCCGCTGCTTGATATCTTTCAGCCAATCGCGGTATTCTGATGATCTGATGGGTTGGTTAGTCATGTTTTATCGGCCTCCTCGTGTCGCATGCTTTCTTTGCTGGGCTTATCTGATGACATTGGATAACTCATGACTCTTGCGCATTACTACCTTTCAGAAACCATTTTGTCAAAATCGATAGGAGATATGTGAACTCATATCACTCCGGTCATACTTCAATATATATGCTGGTTTCTATACAAAAAGTCTTCCATTTTTGTATTAGAGTGAAAAAGGGATTGATTCAGTGATGAATTCATATTTATCATACTTTTCTTCAACACCAATTTTTGTTATCGTTCGTTTGATATAGGAGAATTTCTTGAGCTTTTTATCTACAAGTCAGGGTGAATTTACCCAATATACTTCTTAATACAATTCAAACTACTTACGATTAAAACTGGACAACCTTTCTCAAGTTTGCTACAATCCCCGAAATTGTATCTTATGCGAGAGGATCATTTTGAACTTATCACAGGTTGTCGTCCGTCCGGTAGAACCTTCAGAAGAACCGAGATTCCAAGAATTGATGCAACAGCATCATTATCTTGGCGCTTTGCCGAAAATCGGCAATACGATCTGGTATATCGTCATCTGCGACAATGAATGGCTTGGCCTCCTCAGTTTTTCCGCTGCAGCTTTGAAGTGCGGCGCTCGTGATCGCTGGATCGGCTGGGGGCATCGTCTGCAGTATGATCGGCTTCATCTGGTGGCAAATAATTCACGATTTCTGATACTGCCAACCTGCCATTACAAAAATCTTGCGTCAAAGGTTCTTTCCTTGTGTCGGCGAAGAATCCAACAAGACTGGCAAGATCGATTCGGGTTTCCCCTTTTGATGATGGAAACCTTTGTCGACCCCTCGCGTTTCGTTGGCACGATCTATCACGCCGCAAACTGGCAATTAATCGGTAACACCAAAGGATATCAACGAACTCGAAATGGCTACAGCAACACGCGACAAGCATCGAAGCTTGTCTTCGTGCAACTTCTCCAGCGCAACAGTCGTTCATTGTTATCCGCTTCCCCACTTCCCCAACACTATGTGTCAGGAGTACCAAGAATGAAACTTACCGCCGAACAAATGCGATCTCTTCCCGGTTTTTTCAAAACAATCCATGATCCTCGTCGTGCCCAGGGAAGGAAACACTCCGTTCATGTTGTCCTGGCCATCGCAGCTGGAGCGATTTTATGCGGTATGCGCGGCTATAAAGCCATTTCCGATTGGGCTCAGAACTTATCGCCAAAAGCTCGCGACCGCTTTGGCTGTCGTTTCAGTCAAAGAAAAAATAGCGTCCCCAGTGAAAGCACCATACGAAACGTATTGATTCGCATTGCACCAGTGGAGTTGGACCGGGCACTCCAGCAATGGAATGCCCAATATGGTGCAATCGATGACAGTCTGGCGATCGACGGCAAAACCATGCGCAATGCCGTTGACGACAGTGGCCGGCAAATTCATATCATGGGCGCCGTCGGGCATCAGAGCAAACAAAGCTACACCCAAAAAAAGTCGGTACCTTGCCTGTAAAAGGAAGCAACAAAGAAAAACGGACAAACGAAATCAAAACCGCTATCCCCCTCCTCGAGTCCATAGATATTCAAGGGAAAACCATTACCGCCGACGCCCTGTTAACCCAGTGTGATCTTGCCAAATACATCGTTGAAATAAGAAAAGCACATTACCATTTCACCGCCAAGGGCAACCAGAAGAAACTCCTCAAAGAAGTCGCCTCATTTTTCGAAAATGTTTCCTGGAGTCCTGACTATGCAACTCAGGATAAGCCCAACCATGGCCGTAAAGAGACCAGAAAAATCTGGGTAACCACGGAACTCAATAAATATCTTAAATTTCCCCATGTCGCCCAAGCCTTCAAAATTGAACGAATAACATACAGGAAAAACCGTAAAAATTCACGAGTTGTCGCATACGGAATCACCAGCAAAACTCCCCAGATGGCAACCGCCGAACAGATCCTAAGAGACAACCGTCAGCACTGGAGCATTGAAAACAGCTGCCACTACATCCTTGACTGGAATTTCGATGAGGATCGCTGTAGAATCTCGAAAGGTTACGGTCCGGAAAACATCACGCGACTACGAAGATTCGCTATAGGCCTCCTCAAAAGCAAGGGCGTATGTAATGTAGCTCAGAAAATGAGGCAACTCAGTTTTTCTCCTCGCTTGGTTTTAGATTATTTGAAAATTCCTGGGAATAATCACAGTGCCGCCGCGGTACAGGGGTAGCATAAATTTACCGTGATCTACAAGTATTTGAAGGTCATGTGATAAATATTCAGCCTTAACAATACCTGGATTATTTTTTTCATACTCAAGAGCAAGGAGCCGTATACGTTCGGCAATCTGTTCTTTTGGGTATAGAGAAATGTTCCAAGCGAGTACTGCAATAAACGCACGGTTTCTGGCCTCGTCTATGTTCTCTGCAAGTAAAATATAGTCATCTGCTGTTTTAATAAACGCGCTTGTAACATCGGATTCTTTAGATTTTCTTTTCATAGTATCTTTATAGGAGATATACTGACTTATCAAGGCCTGAGCCTTTTTTAACATTTCAATTTTTCTCAATTCCTATCAAGAGTTATAAATTTCAGTAACTAAATTTCTAAACCACGCAGGTTTTTCAAAAATAACATAGATTAACATAAGAGCAGTAAAAGGTATTGGGATAATCATGTCCACTAAGGCAAGAATTGACAAATAAAGCAGTATTTTTGTTTTCGTCTTCATAATAGTCATCTGTAAATATCTTTCCCGTTGAAGGTTGATAGGAGATATCGTGACTTATCAGGGGCTGACCTTTCATATTTCAATTTTTCTCAATGCATATCAAGAATTATAAATTTCAGTAACTAAATTTCTAAACCACCCAGGTTTTTCAAAAATAACATAGATTAACATAAGAGCAGTAAAAGGTATTGGGATAATCATGTCCACTAATGCAAGAATTGACAAATAAAGCAGTATTTTTGTTTTTGTCTTCATAATAGTCATCTGTAAATATCTTTCCCAGTTTTACAATATTTTCCATTGAAGGTTGATAGGAGACATCTGGACTTATGGATCGAGGACAAAAATAGTTCTGTCCCCATTTCGTTCTAACAGCTGGTACTGAACAGGTTTTTCGATGTGGCCGAGCAGGTTATTGCTTCTGCCCTTCGATCTGTTCTGCTGGCCAAAGAGTATCTTGCCGTAAAAACTCAGTAGCTGCATACTTAGCTTCTTTTCCAAAGCCTGGGTTTTTAACGACAAATTTTAAATAATTCATAAATTCTTCTTTGCCGACTTTGTTTGATAACAGACCCATCAATATTTCTATCTGGCCTTGTTGAACCATCAACTTTGCTTCAGTCCTCACTATGAAATCTTGCATAGGGTTCATTTTGTTCCTTTGAATTTGTGAAGATATTTTAAATACACAACCTTGAAATCACCAGTTCATCTGGTGCATTGTGCTATTGGAGTTCAGTATTCTGTTTCCAAGACTATCCCATTTAATACTCATATCCCACGGTGAATTTATTCTAACCCTCAAGCTGCGGAAGAACTATGGGTATTGCCAGATATTCTCAGATAATCGAAAACCATGCGCGGAGAAAAACTGAGCTGCCGCATTTTTTGAGCTACATTGCGTATACCCTTGCTTTTGAGGATACCGATGGCGAATCGCCTCAGGCGTGTCATGTTTTCCGGACCGTAACCTTTTGAAATTCTACTTCGATCCTCATCAAAGGTCCAGTCAAGGATGTAGTGACAGCTGTTTTCGATAGTCCAGTGCTGACGATTGTCTCTCAAGACCTGTTCGGCAGTGGCCAACTGAGGAGTTTTACTTGTAACGCCGTAGGCGAGCACCTGGGAAAGCTCACCGGTTTTTCGGTCAAGGGTGATACGTTCAACTTTGAAGGCTTGTCCAACATGCGGAAAGTTCAGATGTTCATTGAATTCTGTGGTCACCCAGATTCTCCTGATCTCTTCGCGACCGTGGTCGGGCTTGTCCTGGGTTGTATGGTCAGGTTCCCAGTAGACATTTTCGAAAAATGAAGAGATTTCTTCGAAAAGCTTTTTCTGGTTGTTCTTGGCAGTGAAATGGTAGTGCGCGTGTCTTTGGTTGACGATGTAGT
>LADS01000025.1 GCA_000961725.1 Desulfobulbaceae bacterium BRH_c16a
CAAAGAACCAGAAAGAATTCATGGTTGATCTCAAGCGGGTATACAAGGCCAGCACTAAAGATTTAGCCGCATCTGAACTTGATATTTTGGCGGACAAATGGAATGACAAATACCCTATTGTCATCAAATCCTGGCGAAACAATTGGGAGCGACTCAGTCAGTATTTCAAGTTTCCTGATGATATTCGGCGTATTATCTATACGACCAATACCATTGAGGCGGTTCACCGTCAATTTCGGAAATTGACCAAGACCAAAGGCGCTTTCCCGAATCAGGACAGCCTGTTGAAACTACTGTATATGGGGATTCAGAATGCCAGCAAGAAATGGACAATGCCGATCCATAACTGGTCCCTGACAATTTCTCAGTTGGCGATATTTTTTGAAGGAAGGCTGGATAAGGAATTGAAACTCTGATAGGTTGATGTCTTATGAAAAAGATAGTTCTCGTAAACCCGCTCCAGCTGAAACCAGCTCCTCCGACGAGCATATCTGAGGGCCCATTCTCGGAGCTGGTTTCAGCTTCCGCTACCTTCAGTGGTTGATTGAGAATTATGAACCGTGACACAGAATTTTGAATACTCCCTATTTGACACTGGAAAACTCTCTGGGGTTTTTCGGGGTCGGGGCGAAAAGTGGTCTGACAGAAGGACTCTTCCTACTCTTGCTTCTACCAGCGGTTGAATTTTATCTGGTGCCTTTTGTCTTGAAATCACCAAATTTGTTTTTGAAAACCATGTTCGGCTCTTTTCCTTTTCTGCCGGTCATCGCCAACACCTTCCTTTGCGCCTATATCAGCCGATACTTTATCGGTGTAGTTACCCGCAAGGCCATCAATGCTTTCTTCACCGGCAGGATGCTCGTACTGATATTTAAAAGTTTTATGATCTACATTTTCTATACCTTACTCACCGGCTTGAGCACCCCGGAAAGGGTCTGGCAACTTGCTCAATATTTGGGCAAAAATGCCGAGGCAATCTATTATGGCTACATGACTATGCTCCCCAATATCATGCCGATAGCCACCAGGTGTTCGTTGCTTGTTATGGTGGCCGCCATCCTGCCTTACGGGATAGTCTTTTTAATAGATATGTGGCGGAGAAGTAAAATCAAACGCAACCATGCCAGGATTACTGGTAAATCTTAAAAATCTATCAATCAAATCTATCAATCTATAGGGAGAGAAAATTGGAGAAAGAAATTCAGGAAACGTCGAATGAAAAAAAGAGATTTACCAAGGAAGAGATTCTGGAGAGAAAAATCTCCATGGTCAAGGAGCGCGGCTCAAGAGTCATGAGAATCAACTCACCAATGGGCAGCATCATGTTCAATGTTCTGCGGCAATTCGACCAGGCGTATGCTCATTTCAAGGGGCAATTGGGAGAGCCAGGGGGGATTTCCCATGAAGCAGGAGCTGCGCTTATGGATGAGGCGCGAAAGATAACCATGGCTTTCTCTGAATTCACTGGCCAGTTGAGCAAGCAGGTCAGGTTCAAGTATTTTGTGCCTCAGGAGCTAGAGGAGATGCGGCAAATTACAGACAGAAAGAAAGATGAACTCTCGACAAAGTGACTGTGGGGTGGGAGACTGGGTTTATGATGGTTACCAGTCTCTCATACAGACCCGTGCCGCACCGAACTTGTATTTAACTGCTTGCTACTTTCGGAAAACAACGGTCGATTGACATTGGTCAGGAACAAGCGCTTGCCATGAGGACCAACATCATCCTGGCCACGGCCAAGACCTTTCGGCCACATTTCTTTATTGTCGACAAGGAACCGCTCGGCCTGAAGCGGGAAGTGCTGCGGACCCTCGAATGGCTCAGGGAATTCAGCCCGTCGACGGTTACCATCCTCGGACTGCGCGATATTCTCGACGAGCTCTACGATGAAATCTGGATCTACGGCAACCGGAACATCTACGATCCGATCGAACCGTATAATAACAGCTCATCCCAGCCAAACGGTTGAAAGACAAGGGGCTGCTGGAGTTTTTTCCTCTGCAGGACGCCACCCCCGATCGGCTAAGGGAAAACATCGCCGCAATCCTGGGCAACCGCCAGCATTACCGGGAGCGGATGGAATCCTTTTGCGCTGTCCGGGCTGGAGGTCATTCTCACCCGGCTGCGACAGTTTAAAGACCGAACTGCCTTCTTGAAATATCCGAATTGACTTCATTTATTCATTTATGAAAACGGAACGTTTTCGCCATGCCGTTCCGTTTCCTGGGACATCTCTCCTCGGCAGCGCATGAATCGCAAGTGCATGGCGACGCCTCTTCGGGGCCGAAAAAACGACGGTCGACCCGGCTGCTGCCGACGAATCGGATGCGGGGATCAAGAAACTGGTCGCCGGCCTTCCCCAGGTGCTTCCGGACCTCAACAAGGTTCTTGTCGCCCTCTGACCGCAAAACACTCCCCAAGGGCCCTCGGGAATATACTCTGGGTGCTGTTGGTCGTGACAATCGGCATCTTTACGGAAACGGGCCTGAAAGCAATAATGGCAACCGGAACACGAAGCCGTTTCGCTTTGGAGTAATGACCTAAAGAGCGTCCACAGCTAAGCAGGTGACGAGCGGGGACCTACAAATTGTATTCCTTGAGCTTATTGATCAGGGTTTGTCGAGCAATGCCCAGTTTTTTGGCGGTCAGGCTCTTGTTGTTGTTTGTTTCCTGCAGCATCGAACGAATCATTTCCCGCTCCATGTCGCGCAGGGTCCAGCCCTGATCCGGCAGGTTTCTGCTGCTGGTGTCTTCATGCTCCGGCAGGAAATGCGGGGGCAGTTCACGCGGGGTGATCTCTTCGCCAAGACACAGGATAACCGCCCGTTCTATGGTGTTTTCCAATTCTCTTATATTGCCTGGCCAATTGTACCGCATGAAAATGCTCAGGGTCTCGGGATGAAACCCCTTGATGTTCTTTTTGTTTTTTACGGTATAGCGGGAAAGGAAATGATTTGCCAGCTCGACGATGTCGCCTTGGCGTTCTCTGAGCGGAGGCATGACAATCGGTACTACCGCCAGACGGAAAAAAAGATCCTGTCTGAAGGTCTCCTGTTTGATCATCGCATCGAGATCTTTGTGGGTGGCAGCCAGCAGCCTTACATCGACCTTCATCGTGTCGCTGCTTCCTAATCTTTCGAATTCACCTTCCTGCAACACCCGCAAGATCTTGGCCTGAGTCGTCAGGCTCATGTCGCCGATTTCATCAAGAAAAAGGGTGCCTTTGTGAGCGAGTTCGAATCGGCCTTTTCTTCTGATGGTGGCCCCGGTGAAGGCTCCTGCCTCATGACCGAACAGTTCGCTTTCCAGCAGACTCTCGTGCAGAGCGGAACAGTTGACTTTGATAAAGGGACCGTTTTTTCTCGGGCTGTTTTCATGAAGACCATTGGCGACAAGCTCTTTGCCTGTTCCCGACTCTCCGCGGATGAGCACCGTCGCATCGCTGTTGGCGACCAGCGACAGCGTGGCGAATAATTCCTGCATAACCGAGCTTGCGCCGATAATATTGCCAAAGGTGTACTGTTCCGCTAAGCGCTTTTTGAGCTGGTCGTTTTCTCTTTTCAAAGAGTTGTGGTCGAGTGCACGAGTCAGGATATGGGCGAGGTTGCCGATATCGATTGGTTTGGTTACGTAATCGTACGCTCCTTTTTTAATCGCCGTCACGACACTTTCAATCGACGAGAAAGCGGTAATGACAATGGTCGGAATAGTAATGCCGGCGGAAGCCAGCGCTTCAAGGGTTTCTATTCCTCCCATCCTTTCCATCTTCAGGTCGAGCAGAATGAGATCCAAAGGCATTTTTCCGACTGCCTCGAGAACCTGATCGCCGTCTTCTCTGTCAATTACATTATATCCCAATTTTTCCAGGTTCAGCTTGAGCATGGTGCGATGACCAAAATCGTCGTCGACCAGTAAGATATCAAACTTTCCTGCGTGTTTTTTAGGCATGATGCCGCATCTCCCGGGGTGATTGGGGTAATATGATCACAACAGCCGTTCCCTGGCCGACCTTCGACGTTACTTCGAAGCGGCCATGGTGCTGTTCGACTATCTGGTGGCAGACTGCCAGTCCCAGACCGGTGCCGTCTTTGCTGTCGGTGAAGAAAGGATCGAACATCTTGTTCTGGATTTCCTCATTCATTCCTTTTCCCGAGTCACGAACGCATATCCGACAATCGGTGCCGGACTGAGTCAACTCAAGTGAAATTTCACCTTCCACGGGTGTCGCCCGGATACTGTTTTTCAACATATTGAGGATGACCTGAATGAGCAGATTGGCGTCTCCATAAAGAATGACATCTTCATCCTTATGACATGAATACGTGATCTTTTTTGCTGAGAAATCACTCGCCAGAAGAGTTGAGATTTTCTCCAGGAAGGCATCGACATCCACCTTCTCGAAAACCAATTCACGGGGGGCTCCGAACTGCAGAAGTTCGGAGACAAGCTGGTTGAGCCTGTCGACTTCACTTATCATGAAGTGAGCGTATTTTTTACAGGCATCGGAAGCCCCGGTTTCAGAACCGAAAAACTGGGCAAATCCTCTCAGCGTGCCGAGCGGGTTGCGTACTTCATGGGCAATGCCCGCTGCCATGCTGCCAAGGGCTGCCAGTCTTCTCGATCGTTCGAGCTGCAATTCCATTTTCCGAATTTCCCGAATATCCCTCAGTACCAGGACATGTCCGATCCAGTTCCCCTGATGATCGAACAATCGGGCGCTGCCGACTATGACCGGCACAATCTCGCCGCCTGCATGCTGACATTCTGCGGTTTGCTCGAGGGGATTGTCGTGTGCTTTGAGGAGTTCCGCCGGGCATGCCGGGAAGACATCGAAAATCGGCTGTCCGGCGATGTCGTCCATCGATTTGCCAAGCAACTTCTCGGTATTTTCGTTACAGGAGACGATCTTGTTGTCGGGATCCAGGGTTATCAGGCTGTCGGGGATGCATTCCAGGACGTTGTCGGCGTAGAGTCTGGTGTTCAGCAGGGTGGCGTGGGTGACCTGCATCTTTCGGTATAGATAAAGAAAATAAAGACCGGCGGAAAAGAGAAGGAGGAGCATCAACAACATAAAAAGCGTGTGATGCATATCTTCTTTTCTGGCCGTTTCAAACTCACTGGTAAAAAAGCCGACGGAAATAAACATCCTGCCCTGCGGTTTGTGCGCCATGTTCCATTGTTCCCAGCGTTGTTCCATCATGGTCATGCCTGTTGGGGACGCCTGGATCGGAATGAACTGTTTGGTTACTTCAAAGATGCCGTCACGCCAATTAATTGTCGAGACAGGGTTTGTGCCGACCTCCTGGATGTCGGCATAGGTTTTTATCATGGATACCGGCAGCGAACCTTCAGAAACAAGAACAGTATCTTTTTCATCGATTATTCTGATATAGGCGATACCACTGTCTTTTAAAATCTCGGAGGCGAGATCGACCAGGGGATTATGTCCCGTCGATCGCCGAAACAGCATCGATGTTCTGGTGCCGGCCTCAAAGGCATGGATCATGGTCGTCCCCTGGCGATGGAAGGACAGCTTCATAAGTTGCAATCCACGGTCGATATGGTCGACAGTTGCAGCGGCGAGAATCCCGGAGAGGATTACGGCGGCAAGAAGCAGAAAAAAAGCGGGTTTGGAGAAGGTGAATGATTTTTCCGCTTTAAGAAGCAGTGTATCCCGCATGATTATTTTCTCTATGATGTGAAACGGATGGGAAGATTGGAGCTTTTCGGCATAACACGAATGCGGCGCAGGCTTGCGCCGCATTCGTCGGAACTGTAATTCAAATTTTTTTTTACATCTTATGATGTTCGTACCAGAACTTGACCGTATGTGGGCCGGCTTCGTCTTTGAAAAGACAAATTACACCATATTTGCCGTTTTCATCAATTTTGAAATTGGCGGCGAAGACTCCGCTGCCGAAATCTTTCAGGTCGCTGATTTGTTCTTGTCCCGATGGGGTAATGAGCTTGATTTTGCCTGCAGCCTTGGTGATTTTTTCATTGTTTTTGAGAAACGACACCATGATGTGGTGCGTTTTGCCTTCCGGGTCGGTTATGTTCATGTCGGCCAGATCCATAACCTGAAATTCCGCATGAATACCGTCAACCATGGCGGCATGGACAAATGCCTCTCCTTTTTGCGTGCTGCCGTGGTCCATACCTTCCATAGCTCCAGCGCCGGCTGCAAAAGTCAGAGAGATGAGGGCAATAAGGACATAAAATCTTTTCATTGTGAACTCCTTTTGGTTGTGCTTGTTGTTATTGAAACCGGAGCCGTGACGGCCATTCCCGTTTCGTCTTGATCCACCAATTTTTTACAGTGTGTTCTTCTTTTGGGGCTATTATTGGGCCAAGCGCCCTGATTCATCGCTTTCCGGCTCCGTTGCAGCAGGCGGGCTGCTCGGTAAGCCGAATCCTCTCCATATCCCGTAAATGGCCGGGACAACAACTAATGTTAAAACTGTCGCACTGAGCATGCCGCCAACCATTGGCGTGGCTATTCGTTTCATGACTTCCGAGCCGGTGCCGGAACTCCACATAATTGGGGCAAGGCCGGCGATGATTGCAACAACCGTCATCATTTTCGGCCGAACCCGCAGCGCCGCCCCTTCCTCGATTGCTTCGTTGAGATGTTGTTTGCAGAAGGCGCTGCCGTATTGTTTCCTGTATTTTTTATAGGAGATGTCGAGATAGATGAGCATGACGACCCCCGTCTCGGCGGCAACACCCGCCAGCGCGATAAAACCTACGGCAACCGCGACACTCATGTTGTATCCCATCCAGTCCATAAGCCAGAGCCCGCCGGTCAGGGCAAAGGGGACAGACAACATCACAATCATACTCTCGGTAACGTTTTTGAAATTGAGATAGAGGAGCAGGAAAATGATGATAAGGGTCGCCGGCACAACGATTTTGAGTTTTTGTTGCGCTCTCACCATGTATTCATACTGTCCGCTCCAGACGATACTGTACCCCGGCGGCAGCTCGAAATTTTCGGCGACCGCCTTTTTTGCTCTTTCGACATATGTCCCGACATCGACCCCGGCAATATCCACATAGACCCAGGCATTTCGTCTGGCGTTTTCGCTCTTGATCGACGGCGCACCTTTTTTAATTGTGATATCGGCTACCTGAGTGATGGGGATCTGGGCACCCGTCGGGGTCGGTATCAAGATCCGTTTGAGTTTTTCCGGAGAGTCACGCAATTCACTGCCGTATCGCAGATTGACCGGATACCGCTCGAGACCTTCGACCGTAGAGGTGACGTTCATCCCACCGACTGCAGTCATGATCACATCCTGAACATCGCCGACAGTCAGGCCGTAGCGGGCAGCCTCTTCACGCTTGATAGTGTAGTCGAGGAAGTTGCCGCCGGTAACCCGCTCGGCATAGACGCTTGCCGTCCCCGGTACGTCCCTGATAATGGCTTCCACCTTCTCACCCAGATCGGACAGGACCTGCAGGTCGTCTCCCATGAGTTTCAGTCCCACAGGGGTCTTTATTCCGGTGGAGAGCATATCGATCCTGGTTTTAATCGGCATGGTCCAGGCATTCGTGAGTCCCGGAAACTTTATGGCCTTGTCAAGCTCGGTTATCAGCTTGTCGATGGTCATGCCCTCTCGCCACTGGTCTTCCGGTTTCAGGGTGATTGTCGTTTCAATCATCGACAGCGGCGCCGGGTCTGTTGCGGATTCCGCCCGGCCTACTTTACCGGCGACGGTATTCACTTCGGGAAACGATTTGATAATCCGGTCGGTTTGCTGCAAAAGTTCTTTCGCCTTGGTTATCGAAATACCCGGGAGGGTCGTCGGCATATAGAGCAAATCCCCCTCATTGAGTGGCGGCATGAATTCCGAGCCCATCCGATTGTACGGAATATAGGCCGCGGCAAGGGCGAAGACGGCGAAAATGACGACCAGATATTTGACTTTCAGCACCCCCTTGATGATCGGATGATATATCCAGATCAGGAGCCGGTTGAGAGGATTCTTTTTTTCCGGCATGATATGACCGCGGACCAGGTAACCCATCAGTACCGGAACAAGGGTAATAGCCAGAAATGCGGCGCCCATCATTGAGTATGTTTTGGTGTAGGCCAGGGGGCGAAACATTCGGCCTTCCTGCGCTTCCAGGGTAAAGACAGGCAAGAAGCTGATGGCGATAATGAGCAGCGAAAAAAAGAGTGAAGGCCCGACCTCAACCGAAGCTTCGCGAATCACTTCCCAATGATCCTTTTTCCCCTCATTGTGTTCCAGGTGTTTATGAACGTTTTCTACCATGACGATGGCGGCATCGACCATCGCCCCGATGGCGATGGCAATCCCGCCAAGGCTCATGATATTGGCGTTGATCCCCTGACGTTCCATGATGATAAAGGCCATGAATACGCCGATGGGCAGACTGATGATGCCGACCAGGGCACTGCGCAGGTGGAAAAGAAAGAGAATACAGACCAGTGCGACGATGAAACTTTCTTCGATAAGGGTTTTTGCGAGATTGTCGATGGCCCGCTCAATAAGGCCGGAGCGGTCATAGACGGGTCTGATCGTCACGCCTTCGGGAAGCCCCGATTTGATCTCGGCAAGGCGCTTTTTGACATTGTTGATAACTTCAAGGGCATTTGCGCCGTATCTGATGACAACTATCCCGCCTACGGCCTCCCCTTGACCGTTGAAATCCATCACACCCCTTCGCAGTTCGGGGCCGATATTGATGGAAGCAATGTTTTTCAACAAGATGGGTGTACCTCGATCGTCGACGCCGAGAGGGATCTCTTCAAGGTCCTTGATGCTTTTGATATATCCCAGGCCACGGACCATGAATTCCGTTTCGCCCATTTCAATGAGCCTGCCGCCGACATCGTTGTTGCTGCGCTGGATGGCCATCCGGATCTTCTGCAGCGGGATGTTATAGGCGAGAAGTTTATTGGGGTCGACCACTACTTGGTATTGTTTGACAAAGCCGCCGATGGAGGCAACCTCGGCGACACCGGGCACGCTTGTCAGTTCATAACGGAGAAACCAGTCCTGGATCGAGCGGAGCTGCTGAAGATCATGGCGATCGCTTTCCAGAATATATTCGAAAGCCCAGCCGACTCCCGTGGCGTCCGGGCCCAGGGTGGGGCTGATTCCTGTCGGCAGCCGTTTGGAGACATAATTCAGGATCTCCATGACCCTGCTGCGCGCCCAGTACATATCCGTCCCGTCTTCGAAAATGATATAGGTGAAACTCATGCCGAAAAACGAGTAACCGCGGACCACCTTGGAAAAGGGTACGGAGAGCATCGCGGTCGTTAGCGGATAGGTGACCTGATCTTCAACAACCTGCGGCGCCTGGCCGGGGAATTCAGTGAAGACTATGACCTGGACGTCCGACAGATCCGGAATGGCATCCAAAGGAGTTTTCAGCATTGCCCAGATCCCGCCGGCAATGATAAAGACGGTGAGCAGCAAGACGATGAACTTGTTGCGGATTGAGGCCTCGATTATTGCTTTAATCATCGATTATTCCATTTTCATGTTTGAGATATCAAGGTCCTCAGTGTCACTCATATCGAGATCGTCGATCTTCAGATCATCGTCGGACATTGCGGGCTCGGCCGGCTTGCCTTTCGCTTCGAGCATTTTCTGGATTGCTTCACGAAGCCGGGATTCGGAGTCGAACATAAACTGTGCCGACACTACAACCTCCTCACCTGCCTTCAATCCTTCAAGAACCTGATAGGTGTTGTCGGCGCCTTCAATGCCGAGTTTGACATCGCGAGGTTCGAATTTTCCTTCGCCGCGGGTAACAAATACCAGCTTTCGAACCCCTGAATCGATTACCGCCTGTTGCGGAATAACGACCGCGCTGTCGGCTATTTTAGACTCTAAATAGACGTTGGCGTACATGTCGGGTTTCAGCCGACCCTCTTTATTGTCAAAGGCAAGACGAAGCTTGGCTGTCCGGGTCTTGGGGTTAAGGAAGGGGTAGATAAAGAGGACTTCGCCTTTAAACCGTTTGCCGGGAAGATAGGAAAGGTCCATTTCCACATCCATCCCTTTATTGACGTAGGGCAGCTCATACTCATACACTTCAACGTCAACCCAGACTTTGGAGAGATCGGCAATTTCATATTGGTGCATGCCGGCTTTGACATAGTGCCCCTGAAGGGCTTCCTTCTTTATGACAACACCGCTTGCAGGCGAGTAGACGGTGATGGTTTTCTGGGCGATTCCGGATTTATTCAGTCTGGCTATTTGCTCTTTTTCCAGATCCCAATACTCAAGCCGTTGAGTCGCTGCGCGCAGCAGACTTTCAGCATTGCGGCGCACACTTGCATAGTCGCTTTTGGCCAGGTTTTCCATTTGCCGCACCGCCAGCAGATACTCTTCCTGCGCGGTAACCAGCTCGGGGCTGTAGATGTCGAACAAAGGTTGACCTTTTCTGACACTTTCACCGACAAAATCCACATAGAGTTTCTCGATCCACCCATTGAATTTAACATTAACGGCGTAGATCTTGGTTTCGTCGAAAGTAACCGTTCCGAGTGCCCGAATCGATTTGCTCAATTCCGCCGTACGGACAGGTGCGGTCCGCACCCCCATGTTTTGAATCGTCACCGCGTCGATGCGAATGGTTGAAGCCGGGAGTTTTTCGCCGCCCTCATCCTCTTCGAATACCGGTATCAGATCCATCCCCATCGGCGACTTGCCCGGCTCGTCGCGGATGTAGGTGGGGTCCATGGGCGCTGCCCAATACTTGATTTTCTTTCCGGTTACGGGATCGATATCGCCGGCTTTCAATCCTGCCATAGTCGTCGAAAAACCGGCAAAGAACAGGAGGATGAGTGCCAGGAGTGATGCTAGAATGCGCTTCATTAGTTCTCCTCTGCAAATGTTAAGGGACTTCCGACGGTTTCTTCCAGTTCGGCAAGTTTTTTATACATTTCGAATTTAAATTTTTCACTCTTGAGTTCTATCCGTTCGAGGCGGAGACGGGCTGAAAGCATCGAGTTGAATTCCAGCTTGCCGACCGAATAAGCGGCAAGGGATGAGTCGGCAAGTTGTTGGGCCTGAAAAAAGAGCACTTCGCTGAAGAGCTTGTAATTTTCCCGGGCGCTCTCTATTTCCGCGAGTATCCCGTCAATTTTATGGGGAAGGCTCAGTTCAAGGCCTTTCAGGCCCTTTTCTGCGGCGGCAAGACGCCTCATGGCCGCGACAAACTTGTTGTCTTGTTTGGTATTATGCCAAAGCGGGACGGAAAAGGTTACTCCTGCAGAGACAAGATCCGCCCGGTCATCGCCATTGAGCGGGTTATCATCGCGTTGACCGTAACTCAGGCGCACATCTATGTTTGGCATATAGTCTTTTTTGGCAAGATCGACTTCCATCCTTGACCTGTCGATGACAACTCTCTGCGCCTCCAGCAGCGGAGACGAATACAGTGCTTTTGCGGCAAGGGTTTCTCCTGAGGGAATCGGCATTTCCGGCATGGTCAGTTCGATGCTGCTCTGGTAGTAAAAATCCGTTCGGTTTAAAAGTGCTCCCAGCCGGTCGGAAAGGAGGCGCCTTTTGCCGTTGATTGCCACATCCTCTTCGATGAGTTCGGAGAGTTGAACCTGGGCCGCCAGGATATCCTGCTGCAGGCCTATACCGGTGCTGTACCGCGTCTCGGTGACTTGCAGGATCTGGGTGATAATCGCCGTGAGTCGGGCGTTCTGTTCAAGGTTTTGCTCAAGAAACAGGAGGTCGTACCAGGTTTCCGCCACTTGCCTTGCGATATTGAGTCTTTTTGCTTCAAGCATCTTTGCTTGTTCCAAGGCCTTCAGCATGGCGATCTGCTCCGTCAAAGCCAGGGTGCCGAACCAGGGAAACCTTTGGGAGACGAATAACTGCTTTTGCGTCATCGCTTCCTGATCGAGGTCGAAGCTATCGGTCGGCACGTTGGCAAGGGCTATTCCCACCATCGGATCCTGCAATGATCCCGCTGCGGGCGCTTCCGCTTCGAGGGCTTGGACTTTTTCTTCAAGACTACGAAGTTCCTGGTTATTTTCCATCGCCTCGGTAATCAGAGTGGAGAGTTCCTCCGGGATTTCCCGGGCTTGACCAATGGATGTTGTGATGAAACATGTTATGAAACCAATCAAGACAACTGACACGGTCAGGAATAACCGAAGACAGCTGGTGGCGTTTGCCCTGAAAACTGCCCCTGCCGCAATTATCATACCTGCTCCTTTTGTGATAGTTTGAATACGCATCTCATTAAATATTCCTAGGCAAAACCATCATTATCTTATCGAGGTATATGCATCCTGAAAACTGCCCCGCCGTTGTCTCCGGGCCGATAAATCAGATCACCGCCGAGGTCTCGCAACAATTTTCTGCCGGAAGAGAGGGAAAGACCATATCCATCCGGTCTGGTTGTGAAAAATGCGCTAAAGAGTTTTTCTTCGTTTTCCTTTGCCACTCCGGGTCCTG
The DNA here is from genome assembly GCA_000961725.1 of Desulfobulbaceae bacterium BRH_c16a. Lineage (GTDB taxonomy): Bacteria > Desulfobacterota > Desulfobulbia > Desulfobulbales > Desulfocapsaceae > Desulforhopalus_A. Next base: position 12,459 of record LADS01000025.1, read on the forward strand.
AATCAGCTACCTCGAGCACCCATTCATTTTCACTGCTGAATGACCTTAAAACGACATCCTGTCCCCGTTGGGAAAAATCTATGGCATTGCTGACCAGTTCATCGAAGATGCGGAAGAGCGGTTCCACCGATATCGTCGACGGGCAGCCCGTTCCAGTGGGCTCAATCGTCATATTCAGCCCTTTGCCGGCCGCCTGTGGACGATATTTCTTAAAGCTATGTCGCAGTATGTCATTGAGATCGGTTGATAAGGATGTGTGATCAAGAGTGGGGGCGAAATGACTCAAGCCATCTACCATTCTTTTCAACCGGTCAATCTCGCTGAGGAAATCATCGTTGGCATCGTCATTTTTCAATCCGCCCGATTGTCTATAGATTGAATCAACGCCTGTGACAATATCGCGTATTTCAACGCCGAGTGTCGATGCAGCTTTGCCGAGAGCGGTAATCCGCTCATTTTTGAGCAGTTGCTGCTGTTGTCGGCGCTGCCTGTCCGACAACCATCCCATCAAGAAGGCGACGAAGAGGTAGAGAGCTATCTGGGTGATAACTGTCAGATGCATTCCCCCTTCATGGTGCCTCAAGAGCATAGCCGGTCCGTACAGAATACTTACGGCAACCGCCGTCGACAGACCGGCACGGGTACCGAACCAAAAACTGGCAAGTACCAGTGGAATGTAAAAGAGCTGTTGGTGGAGCATATGAAACCCAAGATCGGTCCCGGTGTACAACAGATGGACGGCGGAGATCGATCCAACCAAAAGGACAATGAACAACGTTTTTACAACCATATTTTTCCCCCCTTTGTTGTCCCTTGGCAATAAAGAATAAAAGAGTGTCCCGCAAGGGAACTCTGAAAAAGCCCTGTTTATCAGGGTAGGTGCAACCCATATTTTGTCAAGGCTGCTTTGCATTTCATGTTCCAGAATGCTGGGAAAAGATAAATGTGGATATCTCCCTGAATTAACGACATTACATTTCATGTAACCGGCAGAAATAATAAGGCGGGCATCTCCTCATGCCGCTGTGCAGTGTACATTATTTGGACGAATAGAGTGGGGCAGTGTCCATAATTGAGACTATTTCACAGGCATTTACAAAACAAGTTTATCAAAAACCGGATTTGAATAGCAAGCCGTTCCCTGTTGTTTTTCGTCTTTGATTCGTTTGTCAGGGCAGGGCGGTGCGGTTGGAGAGTGGCACACTTGCCGGTGGGGGATGTGGGCGATTGTAAAATATTGAGACGATCTCGGCTGTTTTGCCTGCTGACACATGTTTGAATTTTGTACATCAAAAGAATTTTTCGGTCTTCTCCTTGCTGCAATTCGTATTCACAACTCATTGAAATTATAAACATTATCAGGTCTTCTTCTAAGAAGATCGACCTGTGGCCTACTTATTGCGATAAGAAGGTCAATCGGCTGAAGTTCAGAACAATGGCAGAAACAAAACTCGCTTTAACAAGAACAGGGTGGGCCAAAAAACATCCCGCCTCATTAATTTCAATTATATGGAGGATTCAATGACAACAAGAAATACTGGTTCCGGAAGGATGGCCGCCCTGGTTCTGTGGGGGCTTCTTCTTTCCACCCCTCTTTCTGCCGGAGCAAGGGATGGCGCCGGATATCACTCCGGCCAGAGCGCTCATGATGGGGGACATATTACTGCCCGGCAAGAGATGATGACATCCCGACAGCGGCTGATCGAATCGGCCATGTCCCATGTCTCCGTAGTGGAAACCAACCTGATGGAGGTTCGCACGCGGGGGAATCGGGTCGAGATCGTGGCGGCCGAAAACTCTCTGCGCGAAGCGGAAACTCTGCTCACCTCGCTCATGGCGCAAGCGGCCGGAGTCCCTGTAGTCACCATCACAACCATGCATTCCTCGGGAACTCCCTTCTCTCAAATTGGTTATGACTTGGGGGTGTTTGAGCGGCACGCAGGCGATGTCGGCATCGACGGTCATGCGATGGGAGCTGTCCCCGCACAAGACTTGGATATCAGAAGCATAACCATGAGTGGCGATATCGGTACCGACCACCATGCGGGAGCATATCATGATGGAGGTGTTGGGAATAACGGCAATGTTCGGGTTGTGGTCACTGAGGATTACCGGACCCGGGGATGGGATGATCATCATGGCGTAGTTGAGAATGTTTCATACCCGGCATATTCCGGTTCAATGCAGTACCGAGGAAATATCAATCATTATAACAGTGGTGGAGGGATGGGCGGAATGCATTAATGGCCGGCAGAGCTTTTTCATTCTCATTACAGAGGAGGCGTAAGCATTGCCTCCCACCCAAATGGATTCTAAAAAAGGAAAACAAAAGAACATGAAAACGATACATACAGTCTTGCTCTTGTCCCTGCTGGTGTTGGCAGTCAGTTCCTGTGCCCGCGGATACGATACGTCCCATTCCGGACACTATGGTTCTGCCCAGGTCTATGAAAGAACGTCCTATCCTTCCGCTGTCTATGTAGGTACGCCCTACCGGGCCTATTCACGGACAACCTATGTTGGTGCAAACTCCTTATATTATCCCGGCGGCGGCATGGGTGGTGGGGGCATGCATTGATTTCTCCGTTACCCTTCCCATACCTTTTCCCCCCTCTTTTGAGGTGTGGGAAGGTGTAACGGGTTTTGCATTTGATGAAGGATTGAATAGCAATTGGTGTTTACGGGCTATTCATTAAGATGAATTCTGAAAATATTAAAAAGTCAGTCATGGCTAATCTTATAAAATTACTGGTTTTATTTGTTTTGGTATCGGCGATCAGCTCCTGCAGTCATCAGCTCAACAGAGCTCAATCCGGTGCAGGAATGGGAGCGGTTGGCGGGGGCATTATCGGGCAGGCTATTGGTCGTAACACCGGTGCGACGCTTATTGGTGTCGCGGTGGGTACCATGGTGGGATATATCGTCGGCAACGAGATGGACAAGTATGACAGTCAGCAACTCGGACTGGTGTATGAACGGGGTATCTCGGGTCAGACCACCTCCTGGCAGAACCCCGACAGCGGGCACATGCATCGGGCCACCCCGCGGGCGGTGGTGAGGACCGAGGCTGGAATCTGTCGAACTGCGGAAATCGACAGTACCATAGATGGAAGAAGAGAAACGACTTTGGCGACCGCCTGTCGCGATGAATACGGTCGATGGGTTTTACAATAATTTCGTTTAATTGATGGAGGTGTCAGGCTGGTTTTGCAACGAAAAATACCTCAAAGAGGCCCCCCTCATCTCATTGCAGGTATTTTTCGTCTTACAGGTAGTTACCACAGAGGGCAACAGGGAATGGAGGAAGTTATGGGAGTATTGAGAAGAGTTGCTGTAACCGGAAGTATTCTTGCCATTGGAATGAGCTCAAGTGCTTTTGCCGATGACGACGCGACTTCGTTGCGCGAGGCGTTCGAAAAAGGAAAAGCCGGCGGCAGCCTGAAAAGCTTTTACTATGCCGAAACATTCGATACCGACACAAAAGAGGATAGCGGTATCTGGGCTAACGGCGGTAATTTGGAGTATGTAACAGGAAAACTGTATGGCCTGCGCTTGGGCGGTGAGTTTCAGGCGTCGTTCATCGGTTATAAAGATGATGAAAGCAACGTGACCAAGGGGAGTATGGATGCCGATGGTGCGGTCATGTCGGAGGCATATCTGCAGTACGATTTGTACAAAACCAGATTCAAGGGCGGCAGGCAACATATCAACCTGCCCTTAATTGCAAACTCCGGATCCAGACTTATAAAGGAATCTTTTGAGGGCTATTTCTTAACGAATACTGACATTCCGGATACGACCGTCAGTGTCGGCTGGGTAAGGAAATATCAGACCCGGACGGATGAGTCGAGTTATGCCGACAATTTTTTTGTTGATTTTGAGGAGAATGGCAGCGGTAAACCGGGAGATTTTTACGACGTCGGGGAGGATGGGCTTCTGTCTTTGTATCTGAAGAACAGTTCCCTGAAAAATCTCGCCCTTCAGGCCCAGTATACAAATGTGCTGGATGAAGTTGCCGGGGTATATGCCGATGCCAAATATACCTTTGCCGAGGTGCCCACCAAGCCGTATGTCGCAGGGCAGTATTTTTATACAAACTATGACGATTCGACCAAAGACGACAACTATCTGGTGGGGTTCAGGGCCGGCCTGAATGTTGTCGGGGTCGATCTCTTTGCCGGGTACACAACGGTCGGAGGCTCGGCCGGGGATGCCAGGGTCTACAGAGGTCTTGGGCAGGGGGCATATAATCAGTATACCGATACAACCAAAACAGCCGGAGTGGGGGCCTTTGAAGCCGGAACGGATTCCTACCAGGTCGGTGTTGGATATAATTACGAAAAATCTCTTACCTCCAAGTTGCGGTTTACCAGGTTTGATAATCCGATCGATAATGCCGATCTCGATGAGTATACCCTCAACCTTGCGTACAATTTTGCCGGAGTTCTCGAAAACTGGAGCGTAGCCGTTGATTTCACCGTCCTTGATTATGAAAATGAGACCAAGGACGCTACAGACTTACGTACCCGATTGGTTTACGCCTTCTAAATAATTCCTGCCTTTTCACAAAAAGCTTGCCTCTGTTGATGTTTCAAATGATGGCAGGCAAGGCCTGACTGGCTCCCCCAAGGAGCCAGTCAGGTCGGATAGTGACGGGAAATGCGGAAGATGATGATCCAACCCATGAGTCACAACAACGTACCCTATTATGTATACACGCTGTATTGCCAATTAAGCCATGCAACCACAAACATGAATCCCGAGATCCCGAGTAGATCCTCTTTGCTAAAACCCGGCCGCCAGCTGGACAGTTATGATAAAATGATCCTGGACATCCTGGATCGGAATTTCCTGCTTCTGATCCACAAAGGTGTAGTCCAGGCTGATCTTGTTGGCATGGCCTTTGATGAAATAGTTCAGACCTGCACCGTAAACATTCGTATCGTCTTTGCCGCTTTCATCCACAGAAATTTGCTGAAAGTGAACGAAGGGTTGAACCTGTCCCGGTCCGATATTTCCCGGCATAAGATAACCTGCCTTTAAAGAAATGATGGAAGCGTCGTCTCCGGAGGCCTGTTGCGTGAAGGTAATGGGGTTGGGGCCGTTTTTGATATCGATATACGCACCTTCAAACGTCAATGCCCCATAGCTTCCCAAAGGCTGATCGTAGAAAACGTCTGCTGTCCATGAAAAATAATCCTCTCTTTCGGTGGCAAGCAGCAAATCATCCTGGGAGTCGATGCCGGCCCCCAGAGACAGCACCCGTTTTTTTCCCATGTACGTACCCGGATTGAACCAACCCGTTTCAGGCTCAAATAAACTGGCACTGATTCTTCCCGCAAATCTCAGGTTATCATCCGGATTTCGGGAACCTTCTTCTCCTTCCCCAAGCATAAGACGATACTGGATCAACCCGCCGCGGATATTGCCCCACAGCGTCGCTCCGTCATCCCGTCCGACTTTGTTCGGATAAAAGATGTTGCTGCGAATACCGCCTTGTGTCCAGTCGAGATCGGTCGTGAGGAGCGACATGGTTGATGTGGTTCCATAGTTTCGCGTGAGTGGCACATACATGCGACCGACCTGAATCTTGAACGTCTCGTGAGGCTTGAGTGTTATCCACAAATCCCTGAATGCTACCCCGCTTCCTAATCCGAGGGATGAGTCATTCAGTCCTTCCTGGCCGATTCGATCGGTGGCAATATAAGTGAAAAAGTCCAGATACGGGGTGGCTTCTCCTCGAATGGAAAAATAGGCCCTTCGAATCATAAAATCGTTCAAGCCGTTATCGCGTATTCCGTCATTGTTGCTGTCTTTTCCGTCTTCCACATACTGGTACCAGGTTTGTGCCCAGAATCCGATTTCTCCTTTTGCCTGGTCTCCCAATTGAAATTCGAACCCTCCATAAGCAGAAGTTCCCGTCGAAAGAATACATACGAGTAAAAGTAAGACTGTCCTTATGTTCCGTAAAAGACTCATGGTTCACCTCCATTTTTAATGATGAATTGTTAATGGATCTTTTTCCTCCGCCATTCAAATGCTTGGAGCCAACCAACCGGTAAGGGAGGGAAGCCATAAAAAGATGACCTCCAATCCTAGCAAGGCCTAACCCATAGATTAAGGGCAAGCTACCCTTTTATGCTGAATTTTGCAAATACTTTTTGATTACCAATAAACTCAGCAACATTTACAGAAATCAAACGAAGGCAGGAACAGCTGCAGCTGTAATGGCAGGCAATGCTGCGGATGATGTTTGTCTATTAACAGGACGCGACGGCCTAAGCCTTTCCTTGCCGACTGTCCAGTTAGTTTACACTTTATCGGAGACTATCCGTTGTAGCTGTTTGTTGTTGAGATGTTATTTTAATAAAACAGCGAGATACGTGTAATCCACCCAGGTTGGTCATTCTGGCCCGGTTTGTGCAGTTAAAGAATGAAACCAGAAGGATTCATACCATTTTTTATATCCATCAAGGAGGCTAACATGATGTACAGGAGTCTGGTAACGCTCATCTTTCTGACAGGCATTATCTCGGGTTGCAGTATGGCCGACCTCAGTAATACGGTCAAGGGGAGTCATTATATGGAAACCGGGGAATACCGTCAGGCGGAAAGATACTTTAAAAAAGCGGTGCAAGAGCATCCTGATAACGATATTGCTCAATACTACCTGGGGCGTTTCCTTCTTGCCCAGAATAAAGCGGCCGAGGCTTTACCCCATTTTCAAAAAACAGTCGCGCTTGATCCGGGGAATGCGGACTATTACTTCTGGCTGGGGGTCGCCTATGGCGAACTGGGAGAGAGGAAGTCCGAAAGGATAAGCTATGAGAAAGCCTTGCGGCAGAACGGACGCCATCCGCAGGCGCATCTCTACCTGGGCCATCTCCGCCTGAGAAACGGGGAATTGAAGCAGGCAAAGATGGCATATGATGCAGTCCTGAAAGAGGTGCCGACGAATGCGGCGGCCCTTTATAACAGGGCTCTGATCCTCGACCTGGAAGGGAAGGATACGGCGGCAAAGAAGGCCTGGCTGGAATACCTGAAATGGTACCCTGCCGGACGACATGCACGCCAGGCGGCGGACCATCTCAATGCCCTGGGAGATTTTTCTTATGAAAATCACTTTCTCGGCAATCGCGCCATAACTCTTGCCGAGATCAAGTTCCAGCAGTCGGCCGGCAGCGTCAGTATATCCGCATATCCTTCATTGCGGTTGGTCGGAGCCATCGTTTCCAACCTCAAAAATGGAACACTGCAGGTTGTCGTCTATGTCGACAAGGATAAACAGCTCGCGAAACAACGGGCAATAGAAATCAAGAAGACCTTGCATAAACTCTTTCCCGCTATCGGCCCGGATCGCATTCGGATCAGTTGGTTTGGTACGCCGGAAAAAGTCATCCAAGGCAAAAAAACCTCCATTAAAAACGAATCGGTCAGGGTTTTTCTGACGGACTGGAAATAAGCTCGAAGTATGTCAGGTGCAGCAGTCGGTAATACAACAATAAAAGGAGAAAAACATGAAAACGAAACGGTACTTCAAAAGTATGATTTTAACCCTTGCTGTGTCGGGGATGTGTATGCAGACACTGGCTGGAGCGCAGGAGAATTCACAACTTCAACCAACATATTCGAATGCAGCCGAGGTAGGGCATGCCGCACATATGGCGGGACAGGGAGCAAACACCGCGAATCCGTCTCTGCAGACGGCCCTTATGGATCTCAATGAAGCTGAAAATCAAATGGATCGCGCGCAAATGTCCGGTAATCAAAGCCGGATGATGTCTGCTGAAACGACGCTTAATACTGCCGAAGACAAGTATGTTGGAATGCTTTCCAATATGACCGGGGTCTCTGAGAAGGATATCAGCGATATGCACGCAGCCGGTGCAGGCTGGGCTGAGATCGCGGGTGAACTGGGGATGAATGTTTCGGCCACCGGTCAAATGGCCGACAGCGGCCAGGGGAGCATGGGGAGCGGCCAGATGACGGCCGGTGGACAAGGGAATATGGGCACCGGGCAAATGACAGGCGGCAGCGGCCAGGGAAACATGCAGCAGGGCAACATGGGTGGACAGATAAATAGCGGGAGCACAGGCTCAATGATGGATCCCCAATCAGCGGAAATTATGGCAGCCACCGCACGAAATACCGAATCGGGATGGGCTGAAGGCCACGGAACAGGCATGCAGACCGGTGTGCAGGGAAGCGGCAGTGGCGGGATGATGTCCGGAGCCGGCGGCTTAAGCAATGGCATGGGAAGTGCCGTGGGGGAAGGTCATGGCGGTGCGACTGCGGGAGGCATGGGCGGCGGAATGGGTGCCTCGAACAGCGGTGGCAGTAGCGGCGGCAGCGGCAGTTCCGGCGGCATGGGAAGCGGCAGCAGCTCGGGAGGCGGTATGGGCGGCGGCGGTGGCATGGGTGGCGGCAGTGGTTCGGGCGGCGGCAGCGGCTCGGGTGGCGGCAGCGGTTCCGGTGGTGGCGGAATGATGTAAAAATAGCACATTTCTCGCAATCCTCCGTACTATATACCTCCGATAATAGGCAAGGACTGACTGGCTCCCCCCCCTATGGGCGTCAGTCAGGTCGGATAGAGAAAGAAAATGCGAAAGATGATGATCCACCCAGGAGTTTACAACAACGGACCTTATAAGAGATATTATCTTTTCTTCAGCGTTTCTCGAACAACCGGATTTCTTCAGCAAGCTTTTCCCGAAACAGAAAATCCTTTTTCGCTTTACTTGTCGTTTACCTCTGCATTACCTCAGCAACTTCATCAAAAGCTCCTACCGGCGATTGCTAAAACCTTGCGGGAAAACACAGGGCAACGCCTGCTCCATATTGTCACCTGCGCTAGATATGATGGTTAGCACGTTGGCGAGATAGACCTGCCTTCCTTGCCAACGTGGGTTAAGTTGAAAAGGCAAATTCAACAATCAACTCAGAGCCAAAATCAAGGAGGCAGGTCATGCAGAAAACAATAAAGAATATCGGGTTGGGTGTCCACAAAAACTCAATCTCAATTGGAATAGCAGATGAGGGACGTGATGGCGAAGTCAGATATTAAAATCGATTGCCTTTTCCGCCGAGTCCCAGGTAAGTCACCCGGAGAGCAGTCGCTTCAACTGTCGCCAGGACGGCAGGAGCATCGGGACCCGGCGCTGGTACTCCAAGTAGGCCTCGCCGTGAATGCGGAGCATCTCCTTTTCTTCCTTGCTGGCCAGGCTCCAGTAAGCGAGCACGATCACCGGGAAGAGGCCGACTGAGAACATAGTCGGCCAGTGCACGACGCCCTCCCCGAACAGGGCAAGTAGAAGGCCTGTGTACTGCGGATGGCGCACGACGGCATACAGGCCGCTGGTAGCCAGGCGGTTTTCTCTGCGGGCGCGGTAGAGCTGCCGCCACCCGCCGGCCAAAAGGCCGATGTCGGCAATCACGAACACGTAGCCGACAATCATGGCTGCAATCATCCCCAGCTCGCCGACGCCCAGAAGGCTCGACCAGAGGTTGCCGCTTGCCGTGATGTTAAGGCCGAAAAAACGGGAAAGAAGGTAGAGCGTGAGAGGAAACCCATACATCTCGGCGTAGAGGGCGATGATGAAAGCCTGGATCAGCCCCGCCCGACTCCACTCCCGCCAGCTCTTCGGGGCCGCGTAGCGATAGAAGATCCAGGAGACGATGACAATCGCGAAAACGGCCAGGGGCCAATTGCCCCAGTGTCTCTCCATTGAATACCTCCTTCCCAAATTTGCCTTCGCGCGGCATTGCCGAGTGCGGGCCAGAAGGCCCTCCGACTTGCCGAGTCCCGGCCTAGGTGCGACACTCGGCGGGAAAGGTCACTCCCTCCCGATCCTCACCTGGAGCACGTCCCCCTTCTGCCAGGCGTCTGCTCCCGGAAGGATCGGCGTATCCGGAATATCTGTCCGGGCCGCCTTCTTCGCGGCGGTCGAGACCACCAGGGCTCGATCCCGCTTCTCGACCAGCTCCGGCTTTGCCTGACCGTCGGCGGTGAATCCCATCATCAGGGCGGGGGGACCGATCGGCAGGTTCGGGTCGTCCGCCCAGGTGTGCCAAGTCTTGCCGTACGTCGAAATCAGCTTCCCCATCAGTTCATGCTCGGCATGGGCGGGCATACCCGGCGCTACCAGTTGGCCGGACTTCACCTCGTAGCGATGGCTGTGCCACATTGCCTTCTCTTCGAGGGGAAGGCTTTCGAAGAGCTTCGCGCCCACCACGTACTCGATCCCCACCATGCGCGCGTCCCTGCCGTTGCCGTCGAAGAGGACGCACTGGATCAGGTCGTCGTTTAGGGTAGCACAGTAGTGATGGACGTCCATCTGCTCCTCCATCCTCCCGTTACGGAAATGAAGCCCGTCCAGATAAACACCAAGGGCGAGTAGCGGTGCATGGCTCTCAAGGAAGGGAGTCGCTGTCTCCACATTCGTGTCTCTCTCCTTGCTCAGGGCCTCTTCCGCAGGCGGATTGTGTTGCATTTGCGCGGTGCAGCCAACGCTGAACATACTGCCTGCACAGATGGCAAAAACGAACAGAAAAGTCTTCTCGCTCACCTCCATTGTGAATATTTGAGACAATTGTCACAATGTCTCGGGTGGCATAAGGCGCGTCCAGAGCACGATCGCCTTACGGTTATTTTAACCTCGTCTGGCACGTCTTCGGATTGGTCCGGATGTGGTGGAGTTTCTCCACAGGGAGAACTGCCACGATCTCATCATCGGGAATGCCGACGTGGACTGTCTCCGGGATTGCGGCGACTTTCTTCCGACCGTGCCTTCGACGCGGGTGAGTCCTGAAGCTTTCAGTCCTCGCGGAGTAGCGGGCCATGGCCCGGAAAGATCTGTTCTCCCTGAAGACTCTAATGAAGGCGCTCAAATAAGACAGCCCTCTTTAAAGATCGAAGGGGATTCCTCTATTTACGCTTCTGCTCTTTTAAGATCCTGCTCCAGTAGACGATCCACTGCACTTCCAGCACCAAGAGAAGAAGAACAAGCGTAACGATCACCCCGAAACCAATTCCGGCTGCAATCATGTATGGGAAGGTGGCCATCTCCCTTTTTATCATCAGCTCGCAGATTTCAGCCATGCGAGTCATGGTTGTGGCCATTTTGTCCATATTCTGCATAAGAGCCTGCATCTGTTCCATACCCTGCTGGTCGCCAGTCGAGGGCTGGGCAGCCTGTTGGTTCTCCGTCACGCCGCGTGTGGCTGGCTGCTCTGCCGGTTGAGCGGCAACGAAGGCGGACGAATGTAGCACCAACACAAGAAGGATAAGACCTACTGCTTTTCTCATGAGTAACCTCCCTGTTAAAATCTCCTTAGATCTTCTTCTCCCGTCTTTGTGAGACTCCTGTGCACAAGCGCAAGCGGGAGAGAAATCGGGTGAGCCGATACACTGTCACTGGCAGTTATCAGCAGCCACCAGAAGTTATGGTAAATGTACTTTGATCGGTGAACGTATTGTTCTCTCCTCTTTTGCAAATGATTATGAGAGAAAATAACTAGTGCCTAGCAAAATACAACTCTTTGTTTCGCCCAGACCCGCTGGAGAAGCAGGAGACCGAGCACTTTGATTACGACCCCCTTTTCCGTAGGTCCGTCGGTCTGTCTATGGACGAAAAAAATCTATCTGGAACACTCCGTGTACTCAATGAACCGGGATCGTCTTCTGCAAACCATATAGCTGTTGACTTCCTCATTGAGTTATGGGTATCGTTGAAGAGCTTTCGCCCAAAATTGTCGTTCTCGTAGTGGCATCGGGGGGCGATCCTGCTAATTGGTAACATTCCGTTTCCGGGACTGCTGAGAGAAGTTGCCGTTTCACTTTCCGTGTACGTTCGACATGAGAACAAAACTCTCAGAGATTGATCGGAATCAAACCAGACGGGTGTATCGAAGTATAAAAATGGGCGCGCCTCACGGCCCTCGGCCGCCTCAAGAGCCGGCGGAATCCGCACTGGATATTCTTAAGAAGCGCTACGCAAAAGGTGAGATGATCTCTCACCAGCCGAAGTTGCTGTTATGCGAGGGGCGGCAAGGTGCCATAGTAAGCCTATCCACCAAACTTTGGCAGCACTGTAGAGGCGGTGAGATCGGCGGGCCATAGGTGTCCAAAAAGAGTTTAACTTATTGAACATCAGTAAATCCTGGAAGGAGATACAATGTTCATGAGAAAGTCCGGGCCTTTTTCGGCCCGCCTCGCACCGAGCCAAAAGAAAAATAATCAGGAAATGTTTAGACCGAAAACTTTGCAGCGGCGCTTCTTCATCTTTATGCTGTTTCCGGTGGCCTTCTTGTTGATAGTCATGGGGATCGCGGTTTTTATGTATGCGAAGGCCAGCCTTTTGGCCCAGTGGCAGGAAGGGGCCGTTCTCAAGCTCGAGCGCGCGGGTCGTGAAGTTGACGCGCGGCTGAAGGGACCCAAGGGCTGGATGAAAATGTACCATGATACGGCCGGAGACCCGAAGGCCGATTCGGTTCGGGAATGGCTGGCCAGGCAGATGGAGGAGCTCGATGGAGTCGAGCGCGTCACTCTGACCATGCCTGACAAAGGACCGGAAGGAAATGCTGAAGCCTCCCAAGCTGCCGGGAACCAGGGAGGGTCACGGAGGCATTCATGGAGCCGGGGGGCGGGCATGGACTCCTGGATAAGCCGAGGGATGGAGACGATGGATTTCGACAGGGCGGAAATCGCCGCGATAACGGTTCCCCGTTACGATGATTTGGTCGAGCACGAGACTGTTTCCATCGTCTCGGACCTTCTCGACAAGAGCGGGGGCAGCGTCGGAAAGCTCGAGGTGGCCATCCGCTTTCAATACCTCATTGAGGGTGTCCTCTCCAACGGCTGGGCACAGAGCGAGAAGGCGTTCCTGGTGGACAAAAAGGGCAAGATACTCACGTGCAATGTCACGGATGAGACTCAGCGGCAATGTTACGTAACCATCCAGGCGGCCGTCGACGCCATGCAGAGAAATTCTTCGGGCGCTATCATCCATCCGGACCGCACAAGTGATGAAGTCGTCGGCTTCTACAAGCTCAACGAGGCCCCGTGGGGCCTCGTTCTCGTGGCGCGGAGCGGCGAGATCCTTGCCCCAATTGTGCATTTTCGGCTGATCTACTCCGCAATGGTCGCTGCTTTCTTTTTCGTCATTTTGGTATTGATCCGGTGGGTTGCGGGACAAACCGCTTCCTCCATCCGTGATGTGTCCCACGCCGCCCGGAAGGTTTCCATGGGGCACTTCGATGGTCTGCCTTGTCCCAAGACAGAAGATGAAGTGGGACAATTGATCCAAAGCTTCAACGAAATGGTTTCCCAGCTGGATGAGCGCATCAGGCTCAAGGAGGCCATGGACCTTGCCATGCAGGTGCAGCAGAGCTTGCTTCCGGAGAGACCGCCCCGCATCGACGGCCTGGACCTTGCCGGCAAGAGCATCTACTGCGATGAAACCGGCGGGGATTACTACGACTTCATGAGCTTTCCCGATTGGGATTCGCATCGGGTCGGCATCGCCGTGGGTGATGTGGCGGGCCATGGCATCTCGGCGGCCTTGTTCATGACAACCGTCCGTGCGCTTCTGCGATGCCGGATCATTCGCGAGGGAAGCCTCGCAGAAGTAATGAACGACGTCAATCGGCTTCTTTGCATGGATACTTCTCGATCGGGCGACTTCATGAGCCTGTTTCTAGCCCTAGTGGAAATGAAGACCGGTACGATTCGCTGGGTAAGGGCCGGCCATCCCCCGGCTCTCCTGTACGACCCGTCAACCGATTCCTTCGAGGAGCTTCGCGGGAAAGGCGCCGTCATCGGGTTCGACGAAACCTATTCGTTCAAAGAGTATGAATATACCGAATGGAACGGCGCCAAGGTCCTGTTCCTCGGCACCGACGGAATTTGGGAGCAGGAAAACGCTCAGGGCGAAATGTTTGGAATGGACCGTTTGCGCGCTGTCATTCGTCACCATTGCCATGAATCGTCGCAGGAAATCCTCCACGCCGTAACCGAAGCCCTATCGGCCTTTCGCCTGACAAGGACCCAGGAGGATGACGTGACCGCGGTCGTCGTTAAGGCTGCGCCGATTTCGTCTCAGAAAACGGATCTCAAAGTACGCTAAACCGGTTGCAGCGGCCGTAGCGGCCTGAACTTCCCGCGCCGATCTTGGCGTTGCTGTGCCAGACGTAATCGCCGGTCAGGTTAATGTGCTCCCAGCCCAGCGGCGCGCGAACAGGAAAATACCCTCGAACGAGCGGTGATTTTGAGCCTCGGCGAGGTGATCAGCCCGCGGGAACTGCCGCCGCACTTCCTGCCGGAACAGGAGGGGGGCGAAAGAATTCTGCCCGACCGGGGGTGGACCCTGCGCGATATGGAGCGGGAGATGATCCGCTCAATGCTGCAGGAGACCAACAACAAGAGCCTGACCGCCAAAAAGCTGGGCATAGCCCGCCAGACGCTGATCAACAAACTGAAGGAGTACGACCTGTAGGTCGGGTGCTCCGGCAGCTCTTTCGGAGCATCTGTAATCGTTCATCGGAATGCATCCGAGAGTCGACGCAGCTACCAAGGCATCTCTCAAACTCTATAGGGCAAAATTTTTTCGCCGTATTGTTGTTCTTCATGCTCTTCATGTCCTTTTGTCAAATATTCGCACAATCTGGCCCTGACTAACGTGGGCATGCTGAAGGTGCTGGGAAGCGCCATTGCCAAACGCGACAGCGACACCAATATCCATAACTATCGGGTGACGCTCTATTCCGTCCGGCTGGGCGAATTGCTCGGTATCTCCCGTGCTGCGATGCAGGGCTTGATCAAGGGAGCCTTCCTCCATGACGTCGGCAAGATCGCTATCAGTGACCGGATTTTGCTGAAACCGGGAAAATCGACCGACGAGGAGTTCGCCATCATGAAAACACACGTCGATCACGGCGAGGATATCATCTCCGGTTATGCATGGCTTGCGGATGCTGCAGATGTGGTCCGCTGTCACCATGAAAAATTCGACGGCAGCGGTTACCCCAATCGTATCGCCGGGAAGGATATTCCGCTAAATGCCCGGATATTTGCCATAACCGATGTGTTTGATGCCGTCACCTCCCGGCGGTCATACAAGGAGCCTGTTATCCTCGATGATGCTCTCGACATCATTCGACAAGCGCGGGGCAACCATCTCGACCCGGCGATTGTGGCACTGTTCCTTGCTCCTCCTGCGGATTCTAATCAGAAATCTCCACGAAATCGGACGGAAAAAAATGGGCGTCCAGAAATTCGACGTCCGATCATAGGCGTCTGTCCAGATATTTTACAGCCACAGTAGCCAATCCTGCCGAATTTCACTGCCGGTTCCGCCGGCTGATGGAAAGGACGTGAAATGAGCTGGTGAAAGACGCCTGCAAACGGAATTGGAGCTCCCTTTTTCACTGTTGTTTTTGTTGAATTTTTTTTCATCACCTATGTGATATGGGCCTCAATTCTTAAGTCTTTAGGGCCATAATTTTTTTTGATCAGAGAAAAATCCTATTGGCCAGGAAATTGCTATAGAGACAGGAAGGCGCTGATCGTATCAAGATCAGAAAGACGGTCTAACATTAAAAAATGGAGACAAGTATGTTAAGGAAATTGATGGCCATCATTATCGTCCTTTCCCTGTCACTCTTTTCGGTATCTATGGCTTCTGCTGCAAGAATGGGAAAAGGCGGCTCTGGCAGCACCAATCATGGCACCGGAAGCGGTCATGGGACAGGTAGCGGTCATGGCACCGGTTCCGGCCACGGTTCAGGCCATACCTCATAATTCTTCTGGCCGCCGGATTGTAACAGCATAAGACGATTTTAAAGGAGTACGGATCATCATGTCAGCAATAGGCGCAATATCTACGTACCAGAGCACACCCGGTGTTGGAGTAGTCGGAGCGCTGTCTGGGAGAATTCAAGCAGCAGGCAAGGCATCTTCCGAACCCGGCAGAACCGACGTGGTAACAATCTCGCAGGAAGCCCAAAATGCTGCCGCTCAGGCAAGCAACCAAAATGAAGCTCAGGTTGACACCTCTGCCGGCGCACTGGCGGCGGCGGGACAAAGGGCAATGACAAGTGGCGCTTCTGTCGGTCAGATGCAGCAATACGCAGCCGCAATGTCGGCATACTATTGATTTCAATTGAGCGCTCGTAACACTTCAGGTTCTATGTCGGTCGGCTTTGATTGGCTTCGCAGCCGCAGGCAAGAATTAGTGAGAACGCGGGCTCGAGACGCTATGCTACAGACGGGGAAAGAACCTTAATATTCAACTGTTGGAATTTCTTCAGCCCGTAAGCATGGCCTTTTTGCGAGTCGAGGCCGTAGATTCGTCTGGACATGGCGTATTCTTCGAAATGGTAGTACCAATGCCTCGATTATGCCAAGGTTTAAAACTGATGGATCTTCTCTTGGGGAAGATTCTTATAATCTTATAAGTGACTGAAGAAAAATTTCAAGCGAGGGATTGGGCGAGGTCGGGGCGCAGCTAGAAGAAAAGTTTTTGCAGTCCGTTTAGAATTAAAATGAAAGCGGCTGGCTTGGCAGTTGTCAAACCGGCCGCTTTTTTTTGGGGGTCGCTTCAGAAAACGGGAAAATCGTACGCTAAGGGTTTGCTGAGGCCGGCGGGGCCTTAAGGAAGAAGATATGTGTCGAGGCACGTTTCGGCAAATTTATTTCTGATTACTTACGAAACTAAGCCATTTATTTCAGGGGGTGCTCACTCTGTGATACCCCTCACCTGGTAACCTACTTCCAAGCCTGAACAAGGAGGGGGCTACCATGTGTAAAAACAAAATTCAATTTCAATCAGGTCTCAGTTTGCATAGTTTCTTGTCTCAATACGGATCGGAAGATCAATGTCGTAACGCCTTGGTTCATTGGCGGTGGCCGCAAGGCTTTGTTTGCCCATCGTGTGGTCATGACAAGTATTGCCGGTTGAAAACCAGAGATCTCTTTCAATGCAACAGCTGCCGAATGCAGATCTCTATCACCGCAGGAACTATATTTGCCTCAACAAAACTCTCGCTTACCACTTGGTTCCTTTCGATCTATCTGATTACACAATCAAAGGTCAGCGTATCTGCACTGAGCCTCAAGCGTACAATAGGTGTTTCATATAACACAGCTCTATTGATCAAGCATAAAATACAGCAAGTTATGAAAGAGCGTGATGATAGCAAACCTCTCGATGCTGCATATATCCAGGTAGACGATGCCTACTGGGGAGGCAAAAAGCGTGATGGCAAGCGAGGAAGAGGCGCTACCGGGAAAATCCCTTTCGTCGCAGCAGTATCCATAGGTGACAAGGGTCATCCACTCGCAATTCGTTTCAGTCAAGTGAATGGATTTTCCAAAAAAGCAATCAAAGCTTGGGCTGATAAACACCTGGCTCCGAAGAGAAATGTGGTCACCGACGGCCTCGAATGTTTCACTGCTTTTCAAGAGTGTGGCCACGAACATATTGCCATAATCACCGGTGGTGGTCCTCAAAGCGTTGAGATGCCAGAATTTAAATGGGTAAACACGATTATTGGCAATGTAAAAAACGCCTTGCACGGTACTTTTCATGCGATCAGCAAAAAGCATTTTCCGCGTTACCTTGCTGAGTTTTGCTACCGATTCAACCGGCGGTACAACCTGGAGCAGATGGTAGCCCGCTTCGGGTACGTCGCCGTGAGAACCACGCCCACACCCCAGCGGCTGATGAAAGTGGCTGAGTCTTGTAGGTAATCAGAAATTTATTAACCTTGGCCCGCAAACAATTGGCCTGAAGAGACAGGTAACCGTCACCAGCACCCCATTTTCGTCCGATCAGGCCACCTCACAGTAGCCAACTATAGCTCGGCGGCCTGCTTGAACGACCTGGAGCACTGGATGGACGGTTACAGATCCGGGTTACGCAGTCTTTTAATGTGTTCCGGTGAACGATTACAGAGACAGGGAGGTATTGGCTGATGCTTACTTAAAGGGGGGTGTTGACTGAAAATTGTGAGGTGTTTTTCTCCATGACCTGCCTCCTTGATGTGGCCCTGAGTTGGTTGGTTGTTGCTCTCAACTTTATCCCACATTTGCAAGGCAGGCAGGTCTATTTTTGCTTACTTAGGTGTCAACCATCATATGGGATTGCTAAAATTCCCATTTTAATTTTAAGGCGAAGGCATTACTGGCTTCTTCGTCCAAGACATCGCCAAGATTGAAATAGCCACCGCTCACCGTGAGACTGTCGTTCACCACATATGCCGCCACCACAGACCACCAATCGTCTTCGTTTGCAATAAGACCATCAATAGAATCATAATTGTCGGGTTTCTGACGATATTCTCCACCGACAGCAAATCTGTCAGTCACAAACAGCACAGCATTTCCCTCAAACAGGAACTCCCGTTCTCCCGTAAAACCCAATAACCCAATGTGTGCTGCCTCTGAATTTCGAACACCAAAATTCAGCAGCAATGGACGTGGAAGAAAATTGATCATTTTGCTGACATATACCGTGTAATCGATACCGTCGTTATCTTCGATACCAATGGCCGTCAAAGTTCCATTCAGGTCGGTATCGATATTTTTGATGGTATCGTTATATTTATAGTGGGCACCGATTGAAACTGCGGGTATCCATGGCTGATTAAAATCGCCTTCTTTGAGGAGGGCCAGTCGTGCATTAAAATTGTGCAGATACACTTCATCGTCTGTAATATTCATACCTGTACCGGCTGTTACAAGGTCGGGGAGATCATTGAGAGTAAGTACATCGAGGCCATATCCAAGTTCAAGCCGGTCGCCAATGGTTTCCGTGAAAGTTGTAAACCCCATAATACGCCCTTCTGTCGTGCCGAGGACCCCTGCACCAACACTGGGGAGACCGAAGATATTGCCCTCTGTCGCTGTGTTTGTTAGATATGCACTATATGTTGATGCAATTCCACCATATCCCTCGATGCCGTGGAGGGGCAATGGAGGTCTTGAATCTTCTGCAAACACATTCCCATTTAACATAAGAAAGCTGGACATCAATAATAAAGTTGGCCGCAATTTCATTTCTTTTTCCTTTTTCCATTGGATCCTTCAAAAACAGTGATAATAAGGAATATAAGGAATATAATCCTCATCATACCGCACCATACGCTCAGCATTTATTTCCTTTTAGCAGTATTTGTGCCAGCGTATTTGGAAATGGAATGAATTCCCCAACCATCTAATATTAAAGAGATAGAGTTATATAGGAGACGTATTTTGAGAACGCCGGAATTGTTGTTTCACTGTTTAAGTTGTAAAAGTTGTAAAGAATTAGGACGCTGTTTGGCGAAAAAGCCTAATACTGAGACAGTCCCTCAAATGAGCTTGAAATACTGGAGTTTGAGTCTTATAGAAAACATCTAAATTTTATACAGATATTCAGCTCCATCGCATGGATATCTGCAAACTTTATATACAATGAAAATGTTATTGGTTGCCGTCGATTACGAATTAATCCTTCGTAAGGATCTGTATTACTGTTGCTAAGCAAACTGTGTATGTGACTCATCTCGAATCCGGCACATCATATGCACTGCAAACAGGAATCTAGGCTAAATGATCATTGGTGAATATTGTATGACAGCAAGGAAATTTTCAGTGAGCACTTTCGCTCATTGCATGCTAAGAGACAGGCGCGGAAAATGACGCTACATAGATGTAGGTATTTTCAGTATATCGGATAGTTAAATGATGGTGTTCAATGATTGATAACCTTCATAGGTGGTTGCTCATCAGGCTGGCGGTTGTTTGGCTGGTTCTATCGCTTGTGAGTGGTGGCCTCGTTCAGCAACTGGGCCATGCTCGGCTGGATGACCATATTTTACAGATGGCGAAGGCTGCGACCTCAGCGTACACAGCCGAGTTGGTTGAATACCTCCAATCTCCTTCCGCGCAGGCCCTTGCGCTTTTCAGCCGGCGGATTCAAGCCGCAATCGAAAAAGACAATTTCGTCGTGGTCAGGCTAAACGATACCGATTTAAATCAGATAGCCGAGGTCACAAAATCGTCTGCCGCGGAAACGGAGGTTGGGCTTTTTCGACACAATATCGAGTTTTCCCCCGACGACAACAGCACCATCAGTGAAAAAATGGTTTTTGCCGGTGAGACGTATCTGCATATTCATCTTCCAGTCAAAAACAGTACAGGCGTTCAGACCGGTTACTTAGATGGAGTGTACCATGCTCCAGGTGAGATTGTAGCCCAGATGAAACATCAGTTCTTCTGGTCATTCCTCCTTGTTGTGCTGGCGATTTTTGTGACAAGCATTGCGCTGTACCCGCTCATCATTCGGCTCAACAACAAACTCAAAAAACACTCTCACCTTCTTGCTTTAACCAACGTGGGTATGTTGAAGGTGTTGGGAAGCGCAATCGCCAAACGTGATAGCGACACCAATATCCACAACTACCGGGTGACGCTCTATTCGGTGCGCCTCGGGGAGAAATTAGGGGTATCCAGCGTCGATATGCAAGGGTTGATCAAGGGAGCCTTTCTCCATGATGTCGGCAAGATCGCTATTTCCGATACGATCCTGCTTAAACCAGGAAAGTTGACGGATGAAGAATTTGATATTATGAAAACCCATGTCCGTCACGGTGAGGACATCATCAGCGGTTATCCTTGGTTGAAAGATGCCGGAGATGTGGTCCGTTGTCACCATGAGAGATTCGATGGCAGTGGCTACCCATGTCGAACAGCGGGGGAGGATATTCCTCAGAACGCCCGTATTTTCGCAGTGGCAGACGTTTTCGATGCGATCACATCCAGACGGCCCTACAAGGAACCATTCAGTTTTGAGGTCTCCGTAAAAATCATCCAAGAGTCACAAGGAAGCCATTTTGATCCGATTATTGTGTGGTTGTTCAGTGAATGCGCCGAGAAACTTTACAACGAAATTAGCACCGAGGATGAGGCTTTATTGCATCACAAACTTGAAGAATGCATTAGTCGTTATTTTAAATAGATTCTAATTCCGATAAACGGGACTCTTGGTAGAAACATGTAAATAATTTTCCTAAGAGACTCACACCCCACAAGTGCCTTTCGCAGATTATTTTCTTGTTTTTTATGAACAAAAATAATCTGTAAGGCTCTAAAAGGCATATTGAATGAATACATTGAAAATAAAGTTCGCTGTCGTTTTAGGGATTCTTGTCGCAACCTTTGCACTTTCTCAAGGGCTTTATCGAAATAATATTGGAACATTGCACGACTCGCTCCTGAAATCTGTCGAAATCATCGATGAGGTACATGAGGCCGAATCTTTTCATTCCGCGATGCACTCCATGCTCATCTCCGCTTCGGTATATGGCCGAACGCAGGATTCTTCTTTTGCCCAGGAATATATCAAGTACCGCGGAACAGGGGAGACTGCCCTTGTGCAAATGCGTAACAGAACCACAATGTTGCCATCTCCCCAGCATATTGGTCATGACGCCGGCGACAGCGGATCGATTATCGAAAACCTTGTCGATAGCTTTCAGGTTTATAAATCAACACTGGATAAGATTTTTGCACTGAATGCCATGGATGTCACTGCCGATCTCTCCGCGGGCAGAGAGATATTTGATAACATTTTTCATAAATATTATCCACGTTGCATAGCACACACCGCATCAGGATTGACTCTATAAAAAGTGAAGCTCAACGCATTTATACAGAATCCAATGTGCTTTTCATTGTACAACTCGTTGTTGCCATTCTGGCTGCTATCTTTGTTGTTGTCTTTGTGGACCGGGTATTTATTAAGATATACAAACTTACGGAACAACATTCCCTTACCGATGCCTTGACCTCATTACATAATCGGCGTTACTTGAAAAATATAATCGAGAACGGGTTTCAGAAGGGACAGGGGGCGTCGTCACTGGTTTCAGCAATCCTGTTGGACATCGATAACTTCAAACAATATAACGATCAGAATGGGCACATAGCAGGCGACTACCTTCTTAAGGACTTGGCCGCGGTTCTGAGGCGATCCATCCGCAAGTCGGACAGGCTGGTGCGCTATGGCGGGGAAGAATTTCTGATATTGCTTCCGGGAGCATCGAGAACCACCGCTGCAGTGGTGGCCGAAAAGATACGAGCCGCAGTGGAGGCCAGGCAATTCACCCTTCCGGATGGTCGCCCCTCACGGCAGGTGACGGTAAGTGTGGGTGTGGCGGTTATGCCCGAAGACGCGGATCATGTGGAGCAACTTATTAAAGTAGCTGATGACCTGTTGTATCGCGCTAAGAGAGAAGGCAAAAACAGGGTCTGCGTGAAGAGCGGCAAGAGTGACGGCTTCCAGTGTGATCCGCTTGCTTCTGCACACCTTTCAGTTTGAATTCTTGTTTTTCAACTGTCGAAGACAGGTTCAAGCAATTGCTTCCCCGGTGCCTTTGACGATCAACAACGGGGTGGTCGTCTTTCGCAGAACCTGTATTGCGGTATCACCAAAAAGAAACTCCTCTGATTTCCTTTTGTTGTGTTTACATAAAAGAAGAAAATCGAATTCGTGTTCGCTCAGGTATTCGATGATCTTATCGGAAATCGGAACCTTTTCATTAACGGTCGTTACAACTGTCTCGATGTTTTTTTCCGGTATCCCTCCTTCAATCAATACCTGTCTGATGTCGATGAACGACTGCTTCCGGGCCTGTTCTCTTTCGCGTTGTTGTTTGTCGGCCATTGTATCGGCAAGCATCTCTTCGCGGTCTTGAGTGGCGACCATCAGCAGAACTATTGACATCTTTGACAGATTGTGTTTTCCAACAAACCATTTCGCCGTACCGAGGCTGAGAGAACTGCCGTCATTATAAAACAAGACTCTCTGCCGTTCAGCATCCCGAACTGGGACGACCATCCGTTCCTCTGCCAGTCTCTTGTTCAGTTGGATTTCGGAAGATTCCCGGAAACTGCCGATGAAGAAGCCGCTTAATAGAAAGAGGATGATAGTAACTGCGTTTTCGACCATGAACTCACGACTCGCATGGTGAAAAAAAAAGTGCGGCGAAAAGACCAACGAGATTGCCCCGGCAGCAATAAGGCCGCCTTTTCGTCCGCTTGACAGGGCCGCAAGGATTATCGGAATGAAATAGAGCAGACGTAAAACGATATGCAGGGTAAGAAATCGTTGAGGAATAAATAAGTGAATAAGTGCCACGGTTAAGGTAACAAGTATGATAATTGCCGTCTGTTTTCTGATCATTCCTTTCCCCTTGTCAGAGGTGGATCTCAGATTCCTCAGAGTTCAACCAATATCTTACGAAGATCATGGGCAATCTCGCCGACCGATTCATAAAAGATCTCCGCATGTCCAGAGAAATGCAATAAGATATCGTTCAGAGGACCGGGCAAATATGGATAAACTTTTTTCAGGTTCATCAACTGGTTTCCGGTAACGATCGCAAAATCCTCCGGGACCAGGCCGTCTATTACTTGTCTAAGATCCGGATTATTCTTAAAATCATGGAAGAATATCGGACCTTGTCCGACGACACTCGCCAAAATTTTTCCGACCCCGAATACATCGGCCCCAAACGGGTTCTCGGGGAAATTGTAAGCATAGTCGAAATCTATCCATCGGAACCGCTCAACCTCGCGATCCCACAGAATATGATTCCAGTGCACATCGCCGTGGACAAGATTGTGGTCATGGAGCAAGGTAAGTGCTTCAAAGCAGCCAAGCAGCCCGGAAAGAATATGTGGCAGTTCCCTGTGGAAATAATCCTTGTGCGGCATGTCAAGACGGGAGATCATTTGCATCAAAGACGGCCCCTTGATAAAATCGATAACTCTGACGTTATTGCCGACTGCATCTTTTGTCCATTTTCCTTGCATGAAGGAGGGATGAGTTCTGACCAGATCGAGAATTTCCGCCTCTTTCTCCGGGCTTCGGAAAAAGCGGACATCAAAGTCACCCAGTTTTTGCCAGAGCTCTTCAAAAAAGACCAATTTTACAATTTTGGTTTCGCCGGTCTCCAGGTTGATTGTCCGTTTGACCCAGTATTTCGGATCGTCGTCCATGCTTAAATCGGATTCTCTCTCATTTCGATTGATCAGAAACGGAGTATCCTCGAGAATGATTACATCTCCCGGCTCCAGATCCATAAATGCAGACGTGTCATGGTAAACGGTCATATTGGGGTTTATTTTCCGCCCGCCATGTTCGATGAGACTGATTATTCTATCATTTTTCATAATCGCCACCTCTGTCCGATCATAATTCCCACTGCAAGAAGATTTCCTGACAACAACATGATCGATTAGAATATATTCAACCAAGAGAAAAAATCAAGTTAGGCGTGGTACTTCGAACCGCTTCCACTTTATCGGAAACCGCAAAACCATTCCGCTTGCTGGAATGCATCTCTCGATAATATTTTGATAACTCAGGAATCATGACAGTTCTACTGTGGGGGACTGAAAAGAGTACCTCCCCTGTGGGGTGTTAGTGATAATCCACCATATCTGACGTGGAGCGTCATTCGTCAATGGATTTTTCCTCTTTATTGTGGCATGGGCTTGGTGCCGAACGTTCGACTCACTGGACCCGCGCAGTTTGCGGGGTTCCATGTGCCTGGATAGAATGTCGTGTTTTATGATAACCATCTAAAATTTGTACAGATAGGCTGCACAATCGTGTGGATATCTGCCAACTTTCTATACAATGAACTTTTTTTGGGGTTGCCGTAAATTGCAATTAATCCTTCGTAAGGATCTGTAATACTGTTGCTTAGCAAACTGTACACAGTGCTAATCTCAAATCTGGCACATCATATGCAGAGTCTTGGTAATCTGAGGAAGCAGAAGATGTGCAATGTGATAAAGAGAAAAAGACATAATAACAAGCAGGTAAATAAGGGTTAATTCAATGCATGTACGGTTGCGAAATATATTATTTGTTCTTATTGCGGCAGCAATTTCATCAAGGGATGAAATATATGATGGTACTCCCTGCCGTTTGAGTTCTTTGTTCTTTGCAATAGAGGTTTCCCCTTGTTGAATAAATTATCTGACATCCAGTTTACTACCAAGCTCTTTATTTCGATGGTCTTCATCACTTTCACCTCCATCCTGATCACCTCCGGTAACTCCGTCAGGATGGCCGACAACGGGTTGTATTCTCTCGGCGAAGGGGCAATCAAGGATATCCACCAGGCAGTATATAACTCTCTGCTCATGTATGACCGGAACGTGCGGAAAAAGCTGGATGGCGATCTGGTCCTCTTCCAGAAGGAGCTGCAAACCAAGGGTGGATTGCTGCTCGACACCGGCAAGATGCGGGAGGAAAAACTGGTCAATCAGGTGACCAAAGAGGCAATGACCAAGCAAATCCCGCAGATGCAGGCCGGAATCGGCTACATCAACGGCTCTTTTGATATCGTCGACAAAATTGCAGCCATCTCCGGTTCCTCGGCAACCGTCTTCCAACTGGTAGACGACAAGCTCTTACGTATCTCCACCACCGTGAAAAACCTCGATGGCCAGCGGGCGGTCGGCACCTATATTCCGGCCGACAGCCCAGTATACAAGGCGATCATAAGTGGTCAAACTTTTCGGGGCAAAGCATTTGTTGTCAATGATTGGTACCTTACAACCTATTCCCCCATACTCGACATAGACGGAAAGATTATCGGCGCACTCTATGTCGGCCAGCTTATGCTGAATCCCGAGGTTCGCCAGTTCATCTCACAAACCAAAATCGGTCCGGGCTATTTTTTTGTCTATGCCGAGAAAGGCGAACTCCTCATCCACCCGACACTTGACTCAAATTCGAACATTTTTCAGATGATACCCGAGTTCAATAATCGGGATGAAGGGTTTATCTCCTACGACTGGAAGGGACAGGACAAGATCTCCTATGTTAAAAGTCTCAAGGATTGGGGAATCTTTGTCGCAGTTGGAATGAACAAAAAGGATATTATCGGCGGACTCGATACTAAAATGCTGCAGAACAGTCTGCTGGTAGGGCTCATTGTCATTGCTGCCGGCATCTTGGTCACCATTTTCCTCGTCCGCTCAATCAATAAACCCTTAAAGGAACTGGCGGAGAAAAGTGTCAAGGTGGGAGAAGGCGATTATACCATCCGTTTTTCCTCCGGCAACAAAGACGCCATCGGTCAGCTTACCAATTCCCTCGGGACCATGCTGGCCAAGTCCAAGGAAATGCTCGAAGATATCATTAAATCGGCACAGACTTTGGCCACCGCTTCGAGCCAGCTGACGTCCATCTCCGAGCAGATGGTAGCCAACGCCGATTCGACCACGGCAATTGCCGATGACGCCGCCAAAAACGCCTCGGAGGTATCCGACAATATGAATTCGGTGTCGGCGGCAATGGAGGAATCGACGGTCAATCTGGATATGATTGCCTCGGCTTCGGAAGAGATGGGCACGACCATCAAGGAAATCGCCGAGAACAGCGCCAGAGCCAGGGTTACGACCGAAGAGGCGGTAATCAGCGCCGCAAATTCGCACAAAGGGGTCCAGGAACTCGGGGCAGCCGCCAGGTCAATCGGCACAGTTACCGAGGCTATCACCGAAATCTCCGAACAGACCAATCTACTTGCCCTGAATGCAACCATCGAGGCGGCAAGAGCAGGCGAGGCAGGAAAAGGTTTTGCCGTAGTCGCCAATGAGATTAAGGAGCTGGCCAAGGAAACCGCTGCCGCAACCGGCAAGATTAAAGCGGCGATCGAGGCGATTCAGAAGCAGACCGGGGCTACCGTCAAGGATATCGAATCGATCACTACGGTTATTAACGATGTGAACGATATCGTCTCAACCATCGTCACCGCCGTAGAGGAACAGGCCATCACCACCAATGAGATTGTCAATAACGTGGCTCAGGCCTCGCAGGGTATCACCGAAATTAACCAGAATGTGGCGAGCAGCTGTCAGATGACCACCAGCATGTCAGAGGGGGTCGAACAGGTGAAGGAAAGATCTATTGAAGTAAAAGATAACAGTCAGCAGATCAGGATTTCGGCGGACGACTTGGCGAAGATGTCGGAAAAACTGAGCTTGCTGGTATCGAGGTTCAAGATTTAAGCAATACACAGTACTTACCCTTTCATGTCTAATCCCCCACAAGGGGGACTCTTTTCAGCACCCCTTGAGGGATGAAAAACAAGAAATGAATTTCTAAGGCACTAAGGCCCTTGTTTTCCATGCTGCCGAATTCAATCGGCAGCATGGAAAACGCCCTGTTGTTTCACCTTCAAGCAATTGCTCAATCAATTCCATATTCCTTTAATTTTTTATAAAGGGTCTTACGGTTAATTCCAAGGCTTCTGGCTGTTTCGCTTTTATTGCCGCTGTTGTCTTCGAGTGTGGCTAAAATCGCCTCCCTTTCAATCTCGTCAAGGGGGCGGTGGGTTGTAGCCGGTGGCGACGCTTCCACCCAGTCGCTCTTCTCGGCATAGGCTTCCGTAATGGTGGCAGGCAGCTCTTTCTCGGTGATATGCTCGTCCAAGAGGAGAATCACGGCCCGTTCGATCGTGTTTTCGAGTTCCCTGACATTGCCGGGCCATGCATGTTTCAGCAGCATGTCCATGGCGAGCGGAGAAAAGCCCTTGGTCCGCTTGTGGTTTTTGTTGGCATATTTTGTGAGGAAATGCTGGGCGAGCAGCGGAATATCATCCTGCCGCTCGCACAGGGGAGGGATGCGGAGAGCGACGACATTCAACCGGTAGAAAAGATCTTCGCGAAATTTTCCGCCTTTAACCTCCTCCTCCAGATTTCGATTGGTTGCGGCCAGAATCCGCACATCCAGGCTTAATGTCTCTTCTCCGCCCACCCGCTGAATTTCTCGTTCCTGAATCACCCGCAGCAATTTGGCTTGCATGGCCGCGGAGGTTTCGCCGATTTCATCCAGAAAAATGGTCCCCGTATCGGCCAGCATGAAGCGTCCCTCACGGCGCCTGTCGGCCCCGGTGAACGCGCCTTTCTCATGGCCGAAGAGTTCCGATTCCAGTAGGGTTTCGGTAAGAGCTGCACAGTTGACCACCACCAGCGGCCGGTCCTTGCGCCGGCTGTTGTGATGGATGGATTTGGCGATCAACTCTTTTCCCGTTCCGCTTTTCCCGGTGATCAAGACGGTTGCCTCGGAGGGCACGATCATGGCCAGCATTTCGACCAATTCCTGCATCGGTCTGCTCTTTCCGATAATATTTTTCAAGTCGTAATCGGCGCCCATCCTGGATTTCAAGGTTGCATTTTCGGCTTTCAGGCCGGAATGCTCCAAGGCGCGTGCCAGACTGATTTTAAGCACTTCGAAGTCCAGGGGTTTGGTCAAATAGTCGTAGGCCCCCGCCTTGAGCGCCTCGACGGCCGAATCGACCGATGAATAGGCCGTCATGATGAGAATCGGAATGGCGGGGTTGTATTGTTTGATGCGCCGGAGGGCCTCGATGCCGTTCATTTCGGTCATCCGGACATCCATCAGGATCAAAGCGAACGGTCTTTTTTTGACATGTTCAACCGCCATGCCGCCATCATCGGCCACAGACACCTGGTAGCCCCAGCTTCCGACGATGGTTTTGAGGATCTTTAAATGGTTCGGGTCGTCGTCGACGATAAGAATGTGCGAGGGCTTGTGCATAATCATGAGAGTCTCAATGTATTGGTTTCGAAAGGCAGGATAATGGAAACTACAGTGCCTTGGCCGATGGTGCTGCGAACGTTTACCTGTCCCCTATGGGCTTCGATAATCTTGTGAACAATCGCCAGCCCCAGTCCGGTTCCCTTCGTCTTGGTGGTAAAATAGGGGTCGAATACTTTGGTCAAATCCTCGGCGGCTATCCCCGCGCCGCTGTCCTTGATGTCGATTGCAAAGCTGCCGTCATCCTTGATGAGACTGCCGATTGTCAGCTGGCCGCCGTTTGCCATGGCTTGTAAGCCATTGAGATATATGTTGAGAAAACACTGGGTCAGCCGGTCAGGATCGACCATCGCCACCTCGGCATCTGGGGTGAGGTTGAGGTGAATTCGGATGTTTTTGGCAGTTGCTTCCTGTTTTACCAGGCGGGCCGAATGTTCCAGGAGTTCATTCAGATTCGACGGCTTCAGGTTTAATTCCGCAGGTCTTGCAAATTCCAGCAGTTGGGTGATAACCCGATCCAAACGGTCGACCTCCTCGATCATCACTTCAGCCAGTTCCTTATCCTCGCTGCCGCGGGCGAATGTGCTCCTGTAATAGGAGGCGATGCCCTTGATGGAACTCAACGGGTTGCGAATCTCATGGGCTACGCCGGCGGCAAGACCGCCGATCGCCGCCAGTTTTTCCTTGCGGCGGACTTCATTCTCCAACCGGCGGATCTCACCCAGGTCCCGGATAATTAACACTTGGCCGACAAATTGCCCTTCTTCATTGACGATGCTCGATGCGCTGATGCTGACCGGGACGATCTTATTCTCGGTGAATTCACACTCCATTTCTTCTTCGGATATCGACTCGCCACGATCCAGATATTCTCTTAACCCACAAAAATTCGCCGGCATAATGCTCTCGGGCTCATTCCCCCGGGCCTGCATCAGATCGAGTCCGGTGATACGCTCAGCGGCCTTGTTGTAGAGGGCTATTTTCCCGTCTTTATCCGTCGCGACCAGCCCTACGGGAAGGCTCGTGACAACCTGCGCGGCGATGGCACTGGTGTCCTGAAGCGACCTTTGGGTCGTACGGTAACTTTGCAGCCAAAACAGGGAAATAAATCCGGCACCTCCCAAGAGAACCAAGATGCCTGAAATGATCGCGGTATTGCGAATATCCTCTTTCCCGGCATCCTGAAAGGGCTTGGGATCCAAACCCACCAGTATGACTTGCTCGCCGGCCCTTTGTCCCCGGGGGGAACACCAGTCGTTGTCCGGTGTCATCATGCCTCCCTGGCCGTGGCCGTCATCATCACGGTCGGCTAGCACGCTGAAAGCTCTGGAAACTTCAAACGACTGCTGGTTATGGGCAATATCCTTGAGCTGCCAGCTGCTTGTTGCCGCCGGCCGAGAACCGGTCGCCAGGAGACCGGGGTCCATCCGGGTGCCAATCAGTCCCCGATCGCTACCGGCCAGGACAAGGCCATCGCGATGTATCACTGTAATATAAAGTACCCCGGGCAGCCGGGCGGTCTCTTCGATCAAGGTCTGGACCTGCCGGCCACCCCACATCATGCCCATCATTCCGGTTCGGGCTCCGGCTTCTATCGCCATAACAATGACCGCGCCTTTTTCGGTTAAGATCCGGGACATGTATTGTTTTTCGCGGCTGTAATTTTGTGATGCAAGCACCACCACGACAATCAGCAGGATGACCACCGATCCGATGATAATCCAAGGCGATGGATGCAAGCCCCATCGGCCTTCGTGCTTTTGTTTTGGAATCATGACACCTCCAGGGAAATTATTGATGATCGTACCATACTAACGAGTGTGTAATATGTAAACATCTCGCCCCGTCTTAATCGGAAAAATGGGGCCAAAATACCCAGTCGGCGATCCAATATATTATGCTATTGAAAGATCGTTCAAGTTAAACATCGTAATATCAATTGATTAGTTAGTGTTTAGGACATGTGGCACGAATCTTGGAATAAATATGCCAACAGCAACCATGGTGCTTTGAATATTGAAGGTAAAAAATGAATGCGCGAGACGCAAACAACACAAAGGAGATAAAAATCATGAAAAAATCGATTCTTCTCATCGCTGCGGCGGTATCCCTTGCTCTGATCGGCACACAGGCCTTTGCCAACTATTGGGATGGGTACCGGGGAGGCCATATGGGTCCGATGGCAATGGCCAATGGCGGCGACTACCAGGGCTTTTATGAAAAAACAGCCCAGCTCCGCCAGGATCTTGCCGCTAAACGGGGAGAGTACAGCGCGCTGTTGGCTGCAACCAATCTGGATCCTCAGCGCGCCGCCGACCTGAGCCGGGAAATTACCATCCTGAACGATCAGTTGAGCGCCCAGGCCGCTTCCTTTAATCTGCCGGCGTCAAACTCCGGATACTATGGTCATATGAACGGATATGGCATGATGGCCGGATGTTGGTAGAAAACAACGAAGAGGTAAGACGACTGGATTGTCTCCGGTCGTCTCCTCAATAAATCAAGAGAGGGGAGTATCGATTATGTGGGGTTGCGACTTTTTACCTTTTTCAGGCGGATGGGGAGGCGGTATTTTTCCGGGTGGAGTTTTTTCGATGCTGTTATGGCTCCTGATTGTTGCAACGACAATCTATGTCGCGATCCGGATTTTCAGTTCTCACTCACGCAATTCAGTTACATCATCCCAGGACCGTAGCGATTCCTTGCAAATCTTAAAGGTGCGATTTGCCAAGGGGGAGATATCCCAGGAAGAGTTCGTTAAAATGAAACAGGTTCTTTCACAATCAGGGGTCGTCTCAGAAAGCGGAAAAAATCGTACGCTAAGACCCAATCAACGGTCGGAGCGGCCTGAACCTCCCCTCGCCGATCTTGGCGCTACTACGCCAGAGGTAATCGTCAGTTAGATTGATGTGTTCCCAGCCCAGCGGTGACAGATATTGTAACAGCGCGTTATTGACGGTCTGTCCATGGCTACGTAGTGAGCTGATGGCACGCTCCAGATAAACGGTGTTCCATAGCACAATAGCCGCCGTTACCAGATTGAGGCCGCTGGCCCGGTAGCGCTACTGCTCGAAACTGCGATCGCGGATTTCGCCCAGACGGTTGAAGAACACCGAGCGAGCCAGCGCATTTCGCGCTTCACTTTTGTTAAGTCCGGCTTGGACGCGGCGACGCAACTCGACGCTTTGCAGCCAATCCAAGATGAACAGCGTACGTTCGATGCGTCCCAACTCCCGTAGTGCAACTGCCAGCCGTTTTGATGCGGATAGCTGCCTAGTGTCTCGTCAACCATCAAGTGTCGGATAAAGACGCAATAATTTTATCCGAGCATTGTCATTTGTAAAATACCAATTCACTTTGGCATTTTTGTTGTTTCTGTGTTCCTGCCACGCACTTGCTTCTTTCCTGACTATTTCGATGTCATCAATTCTTCTGTTCAAACATTGACCCGCGAGGACGTTCAATTCTATCCGGCCATATTAAGCCAACTGCCGTGTTTCGGGGTATTCACAAATTCGAAACGGTCCCATAATGTTTTTTCTTTTTCAGGCGGAAGCTTTCATATATAGCGCTCCGGGTTCATGCGTGTTCAGATTGTCCATCATCAGGGTTATCTTCTCTGCTTCTTGATATCTCTCTGCTATCTTTTCCAAGAAAATCGCCCAATCTCTTTTGGTTTTTCTTTCAGTGATCATCACCATGCGTTTCCCCGATAGTGGTTCACAAGAAAGGAAAATATTGCAAACACCATGACGGACATACTCGAAATCATGCCTGGCCGGTTACCCTTTTGATGCTGGAATCGGAACTTTTGTTTCTCCAATCAATTGTTTTGGCGACTCGTCCATACACACTACAGGATGGCGAAGATCGTGAGGTCATTTGTAAACATCGAGCACTTTTTCCATATTAGCAACAAAACTGCCATTGTGTTCCGGAGGGCTCAACCACCCTTTTTGCTGCCAAGGTTTGAAGCCCTCTTCACCAAACCGTTTTTTTACTCGGTCAATTTTCTTCATACTGATATTCAAAACCTTGGCAATCTCTTCATTCGTTGAACGATTGGTTTGAAAATCACAAGCATCACAACAAAGCAAAATCAATGCGTTGAGAATTTTTTGTGTTTTGTGCTCCCCTTTCGAGACAAGTGCACTCAATAGTTCACGTTCTTCTTCGGTGAGTGTTACAATGTATTTGTTCATAGTTTATTATCAGGATATCGTGTCTCCAGATCGTGGGCAACCAACCGTACTTTCGGGAAAATCTGGTGGTAACGGCCGGTGCTGTGGGCATATCCTTCAGCTATTCTGTCCAACCACGCAGTAGCCATAAATAAATGAATTGAACTTATCGACAAAATTGCCCGTGTCTGGCCAGATTGTTGTCTTTACAACGGAGAGGCTGCGACGTCCGAAATAATTAGCATCATGTCATGAAAGACCGCCATAATCTCGTGGTATCAGCTGAACATCGGGCCGATGTTAGTGATACAAGGTCAGGTCAATTGAAATTCGTAAGGAATCCTTCCTCTTTAAAGAGGCAATAATTTATGCATATTCAATACGCTACTCGAAGCAAAATAGGTACAAGGCGAAGTAATAATGAAGATTGTTGTAGAATTGAGATAGGCGATCTGCGAAATGTATCCTCAGTAGACAATCGTATGCTCTTTGCTGTGGCAGATGGGATGGGTGGACATCCTTGCGGTGAAGTTGCCAGCATGATGGCTTGTGGTGCTCTGGCTGGTTTTTTTGAGGCTCAAGGTAAGGTTTCGGGAAAGAAGCTTCAAAAAACTCTAGAGCAGAGTTTTTTTGATATTGATGAACAAATCAAACAATATACTCGGAAAAACCCAGCCTGTTTGCATATGGGAACTACCCTTTCAGTGATGATTATATTTGGCGAGCAAGCCGTAATCTCCCATGTCGGCGACACTCGGATTTATTGCTTGAGAGATGAAAAACTTAAATTGCTGACAACTGATCACACTTTTGTCCAAGAGATGATGGAAAAAGGGGCATTGACAGCTAAAATGGGAGAAACCTCCCCTTATCGAAATGTACTGACAAGGGTAATAGGTACAGAAGAACCTCTAGGGGGCGTCTCAAGCCAACTCCTGGATATTATTACTGGTGATCGATTTCTGTTATCTTCTGACGGACTACACGATTCAGTATCGTTTCAAGATATTGAGTTAATGATGGGTGACGGAGATGATCCCGAAAAAACAGCGAAAGGGCTGATGTCGTGCGCGATTGCAAATGGTGGACGCGACGACATCACGTTAATTATTGTCCATACAGCCTGAAAAATAATACTTATGTTTTCTCTTTAAAGGATGTCGGCGCTCATCTCCAGTGCCAACGAGAGGAATAAAAATGAATGATATAACATCGAACATACTGTTGCCGCCGGGAACTGTTTTGGGAGGGAACTATCAGATCATTCGCTTGATTGGAAAAGGTGGAATGGGCGCTGTTTATATGGCATATGATACATCGCTGGATCTCAAAGTGGCGATAAAGGTTATCTCATCAGTGGTCGGCCACATTCTGGAAACCTCTGAGTATGAGTCAGCGTTGAAACGTTTCCAAGCAGAAGCCAGAATTGTTGCCCAAATTGATCATCCAAATGTCATCCGCATCTATGGTTTCAAGCAGGACACAATTGAGTATGACGGACAACCTTGCACAGTCGATTATCTCGTAATGGAACTTATGGCCGAGAGGACACTTCGTGACACCATGGACGAAAGCGGTTTCGAAACCGAAGAGGAGGTCAAGTCGTGGATCACAAAATTTATAATCCCTGTTCTGGAAGGATTGGAAAAAGTCCATAAGAGTGGCATCGTACACAGGGACATTAAGCCGGAAAATATTTTCATGAAAGAAAATTCCGCTAAATTGGCAGATTTTGGACTTTCTATGGGCTCTGATTTTCCGTCAGTTACAGGGTCGATGATTGAAGTATTGGGAACCCTGGCATATATGGCACCAGAACAGTACAGTAATTTCAGTTTGGCTCGTGAGTCTGCTGATATCTTTGCCGTCGGCAGGATTCTTTTTGAAGCCGTAGAAGGAAAAATCACCGAAAAGATCACGCCGTTTAAACAGGTGCAATTGACCGTTACCGCAACTTCAGAATATTACAAATCTCTCAATACTGTCATCATGGCGGCAACTGCTGAGAATCCAACAGAACGTATTGGATCCGTTCGAGAGTTGCGGGAGCGACTCAGAGACATCCGTGAATGTCCTTACAATGTATCCCCGGAACTAAAAGAAAGCATAGAACCTCGACGAGAAAGCATAGAACCTCGATGGCATGCTCAAGCCCTAAGGGTGTTTTTGATAATTGTGGTTCTCGGGCTTGGTGTACTGACATACAAATTATACGTCGACTCGAAGTCCATTGTTGTACCTGAGCCACAGCAAAATCTAGAGATACAACGAAGTACCAGTAACCAGCCCAAGTATGGTGTGTTGCCTAAAGGCCAGCAAGAGTCAATTCATGGTCTTGATAATTCGATGTTGCGGCTCGTACCATCGGTGAAACTTGAACTAAATCGTCAAAACCCTTTTGGAGAGAAACAAATATCGCTGAATGCTTTCTATCTTTCAGAGAGTCCGGTTACCAATGAACAGTTTGTTGCTTTTTTGAACTCCAATATTGATAAACTAACCTATACCGATAGCGACGTTCTGTTGGACGACCATTTGGTTGTTAAATTAAGCGAAAAAATCCGAGGCTATAAACCAATAATCTTTGATGGAAATCGCTTTCTTGTCCAGCAACCGATGCACACCTCATGCGCCGTGTTGATGGTGACTGGTTATGGGGCTGAGGCATATGCTCATTATTATGGATATCGACTTATTAAGGCACGAGAATGGTTTGCTCTTATGACTTCGAATAAAGTCGAGGCGGAAAAACGCTTACCACTGCCTACTCCCGTCATTAATTATCCCCAAGAAAACTTCGGCATACGGGGCATAAATCAGATAGCTGAATGGGGAAAATCTAAAGAAGGAGATTTTACAATCCTGGGCCAGACGGTATCCAGTATGGTAGGCAATGCAATTGTTGCAACGAAAGAGCCGAATAAATATTATACAGACACCAGTTTTCGAGTAGCAAAAGACGCCGTTCCCGATTGATTTTGCATCTTTATCGGAACCACTTCTCCATGCGAGAATGTTTTTTCCTATCACATATGACCGCCCATAGCGCCACCGCCGGAGCCGCTGTCACTGCCCATCCTGCCGCCATTATGAACCGGATTTCCTTTTTCTTCCATTCCCTTCCTTGAACCCATGTAATTCTGTCGCTCGGACGGTGTCATTTGATCAAGCCGATTATTCCATTCCGAACGAAATGCATCTTGTTCCGCTTGAGGAGCACTTTGCATGGTGCCCCGTAGATTGCTCAATTCGGCGAAAGATCTCTTTTGTCCATGGGATGCTGCAAGGAATTTTTGCGATCGCTGTACCGGTTGGCAAACCATTACCATCTCATGGCCATTGGCTGTATGAACAAATAGCGGTTGGTAAGATCATATAATCATCAATAGAGCATATGGTATGAGGTGGCAATACCTAGCAATATCTTTGACTGTATTTCCATCACTGCCTATCATATAAAATGGAAGCCCTGCAAAGTGTAGACGCCTCATCAAAGGGGCGCCTCTGAAGAGATCTCTACCTTTTTCATGGAGACGGCACTCAAACCGTCTTCCTCTCTTACCCATTTATAAAGGAGCACTGATAATGAGACAATTCACCCTACCCACTGTTTTGTTATTGATCCTCGCAGTTGCTCTTCCCGCCTACGCTGTGGAAGAGCACCATCCTGGCCCTGCAGATGCAGCAACAGGCCAACCAACCGAGGTGACACCAGCCCCGGCCATGCAGGCAGACCCGATGAAAATGGACGCTGCCATGATGCAGATGCAGGATACGCGGATGAAAATGCAGGCGGCCACGGATCCGGCCGAGAAAAAACGTCTCATGCGCATGCACATGCAGCAGATGCAGGAAGGAATGAAGATGATGGGCACAATGGGAATGATGGCTGGTCAGGATATGGGCAAGAAACCCATGGCTGGTCATGATATGAGCAAAATGCCCATGGGTGGACAGAACATGAAAAAGAAACCTATGGGTGCTCAGGAAATGAGTAAAATGCCGGCAAACGACCGGATGGCCATGATGGAAAAGAAAATGGCCATGATGGAAGGGATGATGGGGCCAGGCGGCATGATGGAGAAAATGATGAGACCGGACGGTATGATGGGCAAGATGGAAATGATGGAAAAAAAGATGTCGATGATGATGGAGATGATGAATGGCATGATGGTTCAACAGGAAATGATGATGAAATAACCCATATCCAGCTTGTCGGGAATCCGCCTGTGGACGGTTCCATCATCAGGAACACTCTTGAGGAACATCCATGATACATTGTCAGGGGGAAACGGAGATTTCCGCTAACGCCGGGGTGATTGCCAACGACTGGGTGTGGCGGGATTGAAGCGAGATGGTTGATCTATCCTTTGAGGCAGGTTTGGCAATCCTCAACAAGAAAGTGGTATATTTCCGGTTCATGATCAGGTGCCTTTTCATGGCAGGCACCTTTCTTGTAACCGTTCACCGGGAAAGACTTACCTCACAACAACCGAGGAAAACTAAAGAGACGGGAAGCGTTCCAGAGTGTTGCTTGGCCTTGGTTATATTATTGTTTTTGTATTTGACAAGCAATGGGTGAAGGACAGCTTGCGGAAATTTTGGCGAAGTGATCGATGGAAAAATGCAAATCAATACGAACAGCAAATGTGTCACAGGGCCGACCGAATAGGTTCTTCTGCCGGAAAGAAGAAAAATGCGAAATCGGAATCCTGACACAATTTGTAAATTAAAATGGAGGTTTTTCATGCCGAACAAAAAAGTCAAAGTCGCTATCAACGGCTACGGGGTGATCGGCAAGCGTGTAGCTGATGCGGTCGTTTTGCAAGATGACATGGAACTGGCCGGAATCTGTGACATCATCCATGATTATCGGATCAGGGTTGCATTGGAAAAGGGCTATCGGGTGTTTGCTAGCACTTCCGACAAGCTTGACGAAATGAAAGCCGCCGGCATCCCTGTCGAGGGAGCGCTTGAATCTCTGCTGGGACAGGCCGACGTCGTTGTGGATTGTACGCCCAAGAAGGTAGCGGAAAAAAACCGGACTTTGTACGAGAAAACCGGGGTGAAGGCAATCTACGAAGGGGGCGAGAAACACGAAGTCGCCGGCTATTCTTTCGTCGCCCAGGCAAACTACGACGGAGCCATCGACAGGCAGAGCACGCGGGTGGTTTCCTGTAACACCACCGCACTGGTGCGGGTCCTGGGCGCTTTTCATCAGCGCGGCCTGATGAAGCGGGCCCGGACGGTCATTCTCCGTCGGGCGACTGATCCCTGGGAGAGCCATAAAGAGGGTATCATCAACACCGTGATCCCGGAAGCCAAAGTCCCCAGCCATCAGGGTCCGGATGCCAAAACGGTCATTCCCGAATTAAATCTCGTCACCATGGCGGGATCCGGTTCACACAATCTCAGCCACATCCATTTCACCATGATCGAGACGACAAAGGCAACGAGCCTGGACGAAGTACGTGAAGTACTGACGCTTGCGCCGCGCATCGCTTTCATTCGCGCCCGGGACAATCTGGTGGCGCTGAACTCAGTGATTGAGTTGATGCGGGATTTGGGCCGGCCCAGGGCCGACATGTGGGAAGTCGCCGTCTGGGAAGACAGCATGGCGGTTGACAATGGCGAAATCTACCTAACCTACCAGGTACACAACGAGGCGATTACCATTCCAGAAAATATTGACGCGATCCGCGCATTGGCAGGTATCGAAAAAGACGGATCGCAATCTATAAAAAAAACGGACCAGTCTCTGGGGATTACCAACGACTTCCTTGCTGCCGGCAAAACAGTCGCATTTTCAGGGGCTTCGGATGAAAGAGAAAACTCGGCTGCAAGGGCTGTGCATGATGCCCACAAGAGATGCATGTGTGAAGGATTCAAAGGCGCTGAGGAGCCTGCCGAATGGGATTAGCATGGCAGCAAATCGGATATCCGTGTAAGGCCACTGCAAAGGAGAGGCAAAATGGCCTGTAAACCGCCTATCATAGATATCACCAGGGAAAAATACGATGCCGTCCTGTTCGACCTGGACGGGGTGGTTACGAAGACCGCAAAGGTGCACGCCGATTCCTGGAAGAGGCTCTTTGATGAATACCTCAAAAGCCGGGCAGCCGGCAAAGGTGAGTCATGGGAGCCTTTTGACATAGGCTCGGATTACAACACCTATGTCGACGGCAAGCCGCGCTATGACGGCGTCAAGAGCTTTCTGAAATCTCGCGGGATTGATCTGCCCTACGGCAGCCCGGATGACCCGCCGAATGCAGAGACAATCTGTGGTCTCGGGAACCGGAAAAATCAGATATTTAACAAGCACCTGGAAACCCATGGCGTGGAAGCATATGAGACCGCCGTGGAATTTCTCCGCCGGTTGAAAGCAAAGGGCTTTCAGACGGCGGTGGTTTCTTCCAGCAAAAACTGACGGGCCGTGCTGAAGGCTGCCGGCATTGAGGATTTATTCGATGCCCGGGTCGACGGCGTCGTTTCAGAGCAGCTTGGCCTCAACGGCAAACCGGAGCCCGATACTTTCATGGAAGCCGCCCGGCGCGTCGGCGGCTCACCCCCAGACCGTATCGTAGTACTCGAAGATGCGATCTCCGGCGTGCAGGCCGGAAGGCGCGGGAATTTCGGCTGCGTCGTTGGCGTGGATCGAATCGGCCACGCCGAGGCCTTGAGAGCAAACGGGGCCGATATCGTGGTAAGCATACTTTCCGAGCTTACCGTGGAGGGAAAACTGCCCATATGGGAGCATGATATGGAGGTTATCCCCCCAGCACTTGGGTCCATGGACGATATCCGGAGACTGCTCACAGCAAAACGCCCCTTTGTTGCTCTGGACTATGATGGGACCTTGACGCCGATTGTCGAATTGGCGATTCTATCCGCTCAAATGCACAGCACGGTAACAGCGCTTGCAAATCAGTGCATCGTGGCGGTAATCAGCGGTCGGGATCTGAGCGATGTCAAAGAGCTCGTGGGCATTGATAATCTATTCTATGCGGGCAGCCACGGCTTTGACATCTCCGGCCCCGCGGGTCGGCGCATTGCCTCCCAGCAGGGTGCTGATTTTCTGCCGGCTCTGGATCATGCGGAAGAATCGCTTCAGGCGTTGCTGGGCAAGGTTCCGGGGGCCCAGATTGAACGGAAGAAGTTTTCCATCGCGGTGCACTACCGGAGGGTGGAAAAAAGCCGGGTTCAGGTGGTGGAGGAGGCGGTCGATCAGGTGCTGGCCGAACACACCGGGCTTCGCAAAGGAACGGGAAAAAAAGTCTTTGAGCTGCAGCCTGAAATCGACTGGCACAAGGGAAAGGCGCTCTGCTGGTTGATGGATGCTTTGGACCTTGATCGGCCGGATATCCTTCCCATTTATATCGGCGACGACGTCACCGATGAAGATGCCTTCAGGGTGCTTCAAGCCGGCGGCATCGGTGTCGTTG
The DNA here is from genome assembly GCA_000961725.1 of Desulfobulbaceae bacterium BRH_c16a. Taxonomy (GTDB): domain Bacteria; phylum Desulfobacterota; class Desulfobulbia; order Desulfobulbales; family Desulfocapsaceae; genus Desulforhopalus_A. Next base: position 52,701 of record LADS01000025.1, read on the forward strand.
TAAAAGACGATGATGCCGATGAGTCGCCACGGCGTACGACAGCCCGATACGCGCTGGATGACTGCCGAGAAGTCCAACAGTTTTTAGAAGCGCTCACTGAGACCCTTCAAGGAGAAAGCCAATGAGCACCTGGTCGTTTGTATATGATGGATTCGATCCGGAAAACGAAGATTTGCGCGAAGCCTTGTGCACTCTCGGGAACGGTTATTTTGCCACCCGAGGGGCCGCTGCGGAATCGGACGCCGATGATATTCATTATCCGGGGACCTACCTGGCGGGCGGATACAACCGGCTTAAAACCGAGATAGCCGGCCGGGAGATCGAAAACGAAGACCTGGTGAACCTGCCCAACTGGCTCCCGCTCACCTTTCGCGTGGATGACGGGGAATGGTTCGACCCGACAGCGGTTGAAATCCTCTCCTATCGCCAGGAACTGGATATGAAAAAGGGCTTGTTGTTGCGGTCAGCGCGTTTTCAAGACGAGAAAGGCCGCGTCACCACGATGAAAAACCGCCGCCTGGTGCATATGGGCAATCCTCACTACGCAGCCCAGAAAACGACGGTGACCGCTGAAAACTGGTCGGGCCGGATCGAATTTCGATCCGCGCTGGACGGCCGAGTGGTCAATGGCGGCGTGGATCGCTATAAAGCCTTTAACAGCAAGCATCTGGAGCCTTTGGGAAGCGAGGGGCTAAGCAAAGATGAGATGTACCTTGAGGTTCAAACCAATCAATCCAAAGTCTGGGTCTCCCAGGGCGCCAGAACCCGAATATTGAAAAACGGACAACTTTTGACCTTAAAACCGAACACGGCCCGCGAACCAGGTTATATCGCCCAGCATTTCACCGTGGAGGTCAAAGAAGGAGATAGGGTTTCCGTTGAAAAGGTTACAGCCCTTTTCACATCCAAAGACCGCGGGATATCCGACTGCAGCTTGGCTGGCCGCAAGGCGCTGGCAGAGGCCGGCTCTTTCGGGGACCTGTTCCAGAGTCATATGCTGGCCTGGGAACATCTGTGGCGGCGTTTTGAGATCAATTTTGAGCCGCACGACCCCGAAGAGGGAGACCGCACAGCCCGCATCGTTCACCTTTACATATTCCACCTGCTCCAGACCTCGTCCTTGCACACGAAAGACCTGGACGTGGGGGTGCCTTCCAGGGGATGGCATGGAGAGGCCTACCGGGGCCATATCTTCTGGGATGAGCTCTATATTTTCCCACTATTGAACTATCGGGTGCCCGAGGTGACCCGCGCGCTTCTCATGTACCGATATCGCCGGCTCGATGCGGCACGCCGGGCCGCAAGGGAGGCAGGTTACCGCGGTGCCATGTACCCCTGGCAAAGCGGCAGCAGCGGTCGGGAGGAAACCCAGCGGCTGCACTTAAACCCTAAATCCGGACGCTGGCTTCCCGATAACTCCCATCTGCAACGCCACATAAACACTGCAATCGCCTATAACCTCTGGCAGTACTACCAGGTCACCGGGGACATGGAGTTTCTCTCCTTTTACGGGGCGGAGATGCTGCTTGAGATCGCGCGTTTCTGGGCGAGCGCGAGCACATATAATGTAGAGTTCGATCGATACGAAATCTTGGGCGTCATGGGGCCTGACGAGTACCACGACGCTTACCCGGGTGCGGAGAAACCGGGTTTGAACAACAACGCTTACACGAACATCATGACCGCTTGGGTGTTGGGCCGCGCGCTGGAGCTGTTTGACATCCTGGACGAGGCCGTCTGCCGGGAGGTGTGTGAAAAAATCGGGCTCGGTGAGGATGAAAAGGCACTTTGGCGGGAGATCAGCCGTAAGATGAAGGTCCCTTTTCATGGTGAGGGCATCATCAGCCAGTTTACAGGCTATGATCGGCTGAAAGAATTCGACTGGAAAAGCTACCGGAAAAAATATGGTGACATCCAGCGGCTGGACCGGATTCTGGAGGCTGAAGGCGATACACCGAACCGTTACAAGGTATCGAAACAGGCCGATGTGTTGATGCTCTTTTATCTCTTCTCTTCAGAAGAGTTGAAGGAGATTTTCGAGGCGCTCGGCTACCCCTTTGAACACGGCACCATCCCGAAAAACATCGATTACTATATCAACCGCACCTCCCACGGCTCCACGCTGAGCCGGGTCGTTCATTCCTGGGTGCTGACCCGTTCGGACAGGCCGCGTTCGTGGAAGTTTTTCCTGAAGGCCTTGGAAAGCGACGTTGCGGACATTCAGGGTGGAACTACACCGGAAGGAATTCACTTGGGTGCCATGGCCGGCGCTGTGGACATCCTCGAGCGCGCCTACACAGGTCTTGTGGTCCGAAATGATGTGCTGTGGTTCAATCCGTTTCTACCGGAAGAAGTGGGCAGGCTGCACATGCACATCCGCTACCGCCGGCACTCACTGGAAATTGACATCACCAAAAGACTGTTGCGGATTAAAGCTCTGCCGTGCGCTGCCGGGCCGATCAAAATCGGCTTCAGGGATCAGGTTTTCGATCTCAAGATGGGGCAAGTTCAGGAATTCGAGATGGATGACCTCGGATAAGCTTCCGCTTTAGACATCAAGCCTCTTTTTGCTTACTGGCATGAAGATTGTAAGCGGGGTAATGGGAGCAAAGGTCATGAGCTTGAGTCCGGCAGCCGTTGCAATAGGTGCTGCCTGGTTTCTCGGTGACAACTTGGATTGGCGCAAAATCATGGCAGTCATTTTTTCAGTGTTACTGGATACATCTCGTAGGTAAAAGGCTTTCAACAACCAAAAGGGAGGTGACCACATGCATGTTGGGACATGGGGACTGGCCGCCATTGTCATAGTATTCGTTTCATGGCTCTTGTATCGCTACCTTGCGCCGCAGAGCTGGAAGGAATGGACGCGGGCCGGTGTGCTCCAGGCCTTCATTATCGCATTTTATGCGGAGATGTACGGGTTTCCTCTGACCATCTACTTTTTGGCCAGGTTTTTCGGCCTCGACTTCGAATGGGGAGAGGGGGGGAATCTTTGGGCGCAGATCTTTGGCACACCGGTAGCCCACATTATCGCAATGGTGATTGGCTACACAATCGTTTTTGCCGGGGCAACGCTCGTAGCGGATGGATGGCGGAGAATTCATCAAGCCCGGAGGGAAGAGAAGTTGGTGACTGAGGAGGTGTATTCCCGGATGCGCCACCCACAATATACAGGACTGTTTCTCATAGTTTTCGGCGAAGGAATAGTACACTGGCCCACTCTTGTTTCGGTAGCGGCGTTTCCGATTATCGTGCTCGCTTATACGTTACTTGCACGCAAGGAAGAGCAGCAGATGGTAGAAAAGTTCGGGGAAAAGTACCGCGAGTACCAGAGGCATGTGCCCATGTTTATTCCGAGGCGAAACAGCGTACAGCAACAGGAGGTATAAATGGATGCCCAGACATTAACGATTATCAGTGGCGTTGTTCTGCTGATTGTCTTCGCCCTGGTTGGATTGAACCTGCGACGTCGCAGTAACCGGCAAAAGCCGAGAAAAAAACCGGAGGAATAAATAAAATGTTTGATATTTCGAATGAATACATGTGTATGTTTCGCCATATTTCATCAATTCAAGCGTGGGGTATCTGATGAAAAATCACAATATCTGGATGATCATTGGATGTGTTCTGCCACTTTTGCTTATCTTTTTTCTCCCCCTGTTCGGTGTCGGGGGCGGTGGATTGCTGTTTATTTTTCTTATTCTCTGTTTTGGCGCCCACTTACTAATGATGGGACGCCACAAGAACCACGGAAATGGAGACGAGGAATCCAGAAAAGGAGGTGGACATCATGGAAACCATTAACATCAGAAGATTTGGAATGGCCTTCGGGTTTACATCCGCCCTCCTTTATCTGGGATGCGCGTTTGTAATGTGGTCAGTGGGAAAAGAGGCGAGCATCATTTTTTTCAACAGCCTGATGCACGGCATCGATGTCACATCCATCATCAGGACCGACATGCCGTGGTGGGAGATGGCCATGGGGCTGGTGGAAATATTCATTCTCGGATGGCTAACGGGCGCTACCATAGCCAGCATCTATAACTTTGGGTTTGGCAAACCCAAGGGTTGAACAAAGCTCGTGTATTGGGCAAAGCCTTATCCGGAGGTGCTAAAGCTGCAAAAGTAGGAAATGCTTTCAGGAGCGGAAATGCAGACAAAAGGCCTTTATATTCTCTTTGCATCCATGTTCATCGTGATGAGCGGCTATGGGTTAACGCTCACAGTACTGCCTTTCCACATCGAGCGGATGGCGTTGGGCGGTGGAGCAACTTCGAAGGAGATATCCGTTCAGGTCGGCGCATTGACCGGTGTATTCGCTTTGATGCAATTCTTCTTTGCGCCGTTTTGGGGCGCCATGTCCGACAAGATCGGCCGCCGGCCCTTGTTTTTCGCCGGCCTGGGCGGCAATGCGGTTTTTAATGTCCTTTTCGGCTTAGGCTCCGATCTTGTCACCCTTTACGTTGCAAGAATTCTTAGCGGGATTTTTTCCTCAGCCATTTTGCCGACAGCCACTGCCTATGTTGCAGACGCGAGTTCTGATTCGGACCGCGGCAAAAGCATGGCATGGCTTGGCGCTGCGACCGGGCTCGGCGTTGTGGCGGGTCCGGTGCTCGGTGCATGGTTAAGCCGGCGAAGTTGGCATCCGGCCTTTCATTTTGGCATTTTTTCAGTTGACGGTTTTTCCATGCCCTTTTTCACAGCCGCCCTGCTCGCGTTTGTGGCATTGATCGCAGCGGTTTATATGTTGCCCGAGTCTTTAAGGCCTGTGCGCGTCGCTGAATTCGAACCCCGCACTGAGCTAATGGAAATTGAAAGGATTCGGACGTCGGAATTGGGCAAGCTATTGAGGAACGGATCATTTTGGAAACTGTTATACTTATCTTTTTTGAGTTACTTCAGTTTAGCATTGTTCGAAGGCACATTTGCGCTCCACGCCCAACAAGTCATGAAGTTCGGCCCCGCGCAAATGGGTATGGTCTTCATAGTTTGCGGCTTAGTCATGGCGGTTGGTCAGGGCGCCATAGTCGTATGGTTCATCGACTACAAGAAAGAAATTCTTTTGCTGGCAATCGGTTCAGGCATGGTTGGCGTTGCGTTGATCTTATTAATGCTGACAGAGACCATGACTTTCATCCTGATTTGGGTTGGGGTGCTGGCATTTGGCATGGCCTTGCTTATCCCAACCCTTGCTGCGCTGGCGAGTAGAAGATCTGAAACGGAAGTCGGAACCGCTTTGGGCCTTCAAAGTGCTGCCAACAGCCTCGGCCAATTCGCCGGGCCTGTAACCGGAGGGTTTATATTCGTTTTGTCAATCCACATACCGTATCTATTTACTGCTGCCCCTCTGCTGGCTACCGCAATTTTTCTGGGGGCAAAAGTTTTTCTGGAAAGAGGGCGACAGGATGGTCCGCATTTTGACTGAGGAGTCTCTAAATTTAAAGATCGTTTGGCAAAACCTACAGGAGGCCCCTATGAAGGAACATGAACACGAAACCAAAAATAACCACGAAACTGAGTTGGCGCATGACGAGGTGGCCAAGAAGGCCTACGCCATCTATGAGAAGGAGGGTCATCCGCAAGGACATGCCGATCAGAATTGGTTGGAGGCGGAAACTCAATTGCAGCACGCCGGCTCCGATCCTCCGGACCATCAGGACCATCAGGACCATCATTCCCACATGGCGGCGGATTTCCGGAAACGGTTCTGGATCTCACTGGTCTTGACCCTGCCGATTCTCGTCCTCTCGCCGATGCTCCAAAAGCTGGTGGGATTACGAGACGCCATTCGTTTTCCCGGCGACGTCTATGTCCTGTTCAGCCTTTCTTCCGTCGTCTTTTGGTATGGCGGCTGGCCGTTTCTCAAAGGATTTTTCGAAGAGCTCAAATCCCGCCGGCCCGGGATGATGACGCTCATCTCCGTCGCCATTGCCACGGCGTATCTCTACAGTAGCGCCGTGGTATTCGGCCTGACCGGCAAGATGTTCTTCTGGGAGCTGGTCTCACTCATCGACATCATGTTGCTCGGCCACTGGATCGAGATGAAATCGGTGATGGGCGCATCAAAGGCCCTGGAGGAATTGGCCAAACTCATGCCCTCCGACGCTCACAAACTCATGCCCGACGGCAGCGTGAAGGACGTACCGCTGAGCGAGCTGGCATTGGATGACAAGGTCCTAATCAAACCGGGTGAGAAGATTCCCGCTGACGGTGTCATTGTAGAGGGCGAGAGCTCGGTCAATGAGGCGATGCTTACCGGGGAATCAACCCCGGTAAGCAAAAAGAAAGGCGGAAAGGTCATCGGTGGCGCCATCAACGGCGAAGGATCGTTGACCATCGAGGTCAAAGGCACCGGCAAGGATTCGTTTCTGTCGCAGGTCATCGATCTCGTCAAACAGGCCCAGGAAAGCAAATCGAAGACCCAGGACCTCGCCAACACCGCCGCGCTGTGGCTTACCATTGTTGCCTTGGGAGGTGGCGTCATCACCTTCTTGATCTGGCAGGTTCTCATGAGCAAGGAGTTCGCGTTCGCCATCGAACGCACCGTCACCGTGATGGTCATCGCCTGCCCGCATGCCCTGGGTCTTGCCGTGCCGTTGGTGGTGGCCGTCTCTACCGCCTTGGCCGCGAAAAACGGCCTGCTCATTCGTAGTCGGGTTGCTTTCGAGGGCGCTAGAAAACTGCAGGCCATCATTTTTGATAAGACCGGCACGCTTACCGAGGGCCGCTTTGGCGTGACCGAAACTCTGGTGGTGGGCGAGGACATCGACGAAGAAACGCTGCGCAAGTATGCGGCCTCCGTGGACGCGAATTCCGAACATCCCATCGCCAGGGCTATCGCGTCTGCTTCGGAAAAGAAGCTGCCCGTTGAAAACTTTAAAAGCATCCCGGGCAAAGGCGCCGAAGGCAGGGTCGAGGGCAAGGATGTCAAGGTGGTCAGCCCGGGCTTCTTGCGCGAACAGAACATCGCGCTCACCGATGAGCGCGTCGAGCCCCTGCAAGCGCAAGGCAAGACGGTCGTGTTTGTCCTCGTGGACGGGAAACTGAAAGGAGCGATTGCCCTGGCCGACATCGTCCGACCCGAGGCGAAGCAAGCCATCGATGCTCTCAAGGCGCTGAACATCCGCTGCCTGATGCTCACCGGCGACAACAAAGCGACGGCCAAATGGGTCTCGGACCAGGTCGGGCTGGATGAATACTTCGCCGAAGTCCTTCCCCAGGACAAAGCCGCCAAAGTGAAAGAGGTCCAGTCCCGGGGCGTGTTGGTGGCCATGACCGGCGACGGCGTGAACGATGCCCCGGCGCTGGCGCAGGCGGATGTGGGTATCGCCATTGGAGCCGGTTCCGATGTAGCAGTGGAAACCGCCGATGTTATTCTGGTGCGGAGCAATCCGCTGGATGTCGTGGCCATCGTGCAACTTTCCCGCGCCACGTATCGGAAGATGATCCAGAACCTTCTCTGGGCCACGGGCTACAACACCTTCGCCATTCCGCTGGCCGCCGGAGCGCTTTACGCCTGGGGCGTGCTGCTCACTCCTGCGCTGGGCGCGGTGTTGATGTCTGCAAGCACGGTGATTGTGGCTATCAATGCGCGGTTGCTGAAAATAAAACCATAACCAATAAGGATTGAGAACCAGGAGCCGGAGCCGAACAAGGGACAGTTTGCAGGCACTGTTCATGAAGCCGTAATGTCGGACTTTCATGAACCCGGTCGGCAGCACATGCTGGAGAAAGCGCCGGAGAAACTCAATGGCATCGAGAGTGATCTTTCTGGTGCGGTTGCTCCCGGATTTGCGATAAAGAGAATGTTACCTGCCGCCCTTCGGCGGCAACAATGCGGCTATCGGAGATGGCCACCCGGAAGACGTAAGGGGCAAGATACTTGAGCGAGGCCTCGGCATCGCCAACCGCCAGGCAGCTGACATTCAAGGTGACTTGCCGGACCTGGGAATCGATGCCCGGCAGACCGGTGCTACTCCCCAAGGCTAGTCGGCCTTTCCTCCAACTGAGACGAATTCCATGAAAACCCGGTCGTTCCGACAAACAGGGCGGTTCAGTTCCGCTGGTTTCAATCGTAATCGTTCACCGGTACACATCTGTCAATAATGAGGTGATTCGGACCGGCTCCGGCTGTAATGGCCGGCACTGCTTAAGCGGATGATGTTTGTCCATTAACAGGACGCAATGGCCTTTGTCATTCCTTGCTGACTGTCTATTTATTTTACACTACATCAAAGAATATCCATTGCAGGAGCTGACGGTTGGAATGTTTTTACGAAAAAACAACGAGTTGATTGGCACAGACGCGGGCAGTGCATTCTGGCCCGGTTTGTGCAGATAAAGTATGAAACCAGAATGATTCATACAATTTTTTATATCCATCAAGGAGGCTAACATGATGTACAGGAATCTGATAACGCTCATCTTCCTGACGAGCATTATCTCGGGTTGCAGTATGGCCGACCTCAGTAATACGGTGAAGGGGGGGCATTATATGGAAACCGGGGAATACATTCAGGCGGAAAGATACTTTAAAAATGTGGTGCAAGAGCATCCTGACAACGACATTGCTCAATACTACCTGGGACGTTTTCTCCTTGCCCAGAATAAAGCGGCCGAGGCTTTACCCCATTTTCAGAAGACAGTCGCCCTTGATCCGGGGAATGCGGACTATTACTTCTGGCTGGGGGTCTCCTATGGCGAACTGGGAGAGAGGAAGTCCGAAAGGATAAGCTATGAGAAAGCCTTGCGGCAGAACGGCCGCCATCCGCAGGCGCATCTCTATCTGGGCCATCTCCGGTTGAGAAACGGGGAATTCAAGCAGGCAAAGACGGCATACGATGCAGTCCTGAAAGAGGTGCCGACGAATGCGGCGGCTCTTTATAACAGGGCCCTGATACTCGACCTGGAAGGGAAGGATACAGCGGCAAAGAAGGCCTGGCTGGAATACCTGAAATGGTACCCTGCCGGACGACATGCACGCCAGGCGGCGGACCATCTCAATGCCCTGGGAGATTTTTCTTATGAAAATCATTTTCTCGGCAATCGCACCGTAACTCTTGCCGAGATCAAGTTTCAGCAGTCGGCCGGCAGCGTCAGTATATCTGTATATCCTTCATTGCGGTTAATCGGGGCCATCGTTTCCAACCTCAATAGAGGAACACTGCAGGTTGTGGTCTATGTCGACAAGGATAAACAGCTCGCGAAACAACGGGCAATAGAAGTCAAGGAGACCTTGCATAAGCTTTTTCCGGCTATCGGCCCGGATCGCATCCGGATCAGCTGGTTTGGCACGCCGGAAAAAGTCATCCAGGGCAAAAAAACCTACGTTAAAAACGAATCGGTTCGGGTTTTTCTGACGGACTGGAAATAAGCTCGAAGTATGTCAGATGCAGTCGGTAATACTACAATAAAAGGAGAAAACATGAAAACGAAACGGTACTTCAAAAGTATGATTTTAACCCTTGCTGTCTCGGGGCTGTGTATGCAGACACTGGCTGGAGCGCAGGAAATTTCACAAGTTCAGCCAACCTATTCGAATGCAGCCGAGGCAGGGCAGGCAGCACATATGGCGGGACAGGAAGCAACTACCGCAAATCCGTCTCTGCAGGCGGCTCTTATGGATATCAATGAAGCCGAAATTCAGATGGATCGCGTGCAAATGTCCGGTAATCAAAGCAGGATGATGTCTGCTGAAACGACGCTTAATGCTGCTGAAGACAAGTATGTTGGAATGCTTTCCAATATGACCGGGGTATCGGAGAAGGATATCAGCGATATGCACACAGCCGGTGCAGGCTGGGCTGAGGTCGCCGGTGAACTGGGGATGAATGTTTCGGCCGGCGGGCATTCGGCCGGCGGACAAATGGCAAGCAGCGGCCAAGGTGGGATGGGGAACGGCCAGATGACAACTGGTGGCCAAGGGACTATGGGTACCGGTCAAATGACAGGCGGCAGCGGCCAGGGCACCATGCAGCAGGGCAACATGGGTGAACAGATAAATAGCGGGAGCACAGGCTCAATGATGGATCCCCAATCAGCGGAAATTATGGCAGCCACTGCCCGAAATACCGAATCGGGATGGGCTGAGGGCCACGGCACAGGCATGCAGACCGGTGTGCAAGGAAGCGGCAGTGGCGGGATGATGTCCGGAGCCGGCGGCCTAAGCAATGGCATGGGAAGTGTCGAGGGGGAAGGTCATGGCAGTGCGACGGGAGGAGGTATGGGCGGCGGAATGGGTGCCTCGGGCAGCGGTGGCAGTAGCGGCGGCAGCGGCAGTTCCGGTGGCATGGGAAGCGGCAGCAGCTCGGGAAGCGGCAGCAGCTCGGGAGGCGGTATGGGCGGCGGCGGTGGCATGGGCGGCGGCAGCGGTTCGGGTGGCGGCAGCGGCTCGGGTGGCGGCGGTGGAATGATGTGATTCTCCATTTATCGGCAAAAATAACCTCCGGCAGCAGGCTGGACCTGACTGGCTCCTTCCTCAGGGCGCCAGTCAGGTCGGATAGCGACAGGCATTTGGAAAGATGATGATCCAACCCAGGAGCTTACAACAACGGACCTTATTTTTTATTCTGGTGCCAATATTTCTGCTTCTGGTGAGCATGTCCGTTGCCGGATATATCTTTGTCCGAACAGTGCTACTCAACCAATGGGGCGAAACGGCAATAGCCAAGCTGCAGCGCACGGCCCATCACCTGGATATGCGTATGCGCAAACCCAAGGAATTGTTGCTTCTTTTGCATAACAGGGAAGGCGCCGATATAAGCCCGGAGGTTTTTTCCTTTATTCTTCAGGAGATAAAAGAGCTTGATGGGATTGTCGGCGTTAATATCGAGTGGTCGGATAATGTTCCCGGAAACGAATCCTACGGAATTCGAAACCAGCCAATGATGGGCGAGATGCACTTTTCTAAACTGGATCAGTTAACGGTCAGTTCGCCCAGGTACAGCAGTCAAGAAAACAATCGGATTATTTCGCTGGAGTCGGAGCTGAAAAGCAAAAACGATCAGACTGTGGGAAGGGTGGAGGTGGTGATTTCATTTGATAGCCTCATCAATGAGATAATCAAAGCTCCCTGGTGGAAAAGCAACAAGGCGTATCTGATTGATGATTTTGGCAATGTTTTGGCCGGCACGTCACTTGTTGAGTCGGAGAGGAATTCTACGCCGCAGGCTTTCGGATCCACCGATGCACTCCAGCGGGATACCCTGAGAACAATGGGGAAAAATGAATTCGGCACGGTATTCGGGCCAGGTTCTCCACCGGGAGAAATCAGCGGTTTTTATCGTCTCACCGAAGCGCCCTGGACCATGGTGGTTATTGCCCCGGGTGAAAAAATCCTGCAACCTGTTATCAAGTTCAAATTGTTTTATATCCTGTCTCTTACTATCGGTATTGTCGCAATTCTCCTGATCATTCGAGGTACAACGAGTAATATCACGGAAAGAATCAGGAATCTTTCCGCTGCGGCAGACAATTTGGCCCATGGCCATTTCGGCCCACCCCTCCCGGTTGCATCGCGCGACGAAGTCGGGGAACTGACGAAAAGCTTTAACAAAATGATCCATCAACTTCAGCAAAGGCTATTGCTGAAGGAGGCAATGAATGTCGCCAGAGAGGTGCAACAGAACCTCTTGCCGCACGATATTGTCTCCATCAAGGGAATCGTTGCCCATGGCCTCATCCTTTATTGCGACGAGACGGGTGGAGACTACTTCGATATTCTCAGGTTTCCCGGAAACGAGCAAAAGGTCGGAGTTGTTGTGGGAGATGTGGTGGGGCATGGAATCGGCGCTGCTTTGCTGATGACTACTGTCCGGGCACTTCTCCGCGGCCGCGTGGTCCAGCCGGGTAATCTTGGCGAGATAATGGGTGATGTCAACAGCCTCCTCTGTCAGGACACGTTAAAATCGGGAAATTTTGTCACCCTGTTTTATCTGGAGGTGGACCGAGGGCGAAAAACTGTCAGCTGGGTGCGTGCCGGTCACGATCCGGCAATTGTCTATTGTCCGGAGAATGGGGATTTCTCGGAACTCAAAGGGAAAGGGATAGCCTTGGGGGTCGATGAAACCTGTAAGTATGAATACAATGAGAAGCCGGTTGGGAAGGCAGTTCAGCTTATCCTCATCGGCAGCGATGGAGGCTGGGAGGTCGAGAACCAGGCTGGTGAACAATTCGGCAGGGAACGCATGAAAAGGATACTCGCCGATAACTGCACACTTCAGCCGGAAAAAATTCTTCAGGCCATTGTTCAGGAAATAGCTGTATTCCGGGGTGCGAATCCGCAAAATGACGACATCACCCTTGCCTTGATCAAAATCGGTTGAGATGGCTGCCCGGGGCAGACGGGTTTGTACAATAATGAGGCAAAAGGGCGAGCATGTTTTTTAAGTACTGTCCGATTATTTTACACTCATGTGAATGCAAGTAATACAGGTGAATATTTTATTTGAAGGTATATCTAGTAAAACCAGTAGATTACAATTTGGAAATAATATTGGTATGATTTATGCTTAATCTTGGGCGAAAGAGATAAGAATTGCTGAGTATTACTGGTCGCACCCCCTTGAGGACAAAACAGAGAATAGGCATACCTAACATCAATTAATAAGAATAATAAAAAAAATTATGTAGAAATTTGCGTTTAAAGGCCGGAACATATACTGTTATTGTCATAAGTTCCATCAATCAACCCAACTCAAATCCATGGAGAATGTATGAATCCCAGAATGTTCTTTACAACATTTATTGCCACAGTTTTTTTGTTTACCGGTATTGCCATTGCCGCCGAATACCAGGCAACCAGTAAGGCCGGAGATCTTGAGGTTATGCTGACCATCGACAAGAATCCGCCGGTCGTCGGCAAGAACAATGCCACTATCGCCATCAAAGACGGCAGCGGTCAACCTGTGACCGATGCTTCAGTCCGGCTGGAATTCGGTATGCCGGCCATGCCCGGTATGCCGGCGATGAATTATAAGGCAGACGCAGTATTGAGCGACGGCATATACAAGACGCCACTCACGTTCTCCATGGCCGGGCCCTGGTTTATAAACACGAAGATTCTGCGGAACAAAAAGATCGTTACAGCCAAATTTAATGTCGATGTTCAGTAACCGCTATGTCGGCTTCAGCTAACAACTATCTTGATATGGCCATTCGACTGATTGTGGCGGGAATCATCGGTCTCCTGATGATTCCCGGCCAGGCGGCGGCCCAGGCGACGTTGCGCCTCGACGATCTCATCGATGAGGCGCTGAAAAACAGCCCGGAAGTCCTGATGTTCCAGTCGCGTACTGTCGCCGCCCGCCACCGCATCCCGCAGGCGGAAAGTCTCGCCGATCCGATGTTCATGTTCGGCTACCAGAACGAAGGCTTCGACGATATCACCTATTCGGAAATGGCTGATTCGCAGTTCATGTTCTCGTTCTCGCAGATGCTGCCCTATCCGGGCAAGAGGGCTCTGAAAGGAGAAATGGCCAAGCAGGAGGCCGAGAGCCTCAATGCCGCAACCACCACAGCCCGCCTGTCTGCCATTCGGGTGATCACAGAGCTTTTTTACGATCTTTTTTTCACCTACAAAAACCTCGATATCATCAGCGACAGGGCCGAACTGTTTGCCCGGCTCGAGGATGCCGCATCCGCTCGATATGCCTCCGGCATGGGGTCGTTGCAGGAAGTGGTGATGGCGCAGACCGAAAAATATATGCTGCTTGAACAGGAGACCATGCAGCGGCAGAAGATCGCCAGTCTCGAGGCGATGCTGCATAACGCCATCGGCAGACCAGGCAGCGAACCACTGGGAGTGCCGGTGGAGCCACTCTTCAGCGAGATCGCCTACACATCCGACGAGGCCTTAAGCCTTGCCGCAGTCAATTCGCCGCTCATAGCCGCAAGAGAAAGAATGATTGCCGCCGCTGAGGCAAAAGTCGCAATGGCCGAAAAAGAATATTACCCGGACTTTACCGTCACTGCGGGCATTGACAAGAGAGGATCCGATTTCGAAGACATGTGGAGTATCACCACCAGCATCAACATTCCGATCTACTACAAGACCAAACAGCGCGAGGCCGTTTTCGAAGCCAAAGCGCAGCTCACCGAGGCGCGACAGGATTTCGCCGCGGTAAAACTCATGATCGCCGCGACCTTAAAGGATAACTACGCAATGGCAGAGAGTTCCAAAAAGCTCATGGACCTTTACAGGGGTGGTTTGATTCCCAAGACCTACCAGGATTTCGAGCTCGCCTTAAGCGGATATATAAACGGTAAATCCGAGGCCTTAACGGTGATCAATCGTCTCAAGACCCTCATCGATCTTGAACTCGCGTATTGGGAGAAGTTCACGGACAGGGGAAAGGCAATCGCCAGGATCGAGGCAGCAATCGGGAGTGAGGCAAGAGCTGCTGCGCGCCCTTTGAGCCAGGAGGATAGCCAATGATAGCCAAAAAAATTCTCATGATTTTTTTTTCTTTGTTCCTGGCCGTAAGCCTTAATTTCAGCACCCCTCCGGCATCGGCGCAATCGCAGGGCGGTCACGCCGGACATGGTGGGACACCGCCGCCCGAACCAGCAGCGCCGACGTCTGCGCCGGACGCCGACGACCCTTGGGCCGAGTTCGAGGATACGACCACCATTGAGATCCCGGTCGACAAGCAGCAGCTTATCGGCGTGAAAACGGCAACCGCAGCGATTCAGCCTCTGCACCGGCTTATCCGTACCATTGGTCGGATCGAGTATGACGAGCGCCGGCTGACGACGGTCAATACTAAAATCGAGGGCTGGATCGAAAAACTCTATGTCAGCGCCACCGGCGATTATGTCGAAAGCGGTGCACCCGTTGCCGAAATCTACAGCCCCGAGCTCTATGCCACCCAGCAGGAATTTCTCAATGTTCTGCAATGGACCCAAAAAAACAAGAATGCTGCCGCATCTCGCAGTCTCAATTACGGCAAGGATTCCAATTTTGCAGAGATGCTGAACCGTGACGCCGAGTCGATGCTTGAAGCAGCCAGGCAACGGCTCAGGCTCTGGGATATCTCTCCGGCCCAGATAAAAAAGATCGAACAGACCGGCAAGCCAATCCGAACCTTGACAATTTCCAGCCCGGCCGGCGGTTATGTCCTTCGGAAAGCCGCCCTCCAGGGTATGCGGGTCATGGCCGGTGAGAAACTTCTTGATCTCATCGATCTCTCAACCGTCTGGGTTGTCGCCGACATCTATGAATATGATCTGCCATTTGTTCAAACCGGACAGAAAGCGACGATCAACCTCAGTTACTTTGCCGGCAAAACATTCGAATCGACTATCGATTACCTTTATCCAACCCTTGCCGGAGAAACCCGAACGGCCAAGGCGCGGTTCACCATCCCCAATCCCGGCGGCGAATTGAAGCCGCAGATGTACAGCGATGTCGAGATCTTTATCGACCTTGGCGAGAAGCTGGCCATTCCCGAGGAAGCAGTGATCAATACCGGCAACCGCCGTCTCGTGTATGTCGATAACGGCGAGGGATTGTTCGAACCGCGCGAGGTGACCACCGGCATGAAAGCAGAAGGCTTTGTCGAGGTGACGGCCGGCCTGGAAGCGGGCGAAAAGGTGGCGTCGGAGGGGAACTTCCTCATCGATTCGGAAGCACGGCTCAAGGGACTGGTGCAGTAATGATATCACGATTTATCGAATTCAGTGCCCGTAACCGCTTTCTCATTTTTCTGATGGTCGGTTTTTTCACCGGCTGGGGGTGGTGGGCTCTCAATCGCACGCCGCTCGATGCCATTCCCGATCTGAGCGAAACCCAGGTCATCATCTATACCGAGTGGATGGGCCGGGCTCCCGATCTCGTCGAGGACCAGATCACTTACCCGATCACCTCGACTCTCCTTGCCGCGCCCAAGGTCCAGGTAGTCCGCGGCTTTTCCTACCAGGGCAGTTCTTTCGTGTATGTCATTTTCGAGGAAGGCACCGATATCTACTGGGCGCGCAGCCGGATTCTCGAATATCTCCAGGGGGTCCGGAGCAAGCTGCCGGCCGATGTCAATCCGGTGCTTGGTCCCGATGCGACGAGCGTCGGCTGGGGGTTCTCCTATGCCGTGGTTGATGAAAGCGGCCAGCAGAATCTTGGCCAACTGCGCTCGCTTCAGGATTATAACATCAAGCTGGCCCTCGAAAGCGTGCCCGGCGTCTCTCAGGTTGCCTCTCTAGGCGGTTTTGTCAAACAATACCAGGTGACAATCGATCCCAACCGGCTCCTTGCCTATAACATCCCGATTTCGACGGTGATGGACGCCATCCGTAAAAGCAATCAGGACGTCGAAGGCCGGGTTCTCGAATTCAGCGGTATTGAATATATGATCCGCGGGAGAGGATATATTAAGGAAGTAAAGGACATCGAGCTTGTTGCCGTCGGCACGGACGGCTCAGGCACGCCGATTCTGGTCCGCGACATCGGCGAGGTTCGACTCGGCCCCGACATCCGCAGAGGACTTGCCGAACTCGACGGCAAGGGTGAAGTCGCGGCCGGTATCGTAATTGTACGCTTTGGCGAGAATGTGCTGTCCGTGCTGGAGCGGGTAAAGGAAAAAATCGCTCGCGACATCGCCCCAAGCCTGCCGCCGGGCGTTAAAATCGTCACCACCTATGACCGGACCGATCTGATCCATCGCTCGATCGATACCCTGAAGGAAGAGATCGTCCGGCTGTCGATTGCCGTGAGCATCGTCTGTGTCGTCTTCCTCTTTCATCTGCCGAGTGCGCTCGCCGTTATTTTAACCTTGCCGCTGGCGATTCTCATGTCGTTCATCGCCATGTATTACCTCGGCGTCACGTCGAATATCATGAGTCTTTCCGGCATCGCTATCGCCATCGGCGCCATGGTCGACGCCTCGATCATCATGATCGAGAACGCCCATAAAAAACTGGAGGAATGGGTCAAAGCCGGCAGACCGGGTAACCGCATCGATGTCATCATCGAGGCGGCAAAAGAAGTCGGACCGTCTCTTTTTCTCTCGCTGCTGGTCATTACCGTCGCCTTCCTGCCTGTCTTCACCCTCCAGGCCCAGGCCGGCAGGCTCTTTAAACCCCTGGCGTATACCAAGACCTTTGCCATGCTGTTTGCTTCCTTTCTGGCAATCACAATAACGCCGGTGCTGATGACCATGCTCATCCACGAAAAGGTGCCGGTGCTCGGCAGAATTCCGCTGATCGGTTCCCTCTTCAAGGTGTATCCCGAAGAACGTCACCCGATCAGCATGCTGCTCCGCTGGATCTATCAGCCTTTTGCCCACTTCGCCTTGCACTTCAAGTGGCTGGTTATATTCCTGGCGCTGGTCATCATGGCCGTGACGGTAATCCCCTTTAAAAAGCTGGGTTCCGAGTTCATGCCGCCGCTGTACGAAGGCTCGCTCTTTTACATGCCGGTAACCGTACCTGCCGCATCCATTTCCGAAGTTACCAAGCTCCTGAAGCTTCAGGACAAGCTGCTTATGCAGATCCCCGAGGTGGCGCAGGTCTTCGGCAAGGCAGGCCGAGCGGACACCGCAACCGATCCGGCGCCGCTCGAGATGTTCGAAACGGTCATCACCCTCAAGCCGGAATCGGAATGGCGGCCTGGGATGACTGTTGAAGCCCTGAAAAACGAGATGAATGAGATTCTGACCATCCCCGGAGTAGCCAACTCGTTTACCATGCCGATCAAGGCTCGGATCGATATGCTGGCAACCGGCATCCGGACGCCGGTTGGCATCAAGGTGCTGGGTCCCAAACTCGAAGAAATCGAGCGGATTGGTCTTGAACTCGAGGAACTGCTGCGGGATGTGCCGGGCACCCGGAGTGCCTATGCCGAGCGTTTAACCACCGGTTACTTCATCGACATAACCGTCAAGCGTGAAGCAATCGCCCGTTACGGCATGTCTGTCGAAGGAGTCAACGAAGTGATTCAATCGGCCATCGGCGGCATGAACCTCACGGTTACGGTCGAGGGACGGGAGCGTTATCCGGTCAATATCCGCTATGCCCGAGATTTTCGCAGTAATATCGATCAACTGTCCCGAGTACTTGTCCCGGTCTCGATGGGCGGCGGCTCACCCGCCGGTGCTGGTGGCGGTATGTCGGGTGATGGCGCGCAGGGCGGATTTACCAGTCCGGTCAGTTTTCAGTCCCCGGCTCGGGTGCAGAATGTCCAATTGGGTGAACTCGCTGACATTAAAGTGGTGAAAGGACCGACTGCGATCAAGAGTGAGGAGGGCTTGCTCGCCTCCTACGTCTACATCGATTTTTCCGGCCGCGATGTCGGCGGTTATGTTGAAGAGGCGAAACAGCGGGTTGCCGATTTCAAGATCCCCGAGGGTTACCGGCTCGAGTGGAGCGGTGAATACGAATACATGGCCCAGACCGCGGAACGGCTGAAGATCGTCATCCCGCTCACCCTGTTCATCATTTTCGTACTCATCTACCTGAATACCCAATCCGTCACCAAGACCTTTATCGTCCTGCTCGCGGTGCCGTTTTCACTTGTCGGCGCCTTCTGGCTCCTCTACCTGCTCAACTACAATATGAGCATTGCCGTCTGGGTCGGCATAATCGCCCTCGCCGGTCTCGATGCGGAAACCGGGGTCATCATGCTTCTATATCTCGATCTCGCCTATGCTAAATGGAAGAAAGAGGGACGCCTGCATTCCATACAAGACCTGAAAGATGCGATCATGCATGGTGCGGTGCAGAGGATCAGACCAAAGATCATGACCGTCAGCGTCATTCTTGCCGGTCTCATCCCCATTATGTTCAGCCATGGTACCGGCTCCGACGTGATGAAAAGGATCGCCGCGCCGATGGTCGGCGGGGTCGTCACTTCGACTATCCTCGAGCTGCTCATCTACCCGGCGATCTTTCTCATCTGGAAAAGCCGGGCTTTGAAGAGGGTTAAAACAGAGTAATGCTATGGTCAACATAGTCAAAATCATCGTCAACCAATAGAAAATTATACCCTCATCAGCCGGTAAAGAACCATGACCACTCGCAATGAATCTCAGGTCTACAACATTCTCATGTATTCGCATGATACATATGGCCTTGGACATATCCGTAGAACCATGGCGATAGCGAACCATTTGCGGGATGCCAACACCAATGTTCTCATTCTTACCGGTTCGCCGATTGCCGGGCGATTTCAATTTCCCGGACAAGTCGATTTCGTCAGAATCCCGGGCATGATTAAACGGACCAACGACGACTACCAATCGCTCTCTATCCGTATTGAGCAGGAGAAAGCGCTGGCGATCAGGACCAATATAATTCTTGCTACCGCCAGAACCTTCCAGCCACATCTTTTTATTGTCGATAAAGAACCACTTGGCTTAAAACGGGAGGTTCTGCCGACTCTTGAATGGCTCAAGGAATCGAGTCCATCCACCGTAACTGTTCTCGGGCTGCGCGATGTTCTGGATGATTCTCTAGTTATCCGGAACGATTGGCGGGAAAAAAACGTCTATTCCTATCTTGACCGGCTCTATGATGAAATCTGGATCTACGGCAATCAAAACATCTATGATCCGATTGAGATGTATGCAATTCCTGAACAGATCCATGAGAGGATTCAATTCACCGGATACATCCCCAGGAAAAAACACAAACCGGAGACGAAGATCAATATCAGAAAGCGGTACCGGGTCCTGGAGGAAGACAATTTCATCCTGGTAACCACCGGCGGCGGAGGCGACGGTTACGAAGTGATTGATCGTTATTTGGCGATGCATGAGTACTACCCGACATCCCTGCCATTCAAAACCATTATCATTACCGGACCGTTCATGCCGAAAGCGGAAAGAGAACAATTGGAATGCAGGGCGAAAAGATTTGGCATAAAGCTCATTCCCTTTCATCCCAAGTTCGAGGCGTTGATCTCGGCCGCCGATCTGGTTGTTTCCATGGGTGGATATAACACCATCTGCGAGATCCTCACCCAGCAGACCCCATCCCTGATTATCCCCAGAGAGACTCCCCGAAAAGAACAAATAATACGGGCAAGAAGGCTTAAAAGCGAAGGGCTCCTGGATTTCATCCCATTGCAGGAAGCGACCCCCCAGCAGTTGAGAGAGAACATTTTTTGTCTTTTAAACGACCGCCGGCAATATACCGAAAAAATCAGATCCTTCGAACTTTCCGGGCTGGATAAAATGCTTGCCCGGCTGAGACATTTTAAGGAAACGGATTTCTTCATGAATCATCTGAATTAACTGTTCCGATCATGGAACCCGCGGCATTGTTCGGCCTAGATCCGGAATCGGGCTTTTAGGATTATTGCTATGAGGCATATGAATATCTTCAATGGCGCGTGGGGCTTCCTGCCTATCTTTATTACCCCGATAAACGTGATCTGTAAGGTCCTGATAATAGCTATTTTTTCAATAGTTGTTCTTCCTTTAGAGGATTTGCTTTCCTCGGAAATACATCGGCAGAACCCGTCGATCCAGGCGGATGAGACACGTGCCACAGCTCTTTCCAAGGAGTTGAGCAACTGGGAAGACGCGGCGTCCGAAAGTCTTATCGAAGATGTACCCGGACCGGGGGCATTTCTCGGCATAATGCTCAGACAACTCGCTGCTTCCTCCGCCGGATCGGATGACAGGATTAAAAAATTATTCGGGGGCATTCAACATGTGTTGCCGGACTTGAACAAGGTCCTGGTTGCGCTCTGACCGCATCATACAACCCAAGGGGCGCTTGGGAATATTCTTTGGGTGCTTTTCTTTGTTGCAATAGGAATAGTTGCAGAAAAGGGATTCAAATCCTTCCTGAAGCGGAATTATTTTAGCGATATGGATGTGAAAGCCGAAGGGGGGAATTTCCTCGGCATGAGCAACGTCGACAAACTCATTGCCGCACTGGTAACAGCAGTGCCTGACGTCATCGGCCTGTTCGTTTTTTTTGGAGCGGCGTATTTTTCCTATTTCACCTTTATCTGGACGAAGTCCCCCTACCTCCAACTTCTCTTTCTCTCGATTCTGTTGACAATAACCCTCATTCGCGTCGTATCCATTTTCTCCCAGCTTATCTTCTCGCCCGCCGACGACCGGTTTCGCATTCTCTCGGTATCTTCTCAAAATGCAGTCATTTTACACCGTTTTCTTGTTGGAACGGGTGTGTATATTGTATCGGTTCTGATGTTTACGGTCGTAGTCTTTCGGCTCGGCGCTGAAAGGAACACAATAAGTCTGCTCGCAATTTTCTTTGCGACAATCTTACTCGTTGCGTCTGCTCTGCTGGTCCTTTTTTTCAAGAGGAGAATTGAAGCCGGTATTCTGCAGGCAACACCCGGAACACCAACCTGGGGAAGAATAAAATTTGCTTCCCTATGGCATGTGCCGACACTTTTATACCTCTTCCTGCTCTGGATCTTGCTGGTCAATACCATGGATTCACCTCAGCAGAACAATTCCCGTGCAGCCTTTGTCATCAGTTTTTTTGTAGTGCCTATCTGGATGATCGCCGATCGGTTCATCCAGTGGGTAGTGAGATTTCTCATGGCAACTCTTAAAATACATGATGATGCTCAAGACGTTAAGAATCCCTTGGAAATGAACTCCTTGCAAAGGCAGCAGGGAAAAGTGTGGTATAACAGATGCAACATCGTTGCCCGTATCTGCCTGGTCTTTGTCTTAACGGTCTGGGTCGCAAGCCTGTGGGGCATGCAAGCGCCTCTAGTCTCCAGGTTCACATCGGTATTTTTTGATGCATCGATCATTCTGGCCCTGTCGTTGCTGCTCTGGCAATTTATCAACACGTGGATCGAGAGAAAGATTGCAGAATCAACTCCGGAAGTAGAAGAAGATATTACCTCCGGCGATGACGAATGGGGGAGTGCAATCCAGGGCAGGTCCTACACTCTTTTGCCGATGGTGCGAAAGTTTATCGGTTCGATACTGGTAGTTATGGTTTCCATGACAATATTGTCCTCAATGGGGGTAGACATCGGTCCATTGCTGGCCGGTGCCGGCGTCATCGGCCTGGCGATCGGATTCGGAGCACAAAAGCTGGTCGCCGACGTCTTCTCGGGTTTTTTCTACCTGCTTGACGATGCTTTCAGGGTGGGAGAATATCTTGAGGCCGGGACAGTTTCCGGCATTGTTGAGAATATCACCTTACGCAATGTAATGTTGCGGCACCATCGGGGAATGCTGCAAATAGTCCCGCACAGTGATTTAGGCGCAATTACCAATTTCATGAGGGGAGGTATCGTTGTAAAATTCAATCTCGATTTTCCCTATGATGCCGATATAGACGAAATTCGCAAAGTGATTAAAAAGGTCGGCCAGTCCATGCTTGCGGACGAGAATCTGGGCAAGGATTTTATCAAGCCGGTTAAGTCACAGGGGGTAAGAGAAATCGCAAATTCGGTCATGACTATCAGAGTAAAATTTACCGCTCAGCCGGGGGCTCATTTCGTTATCAGACGTGAAGCTTTCAAGAGGATTACCGAGGCGCTGTGCGCCAAAGGTATTCAATACGCCCACCGTCGAGTAATTGTCGATATCCCGGCAGCGGATACTTATAAACTGTCCGCGGAGCAGTTGAAAGCAACCGGAGCGGCGGCGTTTCGTGATATCGAGGCATCTCAGGAGAGTCAAGCGATGCAGCGCGAGGGGGATTCAGGCTACTAGCTTGCCCCTGCAAAAAATAATCAGGAGAAGTACTATGAAAACAAAAATGATCCTATTTTTATCATATTTTTATTTCATTGTGGTTACCGGCGTGGCGCCGGCCGCAGGAAACCATCCCGGAGGGCACGGGCATGGTAATGATGAAGGGGCTGGTAAACCGGGGGTGGTCTCAGAGGTCGACCGCACAGTGGACATCGAGATGAACGACGAAATGCGCTTCATTCCGGACAAGCTCACGGTCAGGAAAGGCGAAACCATAAAATTTGTGGTGAAAAACGTAGGTGAGATGGAACATGAGTTTGTTCTGGGAACAGAAAAAGAATTACTGGAACACTCTGAACAGATGAAGCAACATGCCGAAATGGCGCATGAGGAGCCGAATATGATCAGGGTGGCCCCCGGACAGGTGGGCGAAGTCGTCTGGCATTTCACCAGTACGGGAAAGATAGACTTTGCCTGTCTCATCCCGGGCCATTACGAAGATGGCATGAAGGGCGCTGTGTCGGTCGTAACAGATGGGACATCGGCATCGAAAACAAAGAGCGATAGCCAGAAAGGACATCAGCACTGATAACTGTATCTCACCGGTTGAACTGCCGAATCACTGCACAAGCGGGTGATCCGGCAGTTCCTCTTTTACTTCACGGCATCGGCAAATTTTTTACCGGCTTTGAATTTTGCCACCTTTCTGGCAGGAATAGCAATGCTTTCGCCGGTTTTGGGATTACGTCCTTCACGGGCGGCTCGCTCGGCAACGGAAAATGTTCCCAGGTCGATCAATGTAACTTTGTCGCCCGATGAAACGGCATCGGTAATTGCCCCAATGATGCTGGTTAAAACCTGATCGGCTGCGGATTTACTGATGTTGCAATCTTTTGTTACTTTCTCTAATAAATCACTTTTGTTCATGTTTCTCCCTTTTTAAGAATTTGTTGAAGTGTAATGAAGCGGAAAGAGCTTTCCTTGCTCAGATAGCAGAACTCCTCGCATCATGCAAGGTTATTCAGGTTACTGCCAGGATCTGCTCTGATTAATTCGTTGAGCTTGCCTGGAATGCAGCAGGAGAAGGGGATTATCGCCTGAGTTTTTCGATGGAGTCCTGGCCGGGGCCGGAAAGAACCTGGGACAAGAAGAACGAATACAACGATGAGAAAAAAACTCGGGATCAAGCAATACAAATAAGTTGCTGAAATAATAAGTATAATTACATTCCATACCCTGTTTGTTCACCGTATTTTTCTCTCTATTGCAGTATTGCCTTTTCTGCTTATTTCATCCACATTTTATGTTGAAAACATCTGTGAACAGATATGTTCAAGCGAGGTTTTTATCCGGGTAAGAGTGGGTGAAGAGTGTTGAGAGCTTTTTTGGAAGGAAAAGAAGAAATATGCCCGACAACAACAAGGAAATCGCCCTCGAAAGAAAAACACGCTATCAACTGTATGGCTGGATTCTTTTTATTGTCTGCGCCATCTTGTTCATTGCGGCAAGTATAATCGACAGAGAGCCTTTGGTGTTTGTCGGGAGTATTCTTTTTCTTCTGGCTTGTTTTTTTTTCCTGATTCCGTTGATCGGCTCCTATAGAAAAGGCAAAAGTGATAGCTGAAACGTATGAACCCCGAAGTTTTCAAGGAGGAACACCATGCAAGAAGTTCGGCAGATTATCGTTCCGGTGGATTTTCAGCAACATACTGAAGAATTAGCTGAATATGCTCTTGGACTGGCAACCAAATTGGAGGCAAAAGTTGTTTTTTACCATGTTGTTGAGAATGTGGTGTATTACTCGGATTTTATCCCCACCAATTATTCCATGGACAGGGAAGAGACTTTTGTGCACGCACAACAGAAGATGAGCTCTCTGGTGCAAGACAGCAAAAATAAATGGATGCAGTGTTCGGGGCAGGTCGGCAGAGGTGATGTTGTCGAAAGCATTCTTGAATATTCTCAAGAATCCGATTTGATTGTCATGGGAACCCACGGCGCGAGAGGCATTGAAAAGATATTGCTCGGAAGTGTGGCCGAACGGATCATAAAGCGTGCCAAGTGTCCGGTGCTCATAGTTAAAATGAAGAAAAAATAGGCGGCTCATTATCGTTCGACACCTCCCGGGGATGCACTACTTCAAAAGGCGAGTGTATCCGCGTTGTCTAAAAAGAGAAATCTCTCGGTTCGCCTGCCAATTCCCTTGAAAGATCCGAGAAAGTAGAGGAAGAAGAACAGTAAATATGATTTGGCTCAGGCATTGACCACCAATCCTTTTTGCTGAGTTCCTATGGGGAAAATTCCTCTCTTGCTGTTGTTTCTTGGCCATGTTGCTGTCGATACCTCACAAGGCACCCTGCCGGTAGTGCTGGCAAGGCTCAAGGAAGTTTTTGAGCTGAATTATTTCCAGGTCGGCATCATGATGATGATGCTCAACCTTACTTCCTCGGTGATCCAGCCGATTTTTGGTCTCATTTCCGATCGGTTCCGTACAGGCTGGTTCGTTCCTGTCGGCATTCTGTGGACTGCCATTGCCATGGGTCTGGTCGGCTGGTCGCCGAGTTATGCCGTGGCGATGCTGCTGGTTGGATGTGCCGGACTGGGCACTGCCGCGTTTCATCCGCGGGCGATGATGGCGGTGTATCTGGTCAGCGGTTTCAAACGCGGCCTCGGCGCGGCGATCTTTTCCACCGGGGGCAACCTGGGTTTTGCCCTGGGGCCGGTGGTGGGGAGCCTGTTGGTGCTGGGTGTAGGACTGCATGCCACTCTCTGGTTGATCCCTCCCAGCTTAATCCTCTTTCTTGCCATCATCTTCTATCCCGGTGATTTTCTGCGGCGGGAAAATTCCATAAAAACACAGGCAGTTGCGACAGGCGCGGAACCCGCCGGCATTCCCTGGGGTTCTCTGGTCGCTTTATGTCTGATTGTCACCCTTCGCTCCTGGGTCTATATGAGTACCATCACCTACCTGCCCCTGCTGTTCCAGAGCCGGGGGATACAGCTCGCATCGGGCAGTCTGATCCTGACCCTTTTTCTCGCCTGCGGTGCCGTCGCCGGACTTTACGGGGGCCATCTTTCAGACAAGGCCGGGCGAAAGGTGGTGATTGTCGCCAGTTCCCTGATCTTTCCGGTGCTGGCGGCCATGATGCTTTCGGTCGAAGGTCCCTGGATCTGGCTTCTGGCCGGATGTTCGGGGGCAGCACTGCTCGCTTCTTTCTCAGTGACGATCGTTCTGGCCCAGGAATTGTTGCCGAACAACCTGGGGCTGGCTTCGGGACTGGTGCTGGGCCTCGGTTTCGGCACGGGCGGGCTGGGGACAGCGGTTTCCGGGTATCTCGCCGACATGTTCGGCCTGTATCAGACTTTCTGGATCCTGGCCCTGGCGCCACTGCTGAGTGTCGCACTGGTGAGCTTCATCAAGACGGCCGACGAACCCGCCCCAGTCTGAAACCTGTGCCTCGGTCGCGCAAGCGTTGCATGGCTTAAGGAATATGTCTCTCCTGTTTTTTACATGGCGAGAATGTCCAGGACTCCGCTGCCGTTGCCCCGGTCAACCTTCAGCCAGGCGAACCAGGATTCCAGGGTAATATCCTCCCACGGAAGATTCATTTTCAACCATTGGCTTTCAAAGTCGGGCAACCAGGTTTTGAGGGATGTCTTGAGGGTGTGTTCATCCGGAGATTCCGGTTGGATGTACATATGGGAGAGGAAGTCGGCGAGTTGGATAACCAGGGGATAACCGGACATCCTGGCTGCATGGCCGGGGCAGTGGTGATGATGCAGGGCGGTGACGAGCGTATCGGGAAACTGCCAGCGCTGGAGCAACCGGCTGCCGATCTGATCGTGACTGAATGAGAAGGTCTCCTTTTCTTCCTTCATCCTTGCCGCGGTACTGAAGCCGGGGAGCCACTTGGTGCTGTCGTATTTGTCACCCAACGCCAGGATCATGGCTATTTTGCCGATGTCGTGGAATAATCCGGCAACAAAAAACTGGCCGGAAGGCAGATTGATCGACTCGCCGATTATCCTCGCTGCCAGACCGCAGGTAAACGAGTGATCCCAGAACGGCTTAAGCTCATCCTCCCGCGCTTGCAGGGAAGGTTTCAAGGCTTGTACCGCGGCTTTTGCCAGCACTATATTCTGCACCTCGTTAAAACCGAGGACCATGACGGCGCTTTCCAGGGAGCCGACCTGTTTTTGATGGCCGTATAAGGCGGAATTGGCGATTTTGAGAATGGCAAGGCACATGGTCTGATCGGGCAGGATAGCCTTGACCAGATCGTTTGCGGAGCTTTCCGGATTGTTCACTACTGCAAGCACTTCTGAAACGGTAATCGGCAAAGGCGGAAGCGATTCAATCTGTTTTTCGATGGAGACGGGTGATGAATCATGCATTATAGGTTTTCTCAGTGTCGGGATCAATTGTTTGGCCGGTTTTGCAGCTTGGAACAGGGATCCCTTTGCGATGTATAAAGATAAGGATTCTTTTGGCGAGTGCAAATTTTCAAGGTTTTCTTCAAGGTTCCTTGTCACGTCATGACGTAACAATTCCTCCTTCCACCTTACTTGTGTAAAATCGATTAAAATAGTATTTTGTTTGTATGAAGGTCTAACACTCCACTAGGGGGTACTCTTTTCAGTCCCCCCTTGAGGGGGATAAGTACCTTCACGAAATTCATTCTTAAAAAACAAGAAATGAATTTCTAAGGTACTAAATGAGTTGTATGGGCAATGTCAAGTTTTCAGTTAAACATATTGGGGGTATTCAATGAACATTATAATGTTTTTGGCTGCGGGGGTCTTGCTGGCTCTGACTTCCGGAGCATTTGCCGGCGAAAAGGTAATAGTCGGTGTGCCGGGCGTGGAAATTCGCGCCGATGGCAGTGTTTCCGCGCCCGGGGTGGAGATAGGACCTGGCGGGAGTGTTCGAACGCCCGGTGTTGTAATCGATTCGGGAAAAATCAGTGTACCGGGGGTGGAGATTGATTCAGAACGAATTGAAACTCCGGGTGTTGTGATCGAGCAGGGAAGCGGCGATGCCGGTGGCGACGGGGAAGTGGTGATCACCTCCGATGGCGGGCAGATCAATACATCGGTATCCGACCAGAACCTGTATGTGAATGGCAGTAATAACAAAATGAAAGGAGCGGGAAGAGTACTGACCCTGACCGTCCACGGCAACGATAATGTAATTGAACTGGAAGACGAGGTTGCGAGGGTTGTAGTGACCGGAAATAATAACAGTATCGTTTTCCCAAACGACGATGCCGAAATTGAAGATACCGGAGAACACAACATCTTTCCGAAGGGTTAGCGCCGCAGATCGCATCAAGGAATCGTATCCCGCTTGTCGGGCCGGAATATAAGGCGTTCATGGGCAGGCAGTGCTGGATTACCCTCTTTATCCTTTTCTTCACCGGTTGTTCGACGATCCCCACCGGTGAGTTGGACAATGGCGCACCGATCGGTACAGGTCGCAGGCTAGTGGTGTGGACGCTCTCGGACATACAACCCCCGAGTCCTGCCGAACGGGTTCAGTTCGAGCAGGCTATTGACGATATCAATGACCATGTCGATCAGGTCGATCTCGCAGTCATTGCAGGAGATCTTCTTAAATCGCGAAGCCGGGAAGAAGACTTCGCCTGGTTTCTGGCTACCCGCAATCGCTCAAAGGTGCCGGACTGGTATGAGATAGCCGGAAACCATGATGTCCGTTCCGGGGCGCGTTTTCGCCGGTATTTCACCTCTCCGCCACACTATGCCGTCGAGGTCGGCAATGTTCTGCTGCTGCTCATTTCCGACGAATCGCCGGCTTCAAGGACGGAGCTCTCCGACGAGACCTTCAGGTGGTGGCGGGATATGGTCATTGCGTACCAGTCCCGCATCATCATAACCGTAACCCATGGCCAGCTCTCAGGCAGCGGTCTCCTCGGCTCCTCTGTTCCCAGCCGGCAGATCGCCGGTTCGGAGCGTTTTGAGAAGGTGTTGAAGGCGCAGCGGGTGGCGATATGGGCTTCCGGTCATAGCCATCTGCCTCAGGGGCTGCCGGGGACGGTGAGTCTTCGGGAAGAGTTCGGCGGCACCTGTTTTGTCAATGTCAGTTCCATCGGTGAGGGGCCTTTTATGGACAGCCAGTCACGATTTTTTATCTTTGAGGATGGCTCCGACAGAGTCCGGATCCGTTCGAGAAATCATAGCAAAGGCCGGTTTGACCGAAGTCTCGATCTCGAATTGCGTCTTGACAAACCCTTTGTCTGGAATGGCGAAGGGGCAAGGAAAGTTGAGCTCGCTACTGCCGGGTCTTCCTCTTTTCCTTGAATTTCATCAGAGCGGTAAGCAGTTCGCAGGTGGGAGTTGGCAGGCCGAACCGCTTTCCCTGGCGACTGACGAATCCGACCAGGGCATCGACTTCGGTTGGTTTGCCGTTTTCCAGATCCTGAAGCATTGACGGCCGGTGATTGTATGTGACTGGGACGAGCTTGTGGTAGAATACTTCCCTGTAAGCCTCCGCATCAGGCCAGGGGGTTCTGCCGCCGAGAGCGGCAATGACCGCGAAGGTCTCCTCGATTACCCGATTCATCAACTCCCTCGTCTCTTTCTGCTCGACCAGGGCGCCGTAGTGAACGCCGAGGATGGCGCCCAGGGGGTTGAGGCTGCAGTTGTACAGGAGTTTTGCGAACAATGACTGATGAATGTCTTCCACCGCCAAGGCCGGATGTCCGGCGCCGGCAATCATTGCGGCAAGATTGCGGACCGAATCCGGGATGACGCCGCAACGGCTGCCGCCTACGTGGATCGAATCGGCGGAAACGGTGATCGTTATCAGGCCTGGCCGGGTGATCTCGAAGCCGGTGATAACTCGGGCCCCAAGGCTTTTTTCCGGGCCGAAACGATGCTCGAGGAGTTCCACGTTGCCGCAGCCGTTTTGCATGGAGACAATGTAAGCCGCTCGATCACCCAGGGTCGCAATATCGCCGATTGCCGTTTCGGTGTCATAGGCCTTGGTTGTTATAAGGACATAGTCATAGTTTCCGGTGGCCTGAGCGATGGCGGACAGGTAATTGCAGTTCGTCTTCGGGGCGGTGAATTGTCCGAGTATGCCGGTCACTTCCAGGCCGTTTGCAGAGATGCTTTCGATAAAACGCCGGCGGAGAATAAAGTCGACTTGCCGGCCATCGGCAGCCAGCATGCAACCTATCGCTTGACCGAGTGCTCCTGCTCCGTAAATAAGAAATCTCATAGGCTGAACTCTGATGCAAAATTGTAGAAAATGCAGACATCTTCCGGTACTCTGTCACGTGGGCCGGCTCTCTGTTTAATTGTCACGGATCTTTTTGTCAACATGTCGTCGGAGGACTTCACCCCGTCTGGGAAGAGATTACTTTCTTTATGAGCGGTGGGGACGTCTGCACTCTTTTTTCCTTGCCCGACAGGTTTATCTGGTTATTGTGAGTTTCGGCAGGACCATAGCGGATATACGTTTTTTACCCCTTGTGGGGTGTTAGTCATGTTACGGAGTAAAAAATGATGTTGTTCAAGAAGAAGACGCTTACAGGGCTGGCCAGAACCTGTGGCTGAGCGGCAAAAATCGGTCCGGCGGATCTGTCGGACGCACTGAGTGGCCTGGAGTTCAAGCGTAATCCTGATTTGCTCGTCGGTATTGAAACTTCCGACGATGCCGCCGTATACAGGCTTTCCGATGAACTGGCGATGATCAACACCGTTGATTTTATTACCCCTCCGGTCGATGATCCCTACTGGTTCGGACAGATTTCCGCAGCCAATTCCATATCCGATATTTATTCAATGGGGGGGAAACCACTCACTGCGCTGAATGTCGTGATGTATCCGGCAAAGCATTTGGACATGGGGATTCTCCGGGAAATACTTCGCGGCGGCAACGATAAGGTGGTCGAGGCCGGGGCCTGTCTGGCCGGCGGCCATACGGTCGACGATAATGAGCCGAAATACGGCCTCTGCGTAAACGGGGTGGTTCATCCGAACCGTATAATCACCAATGCCGGGGCGAAGCCGGGCGACGCACTGATTCTAACCAAACCGCTTGGTTCGGGCGTGCTGTTCAATGCGACCAGGGCCGGAAAATTCAACCTGCAGGAACTGGAAAAATCCGTCCTGCCGATTGTCGCTGCCCTCAACGGCGCGGCAATGGCCAAGGCGCTGCAGTACGACCTTCATGCCTGTACCGATGTGACCGGTTTCGGTCTGCTGGGGCATCTCCTGGAAATGGCTGCCGGTGGCGGGGTTCACGGAATGGTGAATTATAATGCTCTGCCATTTTATTCGGGGGCATATGAGATGTACCGGAAGGGACAGACCACCGGCAGCAACAAAGCGAACCGCGCCCTGGTTGCACGGTACCCTCTGACGGTGGAGAGAGCGCTGACCTCAAGTCAGCTGGAATTGCTGTATGACCCGCAGACCTCGGGCGGACTGCTTCTGGCTCTGCCGAAAGACCAGGCGCGGAACCTTGTCGACGATCTGCGGAAAGCTGGAGTTTCAGAGGCTGTGAGAATCGGTGAGATTGTCGCCGGTGCTGTAGGGATAACAGTCCAGTAAATCGCGATTATCCGGACTGTTTCACAGCGGCTTAAGCCTCGCTTTTTGACTCTTGATCCTTGTCCAGAGCCGACAGCGATTCGTCGACGGAGCGGTGAATGGTGATAAACGAGTCGAATCCGGAAATCTCAAAGACTTCCTGAACATGCTCCTGCATGGCGCAGGCGGCGAAATGGTAGGGGCCGGAACTGTAGGCCTTGGCGGTATTGAGAATGACCCGCAGGCCAGCGCTGGAGATATATTCCAGGTTGTCGAAATCAAACACCAGGTGACTGTTCGGTGAGACAAGAAAATCCTGCAGCTGTTTCTCAAACTGTGGAGCGGTGTTGGAATCGAGACGCCCCTTCAGGGTAAAGATGGTGGCGTGCTGCCCTTTGCTGATGGTCACTTCCATAGTATTCATTGTTTGCAGGGGGACTACCTGCACTCCTCGGGTAATGTTCTTTTCATGGTGAGAATATTGCTGTCATTTGCCCTGGTATAACTGCAACATTGACAAAGGGCACGAACGAGATGGATGCCGAGTCCGCCGGATTGTCGTTTCTTCAAGGGAAGTGTAGTATCCGGAGGGGCACAGATCGTCGGATCGAACGACGGCCCTTCATCTATGACTACCATTGTCAGTTCCAGTCCTTCTTTTTTCAGGGTAATGTGGATCGGGTGTTTTTTGGTCCGGTCGCCATGTTCGATGATATTGGATACGATCTCTTCCAGGACGAGATTGATTTCCGCCACAGTTTTCGGTGTCAGGAGCCAGACGCTCCGCAGGGCTTGAAGTTGCACCCGCAAAGTGTTCAGCTCGGACAGATCGTTCATTATCTGGAAAGAGACATCCATACTTTATAACACGGTTGCTCCGATGTGGTTGAGATTGGCGGTATCGGTTTCAGTCAGATTCTTTCTCTCCCATTGATGCAGTTCTTTGAGGAAAGCTCTGAGTACAAGTTTGCCCGTTTCAGGAAATTGTTCAAGTATTTTTGCAAAGTGTTCACGACTTATCGTCAAAACAGTCGATTTGGTTGTTGCCTGAAGGGCGAAAAGCGAGGGCAAATTGCCGAGAAGGGAGAATGAGCCGAGAAAATCCCCCGTGTTGTAATGGCGCACAAGCGTGGACTCTTTTTCGCTTTTCTTGAGAAGTGCCAGCTGGCCGGAGAGGATTAAATAGGCCTGGCCGTGGTCCTCCCCCTCTTCAAAGAGCAGGTCGCCTGCCGAAAGGGTCGACCTCGTCGCCAGAAAGGCCAGGAGTTTGATAGCCTTGTCTGGAAAGTAATGAAAAAACGACAGTTCCTTCAAAAGTTCCAGATTTTGCTGCATTACCGGAATCCGGTTATTTTCTTCCGTAGATGAGTTCATGGAGTATGCCTTTTTGTTCTATGAGTTCCCGGTAGGTGCCGAGCTCAACCAGTTTTCCTGCTTTCATTACCGCAATTTTATCAAAAGTATTTATGATATCGAGACGATGAACTGCGGCAATCACTGTCCGGTTGCCACTCCAGCGGGTTGTCATCAGGCGCTGAATCCTCGCCTGGGATTTGTTGTCGAGAGCCGAGGTCGCCTCGTCCATCAGAATAATTTTTGGTTGTTTCATGAGAACCCTGGCAATGGCCAACTTCTGCCGCTGGCCTCCTGAAAGCCGATCACCCATGTTGCCGACTTGAGAGGCCATGCCGATGGCGGCGACTTTTTCAAGAAAGTCTTCCTCAACCAGAAGGTGCATGATGGCTTGATTCATCACTTCCTGGGCATGGGGGAGAGCCGGTCGGATTCTGCCGAAAAAGATATTGTTGAGGATTGATTGTCCTGGTATATAACTGGTATCACTGTAAAAAGTAAAAAGATCCTCAGCTATCGATTCAGACCACTTCGGAAAAGCCTGCCGGGCCGAGAGGATGTTTTTCTTGAGACTGTCGGGCAGTCTGGTCATGGTATGAATGGCAGGCGTAAAATTCAGGGCCAGCGACAGGAGGAAGGATTGCTGGCCCCGCGGCAGTGAGGTCACCGGGTGTTTTCTCAATCGGTTGAGTATCCTCTCACATTCTTCTATTCGGTCGGCGGGGACCGGGCTGTTCCTGAAAAAGAGATCGACCTTGTCTACACCCGCCAGAAGATCCACCGCCTGTCCGGCGAGTTCGATGCCCAGCGTGAGGAGTGGTTCCAGCAGATTCACGGAGAGGAGGAAAGACCGGAAACTGTTGTTGTCCGGGAGCAGAGGGTAGTCGAAGTCGGCCCTGTTGCCGGTTCCGAAAAGTATATTCTCGGCCACGCTGGAATTGACATGATAGGTGTCCCGATTGTAGAACTCTACGTAATCGGCAAGCTTTTCTCCAAAGTTTTCATGGAAGCGCCGACGGATGCGGATGATTTTTTCGATAACCAGCCGATCGTCCGAGCCGATCTGGCTGTCGAGGCCGAAACGCATGACATCGACGAAGAGACCGACCTGCTGGAGCACCAGAATCATTCTGTCGCGGTCGATGTTCGCCTCTCCGCCTTCTGGTGGGATGGCTGGAGAGCCGAGGGCCTTCTGGGCGTACAGCAGGTTTTCCTCGATCGTTCCGGTAAAGATGAACGGATTCTGTGAAACATAGCCGACATTGCCGATGATCGTCTGTTTTGAAAGAGTTGAGAGTTCAAGCGCGTCAAACTGGATACTGCCCGAGGAGTAGGGGAACATCTTGCCGAGACACTGGATCAGGGTGCTTTTTCCCCCTCCGGAGAACCCGACGATGGCGAGGTGTTCGCCGGTCTGCAAGCTGAAGGAGACACCGTTCAGCAGCCGAAGTCCTTCGGGGGTATCGTAAACAAGATCGCGCACTTCTATGCGTCCGTTCAGCCGAAGCACGGGAGAATCGGCGAAATCGAGGGCAAACTCTGGTGTGGCGTCAAAGCAGTTCATGGTGCGGGTGTAACTGACCGAGGCGTCCTGATATGCCTGATAGAATTCTATCAGCTCCTTCCAGGGGTCGAAAAGCTTCTCCTGAGCGGAGAGGAAAGCGACCATCGCCCCCAGCTCGAGCTGGCCATGCATGACCAGGTATCCGCCGTAGACAAAGACCACAAACGGTCCCAGGCCGACAAAATAGTTGTTGGCCGTTTTGATCCCGAAACGAAAGAGCGACCAGCGAATTCTGATCTTTTTCAGTTTTTCGGCCAGGCGGTCGAATTTACTGCCTTCCTGGCTGTATGCCCCGTGTACCTGAATTTCGTGGATACCTGAGATCGACTCGGCAATCTGGCTCGAGGTTTCCCTCGACAGATCGACTCTTTTCTTATTGGCCTTGTTAGCCTTTTTCTGCAGTAAGGGGATGATGAACACCACAGCCGGATAGATGATCAGGGTCGCCAGGGCCAGTTTCGAGTTCAGCCAGATCAGGTACCCGGTGAAGGCGACCAGGGTAAGGATGTTGCTGACGGGTACGGCAAAGGCCATTCCGGCGAAATTGCCGGCGGTACTGAGTTCGGTCATGAGTGAAGACACGACCGTGCCGGGCTGGGTTGTGCGGAAGAAGTTGAGTGGAAGGGTAAGAATATGGTTGTAGAGGGTCTTGCGCATCGCCGTCATGGCACGTTCGCCGATTAATGCCTGAAGGTAGTTGATCGCAAGTTTCAAGGCGCTGGCTACGGTGATAGCCAGGATATAAATGGCGCAGTAGAAAAAAAGGCCTTGCAGATTTTGCAGGGCGATCGAGTCGTTGATGATTCGCTTCTGCATTTCGAGCGGAATTACCCGGGCCACGACAATCAGGATAATTACCACAAGGAGTATGAGCTGCAGCTTGAGGTTGCCGCTGAATGCCCAGTACAACAACGATTTTTCGGTAACAGGGGTAGGCGGCTTGCCGTGCTTCATGCTCCAGTCCTTCATGGATCCCGACGATTGCGGAAGTGAGTACCTAAGTGCCTTACAGGTATCTTGAACGAACCTGGAGCACTGGATGACGACGGCCAAGGATGGCCTAGTGTCGCGAGTGCCAAGGATGGCACAGGAGCGACACGGTTACAAATCCGGGTTATGCAGTCTTTTGATGCGTACCGGTGAACGATTGCCTCCCGCATTATGAAATCCTGTCTTGCCTCAAATTGTACATCATAGCCGGCTCATGTCCAGCACTGACTCGATTTATAGTAATGATCGAATGATGAACCCGGGATAAAACCCGAAACCGGCAGCTCAAATTATCACTTCCATTCCTCTCCCCTTAAAAACATCAAAAGGAGAGATGTTGTGCGAAATAAGCGTAAAGCATGTGCCTTTGAGCTGAAAAATAATGTTCTTTTTTCCAGTCAAGAAGATAACCACAGTCTAACGTAATGTAATACTACACTATTCATCATATTCCCGTTGTTTTTTTGTTTTGTCGAAATGGGCCTGGCGGGCGGGGAAACGATCTCGGCAAAACACTTGACAAGAACTCGACAGGCTGGTAGAAAATTGATGAAATAAAGAATTAAAGGAAATACTTGTAAACATATGCACAAATGTACTCGTTTGTAGTATATACTCGATGTTGCGTGATTTATTTAAACACCATTCGTGTCAGGAAATGCTTTTTTAGTTGTTTTTTCTCTCTGTTTGTCCCATTAATTGAAAACGTTTTGGCGGGCGAAAACTGCTCTGTCGAAGATAGCCGATCATCTGGTCATGAATTGCATTGCAAACTCAGGCTCCCGGAATCGGAGCTTTTCCCTGGGAGGATATGCCGGGGTGTGAATTATCTGTTGCCGGAATGGTGTTCGGCGCTATTTCCAGGGTGGAGACACCGTAATGGTGTGCGGGTTGTGCCCGGTGGTTGTGTCGAACAAGGTGTAGCGAAGTGGAATTATTTTCAGCATGTTCAAGGAGCAAGGGTCGATGAATAATCTGTTAGCAGGAATACTACCGCAGGAAGGCGGTCTGGTTGCGACCGGATCGGGGAAGTACAATATTGCGATGGGAATTTTGGCACTACTCAGTGTAGTGGGGGTTGCGGCGGGAGTGCATTCGCTGTACGTGGGGCATGAGCACACCTTCGGGGTGAGCCGCGGAGTCCCCTGGGGGATTCTGATTGCCGCCTATGTTTTCTTCGTGGTGACCTCGACCGGGCTGTGCATTGTTTCCGCGGTTGGGCATGTTTTCGGCTTTAAGAATTTTAATCCGATTGCCAAGCGGGCGGTGTTTTTATCGATCGCAACCATTGTCGCCGGATTTCTGGTGATCGCCTTCGAGATTGAAAATTCCTGGCGCATGCCGGTCGGCAACGTGATCGGCGCCAATCCGACCTCGAACATCTGGTGGATGGGCACTTTATATGGAGCTTATCTGTTCTTTATGATGATCGAATTTGTGATGCTGCAGAAGGAGCAGCATAAAATAGCCACGGCTTTTGGTCTGGCGGGGCTGTTGACCGGTATTGTGGCGCATTCGAACCTGGGCGCGGTATTTGGCCTTTTGAACGGCCGGGAGTTCTGGCACGGGCCGTACATGCCGATCTATTTCATTACCTCGGCGGCGATGTCGGGCTGCGTGGCGATCATCTTTTTCACCTATATCGCCTACCGGTTCAACGGCTGGAAGATGAGCGAAGAGATGAAGAAATCCCTGGAGGGCGTTGCAAAACTTGGCGCCTTGATGATGGCGGTGATCATTTTCTTTACCAGCTGGAAGATGATAACCGGAATAACGGGCAACCCTCCCGGCAAATATGAAGCAATGCAGCTCCTTCTGACCGGGTCGTACGCGCCGAATTTCTGGCTGGGCGAGGTGCTGCTGGGCATGGTAATCCCTTTTGTCATCATCATGGCGGTCAAAGGCCGGAACATGAACGCCCTGTTCATCGCCTCACTTGCCGGAATGATCGGGATATTCTTCATGCGCTACGATCTGG
The DNA here is from genome assembly GCA_000961725.1 of Desulfobulbaceae bacterium BRH_c16a. Taxonomy (GTDB): domain Bacteria; phylum Desulfobacterota; class Desulfobulbia; order Desulfobulbales; family Desulfocapsaceae; genus Desulforhopalus_A. The sequence continues at coordinate 89,770 of LADS01000025.1, forward strand.
TGATTGTCGGTCAGCTGGTTCCCGCTTTTCACGGCATGGGCCTGGTCGATTATCCCGACCTTCTCACCTATGCGCCCAGTCTCCACGAGAATCTGGTGGTTTTGGGCGGGGTAGCCTTTTGCGGACTGATCTTCCTGATGGGCGAGAAGCTTTTTCGCGGCCATATCTCGGAGGATCATTGATCACGTTCGATGCAACACATTAATCATAAGCAATCCAATGCCCTGATTGCACAAAATCAGGGTTTTGTAGAAAATCAAGAGGTACCAGCATGAGAATCGATGATTTCGAGCAGTTGAGAAGTGAGGATCTAAGCACCCTGCCATCGGCCGAGAGAAGGAAATTTTTAAAATTGGGTCTCGCCGTTACCGGCATATACCTGGGTGGCAGCGTGCTCTCTCTCACTTCAGTACAAAATGCTTACGGGTCGGGAGGAGTCGTACCCGAGGTGGGTAAATATCCTTACAACCCGCATTACACTATGGTTATAAGGGAAAAACTGTGCATCGACTGTGAACGCTGCAAGGATGCCTGTGTCAAGACCAACCATGTGCCGGCGTATGGGTTCAGGACCACCATCCTCGAAAAACGCCGCTCCCTTAGTGGAGACAAGTTCGAAACGACCTTTATGCCTGTTCTCTGCAACCACTGTAATCGACCGCCGTGTGTCAGAGTCTGCCCGACAACCGCGACCTGGAAAGATGAGAAGACCGGCATCGTTGTCATGAATCCGGCCCGTTGCATAGGCTGCAAGACCTGCATGACAGCCTGCCCCTACAACGCCAGGTATTTCAAGGAGGAAGAGCGGGCGGTTGACAAATGCGATTTTTGCCTTCTCTCGCGCCTGTCGAAAGGAGAAACGACTACGGCCTGTGCCGATGCCTGTCCGGCCGATGTGAGGGTTTTCGGTGATATCGCTGATCCGGCCAGCAGAGTTTTCAAGCTGGTTCACTCCCCGGAAACCATGGTCTGGGTATTACGGCCGGAAACCGGCGCGATCCCGAATATTTTTTATATCAATTCATAGAACGGCAAAGTGCTTTGATTCACTCAATTAATCCCAGTACCTACGGGGATGATGCTGATAGGTAGGAGAAAAAAATGAAGAAGATTTTGTTATTGTTGGTTGTCGGCGGGTGTTTGTTTTCCGGCGCTGTGCTATTTGCCAGTGGCGAGGTGAAGGAGCAGGAGGCGTACGATGAAGAAGCCTACGGTCCGGAAGCGCCTATCGTCTGGGTCAAGCCACTTGAAGCCGTAGTATTTGAACACAAAGTTCATACCATGGATGCCGGACTGGATTGTGGCTCATGCCATGACGATTTGTTTGAGATGGAAAATGGTGTCGCCGAGGAAAAGGATGACTTCACCATGGAGACACTCTACAAAGGCGGCTATTGCGGCGCCTGCCACGACGGATCCACCGCCTTTGCCTCGAATACCCGCTGCACTGCCTGCCACATCGGCGTGCGCGGCCATGCTCGATTACGTGGCGACAGCGGTTCCGCCGAAAAGAGCCACTGATAATCCGCCCATCGAAACATTCCCTCCGCTCGTTATTGCTGCAAAGATAAGGGTCGCCCATCTCGGACGGTCCTTATCTTTTTTTAAAAAACTCCTCTCCTTCAGCAATATCCTCCCTCGGTTGCCCAATTATTTTCCGTCTTTGGACGCAAATTGCGTCTCTTTTTATTTTTATTCATGTAACACATTGAAACTCAATATCTAATTATTGCCTCTTTGACTTCTTCCTGCCGATTTTTTCTTGTTTTCCTTGTCCAAAGAACCCTGTATTCAAGAAATATCCATTTAAATCAATGAGATATAAGTTCATCTGTTGGACGTATTTTGCGCCCGCATAGTATGGAGGCTGGACGCAGAATATGTCCTCAATGGAAAGGTTGATGACGCGAAACTGTTTGTTTTAAGTCGATGTGATTACAATTATATCGAGTATATACAAAAGGATACGAATGATTTTGTAGCGTCCGTTCTGTTCTCTTGTGCAATGGCATACGACTTGCTGTTTAAGAAGTAACTTAACAACAAGGTTGTGCCAATCTTAGAGCAGGAGGAAGTCATGGCAATCACAATACAGAAACAAACGTATGAGATTCCGGTTTCAAATATTCGGAGCGGATTGGCACCATTGGTTGCGCGGGTGAGTGAATGGTTCTGGTTTTGTCTCTGTTTGGTTCTCTTTGTCGTACTTGGCCCGTTCGGCGCGCCCGTTGCCTTGATGGTTCTGGTGAAGCTGGGGTTGGAAGAGAATTCACATCGTGAGCCGGAGTCGGTCAACGCAGGATAGCGACAGCGATTGTATTTGGAACTGGAAAAAAACTTCGAAGGAGAAAAATATGAAAGGGAATGTGACTGCGACTGCTGTGCCGGAGAGAGCAATAGAATTACCGGCGAACAAGTTGATGTGGTTGTTTTTGTTGATGATCATTGTGGGGGTAGGTGGCGCGGTTTACGCCCAGCTGGCAGGCCATCATCATGCATTCGGTAATACCCGTGAAATGCCGTGGGGGATGTTGATCGGGGTCTATGCTTATTTTGCTATAATTTCAACAGGGCTCTGCGTGCTGGCAGTTTTCAGTCATGCCTTCGGCGGAAATCAGATGTCACCTCTTGCCAACAGGATGGTCTGGCTTTCGATAATTACCCTGCTCGGGGCATTCACGGTTATCGGTCTGGAAATCGAAAATCCATGGCGAATGCCGCTTGGCGTAGTTCTTCACCCCAATGTCACCTCAAACATCTGGTGGATGGGAACGCTCTATGGTTTGGCGGTAGGGGTAATGTTTCTCGAGCTTTTCCTGATTGTGACGAAGCGTTTTTCTGCGGCGATCGTTTTGGGGGTGATCGGAGCCCTGGCGGAATCCTTTGCAAACAGCAACCTCGGTTCGGTATTCGCTTCCTTGAACTCGAGGCCCTTCTGGTACGGTTCTCAGCTGCCGGTTTTCTTTCTCGCTTGTGCGGTTCTGTCCGGGGCGGCTGCGGTGGTGTTGTTCACCCACTACAGTCATCTCCTGCAACGCCGAAAGATTGCCGGGAACACCTTTATGGGCTTGCAGACCGCCGGTAAAATTATGGTACTCATGACCTTTCTGGTGGCTCTCGCCACCGTATGGAAATTTGTCAATGCCTACTGTGGCACCGAAGAAATGATCATGGCGGCGGATGCCATGGTGAAAGGCCCCCTGGCGACCCATTTCTGGGTGTTCGAGATAGCTATCGGCTTGGTTTTACCTTGCGTGATCCTGGTGGCGAGTCGGTTGCATTCGATTCAAGCCCTGTCGGCAGCGGCTTTAATGGTTCTCGTCGGGCAATTCTTTTCCCGCTATAACCTGGTGGTCTCCGGTCAGATTATTCCGAACGATCATGGTTTTGTCGGGGTGCCCCAGTATCTGCCTTATATGCCGACAACGGCCGAGTATCTTCTTGTTATCGCCGGAATGGGGATAGTCGGATTTGGATTCATTATCGGGGAGCGTTTTCTCGACACAACATTTACTACCGAAAACGTTCATTGAGGATTGTCAATCAGGTGCGGACAAAACAGCCTGGACGAGCTTGATGCCCGTTCAGGCTGCTAGTCGGAAGGAGAAAGCCGGATGAAAGAAGATAAAGCATTTTTCACTATTGGCAGGGCTGCGGAAATGCTCGAAGTTCACCCCCGGACGTTACGTAACTATGAAGAGGCGGGTCTGATCAGTCCCTTGCGAAAAGGGGCCTGGCGATACTACTCGTTACGTGATATTCAGTGGATCGAATGCCTCAGGGAGATGGTTCATGAACACGGGGTGAGCCTCAATGGTGTGAAGAAACTTCTGAAATTCACCCCCTGCTGGAATATTATCAACTGTTCTTTTGAGAAACGAAAGCGTTGTTCCGCCTTTTTTTCGAATACTCTCGTACCAAAGAAGATTGCCAGACTGGTACTGCCCCCTGACAAGAATGATCTCGCCGCCTGAAGGCGGTTGATGATCTTTCTTTCGTTGTCTGCTGTACCGCCTCCTTGGCTAAGTCGCGTATTGTGTCGCCAATAAGATTCTTCCTTGCTGGCTGCACTTCCCCGTCTGACACCCCGTAAGGGGTACTCTTTTCAGTGTTCATCCGACTTGAGCGTACTCTTCACCATCGCCATCGCTATCGCTATCGATTTTTTAGATTCGAGTTGAATTTCTAAGGTACTACATTCCTGCGTGTTTTTTCCTCTCTTCTTTTTGTCTGCCCTCTTTCAAACTCCTGAGAAAATTATATAACGATTACTTCAAGGCGCATTCTGCGTCTATTTCTATGTATGGCGCAAAATGCGCCTTGAAACCCATTAAAAATCGGACAACTTCTTTTTATAATTTATTGAATAAATATCAGAAATATCGGTAGATTATAAGAGAATTAGTTGTTCTTTGTCATGTCTGTACGGCAAAATGTATAAAACATAATGCTAATTAATTGACAATTGCAAATGTAAGGTTTAGATATATTCAATATGTTCATAAGGCAATGTATGATGTTGTCGACGGGAACAGATGACAAGATCCGAGCAGAATGATGGAGGGATTATGGAAGCTGTATATTTTCTGGTGTTGTGGATTGGGGCTGCAACTGTACACACGTTGTATGAACTGAAAGTGAAACGGTATCTGGAGCAGTTCCGGAGAGATTCGGGAAACTGATCATTTATCTGAGACAATGTCCGAGGGAACCGGACAAGGAGGCACAATATGAACAATGGGCTGGCAGGAATACTACCGCAGGAAGGCGGTCTGGTTGCGACCGGATCGGGGAAGTACAATATTGCGATGGGAATTTTGGCACTACTCAGTGTAGTGGGGGTTGCGGCGGGAGTACATTCGCTGTACGTGGGGCATGAGCACACCTTCGGGGTGAGCCGCGGAGTCCCCTGGGGAATTCTGATTGCCGCCTATGTTTTCTTCGTGGTGACCTCGACCGGGCTGTGCATTGTTTCCGCGGTTGGGCATGTTTTCGGCTTTAAGAATTTCAATCCGATTGCCAAGCGGGCGGTGTTTTTATCGATCGCAACTATTGTCGCCGGATTTCTGGTGATCGCCTTCGAGATTGAAAACTCCTGGCGCATGCCGGTCGGCAACGTGATCGGCGCCAATCCGACCTCGAACATCTGGTGGATGGGCACTTTATATGGAGCTTATCTGTTCTTTATGATGATCGAATTTGTGATGCTGCAGAAGGAGCAGCATAAAATAGCCACGGCTTTTGGTCTGGCGGGGCTGTTGACCGGTATTGTGGCGCATTCGAACCTGGGCGCGGTATTTGGCCTTTTGAACGGCCGGGAGTTCTGGCACGGGCCGTACATGCCGATCTATTTCATTACCTCGGCGGCGATGTCGGGCTGTGTGGCCATTATCTTTTTCACCTATATCGCCTACCGGTTCAACGGCTGGAAGATGAGCGAAGAGATGAAGAAATCCCTGGAGGGCGTTGCAAAACTTGGCGCCTTGATGATGGCGGTGATCATTTTCTTTACCAGCTGGAAGATGATAACCGGAATAACGGGCAACCCTCCCGGCAAATATGAAGCAATGCAGCTCCTTCTGACCGGATCGTACGCGCCGAATTTCTGGTTGGGCGAGGTGCTGCTGGGCATGGTAATCCCTTTTGTCGTCATCATGGCGGTCAAAGGCCGGAACATGAACGCCCTGTTCATCGCCTCACTTGCCGGAATGATCGGGATATTCTTCATGCGCTACGATCTGGTGATTGTCGGTCAGCTGGTTCCCGCTTTTCACGGCATGGGCCTGGTCGATTATCCCGACCTTCTCACCTATGCGCCCAGTCTCCACGAGAATCTGGTGGTTTTGGGCGGGGTTGCCTTTTGCGGACTGATCTTCCTGATGGGCGAGAAGCTCTTTCGCGGACATCTCACTGAGCAGCATTGAAGACATAACATTCATAGAGATCTTTCTTTCTCGTGGTACGTTGCAAAATCGGGTAATGTGGCGGGAAACGCAATACTGGAGGAGATTTCCTGCATGGTAAGAAAAAAGCCGAATGTTGAGCCAATAAAAAAAGAGATGCCTGTTTATCCCATAGGGGTGGCGGCTAAACTGCTGGACGTTCACCCGCGCACCCTGCGGATTTATGAGGATGAAGGGCTGATCAAGCCAACCAGGATTGGAAACAGAAGATTGTATTCAGCCAATGATCTGACCTGGATCGGCTGTCTGCGCCGACTGATCCATGATGAGGGAATCTCCATCCCCGGAATCAAGAAGCTCTTACGTTATGCAACGTGCCATGAGATAGCCGACTGCCCGAAGGAAACCCAATGCACCTGTGACGCGGTCGTCGATCGGGCTATTCCGCGAAGCCTCCATCTTGCCGGCGATGCGGAAGGGGAGAGAAAGGCCAAGGAAAGGGATGTTGCGGCTCGCCGGCAAACACTGCCGACGGATGAAGAAAAAAAAGCAAAAGATCGAAAGGCTCGCTGAATTCAGGCGAGCCTGCCGTGCGTATCCCTGGTAACGCTTCTACATGTCCACTCCGGGAGGCGCGGTAATCCGATAGTGGGTGATTTTTCTGCGGAGGGTGTCTTTGGAGATACCCAGCTCTCTGCAGGTCTTCATCTTTTTCCATTTATTACGTCTTAAGGCGACTTCAATAGCCAGCTTTTCAATTTCTTCGAGGGATAATCCTTCAGCAGCCGAAAGGAACCGGCTGTCGCTGAAGTTCTCTTCCTGGACGAAAGCATCGGGCAGGTGCTGCAGCTGGATGTACCCGCCGGGACAGAGGATGAACCCATATTCAATGATGTTCTCCAGTTCCCGGATGTTGCCGGGAAAATGATATTTCATAAGAAGGGTCAGAACTTCATCGCTGACACCGACGATATCCTTTTGTTTTTCCGCGCCGAATTTTTCGACGAAATGTTCCACTAGAAGAGGTATATCCTCAATCCTCTCCCTGAGCGGCGGCAACAGGATGTTGACCACATTCAGGCGATAATACAGATCATCCCTGAACGCCCCTTGTTTGACCAGCTCGAGGAGGTCCTTGTTGGTCGCGGCAATAATTCTGACATCGGCCTTAACCGGAACGTTTGAGCCGAGTGGTTCATACACTTTGTTCTGGAGGACCCGGAGCAGTTTTACCTGCAGGGATTGAGGAATGTCGCCAATCTCATCGAGGAAAATCGTCCCACCTTCGGCCGCGGCAAAGCGTCCGATCTTATCCTTTTTCGCGTCGGTAAAAGCCCCGGCCTTGTAACCGAAAAGTTCCGATTCGAGCAGGGTGTCCGGCAGGGCGCCGCAATTCACCACAACAAACGGCCGGTTCTTCCTGGCCGAGGCATGATACAGTGCACTGGCCACCAGCTCTTTGCCGGTGCCGCTCTCTCCCAGAATCAGGACGTTGCTTTCGCTTTTGGCGATATCCGGCATTATCTGGAAAATTCGCTGCATTGAAGGACTCTTGCTGATTATTGATTCAAAGGTATACTTCTGGGTCAGCTGCAGGCGAAGACTCATCTCCACACTGAGGTCGCGGAAGGTTTCGACCCCGCCAAGGACGTTGCCGTCGTGGTCCACAAGGGGGGCCGCGCTGATGCTCACCGAAACATCTTTGCCGTTGCGGTTTTTAATGGTGATCGATCTGTTGGCCACCGGCTGACCGGAGTACAGGCTTTCGGCAACGGCGCAGTTCTTGCCGCATACGGAAGAGCAGAAGATATCGCTGCAGTAGGATCCTATCGCCGCTTCCCGACGCCAGCCGGTGATGAGTTCTGCGGAGAGATTGAAAGAGGTGATGCGCCAGTCGCGGTCGACAGTGAAAACTCCGTCGGCAACCGAATCGAGGATCAAAGCCTTCTGCAGGTTATGAGTATTGTTTCTAAATGACTGAACTCCTCCAAGAATCTGTTGATTGTGGCCGATCAGGGGGGCCGCACTGACACTCACAGGGATGGAATAGCCGTCCTTGCCGATTATAAAGAGTTCCTGGTCGACAATGGAGTGCTTTTCCGTCATGCAGGAGGTGAGAGGACAGCTGAGAGCGCTGTTGCTGGAAAACAACACTTCACTGCAGATCTTGCCAATCACTTCCTCCTCAAGGTAGCCGGTAATCTGTTCAGCGGCCTTGTTGAAGGATGTAATCTTGCCTTGCGGGTCAACGGTAAACACTCCGTCGGCAACGGCAGCGAGAATCAATTCGTACTGTAAGGTGGCGGTGATATCGACAAATGTCTCGACTCCGCCGATGACATTCCGGTACATGTCGAGCAGGGGGGCCACGCTCAGTTTGATCGGGATGGAGAGGCCGTCCTTGCTTTCGATATAGGCAATGCGATCGGAGATTAATAACTTGTTTTTGATGCATTCGAGAAGGGAACAGGAGGAACGGCAGATGCTGGCCTTGAATATTTCCCGGCAGCAGCGGCCGAGAACCTCATATTCGTGCCAGCCGGTAATTTTTTCGGCTGCCGAATTGAAGCTTGTTATACAAAAACTCTTATCAACCGTAAACACGCCTTCGGCAATGCTGTTCAGAGCCAGTCGGCTGGCGGCAAGAGGTTCGGTGAGATCGGCAAAACCGATAATCGCCCCGACTATGGCACCGGTTTTTCCAGGTATGGTGATGATGCGCATCCGCACTGCATTCTTTTCGCCGGAAACCGGGTTACCGAGAGTCAATTCAATGTTTTGGCAGCCCTTTTGTTTGGTGAGCGGAGCAATGTGGGCACAAATCGAGGAAAAACGCGGATCGTTGTAGAAAATTTCCCGGCAGTGCTTGCCGACAATGTCCTTGCCTTCAAGACCAAGGATAAGCCCGGCCTTCTGGTTGAAGGCAGTGACAATCCAATCTTGGTCGACGGTGACAAATCCACTTGCCAGGTGCTCCGACTCTGGTACTATTTGAGATGACACGTTCTTCTCCTGTATGGGCTTTCCAGCAAAGGAAGGACATTTTGCATATTTCATTATATGATTAACTGTCGTACGCAGCAAGTGCCACAGTGTATACACTGAAGAGGGGAGCATCCCATCGTCAGCGGCAGATCGAATGATTTGTCCTCCGGAGCCCAGTATGCATAGCGACTGCCCGTCTCATCCCGGTTCTTCGGTGAAAGCCGATTGCCAGGTTCTTCCGCGGACCCTCTGCAAGGGGGTTGGCGTCGAGCTTTTTCATTCCCATCAGGATCCCATGATTGTGGTGACCCCGCAGGGAAAGATTATCCAGGTGAACTCCGCCCTGTTGAAGGCAACCCGGAAGTCCGCTGCCGAGGTTATCGGCAAAGGGGTTTGTGAAATAATCCATGGCGGCCGCTGGCCTCACATCAAGTGTCCTCTCGAGGAATTTCTGCTTACCAGCGCCTATAAGGTGGAAGATACCCGGTTGCCCGGACTGGGCGGTGAATACAGCCTGAGTATCGTGCCGGTGGAGCAAGGGCCGGAAGATAAAGAACTGATTCTTCTTATCGCAAGAAAACTCACCCAGGATGAAGTGAGAAAAGTCGATTCCATCCGCACCGCCCAGCTGGCGGCTATCGGCGAACTCGCAGCAGGAGTGGCCCACGAGGTGAACAATCCAATCAACGGAATAATCAACTTCGCCCAGCTTCTCCTCGATGATTGTGAAAAAGACAGCGAACAGGCAATGCTCCTGAAGAGGATAGTCCGGGAAGGAGAACGTATCGCATCGATCACCTACAACCTGCTGTCATTTGCCAGGGAGAATGAAAACGAACGGACTCTCGTCGACTTGAATGAAGTGGTTTTGGATAGTATTTCCCTTGTTGAGCATCAGTTAAAAAATGACGGGATATCCGTAAGCACCGATCTCTTTCAACCGTCATGCCTGATTATCGGCAATCATCTGCAGCTGATGCAGGTGGTTCTCAATCTTATCAGCAACAGTCGTTTTGCCCTGAAAGAAAGATGGCGGGATACCGTTTCGCCTGATAAATCGATCCATTTTTCCACGGTGCCGGTGGTCATCGATGGCAGGAATTACTTCCGTCTTGTTGTTCGTGATCGCGGTACCGGCATTCCCCAAGGGATCCTGGAAAAACTTTTCGATCCCTTTTTTACCAGCAAGCCAGCCGGTCAGGGCTCGGGCCTCGGGCTCAGCATCAGCTACGGCATAATCAAGAATCATGCGGGGACCTTAAGGGTTGACTCGATTCTGAAGAAATACACGGATATGATAATCGAAATTCCCGCCTCGGAGAAGTAATGGACGAAACCTTGCAGGATATTCATATTCTTATTGTCGACGACGAGGAGGGCATTCGCATCACCTTCGAAATGTTCCTCAAGCGTGAAGGGTATGGCAGGATTACCACGGCAGCTACCTTTGAGGAAGCCCTCTTCGCCATAAATGAACAGCGGTTTGATCTCATTATCAGCGACATTGTCCTTGAAGGGGCAAAAGGGACCGATCTCCTGCGTTATATACGACAGACAGGAGTCCGCTGTCCGGTTGTCATGATAACCGGATTTCCAAATCTTGAGTCGGCAGCAGAGGCTGTCCGTCATGGTGCATTCGATTATATTTCAAAACCCGTCAACAAGGATACTTTGTTGCGGTTTGTCCGACAGGCCCTGAAACATTGGCAACTGCAAAAAGAAAAGAGCGCATTGCAGCGGGAGAATGAAAAGTTTCGCCGATATCTGGAGGTGATTTTCAGCTCGGTAAGCGATGCGATTATTACCGTCAACGAAAGGATGGAAATCACCAATCTCAATAATACCGCGAAGATGTGGCTGGGAGGAGTCGATGCACAGAAAGCGATAAAGCTCGATGCCCTGCCTGGCGAAATGGGTAAGGCCTGTCTGCATGATGCCGGTCAGGTTATCAAAAACGGCGAGGTGGTCAGGGAGCACCAGGTCGAGTGTCGTAAACCGGATGGGACTATCCGGATGATAAGTCTCAATGCCGCACCGATAAAAGACGAAGTGAATGAGTTTAACGGCGCGGTCATCGTTGCCAGGGATATCACCCTCGGATTGCCGGATGACAAAAAGGATTCGAGGATCCGGTTTCATCGCTTTATCGGGGTGAGCAGTGTCATGCAGGATGTTTACCGGCTGATTGAAAATGTCGGCCGGGTGGATACGGCCGTTCTTATAACCGGTGAGTCGGGAACCGGCAAGGAACTGGCAGCGGAAGCATTACACGCCGAGAGCAGAAGAAAGGATCAACCACTTGTTAAGGTCGACTGCGCTGCGATGCCTGAAGACCTTCTGGAAAGTGAATTGTTCGGCCACAGAAAGGGATCTTTTACCGGAGCTGACAGGGATCGGCCGGGAAGGCTGTTACAGGCAGACAAGGGTTCTCTTTTTCTCGATGAAATCGGTGACATCACCCCACGAATGCAATTACGGCTGTTGCGGTTTCTGCAGGAGAAAACCTTTAACCCGGTTGGCCAGGATACTTTTGTCAGAGTCGATGTCCGGGTCATTGCCGCGACAAATGTCGATCTGAAAAAAAAAGTAAAAGACGGAACTTTTCGCGAGGATTTATATTACCGACTCAAAGTAGTCGAAATTCTTCTTCCACCGCTGAGGGAACGGAAAGAATGCATTCCTTTGCTGGTTCATAATTTTTTAGTAACCTTCCGCGATGAACTCGGGAAAAAAATCATAAATATTTCCGATCAGGCCATGGAGATCCTGAAGGCGTATTCCTGGCCCGGAAATGTGAGAGAATTACGTCACGTGATCGAGAGAGCATGTGTTCTGTGCCCGGGTGCGACCCTTTTAAAAGAACATTTTTCCAATGAATTGCTGTTTGCCAAACAGTCTGCGGATTTTCCGGATCATGCTCCTCCACAACGAATGTTTGCAGATCCAGGCGCAAGAATACAGCAGTCTGGTCCATACATCAGCGAAGAACAGCAGATTCTCGAAGCTCTGAAAGCAACCGGCGGCAATAAAGCAAAAGCCGCTAAGCTGTTGGGAATCGACCGAAGCACCCTTTACCGGAAAATGCAGCGGTATCGTTTCTGAGCCATCCCTTTCCCTTTTTTTCCGCATGTTGCAATAGTGTCGCATAAATGATGCAAAACAGTCGCACGCTTATGTGGTTGTGGTTCTGCAACATAAATGCGACACTCTTGGCCTGCACTGCATCGTTCGTCCACGCAATGTATAGAAATAATTGTAATAAATTATATAACGGCATCTGATGAACTCATGTTGAATGCTTGGAAGCAGCGTGTTGTTGATGTGTTGTATTGGCGTATAATTTACGTAAGAACAGGGTTATATCAATCTGTAGTGAATTCTCTGGAGGTGGTTTTTGTGCCCTGGCACGTAAAGTGCATTTCATTATTGTAAAGAGATGGTCAGGAGTCGGTTGCAGGACTTATCCGGCAGAGAGTCATAGAATTCAGGCAGGAGAAAGAAGATGAGAACTCAGACAGCAGCAAAGACAAGAAATGTGGTACGTACCGATGGCAAAGTCGATGAGCAGATTTTGAAAGTAGGATTTGCGGCAATCGGCCTTTCTTCGTGTGCCATTGGCATCTGGGCGTTGGCAAGTCTTCTTGGTGGAATGGTCGCAAGCGGCGGTCCGCTCGCTCTCGCTGCCAATTGGCTTAAGGCGATTTTAGTACCTTAGAAATTCATTTTCACCCCCTCAAGGGTTGAAAGGAGTAGGAATGAATTTCGTGAAGGTACTTATACCCCCTTGTGGGGTGCTGGGCTGAAATTTCAATAAACTGACGAGGCAGGGTGTGGCTAATTCTACAAGAGCAGTACGGAAGACAGGAACGGCAGTTGTCGAAAAAGGCAACGTTTCAACAGAGGTTTCCAAGGTAAGCATAACCTTTGTGGCAATCCTGGGAGTTGCAGTCGGCGTCTGGAGTCTCGCTTGTATTGTCGGCGGACTGATCGCCAGCGGAGGTCCTTTACAATTTGTCGGGAATTGGTTCAAGGCTGTGAGCGGAATGTAAATCATACGAACGTAATAGAAGAAAAACGAGTATCTGTGCAGGGCCAGGATGGTATAATCCTGGCCCTTTTGGCGTTGTTCGGAAACAGGGGCCGTCAGATGAGATGAATCTTCTTTTATTGCCGAAAGTGCTGTATAAAAAATAAAGAAATTCTTTTTATAGCGTTATAACCGGACACCATATATGGCCCTTCTCGTCAGAAATCTTTTCATTTTCTTCATTTTCTTGTCTGGTGTATTCCTGGCCGGAGTTTTTCTGAGCCTGGAAACCCGGTTGCCTGAAAGAGGCTATAGTGAAGTTCTTCAGAACCTGCAGGAGAAAGAAATTGCCGAGATCCAGTTTACCGGCAATCTTGCATCAATTACCTTGAAATCGGGTTTCAGCTATTCGGCCAGAGTTCCGGATGCGGCCAAACTGGTCGCAGATATACCCCCGTCATCTGCCCGGATAAGTTTTCATGAGGATTATACTCTCTATTATTTTCAAGGGGGACTCTTTGCATTTGGGCTGGCCTTGGCCTTTGTCATCTGGATTTCCATCACGAGCGCCCGAAATGCCGATCGGAACACCGGGTTCGCCGGCGATAAACTGATGGCGACAACCAGTACCCGGGAGCCGGTAACCTTCGACGATGTCGCCGGTGTTCCAGAGGCAAAGGAAGAATTGCAGGAGGTTGTATCCTTTCTGAAAAATCCGCAGCAATTCAATAACCTTGGTGCCATTATGCCAAAGGGTCTGCTGCTTCAGGGTCCTCCGGGTACGGGAAAAACACTGTTGGCCAGGGCAATCGCCGGGGAGGCAGGAGTTCCTTTTTATAGTTTCAGCGGTTCGGATTTTGTCGAAATGTTTGTCGGCGTCGGTGCATCCCGGGTGAGGGATCTTTTTCATGAGGCCAAAAAAAATACTCCCTGTATCATCTTTATAGATGAAATCGATGCAGTCGGCAGCAGCAGGGCGGCGGCAGCCACCGACGGACAGGATGAACGGGGACAGACCCTCAACGCCTTGCTGGTCGAGATGGACGGGTTCGATTCGACCGATAATATTATTGTACTCGCTGCCACCAATCGCCCGGATATTCTGGATCCTGCCTTGAGCCGGCCGGGTAGATTCGACCGACGGATCACCCTGCTGCCGCCGGATATCAAAGGCCGGGTCAAAATTCTCAAGGTGCACAGCAAAAAGGTAGTCATGTCACCGGAGGTCGACCTCGAAAAATTAGCCAGGATGACTTCGGGTTTTACCGGGGCCGAACTCGCAAGTCTCGTCAATGAAGCGGCTCTCCTGGCCGGCAGGGATAATTGCGATGCCATAACCAGGAGCCATTTTGATCAAGCGCGTGATCGAGTGATGCTCGGGGTCGAGCGAAAAGGTGTCATTCTTACCGATAAAGACAAGCTGGTACTGGCGTATCATGAAGCGGGACATGCGATAATAGCCAAACTGCTTCCTGACTCCGACCCTGTTCATAAGATTTCGATAATTCCAAGGGGACGGGCTCTCGGGCAAACACAGCAATTGCCCCTTGGCGACAGAACGGCATACAGCAAGGAATATCTGATCAATCGAATTACCACCCTCCTTGGTGGCCGGGCAGCGGAGAAAATCATCTTCAACAGCCGGACGACCCGAACCGAGAACGATCTGCTCCAGGCAACTGAGATTGCAACAACCATGGTCTGCCGCTGGGGGATGAGCGAGGCCCTCGGCTCCCAGGCGTATGCCGTTGGCGAGAATGGATTTTTGGGCGCCGAGACGGCACGCAGATTGATGATGGGCAATGACACGGCGAGTCTTATCGATCGTGAAATCAAAAGCCTGTTATCAGCTTGTTACAAAGAGGCGGTTGAAATTCTGAGACGCGAACAACTGTTCTTGAAAGCCCTCGCCGAGATTCTTTATCAGGTCGAAACTCTCGATGCCGAGGAATTCGAGATTATTTACCAGTGTTCAATCACCAAGAAGGCCGAAGCGGATGGCACACTCGAGGTTGTATCCGAGTGCAGTGTTTGTCCTGCAAAGGGCCACTGTCTTCAATATACGGCTTCCTGATTGACATGTACTCACTGAAAAGACTCATCGGGCTTGCCTTTCTGGTGGTTGCCGTTCTGCTTACCGGTATCGTTTTCCTGGGCGGATACCAGTACCGCTTGGCCGGCAAGTATAACATCGTTATAAGCCGTAACGAGAGAACACTTTTTCATTTTATGACCATCAGGGAAACAATAACCGAAGCTCTGATCAGCGGGAGTTGGGGAAGGCTCGAATCGATACTCGGCGATATCGAAAAGCTGAATTCGGAACTCTCGAGACTGAAGGAGGATAAATTATTATCGGCGGAGCTGAAATTGGCCCTTGTCGACAAGATAGATCTCACCGGGCTGGCTATTCTGGTGCGTCAGCAGAATAACGGCGCGGACAGGGTGGAGCGGAGCAGGAAACTGCAGGAGCAGCTGCGCACCATTTCCGACTATCTTCTCCAGTACGACCGAATCATCGCCGGCCAGGCGAGGGAGCGGATCGTTAATTTTCAAATGGTTGTCATCGGAGCCCTGGGATTGATTATAAGCCTGGCCAGTTTATCTCTTATCCTGTTGTACCGAAACACCGTTTCTCCACTGCTCAGTTTGTCGCAGCAGGTGCAGGCCAGAGAGTTTGAGGAAAGAGGTATTGAACTTGGTGAGCCGGTTGTTCGGGAAGTCGCCGATTTGGCGACTGCCATCGATCAACTTTCCCGGCGTTCTGCCGGGATGGGGCAGCCTGATCTCAATGAAAGATATGCCGAGGCGCTGTTGGCGGAGGCTGTAAATGAAACCACCAACAGCCTCAACGGCATAATAAACTACGCTCAGCTTCTTTATGATTCCACGGATCATGCAATATCCGAGGAGCATAAGGAAATGATACAGAAGATTATAGATGGCGGTGCACGCATCGCCGGGCAATGGCAGAAACTTAAATAGGAGGAATCATGTCGGAAAAACAACCAGATCTTCAGGGGGATATTCCAGAAAATGGGAAAAAGACTTGGCTGGAACAAATTGGTCTCTCGGCCAAAACCCCCATTGGCCTTTTTGGCATTGGTTTTACCACTGTCTGTTTTACCTTGACAGTGCTTGGTCTCTTGGGACATATCACCGGTCTGATCGAAAATCCTTATGCGGCAATCGTCACATTTGTGGTGTTTCCCGCCGGAGCGATCCTCGGTCTTTTGTTTATTCCGGCCTCGATATATTTTCGCCGAAAAAAATGGTTTCGAGAGAATATCAATAAAGGCAATATCTTAATCGACTTCGGGAAAAAGACGCACAGAAAAGCGGTTGTATTGTTCCTGGTGTTATCCGTCGTCAATATTGCGGTTTTTTCCCTTGTTATCTACGAAGCATACCACTTCACCGAATCGGACTTTTTCTGCGGGGCCATCTGCCATACGGTCATGGATCCCGAATATACCGCTTATCAGCGTTCCCCCCATGCCAAGGTGGGTTGCGTTTCCTGTCACATCGGTTCCGGCGCCGAATGGTATGTCAAAGCGAAATTGTCTGGTTTGCGCCAGGTGAAAGCTGTGATCGACGGAAGTTACAGCACGCCGATACCAGCCCCGGTCGAGCACCTCCGTCCGGCCCAGGATACCTGCGAAGAGTGCCACTGGCCGGAAAAGTTTCACGGCAAGAAAATTAAGCAATTCGTCAGGTACAGCAACGACGATCAGCTCAATCCGGAAATTCAGGATATTTCGCTGCATATCGGTGGCAGGAATCCGTTGACGGATTCTTTCGAAGGCATTCACTGGCATGTCAGCAATAACGTAAAAGTGGAATACGAATCTCTTGACGAGAAGAGAACATCCATCGGCCGCATCAAGGTTACCAAGCCTTCCGGGGTCACCGAAGAATATTCCCTGGATGGTGCAACCGGTGAAGGTGCTGGAGGAAAATGGCGGACCATGGATTGCATCGATTGTCACAACCGGCCGACCCACGTGTATGACGAACTCGAGGAGAGGGTGGATTTCGGTCTGCAAAGCAAGAAGCTCAACCCGGAAATAGAAGGAATCCGTGAAGACAGCTTCAAGGTACTGCAGAAGGAATATGCTTCCCGGGAGGAGGCCAAGGAGCAGATTGTAGCAACTTTGCTCGCTTTGCAGGCGGAACGTCATGGGGCCGATTTTGTCGCCAAAAATGAGCAGACCCTGATTTCATCCGGAGCATATCTGCTCGACACCTATATGGACAATGTATGGCCGGTAATGAAAGTTACCTGGGGCACTTACAAAGGCCACAATGGACATCAGTATGAAAGCGAAGGATACGGCTGTTTTCGATGCCATGACGACGAGCACCAGACAGCTTTTGGTAAAACCATTTCCCAGAGTTGCGATCTTTGTCACGATGAGCCGTAAAGGCGTCTCCTAAAACAGCAGCCTCCGGCTGACGGTAAGGGCCAGTGAGCAGGGGAGCGAGTGCGTTGGTACTCGCTCCCTTTTTTGTTTCGGTACGGCGATCAACCGAATCGACCGGTAATATAATCCTCGGTGAGACGGTGTTTCGGATTGGTGAAGATCTTTTCGGTCGGACCGACTTCGATGAGATCGCCCAGATGAAAGTAAGCGGTGCGTTGTGATACCCTGGAGGCCTGTTGCATGGCATGGGTGACGATGACGATCGAAAACTGGGTGCGAAGTTCGGCGATCAGCTCTTCGATTCTCGCCGTGGCAATCGGGTCGAGTGCGGAGCAGGGTTCATCCATAAGAATCACTTCGGGACCTACGGCAATGGCTCTGGCAATGCACAGCCGCTGCTGCTGACCGCCGGAGAGCCCGGTGCCCGGTTCGCGCAGTCTGTCCTTGGCTTCTTCCCAGAGGCCTGCTTTCTTCAGCGAGTTCTCGACAATTTCATCCAGTTCCGCTTTATGGGTTGTCAGTCCGTGTATTCGTGGACCGTATGCGACATTATCGTAAATCGATTTAGGGAAAGGATTCGGTTTCTGAAACACCATCCCGACTTTTGCCCGCAGAGGCACAACATCGACGGAAGGGTGATAGATATTAATTCCGTCCAGGCAGATTTCACCGACCACCCGGCATGAAGGAACCGTATCGTTCATTCGGTTGAGACAGCGCAGGAAGGTCGATTTGCCGCAACCGGAGGGTCCGATCATGGCGAGAACCTCATTATGACTCACATCGATGCTGATATTGTTGATAGCACATTTCTCGCCGTAGTAGACCTCGACATTTCTGCAGGTCATCCGAGGGTTATCGACAAACGGGCTGCCGACGGTCTTTCTGCCGACGTTATACTGATTGGCCAATTCCGATTCCCGGACGAGTTCCTCTCCGAGGAGGGGAAAAACTGGGTTGGATGGATTGGATGCTGCGAGTTGCATTGTCATTCTCTCAATTGTTTGTTGATCGATCATACATGACGGGTGTGGGGTTGATACGCAGGCAACACGGCTCAACCCCAAAGAAGTTCATCGATTCCTGCTGTTGCCGGTCGAATTATTGCACTTCCATGGCCTTGAGGGCGGCAACACCCGCGGCTACCTGATTTCTTTCCGCTTCAGGCATCGGAATCAGCCCCTTGTCGGCCAAATATCCTTCAGTTCCCCATGCTTTCTCACTGGTAAATTCAGCCAGAAATCCCTTCATTCCAGGAATTACCTCAACATGGGCTTTCTTCACATAGAAGAACAGCGGCCTTGAGACCGTATAGGAACCGTCGGCGATAGCCTCGAAAGTAGGCGCATGGCCTTCGATCACCGCACCCTGCAGCTTATCGATATTCTGGTCGAGGAAAGAGAAGCCAAAGATGCCGAATGCCTTGGGATTGGATTGAAGTTTCTGGACGATGAGGTTGTCGTTTTCGCCTGCCTCAACAAATGCACCGTCTTCCCTTACGGTCTGGCAGACTGTTTTATGTGCCTTTTTATCGCTCTTTTTTAAGTTCTTGATTACGTCGAAATTATTGCAGCCTTCTTCCATTACCAGTTCGACAAAAGCGTCACGGGTTCCCGAGGTCGGGGGAGGGCCGAGAACTTCGATGGCGATCGCCGGCAGAGAGCTGTTTATTTCTTGCCAATTCTTGTAAGGATTGGCGATAAGCGTTTGCGGATTCTTCGGATCGGGAACTTCTTTGGCCAAGGCCAGGAAAAGGTCGGCGCGGCTCAGTTCCAGCTGTTCGGCGGTTTTGACATTGGCAACGACAATGCCGTCATAACCGATCTTTACCTCAATAATTTCTTTGACGCCATTGTCGACACAGGTCTTCAATTCCGACGACTTGATTGCCCTGGAGGCATTGGTGATATCGGCAAAATCGACCCCGACGCCGCTGCAGAACAGTTTGAAGCCACCGCCCGTTCCGGTGGATTCGATCTTGGGAGTTTTCGAACCGCTCGTTTTGCCGAACTGCTCGGCGACGACGGTTGAAAAGGGATAGACGGTGGATGAACCGACAATCGAGATATAGTCGCGGGCGGCTAATGCCGGGCTGCTCATGATGAGTGTCAGACCACTCGCTGCTAACAGACTTTTTACTTTCATTTCTTTCTCCTGGATGAATAATTTGTGTTGACCCGAAATGGGGTGGACGATGGCTATTAGAACACCCCATTGTTAGAGTTTTGTTACCATTTGATTTCAAATTTCTTTCGCAGAAATACCGCAAGACTGTTCATGGCGATGAGGAAGGCCAGTAATACCATGATCGCCGCCGAGGTCTTTTCGGTGAAGGCCCGTTCCGGACTGTCGGCCCAGAGGTAGATCTGCACCGGGAGTAAAGCCGCCGGATCGGAAACCGATCCGGGGATATCGACGATAAAGGCAACCATCCCGATCATCAGCAGAGGGGCCGTCTCGCCAAGGGCCTGGGCCATGCCGATGATCGTACCGGTGAGCATGCCCGGCATGGCCAGCGGCAGCACATGATGAGTAACGGTTTGCATTTTCGAAGCGCCGATCCCAAGGGCCGCTTCTCTTATCGAGGGTGGCACCGACTTCAGCGAGGCCCGCCCTGCAATAATGATGGTCGGCAGGGTCATGAGGCTGAGAACCAGTCCTCCGACAATGGGAGTCGACCTGGGGAGTCCAAAGAAATTGATGAAGATGGCTAAACCTAAAAGCCCGAAAATGATGGATGGCACCGCAGCAAGATTATTGATATTGATCTCGATCATATCCGTCCAGCCATTCTGGGGCGCAAACTCCTCCAGATACACTGCGGCTGCGACACCGATCGGAAAAGAAAGCGACAGGGTGATGAGGAGCGTCAGAAACGAGCCCTTTATGCCGCCAAGGATGCCGGCAAGTTCCGGCTCCCGGGAGTCGCCGGAGGTGAAAAAGGCAGCATTGAACCTTCTCTCGAGCTTGTCTTCCGCCACGAGTTTGTCTATCCATGCCAGCTGGTTGTCGAGAATTCTTCTGTCCGCCTCGGCAATTTCGCGGTCCATCTTGCCTTTCATGAGCATGTCGACATCGTCATCGGCGAGTACCCAGATTTTCCGGCTGGTGCCTATGATTCTGGGATCCGCCTCGACCATATGCTGCAGCTTGTATGCCGCCGCCGGACTGACAAGGCTGTAGAGACGTTTGAGATCCTGCCTGCTGTCGACCTCCGGGAACATTTCGCGCAACGATTTCTTCACAAGCCCAGGGTAATCGGCGGCCGCAAGGTTTTCGCGGGTGAAAGCCTGTTCGGCGAAATTTATTTCAAGCTCGATATATGTCTGGGTGAAAGCCGGATAGCCATCGGCGATAATGGTTATGAAAAGAAAGCCGATAAATGCCAGGGAGAGGCTGATGGCGGTCACTCCCAGCCGCTTGAACCATCTCTCGGTGCGGTAACGCCGTCTGAGATCTTTGGTCGGTTGGAGAAGATTGGTTGTCGACGTATTCATTGTATTCATACTGTAATAGAGATTTGATGAACGAATATCCGGTTAAGTACTATTCGTATTGTTCCCGGTACCGGCGGACAACCCGCAGGGCAATGAAGTTAAGCACGAGGGTGAAGACAAAGAGCAGCAGGCCGAGGGCAAAAGCCGCAAGGGTTTTCGGGCTGTCGAATTCCTGGTCGCCGACGAGCAGCGTCACAATCTGAACGGTAACCGTTGTCACCGCCGTCAGAGGATTAAACGAGAGATTGGCGGATAAACCCGCTGCCATGACGACGATCATGGTTTCGCCGACGGCCCGGGACACGGCAAGGAGGATACTGCCGACTATCCCCGGCAGAGCAGCCGGAATGATGACGTGGCGGATGGTCTCAAAGCGGGTGGCTCCAAGGCCAAGCGAGCCGTCCCTGAGAGACTGGGGGACGGCGAAGATGACATCGTCGGACAGCGAAGAGACAAACGGGATGATCATTATCCCCATCACCAGCCCGGCAGCCAAAGCACTTTCCGATGAGACCGAAAGCCCCGCCCAGTTGCCGATATCGCGGATCATGGGGGCGACGGTCAGTGCGGCGAAAAAGCCATACACAACAGTCGGAATTCCGGCAAGTATCTCGAGAGTCGGTTTGGCCCAGGTCCGAAGGCGAGTGCTCGCAAATTCCGAGAGGTAGATGGCGGTGAGCAGGCCGATGGGAATGGCGACCGACATGGCAATCAAGGCAATGAGGAGAGTGCCGGCAAAAACGGGTATGGCTCCGAAGGCCCCCGAGGACCCCGCCTGATCCGCCCGCATGGCTGTTTGCGGGCTCCATTCCATGCCGAAAATAAAGTCGGTGAACGGGACAGCCTGAAAAAAGCGCAAGGCTTCAAAGACCACCGACAGGACGATGCCGAGGGTGGTGAGTATGGCAACGCCGGAACAGGCAATCAGTATGATTTTAAAGGTTCCTTCCACCAGGTTTCTGGCCCGGAGATCCTTGTTGATCATTCGTCCGGTAATAACTGCGGGAATAATGCAGCTGAGGAGGACCACACCGCTCACAAGGTTTCTGGTTGTATTCAGGCTGGTGAGATAGTGTTCGGCTGCTGACTCAATGGCCGGATGAGTGCTGCTTTGGTTGACCCACCCGAAAGCAACATTTTTTATCTCATTCATGACGAGGGTGAACTCGTTTGCCGAAAGCTGCAGGAGTTCAGGCGGCAGATTGCGTGAAATCATCGATGAAATGACTGTTCCCTCGATAATTTTCCATATGGAAAGAACAAAAATCGCCGGAAGAGCGCAATTCAAGGCGGTGAACATGCCGTAATGGGTCGGCAGGGAATGCATTGCCCGCATGCCGCCGGAGGAGGCGGCAATTGTCTGTGCCCGATGAACTCCAAGAAAATAGGCGGACACCGAGAGAAGCACGATGCATGGGAATAAATAGGAATATATCATCAGCGTTACCTGGGGGAAAATCCCCGAAATACAGTTGCGTTCCGTTCCATCAGTTGTGTCGGGTGATGGTGCCTTCGACCGAATAGATGACCTCTTCGGCGATGTTGACGGCCCGGTCGGCGATACGCTCCAGATGACGAGCGAGGAGATACGTGTTGATATGATAGCCGGGGTGTTCGGGATCCTGCTTTATCCGCACTTTGATATCTTCGTAACAGCGGTTTCGACACTGATCGACAAAATCATCGTCAACAAAGATTGATCGTGCCAGCCGGGTGTCGTTGTTGACAAGAGAGTCGATACTTTTTTTCAACATTGCCGATACCTTGTCTGTCATTCTTGAAAAATCGTAGGAGATTGCGGCTGGATGTTTGAATTTCGATATATTGTCAATGCGCTTAGCAATGTTGACGGCGATGTCACCGATTCTTTCCAATTCATTGTTGATCTTGATAACTGAAATGAGAAATCGCAGGTCGCGGGCGACAGGCTGGTGCAGGGCGAGGATTTTCAGGCAGTCCTCTTCGATTTCAATCTCCATGTCATCCACCTCGTAATCCGAAAGGATAATCGATTGGATAACGGCAGGATCTTTTGTTTCGATCACCTTTGCCGCCTTGCGCACACGTTCCTCCACTATTGCCGTCATTTTCAGCAGCTTTTTGTTGAGTTTCGTGAGTTCGTGAAGGAAAGTGTAATGATGCTCCATAGATCTGTAGTCCCGGTTGAGGTTGGTAGAATCTCCCGGCCGATTCGGGAGACAGCCGATAAGATAGAGTTCGATTGTTTTTGGTCGATTAGGAAATTATTAAGATACGGTTAAGGTATCGGGAAAGGGCTTGCGGCGGGGGCGAAAATGATACAGGATATGGACCATCTGTGAAAAGGAGGGTGGAGCCGACAGGTTTACCTTTCAGGCGAAAGAGCAAAATTCCGAGATAACGGGTTATGGCAAAGATACATGTTCTGGTAGTCGAGGATGAGGCGGATATTCAGCAATTGGTCAGCTATAACCTGATCAGGGCCGGTTTCCATGTCACCTGTGCCGATTCCGGCGAGGAAGCGCTGGAACGGTTGCGGGTTGAGGATATCAACTGTGTTCTGCTCGATCTGATGCTGCCGGGGATGAGCGGCATCGATGTCTGCAAGGCGATGAGAAAAGGAGAGGGCAATATCTATCGTGCCATTCCCGTTATCATGCTTACCGCCAAGGGCGAGGAGGAGGACGTCGTGGCGGGCCTCGAGGGTGGAGCCGATGACTATATCACCAAACCTTTCAGTCCCAAGGTGCTTCTTGCCAGGATTAAGGCGGTCGTCAAAAGGTCTTCCTCGAACCAGGCCGACAGCGACGATTCGCGGAAAACCGTCATTGTCGTCGATGGCCTGGAGATCGACAAGGGCAGGCATGAGGTGAATATCAACGGCAGCGAGGTGCAGCTCACCACCACTGAATTCAGTATTCTGTCCCTTCTTGCAGGAAAACCGGGCTGGGTCTTTACCCGGCAGCAGATTATCGACTATGTTCGAGGCTATGATTTTCTTATCACTCCGAGAGCAATCGATGTCCAGGTCTTTGGTCTCAGGAAAAAACTGGGTGAGTACGGAAAAATGATCGAAACCGTCAGGGGTATCGGCTACCGCTATCGATCGACCCTTGAAAACAGGGACTGACGCATGTTGAAACCAAAAAAGCTTGTCTGGCAGATTTTTCCCGCCAATGTCCTGACAATTCTTATCGTAATCGTGGCCGCCGGCTGGTATGGCGCCGCTTCCCTTCAGGAATTCTATCTCCATGAGAAGGAAACGGATCTAGAGGCGAGGGCAAACCTTATCAGCCTGCAGGTAAAAGAGTATCTGCGCGAGGGCCGGATCGCCGGCTTGCGGGATTATTCTATTCGAGCCGGCAGGATTTCGGGGACGAGGGTCACCGTAATCGCAGCCGACGGCAAGGTGCTCGCCGATTCCAATGAGGATCCCGAGGTTATGGACAACCATCGATTTCGTCAGGAGGTGGCTCAGGCTGTTACCGGTTCTACGGGGAAATCAAAACGATACAGCAGGACGGTAGAAGAAAACCTGCTGTATGTCGCGATTCCCCTGACGAATGTGGCTCCGCGGCTTGCCGATGTCCCTCCGCAAACGATAATCGATGCGGTTCTCAGGACCTCGGTTTCCGTCGCTTCAATGGATAAGACCATGGAACGTACCAGGATGCGCATCCTGTTTGGTTTCATGGTGGGTCTGGTGCTGGCCGGAGCGGTCATTATGCTTATATCGCGCAATATCAGCAGACCGCTCGAGCAGATGACCAGGACCGCGGGACAATTCTCCCGGGGTGACTTCAGCGAAAGGATGCTTCCGCTCGTCAAAAAATCCGCCTCGCTGGAGGTGGTAACGCTCGCAGGGTCCATGGACCGCATGGCGGAAATGCTGGACGAAAAAATCCAGGCGATACTCACCCAGCGCAACCAGCTGGAGGCGGTCTTCTCCAGTATGGTCGAAGCGGTTATAGCTATAGATGTCGAGGAGCGGGTCATCAGCATCAATGCTGCGGCCGCGCATATTTTTGCGGTCGAAAGGCAGACGGCAAAAGGCAGGATTGTTCAGCAAATTGTCAGAAATGTGCAGCTGCAGCAGCAGATTGGTCATACTTTAACCACCAAAGAGCCGGTGGTCGATGAAATCATCCTCCAGGAAGAGAAAAGCGAGAGATTCCTGCAGACTAATGTGGTTCCCCTCAGCAACGGAGCCGGGGAAAATGTCGGTGTGCTGGTGGTGATGAACGATGTGACGAAACTGCGGCAACTTGAAAATGTGCGAAGGGATTTTGTTGCCAATGTTTCCCATGAACTGCGAACACCGATTACCTCGATACGCGGGTATGTTGAGACACTGCTCGACGGGGCGATCGATATCCGGGAGGATGCCGTCAAATTTCTCGAGATTGTGCTTCACCATTCCATTCGCTTAAGTACGATTATCGATGACCTTCTCTCCCTTTCGAAAATTGAAGAGGAATCCAAGCAGGGCAATAGAGTTCTGCAGAAAGAAGTGCTTTTGCCGGTTATTGAAGCGGCGGTCCAGATTTGCCGGCTGAAGGCCGATCAGGCCGGGGTAACGGTGTCCATAGAATGCCCGGGAAACATAGTGGTCGAGATGAACCCCACGCTGCTTGAACAGGCTATAGTCAATCTTCTCGTGAATGCCATCACCTACAGCAGAAAGGGGGACCGGGTAACTGTGCAGGTCGAAACCGGAGAAAAGGATCCGGAAGGGAAAGTACGGATTATCGTTCGGGATACGGGGTGCGGTATCGCGGCCGAGCACCTGCCGAGACTCTTCGAACGGTTTTATCGCAGCGACAAAGCGAGAAGCCGCGCTCAGGGCGGCGGTACCGGGCTCGGACTTGCCATTGTCAGACACATCGCCCAGGCCCACGAAGGCGGCGTCGAGGTGAAGAGCGTGGTGGGGAAAGGTTCCGAATTTACTCTTATTGTCAATGGTTGCCGGACAAGCTGAGCGAATGTCCGCCGAACCGCCTTCTCTTTGCCGATAAATACCTTGCAGATTATTTTTCGTTCATAAGAAACAAGAAAACAATCTGCGAAAGACACTTATACCCCTCAAGGGAGCACTGAAAAGAGTCCCCCACAAGGGGGGCTGAAAAAGAGTTACTCTCTTGTGGGGTGTTAGACGGTGGCGATACCGTGAAAAGGCTTTGACAAAATCGGTATCTGATTTTATAGTGAGCGAGCTTATGAGCGGGATTAACTCAGTGGTAGAGTGTTAGCTTCCCAAGCTGAAAGTCGCGCGTTCGAATCGCGTATCCCGCTCCAGAAATTTCAGGCACTTAGCGATATTTCGTTAAGTGCCTTTTTCTTTTCCAACCGTACTTCCAACCATAGCGAAAATTGCCCTAGTATCAGAGATGGCAATGAACATACCTTTTTGTGGAACTGTAGGAGAGTCTGGGAAAAGGTGTTCCAAGTTGCAACTGGAATTCAATAGTATCTTTAGGTGCGCTATTGGCCCCCTCTCTTTAAAGTGAGGGAACTTCAGTACCTGCATGGTGTCGATACTTTCAAAGATGGCTTAGTTATTTTACTAAAAGATGACCAAGTGTCTGTCAAGAGCGATGCTGCTGTAGAATACCAAAGGAAGGCCGATGGAGATTCCTGCATGGTTTGAAAGTACTTAATACTCTTTAGGAGTACCTGAAGATGAAAAAAGATATCGGTTGCAAATAAATTGAAACAGTGATTTCCGTTCTCTATAAAGAGCCAAAGAACAAAAAATAGCGAAAATAGTTAATGTACCGATTCTTTCTAAGTTCCATTATAGTTAAGCTTCATTCCATAGCTTCAGCAAATTTGAGGTTGTAAGCAGCATCAAATCATTAAGTATCTGGAAAAAATTGATTGAATAATGATCCATTTCAATTTTTATAGCTAATTCGTCCTGCATAAATGCTGGATGATCATGGTCGTGTGTAATGTCATAAATATAATTTTTTACAACTTTCTGAAAAGGATACGGAAATACTATATTTTCCTTGTTAAGTCCTTCTTTGGCCAGATTCAGGTAAAACTCGAAATATTCTAGACCAAATACTTGTGCATGACCAATATTATTATTTCTGACTAATTTAAAATATGATTCAATAGCTTCATATTTTATAACATTTCTTTCATTTGGTGTTAGCACTAAAGTGTCTGAGGATTGCAGGTGGGCGACACTAACTCCCATTAACATAAAAAATGTTATAGATTTATTTCTTGTCGAATTGCTAATATCAAAACTGTTCGGAAATACATCATTTAGAGCATTTCGAATTGATAATAACTCGTATTTACTGTTGTGAAATAAAGCACTAATGAATCTATCACATTTTTGTTCGAATTTCGAGGGTGTTCAGAATTCTGTGTCAGTTAACTTAAAGCTGATATAATCAGCCCGAAAAAGGAAACTGACATGACTGAAGAAAACCATGGATTTGATTTTGAAACAGCGCTGAGATCTATCCAGGAAGGAAAGCCGCTATTAGGTAAAGAAGGCATTCTCACCCCACTCATTAAAAATCTTACGGAAGCAGCTCTCGAAGGAGAATTGGACTCACATCTCGGCCAAGAAATCACGGCAAATCGACGTAATGGGAAGAGCCGGAAGACGATCAAATCGTTGAATGGCAATTTTGTCTTAACTAGTGCCTGGCAGAAAACCCACAATTTTCAAAAACTCTTACCACCGCAGACATCTTTAATGTGTAAGGTTTTTTCTCCGGCAGCTAATTTTGAATTTTATAGGCTTCCGAAACAATAATAATTCCCATGTATTGTGATGAGTTGGCATAGCTCAGCCATCGACACCTTGCAGCAGGACCAACCCGCTTCTCTCAGGCTGCTTTCTTGTAAGATCCGCGTTTTCGTTGA
>LADS01000016.1 GCA_000961725.1 Desulfobulbaceae bacterium BRH_c16a
GAAGTACGTAGGGTCAAAGAACCAGAAAGAATTCATGGTTGATCTCAAGCGGGTATACAAGGCCAGCACTAAAGATTTAGCCGCATCTGAACTTGATATTTTGGCGGACAAATGGAATGACAAATACCCTATTGTCATCAAATCCTGGCGAAACAATTGGGAGCGACTCAGTCAGTATTTCAAGTTTCCTGATGATATTCGGCGTATTATCTATACGACCAATACCATTGAGGCGGTTCACCGTCAATTTCGGAAATTGACCAAGACCAAAGGCGCTTTCCCGAATCAGGACAGCCTGTTGAAACTACTGTATATGGGGATTCAGAATGCCAGCAAGAAATGGACAATGCCGATCCATAACTGGTCCCTGACAATTTCTCAGTTGGCGATATTTTTTGAAGGAAGGCTGGATAAGGAATTGAAACTCTGATAGGTTGATGTCTTATGAAAAAGATAGTTCTCGTAAACCCGCTCCAGCTGAAACCAGCTCCTCCGACGAGCATATCTGAGGGCCCATTCTCGGAGCTGGTTTCAGCTTCCGCTACCTTCAGTGGTTGATTGAGAATTATGAACCGTGACACAGAATTTTGAATACTCCCTTTTCGTGAATCGGTCGTTTGTCTTTTACTAAAAAACATAACATTTTAGGTAATTACTAATGAAATATTTTGCTATTTTATTCTACTACTTAATGCTGATTTCAATACCAATTAGCTCACAATGTGCTGACCTTACTAATTTTGATGTGTTAGGTGTAAAACTAGGTTCTAGTGCTGAGGATGCTATAACGAAATTAACAAACGAATTCAAACTAGATTTTGAAAAAAAGGAGGTTATGTTCTCAAACGGAAGATTTTCAATGGGGTTGACATTATCATATGAGGCATCTCCTAATTATACTAACTCAACGGAAAACAGAACAATATCTATTTCGGTGCGACATCCAAATACCAAGGAGATAGAGATTTTAGAAAGTAGACTGTTTTTCTCTGATGAAAATGAACCGTTAGTTGATACAGTTGTCGGCAGTCTTAAATCAAAGTATGGTCCACCAGACCTTAGTTGGGTAAGTTCTCCGAACAATTCTCTAGATGCATATTATTTATGGGCCTCAAACCCACTTCCAACTGCTCATACGAAGAAGCATAAAAGTGCATATGAAGAACTTACGACAAGAGCGTATCTAAATGATATTAGGTCTATATCGTATTCTGTATTTGATGGTAGAGTCTATAATGCGGAATATGTTTATAAAAACGTCAAAAAAATGAATCTTGGTATCTTTTTAATTTGTCAAATTGATCGCACTAATGAAGACCACGCCAAAAATCTGATTTGTAGTTTGGGTGATTCTGACAGTATCTTAGCTTCTCGTGATTATGTCATCAATGAGTTAAAAAATGGGGCTGATAAAGCGAAGGAAAAAGATATCCAAGAGAGAAAATCAATCGATGTTAAACTGTAATAGTAATGCTTCAGTTGGAATTGGAGAATCCGTTGTATTGAGTTAGTTGGTTTAACCTCTGTTTCTCTCTTCCAATTTATATCCAAGTTCGGGTCCACCTCAGCGGGTAGCCAAGCGGCAGCTCCGAGAATGGGCCCCTCAAGTACGCTCGTCGGAGGAGCTGCCGCTTGAATGGGCGGGGTACCACCACCGATTTTTCTAAATCCGGTTTCTGCTCGCCGTGTTTTCCTGGCCTGGCGGGCAGATTCCAGTTTTCTGTCACGTTCTTTGAAAATCTGTTTATCTTTGCCGTTCAACTTGTCTATTGGAGCAATATATCCAATGGCGCTGTTGAGCCGTACCGGGGTTTGCGCATCTCAACCGCTTGCTGAAGTTCGACCGTGGGCTCGCCGGGCGTCCCCCCACGACTGCAACCGAGAAATCAGTTGATTTTTTATGAGAAACCCTGTCAAGAAATATTTGATAAAGATAAAATATTTTGCACCGCTTCAGCTATAAATAACAATATAAGCAAGTTAAGCGAGGTCAAGCTGAAACTAATTCAGTTTCTTGGCGATCTTCTCATCAGCCTCAGCTTCTTTTGTTTTTCCCATTGCTGTATAAATCTTTGCTCTTTGTTTATATGCAAATTTGTTTTTAGGATCTAATTCTATTGCTTTATTCAGATCAGTTAATGCTTCGTCCAATCTTGACAGATTTCTATAATGCGCTCCGCGATTAGTATAAGCAGCCGAATATTGTCTATTACAGCCCAGGCCTTCAGATATACATTTACCGTACAGGTCAATCATTTTCAAAGAATCATCGCTATCTTTATTTCCAAACGCTTCAGTGCATATCGGCCCAACAGCATATGAAGTATTTGTTATAATATTAGTAAACAACATTAATCCGAAAAAAAACAAAATCTTGCACCTCTTTTTATTCATAGGACCTCCCAACGTGTATTGTATAGTTAATATTTAATTTTGCATTGAACGTGCACAGCAGAGGTTTTTTCTTTTTGGTAAACCCTTGTACCACTATCTTTGCGCCTAACTATTAGTCTCAATAATATCCAAATCTTTAACCTGCGTTAATTGTAAATGAGAGACGATTTGCACGCCGATGTTTTGATCATTGCGCTCATATATGCCCCTCCATCACTAAGGATGGCTCCATAAGTAGGCATATCAAGATTTGGCATTCGATTTGACGTATTGCTCGATAAACTCGATAACAATTACAAAAGCACACTATATCCATAGTCGTAACATCAGATTGGCTGCTTTCCCGCAGCTTTCATCAAACGCTGCTTTGCAGAAATCTCAGTTAATGACTACTCAGTTCCAGTGGTCCTTGGTCGGTTTATCTCTATTTCGCGTATACGTTCATAATCCTGGCACATCACGCCATCTTGCATTTCGACAAATCTTCCTTCAAGTTCACAGCAAAACCAACCCTCT
This sequence comes from Desulfobulbaceae bacterium BRH_c16a, assembly GCA_000961725.1. GTDB lineage: Bacteria > Desulfobacterota > Desulfobulbia > Desulfobulbales > Desulfocapsaceae > Desulforhopalus_A. Next base: position 2,911 of record LADS01000016.1, read on the forward strand.
TCGACTCTCTGGCAATCTTCTATATAGCTAGGACGGCGAGAGGTAGGATAAAAATGGGGATCGTAATATACAGGCTCTTTTGTTATCTTTTCAGTGTACACATTACCATAAGGCGTGATCCCAACTTCACTCGTTTCACTGGAACCATCCGAACGCCTTGTTGTGACACGAGTCGGACGACGATTTACACCGTAGGGTTTTCCTAGATCTATTGTAATAGTAGTTTTCTTTTCTTCACTACTTTGACCAGATTTACTTGGAAAATCGATTTTTCCGCTACCCACAGAAGAAACCGGAAGCATAAAAATAAACCACGCTATGAGTGCAAGGCTTGCCATGACAAAATAGCGGGGAATAACTTTGAGACGTGATTTTTGCTTTTTATTCGGCAAGCGGGAATAGCCCATAAGTTTCTAAGAATCGTCCTCAAAGTAATAAAGCTAGATTAGCTTTCAGTTAATGCATAAAATGCTTAACATCTAGTTCCCCCAATGCATAACAAGAGGGAAGCCCATATTACGCCAGAGAAAACAAATCATCACAATATACTATAAACCGTGTTACATTCTTGCAGGTGTGTTGGTCGCTTTTGCTGCAAAAGCTACCAAACAAATCATTAAACTTATCTAATTTTTTCCACTACTACGTTTTTTGAGACTCGTTCTTTGATGCCGATTACTAGTTTTCGGGTTTTAAGGAGGGACACCATACCTATGTGATTGAAAATAATTGGTATGGTGTCCAGTATTACCTCTACTTATTTTTAAGTTATACAAGTTTTTTTACTTAAAGTGAACTGCGACACCGTTAGCGCTTAATCTGCCTGTTGGTGCTCCATAAGCTCCAGCTACTGTTCCCCAAAAGCCCCCATTAGGATTAAGAACGTTCTTCGCATTTATAATAGCATCAACTTTTTCCCCGTATTTCGTAAATGCTACCTTTCTTAACAAATCTTCTATTTCCTTACCGGCAATTTCTGAGGAACTATATAGCGACTTACCATTGAGAGAGCAATCTATTGCGCCGAGTATTTCATATGGTTGGCTTAAATCACCACTTGTAACCAAAATTGTCTTAGATGGAGTCTTTAGATGTTCTTCGATAGTTCCTTGCGCCACTTGGTTTACGCCGCACCCGCTATTTGTAAGAAATACCCCTGCACATGCAAATAATAATAGAAACTTCAAACAATACTTCATTTTTTCCACCTCCATTTCGTTTTTAAAATAAGAATCAGACGGTTCTGCTGATCTTGCGTCAAATGCTCTGTTAAAAACCAGAGTTTTATTCCAATCACATGCCAGAGAGGTTGAGCGTGCCACAATTATTCTGCGATACTCTGAGAGAGAAGCCGCACTTGTTCTCAATTATTTGTTGCTATTCAGGTAAAATGCGCCAATTGGTATATAGATCATCTTCCATCACGGGTGCTGTTCTGTTTCGTACAATTCATTTCAAGAACTTGCATTTGTTCTTCCGTCAGCTCCATCTTTGAACGTGCTTATGTTAACCATAGCTGGAAATTCCTGTAAACCTATGAAATAATATAAGCTATTTATCTCTTCTAAAATTCTTATCCATCAAAACTATAGAAGTAATTCTCTTCATCTTGCTAACTAAAACAAGATCCTCTGATCAAAAAGTTATAGAAATACTGTAAACTCGCCGAGCAAACAAAATGAGGCGTTTTTAGTAACATTCATGATTTGGTCCTCTATTTAGCGCTACTTTTATGAAATCCAGCCTTTATCTGCTCATGAATCAAGGTATGCTTTTCAGTTAATTCATCAATATAGGCAACCTTTTGAGGATCAGTGTTGAATCTAACAGCATTCCATTCTGACGTTGACCAACTTGATTTCGGACTTGGTGAAAAACCTGCTGCTTCAGGGTTGTAAGCATATCTCACTCTTAACAATCTTTTCTTGTAGGGATGGCTACCTGTAAACAAATGAGAAACTAAAATCATGTCGTCGGAAATGATAAGTTTATGGGATGCGACATACCTCGATGCATCTTTTTGAAATTGTGAATCGCTATCTTTAGCGGTGAATGTAGGAATAAAATTATTTATGAACCACCCATCGACTGGTTCGCCTTGTACATTTTTATGCTTGAACACTCTAAGCATATCGCTTCTTTCTAGATCCTTGTTTTTAAAATACCCGCCTTCCCTATTCAACTGAATAGAATCGACTTGTACAGTAACATAACTAAATATTTCCCCTGGATGTTCTTGAATTAAAACAACATAAAAAAAATTGTCTGAATCAAATCCGCTGGAGATAATTTTCCATTCACCCTCCGGAAGAGGAATAGTTTTATCTCTAATAGAAAATGAATCTCTAAAAATATTGTTATCGTCTGGTTTAAAGACTGTTTCCAAATTGGCAGTTTGTTCTACACAACCGGTAAGCAGGAAAAAAGAAAAACAAATGGCCCAGAACATGTTTCGCATCATTGCTCCTCGAAAAAACATAATAAAGCTAGATAGTTTCGATCTTAGCGCGAGGGACGCGCCAAGCCTAGTTGTGCTAGCGCGTGTGTGTTAAGTTCAAAACCAGGGCTTTCTTCCAGTCGTATATATTTGTTCAAATTCTTCATCAGATTTCATTAGATAAAGAATAAATTCAATGAAGGCGATAATTGCAATTATTCCTGAAGTTATTCCTAAATAATATAAAGCCAAACAAGAATGTCAATAACAGAATTATTCCTTGTGATTTATATCCAAGGTAAAAATTATGAGCCCCGAATCCACCAAGAAAGCTAATAGAGCGGCGACTATCCTTTTTGATCCGTTTCCTGTCGAAGAATCATCGGAATATATATCTATTGCGAGGAGCCTTCAATTGCAAAATCAACTTTAGTGCTTGCTTTAGGCTCATTGGCAGGTTTCCAATCAGATGAATCGAAAATATATCTGTTTCCATCATCGCCAGAAATTACACCGGATTTAGTTGTTACGTCATAATTTAAATTATTTCCTTTCACTTACTGCCTCCTTATTAATGTTTTGAACGTTTTAAAGCGAAGTGCTCTCAAAAAAGCAATATCTTCTGTCTTACTTCCTAAATTAAATCTGCCCCCCCCTATTCCTCGGCAAGCTTAAAAAAAGTTGAGGCATGAGACTCGTAAACTTTTACCTGTCAATTTAGAAGAGTCTCCACATAGACGGTTCCTTTTAATTATCTTGGGAACCGTCTAAATGTTTTCACAACTCTCATTGTGGAATTAATGTGAGAGCAGTGACGTGATACTTTGATCCACGAAGATAATCAAACTGAGACTATTTTAGTTTATTTGCTCTTTTCTTATCAGCCTCAGCCTCTTTTTGCTTTCCAATTGCTAAATAAACGTCCGCTCTCCATGAATAAATCAATGGATTTGTAGAGTTTAATTTACCGCTTTATCCAAATCATTCAATGCTTCTTCATACTTTGATATTCGGTAATATTGACGTCCGCGGTTAGCATAAGCAATCGAATACTGTAAGTCACAGCCCAAACCTTCTGCTATACATTTTCCGTAAAGATCAATCAGCTTTTCATGGTCTTTGCTATCTTTATTTGAAAAAACTTCCGTGCAAATCGGACCGGCAGCATATGAGTTGCAAACTATGACATTTGTAAAAGTAATAGTGCAAAAAAAACCTTTTCTTCTCTTCCTGTGAAAATCTTTGCCTGCATCGAAGTAAAATTGCATTTGCTAAGCCATAAAACCTAGACCAGCGGAAAAAGGATCTCCTTTAGATTTGACTTTAAGGTCTTTTGAATTTTCTTTAAGTCATTTTTAAAAAACAAAATCGTATTTATCTCAGCGAAATAAGTTTTATCATCTTTTTGATCTTTTTGTATCGCATTGATAGCGATCCTTAAAAGATTTTACTTTTAAGGAAGCGACCGAATAAATTAGTTTCTTGTCAAGAAAATAATGATTCAAATGATTAATATTTATTAATATTTCATATGCAATTTACTCACCGGATATTACTGACTATAGATAACATTTTTGAAAATAGGAGTTGCTTCTCCAACCTTATGTGTTTGCCTATGCTTTTTTCGGAAAGCCATGCACTCATGGCTTCCAGAAAATGAACGGCATGAAAAGCGCGTTGTGATTAGCCTTCTTCAGCTTTCTTCAATTTTTTACAAGCGTCTTAAGCCAAACGGCTGAATACTTCCTTTTTTTTAATAAACTTTGCAAGCTGAAAATAAAGATAAAGTATATTATTTTTTTCTTTATAAATCGCATAATCTTCTGGAGCACGCAATAACACAACAAAAACTCCTGAACCTTCAATTCCGTTTTCAGAAAATTCTTTATCCGTTTTACAAATCACGCCACAAAAGGTATCTTAGGTGGCGTAATATGTTAAAATACCCCTCCTGGAGCCAAGAGAGATGAGCGAAAAAGCCGTACAAATAGCACCATCTAACAAATTTGCACTTGCCGCCGGCGAAATCCGAGACGATCTGCATGAGTGGGCGACGATCTATTTTGCCACCCAGGTGACCACCTCGCCTCGCTCGCAAAAAGAGCAGCGGCGGGATCTGGCCTTGTTCCTGAATTTTCTCCGGCAGGAGTTCGGCAACACCTTGCGCCCGACCTAGTCGCCGAGAGCAAGCGGCGATTTTCTCTTTGCCCTGCAAAACACCGTAAAAGTCGACGGCACGAAAAAATGGTCGGACCGCACCGTCAACCGGATGACCGCTCATTTGAAAACCTTTGCCAAGTGGATCCACCAGCACCGCCCTTTTCCCCTGGGTCAACCGATGGCAAAAATCACCATGCTGTCGGTCGGCAATCACCTGGAGATCGAGCGGGCCTTAACCAAGCAGGAGCGCAACCGGATCCTCGATGCTGCCGATCAACTGCTGCTGGTCGGCGGCCGGTCCCGCGACCGTCACCGCCACGGCGGGACCCAGCCGCCGCAGAGGAAGAGTTTTCGGCCATATCGCAACCGGGCGATCATCTACACCCTGATCGAAACCGGCATGCGGCGGGCGGCGATCACCAGTCTGAACCTGGTGGACATCGATTTTGACCGGCGGATTTTAGCGGTGATGGAAAAAGGCGGCAGTGTCCAGCCCTACCCGATCAGTCGCCAGGGGATGGCGGCGATCAGAGACTATCTCGAACACGAGCGAAAGGAGGACCAGGAAAAATGGCAATCCCACGCCCTCTTTCTTGCCGCAAGCGTCAGTCCCCACGGCGACGGCCGGCTGAACCCGAAAGGGATAAATACGGTGTGGAATCAGGTCAGAGATTTTGCCGGCGTCGATAAGGACAAAACCCCGCACTCAGCCCGGCACGGCATGGGCGTGTTCATCATGGAGAAAACCGGTAATGTGGCGGCGGTGCAACGGCAGCTGGGCCACAAAAACGCCTCTTTTTCCCTGCAGTATTCGCGGATCACCAACGATGAGCTGAAGCGGATTTTGGATGAGAGGTAGGGTGTGATCCGGTCAGCAGAAAGATGAAAGCCCTTTCAACGCCGGCCGGCATTCGGAAAGGGCTCTTCACGCTTTTGAACGTCACACAGTTCAAGAGGAGATGCAAAACACCTTACCCGGTTTTATTACAACTTTCTTTCCTTCCAATCAAGAAACAGCAAAGATTCGCGCAGTTGCCACTGGATAGCATCCATATTATTTATCAAGAGAATTGAGACTGAGGTTTTTCAGTAGTGTTACTGTGCTCTCCAGCAGATCGACAATTTTTTCTTTAAAATTTCAAGACTTGCTCATTATTTTGCGCTTGCAATCATTATAAAAAAGCAGGAAGTATTAAGCTGGCTTAGGAGATGGAATTTGTCATGCCTTTCATCCAGGCAGAGAGAAGTTGGTTTCTCTTATGGAGTTACGATCTTGGAAATATCTTGACTCTTTTACTAGAGGAAAAAGTTTCAGGCCCATGATAAGTTTAAAAAAAATTTAAGGAGCCAACAATGCCTATTGTCTTCGTGCATGGGGTGAACAACCGTGACGGCCAAATCTACAATGAGAACGAGTCATCTCGGAATGGATTCCTGAGGGAAATCGTCGGCCCAGCCTTGGGCTTCTCGCCAGACAAGATTCAACTCTTCAGTCCTTACTGGGGTGGGCAGGGCGCCGATTTTTTCTGGAAAATGGCGGTATTGCCAGACCCGGATGCAAAAGTCGAAACGTTTGGCGTCGGTTCAACTGATGAGGCATACGCACGCGTGGTCACCGTTATTGCAGACTCCAACTTCGACGGGACTATCTCGGTTGTCGAAAACGCAAAGAAGGATTTTGCCGGTGTGGTGGATGCGCTGTATGCGGCAGCTATGGCCGGCGCCACCAATGAAAACGAAGCCAGAGATTTGGCACGTTCCTACTTGCTCGCTTCCGAATACACTGGTAAAAACCCGTCACCGGGGTGGCTCGGCACAGCCAAAGATTCAAATTTCGTTGACCAACTTGAGTACGGAGCCAAGGTCAGCAGTGAAGAATCCTTTGGGGCTGGCGGCATCCTCGATTCCCTCAAGGAAGGATTCTCACGACTGATTAATGCGCTACCCGATGCCGGCAGTGCCCTCGCCGGACGCCTTGGGCGTAGGCAACTCAATGAGGTCGTGACGCGTTTCGCCGGAGATGCCTTCACCTACCTGGCACGGCGCGGAACAAAAAGCAACCCAGGAGAAATTGTCAAAATCGTCCGAGATTCTTTGCGTCTCGCAGTTGCGCATAAGAACGCCGATGATGACAAACTGGTTGTCATCGCCCACAGCTTCGGAGGGGAAATCGTCTACGACATTCTTACTCATTTCGATGCTGAATTGGAAGTGGACTGCCTCGTCACCGTTGGATCACAAGTCGGTCTCTTCGAGGAGATGAAATTGTATGTCGAGAGCAAATCGGATGTACCACCGAATCCGCCCACGGAGAAGGTGGTGCGGCCGGTGAAGCTCAAGCGTTGGCTTAACGTGTTTGACTTGAATGACGTCCTGAGCTTCCGCATCGAGCCTGTTTTCGCAGATACCTCCGACTTTGCATATGACACCGGATTCGGCTCGCTGAGCGCCCATGGCGGTTATTTCATGAGACCAAGTTTCTACAAACGTTTGGCAGCAAGATTGAGCGAATCGTGAGATAACTATGACACTGATATTCGATTCTGGAAGGGGAATTGCCCCGAGTACCCACGTGCTAGCAATTGGTGTTGGCCGCTATCCACACCTATTAGGCGGTGATAAAAAGCTGGCGGATAAACCCATGGGCCTTGGGCAGCTTGATTCACCATCAGTATCGCTAAAGGCGCTCCTTGATTGGTTTCTCGCCCCTGTCATGCTGCCTGGAAGCGTCGGTTTTACCAATCAAGCAGCGCCCCTTGGAACGATTCATTCGTTAGCCTCGGCGCCTCAGCCAGTAAACATAGACACACCTACCGGGACTGTTACTTTGGATTGCGCTACCAAAGACAATATCGACAACGCTTTTACATCTTGGTTGAATGTCGTAAAGGGTAGCGATACGAATATCGGTGTCTTCTACTTCTGCGGCCACGGGGTCATGGTTTCCGACCACTATCTACTGGCGGAGGATTTTGGTAGTACGCTTCAAGCTTGGACAAAAGCGTTTGATGTGTCGTCAACCATTCGAGCAGTTGAGCGTGAGGTCAACGGTGCACTCTACTTTTTTTTAGACGCATGCCGGGAGGTCTCACGCGATTTGGCGCTTAGTGTTGGCGCCAATCCGATGGCTTTAATGCAAGCTGACCTTACCAAAAAGGTTATCCGAAAGGCCTCGGTCTGCATATCCGCAACCGGTGAGGGGGAGTTAGCCTTCGCCCCTCCGGGAGGCGAGGTTTCTAGGTTTTCCAAAGCGCTATTGCGTGCCCTTTCTGGCTTTTCGGGTATCAAGAGCGCTGGTCAACCTGTCTGGGAAGTTGACGGAGAAACCCTAGCTTCGGCAATAAGGAAGATTTTGGAGTATGAATGGGAGAAGACTCAAAGCCAAAAAGGTAACCGATTGCAGGTGTGCGGGCAACTTATCAATGGGAGCTCTGTGCCTTTGCTCAGATTGTTAACGACACCCAAGGTGGCCGTTGAGATTAACTACCTGCCGGAGGTAATGCGTACTCAATATGAACTTTACATTCAATCAACGCAGGCAAAGGTGGCCCAAATCAGGGAGAACAAGTGTCTTGAGACCGAGGTTCCTATGGGCGTGTATACAGTAGGAGCCGTTGATCCTAATGGAGTGCATCAATCGGACATACGCCCAGATGAGGACTTGCGTCCCCCCTGCTATAACCTCGAACTTGGAGGGCAAGCATGAGATCGTTGACTGTCGGCCTAGACTATAAATCATTAACTTCGCCAAAGAGGGGGCGGGAAAATGAACTTGGCATAGCGCTGCCAGTCAAGGTACTGGACGCAGACGGCTCGATCATCGCCGACGCTCTTACTTCGCTGGACCGGCCTGCGGAATTTAGAATATCTGATGAGTTACGGACTGTTTTTGTACGTCTAGCCTGGCCATCCGGTAAAACGGAGACCAAGAGGGTTAATTTGCAGCAGAACGAGATGGCGAAAGTTGTTTTCACGGATACAAAATTTGCTCGCAATGAATGGTCCGCTTGGGCAACACCGCTTCTAAATTCGAGGGCGTCTCGCTTCTGCGGTGAACGATCAAGCGGTGCTTCTATTGAGGCTTACTTAAGCGTCTGGTTACGAATCTGGCAATTCGATCAAGGCAAGTGGCACCAGATGCCTATCAATCCCCTTATGCAATACAAAAACGACGTAGCACGACAGATGGACTTGGACCTGGTTGCAAAGCCTCACTTGTTGCAAGTTGGGGGCTCCAGTGTTCCTTGGCGTTTCATTGCACTTCCTAGCTCAGGCCCTTGTCGGATTCTGCTGACATCGAATGACTCAAAAGATCCCCGAGCCGACCCGCTCAAAATTGTGGTGACCAGTTTTCGGACTAGTGCCGAGACACTTTTGGAATTTTTGGCGAGGGATGCTGTTCGAGCCGCAAACACCATGGTGAGCTCAGTCGAAATGGCGATATCGCTCTTCGAGGAGAAGTTTCATGACCCCCTGGCAGCACTAATCGGTGCGTACTACTTGCTGCGAATCGAAGATTGGGATCGGGTACCCCTTTGGTGGTGGCAAAACCTTAGTACCAATTTCCCATGGATTCCAGACACCGCCATAGTGCATTGTGTCCGTTTGCTGCGCGCTGGTCTCGAAGACGAGATCGCAAGGGTTAAAGCAATTACCCTCTTCAAAGACTGTGTTGATCGCGGATGGCCCGTTTACGAAGAAGGCCTGCAGTTGCTGCAGGAAGCTGGCTCGTTGCTTCGGCATATCTCGAGTCGGCAAGATGCCGAATACTTTGCCAAAGTGGAGTCACTAGTTACCGCCAAGACGTGGGCAGGAGCCGCGCTTAGCTTCTATGGCAAGGAGCCATCCAGGCCCAGCGCCGTGCTCTGGGTAGGGATGCCGAATGCTCCCCGACGGCGTCGTCTAAGCCAACCGGCAGGGGTGGGGGAGTTGATCAAGCAGAACCAACAAGTGGTCGAGGATCTGAATCTAACGATAGCTTCTAAAGTCAGCCGACAGATGAGTTCGCTGATGTTTGCTAAGGAATTCGTCGCTCAACGGCCACCAAACAAAAATACGGTAAGAAAGCGCGCCCGCCAGGAGTCCAATTCTGAGTCCTTCGAAAAGTCTGAGAACAACGCCATCGAAGATTACTGGATTTCACGCGAGATCGACGACGACACGAATGAAAAGAAAACGGCCAAGCCTCATGTTACCTGGCTACTACTGGGGGATATTGGCAATTGACTATCAGGGGAAATATTGAGACATAAAGGTGTGATCAGCGAAATTAGGGGGGGGAGGGCGTTCGGGGGACACATTACTTGATTTTAACCCAAATATGCACCGGATGAATAAGTGTTTTCACGTTCTTGTCGACTGTGTATTACACGGCGCTGTTCGGCACCAAGATTACTCAATCGAACCACTTCCCACTTCAGGCGCTCGATGCTTTCTTATAAGGCTGCAGGTTATCGAAAAGGCGGTGCCACTTTCCGAAGCTACAGTTACGCGAATCTTTCAAGGTTCAGGAATACTGAGCCCAACGTCTTATCACGGCACCAGAGCTTGCAGTGCAAACATCATATGAAAAAAAGTTTACTTGTTCAATTTCCGGATCGCGTTCATCGCCCATGGTCGAGGATGGAGCGGCGACAATTTGTATACCCGAATTGAGTCGGACACGATATCCAATATGTTGGTGACCATGGAAAATTATGGTTGAAACTTCTTCTTATTTTTCGGAAGTACAACCTGATGATGCAGAGCATAAATCAACGATCGGCTATTCAGTGCATTTCTCAATACACGCAATCTACTTATTGTATGATCATGAAATTCCCCAAATGCATTCTCAGCCATTGTTTTCGAATTGATGTTAGTGTTTAAAATAATAATGCTCACATTAGATTGTGGTACTTCCCATACCATCGGGAAGATATGGTCCCACACTTTTGAAGGTGCGTTGATCGCAGCCCATTCCTCCGAGGTGGTTACCTCTTCGTTCACTATATACGGTGGGACATATCTCATTCCAGGTGGCTTACAATCCTCAGTCCAGTAACCCGGGTATGTTGTTTTTTTATAGCGTCTCCTCGGCATGGTTTCTGCACTAGTATATTTTTTTAAGTAACACCACCATTGACCCAGATATTCATCAAGTGAGATAAACTCCAATTGTTGAGAATTCCAGTCTTTGACAATTGTAGTACGTGTTCCTTGTATTTTATTGAGAACAGAAATAAATCTCACTATTCGGACTTTACGTCCATTTCCATCCTCTTGGCTCAGTTTTGCTCTGGGATCATGTATGTTAATGTCATGATTCCCTGGAACCAAGATCAACTTTTCCTTTAACTGATTCGATCCATTATCCAAAAGGTTGAGAAACATTTTCCATTCATTTGCTCGCCCAGCGTCCGTGACATCTCCCGTCAACAATATTGCTGACGTGTTGTTGTCGTTCACCACGAGAGATCGAATCAACTCACGGCAATATTCATTCGGACTCGGTTTTCCTTCTGCCGTCCGCGTATGATCCTCTGACGTTATGTGAAGATCGGATATGTGGGTTATCCTTACGTACGGGATACTCTGGCATGTGGTGCTATCGCAGGGCTTCAGGTCTTGACAAGTTGCCCCAAAATCTTCACGGTTTCTCTCCGAAAAACCACAAGCTGCAAACCAAACTGCATGAAATAAAAACATTAGGCCAGCGTAAAGCCATCCATATATCCAGAAAGCTTTTAGAATAAAGAAGGCCAACAACTTTTCAATCCCACTGCTGGAAATTTCATAATAGATAGTCCAAATCTCCCCATGAACTTTAGCAATGCACAATAGACCGATCAAACCCGTGCCTGCGGCGAGCAAAAACCAAAACAACATCAAAATAATTATATTTGCGGGAATGTCTGATATCCAAGCAGTGGCTCTACTGCTAAACCTATTATGGAAGTCCCAACTAGACGCATATATGAAAAACACCCCTACTATCCCTAATACTATCGCGGTGATGATAAACAAAACAAGGAAAAACCGGGGAGCATCTGGACTGAAAACGGTGAAACACAGTAAAAATGATGTAATTCCTAGCACGAACCCGCCAACTACCAAATTTATTAGGATCTTAATGAATTGCCATTTAATCACAAACCAACCTGGTATCGTATTTACGGCAACTTCAGGGAAGTCTGCCTTGATTGGTTTGTGAATACACTGATTTTTGCTATCCATTTTTTTTGTAGGTTAAATTTTATTCTGACAATCCATACAGTAGCTGCTATTTCCAAACTTCGGTTTGTTAAACCAACAAAATTCAGCCAATTTGGCTCTCCACATGTATGTGTACATCAGTTCTTCTCAGTTTCCTCACTTGTTTTTACACCTGTAGAAGCAGGCGTTTATCAAAAAGGCGGTGCTTGAGTTGGTAGAAGCGTTACAGATGTATCATCTGATCTTATCGGCCCTGCCGATCCACTTGTACCGGCCAGTCCGAACATTTAATATAACTACTACAGGAACAGTGATCGGAAACAGTCCAAATGGATAACTCTTTCGATGTTCATATTAATAAACGAGTACAGAGATCGCGGGGTGGATTGCATCATTTCTTTTCTAAATATCGATATAAAGTGGGCTTGGTAATATTAAAGGTTCTGCAAATTTCTCCAAGGGCATGAGCTTTGCTCTCATACATGGCCTTCAGAGTAGCAATCTGAGCGGGATTCAATTTTTCCTTACGTCCACCAATGCGTCCTCTGGCTCGGGCAGCTTCAAGCCCTGCTCTGGTTCTCTCCTGAATCAAACTCCTCTCAAACTCGGCCAACGCCCCAAAGATATGAAAGAACAACTTTCCACCATTCGTGGTTGTATCAAAACCATCTTGAAGACTGACAAATCCAACCCCATTTTTTTCCAGTCCCTCCACAACCTCCAATAGATGTTTCAGGCTCCGGCCTAATCTGTCCAGCCTCCAAACGACGAGACTATCCCCTGCCCTGGCATACTCCAAGGCCGCAGCAAGTCCAGGCCGCTCAGCCTTAGCTCCAGAAACCTTGTCTGAAAAAAACTTCTCACACCCCGCTTGCTTCAAAGCATCAAATTGAAGATCAGCGCTTTGCTCCTGGGTACTAATCCGTGAATATCCGATATTCATATCTATCCAAAGATTTGATGATATTGTGCAGAAGCTGAAATTTATGCCTTAAAAAGTAAAATATCTCAACTCAAGGAGAGAATATATTTACCTAGTATTATTTACCAGATAATTTCCCGCTATCCAACCAGTTTCATACAATTTGAAGTTCAAACTGAATTTGATGCTTTGGTAAAGCAAACCATCGTTTGTTTTAAGGCGATGTTCAGCAGTACCCGATCAGCAGTCAGAGGATTTCAGCGATCAGGGACTAATCGATCAGGAGAGAGGAGAAGACGGAAAATCAACGAGTCTGTTTCTTGCCGAATCAGGACCGGGATTTTGCCAGCGGCCGCCCCGGCACGGCATGGGAGTGTTCATCATGGAATCGGCAACGGCGGTGCAACGGCAGCTGGGCCATAAAAACGCCTCGTTTTTTCTGCAATATTCGCTGCCAACGATGAGCGGAAGCGGATATTGGATGAAAGTAGGGGTGATCCTGATCAGCAGAAAGATGAAAGCCCTTTCCACGCCGGCCACCATTCGGAAAGGGCTCTTCACGCTTTTGAACGTCACACAGTTCAAGAGGAGATGCAAAACACCTTACTCTCCATTTATTACAACTTTCTTACATTCCACCGCAAAGATTCACGCGGCAGCCACTGGATAGCACCAAATTGTTTTATCAAGAGAATGAGACTGAGGTGTTTCAGTAGTGTTACTGTGCTCTCCAGGAGATCGGCAAGTTTTTCTTGAAATTTTCGAAACTTGCTCATTATTTTCAACTTGCAATCATTGTAAAAAAGCAGGAAGTATTAAGCTGGTTTAGGAGGTAGCAAAGAAACTGAAGAAAGTATCCAAAAAGATTTGTCATGCCGTTCATTCAGGCAGAGAGAAGTGGGCTTTCTCTTTTGTAGTTACGTATATTTTGGAAATATCTGGAGTGCGGCCGGGCAAGGTCGTGTAGTCCAGCGGGTGTGAATCCCGTCCCGGAAGGTTAGGCCAACCACCGGGTAGCGAGTCCTTGGAGGCTTTATGGTAACATAAAGTTTTAAGCGTAGGATAGCGAGCAGACAGGCCGTAAGCCGAAAGGTTGAAGGGATTGAGCCCCGTAATTTTCCTAATCGGAAGGACGACATTCTTCTACAGATGGAAGTCAATACAGTCATCAACGTTAAAGGCAAGATGGTGGCTGCTTCCCGGGGTCGGAGACCATGGCATGTTTGACATTGTGATTAGACGGGAACCCGGGAGGCCCTGTGCTTCTTTCGGAGTATCGAGAGTATGCCGGACAACTGAAGAGGGAGGAAGGCAAATGAGACACAGGGAGTCGGATAGCCTCGTAGTACCGATGAAGGCGGGTAATGCTGCTGGAGGAAAGGAGGCTACACATGGGAGCGCGGTGTGAGGAGACACTGACCGTTCACGGAAGCGGAGAACCAGTGGTAACGACATTACATCGCATAGCAGAGAAAGCCCGTAAGGTGCCTGGATTTAAGTTCACCAGTTTATATCATCTGATGAATGAGGAATTATTACGGGGATGCTTTCAGCGGCTGAGAAA
>LADS01000007.1 GCA_000961725.1 Desulfobulbaceae bacterium BRH_c16a
ATGGTGAAGATCGGCCGCCTGAGAGAAAAATATTCCAGAGCGTCCAAGCAATATACCATCTCTGTTGAGAAAGATGATACCACCGGCAATGCTACTAAAATCACCTGGCAACGACAGGCGGTGGAGAACACGACAGACAGCTATCCAGGAGTGTACTGCCTGCGGACGAGCCATGCGGACTGGGATGAATCGTTATTATGGAACACCTATACTATGTTGACGGATCTTGAAGCGGTATTCCGTTCGCTGAAATCCGAACTTGGCTTGCGTCCCATTCATCACCAGATTACCGACAGGGTTGCCGGACATCTGTTTATTACAGTGCTGGCATACCATCTGGTGCATACCATACGGTTCAAATTGAAACAGAAGAAAATCAGCAGCAGCTGGTCAAGTATCCGCAAACTCCTGTCAACCCAGTGTCGCGTGACCGTATCCATGTTGTGCAGAAACGGCAGTACAGTTCATGTGAGAAAAAGCACACGACCCGAGCAAGGGCAGCAGGAAGTATATTCGGCTTTGGGGATAAAGAGTCATCCCGGCCAAACCATAAAGACGACAATATGAAACAAAACAAAAGAAGTAGTGCCATAAAGGCAAGCGCAAAGCACGTAACATCATGTTATTGTAGTTCTTTGTCGTTTTACATCACAAACTTGGGCTAAGTTTTTAGGTCTAAGAGACTTGCATTGATCTTTGCACTTCCTCTCCGCCGCTTATTAGACGCCCACCCATCCATGCGCCCGAAGTTCTGTGGTAGCGCGCCGCACTCCTGGAAAAGAGGTAAAAAACCATGTAAAAATGCGGCTCTCCGTTTCGTAAGATCGGATGATATCGAAGTTTTTTATAGGTGTAAATACTAAATTATATAGGTATATATACCTACTTATGTTGATTTCGTTTTGTAAAAAAACGCACCGGCAGTATTAAGTGATAGGAATTAAGTTTAGTTATTTGCTTACGACGGTGCGTTTTTCTTTTGTCCCGCCGGAGCACCTCCCCGTAAACCAAGCAGGAGGGCAAGATGCTGGACGACCACGATAACCAACGCATAAACGCAGACGGGAAGAACTTTTGCGGCCTGGTGGTCTAGCTCGGAGGCCCGCTGTTTATGCGAACCGTTATGCCTCAATGACGCGAGGCAGAAATATGATGACCGAGTGGGAACTCCAATGCAGGCTGACGGAACGATGGGCCGCAGACGGGCTAAGGATTAACGGTCGCCTCCATTTTCTAGCCGCCTGGGAGGTCATGTCTCCTTCCTGGCGAATAAATGACTCCAGAAGATACTGGTCGGAGCCATCCATCGATTTCTTGGTCGCCGACGAGTGCCTGAACTTAACAGCGGAAAATCACCGACAGTTGTTCGGACGCACCTCTTCCGCCGAGTTGAAACAGCAAGAGATTCGGCGGTGCGTAGCGGCTTTCAAGTTCGGCCCGTCGTGGCCTGCAGTGTTGAGTGGCTTTAATCAGTTGGTAGGTGATGAGCTGCAGATGCGCATCCGTGCCGAATTGACGAGCAAAGCAGCAGAGCGAGAGGTGAACCGATTGACGTCGATCCGACGGCAGACCTTGATCGGCTGCATTCACCCGTCATCTCGCTGAAAGTGCCGCCAGAGGTCCACTGAATCTGGGAAGTGCATAGTATTTCACTGGAGCGGGCGGTGGGACACGGGTATTGCTTTTCCGTGGAGATCCCGGGGCGTCGCCGTTTAGTTCCGCATTTCGCCGAGAGATTATTATGAAAGATTGGAACCAGATCGAGATCGCGTGTGCGCATAGCAAGGGCGGCGTTCTTGTTACATCACACCCATTCGACAATCTCATCCGAACCGGATGTAGCCCCTGGCCTCCGCCAGAAATCGTCCAGAAGCTATACCAGAGCCGCCAGATACGGGCGTTTACCGGGGAAGACGAGAAAACATGCACGTCTGGTGTTGGATTCTATTGTGATCTGCAATCCATCCACAGCGAGGATGCCATCACGTGGTCAGTTTTCGGGACAGTAGCCCGGTCGTCGCAGTCCGAAATGAAGGTGTTGCTGGGGGACCTTTTCCGTCTACTCGACCTTCCCGACTTGCAAGATGACGATGCTGAAATATTTCTCTGGCGTCGCCTCCCTCATCCCGACACTCTTGTTCCTGGCGGTCCTGAAATTGACGTTGGTATTTCCACTGCGAACGCTCTCATACTGGGTGAGGTCAAATGGCAATCGGGTGTTGGTGTAGCGCAAGGAAAGATGAGGGATAAAGACCAAATTCAGCTCCGGGGTGAGTTCCTAAAGAAGTACGGTCCACGTTTGTTTCCTAATCGGACTGTATACGTCGTTCTGGGGATCAGCCTCTTTGACGATGCCTTTAAGGACACGACGCCGGAAGGCATCACCTTTCGGTCGACAACATGGGAGAATATCTGCTCGCTGGCTTCCCATCCCCATGCAGAGGAAGTCTGGCGCTATTTCAATTGGAAGAAGGAGCATACAAGAATTGCCAACCACCGGCTGCAGTGGAGCGCCGAAAAAGCCGGAGCCCACTGGGTGCAAAAGTAATGAACAGAAATAGTGGATAGAGTCTTGAAGTATGATGTTTCAAGGCTTGACCCTGTGCATGCTGTGCAGTTATACGAATTCAAAGCTCATCAAGACATATGAATTATCATGAATTTGTAAAAAAACAGAGTTTCCAAATATTACTGGAAGGAAGATATAAATTGTGCGACCACTACACTGAAAATCCTATCTGAAACTTTGTAACCGTTCACCAGTACCCCATTTTCGTCCGATCAGGCCACCTCACATAGCCAACTATAGCTCGGCGGTCTGATCGGACGAACCTGGAGCACTGTATGGACGGTTACAGATATGGTTATGCAGTCTTTTGATGTGTACCGGTGAACGATTACTAATATAAAACGTATAACATTTTCCCTCGAAAGCCGAAAATAACACGGCTCGGGAATGTTGGGCAAAAACGATGATTGTAATAAGAAGAATGGTGATACAGGATTATTCCTGCGTGAAAGAATTATGGAATTCATGTGATTTAAGTGATGAGCCAGAAGATCAATTCGATGAAATTTCGTCGTTTCTAAACTCACCGCAAAGTGCAGGCTTTGTTGCCTTCGAAAAGCGGAAAATTGTAGGTGCAGTTCTCTGTGGATCAGATGGACGATATGGTTATATCTATCATTTGGCAGTTGCGGACGCTGAGAGAAAAAAAGGTATCGGAATAAGATTAGTTAAATCGTGTAGTAATTTTTTAGAACGACAACATATAATAATTATGGTGAGAAAAAATAATGAAGCAGGAAACAAATTCTGGAGTCAGCTGCAATTCCAAAATGAAGATGGGCTTAAAATAAAATATTTCAGAAAAATATAATAAATACCCCAACTACCGGCCCACTCGAACCCCGTTAACAGCTCGGGGCCAGTGATCCGGTAGAGAGCAATTTCACGCATAAGCAAAGACTTCCAAAAGCATAAAAAAGGGGACTACTTGCCATGAAAAACATTGTTATCTGCTGTGATGGAACCTGGAACACGCCGGACGATAAGGATCAAGGTGTCCCTGTGCCTACAAATGTTGTACAGATCTTTAACGCCGTTGCCGAAAAAGACAGCCAGGGCAGGCCACAGCACCGTTACTACCATCCTGGTGTTGGAACGGATGGCTCGTGGTGGGATAAAATGAAAGGCGGGGGAAACCGGGGCCGGTCTTAATAAAAACATCATGAGTGCCTACCGCGAACTCTGCGAGTACTACAAAACGAAGGATCGCATATTCATGTTCGGTTTTAGCCGGGGTGCGTATACGGTGCGTAGTTTGGCGGGGTTCGTAGCCTACGCCGGTCTGCTTGATTTGTCAGGTCTGTCGGAGTCGGAGGTTTGGGATCGAATTGAGCGCGTCTTTAACAAGGGTTATCGACGCAAGAGCGAAGATCGGGTGGTGTGGGACAAACTCGGCTGGAAATTCCGTAACAATGGCGATCAAAAGATACCGATCTGGTTCCTGGGTGTATGGGATACCGTCGGTGCATTAGGCATCCCAGATAACATGGCGCTGCTCAATCTTGTCGACAACCTGCACGATTACACTTTCCACGATACGGTGTTGAGCGCCTTGGTGAAGAATGCTTGTCACGCAGTAGCGCTCGATGAAATGCGCGCCAGTTTTCAGCCGACGTTATGGACAACGAACAATTCGAACGCAAAGCAAGTCTGGTTTCCAGGCGTGCATTCCGACGTCGGCGGCGGGTATCGTGAAGCCGGTCTGTCACATGGCGCGCTCGACTGGATGGTAAAGGAGGCGGCAAGTTGTGAGCTGGCTTTCAACCCTGCATTCCTTGCCCAGATTAAGCCGGATCATCACGATGTCCTGCATGATTCCTGCTTTGGCGTTTTTGCGCTGTTTCCGACACAGCCACGCAGTACCCCCGAACTGAGCGGCGAGGATATTCATCCTTCGGCCAAAATGCGGCAGTCGGATCCTCCGATCCGCCAATGCCCGTATCGACCCGCCAGTTCCACCCCGATCAGCCTGAGTATTTATGCCCTGCCGCCCTGGAATGCCACCGGGGTCTGGCTAAGAGCGGGAACAACCTATACCTTTACCGCAACGGGTGAATGGATGGACAGTTCGATCAAGTGCGGACCGGCGGGAACGGATGACGGCAATTTCCAGTTCGGCGAAGTGGCTCAAATGGCCGGCACGATGCTGGGCAAAATTGAAGAAGGTTTAAAGCAACTGTTCGGCAATAAATCTGCCGATTTTCGGTTTACCAGACGGCACGAAAATATGCCGTGGTTCAGCCTTGTCGGGGCCATTGCCAATGGTGGAGGTGTCGATGCGAAGGGATACACGGAACCGCATGAAACCTTCCTGATCGGGAGTGGTTGCACGTATACGCCCGACAAGTCGGGATCCTTCTACGTCTACGCAAATGATGCCTGGAACTGCTACGGCAACAATCGAGGTCGAGTCAAACTCAGTATCTTGTAAAAGATACCGTGTCTCCGGATTATTGGATTCTGGAGCTGACTTGCTTTTGTACGAAGCGAATACTACTTAAGAGCTTTGTGCTGGAAAACCGTGCGCGATCTGCGAGGGGCGGTCGGGAAACTGGTCAAGGGAGGAGAAGAACTTGGATACAACATTGCGGTTTTCGGATCGAGTGTCAAACTATGTGAAGTTTCGGCCTTCGTATCCGGTCAAAATGATAGAATACCTTGTCTCTTCCGTTGGCGACTCTCAACTCAAGACCTGCGCTGATATAGGATCCGGGACAGGAATCCTGGCACAACTGCTGGTACCGCATTTCGCCAATGTATTTGGGGTTGAGCCAAATCTTGAAATGCGAATCGCAGGGGAAAAATTTCTTTCCGATCAAGGAAACTTCAGATCTTTCCCGGGCACTGCCGAGCAGACTGGACTTTCTGATCGTTCTGTGGATCTTGTGACTGTTGCCCAAGCCTTTCACTGGTTTGATCGGGCTAAGTTTAGAAACGAATGCAAAAGGATCCTTCGTAGCGATGGCCACGTCGCCTTGATCTGGAACAATCGCCTGGTGAACACTCCTCTTCTTGAAAGGTATGAGGCGGTTCTGAGACACTATGCCGATGACTATAATGAAGTAAATCATCAGAACATCAGCGCGGAACAACTGCATGAATTTTTTGGAGGCGAATACGAACGAAAAGAGTTTCCAAACAAACAAGAATTTGACCTGCAGGGACTGTTCGGACGGCTGGATTCTTCTTCTTATGCACCGAAACCTGGAACAAAGAACTACGGAATCATCAGGAAAGAATTGACGGAATCTTTCAAGAATTTTTCGCAGAATGGATGTATTGATTTCAACTATCGTGCTGAGCTGTACTGGGGCAGAATCAAGGACTAATGTGCCGGATTTGAATATCCGGCCCTTGCCAGGCGACAGAGTGAAACGGATGTGCTCGCAGCAGAGTTCTTGCAAAATGCTGCTAAATGTTTTAAGCTGACACGCAATCAATTGATTGCCTTGGGAGCAGGAAACCGTAAGTTCGGACCCTGCCGCCCGGACCACTATTTCAGTAATCAAGCCAATCACGTACGCAGTGATTGGCTTTTCCTTTTTTTCCGACTCTTTTCCTTCCATTCGACGTTCTTTCCTTTTTAAATCGGTATTTTAAAATGACATTTCTGAGCGACAGTCCTACTTTTCTTTATATAATTCTTCCGGTGATGGTATTTCTGGCACGGGTTCTTGATGTATCGATCGGTACCCTGCGGATCATCTTTGTGGCCAAGGGCTTGAAACATTTTGCAGCAATTCTTGGCTTTTTCGAGTCCCTCATCTGGTTGATAGCAGTGGCTCAGGTTATGCAAAACCTGAATTCATGGCAGACGTATGTCGCCTTTGCTCTTGGATTTGCAGCGGGAAATTATGCCGGTGTTGTCCTCGAGGAGAGAATTGCTCTCGGCAACCTGTTGATCAGAATCATTACCCAGAGGGAAGCAAATGAGCTCGTCAACGTCCTTTGGAAGGAAGGTTACGGCGTTACAAGTGTCGAAGCAAGGGGCGAATCAGGGCCGGTGAAGCTGATATTCAGTATCACCAAACGTAGAAATCTTGACAAAATCATCGCCATTATCAAGAAATACAATCCAAACGCGTTTTATACCATCGAAGACATGCGGTATGTCAACCAGACGTATCCGCTTCCCTTGATAAAGCGCTCATTGTTTGCGTGTCTGTTTCCGGCAAAACGTAAGTAGAGAGTCGTATCGACAGAACGAGGAACATCCTGTCGCACTGGAAAATCAGAAAAGCAATGGATCGTTTTTCCTCAAATCGGCAAGGGAATAGTGGGTGCCGCGCCAATAAATACCGTTGTCGCGTGCATTCAGCCATGTCGCCTTGAGCACCATATAGAAGAGGATATAGGGACTTACCACAGTGCCTGGTATGCACCACGCTGAAATCCTGAGTAACCGGGTCCCGTTATACGAGGTTGCCATTTTCATCAGCACGATGAGACCGAAAATAATCTGCGTCTTTCCGTCGCAAAGCATCAGGCCCCAGAAAGGGACAATGTTCAGAATAAAGAGGATGAGAAGAAGGGGCGGCACAAGGAAGAACCGGTAGTTGACAACGGCCAGGATATTTTTCATCAATCCGGCTATCATCTGTCCGACATTCTCATACCACGGTACTTGTACAAAGTCAGTGCCGAGAAGGCATTCCTGACGAAATCCGCTTCTTTTGATAACCTTCCCCAGCATCATGTCATCGACAGGATGCATTTTGATCCTTTCGAACCCCCCGATGCTCGAATATACCGATTTTTTGAGAAGGTTGAATCCTCCAACCCCCATAAAATTGCGGGAAGATTCTTTAATCGCCCGCCATGGTCTGAAGCTCTGGAGGAGGCCTGTTCCCGCATCGAGTATGAGGCTGTTGAGGAGTATTCCAGGCGATGAATTCTTAAAAATCAGGGAGATATGGTCGATTTGTTGACGCCGCATATGGCCGATGGCTCGAGAAATCGTCGATTTTTCCATGTGAATATCGCCGTCGGTGAACAACAGATACTCGCCTGTGGCATGGTCCGCGCCAAACTTGAGCGCATGGTTCTTTCCCATCCAACCTTGGGGAAGGTTATGGAGGTGAAGGACTTTCAGCTTGTTACTTTTCTGCCCGAGCCTTTCCAGTATTGCTCCGGTATTATCGGTGGAGCGATCGTTCACTGCGATTATTTCGAGGTTTTGGTAATCTTGCTGCAAGAGAGTGAGGATTGCCGATTCGATTTTTGCCCCTTCGTTACAGGCTGGAACAATAATGGAAACCGAAGGCAGCACTTCATCCTGATCCTGAATTGGCTGAACATTACCCAGTTTTGTCATCCTCAGGACGCCGATACCGAGGTCGACGGTGGACAGAAAAACGATAATGAAAACCGAAAGTGCGAGGACAAGAACAAAATCCATATTACGCTCCGCCAGCCAATGTAGTTTCTAACTCAAGAAGTTCTTGAGCCCGGTGAAGAAAATCTGCGCGGCTATGGCTGAAACGAAAAGACCGGTCAGCTTGGTGAGGATGATCAATCCCTGCTGGCCGAGGAAGCGCTCGAGACGGCCGGCTACAAGGAGCAGGCCGCCGACCGAAAGAATGGCGCAAAGCAGAGCCAGGGAGGCGACAACTTTCTCCGGAATGGTTTCGAGGCCTGCGCCCATGACCAGCAGAGCGCCGATGGTGCCGGGACCAACGGTGATCGGAATCGCCAGGGGAACCACGGCCACGTCCTCTTTGGAATCCTGAGGGGAGACGGTCGCTTTTCCCTGGATCATGGAAACAGCCGAAAGAAACAGCACCGCCCCGGCGCCGATGCGGAATGCGTCGAGGGTGATGCCAAACAATGCAAAAATATAGGTGCCGAACAAAAACAGGGCAAAACAGGTCAAGGTGACTGCCAGTGTTACTTTTATGGCGATCCTGTGCCGTTCGGCTTGCGATTCGTCTCTGGTGAGCGAGAGAAAGGCCGACATGACGAAAAACGGTGTGAAGATCATGAAGATCTTGAGAAAAACATTGATGAACAAGGTCAGCATTTCTGCCATGTCAAAGCCTTTTTCTATTCCTTCGCTTTATCACCGGGCCTGCGCAACAAATTCTTGAGCGCGGCGAAGGGTGTATGGGTCGCCGTTGCCCCCTTTTCAGTGTCTGAATTTTGAGTAGGCAGCCATTCGGCGTCGAGTGAGCGGGAGTGCTCGTTATCGTGGCAGTAGATGCACAGCAGCTCCCAATTGCTCCCATCGGGCGGATTGTTTTTGTAATTGTGGTCTTTGTGATGAACCGTCAACTCTCGCAGTTTTTTGCCCGTAAAATCACGACCGCAATTTGCACAGACCCATGGCAGGATCTTCAGCGCCTGTTCTCGGTATTCTACTTTTTTCATTCGCGTTATTTCTGCTGGAATCCCTGGAATGACGTCAAAAGAATGTCAACATTCTGAAGTTGTGAGGTTCCCTCGGGGGAGCCGCATTAATCCTTTTTGAGAGGTTGTTTGTCGGCCTTTTTCTTGTCTTTTTGTTTATGTTTCTCGTCGGATTGTTTCTGGCTCTTTTCCTTGTCCTTTTTCCCACCTTTATCGCCCATTGCAAATCTCCTGTAAGATGTTGTTTATGAATCTTTCGGTTAAGGATGAATGACAGTCTAATCATTACATTTGAATCCTGACACCCGCAATGGAATAAATACTTGAACAAATGGAAAGTACGCCTGTTCGACACACTCTTGTCGATATCGCTATCGGGATCGAAATCGAAATCGAGTAGAAAATGCGTAAATCATAGCTATCTAAGGGAAACGTTTTCACTACTCAGAAGGCAACACCCCGAATTAAAAAGCGATCCCGATAGCGATCCCGATAGCGATAGCGATAACAATGGAACGAAAAGTACGCTTAAGTCGGATGAACCTTTTTTTGGTACCTTGTGGGGTATTGGTAGAGTAAGGTAATGTGTCGGATGGACCTGATTCAAACATCGGTTTGTCCCTGCCAATTTCGTGAAGGTACTTATACCCCACAAGGGGGCACTGAAAAGAGTCCCCCTTGTGGGGTGTTAAACGTATTCCAAATCATGAGTAATAAGTCGGGAAAAAGAATCTTTCGATTCTTATGGAGATTTGCAGTCGGCTGTGTCGGAGTATCCATCTTTTTCGTGGTGTTATTCCGGTTTGTTCCTGTTTATGTCACGCCATTGATGCTGATCCGCAGTGCCGAACAGCTGTCTTCAGGCAAGAAACTCCAAATGAAGCACCACTGGGTATCGATCGATGCGATATCGAGGAATCTGGCGCTGGCGGTTGTCTGCAGTGAAGATCAGAATTTCATGGATCATTTCGGCTTTGACTTCAAGGCCATCGAACATTCACTCGGAGCTTCCCTGAAGGCGGATAAACGGTTGCGCGGCGCCAGTACCATCTCCCAGCAAACCGCGAAAAATGTCTTTCTCTGGCCTTCCAGAAGCTGGATTCGGAAAGGAGTTGAAGTATATTTTACCGTTCTCATCGAACTCGTCTGGAGCAAGGAACGCATTCTGGAGGTTTATCTGAACAGTATTGAAATGGCAGATGGAGTGTATGGCGCAGAAGCCGCTTCGCAATTCTATTTTAAAACAAGTGCAAAAAATCTGTCAAAAACCCAGGCTGCAGCGATTGCCGCTGTCCTGCCCAACCCGAGAATGTACGTCGCGAATCCACCGGGAACATACATCAAAAGCCGGGTCCGCTGGATTGTGCGGCAGATGGACAACTGGGGTACGTTAAAGCTCAGATGAATCTTCAGGCGGAGATGCTGAAGTGCTTGAAGTACGAAATGATACCTGCGATAATCATAGCGACCGGGTTGAAGGTGAGATCTAATGCATTTGAATCCGAGAAAGAGTCTCTGGGGTGGACGAAAAAATGACGGACAGATGGAAGACTGACGGGATTGACGGAAACAAGATGGGCCGGATTGGCCAACGTCCTTACTGGGTGCTGAGTCTCTCCATTTTGATCAGGGCTTTTCATCTGGTAGGTGCTGCCGTTTTTCTCTCCTCTTTCCTTCTCCTCGAGATTGCTCGTCCGCCTTTGATGTATGTAGTAATTGCTTTCGGCAGCGGGGCAGCGCTATTATTTACCGAGTGGATGAGGCATCGGCAGATCTACCGGGAAATATCCGGCGCATCGACTGTATTGAAGCTGGTGCTGCTGGGCGCTGCATATCATGGATTCCTGCCGGCTCAAGAAACAGTGCTGCTGGTGTTTATCCTTGCTTCTCTTGCTGCTCATGCACCTAAACTTGTGCGGCATCGACTTCTTTTTTAAGAATCGCCTGGAGAACGTGCAGTCAACGGCGCCGTCTTTTATATGCCTTGGAGATCGTCGACTTAGGCAGGTTTTTTCAAGATACGTCCACCAGTTGTACTTTTGCTTTCCATCTTTAATTTTTTTCAAAAATCTCATCTTCATCCGCAGTTCGAGAGAAGCGGATCGGATTGCAGTACTTGAATAGCTTGCCGGAACTGCTCAAACTGGGTACAGTTTTCCTCCGTTCCCATAAAAACTGCCGACGATGGAATCATGCCGGTGCAGGGAACAAATGGAAGTAAATTTTAAGATCGGAAACGTCTCTATGCACACCTTCTTGAGCAAGATATTGCAGCTTGATTCGATTCAGGATGTGATTCTTCTCTCCAATTACGGGGAGTTGCTTTTTGGCAAGCACGTCGATGGCTTGCTGAAGGGAGACGGGGAGATTGCCCGCTGGAATGTAATTATTGCCGGTCTGGCCGGACCGTTGAGGGCAGAGCTGTTATTTGAAAGAGGTCGGTATTACATTCACCATAACCAGCTTGGTTATGTGATCGTCGGCATGAAGAATGCCAGAAGCCTGAATAAGGTGAAGATGGCATGCATCAATGTCCAGGAAAAGCTGGGTGAAACGGTCGTCCGGAAAAGAGTTCTGCTGAAAATGCTGGCAGAGGCCGAAGAAACACTTAAACCGCATGTTATCAAAGCGCTTGCTCCTCTGGCGGATAGGGAAGTCACCGCCATCCTGATCGACCTGCTGCAGAAAGAAGCTCAGTTTGACCCGCAAAATCGAGACAAACTGCAGCTATCTCTCTGTGAGACTCTTGGTCATAGTTCGTCGTACGGCGCCTTGGACGCTCTTAACGAATTTCTCTCGGAATACGGACCGGGGAAAGGTCCGCTCCATGATGCTGTCGAAAAAGCCGCCAGAGTCTCGGTACAGCAGCTGGAACTGGAAATGCCCGTCACGGGGAAAGCATCGGATTCCCCGGCGGGGGAGACAGATCAAAAAGCAGAAAGCCGCACAGCTGTTCAGCCTGCTCGCCAGAAGCAGCATCATGTTGCCGAAGCGATGCCGGAACAGCAGCGAATCGAGGAGCTGCTCGGAGCCGGCAGAAAGAATGAAGCGATTTCCCTGATCATGCAGAACATCGAGACTGCTGCCGGCGAAAAACAGTTTCACCGGGCAGAGAGGCTGCGTGATTGGCTTATCCGGATCGATTCGATGTCATTGAGGGAAATTATCAGGGCGGCAGAAATCATCGAGGAAGCAAAACGAACGTCAATCAGCAGTGAACACGTCGTAATCTGGAGAGATCTGGCCCAGACCCTCTCCTCTGAAGAGTTCTCGTCTCTTTACCACGCGATGACGCCCCGCAACTATGCCGATGGCGAGATGGTTGCAACCCAAGGGGAATTTCTTTCCTCATTGTTCTTTGTCAACAGTGGGCGGGTGCAACTGTATGCTGTCAGTCAAGACCGGGAGATTCCCCTTAAAATTATCGGGCCGGGCGAGATAATGGGAGTCGGAACATTTTTCGAAATTTCGGTGTGGACTGTAAATGCCAGAAGTATGGGGGCAGAGATCTCTGTGCTTTCGTGGGAAAAGCTGCAGGGTCAGAAGGAAGCATATCCTGCCCTGTATTCCAAATTAATGGATTTTTGTGCCCGGTTTCAATCGCCCGATACGCTCTTCAGCAGGACGAGAAGAACCAGGAGACGGTTTGAGAGAAAAAAAACCTCAGGCAGGGCGACTATTATTCTGCTTGATGAACAGGGCAAGGAGACAGGGATCGGGGCAAAAGGAGACCTTCTCGATATCTCAAGAGGCGGTCTGTCTTTCAGTCTTCGTTTTTCCAAAAAGAAAAATGCCGCCGCTCTGCTCGGCAAACAAATCAGGGTTAATATCCGCACAGATGCCTCTCGGACATCTTTTTCCTGTAACGCGGTAGTCAAAGCCGTTCGCTGCCATGACTTCGTCGGCAACGACTATTCGGTGCATGTGGAGTTTCAGGACGAACTCAGTCAGATGGAAATGCAGCAGGTGGCCGGCAAGGGAAAATAGATTTGTCGGCCATTTTCAACCATTTCGTTACGGCTCCTTAGACCGTTCCGGGCATTACCTTGGCCATGTTATTTTTTGATAACGGCTTACTGCCGGCGGTTGAACTGTACCTGGTCATGAGTCCGTAATATTTCAATGATCCGTTCCTGGGCGGAGCCTGGACTGATGGAGATCACCGGGGCTGGTTGTCCAGGTAAAATTATCAGATCATGTTTTTTTCCTGTTGCCACGGAAGCCACCTGAAAATTGCCAAAACCGGAACCGGTGCCAAGTTTATTCAGCTGATCGACAATCTTTGCCATGGTCTCGTCGAAGGATAATTCTTCCAGATTAAAGTCTGCACAGCCTTCTTTCAGCAGCAGTGTCCTGATGTCATGAAGAGAGCCGGGCATTTTGCCGGCAGCAGAAATCGGTTCCGATTCTTCCTCCCCGTTATCCTCGCTGTAGTCATCGGGATTATCCGACTCATCTTTCATGCCGACAGCCTTCATGATGATTGGCTGAAGTCCGCTGTTGATAATGTTTTCCCTGACTTCGCATTCATTCTGCATAAAAAGCGTCACAACCTCCCAGGTACATACCTTATATGCCGCATCGATACCGTGCCGGTCGCCGACTCGTGCATCGACCAGCCGACCATCGATGAAATACAATACCCCTCCTGCTTCGGAAACATTATCGAAAATCCGTATCGTGCATGTTTTTCCTTCCATTTCAATGAGTTGTAGGAATACAGTTGGCGAGACATCATGCATAATGCCACCGCCCGCTTCCTTTCTTAAACTGTTCATGATTACCGAAACAAGAGCTTCGGCCTGGAAAGGTTTACTGAGATAGGCCAGGACGCCGTTCGACTTGACCATTTTCTGCATTTCGGGAGCCCGCATCGAGGAGATGACGATGACCGGCAGGTCCGCATACTTTTCTCGAATATGGGCCATGAGACTCATGCCGTCCATTCGGGGCATGATCAGATCAAGGATAATGAGAGAAAAAGAATAATTTTTAAGCTGTTGTACTGCTTCAAATCCATCACTTGCCGTGATCACAGTAAAGGAATCGCTGAAAGCGGCAAGACGCTTCTCCAGCGCAATGCGCAAAATCGGATCGTCATCTACCAAGAGCACTTTTCTGATCATGTTCCTTTTCCTAATTATTTTATCTCAGATAATTATAAAGCTCATCTTATCTTAATTCTCCTCACTTAAAAACGGATAATCTGTATATCCGGCCGGACCTGGAGTATAAAATGTTGCCATGTCGGGGAGGTTCAAGACGGCGCCGGTCCGCAGCCTTTCCACCAGGTCGGGATTTGCAAGAAACAATGTGCCGAAGGCGATGGCGTCGGCTCCATTACGATCAAGGAGCGCGACGGCACTTTCCAGCTGATAACCGCAATTGGCAAGCAGCACTGCGGGGAAGACTTCGCGCAGAGCAGGCAGAATGGGGTCATATTCCTTGAGGTAAAAAAAATGTCCCGGCAGGGCTTCAAGAACATGCAGGTACACGAGACCACGTTTCGCCAGTTCTTTTGCATAGCTGGAAAAGAGCTTTGCCGGATCGCTGTCGCGCATGTCGTTATACGGATTGACCGGAGATATTCGCAGCCCGACCCTCTCCGGCCCGGCAATCCGAACCACCGCATCGACCACCTGCAGGGGAAAACGTAACCGGTTTTCAATGCTTCCGCCGTATTCGTCCTTTCGTTGATTCGAACCGTCGCGGAGAAATTGATCGAGCAGGTAGCCGTTGGCGGAATGGATCTCAACCCCGTCAAAACCCGCGGCCAGTGCTCGCTTCGTTGCCTCTTTATAACTTTCTACAATTCTCGCCATATCCTTTTCGGTGAGCTCGCGGGGGACAACATAGGGTTTATTGCCCGTCGGGGTCTCTGCCATGCCGTCGGCCGCAATCGGCGATGGTCCGACCGGTAACTCGCCTCCGAGGAAATCGGGATGCGAAACCCTTCCCATGTGCCAGAGCTGCATGAAGATCCGCCCGCCTGCCCGGTGCACGGACTCGGTAACCTTCTGCCATGCCTGCTGCTGCTCATCGGCGTACATCGCCGGAGCTCCCAGCCATCCATAACCGTCGGGGGAGACGGCGGTCGCTTCGGTGATAATGAGGCCGGCGGAGGCCCTTTGGGTATAGTAGGCGACCATCAGATCGTTGGGAATTCTCGAGGTTCCGGCTCTTCCCCGGGTAAGAGGGGCCATGATGATCCTGTTGGGGAGCTGGAGGGGTCCAAGCTGTAACGGAGAGAAGAGTTTGTTTTGCATATTGTATACCTTGCGGTGAAAGATCCTGTTATCTGCCGGAAAGAATCTGCACGATTCCATTCCATATCGAGTCTTTCCGACAGGGAAAACACCTTGTACTCATAGGCAGTAATGGCGTGAGAATCAAGAAGAGAATTCCGGAACGGTTATGCGATAATTTCGGCAAGGGTCACTGAAATGTTATCGTTCCCTCCGGCATCATTGGCTATTTTTATCAACATGTCGGCTTTCATGGGAAGGGAAGCATGAAAGGCCAATACCGATTCAATTTCGCCATTCCCGAGCATGCCGTGCAGGCCATCGGTACAGAGGAGGAAAATATCTCCCGGATGGAACCTGCCACTTAAGATATCGACGGCAATTGTTGTATCGACTCCGACTGCCCGCAGAAGAACATTGCGGAATCGACTTGTCTGTGCCTGCCCCGGGGTGATTTCCCCCCTTTCGAGCTGCGCCTGGACAAGAGAATGATCGTGGGTGAGCTGAATAAGTCTTCCGTTGCGAAAGACATAGGTCCGACTGTCGCCGACATGTCCCAGGAGGTAGTAATTCCGGCAGAAGATTAAAAGTTCTGCGGTACAACCCATGCCTGCATGATGGGGATTGAAAGCGACATGGGCAAGAATTTTCTTATTGGCAAGTGAAAAGGCCGCTTCGATTTTCGCATAGGCTTTTGCCGGCGGCAGTTCTTCCCGGATGCCGAAAATTTCGATAACCGCTTCGAGGAAAAGGGCACTGGCCACATCTCCCCCGGCTCTCCCTCCCATGCCATCGGCAACCATGAAGAAGCGGTGATCTTTATCCGCCATGCACACATCTTCGTTGCGAGGACGCCGCAGGCCCTGATCTGTTTTGCTGCAGGCAAGTATGCGGGGACTCTGTTTCATCTTTTCCTCCGGGTTGGGCTGAAAGGAAACAAACACCGGCAAGATATGAAAGGGTGAAAGGTGGTGGCTGCGCTGCCGGTATAGAGTACAAGTAAGAAGTTGCTGTTTGAAAATCAAAGGGCTTGTGCTCATTTCTCCGCAAGTACTCTTGACAACCTGCCAACCGTTTTTATTTTTCTGCCGATCAGGATAAATCTGAAAAAACTGCTAACTAAATGAAATATAATATATAATTTAGCTGCATGGGCTGTTTCGGGATGTTGGCAGGTTGTAATTTTTAAGCATGGAGTCGCAAGATGATCAAAGTTGATGGTATTACTCGAAAATATGGTGATTTTGCAGCGGTTGACGATGTTTCGTTCAGGATATTGCCGGGCGAGATTGTCGGTCTCCTCGGGCACAACGGCGCCGGCAAGACCACGATAATGAAAATGATCACCGGATATCTCGAACCGACCAGCGGCACGATCACCATCAATGGCCGGGAAATAGCTGCCGACAGACGAGGGAGCCAGCGGGAGATCGGCTACTTGCCGGAAAATTGCCCGGTGTACCCGGAAATGACGGTGATCGATTATCTCGATTATGCGGCGGCTTTACACGGATTATCGGAAAATGACAGAGCACCGCTCATTACCGCGGCGATTGCCAGAACGGAGCTGCAGGACAAGGCCATCCAGCCTATTGCCACCCTGTCGCGTGGATACCGTCAGCGAACCGGGGTGGCCCAGGCCATTCTGCACAATCCCGGGATTCTTATCCTGGATGAACCGACCAACGGTCTCGATCCGACCCAGATCCAGCATATGCGGACATTGATAACGGAGCTGGCGAAAAACTCGACGATCATTATCTCGACCCATATCCTGCAGGAGGTCCAGGCGATCTGCGATCGGGTCATTATCTTGAAGAATGGTAGAAAGGTGCTCGATTCCCGCCTCGATGCCCTGCAGACCGAAGGCCGATTATTGCTGTCGATTGAAGGGGAGCATCGCGATGCGGGTGTTTTTCTCCGCGAACTTCATGGCGTCCGGGCGGTAACTCCGCTGGTTTCCGGTCCGCAATCCGGGCGGCCGGGCATCACCTATGCCCTGTCGCTCGATGCTGCGGATCCCCGTTATCCGACTGCGGCGAGCATCGCTCACGCCGTTCATGAAAAAGGCTGGCGGCTCTATGCAATGACTTTTGAGTCCCGGAATCTTGAAACCGTCTTTGCCGAATTAAGTGCTCAATAGGAGGGATGCGAAAGAGATGAATACAGTTTTTCGTATAGCAAAAAAGGAGTTCGATTCATTTTTCGGAACACCTGTCGCTTTTATTTTTATCGGGGTCTTCCTGGCGGTGACGCTGTTTATTTTCTTCTGGGTGGAAAGGTTTTTTGCCGGCAACATTACCGAAGTGCGGCCGCTCTTTGCCTGGATGCCGATTCTCTTGATCTTCCTCACCGCGGCAGTGACCATGCGGCTATGGGCGGAAGAGAGGCGGTCCGGCACGCTCGAGCTCTTGCTCACCTCGCCGGTTCCGACCTGGTCGCTGGTGCTGGGGAAGTTTGCAGCCTGCCTCGGTCTGGTCGCGCTGTCGCTTCTTCTCACCCTGCCTCTGCCGCTTACCGTTGGTCTTCTCGGCCGGCTCGACTGGGGGCCGGTCATCGGCGGGTATATCGCCACCTTGTTTCTCGCGGCGGCGTATATCGCAATCGGCCTCTATATCAGCGTGAAGTCGGAGAATCAGATTGTCAGCCTCATTACCACCACGCTTGTCTGTTCTTTTTTCTATCTGCTGGGTTCCGAAACGCTGATCGCCTTTTTCGGTAACCGTGGTTCCGAGCTCCTGCAATTGCTTGGTTCGGGGTCCCGGTTCAATTCGATTACCCGCGGCGTGATTGATCTGCGCGACCTCTATTTTTACCTCAGCATCATGGGGGTGTTTCTCTGTCTCAATATCTACGGCCTGGAGAAAATCCGCTGGGCGGATAACCCGACCAACGCCCGGCATCGCAGCTGGCAGCTGGCGTGCGGGTTGATAGTCGCTAATTTTCTGGCGGCCAATTTCTGGCTGGCGCCAATCGGCGTTCTGCGCGCCGATATGACCAAAGGAAATATCTATTCCATTTCGCAGGCGACCAGGAACTACCTTGGTCAGCTCAAGGAGCCGTTGCTCATTCGCGGTTATTTTTCCGCGCAGACCCATCCCCTCCTTGCCCCTTTAGTGCCGCGGATTCGCAATCTGGTGCAGGAATATGCCGTTGCCGGCGGCGGCAAGGTGCATGTCGAGTTTGTCGATCCGCTCGAGCATCCGGAGCTTGAGCAGGAGGCCGGCCAGAAGTACGGGATCCGGCCGGTACCTTTGGAGACCGCCAGTAAATACCAGGCCTCGGTGACCAACTCGTACTTCGACTTGCTCATCCAATATGGAGATCAATTCGAAACCCTCGGTTTCCGCGATCTGATCGAAGTGAAGGTGGCAAGCGAGCAGGATCTCGACGTCGAGCTGCGCAACCCGGAATACGATATAACCAGAGCGATCAAGAAGGTTCTCTTCAGCTATCAGGGGGGGGGCGATCTCTTCGCCGGTATCGGCAGGCCGGTTGTTTTTACCGGCTATATGTCTCCCGATGCGAAACTGCCTGAGGAATTGGTCGACCTGAAAAAGGACCTGCAGGCAATTCTCACGGAGATGCAGGAGCAGGGCGGAAAATTATTTTCCAGCCGGATGCTCGATCCCGATGCCGATAATGGTGCCGTCGCCGAACAGATCGGCAGGGAATACGGTTTCAGGCCAATGGCTGCGAGCCTCTTTGACGAGCGGCCCTTCTGGTACTATATGACTCTGGCCAGCGGCGAGCAGGTCGTCGAGATTCCGCTGCCGGAGGATCTGGCCAAAGAAAGTCTCAAAAGATCGATCGATGCCGGCATGAAACGATTCGCCGCCGGTTTTACCAAAACCGTGGCTCTCAATGTGCCCAATTCGGCTCCGCCGATGCCCCAGTTCGGCATGCCGGGGGAGGGAATGCAATTTGAAATCCTGCAGGAAGTCCTCAATAAGGAGCATACCGTCACTCCGGCCGATCTGGTAAACGGCAGAGTTCCCGACGAGGCCGATCTGCTCATGGTGATAGCTCCCGAAGCTTTGAGTGAAAAGCAGCTGTTCGCGGTCGATCAGTTTCTCATGCAGGGCGGCACCGTAGTCCTTGCCACCTCTCCTTTCAGTATCGGTCTTGACCGGCAACTGGCTGTCGAAAGAAAGCCGACGGGGCTGGAGGAGTGGCTGCGGTTCCAGGGGATTACAATTGACGAGGAAATGGTCCTCGATCCCCGGAACAGCGCATTTCCCGTGCCGGTGCAGCGACAGGTGGGCGGGTTTACGGTTCAGGAAACCCGGATGGTCGATTATCCCTATTTTGTCGATGTGAGACCCGATGCGATGAACCTGGAGAGCGGGCTGCTCACCGGTCTCAACCAGTTGACCATGAACTGGCCGTCGCCGATAACCGTCGATGAAGAAAAGAATAAAGAGAGAACGGTGATCCGTCTGCTGGAAAGTTCGGAAGAGAGCTGGGCTTCCGGCCAGACTGACATCCAGCCGGATTTTCGCACCCATGGCGATCTTGGCTTCCCTGTCGGCAAGGATCAAGGGAAAAAGCTGCTTGGCTTGGTTGTCGAAGGACGGTTTTCATCCTATTTTGCCGGCAAGCCTTCGCCGCTTCTGGCAAGTGACGGCGAGAATCATGAGGACGAGGATGACGGACATCAACACGAAGAGGAGGAGAAAAAGACCCAGGTAATCGCTCGGCAGATCGATAAATCTCCCGAAAGCGCTCGAATCATCCTCTTTTCTTCGCACACCTTTTTAAGCGACACCGTGTTGGGAATAGGCTCCAGTGTCATGCGCACCTCCTATCTCGGACCGGTACAGCTGATGGCCAATGCCGTCGACTGGTCTCTTGAGGAACGCGGGCTTCTGACAATTCGCGGCAGAAGTCATTATTCCCGACCTCTCATGCCGATGACCAGGAACATGCAGCTGTTCTGGGAGTATCTCAACTACGGCCTGGCCTCTCTCGGCCTGCTGACGATCTGGTTTGTCAGGAATTCGATGCGGAAAGGAACCGAAAAACGCCACCTCGCACTTCTGCGAGAAAGCGCAGGGAGGATATGATTATGCGCAGGATAATTATCGCCGCAGCGGCTTTACTTGCGATTCAGCTCACCCTGGCAGTGGCCTTGAACAGGATCGATACGGGAAATCTCCCGGTATCGCCTGCCACGCCGCTTTTCAGCTTTGCTGCCGATTCTGTAACTGCTCTCGAGATCACCGGGCCGGAAGGTGAACGGTTGGTGTTACAGAAGAAGGAGTCCGGCTGGGTACTTCCCGATTCCTTTGCCGCACCGGCAGGGGACGAACAGGTAACTGCTCTCCTTGCCAAGCTGGCCGATCTGAAGCAGGGCTTTACCGTTGCCACTTCGAATGAGGCGGCCAAACGATTCCAGGTGGCCGATGATGGTTTTGAGCGCCATGTGGTGCTGAGGGAAGGCGACCGGGTTGTCGGCGATCTCTATGTCGGGTCTTCCCCCGGTTTTCGCCAGGTTCATGCCAGAGTGGCCGGTACCGATGCCGTTTTTATCGTTGCCCTCAGCAACTTTGATCTGGAAACCGGCGCCGATAAATGGCTCGATAAGACTCTCTTCATGTTCAAGGCGGAAGATGTCGACTCACTGGCTTTTGCCGATTTTACCCTGCTTAAAAAAGACGATACCTGGCAGCTGGAAAACCTGGAGGAAGGGCGGCAGACAGACAGCGAGGCTGCAGATAACCTGTTGAACGAAGCCGGTAATCTGACCATCCAGGATGTCCTCGACCCGCAGGATGTTCAGGTGCTGTTCAACGATCAGCCGGCTTTCGCCGATACGGTTTCTTTCACGGTCTCTTTCAAGGACGGTACCAGGGCGGAATATCGTTTTGCCAAATCCGCCGCCGACTATTTCGTGTTGAAACAATCGGGGCGCGATCAGTATTTCAAGGTGCATACCCTCCCGGTTGAGAACCTGCTCAAGTACACGAGAGAACAACTGGTCAAGCAGGAGGGGAGCAACAGTCCCGATTAAGAGGCCGGAGGGAAGTAAGCCGTTGTCAAAAAATAACATGGGCAAGGTAATGCCCGGAACGGTCTAAGGAGCCGTAACGAAATGGTTGAAAATGGCCTGGTTATTTCGTAACGGCTCCTAACCTTGCGGTAAGGTCATCACGATCATGCGCCTTCCTGCATCGAAGTCAGCCAAAAGAGGCCGGCCGGGGTAATAAGCGAATATTGTCCTTCCATATCGCTCTCTATTTCTCCGGCCTCAGCCATTATCAGGAGGAGCTGCCTGGTCTGGGCGATACTCAACTGCAGTTCGTCGGCGATTTTTTCAATCCCCACCACCTGTGGTTGCGGGTTTTTAAGATTTTCGCTGAGAATACCGAGGACACGGAGTCTGGTCTCTTTCATCTTTTTCATATTATTGGGTCCTTTCAATTGTTTCCTGGTGGGTTCACAAAAAGAGTGAACCCACCTCTGCTGTCATTCCACGACTGAATGGAGAGTTCTTTCCATGTCTTTTGCAAATCGTTTCAGAAAACCGTCCCAGTCTGCGCCGAACCGGTAAAAGGCCAGCGATGCCAGTTTCTTGGTAATAATCGTGTTGCGGTAGGGCTGCAGCTCCGGGGCGTCGAGGATGGTCCGGATGGAAGCAAGACCAAGCCGGTCGATCAGGACGGCCGGGATATATTGTTCCAGGATCCTGCCGACCAGCGGCCCGTCGGCCGGCAGCCGGTCGAGGGCTTTCTCCAGCTCGGCCTGCAGGGCGAAGATGTATTCGCTCGATTGCTGCGACAGATCGAACAGCGGTATTTCGGGCTGAGCTTCATGGAGCCGGATCAGCATCGCCGTCTCCTCTCTCGCATACCGTTCCACCAGCAGCATGATATCCTTAATCAAAGCCCACCGGGTGGTCTGATCGTTCAACAGCTTATCTTCATAGTCGTCGCCGAGTAAAAAGGCGGTCAGCACCTCGGCGATCGAGCTGCTGAAGACCCCGCCTTTGTTGGCGGTGGTATCCTTGATCTGCTTGATTCGGCTGGCCGTGGCGATATGCCGCCTGGCGCCGTCGGAGAAGAAGACGTTGGCGCCTTCGACGATAAACTCCAGCTCCTGAAAATTATCGAGAAACAGCCGGACATTGCCCTGGTTGACGGTGTCCTTGAAGCCGCCGCAGGGAATAAAGGCGCGGATATTCGCATCCTGAATGTATCTGCGGCTGCCGGGATCGACCAGGAAGGTGCGGTGGAAGAGGGCGCCGTCTTCAATAACCGTGCCGTCCGGCAGGGTGATGTTGCGGCCCTTGAGCGGCACCATGAAGCCTGCCGCGCTGAGTTTTTCGCTCGGATAACCGAGCGAGTTGGTGCGCGGCACCGAGTTGCGCTGCATGGCCAGTTGGCGCAGTTCTTTTTTGTCCAGGCCCTGCGGATCGAAAAGAACCGAGCCGCCGTCGATGATCAGGCAGATTTTGCCTTTGTAGCACTGGATCTCGTTGGCGCCGAGATCGCCGTCGGGGCCGCCGGTGATCATCAGGTTCAGCTTTTTCTCGCCCGCGCCGTAATGACCGATGAGGGTCCGGAAGGCGCTCATCACCGAAGTGGTGGTCATGCCGCTGATGGCGATGTTGTCGCCGATCTCGGCATAGACCCTGGCCATGTCGGTGGTGATAAGCCGCGACGAGCCGTCAACCTGCAGTTCCACCCCTTCCGCGCCCCGGCTGTAGAGGGCGAAGGTCTCGCCGGATTCGAGCAGGCCGTAGGTATCGTGGGGGATGCCGAAGCTCTTGCCGGTGGTAAGCGTCCGCCAGAACCGGTAGCCGCGCGCCTTAGCTCTCAGCGACACCGCGTCCATGAGCTGGGCGGTGCCTTCGTCGGGCCCGAAAAAGACCATCTCCGGCCGGCCGTAGTAATCGATAATCGATTTATCCTGCAGGAGGATGAGGTCCATGATCCCTTCGGTGTAATCGTAGAGGGCGTCAAGGGCGTATTCGGCATAGGCGGGATGCGGGACGACAACGCCCTTGGAGCCGCTTTCGCAGATGTCCTTGTGTTTTATCCGCTGGGCCTTGGGGCCGAGGGCATAATTAAGGAGCACGGCGTTGTCCAGTTCGGCCGCATGGTTTGACCGGGACACCCGGATAAGGCGCAGGCCGCCTCTCGCGATATCGCCTGCCCGCAGATGGGTGCCGCATGAATAATGGCCGTTGACAAAAAAGATGCCATGGACAAACTGGCTGAAGACCAGAGGGTCGAGAATCCGGTTATCGAAGCGGAAGGAATATGACCGTTTCTCGTCACTGAAAAAATTGGTCTTCAGGGTGCAGGAAACGATCTTGAACATGAACCGGAAGATATCGTAACCAAGGCTGAAATCGATAAACCGGCTGCTGATTTTTTTCTCGAAGTCCTGCCACTCCAGCTCAAGTTCGGCCGCAGTGATTTTTTTGCGGCACTCCGGGGCGAACCGTTTTTCGAACAGACGGTAGAGCAGTTGAATGAGGTCGGGATGATTGCGGACGGTCTGGGCGATAAGGGTCGCGCCGTAGGTCGATTTGTTCGAGTCCTGGATCCGTTTGGCAAAGGCGTCCTGATGATCCTTGTTGATCAGGTTGCCCATGATCTCCCGGTCCGTGGCATTCTCGCTCTCCTTGAAGATAAAGAGATGGGTGAAATCGATGGCGTTGCCGGCAAAAAGCATCTCCTTGAAACTGAGCCTCGAGCCGATATACAAGTCCCCTATCGGACTGAGGGCAAACGCCAGAAAGGCCCGCAGGTCGCGGGTCAAAATCTGCTCATCGCGGCGGTTGAGCTCTTCCCTGATATAGATTGAGCAGATCGAGGAGGGCACCTGGGTCTTGGCCAGATACGGCTCCCAGTAGGCCCGGACCAGAGTGTAGCCGCGGTCGGCGAGGATCTTTCGCAGGATCGGCAGTTGCGGCGACTCGAAATCGGACTTGAACATCAGCCGGGTCTCGCCGGTCTCGGGCAGATTGAAGACCTCGATCGGCGGGGTGACCGCGCCTTCACACTGCTGGAGGAATTTTTCGTAGCGTTTTCTCGTCGGCAGCGGGGTAGCATCATAATCGCCGGCAAGCGAAAAAAGAAATCGCGAGCCGTTGTAAGCCTCGGAGGGGAAATCGGCTACCGTTTCCGGGCGGATGATATAGGTGTAATAGCCGCTGTCGGGGCTGTAATAATATTCCCGGCGGTGGCCGGAGATGAGATTTTCGAGCAGACTCTCCATGCTGTCGCGGGTCTCTTCCGTGGCGATTCTGACGCGCTGACCTTCGCTGCCATAGTTGAGGTTGAAGTCGATGTGGGCAACCCGGCCGAACAGCTCCACTCTGCCGTTCATCACCCGGATATTCGAGGCGATCGACTGCAGCAGTTGGGCAAGGGCCGGTTTTTGGATATGGGCAAAGAAATAGGCGGGCAGCCCCAGATCTTTTAACAGGATGCCGGCGGCCAGGTTGATGCAGTTGGCGGTTAACAGGCCGTCGGCTGAGAGATCGATGACCGCCTCATAGAGGACGCGCGGGTCGAGTCCCGCCGCCTGGGCCTTGCCGATGATGTTGGCGCCGTTGGTTTGCGGCAGGGGAGAGTTGACGGAATGCGTTTCGAGACCACTTTCAAGTACCATATTCATTTATATGTACCATTACCCGGGAACCTCTTGGCTCCCGGAATTGAATTTTTGCTCTGTTAGGTCACAAACCAAATGCCTCTTTACTGACCTGGCCGATAAGGCCGAGGTTTTCGCAGACATGAATGCCGTTTTCCATAAAGGCGGCAATCTTTGCCTGACCGGTACCGGAACCTCCGCTGATAATCGCGCCGGCATGACCCATCCGCCTGCCGGCAGGCGCGGTGAGTCCGGCGATAAAGCCGACCACCGGTTTGGTGACGTGGCGCTTGATGAACAGGGCCGCCTCTTCTTCGGCATTGCCGCCGATCTCACCGACCATGACGATGCCTTCGGTGGCCGGATCGGCCTCGAAGGCCAGCAGCACATCGATGAAATTGGTGCCGTTCACCGGGTCGCCGCCGATGCCGACGCAGGTGGTCTGACCGATGCCGAGCTTAGTCAGCTGATCGACCACTTCATAGGTCAGAGTGCCGGAGCGGGACACCACGCCTACCGGACCTCCCGGCTTATGGATCTTGCCTGGCATGATGCCGATCTTGCATTCACCGGGGGTGATGATTCCCGGGCAGTTCGGGCCGATCAGGCGGCAGTTTTTGGTGGCGAGATAGTTTTTCACCCGCAGCATATCCATGACCGGCACGCCCTCGGTGATGGCGACGATCAGGCTAAGGCCCGCGTCGGCGCCTTCCATGATCGCATCGGCTGAGAAGGCCGGGGGGACGAATATCATTCCGGCGTCGGCACCTGTCTTGTCCACCGCATCGCGGACGGTATTGAAGACCGGGACGCCGTCCATTTTCTGGCCGCCCTTGCCGGGCGTCACTCCGCCGACGACCCGGGTGCCGTATTCAATGCACTGTCGGGTATGGAATTGACCTTCCTTGCCGGTAATGCCCTGTACTATCAGTTTTGTGTCTTTATTTACAAAGATGCTCACGTTGCACTCCTGAACTTTCTAATATTTTTTAAGCCACAGCAGCGGCGATCTTGGCCGCAGCATCGCGCAGGTCGACGGCACTGATCAGACTCAGCCCGGAGGCCGCCAGGATCTGTTTGCCTGCCTCGACATTGGTGCCTTCCATGCGAACCACGATAGGGATTTTCAGGCCGATTGCCTTGGCGGCGGCAACCACACCTTCGGCAAAGACATCGCAGCGCAGGATGC
The DNA here is from genome assembly GCA_000961725.1 of Desulfobulbaceae bacterium BRH_c16a. Taxonomy (GTDB): domain Bacteria; phylum Desulfobacterota; class Desulfobulbia; order Desulfobulbales; family Desulfocapsaceae; genus Desulforhopalus_A. The sequence continues at coordinate 25,955 of LADS01000007.1, forward strand.
CGCCGAAAATATTGATCAAAACCGCTTTGACCTTGTCGTCCCGAAGGATGATGCGCAGGCCGTTTTCGACCATCTCGGCGGTGGCGCCGCCGCCGACATCCATGAAGTTGGCCGGTTGTGCCCCTGCCTGCTTGATGATATCCATGGTCGCCATGGCCAACCCAGCGCCATTGACGATATTGCCGACATTGCCGTCGAGATTGATATAGTTGAGGTTGAACCTCGACGCCTCCACCTCAAGCGGGTCTTCCTCGTTCAGATCGCGATAGGCCAGCTGGGCGGGATGGCGGAAGAGGGCGTTGGAGTCGAGATCGACTTTTGCATCGAGAGCGATAACCGTCTCCGCCTTCGTAATAATCAACGGATTGATCTCGACCAGCGAGCAGTCGTTTTCAACAAAGAGCCGGTAGAGATTTTTTACCAGGCCGCCGAGGCTTTTCATGGCGTTGCCTGTAAGGGCAAGGCCGAAGGCCAGCTCACGGATATGATAGCCCTGCAGGCCGACGAGCGGATTGACCTGAACCTTGATAATCTTTTCGGGGCTTCTGGCCGCGACTTCTTCTATATCCATCCCGCCTTCCCGGCAGCCGACGATGATAATCGAGGCGGTCTCACGGTCGACCAGAAGACTCAAGTAAAGTTCTTCGGCAATATCCTGCCCTGCCTCTACCAGCAAGGTTTTGACTACTTTTCCCTCCGGCCCGGTCTGGTGGGTAATAAGCGTCATGCCGAGAATGGTATCGGCCGCGGCCCGTGCCTCCTGTTCCGACCGGACGAGTTTGACCCCGCCGCCTTTGCCCCTGCCGCCGGCATGAATCTGCGCCTTGAGAACAACCGGGTAGCTGCCGAGCCTTTTACAGACCGTCACCGCTTCCTCTACACTTTCAACAGACTGCCCGTCGGGCACCGGGACATCGTATTTGCGGAACAGCTCTTTTGCCTGAAATTCGTGGATTTTCATGTTGAACCTTATTAATTCGAGAAATATCCCCGGCCGATCGAAAGGCCGAGATTAAAGGCATCGGTATTGAGGCCGATGAAGTCTTTCGGCACCCGTTCTTTTATCACCGCAAGCAGCGACTCATCCCTGACCAGCGGGGTAATACCCAAAAGAACACCAAGCACGCTGATATTGAAGACGATCGGTTTGCCGATTTTTTCCATGACCGAATCATAGATCGGCAACTCGATCTGCCGGGCATCGACCTTCTTGGTGGTCTGGACAAACCGCGAGTCGGTGAGCAGCGTGCCGCCCGGCCTGATGATCGGCGCAAAGGAGGTGTAGGCCTCCTGGGTCAGACAGACGAGGATGTTCGGCTGGGTCACCACCGGGAAATTGATTTCATTATCCGACAGGATGATATCGCTGCGGGTGGCGCCGCCTCGTGCCGCCGCGCCGTAGCTTTGCGATTGGGTGGCATTCATCCCCTCATGGATGACGGCCGCTTCGGCTAAAATGATGGCGGCGGTAATCACCCCCTGGCCGCCGGAGCCGGAAAAGACGAGTCTGGTCCTGTTCATTGGTATTACCCCTTCATGGCACGTTCAATTATTTTGTCGTATTCCTGACAATATTCAGGCCGTTCGACATCGACAAAAATCCCCCGGGCGATCAGCGAAGGATTTTCCGCGAGTGCCTTCGAGCCGATCTTTGCGGTATTGTTCTTGTAGCTCTCCATCATCTGCGGTGCGTCGCCCTCTTTGTTCTTGCGGCCGTAATGGGTCGGGCACTGGGAGAGAATTTCGACCACCGAAAAACCTTTATGGTCGATCGCTTTTTTCAGGAAGTCGATACACTCCTTGGCGTGATAGGTGGTCGATCTGGCGACAAAGGTCGCTCCCGCCGCTTCGGCCAGTTTGACGATATCGAACTCGCTGTCGATGGTCAGATAGGGCGCGGTAGTGGCCTTCTTGCCGGGGCCGGAAAGAGGGGAGAACTGCCCGCCGGTCATGCCGTAGATCCGGTTGTTCATGATGATCGCGGTGATGTCGATATTGCGCCGCGCGGCATGGATGAAATGGTTGCCGCCGATCGCTAAAGCGTCGCCGTCACCCATCGGCACGAGGAGCTTCAAATGAGGCCTGGCAAGCTTCACCCCGGTAGCAAAGGTTAAGGCCCTTCCATGAATGGTATGGAGGGAATGGAAATCGACATAGCCGGAGATCCGGGCCGAGCAGCCTATCCCCGAGGTCATGACGATGTCGTTCTTGTTCAACCCCAGCTCTTCGATAGCCCGCAGCAGCGAATTGAGCACCGTGCCGTGGCCGCAGCCCGGACACCACATATGCGGGAAAAAACGTTCGCGTAAGTAATCTGTTACAGCCATGTCACACTCCTCTCCCCTGGATGACCCGCAGGAGTCGTTTGATATCCGATGGTGTTATCAATTTGCCGTCGATTCGATTGGCAAGAAAGACTTTGCCGGGCTCATCGACCGCCGCTTTTACCTGGGCCATGACCTGACCCATATTCATTTCGACAACCAGCACGGCTTTCGCGCCGGCGCATTTTTCCCGCACCAGCTCGACCGGGAAGGGCCAGATCGACTGCAACTCGAGCACCCCGATCTTCTCGCCTTTGTTCCGCCTGTTTTGGGCCAGATGGATGGCCGAACGGGCCGACGAACCATAAGAGATGAGGATATACTCGGCCCCCTCCAGACAGTGTTCCTTGTAGCGGGTGATGGTCTGGATATTGTTGTCGATCTTGTCGACCAGATGGCGGAGCAACTCGTTTACCACCTTCGGGTTGTTGGAGGGAAAACCCCACATGTCGTGGAACAGTCCGGTGACATTGTAGCGATGGTCGCCGCCGAAGTCGGACATCGGCAGACGGCCGTCTTCCCGTGGCAGGTAGGGATGGTAATCGACGCCTTTCGGCACCGAGGTCCGCAGCCGGTCGACGATCGGCAGTTCGCCTTTTTCGGGAATGACCAGCTTCTCGCGGAGATGGCCGACCGCTTCGTCAAGCAGGAGGATGACCGGGGTCCGGTAGGTCTCGGCCATATTGAAGGCATCGACGGTGATCGAAAAAACGTCCTGGTGGTTGGAGGCGGTAAGGGCAATGATGTTATGGTCGCCGTGGGTACCCCAGCGGGCCTGATTGACGTCGCCCTGGCTGACGTGGGTCGGGTTGCCGGTCGACGGGCCGCCCCGCTGGACGTTGGCGATAACGCAGGGAATCTCCGCCATGCAGGCGTAGCCGATGGCCTCCTGCTTCAGCGAAAAGCCCGGTCCGCTGGTCGCGGTCATGACTTTTCTGCCGGTAAGCGAGGCGCCGACGATGGCGCACATCGAAGCGATCTCGTCTTCCATCTGGATGAATTTGCCGCCGCGTTCCGGCAACCGCCCGGCGAGATGTTCGGCGATTTCGGTCGACGGGGTGATCGGGTAGCCGGCAAAAAACTCCAGGCCGGCATAGAGCGCCCCCTCGACGCAGGCCTCGTTGCCTTGTATAAATTTAATGCTATTCGTCATTGTCGTCACCTTTATCCATCAGCACCTCGATCGCCAGATCGGGACACCGCAATTCACAGAGACTGCAGCAGATGCACTCCTCAGGGCGCACTGCAATAACCTTCTCCCTGGAGTCGAGCTCCAGGACTTTTTTCGGACAAAAACCGACGCAGATGCCGCAGCCTTTGCACCAGTCTCTGTTGATCACCAGCTCCCTGAGCTTGTTCTTCGCCATAAAGCCAACCTCTTCTTCTCGTTTGTTGTAAATTCCGGGCCCAGCCCTTGAAAGGTATCCGTTTTCGCCGATATTACGTGGCTGGGCTGAGGGAAAGCAAAAAACATACCCAATGGGGTAAAAGCAGAGCGGCCGGTCTTGTTTGTCTTGTAAGATATTGATAGAATATAATAATTAAACAAAATGGAATGATCGTCTGCTTATCTTGAGGGGCAGAGACGGGTCGATGGCGGAAGCGTTTTGAGTATTTCATCAATCATGTCAGGGGGACGGAATGTCGATTTCGAGGAAAGAATTATTAATTCAAAGAGTTAGTGAAAATTGAGCATTTCGTCAAATTGGCTGAAAAGAAACAAAGGCAAAAAGATTGCAGGGCAGTGGAGAGTCGCTCATTACGATAATGAAGAAATAATTCTTGAAAAGGAGAATATGCTGCTGTTTTGTTGTTTGAAGATCCCCGCTCGATTGGCCCTGACCGCAGGTATTTCGCCGCAAAAGTTTAAGCTTGCTGTGGCATGTTTTTTGTAAATCACCAAGAAGTGACAGCTCGATAAAATCATGGCGTAAATTATCCGGGATGAATTGACGATGACAACAACCCTTTATGATAGCCCTCTTTTTCGTATAGCCGGGGATCAAGGATTGATGATGGAGTTCGGAGAAGGCATTTCGCCGCTGATCCATCAACGGATACGGACGATGATGCTGGCCCTGGATCAGGAAGGGCTCGATGGTGTGGTGGAATATTCACCGGCGTACCGGTCGATTACCCTGATCTATGATCCTCTTGTCACAACGTTTTGGCAACTGCAGGAAAAACTTGTCGAACTGTACCGGAAAACGAGCGACATAATCCTGCCGACTCCGGAAGTCGTCGAACTGCCGGTTTGTTACGGTGGCCGGTTCGGGCCCGACTTAAGCTTTGTGGCGGCAAATCATAATCTTTCCGAGGAGGAAGTGATTCATCTCCACTGCCGGCCGGACTATTTTGTCTACATGCTGGGGTTTTCGCCGGGATTTCCATTTCTCGGCGGGCTGCCGGAAGCCCTGCACACCCCCCGGCTGCAGTCGCCGAGAAAGAAGGTTCCTGCCGGTTCGGTCGGCATTGCCAATGGGCAGACGGGGGTCTATCCCATCGCCAGCCCCGGGGGGTGGCAGTTGATAGGAAGAACGCCGCTCAAATTGTTCGATTACGGCAGGGGAAATCCCTTTCTGCTCAGTACCGGCAACATCCTCAAATTCAGGTCGATAAGCGAAGAGGAGTTTGATGTTTTGGCGGCTGACAGCTGAAAGCTGATAGCTGACTGATATCTGTAAGCACAATTACAAACGGATGAAACCATGGAAAGAAAAACGATTGATTTGAACTGCGATCTGGGAGAGAGTTTCGGTGTCTATATACTTGGTATGGATGAAGAAGTCATGCCCTATATCACTTCCGCCAATATCGCCTGCGGGTGGCATGCCGGCGATCCTCTGGTGATGAACAAAACGGTCAGGTTGGCGGCCCGAAACGGCATCAATTGCGGTGCCCATCCGGGATATCCCGATCTGCTGGGGTTCGGCAGACGGCCCATGAAGGTCGGCATCGAGGAACTCAAGTGTTACCTCATTTACCAGATCGGCGCGCTGGATGCCTTCTGCAGGGCCAACGGCACCGTGCTCACCCATGTCAAACCCCACGGCAGTCTTTATCTCACCGCAGTTGAAAGCAAGGAGACCGCAATGGCTGTGGCCGAGGCCATATCAAGCGTCAACCGCAACGTCATCTTTGTAACCCTGGCCGGGCAGAAGGGCAGGGTAATGGCCGAGGCCGGCAGGGAATACGGGCTTTCCATTGCCTATGAAGCTTTTCCCGACCGGGCTTATACTCCGGAAGGAACGCTCGCACCGCGGCAGAATGCGGGGGCTGTAATTACCGATCCCGAAGAGGTCGTGCGGCGGGCGGTGAAGATCGCCACCGAGGGCTGCATCGAGGCTGTGAGCGGAGATACCATCGAACTTGCCGCCCAGACCCTCTGCGTTCATGGTGACAATCCCCATGCCGTGGAGATGGTGCGGGCCATCCGCAAGTCCCTTGAAGAACAAAATATCGACGTACGCCCGATGCACCGGTGAAATCCAACTGAACCGTAAAGAGATTCCAGGCAAAAAACAAGATGACGATATCGTATCAGCTTTTCAAGGTGCTTTCTCCGGGGCTTTTCACCACCGTGCAGGACCGTGGCCGTTACGGCTATCAACGGTATGGCGTGCCGGTCAGCGGGGCTATGGATGTATTTGCCGCGAGCTTGGCAAATCTGCTGGTCGGCAACGGCGACGACGCGGCAGTCCTGGAATGTACCGTGACCGGGCCGGGTTTTTTTGTCCTCGATCATGCAAGGGTTGCGGTAACAGGTGCGGATATGCCGATTTTTCTCAACGGGCAAGCCGTTGCCGGCTGGTCGTCCTTTCGGGTCAAAACCGGCGATGTGCTGGAAATCGGCCGGGCACAGTCCGGTTGCCGAAGCTATGTCGCGGTGACCGGCGGATTCGAGGTTCCCCCGGTAATGGGCAGCCGCTCCTGTAATGTGGGCGCCGGAATCGGCGGCCTGCATGGCCGCCCTTTGCAAAAAGAAGACGGACTTTGCCGGGGAATCGGGCCAATCTTGCCGGAACCACGACGAATTCCGGCTGAACTTGTGCCGAAATATCCCGACAGGAAGATCCTCAGAGCCGTTCCCGGTCCCCAGGACGATTATTTTGACGAGGGACTGGACATGTTTTTCAGCTCGGACTTCATCGTAAGTCACGAGTCGAACAGGATGGGCTATCGCCTCAGCGGTCCGGAAATCCGCCAGAAGACCGGCAAGCCCACGAGTATCATCTCCGAATCGAGTCTCCCGGGCGGGGTGCAGATCCCCCCCAACGGTCAGCCTATCATTCTTCTCGCTGAACAGACGGTGGGCGGCTATACCAAGATTGCAACCGTCATCTCCAGCGATCTCGATCTTATCGGCCAGGCGACGCCGGGAAACAGCATACGGTTTCAGCGCGTCGATCTGCAAACCGCTTACGTCCTGAAGAGAAAACAGCAACAGATTATCGATCATTTAAAAGAAATTGTGGTGCTGACCGATACCGTCCGGGACCTGCAAAAGGAATTTGCCGCCGAAAATGAAGATGCCGCCGCCAGGCATTTCGCCGATCTTTATCCCGAGTGCATATGGTAGGATGAAGTCTCCGGCAAGTTTGCTCTATTCAATGATTGGAATTTCAGACTGACGACGCTATGTATAAAACGATCCTTTTTTTCCTGATGCTGCAAGGCGGTTCGGTCCTTTTCGGGATGCAGGGATTTTGTGCGGATTTTACTTTTGTCACCCTGCACTTTCCTCCGCTGGAATATGAGAATGACAAGCATCGGGCTGAAGGTGCGGTTGTCGAGGTTGTCCGAACGATCATGGGGAAGCTGGGGCATACCGTCACTATCCGGGTTCTGCCCTGGACAAGAGCCATGAAGATGGTGGGCAGCGGCAAAGCGGATGCAATTTTCACAGCCTATAAAAACGCCGAAAGGGAGAAGTTCCTGGACTATTCGGAGGAGGTCCTGCTTGAGCAGGAGATCTACTTCTACAAAAAAAGAGGAAGCCCCCTGGATTTCAACGGACATATTTCCTCGATACAGGATACCAGGATCGGCATCGTCTCGACTATCAGCTATGGGCAGGTGTTCGATCAATATCGGCAGTTCATCCTTCTTGATAAGGCAAATCAACTGGCCCACAATTTCCAGAAGCTTGCCAAGGGGAGGATAGATCTGCTGCCCAGTACTTATTATGTCGCCGAACATACCATCAGGCACATGGGGATAGAAAAGCAGGTCGAACGACTGCCGAAGATGATAGAAAGCCTGCCGAGTTATATCGCCTTCTCGAAAAAGCGGGATCTTCATCTGTTGCGCAAGCAGTTTGACGGCGAACTGAAAAAAATGAAAAGGACCGGAGAATACTCCCGGTTATTACATAAGCATGGGCTGATCAATTTTTATTAACCCGTTTGTCCCGATGAAGGTTCCCGTATGACGGCCGTTCTGAAAAATGCACAGAAAAAGCTTTCCAAAGATCTCACCAGGAAGCTTATCTTTATCGTCCTCTCAATTTTTACGGTAACCAGTATCTTCAGCCTCTGGTTCTATTCCCACGAATCGAAAAAAACCTCTCTCAGCAATCATTCCGAGTATCTCTCCTATCTTACCGACAACCTGCAACTTCCCCTGTGGAATGTCGACCAGGACTGGATAACAAGCATCTGCAGTACCTTTTCAAAGAACGAGGTCGTATCCCTGCTTAGGGTTTCAAGTGAAGAGGGAGATATTCTGTTCAGTATGGTGAACGAGCATGAACCGAGTCTCGTCGTCAACAAGAAACCGGTTTTTTATAACGAAGTGCTGGTCGGCACGGTGGAATTGGGCTTTACCACCAGACTGTATCAGAAGAACAATTTTCAAATGTTCTTTCGGTCCATGCTGCCCATGCTCTTTGTCGTTCTCGGCTTGATGATCGCCAACTCCCTGCTCTTCAGCCGGTTGGTGGGCAGGCCTTTGAATCATCTCATGACCAGAATTGAAGAAATATCCGCCGGCAATTACCGCGAGCAGGACAGTACTTTCGAACATTTTGAGATCGCGAGGATACTGGAAAAGTTCAACTACATGGCAAACAGGGTGAAAGAGCGTGAGTTGTCCCTGCTCGAAACCAATAAAAAGCTGGAAAGTGAAATTATCGACCGCCAGGAAGCGGAAAAGGCGCGAATCGAAAGCGAGAGACGATATCAGCAGCTGGTTGAAGAATTGCCGGTCGGGGTTTTTCGCTCATCCGCCGATTACGATGGTCGGTATGTCATGGTAAATCCAGCATTTATTAAGATGCTGGAGTACAAAAGCGCAGGCGACCTCACGCAAAAAACGGTGAAACAGATGTACCGGGACCCTCACATGAGGGAAATGGTTCTGGAAATGCTGTTTCGCGAAGGTACCATCAAAGGGCTCGAAGTCGAGTTGAAAAAGAGCGACGGCCGGTCGCTTGCCGCTCTGGTGACCGCTCATGTTGTGGCCGACTCTCAGGGGAAACCCCAATATGTCGAAGGAATAATTGAGGATATCACCGCCAGAAACAACCTGGAAAAGCAGATGCGGCAGGCCCAGAAAATGGAAGCGATCGGCACTCTTGCCGGTGGGATCGCCCACGATTTTAATAACATCCTGGCCTCGATTTTCGGTTTTACCGAGGCCGCCAAGATGCGTTATGCAAAGGGGCAGAATGTCGAAAAATATTTTGAAGAGATTCTCAGCGCAGGATTGCGGGCAAGAAGTCTGATCAAACAGATGCTGACCTTCAGCCGCCAGACTGAGGTTAAAAAGGAGGCGATCTGCCTGGGGCCGATCATCAAGGAGACGATAAAGTTTCTACGGGCTTCGCTGCCGGCGATGATCGAGATCAAGCGGACTTTTGCCGTCGAGGACGGTGTGGTCTGGGCCGATCCCACGCATATTCATCAGATAGTCATGAATCTCTGCACCAACTCCGCCCATGCCATGCAGGAACACGGCGGGATGCTGGAGATACGCCTGGATGAAGTTCAGGTCAGTGAGGAAAACGGTCAACTCGATCGGATTGAGCCGGGCAGATATGTGAAACTCAGTATCGTCGATAATGGCCATGGCATCAGCCCCGAGATCCAGGAGAGAATTTTCGAACCGTTTTTTACCACTAAATCGCGAGGCGAGGGAACCGGCATGGGGCTGGCGGTGATTCATGGGCTGGTCAGTGAGATGGGTGGCGCAATTACCGTCGAAAGCCGGCTTGGGCAAGGCGCCGGTTTTCACGTCTTCCTGCCGAAGCTCGAAGGCGGCAATCTGGACGGCCGGATTTCCACGCCGTGTTCGCCGAAGGAGGGGAGCGAAAGGATTCTTTTGGTCGATGACGAAGAGGGTTTCGTCCGGTCCGGCAAGGAGATCCTCGAGCAGCTCGGCTATGAGGTTGTCACTGCCGCAAACGGCCTTGAGGCCTATGAAATCTTTAAAAAGGATCCTGCATTTTTCGATCTGGTTGTCTCCGATATGGCGATGCCGAAGATGACGGGACTGGAGCTTGTAAAAATGGTTAAACGGATTCATGCAAATATTCCGGTTATTCTTTGCACCGGCTTCAAGGAAGGTATCAATGAAGATGTGAAGCAATATGCCGGCTTATGTGATATTTTGTTGAAACCGGTTCTCGCCCGGGAATTGACCGAGGCAATTCAGAAGGCTCTGGCAATGAAAACACAATAGAACTTCGCGTGGCAAATATACTTATCATTGATGACGATCCCAAGATCGGTTTGTTTTTGTCGGATATCCTCGACGGGCAGGGCCATACGGCCGGCGTTGCCTCTTCGGTCGACGAGGGAAGAAAGCTTGCCTTGAGTACACCCTGGGATGTGATTCTCCTTGACCTCGACCTGCCCGACGGCAATGGTCTGGCCCTCCTGCCCGAGCTCCTGAAAACGGCAGGCCGTCCGGAAGTTATCATCATCACCGGTACCGGCGATATCCGCGGAGCAAAAATTGCCTTTAAATACGGGGCATGGGATTATATCCAGAAACCTTTCACCATCGATGAGGTCTCGCTGCCCATTTTGAGAGCCCTGGAATACCGGAAGGAGAAGAAGGCGGCCAAGGAGCCGGTTTCGCTCAACCGTTCCGGGATAGTCGGCAATTCGTACGCCATCCAGTGCAGCCTCGATGAAGTAGCGAAGGCCTCGGTGACCACGGCCAGCGTCCTCATAACCGGGGAAACAGGCACCGGCAAGGAGCTTTTCGCCCGCGCCATCCATAACAACAGCAAGAGGGCTGCAGGCAGTTTTGTCGCGGTCGATTGCGGGGCCATCACCGAGTCGCTGGCCGAAGCGAGTTTTTTCGGCTTTGAAAAGGGGACATTTACCGGGGCGGAAACGCGGCGCGACGGGCTCATCCGCCAGGCCGAAGGCGGCACGCTCTTTCTTGATGAAATAGGCGACCTGGCGATCTCCATTCAAAAGGCGTTGCTCAGGGTGCTGCAGGAGAAAAAGGTCAGGCCGATCGGTGGCACGGAAAGAGCCGTCGATTTCCGCCTGGTAGCCGCAACCAATCGGGATCTGGGGCAATTGGTGAAAGAGAACAGGTTTCGCGAAGACCTGCTCTACCGGATCCGGGCGATAGAGATAAAACTGCCGCCGCTCCGCTTGCGGGAAAAGGACATTCAGGAAATAGCCGTACATAAGATCCATCAACTCGGCAAAAATTACGGCACCGGGGTGAAAGGCGTCTCCCTTGAATTCATGAAAATCCTTTCGACCTGCGAATGGCCCGGAAATGTCCGGGAACTTATCAATGTGCTGGAAGCGGCACTGGCGTCGGCCGGAACCGATCCGACGCTCCATCCGAAACATCTTCCTCCCGAATACAGGGCGTTGTTTCTCGATAATGGACCGCAACTCCCGACAACTGCCTTCGATCCCGGGCCGGGGCTTGACGATTGCTCCGGCGATCTCCCGACTCTCACCGATTTCCGGGCCGATCTTGAGCGGCAGTACTTCGAGGTTCTGGTCAGGAGGGCACAGGGAAGCCGGGAAAAAGCCTGCAGCCTTGCAGGGATTTCCCAGGCGCGGTTGTATGACCTCCTGAAAAAATATCAGCTTTCTCTGTTCAAAACTTCGTAATATTCATTTTCAGGCGTAAACCGGTTGAAATAGTTATCCTTTGACAATATTTTCTGTTTAAGGAAAAGAGTAGGTCTTCGGCTCCCGGAGGTTGTTCCGGAGGCGAGAGGCTTTTATTTTTATTATCAACTCCTTACTGCCGCAGGGAAAGAATATGAAAGAAAAGGAAGTTACTTCCACTGAAGACGGGAGCAGAGCGCTTCGCGAAAGATCCTCTTCCAGCGAGATAGCCTCTTTTCTTAAGTCTGCCGGTGAGGCAAACCTGGCCCAGAGCGGAAGGCTGATTTTTGCATTGGATGCGACCATGAGTCGGCAACCTACCTGGGACAGTGCCGTGACTATCCAGGCCTCGATGTTCGATGCGGTGGGCAAGGCGGGAGGTTTGTCAATTCAGCTGGTGTATTTCCGCGGTCTGGACGAATGCCGCGCTTCAAAATGGGTCATTAATGCCGTCGCACTGCGTGATCTGATGCTCGGTATTCAATGTCTCAGTGGACAGACACAGATTGCCAAGGTACTTAACCACGCGTATCGGGAAACAACCCAGGCAAAAGTATCGGCCTTGGTTTTTATCGGTGATGCGATGGAGGAAAGTATCGAGTTGCTCAGCCAAAAAGCGGGTCAACTTGGTTTGAAAGGAGTGCGTTGCTTTTTCTTTCAGGAGGGGCATGATGTGAAGGCTGAAACCTGTTTTCGTGAAATAGCCCGGCTTACAGGCGGGGCCTATTTCCGGCTCGGGCCCGATTCGGCGAAGGAGCTTGCCGAGCTTCTCGGTGCGGTTGCCATTTATGCGAGAGGTGGATTGAAAGCCCTCTCACAGAGTGGCAGACGCGAGGCGCACTTACTTCTTGAGCAAATGAAGTAATACTTCTCCCTCTTTTTTCTGGATGATTGAATGGTGCTGTATATTCTCTTTCTGTTAGTGGTGGCGATCGGCCTTTTCTTTGTTATTCTCAAAACTCCCGCAAATAAGAGTGCGGCTTTTCTTACGAGTGCGGGACCGCTGCTTCTCATAGCCGTGGGAGGTGTGCTGATCCTTACCAGGCGCGGGGCAATCGGGGTACCCCTGGTTTTTGTCGGCCTGTCATGGTTGCGGCGCAATCGTGCGAGAAGACCGGCAGCCACCTACGCAGGTGGACGAAAATCAACCGTACGCTCAGCAAACCTTGAGATGGAACTTGATCACGATACCGGGGCAATGGACGGCAGGGTGTTGACCGGTGGCATGGCGGGCGCCCGTCTCTCCGAGTTGAATGAAGAGGAGGTGTTGTCGCTGTACCGGGAAATCTATTCCGATAAAGACAGCGCCGCCTTGCTCGAATCGTTCCTTGATCGCTACCACCCCGACTGGCGGGAACGTGTCGATCCCGGTTCTTCCTGGGAGCAGCATGGCGCATCCGGTTTTGACAATATGAACAGGCAGGAGGCGTATCAGATACTGGGCCTTGAGCCCGGCGCTTCGCAGCAGGAGATCCATCAGTCCTGGCGGCGCCTCATAAAAGGGGTTCATCCCGACAGCGGCGGCTCGGCATTTCTGGCGGCTAAGATTAATGCTGCCAGGGATGTGCTCCTGGATGAAGACAGTCGCTAGTGTCATGGCAGGCTAAAGTCTCCGCGCGGCCATTCCTGGAAACTGGAATCTTTTATCGAAAACAAGAATTCCGGCTGTCTCCGTTCCCTCTCTCTTCCAAGCTGTATCTAGCTTAAATTCCTCATAATCAAAAAGTCGCGGCGATCATTGCCAAGCGGCATCGTTTTTGCTCATTCAAAGGCGGCGGGGAGGGATCAAGACCTCGAGAGACCTCCAATCGCCTAACGGCAGATGGGAATCACAAACCGACATTCAATTCACAAATGGAAGGAGAACACCATGAAGAAAATGCTTCATCTGGCCCTGGCCTTTGTTCTGGCCACCGGCCTTACCGCCATGAACAGCCAGGCAAAAACCACCTGGAACGCCAATTCGGTCTGGCCCCCGAGCAACCATCAGACTTTGGCTCTCGATGAGTTTGCCGCAATTGTCAAGGACAAGACCGGGGGAGAACTGGAGATCGTTGTCAACAGCGGTGGAGCACTTGGCTTTAAGGGTCCGGAGTTGCTGAAAGTCGTTCGTGACGGGCTGGTGCCTCTCTCCGACATGTTGATCAGCGGCGTGGCGGGCGAAGACAAGGTCTTCCAGATCGTCACCCTGCCGTTTCTCGCCGGGAATTTTGAGGAAGCCCGGCTCTTAAGCGATACCGCCCGGCCATATTTCGATAAGGCTGCGGAAAAGTGGGGGCAGAAAATCCTGTTCATTTCACCGTGGCCGGGGGCTGGACTCTGGACCAAAAACAAGGTGAGCTCGGTTGCCGAAATGAAGGGCCTGAAAACCCGCACCTATGACAAGAACGGCGCCCTGGTCGTCGAAGCAACCGGCGGCACGCCCTATGCCCTGGCATTCAGTGAGGTCTATTCTTCTCTTGCGATGGGAGTCATCGATTCGGTAATCACCTCGACGCCTACCGCTGTCGATGCCAAATTCTGGGAGGTGCTGAAATTTTATGAGCCGTTGAATATCACCATCGCCACCGATATGATCAATGTCAATTTAAAGGCTTTCAACAAGCTGGATAAAAAGACTCAGGACATCCTGGTGCAGGCCGGTCGAGAGATGGAAGAGGCCATGTGGAACAAGGTCGTTGCCCTCGACAAGGAAAAAGAGGAACTGTGCGTCAAGAACGGCATCGAAGTAGTTCCGGTATCCGCCGATTACCAGAAGGAGCTCAGTGTCGTCACCGAGAAGATCAGGGCCGACTGGTTGAAGGATGCGAGTCCCGACGCCAGAGCCATGTACGAGGAATTCATGAAAAAAGTTCAAAGATAACTTTCTTTTTTGGCTGCCGCTTGCCCGCCTTGCGGCGAGCGGCATCGTCGATATGGGATGGCACAATGAAATTTTTTATTCGCACAATTGACAGGCTGTCGGGCTTCTGCGGAGCCTTGGCCGGCATTATGCTCTGCGCCGGCCTGGCCTTGACTGCAGTCGAGATAGTGCTCCGCAGCGCCTTCGACAGCACCCTCTTTATTACCGACGAGTATTCAGGTTACATGATGTGCGGGCTGACGTTCTGCGGTCTCAGTTATACCCTGCGGGAAAAAGGCCATATTCGCATGACTTTTATCCATAAGGTGGTGACGGGCAGGCGGCGGGAGTATCTGGACCTTATCTGCTATGGTGTCGGAATCCTCCTGTGTGCTGCGCTCACCTGCTTTACCTGGGCCTTCTTCCGGGACTCCATTGCAACCGGCTCCCAATCCATGCAGATATCCGAAACATATCTGGCTATACCGCAATTTTTCATGCCGTTCGGGGCGCTTGTCATGACGCTGCAGTTTCTGGCGGAATTTCTGAAAATCATCCTGGTGATTAAAGACGATGCCGCCGGTCTGACCATTCATGAAGAAATAACAGACCTGGGAAGGTAACAGCGGGAGGAATATTGTGGAACTGGCAAGCATCTCTTTGACCTTGTGTGCTCTCTTGGTACTTTTCATGGGAGGGACCATCTGGATCGGCTTCTCTCTCTTTCTCGTCGGTTTCGGCGGTTTTATCTTGTTCACCGATCTGCCTTTCGGCTCGATCATGGCTACGACGGCCTGGAACAATACCAGCGGTTCGGCCATGCTGGCCTTGCCCATGTTCGTATGGATGGGTGAGATACTCTTTCGCAGCCGGATTTCCGAGAACCTGTTCAAGGGCCTTACACCCTGGATGGATAGAATTCCCGGCAGGCTGCTTCACGTCAACATCCTGGCCTGCACCTTTTTTGCCGCGGTCAGCGGTTCATCGGCTGCGACCACGGCGACGGTGGGCAAGATCACCGTGCCTGAGTTCGCCAAGCGCGGTTATGACAAGGGGCTTTCGGTAGGCTCCCTGGCCGGAGCCGGAACTCTCGGCTTTCTCATTCCGCCGAGCATGATGATGCTGGTCTACGGCATTATCGGCAATGTCAGTATCGGCAAGCTGTTCATCGCCGGCATGATTCCCGGGCTCATGCTGGCTGTCATATTCAGCCTGTATATTATGTGCCGGTGCGTCATCAATCCGCAACTTGCTCCGGCAGGGAGCGAGCATCATACCTGGCGCCAGCGTCTTCGCGCCATTCCGGAGATTCTCCCTGTTCTCATCCTGATCCTCCTGGTGCTGGGCAGCCTGTATGCCGGCTGGGCGACGCCGACAGAGGCCGGAGCCGTCGGTGTGATCGGAGCGATCGCCTTCGCCTTTATCACCAAGAGCATGAACTGGCAGGTCTTTCGGGCCAGCCTGATGGGTTCGGTGAAAACCACTTCGATGATCATGCTGATCGTCCTGGGTGCCTCCTATTTGTCGGTCGTGGTCGGATACCTGGGGATTACCCGTCAGCTGACGATGTTTGTGACCGAGATGGGGCTGTCGCCTTATATGCTCATCATTATCCTCACTGTCCTGTATATAATACTGGGTTGCCTCGTCGACGGTTTTTCGATGATCGTCATGACCACCCCCATCGTCCTCCCTCTCATTACCGCGGCCGGTTTCGATACGGTCTGGTTCGGCATCTATCTGGTGCTGATGATCGAACTCGCCCAGATCACGCCGCCGGTCGGCTTCAATCTCTTTGTCATAAGTGCATTGAATAACGACGATGTTTTCGCCATTGCCAGGGATACTGCCCCTTTCTTCCTTCTCATGGCTCTTTTGACCGCCATGATCACAGCCTTTCCGCAGATTGTGCTGTTCCTGCCCAATATGATGTAATGAAGGAGGGCTCGGATGCACCGAGCCCGGGAACCGCCGGTGCTCTTGCGGCGGTTCCCTCCTTGGATGCCATCCCTTGAGAGCATCCTCTTTTCAAATGTGCCAGGCCGATCCCATCCATAATCTATTTAGTGGTCATGAATCTCTTTGCCAAACTCCGCCGGTGTTATGCGGAAACACGGTAATTTCCCTATATAGTCCGGAAACTTCCGGGATGCGGATGCCTTTATCAAGCTTTTGCGCGGCTTTGCCGTCCTGCCTTGCCAAGCTGCTGTGATCCTCGCTGCAGTGGAGTAACTCGTTGCTCTTTCGGGTATTTAATTGAATGATTAATTTAATGTTTACGTAAACATTAATGTTGCTCGAGGAAATGGTATGGACTAGTGTGGGGATTCCTGAATGAAAATATCTTTTGTCAAGATCCTCGAGGAGAAGAAAAGGTTCACGCCCTTTCTCGTCATTGGAATAAAAGTCTTAGTATTCCGGTATCCTGGGGATGAAATAACCCATTGATCAGTCGGGTCACCTACCAATCAAATTAAAAGTTACGGGTGAATGATGAACGGAAAGACAGGTGTGATTTACAGCGATGTGAGGAAAAGTGTTGATGATGTCCTTGATTATATGGGCAACGACATCAGTTTTGCCATGACTCTCGCACTGGGCAAACCAATTTTATTTATTAACGAGCTGTACAGAAGGGCGAAAGAAGACAGAACGATAAAACTGAACATAGTCACGGCCCTCGCCCTGGAACGGCCGAGAATGAAAAGTGAAATAGAAAAAAGATTTATGGGGCCTCTTGTCGACAGAATATTCAATGGGACGCCCGAATTCGATTATATGCATGACTTCCGTAGCGGAAAACTCCCGAAAAATGTGGCGATTTATGAGTTTTTTAACAAAGCCGGCGGCTATATGCAGACACCTGAAGCTCAGAGAAACCACCTGAACTCAAACTATACCCATGTTGTGCGCGATGCGATGGATTTCGGCTGCAATGTATTCGGCCAGCTTATCTCCTGCCGTGAAATGAACGGCAGGATGATGTACTCCATGGGCTGCAATACCGATATCTGCATTGAGGCTATAAAAGAGATGCATAAGGTGAGGGCTGAAGGCGGAAAGGTGGCGATCATCGGCGAAGTGAACACCCAGCTGCCTTTCATGTATGGCGATGCGGTGTTCGACGGAGATCACTATGACATGCTTCTGCAGGGCCCCGAATTCAATTACCCCCTGTTCGGACCTCCCAAAGATTCTGTAAATCTGAGGGATCATGCGATCGGTCTTCATGTCAGCGCTCTGGTCAAAGACGGCGGTACCATTCAGGTCGGAATCGGAGCGCTTGGCGACGCTATTGCCGCCGGCCTGAGCATGAGGCAGAATGAAAATGAAGTATACGACAAGGTGTTGAAGGCGACAGGTATATCGGGCAAATATCGGAAGTTGATTGATAAGATAGGGGGAACCGGCAGATTTGAACAAGGGCTTTACGGCTCATCCGAGATGTTTGTCGACGCCTTCTTTCAGCTTTACAAGAGCGGTGTATTGAAACGGAGAGTGTATGACAGCATACCGATTATGAAGCTGATAAATGATGGGAAACTTGCGGCCGACAAAATACCTGACGACATTATTGAACTCCTCATAAAAGTGGAGGGGATATCTTCGGTATTAACCGGAAAAGAGTTCAAGATGCTGACCAAATTCGGCATCCTGAAAGAGGGACTCGAATTCAGGGACGGCTACATTCTGGATGGAGACACCAGGATCTCCGCCGACTTCACCTGTCCTGAAAATGTAGCCGCAGTCAAGGCTCTTCTGGGAAGCGAACTCAAGCAAGGCAAGGTAATACTTGGAGCGTTCTTCATCGGCCCCCGCGCCTTCTATAACGCCCTCAACTCGATGAGCGAAGAGGAGAGAATGCAGTTTGGCATGTCCGGTGTGGAAAAAGTCAACCAGCTCTATGGCAATGAGGAACTCCGGGCATTACAGAGAAAAGACGGGCGCTTTGTCAATGCCGGGATGATGGCCAATATTTTCGGCGCAATAACCTCGGACAAGCTTGAGTGCGGACGGGTAGTGAGCGGTATCGGCGGTCAATATAACTTTGTCTCCATGGCCCACGCTCTCCCCGACGGCAGACTCATCATGATGATACGCAGTACAAGAAATTCCTGCGGCAAGGTTAAGTCCAACATCGTGTATAGTTATGGCCACACCTCGATCCCGAAACACCTCAGGGATATAATTGTGACGGAGTATGGTATTGCCGATGTCAGGGGGAAGCCGGATTCGAAAATTATTGAGGAAATTTTGAAAATTACGGATTCACGTTTTCAGGATGATCTGATTAAAGAAGCCAAACTTCATGGGAAACTGGCTGCCGATTTCGAGCTCGCTCCCGAGTTTAAACAGAATACTCCGCAGCGACTTGAATCCCTGCTGAAACCTTTCCAGGCTGACGGCCATTTTGTGCCGTTCCCGTTTGGAACCGATTTTACAACTGAAGAGATAGCCATCGGCGGCTCGTTAAAGTCACTGGCTGCAAAGAAAAAACCGGCTATCATCAAGGGTCTTCTTGCAGAAATGTTCAGACCCGTTCCCCCCCACGCGGTGCCGTTTTTGAAAAGAATGCAACTCGACAAACCTAAAACCGGCAAAGAAAAAATTATGCGGAAAGTGGTCCTCTCAGCCATGAGAGCTCACGGAAAGATTTAGTTTCCGGATATTTCTTGCTGAAAAAAAAGATTGTCGAATGAGAGTGCTCGGGGAACTCTTCCGGCGTTTCCCCCTGCACTGCCTGCTCGCTGGACCCTTTCCTCTGCTGTGCTTATAATACAACCAGTAGATCTGTCCGGCATGAGAGTACCTGCCGGGACACCGGCAATACTGAATGTATGGATATGCCGCTCAAGCCACCCAACAATAAGGAGATTCCCATGAAGATCCTGATGGTTCTTACATCCCATTACAGGCTGGGTAACACCGGCCAGAAGACAGGCTTCTGGCTGGAAGAATTCGCCGCCCCCTATTACGTGTTCAAAGACACCAACTTTCAAGTAACACTGGCTTCACCAGCCGGCGGCCAGCCGCCGGTCGATCCCAAGAGCGATGACCCCGATTCTCAGACAGAGGCGATAGTTCGATTAAAAAACGACGATGAAGCCATGGAGCTGCTCGCCGACACCCAGCGCCTGCAATCGCTTAATCCTGAAAATTTCGATGCTATTTTCTATCCCGGTGGCCATGGACCACTCTGGGATCTGGCGGGAGATTTTAATTCCATCGCGCTGCTGGAAGCTTTTTATCGGCGGGGAAAACCCGTCGGTCTTGTCTGTCATGGACTTGCCGCATTGCTCGATGTCAAAGATCCGGATGGTTTCCCTGTGGTGAAGGGCAAAAAAGTTACGGGATTCAGCAACAAAGAGGAAAACCTGGTACACCTGTCGGAGGTTGTTCCTTTTACGATCGAGGACATGCTTAACACCCAGGGAGGCCTCTACAGCAAGGGCGATGCATGGCTATCGCATATCGAAGTTGACGGCAACCTTGTCACAGGCCAGAACCCTGCGTCTTCGAAAGCGGCGGCTGAAGCGATAGTTCAACTTCTTCAGAAGTAGAAAATCCCATCCCAAAAGGTGCCGTTGGGCCGTTTCACGCGTCGTCATTCCGGCGAAGGCCGGAATCTTCGCTCGCTTGAATCGCTGCACCTCCACAAACTCAAATTTTCTGCGCTGTTTTTCGTCGCTGTTTTACGTAAAAGATTCCCGATGAAGAAAAAAGAATCTGTCGGACCTGCGGGATGGATGGCTGTTGTTCTTCGAAATGGAAGGTATCATTGTCATCCCCGGCAGTATACAATATGATTTAAAATCATCGGGTTCGCCAAGATCTGAGAACCCATTTCCGAAGCATAATAATTGATACTAAAAATAATTCCAATTGATGTTGACTTAAACGTTAAGGTGAGGTATACAGAATCATAGATGTTTAACGTAAACGTTATTATCATGTAGTTCAGTCCCTGGGGAGAAAGAAACGTATGAGCATCATGTCATATCAGTCAATCCCGGCAGTACTCAAAGCCAATGCCACGAAGTACAGCAAAAGAACCGCAATCAGCTACAAGAAGAAAGGGGTTTTCCTCTCCCTTACCTATGAGCAATTTTATGAACGGGTTTTGATGCTGGCAAGAGGTCTGAGAAAATATGGCATGACACCGGGGGATAAAGTCGCAATCTTTTCGGAAAATCGTCTCGGCTGGGCAATCTCCGATTTCGGCATCCAGTGCGCCGGCGGGATCACCGTGCCGATCTACGCCACCAACACCGGCAAGCAGGCGGCCTACATCCTCAATCATTCCGAAGCGAGAATTGTCTTCTGCTCAACCAAGGCGCAGTACGAAAAGCTCTATTCGGTCAAGGATCAGCTTCCCAATATAGATCTGGTGGTATCCTTCGAACGCTTCATGGGGCACCGATCCTTTCCGGTGTATTCCCAGTACCAGTTGGCCGAAGTCGGCACGGCGCTAAATGATGAAGACAGGCAGGACATCGAGGGACAGATCGAGCAGATCACCCAGGACGATATTATCACCATTATTTACACTTCCGGCACCACCGGGGTGCCGAAGGGCGTCCTTTTGACCCAGCGCAACATCATGATCAATGCCGAGTACGGTGCCGCGCAACTTGGGATGCCGAAGAAAGAAGAGACAGCCCTCAGCTTTCTGCCGCTCAGCCACGTGCTCGAGAGGACCGCCGGATATTATGTGACACTGATGAACGGCAATCACATCGCCTTTGCCGAAAATGCCGCAGCAGTCATGGAAAACATGGTGGAGGTGCGGCCGACTACAATGGTCAGTGTCCCCAGGTTGTTTGAAAAGATCTACTCCCGCATTCACGAAAGTGTCGACCAGATGCCTCAAGCCAGGAAAAATATCTTCAACAAGGCGATTGAGGTAGGTCGGGAGTATGTGAATAAAAAGTATATAACCAACGAACCCCTTGGCTTGCTTGCCTGGAAATATAAGTTTTACGACAAGCTGGTTTTCAAGAAGATTCGTGCCCGTTTCGGCGGCAGGCTCACCTACTTTCTCTGTGGCGGGGCGCCGCTCGACAAGACCATCAACGAGTTCATGTGGATCATCGGTCTTCCGGTTTACAACGGGTACGGCCTGACCGAGACCAGCCCCGGAGTGGCCATCAGCGGTATAGGGATGATACGTTTCGACTCGGTCGGCAAGGCCTTGCGCGAGACGGAATTGAAGCTTGCACCGGATGGCGAACTGCTGGTGAAAGGGCCGCAGGTGATGCTTGGCTATTACAAGAACGATGAAGCCACCCTCGAGACCATGGAGGACGGCTGGTTCAAAACCGGCGATATCGTCACGATCGATGAGGAAGGTTTTGTCTATATCATCGATCGCAAGAAGGAATTGATCGTCACCGCCGGCGGCAAGAATATCGCCCCGCAGCCGATCGAGAACGAACTGAAGCTCGACAAGTATATTTCTTCGGCGATTGTTTTCGGCGACCGAAAACCCTATCTGGTAGCGGTTATCACTCCGAATGTCGAAACACTCATCGACTATGCGAAAGAGGAAAAGATCAGCTACATCGATATCGAGGAGCTGGTGCAGAACCCTAAAATCAAGGAGCTGTATGCCTCCCGGATCAAGGAATTGAACAAGAACTATCCTCCGTACAAGACGATAAAATACTTTGCTGTTGCCGCCAACGATTTCTCGATCGAAGGCGGGGAACTCACGCCCACCCTGAAGTTAAAACGAAAAGTCATTCTCGAGAAATATAAAGATATTATCGAGGATCTCTATGTAACGCACGGCAATGGGAATATTGCCCAGCATACAAAAAATTAAGGAGAGAAAACATGAGGCAAATTAATCGAGTAGCCGTACTCGGCGCCGGAGTAATGGGGGCGACCATTGCCGCTCATCTGGCCAATGCGGGATTGGAAATCCTTTTGCTGGATATCGTTCCCAAAGAACTGGACAAACAGGAAGAGGCTCAGGGACTGACCCTCGACAGTCCGGCCGTACGTAACCGGATTGCCCGAAACGGTCTGCAGGGCCTGATGAAAATGAAACCTGCGCCCTTCTATCTGGGCGAATATGCGGGTCAGATTCAGATCGGCAACCTGGTCGACGATCTGGCAAAGCTGAAAGAATGCGATTGGATTATCGAAGTAGTTGTCGAATATATGCCGATAAAACTCGATCTCCTGAAAAAACTGGTGCCGAATATCGCGCCTGGCGCGGTGCTCACCACCAACACCAGCGGACTCTCCGTCAATGAGATGGCCGAGGTGCTGCCTGCCGAGATCCGCAAGAATTTCCTCGCCACCCATTTCTTCAATCCCCCGCGTTATATGCGCCTGATGGAGATCGTCCCCTGCAAGGACACCGATCCGGCCGTCATGCAGGCCATGGCTGATTTTCTCAGCAAGCGGCTCGGCAAAGGCATCGTCTATGCCAAGGATACCACAAATTTTATTGCCAACAGGATCGGTACCTATGCGATCTACAAGGGCATCCAGCACATGGTCGAAATGGGTATGACCGTCGAAGAGGTGGATTCCATCGCCGGTCCGGCCACCGCCCGCCCCAAAAGCGCGGCGTTTCGGACTGCCGACCTGGTGGGCCTCGACACCCTCGGCCATGTCGGCACCAACTCCTATGAGCTGCTGCCGAACGACGAAGAGCGTGGCGTGTTCAAAATGCCCGACTTCATGAAAAAAATGATCGACGGCGGACTCCTCGGCAATAAAAGCGGCAAGGGCTTCTATAAAAAAGAAATGGTGAACGGCAAGAAAGCGCTGTTCTACTATGACTATACCACCGGCGACTATAAGCCGCTGGCCAAGCCCAAGTTTGCCTCGGCGCAGATGGTCAAGCAGGTCGACAGCCCCGGTCAGAAAGTGAAGATGGTGGTCGGCGCAAGCGACAAAGGTGCCGAATTCGCCTGGAAGAGTATCCGCGACACCCTTATCTATGCCGTCAACCGGATTCCCGAGATAGCCGACGACGTGGTCAATGTCGACAACGCCATGCGCTGGGGCTTCAACTGGGAAATCGGCCCGTTCGAGATGCTCGATGCCATCGGTGTACAGGATTTCGTCAAGCGGGCGGAGAAAGACGGCGTCAAGGTGCCGGCAGCGCTGAAAGGCGTCGAAACCTTCTACCGTTACAATGAGCAGGGTAAAAAGGAATACTACGATATCCTGAAGAAAGCTTACGCTCCGATTCCAGTCAAAGAGGGCGAGATTCGTCTGGAGATTCTGAAAAAAGCCGGCAAGGTGGTCGAGAAGAATTCCAGCTGTTCGATTGTCGATCTCGGCGACGGTGTCTTCGGCTTCGAGTTCCATTCGAAGATGAACGCGATCAGCGGCGATATCCTGGCAATGACACACAAGGCCGTCAAGCGGGCTGAAGAGGAAGGCGTCGGCCTGGTTATCGGTAACCAGGGGACAAACTTTTCGGTCGGCGCCAACCTGATGATGATGGCCGTGGCTCTTGCCGAAGGCGCATACGACGACATCAATATGACGCTCAAGGCCTTCCAGAAGGCGACCATGGCGGTCAAATACGCCAAGGTGCCGGTGGTTGCCGCACCCTTTGCCATGACTCTTGGCGGCGGGGCCGAGTTCTGCCTCCATTCGGATGCGGTCAATGCCTATGCCGAAACCTACATGGGCCTTGTCGAGATCGGTGTCGGCCTTTTGCCCGGCGGCGGCGGAACCAAGGAAATGAGCCTTCGGGCCATCCAGTTAGGCCAGCAGTTCAATACCGACGTCCAGCCTTTTATCATCAAGAACTTCCAGCAGATAGCCATGGCGAAAGTATCCATGGGTGCAGCCGAGCTGTTCGGCATGGATTATATGCGACATGGCGACAGCATCAGCATGGATATCGACCGGCTGATAGGCGATGCCAAGCAGAAAGTCCTGGCCCTTGCCGTTAACTATCGGCCGAAACGGCCTCTCGAGAATCTTCCGGCTCCCGGCCGCGGGATAGCCGCAGCTATCAAAAGTCAGCTGTGGAACATGAAAATGGGTAATTTTATTACCGATTACGAGGCGGAAATGGGCTCGATGATTGCCCTGGTCATGTGCGGCGGCGATGTCAATCCCGGCACCTTGATCAGTGAAGACTACCTGCTGCAGCTTGAGCGGGAATACTTCCTGAAACTGTGCGGCAACAAGAAGACCGCCGAGCGTATCCAGCATATGCTCAAGACCGGCAAGCCGTTGCGCAATTAAAAAGTAAATTACCCATAAGGGAGAATCAATATGAAAAAAGCATACATACTGGCCAGCTACCGAACTCCGGGGTGCCGGGCAAACAAAGGAAAACTGAAAGACATGCGGCCCGACGATCTGGCGGCGCTTGCAATCAGAGGACTGGTCGAGCGCACCGAGATCGATCCGATGACTATTAACGATGTCTACCTCGGCTGTGCCTTTCCGGAAGCCGAACAGGGCATGAATATCGGTCGGGTGGCGGCGATGAAGGCCGGTCTGCCGATCGAGGTGCCGGGCCAGACCATCAACCGCTTCTGCTCCTCCGGCCTGCAGACCATCGCTATGGCCGCAGAGCGTGTCATGTGCGGTTTTGCCGACTGCATTGTCGCCGGCGGCGTCGAGTCGATGTCCTGTGTACCCCTCGGCGGCCTGAAATACAGTGCCAATCCGGGAATGATGGTTGACTGGCCGGAGGCGTTTGCCTCGATGGGGGTTACCGCCGAGCTCGTCGCCGAGCAGTACGGCATCGACCGTCTGGCCATGGACACTTTCGCTGCGGCGAGCAACGCCAAGGCGGCTGCGGCCATTGAAGCAGGCAGGTTCGCCGATGAAATCATCCCGGTCGAGATCGAGAAAAACGCCGTTGTCAAAGGCAAGCTGGTCCGGACCAAGGAACTGGTCACTGTCGACGACGGGGTACGCCTCGGCACCACCGTCGAATCTCTCTCAAAAGTACGTCCGGCCTTTAAAGTAGGCGGCCCGGTAACCGCCGGCAACTCCTCGCAGATGACCGACGGCGCGGCTGTCGCCCTGGTGGTTTCGGAAGAGTATCTCGAGAAAATCCGTAAAAACCCGATAGCAAGGTTTCTTGCCTTCTCGGCTAACGGCTGCGCCCCTGAAGTTATGGGCATCGGTCCGATTGTCGCGATCCCTGCGGCTTTAAAACTGGCGGGACTGAAGCAGGAAGATATTGAGTTGATCGAACTGAACGAGGCGTTCGCCGCCCAGGCCCTGGCGGTCATCAAGACCCTCGGCCTCAATCCGGATATCATCAACGTCAATGGCGGCGCCATCGCTCTCGGCCATCCGCTGGGCTGCACCGGTGCCAAGCTGACCACGACCCTGCTGCATGAGATGGGACGCCGGAAGCTTCGCTACGGCATGGTTTCCATGTGTATTGGCGGCGGCATGGGTGCTGCCGGAGTTTTTGAAATATTATAAATCCAAATTGCATGTAGGGTGCACTCTGTGCACCAAGAAAGACTGCATGGTGCACAGAGTGCACCCTACGAGCTCATTGGAATAAGAAAATATACAGTCTCAACCTGCGAGGTGAATAGAATGGCTGGAAAAATAATGAAAGGCGGCGAATACCTGATTGTGGAAACTCCCTGTGCGGATGTTTTTACCCCGGAAGATTTTACCGATGAACAAAAACAGATGGGCGAGACCGTCGAGCAGTTTGTCGCGGGCGAGATTACACCGAAGATCGAGGAGATCGATAAACAGAACTTCGACATCGTCGTCGAAGGCATGAAGAAATGCGGCGAGCTGGGCCTGCTCATGATGGACGCCCCGGAAGAGTTCGGCGGGCTGGAACTGGACAAGGCCTCCTCCATGCTGGTCGGCGAGAAAATGGCTCACGCCGGTTCTTTTTCGGTAGCCTATTCGGCTCACTCAGGCATCGGCACCCTGCCGCTGATCTATTACGGAACTGCAGCCCAGAAAGAACAATATCTCGAGAAAATCACCTCCGGTGAGTGGTGTGCCGCCTATTGCCTGACCGAGCCCGGCTCGGGCAGCGACGCCCTCGGCGCCCAGGCCACCGCAGTGCTTTCGGCAGACGGCAAGCACTACATCCTGAACGGCACCAAGCAGTTCATCACCAATGGCGGTTTTGCCGAACTGTTCACCATCTTCGCCAAGATCGACAAGGAACATTTCACCGCCTTCCTGGTGGAGAAGAGCTTCCCCGGTCTGATCGTCGGGCCCGAAGAGAAAAAGCTCGG
The DNA here is from genome assembly GCA_000961725.1 of Desulfobulbaceae bacterium BRH_c16a. Classification (GTDB taxonomy): domain Bacteria; phylum Desulfobacterota; class Desulfobulbia; order Desulfobulbales; family Desulfocapsaceae; genus Desulforhopalus_A. Next base: position 52,425 of record LADS01000007.1, read on the forward strand.
CATCAAAGGTTCTTCGACCACCCAGATCATCCTCGACAACTGCAAAGTGCCGGTGGAGAATCTGCTCGGCGAGAAAGGCAAAGGCCATAAGATAGCCTTCAATGTCCTCAATATCGGCCGGTTTAAGCTGGGTGCGGGTGTCTGCGGAGCCTCGAAAATGGCTTTAGTGGCAGGTATCAAATATGCCAACGAGCGCAAGCAGTTCAACACCCAGATCAGCAAGTTCGGAGCAATCTCGGAAAAAATTGCCGATCTGACAGCCAATATCTTTGCCTCCGAGTCCCTGGTCTACCGCCTCGCCGGTCTCTTGGACGACAAGCTCGCCACCATCGAAAAGGGGATCGACAATTACTACGACGAGTATCTTAAAGGCATCGAGGAATATGCCTCCGAATGCGGTATCTCCAAGGTGTTCTGCAGTGAGGTCCTGGCCCTGACCGTCGACGAGGTTCTGCAGATTCATGGCGGCTACGGCTTTGTCTCGGACTATCCCGCCGAGCGCTACTACCGCGACGAGCGGATCAACCGGATTTTCGAAGGCACCAACGAGATCAATCGTCTGCTCATCCCCGGCATGATCCTGCGCAAGGCAATGAAGGGCGAGCTGCCTTTACAGGCTGAAGCCATGAAGGCGTTCGAGTCGCTGATGACTCCGAGTTTCGAGGAACTGGACGAGTCCGTACCTTTTGCCAAGGAAAAGGCCTTGATCAAGAATCTCAAGACCCTGTTCCTGATCCTCTCAGGTGTCGGCGTCCAGAAGTTTATGGACAAATTGGTCAACGAGCAGGAGATCCTGATAGCTGCAGCGGATATCGCCATTCAGATCTTTGCCCTTGAGAGCGTGGTTCTGCGCGCCGAGAAAAACTTCGGCAAGGTCAGCGACTCCAAGCAGGAGCTGTATAATGCCGCGGTCAAGGTATTTGCCTTCCAGGCCTGTGAGGTCGCTGCCGGCTCTGCCAGAAAAGGCGCCTTCTACATCGAGGAAGGAGATACCCTTACCATGATTCTATCCGGCATCAGGCGGTTCGGCAAATATGACGCCACCGGCCTGCTCGTTGCCAAACGGACACTTGCCCGGGCGGCCTGCGATTCGGAAAAATATGTATTCTAACGTCTAACCCGTTACCGATGCCCGCCCATCCGGCGGGCATCGGTGCTTTACGGGTCTGAAAACACTATGGCCGGATTAACCCAACATACCATCAACACGCCCTATATGGTCGGACCCGTCCATTGCTATACCGGCATGCCGGCGGGAGAACTGGTGCTTTTCGACACCGGGCCGCCAACCCCGGAAGCAGAGCGGTACCTCCGGAAAAATGTCGACCTGGCCAATCTTCGCCATGTCATCGTCACCCATGGTCATATCGATCATTACGGCCAGGCCCATTGGCTCGAACAGAACAGTGACGCCGTCATCTATCTGCCTTATCGCGATTGTCTGAAAATTTCCGAGCATGACCGGCGGATGAAGGAGATGTATCATCTCCTCTCCGATCTGGGATTCAGCCGGAAGTATCTTGAAGGACTGCAGCAGATTTTTGACAGCGGGGCGCTTTTCCCGCCATTTCCGAAGAAATTCAAGATAGCGGAAACGGAGCTGCCGGAACGGCTGGGAATCGAGTCGATCAATTGTCCGGGCCATTCCCAGAGCGATGTGGTCTATGTAGGGGAAGACTGGGCGGTCACAGGTGACACGCTCTTGCGCGGCATATTTCAGTCACCGCTGCTCGATGTCGATCTTGAAAGCGGTGAGCGCTTCAATAATTATGCGGCGTACTGCTCTTCTATCGTCAAACTTGCCGGACTGAGAAACAAAAAAGTGCTGCCGGGGCACCGTAAGAATATTGCCGGCATAGATGCAACCCTGCTTTTCTATATTTCGAAGCTCCTGGGCCGGGTCGAACAGCTCCGACCCTACAAGGATGAAGAGAATCTGATAACACTGATCGACAGACTGCTGGACGGGAGGATGCAGGACACATTTCATCTCTACCTGAAGGCATCCGAGGTCGTTTTCATGAAGGACCTGCTCAGCGAGCCGGAGATGTTGCGCCGGGCGCTCGAGGAAATCGGCCTCTTCGACCAGGTAGGAGAGCTTTATCATGCAGCAACAGGATGCTGAAGGAGAAGATATGTCGGACCCATTGTTTCGAAGGATTTTCATAGGGCCTGTCGAACTGAAAAACCGGCTGTTCATGCCGGCGATGCATATGAATATGTGTCGCGATTTTCAGGTGACCGACCAGTTGATTGAATTTTATCGCGAGCGTGCCAAAGGCGGGGTGGGTTTAATCAGCGTCGGTTATGCCACCGTCGACGAATTATCCGGCAGCCCAGCCAATATCGGTGCCCATCTCGATGAACATATTCCGGGTCTTACGGCGCTCGCCGCTGCCATTCATGAGGGCGGGGCCAAGGCGACGGTCCAGCTCAACCACGCCGGACGGTACAATTCTTCCTTTTTCCTGGGCGGCAGAAAACCGGTGGCCCCGTCGCCGGTAGCCTGCCGGATGACGAGGGAGACACCTAAAGAACTCGAACCGGCAGAAATTGCCGCCACCATCAGGCGGTTTGGCGATGCGGCCGAACGAGTCCGCAAGGCGGGTTTCGATCTGGTGGAGATTCTGGCCGGAACCGGCTATCTGATCAGCGAATTTCTTTCACCGCTGACCAATAAGCGTCAGGACAGCTACGGCGGCAGCCTGGAAAACCGGATGCGTTTCGGCCTGGAAGTGGTGGATGAGATCAAGAGCCGGCTCGGCGACGACTACCCGATCCTGGTACGGCTGAACGGTAACGATTTCATGGAAGGCGGCATCGGTCAGGACGACCTGCTCGAATTCGCGGTAGCCCTTGACGAGGCTGGAGTCGATGCCCTGTGCGTCAATGTCGGCTGGCATGAGGCGCAGGTGCCGCAGATCGTCACCAAGGTCCCCCGCGGGGCCTTTGCCTATCTCGCCCGCGATGTCAAGGAGCGGGTGTCGGTGCCGGTGATCGCCAGCCATCGCATTAACGATCCGCGCATCGCCCGGTTGTTGCTTACTGAAAATTTCTGCGACATGGTCGCCATCGGCAGGGCGCTTATTGCCGACCCCTGGCTGCCGGAAAAGATCCGCACCGGCCGTGAGAATGAAATAATCCACTGTGTCGCCTGCGGTCAGGGCTGCTTCGATCATCTTTTCAAGATGAAGCCGGTGGAATGCCTCTGCAATCCTCGGGCAGGGCATGAATATGAACCGCAGCCGGCAAAAACCCAGCAGCCGAAGAAGGTTATGGTGGTCGGCGGCGGCGTGGCCGGAATGTCGGCGGCCATTGCCGCGGCCGAACTTGGTCACCGGGTGACGCTTTACGAAAAAGGACTGCGTCTTGGCGGGCAGCTGCATCTGGCCGGAGCCCCTCCGGGCCGCGGCGAGTTTGTGATCTTTGCCGAGGATCTCGCCCGGCAGGTGGTTCACCATGGCATCCGGGCAGTGATCGGCAGTCCGGTCGACTTAAAGACCCTGGAAGCCGAAAAGCCTGACTTTCTCGTCCTGGCAACAGGCGGCGAGCCGATAACTCCACCCATTTCTGGAGTCGACCGCGAACACGTGGTCCAGGCCTGGGATGTCCTGGCCGGAAAAGTCGAGACGGGACGGCGAGTGGTCGTGGTCGGCGGCGGCGCGGTGGGCATCGAGACCGCCCTGCTGCTCGCCGAGATCGGTACGCTGTCCGGCGAAGAGCTGAAGTTTCTCCTGGTCAACGGCGCGGTAACGCCGGACAAGCTGTACAAGCTGGCAACCGAGGGGACCAAAGAAGTGGTGGTGGTCGAGATGGCCGATACCCTTGGCGCCAACTTCGGCAAATCGACGCGCTGGGGAATGCTCCAGGATGTAGGCCGGTACGGGGTGAAGACCTTCATCCAGGCCAAGGTTCTCGAGATCACCGAAGGTGGGGTGAAAATAGAACATGGCGGCGAGACCCGCGAGCTGCCCGCCGACCACGTGGTCCTGGCGGTCGGCACCCGGCCCGCCAACCCTTTGCAGAAGGTGGCGGAAGAGCTGGGAATCGATTTCCGGGTAGTGGGCGACGCAATGGCCCCGGCCACCGTCTTCGAAGCCAACCATCAGGGCTACAACGCCGGCAGATGCATCGCCTGACAGAGGGCGGGCTATTAGTTTACCTGAACAGAACAAGGGAGGATTACGCGGTGCAACTTTTCAACCCGAAAAAATACGAGCGGCTTCATGCCGATGCAAAATCACGGGAACTGGTTGAAAAAACCATTGGTTTCTTTGAAAATAAAGGCCTGAAGAAAATCAAGGCGGATGACCAGGCGATGGTCTGGTACGATGATTTCCTGGATTTTATCAAAGAAGAAAAGATCTTCGCCAATTTCCTCACGCCGGAGAAATACAGCCGGGCGGGCGGCCGCTGGGACATGTGGCGGATCAGCGAATTCAATGAAGTCCTCGGCTTCTACGGCCTCTGCTACTGGTACGCCTGGCAGGTGACGATCCTCGGCCTCGGTCCCATCTGGATGGGTACCAACGAGGAGGTGAAACGCAGGACGGCGGAACTGCTCGAACAGGGCGGGATCTTCGCCTTCGGCCTGTCGGAGAAGACCCACGGCGCCGATCTCTATTCCAGCGAGATGCTCCTCGTCCCCCAGGCGGACGGAACCTACCTGGCCCGGGGCTCGAAATACTATATCGGCAACGGCAATTGCGCCGCTCTGGTTTCTACTTTTGCAAAAATTGAAGGCACCGGCGAATATGTCTTTTTCGTGGTCGATCCGAACCACGAAAAATATGAGTGCGTGAAAAAGATCGACACCTCCGGCGTGCGCCAGGCCTATGTCGCCGAATACGCCCTGCACGATTATCCGATCACCGACGCCGAGATAGTTTCGCGCGGCGAGCATGCCTGGAACTCCTCGCTCAATACCATCAACATCGGTAAATTCGAGCTGGGCTGCGCCTCGATCGGCATTGCCACCCATTGTTTTTACGAAGCGCTGAACCATGCGGCAGACCGAAATCTCTATGGCCGGTATGTCACCGATTTTCCCCATGTGAAAAAGCTCTTTACCGAGAGCTACGCCCGGCTGATCGCCATGAAGCTCTTCGCCTTCCGTGCCGCCGACTATCTGCGGGCGGCCTCCGACGACGACCGCCGCTATCTGCTCTTCAACCCGATCGTCAAGATGAAGGTGACCGGCCAGGGCGAAAAAGTGGTGAAGCTGCTCCATGAGATCATCGCCGCCAAAGGCTATGAGCAGGACACCTATTTTGAGATGGCCATCCGCGATATCGGCATGCTGCCCAAACTCGAGGGGACCGAGCATGTCAATATGGCGCTCATCATCAAGTTTGTCCGCAACTACTTTTTTGAGCCGGTCGATTATCCGGAGATTCCCCGGAAAAGCGATGCGGGCGACGATGAGTACCTCTTCAGGCAAAAAACCGGCAGCCTCGCCACCGTCCGCTTTCCCGATTACCGGCTGGCCTATAAAGGGATCGACTCTCCCAATGTCCGGGTGTTTTACGAGCAGGCCGAGCTGTTCAGAAAACTCCTCATTACCGCCCCGCCCAGCAAGGAGCAGGCGAAAAACATCGACTACATGCTGGCCGCGGGCGAGCTCTTCACTCTCATCGTCTATGCCCAGCTGATCCTCGAAAACGCGGCAATCTATTCAACCGACCGGGATGTTGTAGAACAGATCTTCACCTTTCTGGTGAAGGATTACTCGGCCTTTGCCCTGCAGATGGTTCTCGGTCAGGAAAATTCGACCGAACAGGAAGAAATTTTCAACCAAATGATCAAAAAACCGGTTAAGGATGGGGAAGGATTTCAGCGACTCTGGACAACGGTATACGGCTTGAAAAATCAGTACGTCATGAACGAATAGGAGCAGCCATGGGGCATCATCTGGATGGCAAAAGCAGCATCGTACCTCTCATCGACCGGCTGAACAAATACCCGGTCGGGCTGCCCGACAGCGACAAGCTGCGACAGATCCTGGCTATCCTCTTTACCGAGGATGAGGCTTTTATCGCCTCCCGCTTTCCCCTGACCGAAGCGACGCTGAAGGAGCTGGTCCGTTCAACCGGCTGGGAGAGTGCAAGGCTGCAGGCAAAACTCGACGAGATGGCCGACAAGGGCCTGGTGATGGACACCAAATACGGCGGTAAGACGTTTTACCTGCTGATGCCCGGCTTGATCGGTTTTTTCGAGTTCAGCTTCATGAAGCAGCGTAACGATCTGCCGGTAGCCGAGCTTGCCCAGTTGATGCACGAATATCTCTACGGCGACCCGGAGCAGAAGATGGGCCGGGAATTCTTTGCCAGCAAGACCCCGCTGACCCGCTCGCTGCCCTATGAAGAACATATTCCGGTAAGCTCGCAGATCGCCACCTATGAAAGTGCGCGGGAGATCATCAAGAATGCCAAATACGGCGGTATCGGCATGTGCTACTGCCGCCATAAAAAAGAACATCTGAACGACAGCTGCAAGAAGAATGCACCGACCAGGGAGATCTGTATTTCGCTTGGTACGGCGGCCAAATTCATGGTCCGCCGGGGCTTTGCCGAGTACCGGACCACCGAGCAGCTGCTCGCGGTACTCGACAAAGCACGGGACCTGCGGCTGACCCACATCACCGACAATATCCGCCATAAACCTTCCTTCATCTGCAACTGCTGCTCCTGCTGCTGCGAATTGCTGGGTGGTTTGCTGCAGGGCTTTCCCATGGGGGTGGCCAAGACCAACTATACCCTGCAGATAGACAGCGAGACCTGCCTTGGCTGCGGACTGTGTCACAAGGCATGCAATGTCGCAGCCCTTGAAACGGTAGCCGCCGAAAACGGCAAAAGGAAAAAACGCATGACGGTGCTTGCCGATAACTGTCTTGGGTGCGGGGCCTGTATCAGCGCCTGTCCAAGCAAGTCGCTGTCTTTAATCCCGGCCAGCCGCCCGCCGATTCCCGAAAAGAAAAAAGATCTCTTTAAAGCGATACTGAAAGAGAAGAAACGGTTGACACCTTTTGTCGTAAGCGGCATAAAGAATAAGATCCGTCGAAAATTTGGAATGGGGTAGGTAACAACTGGGGTTTACCTGCCTTCGATAGCGTCTCGGACTCCGCGACAGTCCGAGACGCTATTTTTTTTCTTCAATACAGCAGCCAGCCTGCCTCAGGCCGGCTGCTGTCCTCTTTTGTCCTCCTTTGGTTTTTCCGCACCTTCGCCCTCGTTTCAAGTCCTAACTATTTTTCCTTGTAAAGATCCGGATTCTCCCATAATATGCATAAAACACTGCTGTAACGACCACACGCAGGGTGCGTTCCACGCACCTTTCTCACCCTCCCGGAAGGAAAAAATGCAGCTCAAATCGAAAGCCGACGCTCAACGAAGGGCGGATCAAGTAGCCTGCTTCCAGGCTGAACTGGAGATAATCGAGCAAGAAAAAATTATCCTGCTCAACGAGAGCCAACGTTCTGCCATCGCCAACTACCATGAAAATCTTATAGCACAGCTCTCATCTCTTTTTGACATCGATTCAAGCAAAAGAGAAAAACAACTGAGCCTTGGCATGAAAATCGCTTCATTCTTAGGTGCTCTCGGCCTGGCTGCCAGCGTATTTTTTCTTTTCTATCAATTCTGGGGAAGGTTCTCGACAAACATCCAGGTTTTTATCTTAATTGCGGCCCCCCTTATCTGCCTGGCGGCCACCATGTACGCATCCTCCAGGGAAAAGACAGGCTACTATTCAAAAATTCTCGGGTTGGTCAGCCTCGCCTGTTTTGTCTTGAACATCTTTGTGTTCGGCCAGATTTATAACATTACTCCGTCGCCCAACGCGCTGCTGGTCTGGTCGATTTTTGCTTTCATCCTTGCTTACGCCTCGGACGCACGTCTTTTGCTGGCCGCCGGCATTATATGCTTTTCGGCTTTTCTATCGGCTCAGGCAGGAACCTGGAGCGGGTGTTACTGGATTCATTTTGGCGAGCGGCCGGAGAATTTTTTCCCGGCAGCCTTGATACTTTTCATGATCCCATATCTGCCTCATAATAAATACTCCGGCTTTGGTGTAATCTATCGCGTTTTCGGGATGCTTCTGTTCTTCATTCCCGTCTTGATTCTTTCTAACTGGGGAGCGATCAGCTACCTTGATGTAGCAAGCAATTCCATCGAGATTCTCTACCAGGTTGCAGGCTTTATTTTCAGCGGGATCGCCATATGGATAGGTGTCAGAAAAAGTTGGCCGGAGGTGGTCAACACCGGCAATGTTTTCTTTACGATTTTCCTTTATACGAAGTTTTATGACTGGTGGTGGGACTGGATGCCCAAGTACCTCTTCTTTCTGGTGATTGGTCTGACAGCAATATTGATGTTGCTGGTATTCAAACGTCTTCGCAATTCTGTAACGCAAAGCGTGCAGGAGGTGCTGGCATGAAACTACTTTTATCGCCCCGCGTCTTATTCTTCATCGGTTTTGCGATAATCGTGACGACCAATGTTGTAGTGCTTTCCGGGGCGGCTTCCAATAGATCCGGCGACCGCGATTCGCAGATAATACTCACCGAGCGGGAGTTGCGACTGCCATATCGATATCAGGTGAATGAAGAGAACAGCGGCCTTGCTTTACGACTTTCCTGGAGTGCTTTAGGCAAAAGCGAAGAGAATAGCGACTATATCGACCGGAGATCTCCTGCCTGGTTCAATACTGAAAAACTGGAAGAGCTGGGCTTTGATATAACCGGAGACCTCAGCCGGACGGACGATACAGCCCGTTACCAGCGGCCACTCCCCAGGGAAGTGTATATCGTGCTTGAAATGGAAGGCGAGCCATACAACACAGCGGTAAAAAGAGCGGAAGTTGCATTTGAGAAAATGGACGAGTTATACAAGGCAAACCCGGAAGATACAATGCTCCGTGGAAAATTTGAAATGGCTGAAAACAGACTCAAAAACATGCACACCACGGAATCCCGCCTTTTTGCTGTCGATGCAGGCCTGGACCGCAAAAAATTAAGAATACAATATGGAGATCCGGCACGGTTCATTATCGCCAGGGGCCAGGTCAAGCCAATGTATCGCGGCGACCGACAGAGGAGAGAAGCTGTTGGATATGTGATGAAATTAAGCGTGGAAAAAATCCATGTACCGCTTAACCATCGGAAAGTATTCGATGACGTCCTGGCGAGGGAAAAGTCAAAATATACTGATTTTGAGCATCCTCGTTACGAGGTGGAACTGGCTTATGGCAGTCGATTGGAGCCATGGATTCTATCGGTCGAATATTTGGATAAGCAATCCGATTATAAAAGATAGCCATGCGGACAAAGGGCAAGATCGTTGTTCTCATTCTGCTTACGGTGACAATCGCTTTTCTCCATTTTCTTGTCCCAACCGATCGGCACACTTTTCACATACTCCATATCATCCTGCGCAAGCTCTATTTCCTCCCTCCAGTGATGGCGGCGGTTTGGTTTGGGTTGAGAGGGGCTGTGCATGTCACGCTGTCGATCAGCGTACTTTTTTCCTTCCACGCGATTCTGGACTGGCCGGAAAACTACATGGAACAGGCCAATCAGTGGGGCGAACTCGTCAGCTTCTGGGCTGTGGGGCTTGTGGCCGGTCTGCTTTTCCAACGTGAACGAGCTCTTCTGAGGGATCTCTTGCGGGCCAACGAGGAAACGCTTCTCGGACTTGTTTCTGCGCTCGACATGAAGGAGCACAACACCAACCTCCACTCGCAGCGCGTCAGAAAATACACGCTTCTTCTGGCCGATAAATTTGGTTTCGATGAGACCGGGAAGAGGGCCATCGGTTTCGGGGCGCTCCTGCATGATGTGGGGAAGATCGCGGTACCGGACGAAATTCTTTTGAAACCGGGCACCCTGACAGATGAAGAGCAGAAAGTGATGCGCAATCATCCGTCAGCCGGTTACGGTATTGTGAACAGGATCGAATTTCTTCGAGAGGCTGCGGAAATCGTCCATGCCCACCATGAACGTTTTGATGGCAGCGGATATCCTCGGGGACTCAAGGGAGAAGACATCCCCCTCGGGGCAAGGCTCTTTGCCGTGGTAGATGTGTACGATGCCCTTACCTCGGCAAGACCCTACCGACCAGCCATGAGCCATGAAGAAGCGCTCATCGAGATCAAAAAAGGAAGTTCTCGCCATTTTGATCCGAAAGCGGTCGATGCTTTTCTTGCCATCCCCCGGGAAGAACTCAATACTGCCTGAGTTGTGGCGCAGGCAAGGGGCTCCGCATAAACGGCAAGCCGGCAAGGACGATCACCAGGGTCAGCAGGAAGAAGTGCACAAACAAATCTTTCTGGATTGCGCCCCAGATGATGTACACCGAACCGGCTCCGGCAAGAAGTGGCGCGGCATATCGGCTGAACGGTCCAAGATCCGTGAACCGCCTCATCACCCAGATGTAGAGCGAGATATAAATTACATAGAGAAAGGCGATTGGCAGTTCGGAAATATCCATGAATTTGCCGAACCATCCGGCGAAATTGCCGTACCAGACCACCAGCCAGAAAGCCGACAGGATAAAGCCGAGGATGGCCGAGTTGCCGGTACTGTTGGTGCGGCGGTCAATGGTGCCGAAGAACCTGGGGCTCGGGCCCAGGCCGCGGGAAGCAATGGCAAACATGCCGCGCGAGGCCCCCATGATCAGCCCGTTCAGGGTGCCGAGACAGGAGATGATGACAAATACGGTCAGGAGGGTGCCGCCCAATCTGCCGAAAATAAGAGCGATAACCTCGACCGGCGCACCATCGCCTGCGGCGAGTATCCGCTCATTGGAAAGCACCCCGGAAATACCGAGGTAATAGAGCATGTAGATGATGACCACTGCGGTTGAGCCGAAGAAAAGAGCTTTCGGCAAGGTCCGCTTGGCATCTTTCAGCTCGGCATTGATCGAGGTGGCGATAATCCATCCCTCATAGGCAAAGGCCGTCGCCAGGGTTGCAACCGCAAGGCCGCCGCCGCTGGATACGGTCTGGGCGGAATTGGCAAAGCTGGAAAAAGTCTGGCCGCTGAAAAGCCCGGTAATCACTCCCACCACCGCAACCAGGGCCAGAGGAATCAGTTTGATGACCGTAGCCGAAACCTGCCACATGCCCGCCAGAACCGGAGAATAGATGTTCAGCAGAAAAAAGAGCACGAGGTAAGCCGCTGCAAGCAGCCAGACACCCTGCGCAAGACCCAGCAGGCCAATTGTATAGTTGGCGGAAACCCAGGCCAGGACGGCAACCAGGGTCGGATAATAGACAAAGGTCATGAACCATGCCACCAGATAGCCGGCCCGCCAGCCATACGCCTCTTCAAAATAATCGACCAGACCGTTGACCCTCTCGATTCGGGTGGCGATCTTTGCGAAAACGAAGGCGGTAACGACCATGATCGAACCGCCGATGAGCCATGCCAGGAGAGCGGTCGGCAAACTCCCTCCCGATGCCAGCAGGACATCGTCGGCTTTAAAAAAAACTCCTGAGCCGATGACGATGCCGACCACCATGGCGGTCGCCGTCCAGATACCGTATTTGCGCTGCAAATCCTGCATATAAAACTCCTGTTGCTGTAGAAAACATCAGAATTGTGTACTGAAAGATTATAAAAAATCAGTATCGGCTCCATATACAGCATATTTACGCAAATAACGAGATGATTGTTTTCCAGCTTGGTGAGGTGTTTATAAAAGATCAAACGGACTGGCGACCGGATTGCGCATATCTTTGACGACATGAGTATAAATCATCGTGGTTTCCACCTTCGCATGGCCGAGAAGTTCTTGGATCTGCCTTAAATCAACCCCCTTCAGCAATAAATGGGTTGCAAACGAATGACGCTTATGCCGAATTCGGCATAATCGCCACTGTTTCGCAACCCATGCGTGCGACCAGGGTGTTCATTTTTACATCCATTGCCTTATCCCGGCAGGGGTTCTCTCCCAGGATGGCAGGCGCTGGGCACCAAGCAACAAGAATTTTCTGTTTCGGGTCCAATCGCTTGCCAAAGAATTCAAGAATCAATACCTGAAAAGGATTTCAACCAGGATGGAGCTGTTGCAGTTGCCGGAACAGAGTGACGAACTGTTAAACCTGGCCAGGGAGCGGACCTGGATTGTTTACGCCAAGAAGCCTTTTGCCGGGCCGGAGCAAGTGCTGGACTACCTTGGTCGCTACACCCACAGGATTGCCATCAGCAACCACAGGATCAAATCGATAAAGAATGAAAAAGTGACTTTCACCTATAAAGATCGACAAAATAACAGTAGAACCGAAAGGATGACGCTGAGTGCCGGGGAATTCATCCGCCGTTTCCTGCTCCATGTCCTGCCCTTCAGGTTCATGAAGATCAGATATTATGGCTTTCTTGCCAACTCCTGTAAGCAAAAAGCGGTGCTGTTGATCCGCAGATTGATCGGCAAAGCGATAAAGATCTGGCAGGTCGGCAAGGAAACCACCCAGGAAAAAGTGCTCCGCTTAACCGGCAAGGACATCCTGCTCTGCCAATATTGCAAGCAGGGCAGGATGATCTATCAGGGAGCGATACTATCAGCCAACACAAGTTGACCGGAACACATTGACATCTGGTTTTACGACATCTGCAGGATATTGATGGACAGGTGCGTCTTATCACCGGACTTTTTTGGGCCAACCAACATGAAATTGAATCCAGGGATAAAAATCACCGAGGAGCATCTCTAATGAAACATCCTTTATAATCAGCTCCTCTGGCGAAAAACAAATCTTTCCTCTCCGCCCAGGCAAGCAAATGTCCTGGCAATATATTTACTTCAGCGTTTCAGTAGGTTATAAACTAACCCCATAGAGGGAAAACATATCCTTCACAGCCCGCGGCTCAGTTCAACAACGTTTTATCAATCATCCCGCTCCGGCTACCGTCATACGGTGCAGATTCACAGTTCCGGAACGCTGGCGATGATCGAAGTTTAGCGTGGGCGGGACGACTGATAAAACGCTCTACGTTGGACGACTGATAAAACGCTCTACGTTACATCCCACAAGGAAAATTCGATGAAGAAAATAAATCCATATAAACCTAACAGTCCAGTGCCTCCAGGAATGTTTGCCGGTAGGCTAGAAGAAATAAAGGCATTGGAAAATGGACTTTACCAAACCAAACATGGGAATCCTTCCAATTTCCTTATAACCGGCGAAAGGGGGATAGGAAAGTCTTCTCTTATCACATATATAAAACCAACAGCTCAGGGAGATATTGTCGCTCCAGGATATGAACCATTTAAATTTGTGGTCGTCAATACAGTTATATCTAACAAATCAACACTAATTAGCTTCATTAAGCTTATTGAAAGGAATCTTAAACGAGAGATAGGAAAGATAGAGAAGGTCAGAGGGTTTCTAGACGATACATGGAGTTTTGTTCAGCGATTAAGAATCATGGATTCAGGCATAGATAAAGCTCAAACACATGAAGAACTGGATTTAATAATTGATGACTTTTCATTTTCTCTTGCACAAACATGCGACCGTATTACTAACCCAGAAAAGGGAGAAGTGTCAAAAGATGGAATAGTTATATTTGTTGATGAGGCTGACAATGCATGTGTAGATCTACATATCGGATATTTTTTCAAAGTTGTAAGCGAGCTACTTCAACAGCATGGATGTGCAAATATAATATTCATAGTTGCCGGGCTTCCGGAAGTATTAAACAAGCTTGCCGAATCTCATGAATCGTCACTAAGAATCTTTGCTCAGTTGAAAGTCAGAGAGCTTAACCCTGAAGATAGGAAGTATGTGATTGATCGAGGACTAGAAGTTGCGAATGAACAAAATGCGGAGCAAACCACTATATCATCAGAGGCTAGAAATCTTTTATCCACCTTATCTGAGGGATATCCACATTTTCTTCAACAGTTTGCTCATTCAGCCTTTGAAACGAATACTGATGGAGAAATTAGTGAAGAAGATGTTGGTAGAGGTGCCTTTAAAGTTGGTGGCGCATTGGATGCGATCGGCTCTCGGTACTACCAAAGTGCATATAGTGAACAGATTAAGTCTGATGAGTATCGCCAAGTTCTTGAAATAATGGCCGACAGCATGAATTCTTGGATAAAGAAAAGTGATATCCGAGAGAAATTCACAGGAAGTGAACATGCCCTAAGCAATGCCTTGCAGGCCCTAACATCAAGAAAAATCATTTTAAAAAACCCCTCTAAGGTCGGAGAATATAGACTGCAGCATCGTGGGTTTGCGTTATGGATAAAGCTGTTTGGCCAACGAAAGAAAGAGATGTAACAAGGCAAATTAACTCGGACCGCAAATTCCGCTGCGCTCCATTTGCGTCCGGTTATTTGCTACGTTATGCGAGGAAACAAAAATGAAATCAATACTTGCCTTTTTTTTCCTGGCAACGGTTTTATTCCCAGTATCTTCTTTCGGCGAAGATTCTCAATATTGCACTCAAGAATATTTCAAGAAAATTTCAACCCTCTATCAAAATCGCAACCCGGAGACAGCAAAAATCATTTTTCAAGTTTTATGTTGCGGTGACCAAATATCAAAAGAAAGCAAGCGTGGTCAATTCACCGCACTTGTAGGCGGCTATATGCAGGAAAATCCATCTTTAATTGACCACCTTTTTACTTCGGCAAGCTCCGTTAAAAATACTGATGCTGCTAAGATATATCTCGATGGGCTATGGCTTTGCTCAACAAATGAGTGCCGCAATAAACTTAAAGAGCGGCCGTTTCAGCTTCCTGCCGAAGATGTCAATAATCTCCTTGCTGAATCCCCACCCGATCTTTTCTCAATGCCAATAAACGACCCTGCTACTCTCGATTTTCTCTGGGGGTTCTTTTTTGGAGCAGGTGACACCAAAATCGTTGACCGTGTGTACCAGCTTCTCGCAGACAATTGGAAAGATTTGAATTCCAGTGATCCTATAGGGGCAAATAGGCGTATGCTTCTGGCCGCAGCACGATGGTCCCTGGTTTCAATCGCCTCGCAACATGAATTTGTAAAAGACCAACTTGAAAAAAAGAATTCTACAGTTGCCCAAGCGCTGTTAAAAGAAATAGAAATGAAATAACAAAATCGCATAACCACGTGATCCAGTGGACGGGGATACCGCAGTGGTTCTCGAAAAATGCCTACTTGCTCGACAGCCTCTGCGCCGCCACTGATCACTAGCCGTTAAATTCAAAAGGAACACCAGAAGATGGCATTGTCAGAAGACGAGATCAGAGAGCTTCGCGTTGCGAAGGAACTATTAGAAGACCCGGGTCTTACTGCAAAAATAGGCAGCTTGCTAGGGACTCCAATCGAAATTGCATTTGACAAGCTCCCTAAGAACTGGAGCGTCGCAATAAACGACGCAACGAAGAAATCGATAGAAAAGGCTCTGGATGTAGCCATCTGGACCATGGATCAAAATGAACAGACACCACCATCAAACTGGTGGCACAAGTTTGCTGTTGGCACCACAGGGGCCGCCGGAGGCTTTTTCGGTCTGCCTGCGTTGGCCATTGAGTTGCCGATATCAACAACTATCATGCTCCGATCCATTGCGGATATTGCGCGTAGTGAAGGCGAGGACCTTCGATTCCCAGATGGAAAACTCCAGTGCATCCAAGTGCTAGCGCTCGGGGGGAACTCAAAGAGTGATGATGGGGCGGACGCCGGGTATTTTGCAGCTCGTGCGGCGCTCGCAAAAGCACTCTCGGAGGCTGCATCACATCTTGCCGAGAAGGGCTTTGCGCAGAAGGGTGCTCCCGCCCTTATTCAACTCATTGCTAAAGTGGCATCCCGCTTCTCAATCGTCGTCTCAGAGAAGGCGGCTGCGCAGGCCGTTCCGATAGTCGGCGCGGCTGGCGGCGCATTCATCAACACTATGTTCATCGGTCACTTCCAAGATATGGGGAGAGGGCATTTCATAGTCCGGCGGCTCGAACGCACTCATGGTCCGGAAGAAGTTCGCCGGATATATGACTCCCTCTGAAGTGGCTAACAATCGGCTCCAGGCGACACACAAAAGCGCATCGCCTTTCTTGTTCATCCCGGCTTTCGGGGCGGCGCTTTTGTGCGCGCCCTGAGCCGAAGTTTTCGAAGGACGCTGCGCGCGGCAAATAAAGGAAATACCAGTGATAATGCCTCAAAGCATAGATACCTTTCTTTTCGCGCCATGTGGTATGAATTGTATGGTGTGTTATGTCCACTTAAAGATTAAAAAACCATGTCATGGTTGTCTTGGTGATAATGTAGATAAGCCTGATCGCTGTATAAATTGCAAGATAAAGCATTGTGCAAACTCAAAAGGGCATAATTATTGTTATGAATGCAATGACTTTCCATGTAAGAATATAATAAACTTAGAAAAAAGTTACATTAAAAGATATAAAACCAGTTTGATTACAAATTCTGAATTTGTAAAAAAGAATGGCATTATAGCTTTTATGAAAAAAGAAAGAGAAAAATGGTTTTGCACTTGTGAAGGAGTAATGTCATTACATGATCGATATTGCACTGAATGTAAAAGAAGCTTGGATGAAGTAGTGGAATTATGAAGCAAAAATAGTTAAATGATATTAAACAATTAAAAGAAATGACTTGTCGGCCTTGTTGCTGGAAAATAGGACCTTCCGGTCAGTTGAGCCAAGTGTCTACTCTGTTCTTGCCGATAATGAATCTGGCAATGAGTATGATACTCAGTTGGGTTTTATATACGACTTGGTCGCGTGCAATCCGATCTATAAGAAGGCTATTGGGGGGTATTCGGTCAAAATGTTTCCAAAAATTGCGACCGATGCACTGCAGTCTACGCCCCATGGTATTGTTTTGGACCTCGGTTGCGGTTCCAATAAGCAATGAGGGGTGGGATGAATCACATTCTGAAATGTCATGAGATCGTCAAGACTGATTTTGTGCGAGGCGAGAATTGTCATCTGTATGACAGTCAGGGAAAACGGTATGTCGATTTGGAATCGGGCATTTGGGCTACGGTCCTCGGCCATGGTCATCCACGCATCAATCAAGTCATACGATCGCAAATCGAGAAGGTCATTCATCTCGGCACGCGCTATCCCAGTATCCTAGCTGAAGAGGCCGCCACAAACTTCCTTGATATCGTCGGGATCGATGGCGGGAAATGCGTCTTTCTGAGTTCAGGGAGTGAGGCGGTTGAATTCGCCGTGCAAACAGCACGGCGCACCACCCAAAAACCCTTGATTCTCACATTCTCAAATTCCTATCTCGCAGCCTATGGCTCTGCAGGAAGTAAAAGCACTGACGAATGGTGGTTGTTTAATGGGAATATCTGCGTAGACCCAGACCAAAGTGAATGTTTGAAGGGGATTCCCTTTGATAATATCGGTGCTTTTGTGTTTGAACCAGGCGGTAGCGGTTCGGGATTTGTCAAATTCCCACCCAAGCAGCTTGTGCTGGATATTGCACAACGGATCAAACAAGAAGGTGGCCTAATCGTGGCTAATGAAGTCACGACAGGCATGGGGCGTACTGGGAAGTGGTTCGGCTTCCAGCATTACGACATCCAACCAGACATCGTCGCTGCAGGAAAAGGTTTAGGAAATGGATATCCGGTCAGCGCCGTTGCGATGAGAAGCGATATCGCAACGGTATTGGAAGACAGCGGATTCCATTATGCCCAGTCCCATCAAAATGATCCCCTGGGTTGCGCTGTTGCCAAAGAGGTAATCGCCACGCTGGGCGAAGAAAATTGGATTGACCTCGGAAATATCGTTGGAGATTTCTTTTTGGACGGATTAAAGCGACTGGTAGAGAAATATGTTGTACTAAAGGAAGCCCGCGGGCGGGGATTGTTGCTTGGATTGGAGTTCCATTCACACGAGCGCATTTCAGTTGAATGGATATATCATGCACTCTTGGAACAGGGATTTCTAGTAGGGTATTATCCTGCGGGCAATGTTCTCCGTTTTGATCCACCATTAACTGTTGAAAAAGAAGATATTACTTACTTGCTGGACTGCATAGACTCTATACTGGAAAATGCGGGTTAACCTCATGCTTTACTGCTACGCTGCCGTTCCGCATCTGCCGGTAATCATGGCCGTTGGCATAATATAAGAGTCATCAATGAATTCAAGGTTAACAGTGAAGCAAATAAATGGAGATTGTCAGGAAATTCTAAGATGTTTTTATATCGATTCTGAATTCCTTGACCCTATTGATGAGATAATTGAAAAAATCGCAAAAAATACGAAAGAACCAATTTCTAGCCCTTTTGGAGTCTATCGTGACGATGATATCGTATCATTTTTTACTTTAGAAAGTTCAAACCCTAATGTTCAGATGATAGATGATTTTGTAGGTTCTTACTGGTTGGATTCATTTTTTATCACCAAACACTATAGAGGAAGAGGTTTAGCAAAAACAATTTTTCTCGAAATTATTAATAACGTAAAGGTATATTTCCCACATGCAACATCTTTGAATTTAACAGTTAATTTTAGAAATAAAATTGCTAAGAAAATCTATCAAGATTGTGGTGTGTTGGATACTGGAATGATCTATAGAGGCGGCCCAGCAGGCCCGCAACATATATACTCAATAAGTATCTAGGAAACGCCAACAAATCATTTCGCCGGAAACCATAAAAATCAAACAAAACAATGCACAATTACAATATCCTGATAACCAATGATGATGGAATCGATTCACCTGGTCTCCGAGCTGCAGTAGAGGCAGTGCTGGACATTGGAAATGTAACAATTGTTGCTCCAACCCATCAGCAAACAGGAACTGGGAGAGGCTTAACCGGAAACAAACTATCGTGTCTCAACCCTGTTGAATATCGAATAGACGGAAAGGAAATTCCAGCTTATCACTGTGATTGTTCGCCCGCCAGGGTGAATTTCCTCTACTTTTTTTCTGATACAAATTCATCAACTTACGTTTAAAACTGGACAAACCCTTTCGTGTAAGGTACACTCTCCAAAATTTTAACCAACACGAGAGAACCATTTTGAACTTATCCCAGGTTGTCGTCCGTCCAGTAGATCCTGCTGAAGAAGCCAGATTCCAGGAACTGATGCAGCAACATCATTACCTTGGCTCCTTGCCGAAAATCAGTAACACGATCTGGTATGTGGCTACCTGTAATAATGACTGGCTTGGTCTCCTAAGCTTTTCCGCTGCAGCCCTGAAATGCGGTGCCCGTGATCGCTGGATTGGCTGGGGGCACCGCCTGCAGTATGATCGGCTTCATCTGGTGGCAAACAACTCACGATTCCTGATACTGCCACACTGTCATTACAAAAATCTTGCCACCAAGATTCTCTCCCTGTGCCGGCGAAGAATTCAGGGAGACTGGCAGAATCGTTTCGGCTTCCCACTTCTGATGATGGAAACCTTTGTCGACCCCTCTCGTTATGTTGGCACGGTCTATCACGCAGCGAACTGGACCCTGGTCGGTAATACCAAAGGATATCAGCGTACTCGAAACGGCTATAGCGATACTTGTCAAACCTCAAAGCTTGTCTTC
>LADS01000054.1 GCA_000961725.1 Desulfobulbaceae bacterium BRH_c16a
CTGAAAGGAAATATTGCAGCGGATCATACACGGCCTCGGCAACTCTCTCTTCCATTCGTTCCATGTTCTTTTTATCCGCCTGGAACAGGCCCTTCAGGTATTGGAATGCTTTCTCTGATAAATTTACAGTATGTCGTTGAAAAAACTTATGATATCTTCCATGAAAAGACAAAAACTGGCGGGACAGGCCCGCCAGCATGTGGCGGAGTCTGACATGGGAATCTTCCTTGTGTGAATTTAATTTTTTTTGGGCAGCTGTAATGGGTATCTCAGCTGCCCTGTTGCAATCAACAACTGGATTAACTGTACAATATTAGGAAGAATATTCAACATTTTCTGCTTCCCAAAGTAGAACTAAAGTATCAATATCCTGAAATAGAAATCATTTCAGGGGTAACTGTTGGATATCTTTACTTTGAAAAAGTATCGACAGTGGTTCTTTTCTATTCTTTTATAGATGTTAGGATGTTATGGTTGTCAACTTAGTGGACAATACGATGTGTTCTTTATAAAGTAGGTTGACAGTTGTATCGACCCTTGGCGCTGAACTTGTCCCTTCTCCCCTCAGAGGTGACGGAGGTGATTATGATGGAAGAAGGCTTTTCTCTTTCCGAAAAGGAATTCTCGCTGTTCTGTGAAGCTATCGCTTCTTTTCATACCATCCGGGATATGGATGACATGCTCGTCGCCATCTTCCGGAAGATCGGATATGTCATCGCCATACAGGGTGTCTCCATTGCCCTGCATGACCCGGCCAACAAAGAATTCTATTTCATCCGCACAGTCGAGGAAGGCAAAAGCAGAAGTGAATCCAGAGACCGATTTCTGCGATTTCCCGACAACTTAGGTGTGGCCGGATGGGTCATGAGCAATAATCGGGCTACCACTGTCAATGACGTTTCCCGGGACCATCGGTTCTATGACGGCTTCAATAGCGAAGAGGATTTCATAACTCGCTCGATGATCTGTGTACCCCTGCGGACACGGAAGGGTTTTCTGGGAGTTTTATATGCGCTGAATAAGGAAAGTTGCGCCTTTACCGAACGGGATGAAAGGATTCTTGAAATCATAGCGGGAACTATTGCCGTCTCGCTGGAAAACGCCAGGCTCTATGGCGAACTCAAGGACCATGTACATGCGCTTGAACAGGAAAAAAAGATTCTGCAGCACCAGATTCGGGCCGGGGCGGGGTTCAAGGAAATTATCGGCTCAAGTCCTCCAATGAGGCGGATGTTCGAATTAATGAGGAAAATACTCGATACGACCACCACGGTGCTTATTCAAGGGGAAACGGGAACCGGCAAGGAACTCATTGCCAAAGTCATCCACTATAACGGGCTCTTGCAGAACAAACCCTTCGTTGCCGAAAACTGCAGTGCGCTCCCGGAAAATCTCCTGGAAAGTGAGCTCTTCGGCTATGTACGAGGAGCGTTTACCGGAGCTGCTGCAAATAAAAAGGGATTATTCGAGATAGCGGACGGCGGCACCATCTTTCTTGACGAAATCGGCGAGATGTCTCCCCTGATGCAGGTCAAGCTGCTCAGAGTGCTTCAGGAAGGTGAGTTCCGACCCGTCGGCTGCAATCGCAGCAGGCAGGTAAAAGTCAGGGTTATTGCCTCCACCAACCGGAACCTCGGCGAGGAGATCAAAAAGGGACAGTTCCGAGAAGATCTGTACTACCGCATCAACGTTTTTCAGATTACGCCACCGCCCTTACGGCAGAGAAAGGATGATATTCTCTCCCTTGCCAATCATTTTCTTGAAAAATATGCCCGGAAAAACAACAAACCGGTTCCCGTCCTCACCCCGCAGGCACTTGATCTGCTGATGCGGTTCGATTGGCCGGGAAACGTAAGGGAGCTCGAAAATGAAATGGAGCGGGCGCTGGCTATGGCGGGCGGAGGAACGACAATTTCCTCTGAGTTTCTCTCTGAAAAGATAACGCGTCTGGGAAGAAATTGTCACTCCGATGAATCCGGAGACGGAGCAGGCATTTTAAAAGATGCGATTCGCCGAACCGAGATAACGATGATAGGCGAAGCGCTGGAATCTTCCGGGGGCAATCAGACTCAAGCGGCTAAGGCGCTGGGGCTGTCGAGACAGGGTCTGGTAAACAAAATCGCAGCCTACAGCATACAGGTAAAACAGCAACTCGACCGGTAGATATGAAACGGCTTGGAAAGGCATTTCTTACGGGTCTTCTGCTGGCAATTGCAGGCACCTGTTTTGTATATACACCATACGGTCAGAGGGTCGAAGAGGAGTTTGGCCTGTCGCTGCTGTTCAAGCTGAGAGGACCGCGGCAGCCACCTGAAAAAGCAGTTATTGTCAATATTGACAGCATTTCCCCCGGCAATCCGGAACTTTCCGGCAGTTTCGGTAAATTGCCCAGAACCGTCCATGCAGCCTTGGTCGACAGGCTCACGCAGTATGGCGCAGCGGTCATCGCTTTCGATATCTATTTTGCCGAGACTGCAAACCGGGATCAGGATACGACTTTTGCCGAGGCCATTCGCCGGGCCGGCAATGTAATTCTGGTTGAGGATCTGCGGCATGCTCCCGCCATGCCCGCCACCGGACCCACCGGAAGAGGCGCGGGGCCGGCCGGTAATGTTGAAATGGAGATTTTAGTCCCACCGATACAACCCCTGGCCGATGCCGCCTTTGCCCTTGTTCCTTTTCCCCTGCCGAAAATTCCGATAAGGGTGAATCAGTCCTGGCGATTCAAGGAGTCATGCGGAGATATGCCGACATTACCTGCCGCTGTTTTCCAGGCGGCGACACTCAGCCACTATGATCGGCTCCATGCCTTGCTTCGTCAAAAAGTGCCGGACAATATCTATGACCTTCCTGCCTCTGCTGAAGAGGCGATGGCCACTCTCGGTCTTGTTGAGACCATGCGAAAAATCAGGAGAGTTTTTCTCCGGAATGAAAAGCTTCGAGAAGAGCTCCTTGCCGAGAATCGCAGTGCCAGGGTTTCCGGACCTTCCGCCGGGCAGGATCTGCTGACGCTGATCAATATGTATGGAGGGGAAAGCCGTGTCGTTATCGACTTCTATGGTCCTCCGGCCACCTGTACGACTTTATCCTATCATGATGTGTTGTCGCCGCCTGAAGACACTCATGATTCCATAGCAGAAAAAATAAGAAATAAGGTTGTTTTTGTCGGTGCGGCGCGGATGCACTGGTCAAACCAGAAAGATGGTTTCTATACCGTGTATTCCCGGCCGGACGGCCTTGATCTCAGCGGTGTGGAACTGGCTGCAACCGTGTTTGCCAATCTGGTCGAGAACCGCTCGGTTCACCCTCTGTCTGCGGGTAAAACGATCGGGCTCATCGGCTTCTGTGCCCTGGCGGCCTGTCTGCTCAGCTTTCTGCTGTCCCCTCCGCTTGCGGCTGCTCTGCTGCTTGCGGGAATCGGCGTATATCTTTTCGGCGCCTCTGCCGTCTTTTCCCAGAGCGGCACCTGGACGCCGCTGATTACCCCGATTGTCCTTGTGCCTGCCAGCGGTTTTCTGATTGCGACGTTCATAAATTATCTGGCAACCCACCGCGAGCGGCGAAATATCCATACCGCTCTTGGCTTCTATCTTCCCGGAAGTGTCGTAGAGGAACTTACCCATGATCTCTCGTTCATCACAACGGGAGACCGGAAAATGTACAGCGTCTGTGTCATGACCGATGCTCAGCACTACACCACCCTGTCGGAAAGAATGGAGCCGGAAGAGTTGAGCATCCACATGAAAGCGTACTATCAATACCTGTTCAGAGAGGTAAAAAGAAATGGAGGTATGGTCTGCAACGTGATCGGCGATTCCATGCTTGCTCTCTGGCCTTCAGCCGAACCGGAAACATCGCTTTGCCGGAAGGCCTGTCAGGCATCTCTGCAGATGGTCGAGGCGGTCGAAAGGTTTAACGGCAAGTACCCGGGGAGGTCGTTACCAACCCGTATCGGGATTCATGCCGGCTATCTGCTGATGGATAATATTGGTGCCGAGGATCATTTTGAATATGCGCCTGTAGGAGATATTGTCAATACGGCATCGAGAATCGAAGGACTCAATAAGCACCTCGGCACCAGAATTCTCGCATCCGAAGAAACTCTTCGTGGTGTTGCCGGCATACGGTACCGCGAGATAGGAACCTTCCTTCTCGGCGGCAAGACCAGGCCGGTCGGCATTTACGAACTGCTCGCCGAAAAGGAGTATTCAGCCGAGTGGAACCGTCTCTACAAAGAGGTCTTTCCGGAAGCGGTCTGGCTCTTCCGGCAAGGTCTATGGCATAAGGCTCTGGCGGTATTCGACCATTGCCTGACCGTGCATGCGGAAGACGGTCCCACGCGATTTTACAAGCAGCTCTGTGAATCGTATCTTGTCACGCCGCCTGCTGCCGACCGGCAGGAGATAATCCGGGTGGATAAATAACCGCCGGTTTCGAGTGTCACTAAGGGATATAGAAAGTGCGACCCCCAATTACTACGTATCCGGAATTCGTTTTGAGGTATTCAAAAGTCAGGTTTTTGAGTGTCTTGTGCTTTCCCTTGAAGGCTTGAATCTCGCTCGGACTCAGTTCCTCTATCGGGTTATCATCTTTGTCAAAGAGCTTGAAATCACCTTTTTCCGGAAATTCGATTGTAAATTTCATAGTTTTCCTCCTGTGAATTTTTGAGTTAGAAAGCAACCGTCAGTCTGGCTATAATCTGCTGCTCGGCAAGGAACCGCGGATTGGCCGGATCTGTGTTGACAAATTTGAACGGCTCATCAAGGAGATTTTTGATTTCCACCGTGAAAATGCCATACCGTTTCGGTATTCGATAACCGAAGGAGAGATCGACTACCCAGAATTGATCGTTTTCTTCAGCAAAGCCAACATCTCTTGTGCCGAAATCGCCTTTCTGGTCTATATAACTTGCCTGCAAACCGCCAATCATCACGGACGGATGGAAAACCTGGGCCCGGGGTGTGACCCGGTGAGTTTTCAGATCTTGTATTCCCAGTAAACCTTCCCACTGGTCGTGGGAATAATGCTCATAATAGTATTCCAGGCCAAGGCTGAGCCAGCCGGCAGGTGCACAGTACAGATACGCCGATCCGATATTTTCCTGCCAGTCGTCCTCTTTCTGCTCCGGAAGGCCGAGCAAGGTGAGGTCATTATAGGGAACCTCCAGATCCCGATGAAAAAACTGCAGTCCCCCATACCAGTCGGCGGAGAATGTCCGGTCGATGCCTGCCCCGTAGGTCCATGAGGTAGAAGCCTCAAGATCGTCAAAAAACTGATTGAATCCTGCTACAAGCGTCGGTTCGATGGTTTGAGCGTAGATAAATCTTCTGGTCACGGTTTTAAAAGCAGCCGCCCGCAGCAATGTACTTTCGACCGGCTGCCAGGCAAGCCCGAGCTTCGGATTCAGTTCGTTGCGATCCATGAAGGAACTGTCAAGCGCATCCCCGCTGAGTCCGACAGTTGCCTGGATATCCCGGTGAAGATCGAGTTGGGCATAGCTGTAAAGGTTGGCGTGCTCGGTTGTCTTGTCTTCTTCGAGCAATGCCTCGAACGGTGAGATGTAATGCAAAGCTTCGTCTTCATCTGCCGATAAAAATCCTGCGCCGCTTTTCAGACTCCATCGTGCACTCCTATGGATATGCTGGACTTCAGCCATCCGGCTGTCAACTTCACTGGTGATTTCGATAGATGTTGAAAAAAGGCCGTCGGAGCGTATCGCGGCATCGCCGTCGTCCGAGCTGAAAATCGCCGTCCCGAGCAGGGTCGAATGGGGCTGCAGATCATGGCGAATACCTGCCCGCACGCTTTTTGTCGTATCCGACTGGCGGAGTGTGTTGCTGAACATGGTCGGGTCGAACTGGATGGCAAGATCACCATAATCCTTTTCTTTGTAGCGGATTTCCGCCATCAGACTGGTGGCCGGGGAGAGCATTGCCTGGAAATAAGCGCTGTAAATATCATTTTCCTGATCGTTGTTCTCCCGGATACCGTCCGTTTGATAATGAAACTGGCCGAGGCTGTAGGAGAATCTCCCTTCAACCCCAGAGAGTACGACTTCATCACCAAGAATATCGTTACTGCCAATCACCCCGCTTGTCCGCAAAGCTGTTCTGTCCCTTAAAAAGAGAGGATTGAATTCATTGGCGGAGGCAGTGGATGGGCCGGTGCCTTCGAGGATATGCAATTTGCTTTCGGCAAGCTGTGGCTGGACGGGTGTAATATTGATCGGCTGAAGAAGCTGCGACTGCAGCAGTTCACTTACCCTGGCGACTTCATGGCGCGGCAGGGCGCTGTAGGTATCGGCGAGGAACCTGTGGGCGGAATAATTGGCGGGATCGGCGTGTATCGATTTCCATCCCTCAACCTTCGCCAGCTGGGGGAAGCCAAGATCCGTATAAATCCTTCCCAGGCCGGCACTGCGCGCCGCGAGATCGTCGTCAAGCAGCAGGCGTGAACGATAGACGGCCCGGTTGTCATTCATGGCGATCGACTGCCGGATATCGTGCAGGGCCTCGACCGGGCGATTGATGGTCTGCTTTCGTATGGCATCGTAAAGCCAGGGCGTCGGATCCGCAGGGTCCAGTTCCTTGGCAATCAAATATTGGCGGCGGGCGTGGTTGTCCCGTTTTTCCTCAAAATAGGCTTTGCCGAGATAGCTGCGAATCAAGGAGCTGCCCGGATCGAGGGCCGCGGCGATTTCAATGTCCGCCCTTCCTTCTGCAAGACTGCCCGTTCGTATCCGGGCAAGCCCCAGACCCAGCCTGGCAAGGGGGAGCGCCGGGTCGATTGCGATGGCCTCAGAGAATGCAGCCCGGGCTTCATCTGTTTCTATACGGCTGAGATGGACAAAGCCCAGAACAGTCCGGCTGAGACCGGAGGAAGGTGTGAGAGAAGCTGCTTCTGCTGCCATTGCCCTGGCTTCTTCAAGTTCGCCGACGGAGAGGAGCAGTTCTGCAAGCCGGGCTTTTACCAGACCGTTTTCAGGATTGAAGGCAGTTGCCTGTTCAAGGGCCTCAAGGGCGGCCCCAATATCAAAATAGGCCTGCCGGGCATAGGAAAGCGCAAGACCTGCGGGGGCGGAATGAGGGTCGAGCTCAATCGCCCGCAAGGCGAATTGAAGGGCCTGTGCCTTGTTGTTGCGGACCGTTTCGATGATTGAAGAGAGCGCCAGGGCAGCAGTGTTTTTTTGATCCTGCTGGAGGATCAGGGACAGATTTTGCCGGGCTTCCTCAACCCGGCCAACCGAGAGGCTGCGGCCGGCCTGATGGATACGCTCCGCTGATTCAACGTCTGTGAGGGGAGCGGAAGGTTCTATCACCGCAGGATAATACAGCGTCCATTCGACGGCATCCCGCGGCCTGACAATGGCCATAGCCGTCGGTGCCGAACCTTCTTGCGCCATCGCGCTCCGGCCGCTGGAGAGATGCAATCGGCCTTCTTGATTGACGGCTGTCACCTGTCCCTCGAATACGATGATGAAGGCCTTGCCGGGATCGACGCGGACAAGGAACTCGGTGCCTTCCACCACGCCATTGACGTACGGGGTAATGACTTTAAGGGAGCGGGGCTGGTGGCTGAAAATATGAAGAGCCCCTCGCAGGAGCTCAAGAACGGAGAAGGTGTCTTGCGTCGGTTTGCTGAAGATAATCGTACTTTTCCGGTCAATGCGAAGAACTGTTTCATTTTTCAGTACGACCGCCGCCCGTCCATCGGTGCCGACCCTCAGCATGTCGCCGGGACAGAATTCCATGTCCATTGCAACAGCCTGCCAATCGGATTGTTCGTTACGCTGAACTTCCGCTTCGCCCTGGAGGGAAACAAGGGTGGCTGCAGGTTGTGAACATTCCTCCGCAGCGTCACCGGAAGAGGCGAAAAAGAGCAGGCAGAAAACAATAACACCATAGATGCAAGAGACGATCATCTTCGAATTCATGGTCTTCTCCCAACAGGTAAGCCTTGAAATCCGTTACCGGTAAGTAATCTCTGCCGTGACCTTTATCGACGGGCAATTTATCCTATCACATTATTTGGGTTTATCCCACATTATTCAGCGCCTTATAATGTCTAGGCATTTGATTGTCAGATGTATTGTCACGATAGACAACCAGTACCCCGATGGTTAAATTTGTTGCAAATGAATCTGCAGGAATTCTTTGATAAATGAAAATATTGAAGAGGAGACGAACGCGCAGGAGATTTGAGTATGGTGAACAGTAACACGAAGCCCGAAAAGAGGGCAACCCGCATATGGCCAGCCTGGCATTCCACCTTGTCAAACTTCAGGCAACCCAGCACGCGGACGGCGGTCTGGCAGTTGCTCAATTCGCTTCTCCCTTACTTTGCGTTATGGTTTCTGATGATCGAGTCGATCAGGCACGAATATCCGTATCCTGTCACTCTGGCGCTGGCGGTGGTCGCCGCCATGTTTCTCGTTCGGCTTTTTATCCTTTTTCACGATTGCGTACACGGCTCGCTCTTTCCGAGGAAGGGCCCCAACACGTTCTTCGGATATTTTTTGGGGTTGCTGGTATTTACTCCCTTTGACGACTGGCGTTTCAGCCATCTTCGACATCATACCACCTACGCCAATCTCGATACGCGGGGCTTCGGCGATATCTGGACCATGACCCGGGCGGAATACCAAAATTCATCGAAGACCCATCGGCTGTCGTACCGTCTTTACCGTAACCCTTTCATACTACTTGGCCTGGGCGCCTTGTTCAGTTTTTTGCTCCGCTTCCGGTTGCCGACACGAAAGGCGAAACGCAAGGAGCGGGTGAGCGTCCTGTTCACCAATCTGCTGATCGCAGTGGTAATTGTTATTGCCTGGCAAACGATAGGCCTTCGGACATACCTGCTCATCCAGTTGCCGGTACTGTGGATAGCCGGCGCTCTGGGAATTTGGCTTTTCTACGTGCAGCACCAGTTTGAAGGAGGATATTGGGCGCGCAGACAGGAGTGGGATGCTCTCCGCGCTGCGATGGAGGGCAGTTCTTTCTATCGATTGCCGTCGGTGTTGCGTTGGTTTTCGGCCAGCATCGGCTATCACCATGTTCACCATCTCAGCCCCCGGATTCCGAACTATCGGCTGAAAGAATGCTACGATGCCGTCCCGGAAGTTCGGGACAAGCCACCCCTCACTCTCAGGAAAAGCCTTTCCGGTATTCACCTGAAACTTTGGGACGAGGAACGGCAGGATCTTGTCGGCTTCTATTAAAAAAGAAGGTTCGCGCAAAAAACCATGGAAATAAATAAGGGATCGGGATAGCAATGAATGGGGCAATGAGCAGTTTCTATCAAGTACAGTGTTGAGGGGAGATGGGATGGGATTGATTCTGGTGCTGGACGATGTTCTCGATGCGGGCAATATGATCAGGCAGATCCTGAAGCGAAAGAACCATCAGGTGGAAGTGTTCACCGAGGAAGCCGACGCTTTAGCCTTTGCGGGGACCCACCGGGTCGATCTGGCAATCATCGATATTCGGCTGAAGAAAATGCTCGGCACTGAAGTTCTGGCGGAGCTGAAGAAAATTTCACCGCAAACCAGGGTGATCATGCTCACCGGCTACCCCACGCTGGAGACGGCGCGGCTCGCTCAGGAACTGGGCGCTTTCGATTATTGCATCAAACCGATAGACAAGGATGAACTCGAAGAAAAAGTAGCCGAGGCCCTGGCCTGGGTGCAGGGGGCCGACCGGGAGTCATGACACTGACGCGGCGGCTTCATTACTGGGCGACGCAGCTGTTTGCCCCGAATCGGCTGCTTACCCGGAAATACACAGCCTTTAAAGAGCTTCTTCGCCACGACAAGAGAAGCCTTGAGCTGATCAGCGACCTGGAGGATATCCGGCATTCAGGTACTTTGGTGGACACGGCTGCAGTGGCCCGCCTGACCGGGGCCCTTAGCTGGTCGGTGGGCAGCCTGATCCGCTCCCTGTCATCCATGCATCCCGGTTTTTATCGGGATCTCGAGCAGCGTTTTTTCGAGCTTGAGAAGGCTCTTTCCGCCACTTTGCCGGCTTTTGATGAAAATCGCGATCCACCCTACACTCTCAGTCTGATCGAAGCCGCCGACAGACCGGCGCTGGCCGGGGGGAAAGCCCACGCGCTGGGCCGGGTGCTGCAGGCGACGGACCTGCCGCTACCTCGTGGATTCGTCATTACCACCAATGCCTTCAACCTCTTCCTGGCCCATAACGACCTGCGCCACCGGCTCGATGAACTGCTCGCCGAGGTGAGGTTCGACGAAGGGGACAAAAGGTTGAGGGAGCTTTCAGGTGAGATGACCGGTTTAATAAGGCAGGCCGAGGTGCCGGAGGTGCTTGTCGACGATATACGGCAGCGCCTGGCGGAATTGCGTCGATTGCCTTGTTCCGGCCCTTGGGCCTTGCGCAGCAGCGCAGTAAGCGAGGACGGAGAGAACTCTTTTGCCGGGCAGTATACCAGCATCCTGGGGGTGGATGACGAAGATATTCCGGCAGCGTACATGGATATTATTGCCGGCAAGTACACGCCGCATGCGATAACGTACCGCGTGCGCTGCGGACTGGCCGACCAGGAGGCCGGAATGGCGGTAATCCTCATGGAAATGATCGAGACACGGTTTAGCGGAGTGATGTATTCACGGGATGTAATGCCCGGCGAGCCGTCCTCCGGCTGTCTGGCCGTTTATGCGGTGGCGGGGCAGGGTTCCAGCCTGGTGGACGGAACTAAAGAACCGTCTGTGTACCGTTTTACCCGTGAAAAACAGGATCGGCCGGCACCGGTCCAGGAAGACTCGGCTGTCCCGGAGGTCAACAGCCTGGCCCCGGCTACTGCCGCGATGCTTGCCGGATGGGGCATGCGCCTGGAGCAACTGTTCGGATCTCCCCAGGACATCGAATGGTGCGAGGACATGCAGGGAAGCTGCCGTATCCTCCAATGCCGGCCGTTGCAGATGACGATCGACGACTGTCCTGCAGGTACCGAAGCCCCTGAAGCCCCCGATCCGTCTCGGACAATCCTCTTGTCGGGAGGAGTGACCGCCAGTGCCGGAGTCGGCACCGGCGGTATTTTCATCCTGCAAAACGATACACAATTGGCGGATGTTCCGAATGGTGCGGTGCTCGTCACGGCCACTCTGCCACCGGTCCTGGCGGGGATTCTCGAAAGGCTGCGGGCTGTAGTGGCCGAAGGCGGCAGCCGGGCCAGTCATTTCGCCTCGGTGGCGAGGGAGTCCGGATTGCCGGTCATCTCGGGCATGCATGGAGCCATGCAGAAGCTTACTGCCGGCAGCATTGTCACCGTCGATGCCGGGCGAAATGAAGTGTATTCGGGAACACCGTGGTCAAATGGCCATGAGAAATCCTCCGGTATCGCCTGGAATACCCCGTTCATGAACCGACTGGCGGCGCTGATGGAACTGGTCTCCCCCTTGCATCTTCTCGACCCTGCTTCCCCGGAGTTTTCACCCAGATACTGCGGCAGCATGCACGACCTGGTGCGTTTTGCCCATGAAAAAGGCATGGCGGAGATGTTTTCCCTGGTCGGTCCGAGCGGTCGGGAAATGACCGGGACCCGGCAGCTGGTCGGCGAACTGCCTTTGACCATGAACATTCTTGATCTGGGGGGTGGAATTGTCCCTGAGGAATCGCAGAAGAAGGTTGTCGGCCCGGAGCAGATTGCCTCGCCGCTGATGAGAGCCTGCTGGGAGGGACTGAGCGACCCGCAGGTCACCTGGGATAGAGGTCTTGCCATCCTCGACTGGGAGCAGGCCGATCGCCACAGCGGCGGTATCATGAGCCTTAAGTCGGCGGCGCTTGGCAGCTATGCCGTTTTAGCCCGGGACTATCTGCACCTGGTGCTGCGGTTTGGGTACCATTTTGCCGTTCTCGATACGCTTGGCGGCGAGGATCCGGAGGCAAATTACATCGCTTTCCGCTTCAAGGGAGGCGGCGGCCAGTATGAAAACCGGCTTCTCCGGGTTAAACTGATAGAAAGGATTCTGGCCTGGGCGGGTTTCACGGTCAGGACAAAAGGCGATTTGCTGGACGCCCGATTCGAGCGCCGCCCGGTCGACCAGATCATCAGCCGTCTGACGCTCCTGGGTATCCTGCAGGGCAAATGCCGGATGCTCGACATGGCCTTGACCGAAGACGGGCAGATCGATACCATGACTGAGTCGTTCAAAGCAATGCTGCAGCACTACGTCGATCCGTCAAAAAGGAGAGAGCAATGACCGGTACATCCTATCGGGTCGATTGGATAACCGACAATCTGGCGGTGGGACAGGCGCCGATGTCCTACGATGCCCTGGACCGGATCCGTGAACTGGGCATCGGCGCAGTCCTCAATCTCTGCGCGGAATTCTGCGATCTGCACTGGATTGAAGCGGACGCCGGTTTTGAAGTTCACTATCTGCCGATACCCGATGAAGAGGCCCCCGATCTTGCCGAACTGGAGAAGGCTCTGGACTGGCTGGACGAATGTCTCTACCTCGGCAAACGGGTTCTCGTCCATTGTCGCTTCGGCATCGGCCGGACCGGCACGGTCATCAATGCCTACCTGCTCCGTAAGGGGCTTGGCCATAAGCTGGCCGGCAGGAAGTTGAAAGGACTCAGGTCTCAGCCGGCTAATTTCAACCAGTGGTGGTTCATCAGAAAATACGGCAAAAAGGAGAAACGGCTTACCATTCGGGAACCCTCCCTGGAGACGCAGCATCTGGTCGATCTCTTTCCGTTTTTTACCGACTACGAAAAGGTTCTTGCAGACATCGATCGGCGTCTCGGGCTGGCCGAAAGAGAATCCCTGTGCGGCCGCGATCACGCGACCTGCTGTCACAACCCGATATTTCTGACTTTTATCGAGACGGTGTATGTCAACCATTTCATCAACAGCACCCTCGGTCGGAAAGTCAGGGGGGAAGCCATCGACAAAGCCGTACAGGTCACTGGCTGGCTGCGGGAAATGGCCCGACAGGGCATAAGCGATTATAACAGCGAAGACTTCCTGCGGCGCTATCGTGAGCGCCGGATCCTCTGCCCGCTCAGTGATTCCGGAAAATGCCTGATCTTTGCCAATCGACCGGTAACCTGCCGGCTTTTCGATCTTTCCGACCAAGAGCGCATCGATATATTGCAACATGTTTCAAACTCCCTGGAGAGCATTTCAGGGAATGTGTATTTTGCTTTAACCTCCAGATTCCTTGGAAAAACTGAATTCCTTTTTCCTGTCGGTGAAGTTGTTTCGGGCCGCTTTGTGCAGACTTTTTTCCATCATCTCCTGAGGGGCGATTCGGGTGCCGGTCGCTAAAGCTTCAGACGCGTCGCAGGCACTGGCCGAGTATCAAAACACTTGTAAAATATAGGCGTTGAGGTATTTTAATATACCATTTTTCAGCACATTCTATGACTTCGGCACAATAACAGGAGGCAAGGCAACACATTATGTTTGATTTTCTCAGGAGTATGTCGATCAAAGCAAAAATTTTCTGGTTTGTAGTTCCCAGCACCATCTCGTTTGGTGTCCTTCTGACCTTTCTCGCACTTTTTTTTCTTAATGATTTCAAGAAGCAGTCACTGGATAACTTCACTCAGGCGATTGAGGCTCGACAGTCTTCTGCAACATCCGGCAGTGACAACAACACATTGATTGCAGAAATGACCGGGAAAGCCGAAGACGTTATCCACAGCATAGCCATCACTTTTATATCTATAG
Organism: Desulfobulbaceae bacterium BRH_c16a; assembly: GCA_000961725.1. Taxonomy (GTDB): domain Bacteria; phylum Desulfobacterota; class Desulfobulbia; order Desulfobulbales; family Desulfocapsaceae; genus Desulforhopalus_A. The sequence goes on from LADS01000054.1 coordinate 13,696, forward strand.
TAGTCGCCGTAATTATTCTCGCCGCTATCGGCGCCCTGTTTGTCGCCACCCAGATCGCCAGGCCAATCGGCAAGGTGGCAGAAGGCCTTGAAAATATCAGCTCCGGCGACGCCGATCTGACCCAGCGGCTCCCTGTCACAACCAAGGATGAAACCGGCAAGGTGTCACGGTTCTTCAATGCATTTCTGGAGAAACTGCAAAACATAATCAGGAGCCTTCAGGGTGATGCCGATACCCTCGCCGGCGCTGCCAGGTCAATTCATACTCTCATCCAAACCATTCAAGAAAAAACCCAATCCGCCAAAACGGATTCGCAGAAGGTATTCAGATCGGCCGGATATCAAAGCAGAGATATGGGCGCAATTTCCTCGGTACTTGAAGAATCGACCGGCAACTTCCACACTATTTCCGCATCGGTTGAAGAATTGACCGCAACCGTTGCCGAAATAGCCGGTACTTCAGCCAAGGCTCATGCCAATACCATGGAAACCAGTTCAAGAATGGAAAAGACCCTCGGGAAGATTTCCGAACTTGGCCAGGCCGCCAATCAGATCGGCAAGGTCACGGAGACGATCGCAGAAATTTCCGACCAGGTCAATCTTCTTGCTCTCAACGCCACCATCGAAGCGGCCAGGGCGGGAGATGCCGGCAAGGGATTTGCCGTAGTCGCCAACGAAATCAAGGAGCTGGCAAGACAAGTGGCCAATGCGGCAACTGAAATTAAGACCCGGATCGAGGAGGTGCAAAACGCCACGAAAACCACGATCGACGAGATCCAGGAGTCGGCGACAATCATCTCGGAAAACAGCGACATCGTGGCGACCATCGCCAGCGCCGTGGAGGAGCAGTCTGCGACGGTCAACGAGATTGCCAAGTCCCTGTCCGAAGCCTCTGAAAAACTTGGCGATTCCAATATTAAAGTATCGCAGGCATCAATCTATGCCGGTGAAATGGCCACAATGTCCAACACCGTGACCGACGCGGTCGTGCAGGTCGAAGAGGCTGTGCTGGCCATTCTGCAGACCTCGGAGAATCTTCAGCAGATGGCCGGGAAATCCGCCGAGACGACCCGGCAGTTCAAGACGTGATTTTGCCGCCGCTGTTTCATTTCGGCTGCGCATTGCTGGAAGGTGATTATGTGTTCAGGATATACGGGTATTGATAACTTCCAAGGCTTACAGAACGAAATCCGTTGCTGTTCGTCTCAACCGGAAAAGGAGATTCCATGACACATGCAATCAGAATACATAGCACCGGCGGCCCCGAGGTTCTTTCCTGGGAACCCTATGACCCGGGAATGCCCGGCCCCGGAGAGGTCCGGCTGGTCCATGAGGCGATCGGCCTCAATTTTATCGATGTCTATCACCGGAGCGGGTTGTATCCGCTGCCGGCGCTGCCGGCCATTCCCGGACTCGAAGGGGCGGGGACAGTCGAGACGGTGGGGGAGGGCGTGACGGAGTTCAGCAAAGGAGACCGGGTTGCGTACGCCGGTGTGCCGCCGGGGGCCTATGCCGAGGTGCGCTGCATCCCGGCCCACCGGCTGGTCAGACTGCCCGAGGCGATCTCCGCCCGGCAAGGTGCGGCCATGATGCTGCAGGGCATGACCGCGCGTTATCTGTTGAAGGGCTGCTATCAGGTACAGGCCGGCAGCACCATCCTCATACATGCCGCCGCCGGCGGCGTCGGCTCGCTGGTCTGCCAATGGGCGAAACACCTTGGCGCGACCATCATCGGCACGGTCGGCAGTAAGGAGAAAGCCGTTCTCGCAAAAGAAAACGGCTGTACTCATACAATCCTCTACCGGGAGGAAGATTTTGCATCCAGAGTACGGGATATCACAGGCGGGCAGGGCGTCGACGTAGTCTACGACTCCATCGGCCGGTCGACCTTTATGAAATCCCTGGACTGCCTGCGGCCGATGGGAGTCATGGTAACATTCGGTCAGTCTTCCGGCCCGCTGGATCCGATCGACATTGGGCTTCTGGCTCAAAAAGGCTCGCTGTTTCTGACCAGGCCCAGCCTGATGCACTATACGGCGAAACGGGACGATCTGCTTGCCCATGCCCACGATCTTTTTGAGGTCGTCGCCTCGGGAGCCGTGAAGATCAAAATCATGCAGGAGTATGCTCTGCGGGATGCGGCAAAGGCACACCGGGATCTTGAAGAGCGCAAAACTCAAGGCAGTTCGATTCTGGTGCCGTAAAGCAGGGCGGCGTCAGTCTTCAATCAAGGGGATGATTTTCTGGCGGACTACATCGACCAGACCTTTATCGGAGACGCGCAACTCGGGAATGACAACCAGCGCCAGCAACGAGAGCTGCATGTTGGGATTCTTGATGGTGCAGCCGCAGGCGCGGAAACCGTTCAGCACAGAGGCGACTTTTCGAGCAACGATATCGACTCGCTCGTCCGACATAAGTCCGGCGATTGGCAGCTGCACTTCGCCGATGATCTCGCCGTCCCTGATGACTACCTGGCCGCCGCCGATTTCTGCCAGGCGATTGGCGGCCAGGGCCATACAATCTTCGTCGGTCCCCACCACCAGCAGATGATGGCAGTCATGGGCAACCGTCGAGGCAATGGCGCACTTTTCGGTGAAATCGAAGCCGCTGACGAGGGCTATCTGCACCTTGCCGGTGCCCTGATGACGATCTATGACCGCGATTTTTGCGACATCCGACGGGTGCTCCGCACTGAGCGATGAGCGGATTTCTCCAGCCACAACCGGCATTAAAAGCTTCAGGTGGCGGGTGGGAGCCTGGTTCTCGATGATGCCGATCACGTTGACACTCACCATACCGCCATTCGGAACCGGGGTTTTGAGGATAAAGTCTTGGGCGGAGAGCTTCTTCGGCAGGTGGACGCTGCGGGTCGCCCAGGCAGGTATATAGTGATGGGCGAGCGGGATGCACAGCTGCCCTTCGCTGCCGATGACTTCTCCCTGGGCTATGACCGTTCGAGCCTTGAAATGGTCGAGATCGTCGACTATCAGCACATCGGCAAAGCGACCGGGGGCGAGCATCCCCACATCGCGGCTGACGCCGAAATGGATGGCGGTGTTGAGGGTTGCCATCTGGATCACCTGCATGGGCGGAACGCCTTCGTCGATGGCGTGGCGGACGGTTCGATCCATGTGGCCCTCGAAGGCTAGTGTCGCGGCATGGGAATCATCGGTACAGAGCAGGAAGTGGCGTGCGTCGAGGCCATGGATGGTGACCGCTTTGATTTGTTCGGCGACATCGTGCCAGGCCGAACCGTAACGCACCATGACTTTCATACCCTGCCGGGCGCGGGCGATGGCATCTTCGAGGCGCGTGCCTTCGTGGTTGTCCTCCGGGCCGCCCGCCGCGTAGCCGTGGAAGGGCAGGCCGAGGTCGAGGCTGGCGTAATGTCCGCCGATAACCTTGCCCGCGTCCCGGGTGGTACGCATTTCGGAATGCATTTTATCGTCGGTCATGAACACGCCGGGGGAATTCATCATTTCGCCAAGGCCAATGATGCCGGGCCATCCCATGGCTTCGGCGACATCGGCAGGTTCAATGGACACGCCGGGTGTTTCGAGTCCGGGGGCGCTGGGGACGCAGGAGGGCATCTGCACCCAGACGTGGACGGGCTGCAAGGTTGCCTCGTCGACCATTAACTTGACGCCTTTCAGCCCGAAGATGTTGGCGATCTCGTGCGGGTCGATGAACATGCCGGTGGTGCCGTGCGGTGCAACCGCCCGTACAAACTCGGTCAACGTCACCATGCCGCTCTCGACGTGCATGTGCGCGTCCAGCAGTCCCGGTACCAGGAAACGCCCTTCGGCTTCGATTACCTGGGTATCCATTCCTATGGTGTGGGCGGCATTTTCACCGATGAAGGCTATTCGTCCCAGGGAAATGGCTATGTCGGTTGCCGGGATGAACTCGCCGGTCTGCACGCACACCCACTGGCCATTGCGTATCACCAGATCAGCCGGTTTACGCCCCATGGCGACATCTACGAGGATTTGCGAAAGCATTCGATTCTCCGTTTTTTGATGGATCTCATGAATTGCCCCTCATGCCAGCTGCATTGCCCGATATTTAGCCTATCCTTTTGTTGGATGTCTCGCAAGAGCATGATCGACCTGAGAGAAACTCGGAGCGCTGTGCTTTTAATGGTTTTTCCTTGTACACGATATTATAACCACAAGATAATTACATGCGATGAAATTGACAGAGATGCAATAAAAGGATAGGATGAAATTGTCGTCAACTGGCAAGGATGCGGTAAATGACATGGGTTCCCTGACAACAACATTCGGGAGGTTGAGCCATGAAAAAATGGGTGTATCGCTTTGAAGAGCTTGATGAGGTCGAAGCCTATGTCGGTGGATCGTGGGACCGGGTCAAAGGCTTGCTGGGTGGAAAAGGCGCCAACCTGGCCGAAATGGCCCGTATCGGCGTGCCGGTCCCTGCCGGCTTTATTATTACCACCGAGGGGTGCAACGAGTATCTTTCATTAGGGGAAAAACTGCCGGAGGGCTTGTGGACTCAGGTCGGGGCGGCGCTGAGATCCATCGAAAAAAGCACCGGCAAAAGCTTCGGCGATCCGCGCAATCCCCTTTTACTTTCATGCCGGTCCGGGGCAAGGTTTTCCATGCCGGGCATGATGGATACCGTCCTCAATATCGGTATGAACGACGATACGGTTGCGGGAATGATCGAAACAACCGGCGATCCCCGGTTTGTTTACGACCTCTACCGGCGCTTGATTCAGATGTTCGGCAGCGTGGTCATGCATATCCCGGCAGAAAAGTTCGAGGCGGTGCTCACCAGATCGAGAAAGGCGGCCGGCGTTACAACGGATGCGGAGCTTACGGCGCAGCACTGGATGGCGGTGACCGAGGAGTTTAAGAATATTTTCAGGTTTCATACCCATCACCAGTTCCCGACGGAGCCCTACGCGCAGCTGCAGATGGCAACGGAAGCCGTGTTCATGAGCTGGAACGGCAAACGGGCGATAGCCTACCGCAATGCCTCAGGCATTCCCCATGATCTCGGTACCGCGGTAACCATCGTCACCATGGTCTACGGAAATCTGGGTGACGACAGTGCCACCGGAGTGGCCCTGACCCGAAGCGGGACTACCGGAGAAAAACGAATCGAAGGCGATTACCTGACTAATGCCCAGGGCGAGGACGTGGTGGCCGGAATTCGTCTGACGAAGGATATCGGCGAACTGAAAAGGGAGATGCCGACGGTCCATGAGCAATTCGAAAAGGTGGCGTTTTTACTTGAGAAGCACTACCGCGAGATGCAGGATGTCGAATTCACCATCGAAAAGGGTCGATTATGGATGCTGCAGACCCGCGATGGCAAGAGAACGCCTCAGGCAGCCGTCAGGATTGCCGTCGATATGGTGGAGGAAGGTCTCATCGATCGCGAGGAAGCGATCATGCGGGTTACGCCTGACCTGATCGATTTTTTCTTCCATCCGCAGTTCGATCTTGAAGCCTTGAAATCGGCAAAAGCCGGCGGCAAACTCTTGGCCAGGGGGTTGAATGTTTCGCCCGGTGCTGCGGTCGGCATAGTTGCTCTCGACGCCGATCTGGCTGAAATATGGGGCAAAAAAGAAGGCAAGCCGGTTATCATGGTCAGACCCGAAACAAAGCCGGACGATGTTCACGGCATGCTGGCGGCGCAAGGCATTCTGACCAGTCGCGGCGGACGAACGAGTCACGCTGCTCTGGTGGCCCGGCAGTTCGGCAAGCCTGCCGTGGTCGGGGTGTCCGAGATCGAAATAGACCTGACGAGACGTCAGATGAAAGTAGGCGAGATAGTTGTCAGGGAAGGCGAGTATATCTCTGTCGATGGTACTGCGGGCGAGGTCTATCTAGGCCGGATGGTCACCAAGGAGCCTGACGTGGAAGACCCCTGGCTCCTGAAGATTTTGACCTGGGCCGATGAGTTTCGGACTCTCGGTGTCTGGGCCAACTGCGATTATCCGGTCGATGCCAAACGTGCCAGGGAATACGGGGCCCAGGGCATCGGCCTGTGCCGGACGGAACATATGTTCATGGAGACCGAAAGACTGCCGCTCGTGCAGAAAATGATCATGGCGGATATGGAGGTGGAAAGAAACGAGGCGATCAGGGCGCTTCTCCCCTATCAGCGGGAGGATTTTTCCGGGTTGTTCCGGGTGATGGATGGCCTGCCGGTGGTGATTCGCCTGATCGACCCTCCTCTGCACGAATTTCTGCCGGACCATATATCGCTGGTGCGGGAACTCGCCGACCTGAAGATACAACTTCAGCACGCGGGAAGGCTCGAGGACATCGATCAACTGTTGCAGCAGGTCAGGGAAAAGGAACAGATTCTGCGCCGAGTGGAAAGCCTGCGGGAGTCGAATCCGATGCTCGGTCTGCGCGGGGTGCGGCTGGGCAATCATATTCCAGCACTCACCACAATGCAGGTCAGGGCTATTTTCGAGGCGGCATGCATTGTATCAAGGGAAGGAGTGGATGTACGGCCGGAAGTCATGATCCCGCTGACGAGCCATGTCAATGAATTAAAATACCAGCGGGAGCTGCTGGAGGCCGAGGCACGGACAGTCATGGAGGAGCAGGGCATGGAGATCAGCTACAAGTTCGGCACGATGATCGAGATCCCGCGGGCCGCGCTCACTGCAGACAGAATCGCCGAACACGCCGATTTTTTTTCCTTCGGCACCAACGATCTTACCCAGATGACGTTCGGTATTTCCCGGGACGATGCCGAAGCGGGGTTTCTTATCGAATATATAATGCATGACATTTTACCGGCCAATCCGTTCGTTACCATCGACAAAGACGGCGTCGGCGAATTGATGAGGATCGCCGTTGATAAGGGTCGGCAGACGAAACCCGATCTGAAGCTCGGCATATGCGGCGAGCATGGCGGGGAGCCGCGATCCATAAAAATTTGCCACGACCTTGGTTTGAATTATGTTTCATGCTCGCCTTACCGTGTACCGGTCGCCCGCCTTGCCGCCGCTCGAGCGACTTTGCAGGCAAGGCAGGATGAGAAAAGAAGAGAGAAGATAATGCCGCAATGCCTGCAAAGCGTTTGCGTAGAAAAGGACTTGAGAAAATCAGAGTGAAAGGTTAGCTTTCTCCTGCAACCAAGCCCCTTCAGGAGGGGAAGTATGGGTTTTATGTGTTTTTTATTCAACAAGGAGAACGGCATGGCTGTGTATGTGATTATCAAACGCAAATTGACCATCAACGCCCCGGAAAAACTCATGCCGCTGATGGAGGAACTCAGCCGTCGGGCAAGGGAGCAGCCGGGATACCTCGCAACGGAAATTTTGCAGAGTACGGAAAATCAGGAAAACTACATGGTCATCAGCAAGTGGGAAACTGCCGGTGACTGGGAAAAGTGGTTTCAGAGCAAAGAAAGAAGAACAATCCAGGGGAATGTCGACAGCCTGATTGGGGAACGCACCTTTTATGAAATCTTTCAGCCGGTGGGCTGAGGGTGCTGCCCGCGCGAAAACCACTCCAGAGTCATATTCCGGTGAGTTCCCGCATCGAATCGATAGTCCAGGTGGGTGCGGTCGGCAGGGATGTCAGCGGAGAATGACTCCAGGTCACAAAGATGGTGTCGATTCCGGCATGTGCACCGCTGCATATGTCATACAGCGCATCGCCGGCGAACACGGTCTGCGTTTTCTCCGCCCCGAGCATCACCATCGCTTTCAGTACCGGTTCGGCGTGGGGTTTGTGTTTGCCGGTGTCTTCCGGTGTCACCAGGGCATCAAAATATTGAGCCGTATCGGTTGCCTCCAGTATCAAATCAAGGCTCGGTCTTTTTCGCGAAGTAACCACGGCCAGTTTTTTTCCGGCAGTTTTCAATGCCTGGAGAGTCTCTATGACATGGGGAAAGAGTGTGACAGTGGTTGTCCCGAGTATCGCCATCTGAAAATCCCGGTAATCGTCTAGAATCATGCTATGATCCAGGGAATCACCGAGATGAAAGGCAAGCTGATCATGTAACGGCAGGCCGATTCCTTTTATTATCTTCTCCCTGACCAGGACCTTGCCGGCATATTTGCCTGCGACATATTGGAAGCACGTGCAGATGAGGTCGATTGTATCGAAGAGGGTTCCGTCTGCATCAAAAAGATATGTATCATAGATTTTCATTCGTCCCCCGGAGGTTTATCCTTTTGGAGCGATCACCATCGCTTCGCCTTCGGCGACCAGGGTTCCGTCTTGAATAGAGCAGGTGGTCTTCAGCCTGATCCTGCCTTTTTCGAGTTTTTCCATTACTTCGGCCTCAGCCTTTACCGTGTCGCCGATTCTAACCGGGGCCTTGAAATTCAGTGACTGGGAAAGATAAATCGTGCCGGGTCCCGGCAGTTGCATGCCGCCGAATTTGGTGTTTCTCATCGCTTCTTCGTTGACATGGGCCGGATTCAGATCACCGGTGATTCCGGCAAAAAGATACACATCGGATTCACCTATCGTTTTTTCCACGAAAGCCTTGTCGCCTACATTTATTTGTAAGTAAGTCTTTGCCATGTGATTTTCTCCTGATTCTCTGGGTGAGGATATGCTGCACTATATCCTCCGATATGTCAATTTCTATCTATCCGAAGCCTGAAGTTGGAGCAAGCAGCCCTTCGGTGGAAATTTGACTTGCGGCAGACCCTTTGATAGAATCGAAACAATTGAGTAAGAGCGGGCTGTTCAGAGAATTAAGAACAGCGATCATCAATAACCATGGCGGGTTCCAAAGGAGAGAAGGGTATGATCAGAAACAATCTCTGTTTTTTGTTTTGGATTTTCAGTCTCATGATCCTCGTTTCCAACGCTCAGGGTCAAAAGGCTGTAACGCTGAATACTCTTGACTGGGAGCCGTATATCGGCCAGAAATTGCCGGATAAAGGTTTTATCGCCGCCATAGTCAACGAAGCCTTTGCTGCATCGGGGTACTCGGTAGAGCTTTCTTTTATGCCCTGGGTACGAGCAAAAAACATGGCAAAAGAAGGCAAAACCGATGGATGCATGCCGGAATACTATCTGGAAGAAGATAAAACCGATTTTTTGATTTCCGAACCGATCCCCGGCGGGCCTTTAGGATTTTTCAAAAGAAAAGCCGACACGATCCCGTATACCGGACTTGAGGATCTGACACCGCTGAAAATCGGAACAGTCCGGGGTTACATCAATACCGATGAATTCGATAAGGCAGACTATCTGAAGAAAGAGGAGGCAAATGACGATATTACCAACCTTCGCAAACTTGTCGGTGGCCGTCTCGATCTTATCGTGATCGACAAGTTTGTTGGTCTTTTCCTGATGCAGCAGGAGATGCCGGATAAAGCTGGAGAAATTGAGTTTATTTCGCCGGCGCTTGAAGAAAAGACCCTGCACGTGTTGATCTCGAAGAACGCACCCGAAGCAGAAGCAAAAATGAAGGCTTTCAACGACGGGTTGAAGGTGCTTGAGGACAGTGGCAGGCTTGATGCGCTGATGAGCGGTTTCTGACAGATCCGATTCTAAAAGCTGCATTTTTTTATACGATTTTTTCTGACTTCAGTATTTTTTTCAATCCTTATCTGAACAATTGTGATCATTAATAATCCTTTGAAAGGCTAGGAGTAATTGTAATTGTCGCTGGAAAACAAGTCTTGATTTGGTTGAAGACAGTACGTAAAATGACACGAGCAACTCGCTGTAGAAGGCATTAATGGTTGTTGTCACTGTTGCTCTCCAGTTCGCAAAAACTTATCTTTCAGTTCACGATTACATTCAATATAAGGAGGTAATTATTCGTTTTCAAATCATTCTATTCTGACCATTTATATGGTCAGGCATAGTCTCTTTTCGATATGATGAAAGGGAGAGATAAGTGTCTGGGGGGGCATATACTTGAAACCCAGTTATAAGGAGGAAAATATGAAAAAGAAAATGAGTAAGATTGTATTTTTCACTTTAGTTGGAATTGCCGCACTTTCCCTCACCGCTCAAGCAAATATTGTAATTTACGACAGGTTGGAAGGGGGGTCAGGAGATGTTGAAAACGTTCTGTACAATGATGCAAATAGAAATGAAATAGATTTCACAGTCGATGGATTTTTGAATCAATCAGGTGAGATAGTTGAATTTACCTCAGATGAATTGCTCCGAACCCCGTCAGGAGGCCAGGCCAGGATAGAGGCCGTTGACGGATCTTTCACCTACCTGACTTTTCTGTTAGCCGACCCGGACATGGGGTTTAATAAAGTTCAGTTTAATCTCGATGCAGTGGAAGATGGGGTTGTGAATCTTACCTTCACCGATCAGTTCGACACCGATTTCACTGGGGCAAGCCCTTATGCTCTGTCTGGTTCCGGTCAAAACTGGTTTACCGCCATTGGGGAAGACGGCCAGGTAATCGCTTCGGTGACTATCAATTCTTCCGTGGGGCTGGCAGCGCTGGCGGATTTAGCGCAGGTACGGTTGAATCCGGTTCCGAGCGGCAACGGCGTCGCACCAATTCCTGAACCCGCTACCATGGTACTTTTGGGAGCAGGACTGGCAGGGCTTGGTTTTATCGGCAGAAGACGAAAAAAATAACCAAAAAACTGCTGCAATAAGAAGTGATCAAAACCACATAAAGATGTTTCCTGGATCGTCAGGAAACATCTTTAGAGGAAAGCCTTAATGCTCACGTTTATATCTTCAATTTTCTAATCATGGCCAATTTCTTGAAGGAAGGGTATGCAATACATTCTGCTCTTCCCTTAAGCGAATCTGTCTGCACTGGTTCAACTGCCCAATGAGTTTCTGCAGAAAGGCTTCATATTCCTCTAGGCTTTTGAAATCACGACTGTCTCGCAGAATAAGGGCGTGGTCAAGTGCTTTTTTGAAGCGATAAGGCTGACTTTCATTATGATCGATTTCATCGAGGAGCGCCTGTTGAAGAGGCCGATCAAATAGCTGGTAATGATCCAGCAGTTGGCGATAAAGGCTGTGACACTCCTCCGAAGTCTCAGTCCCGGCCATCGGTACGGGGAATCTGCAGGTATGGTGGAATTGGGGAACGCCTCCAAGTTCCCATAAACTCTTTTGCAGTCCCTTGCTGAGACTCTCAAAACTTTCGGAAAGACAGACTGAGGCCGTCTCCCAGTTCGAATAGATCAGCACAAAATGATACACCAGGTGATCAAATGGCCGGCCGGCGACGCTGATCTGCAGATTCGACAAATTTGCAAAAGAAGAAGAGCTCAAGCTGCCGGGTTGGTGGTTTTTCGGAAAGCTGCTTTCAAGGCATTGGTCCGCGGTTGCGCGCCAGGCTTTAACTCGCCGCTGAAAGGTTCGCAGTTGGCCGCCGCTGAAACAACCGGGATTTTTTCGCTGAAGATATGCGAAGAGTGTTTTTGCTTCCAGTCCCTGGTTGTTTTCCAAAAAATAGAGTGACTTTTCCCAGACATCCTCAAATGGATCATCACGGGTACGCCAATATCTGCAACATTCCACTCGGAGATCGCTCGGTAACTTCGAGATATTTCTATATTTTCGGCCAGTTTTTTCGTTTATGCCGGACATGGCCGAGGCTGCTTTTAACGATTTGCCCTGACGGAGATATTTCTTGAATTTTTTCAGTTGAGTGTCTGTGATCATTCATAGTCCTCCATTAGAAAAAATGAATAATCAACTCTCAGGTAAACAAAAGCTGTTTTCTTCGATAATCTAACAATTAAAGGAACCGTTTCAATTGATGTAATCACTCATTTCGGATGGGTAATTATACCGATGTTGCACCGAAGAAGGACACGGGATGTGCATTCCCGGTTTTCCTGGAGTATAATGCTGTTCATGGCTGCCCCACGGAATGGATATGGTCGATTGCGGGCAATGATGGAAAAAGATGTAAGTCAATATCCTGTTCCCCTGGAGCAGGAGGAGGAGATCGTGATACAATGGGGATAGTAGTTGCGTATTCAGTGCTTGCCTTATTATTGCTGGCTCTTTCGGCAGGACTTTATAAACCGAAAAAATGGCGTGAATTACCCGAGAAGAGTGTAAAATTTCTCAAATTTGGCTGTTTTTTCGGTTTTTTGGTAATTTTCTTCAATATTATTAAAAACATGTTTTTAGCTTAAAGCAAAGCCTGCTGAAGAGTAGCTCCGGGCAAAATTCGATTCTTCTCGAAAGAGAATTGACTTGGGTCAAGGCAGTCGGAACGGCTGTCCGGTATGTTATGGGGAAGATGACGTCGCCCTGTCAGGCGCCGGGTAACCCCGAACATATGAAGAGCAAGGTGGATAAAAATGTCTGGATGTGGTGGCGGATGCAATAGCGGCTTGAGTGGACCTTTTTCCAAGGGAAAGGATCTGGTGGATTTTGTTTTTCATGCCCATGGCGGAACAGTTTGGGCGCAACCGATAATGCAGGGGCCGCTGGCAACGGTCTGCCAGGGCTGTCAGGCGCCTTTTGTGCTTGAGACATATCTGGGGCAGTGCCCCGCATGCGGAGGGGTGCATGCCGTCGCACCGATTTCTCCGACTGCGGAGAACATCCAGTACGCCGGAGACGACTACCGTCTGCCGTCTTCGTCCTGATGGGGCGAAACGTTCGGGTCGCTCGTCATGGCCTGAGCCGGGCGAGCAGAATCTCGGTCAGTTCTCCTTGCGAAAGCAGGGCGGGATTGTTTTTGTTGCTGGTCTGCCGGACTATTTTATCAATATCGTCTCGGCCGATGCCAAATTGATCCAGTGCCGGAATGTGCAGCTGGTCGGTGAAACGCTCCAGTTCTGCAATAAAAAAGTCCTGATACCAGGACTCGGATTTGTCCGCCGCTCTACTGCATGCCTGGCCGAGCCTGGCGTATTTTTCTAAGGCCTGTGCATTTACCCCGGTTTGGCGCAGGTTTTTTATGGTCATGCTGTTGGCAGCCGCCATCAGCGTTCCGCAGATTACTCCGTGGGGGACGGCGAAAAAACCGCCGATGGCCGAAGCAAAGCCGTGAACGGTGCCTAAGCCGGCATTGGTCAGAACAACGCCGGAGAGCAGGGCGCCATAGGCCATATCGGTTCTGGCGGCCAGATTGCCGCCGTCCCTGCAGACGGCTTCAAGTGATCGATAGACCGCTCGAACGCCGTCAAGGGCCAATGTGTCGGTAAGGCGTGAGGCACGGTCGGAAAGGTAGCCTTCGACCAGCTGGGTGAAGCAGTCCATGCTGCAGGCCACAGTCAGTTCCCGTGGGCAGGAGAGGGCCAAAACCGGATCGATCAGGGCGATGTTCGGGATATAGTGCTCATGGCGCAGCGATCTTTTAAAACCATTCGCGCCGACTGAGCTGATAACCGCATTGCCGGTGGCCTCACTGCCGGTCCCCGAGGTTGTCGGAATGGCAATGAAGGGAAGTTTCCTGCCGCTGGGCGTTTCAGTCCCGACTCCTTCGAGGAACCGGCTCACCGAGCCTCTTTCCACCAGCATCGCCGCAAGCGCTTTTCCGGCATCGACAGCCGATCCGCCGCCGATGGCGATGACCATATCCTTTGCGGTAGCCGGCGTGTCGGCAACAATTTGGTCGATCATTTGCGGAGAGGGTTCCGTGCCGATATGTACAATCTGTGGTAAAACTCCGAGATTTTCGAAGGATGCAAGCAGTGCCCGGTAGTGGCCGGTTGCGGCAAACGATCTGCTGCCCAGCACAAGCAAAGGTCGCCGGCCGAAGCGCGTTGCAATTTCAGCCAGATCGTTGAGTTTGCCGGGTCCGAAGAGGATCTGTGTAGGTACGTTCAAGCCGAAGGCTGGTATCATGAGGGATGCTCTTGTCGAAGAATGCTTTTGATTGTCGGTATTATCTTTGGGTCGTCAAGGCGAGGCGCACCCCCAGCCAGATGAAAAGGCCGCCGACTCCGCTTGTAAGCAACCTGCCGGGCGTTCTGTAGTGCTTGAATTTCCCAGCTATTTTTGCCGAGCAGGTCGCGAAGACGATATTGACGAGAGTGCCGTTGAAGTTGAAAAGACAACCAAGAAAAATAAATGAAAGTGCCGGACGGGCTGATTCGGGTGAGACGAATTGCGGCAGGAAGGCCATGAAAAACAAGGCGACCTTAGGATTGAGAGCGTTGACCAGAACAGCCTGCCGGAAAATCCTGCAGTATGGCTGGGGGATTCCTGCCGCGGTTACCTCAGCCGCAGGCTTTTTCCGCAGCGAGAGTAACGTAGAGACACCCAGGTAGATCAGGTAGACGGCACCGGCCAGTTTAACCGCGGTAAAGGCAAGTGCCGAGGTGGCGAGGACAACCGACAAACCGAAGGCCGCAAAGAGAATGTGGACGAGACAGCCGGCGCCGATGCCCAGCGCGGCGATGATCCCGGCCTTGGTTCCCTGGGCTGCGCTTTTGCTTGCGATAAACAGGATGTCGGCTCCCGGGGTGATGTTCAGGAGGAGTCCCGCGGCGATAAAGACCTCAAGATTGGTTGTGCCCAGCATGAGCTTGCTCCCTTTCCCCGTATTTTCCTGTATTATGACAGGACTTTTTTCACTCTGCCGACTTCACCGCTTTCCAGCCTGACCTTGATGCCATGGGGATGGGTTGGGGATTTGGTCAGGATATCCTTTACTCTGCCATGGGTCAGCCTGCCGGTCCGTTGATCCTCTTTGCAGACGATGGCGACTTCGCCCATGAGTTTGATGGCTGCGCGGTTCCTGGCATCGATCGTTTGCCCGGTCATGATTGTCTCCTCCACTTTTCAGTGCGGCTCATCCGCCGCAGCGCTTGACTTTCCAGCCACGTTTCTGCAACTCCTCGAGCAGCATGTCGCGATGATCTCCCTGGATCTCGATGATGCCGTCCTTGACGGTACCACCGGAACCGCAGCGTTTTTTCAACTCTTTGCCCAGGGCCAGCAGTCCCGGGGGATCAAGAGGGACACCGGAAATGATCGTTACTCCCTTGCCTTTGCGGCCTTTTGTCTCGCGCCCGATCCTGACGATTCCATCGCCCACCGGCCCGGCCGGTTTCTTGCCGCAGCTGCAGGAAGAGGAAGGTTTACCGCATTTGGGGCAGACCCTGCCATGCTCGGTGGAGTAGACTGTCGGCGTCAACCTGCTTTTCACTGATACCTCCTGAAAAATCTTTCCGGTTCCGTTGGAAAACAGCCTATCCCCGTCCCCGATAATTTGCAACCCCTTGATCCGGGATCCACACTCCCTTTGGCGGCTCGCCCGTCTGATAAAAAACATCGATCGGAATTCCGCCGCGCGGATACCAGTAGCCGCCGATCCGCAGCCATTGCGGCTCGGTGCAGGCAATGATCCGGCGGGCAATGGAAATCGTGCAGTCCTCGTGGAATGATCCGTGATTGCGGAATGACCCGAGAAACAGTTTCAGGGATTTGCTCTCAACCAGCCAGTTCCCCGGCAGGTAATCGATGACGAGATGGGCAAAATCGGGTTGGCCGGTGATCGGGCAGAGGGAGGTGAATTCAGGAGCGGTAAAACGTACGATATAGGAAATTCCCTGCTGCGGATTCGGTACCCGCTCGAGCACCGCCTGGTCGGGGCTGTCCGGCTGCTCCACCTTGCCGCCGAGTTGGGTGAGGTTGCTGTAGATTGATTCGCCGGTCATTTTTCTCTCCTTTTCTTGTCCTCGCGCTGTAACAGCGCCTACACGCCGCGTTTGCTGCCCCACAGCAGCACATGCAGCTGCGGCAGCACCCGAACTTCATACCATGCATCGGCGATAACCCTGCCGACCAGCCACCGCAGCCGGTCGCAATTTTTTTCGATATCCGCAGGATCTCTCTCGGTACCTTCGGCAGGCGGCGGGTTGCAGGGCTGCAGAGAGACCGGCAGCCGGGGAAACCAGGCCGCTGCCTGCCGGGCGAAGAGGTAATCGGTCTCATCCTCGACAACGAACTTCAGAAAAGAGGAGGCCTTGCCCGCCGCTGCCAGGCATTCCTGTAGTTTCTGCTTATCGGCTTTCATGCCGCTCGATGGCGGCTTCGGGCTGATGATCAGAAAATCCAGCCCGGCGAACCACTCTTTGGCAATGCTGCCCTGGGTCTCCAAGGCGAAGGTGTAGCCGGACGATTTGCCGAGAGCGATCAACTGGCCAAGTGGCTGGAGCGCGGGATTGCCGCCGGACAGGGAGATCGTAAGAGGTTTTGGGCCGGCAAGACTCTTCACTTCGGCCAGGATTTCCTGCGCCGTCATTGCCGTCCATTCCGACTGAAACCTGCTTTCCACGGCATGCAGGGTATCGCACCAGGTGCAGCGAAAATCGCAGCCGCCGGTGCGGACAAAAACCGTCGGCCGGCCGATAAGCGCACCCTCACCCTGGATAGTGGGGCCTAAGATCTCGCTGATGCAAATGGTTCCGGTCCTGCTCATGGCCGGTATTCCGCCCATGTCCGGGGCGTTTCGCTGACCCGTACGGCGGTGATCTCCGGCCAGTTTTTCTTGCACCAGGCATAAAAAGTCTGGGCCAGAAATTCAGCGGTGACAAAATCCGTGCCGAAAACCTCATTGAGGTGGCGGTGATCGACTTCGTCGTCGATATATTTTTTAAAAATGTCCAGTTCCCGATAATCGCGAACAAAACCGTGCGGGTTGAGAGTGGTGCCGGATAATTCGAGTTCGACCAGGTAATTATGGCCGTGCAGCCGGGCGCAGGGATGATCCGGCGGCAGGCCGAGCAGCTGATGGGATGCGGAAAAGCTGAATTCTTTGGTTATCTTGAACATTTTTTTACTCCAGGTGTTTCGCCCGATCGACCGCGGTTTGCCAGAACGTCATATCCTCATATGCAGTGGGATCGGCTACGCCGGCAATGGCAAACGCCTCGAGTCGTTCGACACATGTACCGCAGCGGCCGCAATGGGTGTCGCCGCCTTTATAGCACGACCAGGTATTTTCGAATGGAACCCCCAGTTCATGTCCCGCTGCAACGATATCGGCCTTGGAGCGCACGACAAATGGAGTATAGAGTTTAATCTCCGCAAGACCGTCGAGGGCGAGATTCTGCATGGCTTGAAAAGCATCGATAAAGGCCGGCCGGCAATCGGCATAAATAAAATGATCGCCGCCATGCACGGCGGCGGCTACCGCCTCCGCACCGCGGGCCGCGGCAATACCGTAGGCAATTGTCAGCATGATGGCATTGCGGTTGGGGACGACGGTTGCCTTCATGGTTTCCTCGGCATAGTGGCCGTCGGGCACCGTGACATCGTCAGTGAGGGCGGAACCGGAAAGCATCGCGCCGATCGAAGAGATGTTTATAAGAGAGTGCTCGGTGCCGAGTCTTTGCGCGCATATTTCCGCAAATTCGACTTCCTTTCTGTGGCGTTGGCCGTAATCGAAGGAGATAAGTCCGATCAGTTGATGCTCGGCCGCCACTTTATAGGCGAGGGTGACGGAATCCAGTCCGCCGGAACAAATTACTACAGTCTTCATTTTCTTGTCCTTGTTTTAGTTAACCGGGTAGGTCCGCGACCGGTGGCCTGCTTGCGCAGGAAGCAACCTATATCAGCTTTGAAGGAAAAATGTAAGAACTTTTTTTCTTTCTTCATCAAGAATTTGGAACTGGCAACAATCTTAGTGTATGCTTATTCTTGTCCGACCATTTGACTGGTTCCTCGGTCGGCCCCTTCAATGAGGCTGATTCGGGATATTATATATTTTGGAGAAAATGAATGAACAACGATCTTCTGGATGACAAAGAGTCTCCGCTCATCCAACATTCCGGTGGGGATCCGCGGGTACTGGAAAAAATTCTGCTCGCGGCCCCGGCTGGAATGGTAATTGTCGATAAAGGCGGAAAGATTGTGTTTTTCAACACTGAAGCGGAAAAAATATTCGGTTTTCCAGCCGGGGAGGTGACAGGTCAGCCGGTTGAAGTTCTGCTGCCGGAACGGTTCCGCCATGACCACACGGCGCAGAGAACCGATTTTATCAAGCAGCCGTCCGATCGGACCATGGGCTACGACAGGAATGTCCTCGGGCGGCGTAAGGACGGCAGTGAGATGCCACTTGAGGTTGGGCTCAGTTACATCCATTTGGGAGATACCGTGCTGGTTTCTGCGGTTGTCATGGATATCTCCAGGCGTAAACGCATCGAAGCAGAGCGGGAAGAGTTGATCGGAGAGCTGCAGGCGGCTCTGGAAAAGGTAAAACAACTCAGCGGATTGCTGCCGATCTGCGCCTCGTGCAAAAACATAAGAGATGACAACGGTTATTGGAACCAGATTGAGTCCTATATTCGTGATCATTCAGAGGCCGATTTCTCGCACGGCCTCTGTCCGGATTGTGCTAAAAGACTCTATCCTGAAGTTTTTAAATCAAATTCTTCGTTGCCATAGCTGCCTGGATTAGGTAGGATGGAGGGATCCGCCGGTTCAGGTGCAGAGCCGGCAGAAATATTTTCCTGGGTTGTGGTTTTTCAGCGTGATGAGGCATGGTGGGAAGCGATGGTTGATTCACCACAACTGAACCCACTGCGGATCACTCTTGAAAATAATGGATTCCGACATGAAGAAAAACGGCCTCTATCTGCAGCTCATCAGTATTCATGGCCTGATCAGAGGCGAGTCCCTTGAGCTTGGCCGGGATGCCGACACCGGTGGCCAGACCAAATATGTCGTGGAACTGGCCAAGGCCCTGGCCGGCGATCCCGATGTTGCCCAGGTCGATCTGGTAACAAGGCTCATTCACGACAAAAATGTCTCGAGCGATTACAGCAAGCCGATTGAGGAAATAGCCGATAAGGCCAGAATCGTCAGGATTCAGTGCGGCGGCAGGAAATACCTGCGGAAGGAGCTGCTCTGGCCCCACCTCGAAGAATTTATCGATAAAACAATCAAATTCATCACCTCGCAGCCCAGTCCGCCCGATATCTTTCACGGTCATTATGCCGATGCAGGCTATGTGGCCATGCAGCTGGCCGAGGCCTTTGACGCGCCCTTCTTTTTCACCGGTCATTCCATGGGCAGGAACAAACTGGCGAAGCTCCTTGCCGACGGCATGACCAAAGCTGAGATAAACCGTCAATATAAGATGATGACCCGCATAGACCATGAGGAAAAAATCATCGCCAAGGCGGATTTGATCATCACTTCGACCCAGCAGGAAATCGATCGGCAGTACGGTTTGTATACCAATGGCAAAGACGGCAGATACATGGTCGTTCCACCTGGAATCGAGCTCGATGCCTTCTACCCCTATTATGATTCGCAGCTGGATATCGATCTGCTCAGCGAAGAAGAAAAACAGGTAAAAATCACCCTGCTCAAAGAGCTGCACCGCTTCTGGGCCAAGCCGGAAAAGCCTTTCATCCTGGCCCTCTGCCGACCGGATCATCGAAAGAACATCGCCGGTCTGATCGAGGCATACGGCATGGATAAGGAACTCCAGGCTATCGCCAATCTGGCTATTTTTGCCGGTATCCGCCAGGATATCAAGACAATGGGGGACAACGAAAAACTCGTTCTCACCGAGATGCTGCTGCAGATGGACCGTTTCGACCTGTACGGCAAGCTGGCTATTCCCAAAAATCATGATTTTGCTACAGAGGTTCCGGCCCTATACCGCATGTGCGCCCAGAGTCACGGGGTTTTCGTCAACCCCGCCCTCGTGGAACCTTTCGGTTTGACCCTTATCGAGGCCTCGGCCTGCGGTCTGCCGATTGTCGCCACAAATGACGGCGGCCCGGTGGATATCATCCGCAACTGTGACAGCGGGTTGCTGGTCGACGTGGGCCGGACTGAGGCGATAGGGGAGGCAATGAAGAAGATACTTATCGATCAGAGCCTTTGGGATACATACTCGAATAACGGCATTAACGGCGTCCGCCGCCACTATTCATGGAAGGTCCATTGTGAAACAACCATGAATGAGTATTACCGGCTGCTGCCGAATTTCGAGGAGGAGAACAACATGAGAACTGTTCGTGAGCATGCGCCTGGGCAACCTTCATTCGGCAAGCGCCTCACCGGCCTCGGCAAGCTTTTGATTTCCGATATCGATAACACCCTCATCGGCGATAATGCCAGTCTCTACCAGTTGCTCACGCTGCTGAACGATAATCGCAGCGAGCTTGCCTGGGGGGTTGCCACGGGCCGCAGCCTCGAGTTGACCCTGGAGGCGATGACCGAATATAATATTCCCATGCCCGATATTTTAATATGCTCGGTCGGCACGGAAATGTATTACGGACCGGATCTCCGGATGGATAAAGGCTGGCAGCAGCATATCTCGCATCTTTGGAAGCCGGAACCTATCAAGGAGGTGCTGGCCGGCTTTGATTTTCTGGTTTTTCAGGAGGCGGAAGGGCAACGCAGTCACAAGATCAGCTACTATCTGGAAAACAAGGACAACAGGCTGGAGAAGATTCGACAGGCTCTGGAAGAACGCAAACTGCGGTGTCAGGTTATTTATTCCCATAAACAATTTCTTGATATCCTGCCCTATCGGGCCTCAAAGGGCAAGGCGGTGAACTATCTGCAATACAAATATGAATTTCTGCCTCGTTACGTGATGGTGGCCGGCGATTCCGGCAATGACGCCGATATGCTGCAGGGCAGGACCAGGGGGCTTGTTGTCGGCAACCACAGTGAGGACCTCGCCCATCTCCGCACCGCCCCGCGGGTCTACTTCAGCCAGAACAATTACGCAGCCGGAATCATAGAAGGCCTGTATCACTACGGCCTTCTTTCCTGAGGCCTGCCTACTGCTCCATCTCGGCTGCCAGCCGGCGGTACTGCAGATGATACAGCATCTCGAGGTACCGGTTGGTCTCCTGGCGATCGAGATTGGTGGCAAATTTCCAGAAACCGTAGATGCAGGTCAAAGAGAGCAGTCTTTTCGCGTATAATCGCCAGGTGTACTGCGACTGTACGCGACTCAGCCCGCCGTCGGAAATCTGCCGCCAATAGTCCGGCTCCGTCCGACACCGGTGCAGGAACCCTGCAATGAGAGCCGAGGTGGTATCGCCGTGATTAGGGTCGATATGAAAGCCGGAGATGCCGTTTGCGATAATTTCCAAGGGACCGCCATAGCGGGTAGCGAAAGTGGGCAGCCCGGAAGCCATGGCCTCGATAACGGTCAGGCCGAATGCCTCGAAATAGGCCGGCTGGACAAATATCCCGCGCCGGTCGGCGATGCAGCGATACAGTTCGCCGGAGAGCCGCTTGTCGAGGCGCAGCCCGAGCCAGCGGACCTGGTCGTCTAGATTGTACCTGGCGAACAGCTCGTGCATGAGGTGGATCTGCGACCGTTCCTCTTCATCGCCTGAATGATCGGGGTCGATGTTGCCGCCGATGATGACCAGGTTGGCCACCTCTCGCAGCTTTTCGTTTTCGCCGTACCATTCCACCAGGCCGGTGAGATTTTTGATCCGGTCGAGGCGAGCCATGGAGAAGACCAATGGCTTTTCAGGGTCCGTCAGGACACCACGACCCTGTGGATGTCGACCGCCGTAGAGCAGAGAGGAAATTTCCTGCTGCAGTTCGGTGAAACGGCGGTCATGCTCCCGGTAAGAAAAATAAATCTCTTCATCGGCCCCGGGTGAGACGATATTGAATTTAGGGTCGAAGGCGTCTACACCCTGAAGAACCCGCTGCAGCCCCGGCATGGTGAAGGACGAATAGCTTTCATATTGGCCGACCACATCGTTTGAACCGGCAATTTCCTGATAAGTCGAGGTAATAATGAAGTCCGCCGAATTCATGGCGATCAGGTCGGCGGTAAACTGGCAGCCAAAATGATACTGCTCCTCCATCTGCTTCCAGTACATCGCCGAATAAAGATATTTGGTTTTTTCCAGGGCATGGGCGATGGTGCACTGGGTGACTCCCAGGCTTTTGGCCATGATGTAGGACACCAGATTGCCGTCCGAATAATTACCGATAACCAGGTCGGGCCGGCGGCCAAGAATCTTCACAACCTCCTCCCGGGCTTCGGTCGCGAACCGTTCAAGATACGGCCAGACCTGGAAACGGGAGATCCAGTGCGGCAGAACCGAGCCATCCTTGCGCCGGAACGGAATTCGGATGATATGGACATTATCGGTTCCCTGGACGGCTTCCCTGGGGATATTGCAGGGGGTCCCGGCAGCCTCGGGAATGAGTCTGGTGACGATCAGAATCTGTGGCTTTATATCAAGGCCGTGGTTGAAAATCCGCGCCTGCATTTCCCTCTCGAGAGCCCGCACCTGATCGAGAATATAGACGATCTGACCGCCGGTATCGGGCAGCCCCAGGACATTCTCCTGGCCGAAGTAGCCGTGCGGTGAGAGGACCACGATATTAAAGACCATCGGCACCAGGGTAATAAAACGCATGAGGGTTTCATGATCGGGCGCCTCCAGCAGATCGGCCAGCCGGCTGAAGCTCTTCTCTATCTGTTTTCTGCTCCTCCCCCAGCCCGGCGCAAAACCGAGACCTTCGAGGTGCGGGGCCATATCCTGCCACTGGCTCCCCTGGGGCTGCAGCTGGACGTACTCCAGACCATCGGAGAGAGCGGCATGCAGCTCCTTGACGTTCTTTATGCTTTTGTCGATCATGAACGGCTGAGTGCCATGACCGTGCACCCGCAGAAAAGCAAATATCAGTTCATCTCCGCCGGCAAGGTTCCGGGATAGCCTGTTGGAAAAGACGCGGTTGAGAAATTCCACGCCGTGGCCGATGGAACGGGTCTGGGTCATCTTCGGAAAATCACGCTCGAACGGCTGGAGATCGAATTCCAGCACGGGTCCCAACGCATCGCCCATCACTATTTTTTCCTTGAAGGCAAGGAAATCGGCAGCGCCGATTTCCAGCAACTCCCTTGTCGCAAAATTGTATCGCAGATAATGCCAGCGGGCGACTTTCGGCCGGATGGCCATACACAGCCATTGTTCATCGATGGCCGCCTCCTGCGCCTTGGCAATAGCCTCGCCGAGCGGGGTTGCGGCCAGTTGTTCCTGATTGGAATCGCGGCAGAAGATGAGAAACTCGTCCCATAAATCGCTTTTCAGCAACAGTGTTCTTTCCAGAGATCGGTATCTCTCAAAGAGTGCTTCAACCGAATTGAGATTATTATTAAAAAACAACAGCAGTTTGTCGAACATGATAACACCTTTTATTGAAATGCAATAATGCTGGAATACTTGAAGGGAAGACAACTTCTCCTACAGGATAGCAATGATCCCGGGTAATCGGAAGGGAAAAATTACAAATATATTGTATTCCAGCAACTTAACAAATATAAGGTGATTAAGGATTGGAGATTATTGAGGTTAGATAAAGGTGATCATTCTCCAGAATTCATGCTCCGCTTTTACGATAATTGGTAAGCGAGACCCCGGCCAGTACGAGAACTCCCCCGGCCAGAACAATCGGCTTTATCGATTCGCCGAGGATCAGTGCGGAGAGCATCAGGGCAAAGACCGGCACCAGATTGATAAAGATTCCGGCCCTGGTTGCTCCTATTTTTTTAATGCCGCTGTAATACAGGGAAAAGCCGATTGCCGTTCCCCCGACACCGAGATAGACAAGGCTGCCCCAGTCAGCCGGGGAGATCTTTGCCAGCTGACTGAAGAGTCCTGCGTTGGCAGCAGGATAGGCAAGGAGGAGTGTGCCGATAATCGATGAATAACAGACAGCGGCAAGCGGCGAGAGGGATCTCAGGACCGATCTGCCGATCAGCGAATAGGCTGCCCAGCTCAGGACGCAGCCTACCAGCGCCTGTTCTCCCTGACCGAAGTTACCGGAGAGAAGCGATCCCGGATGGCCATTGCTGATTACCGTTATCGCTCCGGCAAGTGAGACTGTGACTCCGATTATTTTCAGCCGGGTGAGCCGTTCGCGCAGAAAAACTGCGGCAAGGATGGTGATGACCAGCGGCGTGCCGGCGACGATGAGCGAGGCACGGCCGGCACTGATATATTGCAGGCCGTAAAAGAAAAAGACATTGTAGGCAAAAACTCCGGTCAACCCCAGGAGGATAAGCGGCAGCCACAATCCCGGCCGGGGCAGGGCCAGTTTGCCGTCGATTATCCGGGTGACCCCTATCATGGCGATGGAAGCAATAAGAAAGCGCAGAAAAGCGGCGCTCGCAGGTTCCATGGTCCCAGCCAGCAACCTCCCGGCGATGAACGTGCCGCCCCACAGGAACATGGTGAGGACAAGAGAAAAATAGGTGAGTACAGGCATCGAAGGCTCGCTGGAAATGGGTCAACATATTGAAGAATGGTTGGATTGTCGGCAAGGATAGTTGTCGATTGCATTGCTGTCAACCTTTTCGAGGACCGGATGCAGGCACGGCGCTGGTATTTACTGCGCAGATCCGATATCTTCTCTGGCGGAAGCCTGTCTGTTGAGATATGTATGATGGAGAAAAAAAGTCTGTGAAGGTAATTCCGGTGGGGGGAAAGGCGATGAAGATGAAAATGACTAAGGAAGAGTTGAGTTGGGTGCTCTATGATGTGGGCAACTCGGCCTTTGTGCTGATCGTGGTGACCGCGCTTATGCCGATTTTTTTCAAGGATGTTGCCGCAGCGACCATGAGTGGCGCGGAATCGACCGCCAACTGGGGCTTTGCCAATTCCATCGCCTCTTTCATCCTCGCCGTTTTAGCCCCGATTCTTGGGGCGATGGCCGATTACCAGGGAAGGAAGAAGCAGTTTTTCCTGGCGTTTCTTGGCCTCGGGATCTGTTTTACCCTGCTGCTGGCAACAGTCGGTGAAGGACAATGGCTGTTGTGTCTCGCACTCTTTATCCTTGCCCGGGTGGGGTGGGCCGGAGCGAACATCTTCTATGACGCCTTTCTCCCGGATGTCGCCAGCCGGGAGCGCATGGACCTCATCTCCGCCAGGGGGTACGGTTACGGCTATGTCGGCAGCGTTATTCCTTTTCTGGTGATAATCGGCCTCATCTTTTTTTCCGGCATGGAGGACGGGTTGCCGGCCGGGCCGACCAGGGTCGGGTTCGTCATCGTCGCGTTGTGGTGGCTGATCTTTTCATTGCCGGCAATGAAGAACCTGCGGCAGGTTTATTTTCTTCCGGCGCAGCCGTCCCAGGTGAGCGAAAGCTTTCGGCGGCTGTGGCAGACAATGACGGAAATCCGCAAGTACCGGCAGGTGTTTCTGTTTCTCGCAGCCTATTTTTTCTATATCGACGGGGTGGACACCATAATCACCATGTCTGTCGCCTATGGCCGGGATATCGGTTTTGGCGTGACCATGTTGATCGTGGTGCTGCTGGTCATTCAGCTGCTGGCCTTTCCCTTTGCCCTGCTGTTTGGCCGACTGGCCACGGTATATTCAACCAGACGCCTGCTGTACGCCGGAATCGCTGTTTACAGCATTGCCACCCTCATCGCCTTCTTTTTGCCGGTGATCGACGACATGAGGGTGAAAACCCTGGCATTCTGGTTTATCGCCGTGCTGGTAGCCTCTTCCATGGGCGGAATACAGGCCCTCAGCAGAAGCTATTTCGGTAAATTGATTCCACCGGAAAAGAGCGCGGAATTTTTCGGTTTTTATAATGTTTTCGGCAAGTTCGCGGCAATTACCGGACCTTTATTGATGGGCGTGGTCGGTCGCATCACCGGTGAGACCCGGTGGGGAGTACTCTGCATTCTGGGACTTTTTGCAGCCGGCGCTTTTTTGCTCGGCAAAGTCGAGGAGCCGGTCGGGCAACACTAGACTTGCCATGCTAAGGAGCTCAACTGGATTGGCCGGGCAACCTGCATGAATTGAGAAAATCTTTGATCCCGTCGATATCCTTGAGACGACCGTAGACGGTTATGACATCGCCGACATTCAGGGCGGTGTTTCCCCTCGGGATAATGATCTGACCGCCTCGCTTGATGGAGACCATGTTGATCGTTTCCGGCAGCATAAGGTCCTTGATCAGGGCATTGCTGCAGGTATCTTCTTCTTTCAGGACAAATTCGACGAAACCGTTTTCCTTTGTTTTACGCAGTTCCACCTGGTGTTCGACTATCTGGCCGCGCTGTTTGCGGACGACGCCGACATCGTAGGCGCGAAGAATATCGCTTCGACTGATGATGCCGCACAGCGTTTTTGAGCCGTCTCTTGCGACAACCGGAAGCCTGGCCAGATCACGCGGCGACATCTTCTGGATGGCGACCCAGATCGGTTCGTCGGGAAAAACCGTGATCGGATCTTCCACCGCCAGCTTGGCGACGGTCAGACCTTTGGAACTGAAATTCTCCACCGACTGGGCGCGATGGATGTCCTGCAGGGTGATGATGCCCCACAGCTTGTTGTTGTCGGCCATCACCGGAAAGCCGAGGATATTGGTCTCCTGGAAGAGGGCCATCACCTCGGAGAACGAGGAATCCTTATGGACGGTGACCGGCTTGCTCTTCATGACCTCGCTGACCCTTACGCCCTGCATGATGTCCATATCCCGGCCACCCGAAAACCGCACTCCGCGTTTGGCGAGTTTCATGGTGTAGATCGACTCCGGGTGCAGCCACTGGGCGAAATAGCTGGCCGTGACTCCCGCTACCATAAGCGGCAGGATCATGGCGTAGTCGTTGCTCATTTCAAAAACGATGAGCATGGCGGTGAGCGGCGCTCTGGCCGTTGCCGAAAAAAGGGCCGCCATGCCGACCAGGGCGAAAGCCCCTGTGTTTGCGCCGATCTCGGGAAACCAGATGCCGAAAAAGTGGCCCATGGTCCCGCCCAGCATGGCGCCGATAAAGAGCGACGGGGCGAAAACACCGCCGGAGTTGCCGGAGCCCAGGGTGAACGAGGTCGCCAGCGGCTTGAGGAAGATCAGCACAATCAGAATCCACAGCGGAGTGTGGCCCTGGATGGCCGCCTCGATGACGGGAAAGCCGGAGCCGTACATATGCGGAATAGGAGTGTCAAGGCTTGCGCCGTGGGCACCCGACCCTGTCGGAAAGCTCAGGTTGGGCAGGTGCATATAGGCCAGACCGACCACGCCGAGAAGCAGGCCGCCGACAGCCGGTTTGAAGATCTGGGGGAACTTCCAGCCGTCAAAAACGTTTTCGGCGAAATTCAACATCCTGATGAACATGATCCCGATGATGGCGGCTGCGAGTCCCAGGATCAAGTAGAGAAAGATTTCTTCAAGCCCGTGCATGCTGTAGGCCGGGACCTGGAAGGCGAACCTGTCGCCGATGATCGACCGGCTGACCACTGCGGCGGAAACGGCGGCAATGACAACATTGCCGAAAGCCCGCATCTGCAGGCCGCACATCAGTACCTCGATCGCAAAGACCACGCCGGCGATTGGGGCATTAAAAGTTGCGGCGATACCGGCGGCGGCACCGCAGGCGACGAGGTTGCGAATACGCTCATCGGAGAGACGGAGTATCTGGCCCATGGAGGAGCCAAGCGCCGATCCTACCTGGATAATCGGACCTTCGCGGCCCGCCGAGCCACCGGTGCCGATGCAGAGCGCCGAGGCGACGATCTTGGCGGCGGCGACCCTTGGCCGGATCCTGCCCCCTCGGAGAATGAGCGCCTGCATTACTTCGGGAACACCGTGGCCTTTCGCCTCCTGGGCAAAAAGTATCAGCGGCCCCACCAGCAATCCACCAATAATGGGGATAATCAGGTAGATCCACTTGCCGAGAAAGGGCACCATCTCGGAGACCGATCCATAGGAGAAATCCTGAATGGCAAAAATCAATTTGACGAAGAACACCGATGCAAGACCGGTAGTTGCTCCTACAATCACAGAAAGAATGAGAAGAAGGAGCCCTTCCGGAGGGGAAAAGCGATCAAGGTACCAGCTGAGGGTCGACCTTTTAGGTGTCATGGGGTTCCGCCGGGGAAAGAAGCTGCTGCGCAAATAGCAATAGCATTACGATTACAACTGAAATTCCAGCTGCATCAAAATACAAACAGGCACATTTGTCCTGTCCTGAATCAGGCACTATTACCTCTTGCGGATGAGAGATTCAAGTCAAAACATAGAAAAATGCGCCGGTATTCGCTGCCCTGCCGGTTTTTAAACGCACCTTTTCAACTCACTTGAATGTCAGTGCTTTTCGAGCTTCCTGGCGCAGGAGCATGTCGAGGATGACTAAAGCGGCCATTCCTTCTACTATCGGCACGGCTCTCGCCACAACGCACGGGTCATGTCGCCCTTTAGCCTCAAGAACTGCTTCTTTGCCTGAAAAATCGACGGTTTCCTGCGGCAGGGAAATAGTCGCCGGCGGTTTGAAGGCGATGCGCAGGTTTATCGGCTCGCCATTGCTGATGCCGCCCTGAATGCCGCCGGATCTATTGGTAACCGTGCCCAGCCTGCCGTCTTTCTGGGTAAAGGGATCATTGTGACGGGAGCCTCGAAGTCTGGTCCCGGCAAAACCCGAGCCGATTTCAAAACCTTTGGTGGCCGGGATGGCAAGCATCGCCTGGGCAAGTTTTGCCTCCAGTTTCTCAAACGTCGGTTCCCCAAGGCCCACCGGGACATTGCGGATGACGCAGGAGACCACGCCGCCCACCGAATCGCCGATTGCCTTCAGTTCGCCAACCAGCTCTTCCATTTTCGCTGCGGCCTCTCGGTCGGGACAGCGGATAATGGTGGCGTCGACCTCATCCCGGCTGATAGTAAGGTTGTCGATGGCGGCCGAGTCGATCTCGCCGACACTGCTCACCCAGGCGACTATCTCGATATTGCATTTCTCTTTCAGGACCTTCGCGGCTATTGCCCCGGAAGCGACCGTGCCGATGGTTTCCCTCGCACTCGATCTGCCGCCGCCGGAAGAGGCCCTGATGCCGTATTTCATCTGATAGGTGTAATCGGCGTGGGAAGGGCGGGGGATGTCCCGCATGTTGCCGTAATCTTTAGGGCGCTGGTCTTTATTGGCGACCTGCAGGGCGATCGGCGTGCCGAGGGTTCTGCCGTTTTCCGTGCCGGAGAGGATTATCACCTGATCGGCCTCCTGCCGGTCGGTCGACAGCGCACTCTGACCCGGTCGTCTTCTGTCCAGCTGGGCCTGGATATCTGCTTCCGAGAGCGCAAGACCCGGCGGACAGCCGTCTATGACCACACCTACTGCCTTGCAGTGCGATTCACCGAAAGTGCTCACCCGAAAAAGTGTGCCGAAGTTGCTTGACATGAATGGTACTCCTCTTGAAAAAGAAAAACCGGTAAAAAGGAAAAAGCATTACCACGTGGCGTTCTCTTTGCCACAGGTCGCTCTCCATTTGTACCAAAACGTGCAATAATGTATATGAAAAAATATTTGTAAAGCTTTCATTGCAGAATATATGAGCATACAGTGTAAGGGAGAACGCAATCGTAGATACAAGCAGAGGAGGGATTGGCTATGACAGCAAGTTATCTGGCGATGGATTCAGGCATTCTGCAGGAGCGGATAGAGCGGAGTCTGGAATTACTCATGTCCTGCCGGCTCTGTCCCCGGCAGTGCGGGGTGGATCGTTTTGCCGGTGAAAAAGGCTATTGTCGAACCGGGCGCTTTGCCGAGGTGGCGAGTTACGGCCCCCATTTCGGCGAGGAGCAGGTCCTGGTGGGCACCCGTGGCTCGGGAACCATCTTCTTCTGCGGCTGCAACCTGCTCTGCAATTTTTGTCAGAACTATGAAATCAGCCGCGTTTCGGATCCGGACTGCCAACCGGTCAGTGATGAAAAGCTTGCGGCAATAATGGTGGAATTGCAGGAAGCCGGCTGCCACAATATCAATTTTGTCACCCCAACCCATGTCATGCCCCAGATTCTCGCCGCTCTTCCCCATGCCATCCGCGCCGGGCTGCGTGTTCCTCTGGTCTATAATTGCGGCGGCTATGAACGGGTGGAGTCGTTGCAACTGCTCGACCGGATTGTCGATATCTACATGCCCGACACCAAATTCTGGGATTCCAGATCCGGTCTTCGCTATGCGAACGCCCCGGACTATCCGGAGAAAATGAAAGCGGCTCTAGCCGAAATTCAGCGCCAGGTAGGAGACCTGCGACTGGATGCCCAAGGCCTTGCCGAACAAGGGCTGCTGGTCCGGCATCTGCTTATGCCTGGCGGCCTTGCCGAGGGCAGGGCGATTTTTCATTTTCTTGCAAAAGAGATCTCGCCGAACTGTTATGTCAACATCATGGACCAGTACCGGCCATGTGGCGAAGCGGCGCTTGGGGGAGAGGGCGGGGGTATGATCGAGAGTACCATGTATAATCAGGCGATTCGGGCCGCAAAGTCGGCCGGTCTCAGTCGTCTAGACCAGCGCGATCTGGCAGAACTCATCCGCCGCCTCATGGCGCGCTAATTCAACGAACGTTTGAGATTCTCCCAGGTCTAGCCCCAGGCATCGCCTTGAGATGCCAGGTTATTTCCTGGTAAAGAAATCCCGCTAACCGCGCCATCTACACCCCACCACCAGAGCAGCAGTCGAAGGAATCGCCGATGATATACAGGTGGGGAAAACGGGGACAGCGACCATTTATTTCTTCAGGAGCACAGGGTCTGGTTTGCTATATAAACGCGCAGTTATGCAAGCTACAAGCCGGCAGGCGATGCCCAGGTTTACTCGCAGTTGACCAAAATTACCGATGAAAGCGGCGTCGATATTCTTACCGTTCACCTATACCGGTGAACGGGTAGCCCTACACGGAAGGGGCGAACCGCTTCAGCTACACCTTTGACTTCAACAATCGCAGCGCCACCAAAAGAGACATGTAACGAGATAGAAGACAGCAAAGACAAAAAGATTTCTTGAGGAAAACCAAAACAACGGAATTTGGTATCCGGGAATTAATGACTGTCATAACGCCGTGCAGGATGCTGTGGAAAATGCTGGCCTGAAATATCCTGGCGAGTCGGCAGTGGCGTCAGATGTAGACCGGGTTGCTTGGCAGGAGTTCTGGGACAGGGGAGTTCTGGAAGCCGTTCGATTCAGGCGGACAGACCTAACGATGAAAGTGTGCAAAAAGCTTGTGTGACTCGAGAGGAGAGATTAACATTTATTGAAAAGAGCATCCGACTGAAAAATCTAGTTTCGAACAGGGAAATCAATTCCTTCGGATTTGTTCATCGCCACAAATTGTTCATCAGCGAGCGGGGACCCTGCACATGAGATATCATGCCCTTGCCTGTGATTACGATGGAACTCTTGCCACCCATGGCAAGGTAGAACGGGAGTGTATCGAATCTCTTGAGCGCTTAAGAGCTTCAGGGCGAAAGCTCATCCTGGTGACGGGACGGCAGATCGTTGATCTTATCTCGGTATTTCCGGACATAACCCTCTTCGACCGGGTAGTCGCTGAAAACGGCGGCGTGCTTTACCGTCCCGAAACTCGGGAAGAGATACCTCTCTGCGAGCCGCCGCCGAGTGAATTCATCGATATGTTGAATGCAAGGGGGATCGATCATTCAGTGGGGCGGGTCATTGTCGCCACATGGGATCCGAACCGGATCCCCGTCATTCGGGCAATCCAGGATCTGGGACTGGAGCTGCATGTAATTTTTAACAAGGGGGCTGTCATGGTGCTCCCGTCGGGTGTTAACAAAGCCACGGGACTTCGCGCGGCGCTTGACGAGCTGGGGCTTTCACCGCATAACGTTGTCGGGGCCGGCGATGCCGAGAACGATCACGTCTTTCTCGACCTCTGTGGATTTTCGGTCGCAGTCGGCAACGCTTTCCCCTTCCTGAAAAAACGCGCGGACTTCATTACCAGGGGAGAACGCGGGGCCGGCATTATCGAGCTGATCGGGAGCCTCGCAAACGACCTTCGTGATATCGACTTGGGAGCCGGAAGGTTTGTTCAAGATTAAAGCCCCCATCGCCAGGAAAAGCAGAATCGAAAGGATCTAACACCCCACAAGGGGAGATAAGTGCCTTACAGATTATTTTCTTGTTTTTTATATACGAAAATAATCTGTAAGGCACTAATGCAACGTGCGCTTGCGATTCTCCCAAGTCTGTCCCCAGGCATAGATAAAAAGACCTATCGAGCAGCCGATGATCCCGCACAGTTCCCACGAGTTGAGCGTCTCGCCAAGGAGCAGCCAGGCCAGAATGGCGGTGCCGACAGGCACAAACGACATGAAGATCGAGACGGTAATGGTGCCGAGGCGGGAGATTGCATAGGTGGAGAACATCAGCGCCACAATATTGACGATAATTCCCTGATATCCCGCCTGGATCAGAATCTCATGAAGTTCGGCCTCGAACAGGGCGGTCGGGAAGACAAACCAGAGCGGCAGAAAAATAAGGGTGTTGACCACCGGCACCGCTACCAGCACATCCCGCCATTCGAATCGCCAGAGTCTCACTCCGATCATATGCGTCGTATAGCATACCGCCGCACTGAGCAGAAGGAGAATCCCGACGGAATGGTCGGTGGAGAAGGTGTCGCCGCCGGCCATGATAAAATTGGCGAGAAAGATCAGGCCAATCGCCACGTATCGGACGATCGATACCCGCTGCCGCAGGATGAACCAGGCCGCAACCGCGCCCAGCACCGGCAGCATGCCGTTTACCAGGACGCCGGCGTGGGCGGCTTTCAGGACCCGCAGGCCATAGAAGGTCATCATGGTATAGGGGAAGCCGATTCCCAGGCCCATGATGAGGTACTGGTGCAGCTTGAACCTGGCCCAGCGGTGGCGGACGATCAGCGGCGAAACGCAGATCATGGCCGTTGCGTATCGGATCAGGGTAATGTCGGCCGGCTGCAGGGCGGTGTGGACCCCGTAGCGGGAGATGGTAATCCACCCCGACCACGCGAAGACGATGAAGATGCAGGCCAGGTAGGCCCGAAGATTGATCATTGTTTCGATTGTCTGGAAAAATTGATTGCAGGTATTTGCAACGGATGCCGTGAAAACCACCCGCAGAAAGGAATTATCCTTTCTGCGCAAGGAGTCTGCTGCAGGCCTCGTCTTCGCGGCTTTTGCCCAGGAGTTTGTTCGAAGCGGAGAGGGCGGCAATTTTCAAGGCTTCGGAATAGGTCGGATAGTTGAAGATGTTGTCGATAAAAATATCGATTCTGGCATGATAGATAAGAGCTGTCTGGGCAATATGAATGACCTCCGTGGCCCCGCCGC
The DNA here is from genome assembly GCA_000961725.1 of Desulfobulbaceae bacterium BRH_c16a. GTDB lineage: Bacteria > Desulfobacterota > Desulfobulbia > Desulfobulbales > Desulfocapsaceae > Desulforhopalus_A. Next base: position 46,676 of record LADS01000054.1, read on the forward strand.
CGATAATATGCACTCCGAGGATTTCCCTGGTGTCGCGGTGGACGATCATTTTCAACATGCCTTCGCATTCCCCGGAGATCTGGCCGCGGGGTAATTCATGGTACATGCATCTGCCGATGACGATCTTGTAATCCTTGGCCCTGGCTTCTTCTTCGGTGATGCCGACATACGAGATCTCCGGAATGGTATAGATGCCGAAGGGGAAAATCGTCGGGAAGGATTCGACTCTCGTTTTCATGCCGTTCATGGCGGCCAGCCGGCCCTGGGCGATGGAGGTGGAAGCGAGACTCGGCCAGCCGATTACATCGCCTACCGCATAAATGTTCGGGCTTGAGGTCTGGTAGCGTTCGTTCACCTCGATGTAGTGATGGGCGTTCAAGCCGATGCCGGCCTTTTCGATATCCAGGCCACTGGTGTTGGCTTCGCGGCCCAGCGCGAAAAACAAACATTCAGCCCGGAATATCCTGTCGTCGGCGAGGGTCAGCTTCGGACCGCCATTGGCTCGCTCGATCCTGAAATCCCCGCAGTTGTTAATATAGGTGATGTTGCCGCCGGGGAAGTTGTTCTTTAACTCTTCAGTGATTTCATGGTCGAGAAATTTCAATAACCTTTCGCCCCGGTCGAGCAGGGTGACTTTTACCCCAAGGGCTGCAAAAATGGTGGCATATTCGGAACCGATAACCCCGCCGCCCAGGATAATCATGGTCTCGGGGATTTTCTTGATACCGAGAATCGAGGTCGAGTCGACGATCGTCTCGTGGTCGAAGGGAATATGGGGCGGATTGCGGGGATGAGAGCCGGTGGCGATGATGATCCGCTCCCCCTGGACCGTAATGTCTTCTCCACCCTCCACCTTGTGGACACTTACTGTGTCGCTGTCGAGAAAGCGCCCGGTGCCGCGGATGATATCTATACCGTTCCGTTCGAGCTGACAGGTGATGATCGCCTGTTCTTCGATCCGCACGGCATGCAGCCGCTGCTTCAGCTTTTCCATGGAGATTTCCGCATTTCGCATGGAGCAGTAATCATCCTCGAACACCTTTCGCTTGAGGTGGCCGGTGAGATGAAGGACGGCTTCACGCAGCGTCTTGCTGGGGAAAGTTCCGGTGTTGACGCAGACTCCGCCAAGGGAGCCTTCTTTTTCCAGAACCAACACTTTTCTGCCTGATTTGGCGGCCGTCATGGCCGCGGCAAGTCCTGCGGGCCCGGTACCGATAATGATGAAATCGTACATTTTAGCACTCATAGGGATCGTGTTGTCTGTCTGCTCCAATCGTTTCATACTGCTAACACAGTTTTGCAATTCAGGCAATTGCTTGAATGTGAAATTACAGGAAGGTTTGCCGTGCCGCCGGATCGGATCCGGCGGCATGGCAAGAGCGAGATGGAGAAGGCAGGGATAAAAGAAGGGTACTAAATTTTGAACCGTGATACCAGCATGGTCAATTTTTCCGACATCTTCGACAAATCGTCGGCCGCCACCCTTATTTGCTGGCTGTTGTTTTTTACTTCGATTGAGCGTGCTTTTACCTGCTCGACACCTTCCGACATTCTGGCGGTCATCTGACAGCTGCTGGCGACGTTCTCGTTGATTTCAGTGATGCCGTGCGAGGCCTGTGATACGTTGTTGACGATTTCATTGGTGGTGATGGCCTGTTCTTCGACTGCGGTGACGATGGTTGAAACGATATCGTTCACATCGGTGATAACCAGAGTGATCGATTCGATATCCTTGACTGTTGCGCCGGTCTGCTGCTGGATCGCCTCGATAGCCGCTTTAATCTTGCCGGTTGCGGCAGCGGTTTCCTTGGCCAGCTCCTTGATCTCATTGGCTACTACGGCAAAACCTTTCCCTGCATCGCCTGCTCTTGCCGCCTCGATGGTTGCGTTCAGGGCAAGCAGATTGGTCTGCTCGGAAATTTCAGTGATGGTCTCGGTAACCGTGCCGATCGACCTGGCGGCTTTGCCGAGTTCCTGAACCCCTTTATGGGAGTTGGTGGCGCTGACCACGGCCTCTTCGGTGGTAACCCTCGCCCGGGCGCTGTTCTCGGCGATCTCTTTGATGGTGGTCCCCATTTCTTCCGAAGCAGAGGCAATCATGTCGAGATTGACCGTCGATTCCTCCATTGCCGCCGAAACCGAGTTCATGTTGTCGGATACTTCCGAGGCGTTCTGGGCGGCGTCATCGGCGATTGCCGTGGTGGAATCGGCGTTTGTTACCATGTGCTCGGAGATCGTAGCCAGCTGGTTCGAAGCGCTGGCCAGGGTTTGTGAGGATGTAATTATGTCTTCGAGCATCTCCTTGGATTTTGCGACCATCGCCCCGAGGGAATTGGTGAGCTGGCCGATGGCATCTTTATTGCCGGAAGAAAAGGAGATGGTATAGTCCCCTTCGCCCACTTTGACGCTTTTCTCCGCCAGTTCTTTCAAAGGCTTATTGATTGACCGTACAAGGAAAAGAGTGACCAGAACACCGCCGGCAATAACGATGAGCCCCACCAGCAGGCTGTTCTGCAGCATTTTGGCGTCGAGTCCGCCGATAATATCCTTTTTGTCGATTTCTACGCCGACAGTGATACCCCAATCCTTAAGAGTCTTGATGTAGGAGATCTTGTCATGTCCCTTCCAGGAGTACGAGACAAACCCCTCATCACGCTTGTTGAATTCGGGAGTCATCTGCAGAATGTTTGAATTCGAGTCAAGCGTCGGGTGAATGAGCAGATCTCCTTTCTCCGAATACACATAGAAATAACCTGTTCCTATTTTGGTCTTCAGGATAAACTCACGGACCTCCGGATTAAGCATGAGCTGGCCGACATAGAGTGCGCCGATAATCTTTCCGTCTATGTCGTGCATGGGGGCATAGGTGGTAAGATACCAGTCGGTGACCACAAAAGCCTTGCCGCGAAACGTTTCGCCCCGCATGATTGCCTGGTATACAGGGCTGTCCGAGGGGATATAAGTGCCGACGGCACGTTTGCCGTCAAGAGTTTTTACGGTGGTGGAGATGCGCAAGAGCTTGTCGTCGACCAGTTGGAAAATGGTTGCCGAAGAACCGGAAATGGCTGCAATGTTGTCGACAATATCAAATGAGCCGTTGATATAGCTGATTCCGGCCTGCATCTGGGGGATCTGCCTGGTCATGGCATCCTGGGTGACCTGATTGACCAGCTTTTCCTCACGCATCCTGCCCTCGTCGAGAAGGAGCCCGCCCTTGGATTTCAGTTCCTGCTGGAAGAGAGTCAGATCGCCATCGAGCTTTTTTCGCACGTTCCGGTCATACATGAGGAGGGAATTATAGACTGCCTGGTGGATATCTTTAATTGCCCCTTCACCGAGTGAATACAGACCATTATCGGCCATCCTTATGGCATTGCCGGAGGTGATCAGAATGGAAATCACAGTGATGAAAACCATCGATATGAAGAGCTTGGTGGTAAACTGGATGTTGGAGAATTTGCTGAGCACGTGAGACCTCTTGGGAGAATTTAGCCGGAGACACCGATAACATTGCAACAAAACAAGGATAGTCCATTTTGTCGTAGAATACCAGTATGGCGCCGGAATAATTTTTGCTGCTGGATATGGAGTAGGACTAATTTGTCGGCGAAAGACTGCTTATTACACCGACTTCCTCACCCCCCGCAACCGTTGGTACCAGATAGCCAGGGTGGCGGGCGGGACGCCTGCGGCATGGCCGCAGACGATGAGCTGGTTGATGAGGGTGGTGCGAAGAATGCCCATATTCCGCCAGCGCCTGGCCGAAGTTGTGGCCCGTTCCGGGAGAATGGCGATCTTGCCCATTTTTTTAAGGCGCTGGATAAAGACATAGTCCTCCATGATTGCGATCTCGGGAAAAGCTCCGGCAGCGGCGAAAATCCGCCTGGTGGTGAACAGGGCCTGATCGCCATACGGCAGGTGCAGGAGGCGGGACCGCAGGTTGGCGACCCAGGCGATGGCTGCAAGGCTTCTTTCATCGCCGTCGATGGCCAGCGAAAAGGCCCCGGCCACACAGCCAGGCCTGGCCAGAGCTTTGTGGATGAGCTGCGGGAAATCGGCAGGCAGCAGGGTGTCGGCATGGAGGAACAACAGCGCCGAGGAGGATGCCGCGGCGGCCCCGGCATTCATTTGGCGGCCGCGTCCTCTTGGGCTTTCTAGGACTGTCGCCCCGGCCGCACGGGCCAGGGGAATGGTCGCATCGCTGCTGCCTCCGTCAACGACAATCAACTCGCAGGTATCGCTCTCTTTCAGTCTTTCCAGGGTTCGGCCTAAAACCTGTTCCTCATTTAAGGCGGGGATGATGACTGCGACGGTTGTGGTCATAGCAGGCCCCATGTCCCTGCCAGATCTTCCGGCAGGTCGATGTCGGCAAGAGTCGGCAGGATCGTCACCTGCCGGTGGAATTTTTTCAGACGCAGCATCGTCTCGGCAAAGACATCCCCATTAGACCAGGCCATGTGTTGAAAAAGAGAATCGAGGAGTTCCGGCGCAATGCTCCCGGTCAGACCGATCAGGTAGTAGCCGCCGTCCCGGCTGGGACCTATGACCACATCGACGGTCTGCAGGGCGGCAAAGGCCTGGGTCAGGATTTCGGCACTGAGGTCCGGGATATCGGTGCCGATGAGCACCGCTTTCTCGATACCTTGCGAAAATGCCAGGTGAAAGGCGGTCTGCATCTTCAGGCCGATATCGCCTGCGGCCTGTTCGACACAGGCAATAGGCCCCAGCCAGGCCGTCATTGCGTCCTTGCTGCCGCCAGAGTAGTGGATAACAGTGCTGTTGCCGAGTTGCCGTTCGAGAAGTCCGGCCTGCAGGATCATGTTCTCGGTGAGCCTTTTCTGCAGACGGGCGGCGCCTTCTGGGCCAAGCATCGGAATAAGCCGGGTTTTGGTATTTCCCGCTTCGGGATATCTGGTGAAAATCAGGAGTTGGCAGCGGGTGGTCATGTTTCGACAGTTCAATTGTTCATCTCTTTATTTCATAAACGGCAGGAAAAGGGCATGGATACCATTCAGATCGAGATACCGGTTGAGCTTTGCCCAGGGAGGCCATCGGCAAACCTCATTCCGTCAAGCCATGTGCCGCCGGATCCAGTTTTCAAGCTGACCGCGAGGGATAAGGTCGAGTACCTCCAGACTGTGTTGCGTGGTCTGCCGGACAAACAGGCGGTAATTGCGTCCGATTCGTATGCGGAACATATCGGCAATCAGCTCCAGTTTTTTTGCCTGCCGAAAAACACCGCCTTCCCTGCCGGCAAAAGCCGTTGTTGCACAGCTTTTTTCCCCCCAACTGATATCGAGGATAGTATCGAGGGCTTTCAGGGAAGTGGCGAGGACACCAGGGGCAAGTTCAATCCTATTGACTGCCCTTTTCAGATCCTAAAGTCCGGGTGCAGATCGTCCCAGTGCCGCCGCAGCCTCTTCTTATGCTCTTCATCCATTTGCAGACCAGCCAGTGCCTGAGGCCAGAGAGTGCGGGCTTTCTCCAGTGAGTCGGCCAGGTGCGGCCGAATGGCCCGCCAAGGGATATCCGCTTTTCCCGCCCAGGCTTGAAAATGAGCTATTGTTGCCGCATACCACTCCTTGCTGCCGCTCAGGTTCAGGGCGAATTTTCGTTCATCGCCTATATAGACCATGGTTGTGACAATATCGTAGGCCGGGGCCAACTCAGACGTCACTCTATCCGGATAGATGAGGCTCCAGTTTTTCAAATGGGCATCCCCGTTGGCCAGCAGAATATTGACCAGCAACCGGCGGGCAAACTGCTGCACGTTGGCAAGGCCACTGCCGGTATAGCGGTAGAGCACCTTGGCGATCTGCTCGTAGTTGGCGCTGTCGTACTTCTGGTGCGGGTATTTCACCAGCACCTGGGCAAAATCCTCCGTGTGGACGTGCTCCTGCCCCTCACGGTCGAAGCGACGGATGGCAAAGGCATACCGTTCATCCGGGAGGATGATGGGCGGTAATTTCGCAAGCCTGTCCATCTCGACAAGCCTGATCTCTGGAATATCCACACCTGCCAGTTCAGCAAGGCGCATTGCAGTGAACTCGTTCAGCGGCACGCTTTTGTGGAGTGTTGAAGGTGTCTTGACGATCCATTCGCCACTTTCTCCCGATTCGCTGATGTGATAACGGCCATCCTGTTGACGCATGGAGAATTTCATCTGCACCCCTGCCAGTGAAAAATGGTTCGCACCTTCTCCGACTGTGAGAGTGACCGACTCAGGCTCAGCTTCATCTTGCAGGACGTAGGCAGGAATGGCCTCGACTGCCATTGGCGTGGCAATCAAGGCTCCGGGAAGGTCCCGTCCAAGATAAATGAGAAGCTGAAATTCATCATCGATATGAACCTTCAGCCCTAGAGCGAACATCTCCCTCAGGGGGCCTTCAGGCAAAAGATTGGAGAGCACCGGGTGAAGGCGCTGCCGCTTGATCCAGGGCGCGGCGAGCAGTTTTTCCGCATTGGGGAAGTCGGGATGAGTGCTGAGGCTGAAGGTTGGCCGTCTCTTGTTCTCCCGGAACTCCGGAGCAAAGGTGAGAACATTGCGACCCGATCTGTAGCCGGCTACAAAACCTACCCTGTAGCCGTGCAGGGTAAGTTCAAGGACCCTGACATGCTCTTTTCGGCTCAATCCTCTTCCTCCAGTATACCCTCCCACGGGTCATCGGACAGGGCTCTTTCCTCTGTTACATTTCTACCGGCTGATTCGTTCCTTGCCTTTTCTACCAGCAATTCCTTCACGGCAACGAGCTTCTCCTTCGGTATCAGCAGCAGCTCCATACCCAATCCCTTTGCCAGCAGCTCAAGGGTATCAAGACGGGGATTTCCCTTGGTTTCAAGGCGGTTATACTGCTGCCGTGTCATCCCCGCCTGCAACAGCATATCCTTCTGCCGCAGGCCTAGTTCCTTTCTTCTTTTTTTTAATTGTTCGAGTATCAATGGGCGCTCTCATGAAAAGAAATATGTATGTTTCTTTAAAAAGCCAAAGAATACTATAAATTTCTTTTCAGAGTAATGCAACTTTTGTGTTGCTAAATTCTTCTTTTCCAGCTGTGATATTTTTCCAGCCAGGCCAGCAGCTTTTGTGGGGCATGGGCGCGTTTCCATTCTCCCGCCGCGTATTTATTGGCCTCGGCAAGGGTCGGATAGGTATGGATCGTGGCCAGGATCTTGTTGAGGCCGAGACCATGCTTCATCGCCAGTACGAATTCGGCGAGCAGGTCGCCTGCATGCTCGCCGACGATGGTGACACCGAGGATACGGTCCTTGCCGGGTACGGTGATCACCTTGACAAACCCGCGAGCCGCACTGTCGGCAATGGCCCGGTCAAGATCGTCGATGCCGTAGCGGGTAACTTCCACGGCGATACCACGCTCGCGGGCTTCCTGTTCATTCAGCCCGACTCGCGCAACCTCGGGATCGATGAACGTCGTCCAGGGAATAACCGAATAATCTACTCTGAATTTTCTGAATTCCCCGAACAGGGCGTTTACCGCGGCATACCATGCCTGATGGGCAGCGGTGTGGGTGAACTGAAAAGGCCCTGCCACATCACCTGCGGCAAAAATATTGGGATATAAAGTCTCCAGATATTCGTTGGTCACCACTGTTCGTTCCGTGGCAATGCCGAGATCCTCCAGGCCGTAGCCTTGCAGCCTGGCGACCCGGCCGACCGCACAGATGAGGGCATCGAATTCAATCCGGTGCTCCTGGGCCTGGTGCTCGACCACAATGAATTTTCGTTCGCCCTCTCTTTCGCAACGCAGTGCCTTATGTCCGGTCATGACATGGACACCGTCTCCCGCAAGAGATGCTTCGGAAATCCCCGAAACCTCCTCGTCTTCCCGGATGAGAATTCGTGGGGCCATCTCTATCTGCCATACCTGCGAACCCAGCCTGGCAAAGGCCTGGGACAGCTCACAGCCGATCGGCCCGCCACCCAGTACAACCAACCGCCGGGGCGGCTCATCCAAGGTGGCGAAGGAATCCCACAGGGTGTCGCTGGTAAGGTATCCGACATCATCGAGGCCGGGCAACGGCGGAACAAATGGCCGGGCACCCGCTGCGATAACGATGGCGCGTGAGGTCAAGCGCCTGGTACCGCCATCATTCTGGGCAACTTCGACAGTCCAGGGATCTAAAAGCCTGGCATAGCCGGAAAGAACCTCAACACCAAGACTTGTGTAGCGCTCGATGCTGTCGTGGGGAGCAACGGTGGCGATCACCCGGTGAATCCTGGCCATCACTGTGCGAAAACTAAAACTCGGCTCGGCCGCATCAAGGCCGTAGTCGTTGCCATGGCGGATATGGTGGGCAAGTTTCGCACTTTTTATCAACGCCTTGCTGGGCACACAACCGTAGTTGAGGCAGTCGCCACCCATTTTCTCCGCTTCAACCAGGGTGACTTTTGCCTTAACCGCCGCACCAATATAGGCGCTGACCAATCCCGCCGCGCCGGCACCGATAACAATAAGATTACGGTCGAACGTTGCGGGCCTCGACCATTTCGCATAGACTCGCCGTCTTTTGAGCCATCCGGCGAATTTCTTGCCGATGAGCGGAAACAACCCTAAAACGGCAAAGGATACCACCAGACCCGGCGATAATATGCCGCTGAGACTGTCGATCCGAGCCAATTGCGTTCCCGCATTGACATAGACTATCGTGCCTGCCAGCATGCCGAGCTGGCTGACCCAATAGAATGTCCAGGTCCGAATCGGGGTTAATCCCATCACCAGGTTGATAAGGAAAAAAGGAAAAATCGGGATAAGACGCAAAGTAAAGAGATAGAAGGCTCCTTCCTGTTTTATTCCCTTGTTGATTGCCTGCAGCCGATCGCCAAAACGATTTTGCACACTGTCGCGCAGAATGAAGCGGGCGACAAGAAAAGCAAATGTCGCACCGATCGTTGAGGCAAAAGAAACAATCACCACTCCCCAGACAAGACCGAAGAGCGCTCCGGCAGCCAGGGTCAACACCGCACCGCCCGGTAGGGAAAGTGAGGTAACTGCAATGTAAAGGGCAAAAAAGCTCAAACCGGCCAGGAAAGGAGATCCGTTGCGCCAGCTGTCAAATTGAGCCTGGGCGGCCTTGATTCCTTCCAGAGACAGGTAGCGATCTCCATCGAAAATCCAGTAAGCAGCTACCGCAACGACTATCAGGAAAACAATTAAAAATTTTTTCATTCTATCTCTCTGGTTGATAAGGTTCCGCATCGTCAGACTTGCCCTGTGTATCAGTACCCAGGTACTAATGATCGGTAGTATCAATCGGCAGAAGAGTCACCCGGTTACGCCCGTTTTTCTTCGACATGTAGAGACCGCGGTCGGCAATATCGATAAGCTGTTGCGCGGTAATCCGGTCGTCTTCCGGAGAAAAGAGAACGCCTCCGCTGCTGATGGTTACTTTTATCTGGTTGTTCTGGAAGACCGTGGTGATTGCGGCGACACAGCGCCTCAACCGTTCGGCAAACACTTTCATCCCCGTCTGGTTGGTTTCGGGGAGGATGACGACAAATTCCTCTCCCCCGTACCTGGCGACTATGTCACTGGGGCGTATGGCGGCGGAAACGGCGTTTGCCAGATTGATCAGGACTTGATCTCCGGCCGGATGACCGAAGGTGTCATTCACATTCTTGAAAAAATCGATATCGAACATGATGAGACAGAGCGGATGATGATACCGTCTGGCACGGCTCAGTTCATTTTTGAGAATTTCCTGAAAATAGCGGTGATTGTAGAGATTGGTCAGGCCGTCGCGAAAGGCCAGTTGTTCGAGCCGTGAATTTGCATCATGCAGCTCGCGGGCGAACATCTCCGATTTCTTTTTTGCCTCAGTCAGCTCAAGCACCAGCTGTTCATAGGTGAGGTTCAGCTTTCCCAGTTCTTCGTTGGCTTCCTGCAGTATCTGCGAATAGGTCTTCATCTGACCGGGATCGATTTCAAAAATATTGAGAATATCGATGCTTTTCCTGGCGACATCGTCAAGGAGTTCCCATGTCTGTTCCGGGGTTACGGCAAAATACTCGTGCATTCTGGTCTGCAGTTCCCTGACGTATCCGGAAATTTCGGTGCTGTTGCAGGACGTCGACAGGAGGTTCGCCACATTCAGCACCCGGGAAGTATGCTGAAACATTTTCGGGGCATTTTCCGGGTCATGATGGAAACGCATCGGCATGGTAATTGTTTCCGGTATGCCCCAGCTCTCCAGCAGGATGTAGCCGAGCTGCTGGTGGTCGAACCGGAATATTTCCCTTTCCGCCTGGATCAGATCGGTTTCTTTGCCGCTTGTGCGCTTTTTCAGGGCTGCGACATATTCATTCCCTTTGCAGAGATACAGGGTCAGCACGCCAATGTCCTGAAGAAGGGCGGTGACAAAAATATCATCATCTTTTTTCTGCAACAGTCCCGTCACCAGTTCTGCCGCCACTGCCGCCGTCACCGACCGTCGCCAGAAGTAGTCAAAATTGAAGAAGACGTTATCTTCACCGCGCATGTCACCGGCGATGACAAAGGAAAGTGCGATATTCTTTATGACGTTGGTGCCGAGTATGGACAACGCGCGGCCGATGTTGCCGACTTCCTTGGGCAGAGAATAAAAAGCGGAGTTCGCTATTCGCAGCATTTTGCCGGTGAGAGCCGGATCTGCGGCAATGATCTTCTCCAGATCTTCCAGGGAACATTCGCGGTTCTGCACGGTCTTGAGAATTTTTACAGCTACAGCAGGCGGTGAGGGAAGATTGATCTGCTTGCCGATCAATTGCAGCAGGGCATCGTTAGGAATATCTTGGCGCATGTCTTTTCCTGGTTGATATTCATCATCATGAATGCAGGATGCGGCTTCTGCGAAATCGTTTTGTGACGGCAGGAAATTTCGGTTAAATCAGCTTTTAATGTATGTTGGGAGCGTCGTCGGATCCTACTCATTTTTGATTATTCTCGCAACATTTTGACAACAGGAGTAACACTACGGATATTGCCGATGAGAACGGTACTCAGGCTCCTGTCACTACATGTGTCCTTTGCCGGTAAATAATTATCCTTACGGAGAGAATTGCATGCGCATTATAGTTGCCCCCAATGCCTTTAAAGGGAGTCTCTCCGCTACGGAAGCTGCGCAGGCGATGAAGCGAGGCGTTCTTGCCGCAGCTCACGAGGCGGAGGTCCTGTGTGTGCCGGTGGCCGACGGCGGCGATGGGCTGACCGAGGTGATGGCCCGGGCGCTTTCGGGAACACTGGTTCAGGTCACAGTCAAAGGGCCGAGGATGGGAGAGCAGGGAGCCCACTTCTGTCTTGCCGCGGGGAGAGATTTCGCGATCGTTGAAATGGCCAGGGCAAGCGGTCTCGCTCTGATTCCTGAAGAACTTCGTGATCCGACACAAACCACCACCTACGGCACCGGTGAGCTTATCCGGGCGGCTTTGGATGCAGGGGTCCGGCGGATTGTCGTAGGTCTTGGCGGCAGTGCCACCTGTGACGGCGGGATCGGCATGGCTTCGGCCCTTGGATATAGATTTCTTGACCGGCATGGCCAAGTGCTGATCCCTGTCGGCGGCTCCCTGCCGCTGGTCGAAAAGATAGATGCAAGCGGACTCGACAGCCGGCTGACTGAGGCAACTATTGAAGGGATCTGTGATGTCAACAATCCCCTGACCGGTAAAAACGGCGCGTCCTGGGTATACTCCCCGCAAAAAGGGGCAACGCCCGAGCAGGTGAAGATGCTCGATGATGGGTTGGACAACCTGGCAGCGGTCATCGAGCGGGATCTTGGCAAGGATATCCGGCTGATGCCGGGCGCGGGAGCGGCCGGCGGCCTTGGCGGCGGGCTGCACGCGTTTCTCGGGGCGGAATTGAAGAAGGGGATTGATGTGGTTATCGATCTTGTCGGGCTGAAAGATAAAATCCATGGCGCGGATCTGGTTCTGACGGCGGAAGGACAGATCGATTTCCAGACCGGATACGATAAAGCCCCGGCAGGGGTGGCTCGCGCAGCCAGAGATGCAGGGGTGCCGTGTATCGCCGTCTGCGGCAGTGTCGGAGATCGGATCGATGAGTTGTACGAAATCGGCATCACGGCGGTTTTTTCCCTTTGCCGGGGGCCGCAATCCCTTGATTCTGCAATGCGAAATGGCGCTTCTCTGCTGGCTCAGGCGGTAGAGCAGGTGGTAAGGGCTTTTGTCGCGGGGAAAAAAGCGTTCTAGATATGATGGTTAGCAAGTTGGCGAAAATAGACCTGCCTTCCTTGCCAACGTGGGTTAAGTTGAAAAAGGCAAATTCAACAACTCAGAGCCAAAATCAAGGAGGCAGGTCATGCAGAAAACAATAAAGAATATCGGGTTGGATGTCCACAAAAACTCAATCTCAATTGGAATAGCAGATGAGGGACGTGATGGCGAAGTCAGGTATTATGGTAAAATTGATAACGACATGAATCAATTAGACAATGTTATCAGGAAACTCATATCGAACGGGGCTGTTCTTCGGTTTGTCTACGAAGCTGGACCGTGTGGATATGCGATCTATCGCTATTTAACCAAGAATGCTATGGATTGTGTTGTTATTGCTCCGTCTAAAATTCCGCAACAAAGTGGTAATCGTATAAAAAATGACAGGCGTGACTGCCTTTCTTTAGCCAGGTTACATCGGGCAGGTGAGCTTACGCCTGTGTACGTTCCAACTGAGGAAGATGAGGCTTTAAGAGATTTAGTACGAGCCCGAGAAGACGCGACTCGTGCAGTTCGCGCAGCGAAGCAGCAACTGGGTGCATTCTTGCTTCGGTACGATATTGTATATTCAGGGAGAACAAAATGGACAAAGGC
>LADS01000046.1 GCA_000961725.1 Desulfobulbaceae bacterium BRH_c16a
AGTAGGTTTAACGCATTAAGGACCAATGAACAGGAAGTGAAAACCAAAAAAAGGCTGGACGATCACCTGCCCAGCCTCCCATTCATCGGTCACTCACCACGGCGCTCGGGTCGCTCCTCAGCGTTGCCCTATCCTCCGGGTGAGCTCTGGCAGTATAACAAGAAGAGAACAACAACGCAGTAAATTGTTAAATTTTATCAGCAATTCCAAAATAAGATTTTACATCAAAGGAGTGTGTTAGGAAAAATCACAATAACTCTTTCAATTCATCGCCAGGGGCGCGGTCACGGTCAGGAGAATCCTCGAGCCTCCTATGGGAATAAGCAATAGCTGAAACTCCCGGCTCTAGATAGAGGTAGCTCCACGACGAAGCCAATTCATTCGGTACCCAACCCGCGCATATCAGACTGATCAACCGTCGTTACACGATGATCCCGCCTCTGGTCATGAACTGAAAGATTACTAATTAACCTCGTTGCAAACTGATAATCAGTAAAAAAGAGGCAATGGATTGCTGTTTATTATTGACAGTGCTAACCATATCAGGAGGCTGTCCGACAATGCCCTTTTCCCCCATATCTTCATAAAACTCGAAAAAAATATCCTCGGAATATTAAGTATATGCCTCCGGTAATTTTTTTTCGAGTTTGCCTCGATCTGAGAGAAAATTGCTATTCTCGGACAGCCTCCTGGCCAGGCTGAAGGGGAAAAGATTATTCCCGCTTTTCTCCCTTGCTTTGGACCTAATTTCCTGTCTTCCCTACATTTCGCTCTACCTGCATCCCTCGAGAAAGACCTTCTTCAGTCACGTTCCTCGGGAGGCCTCCCCTTCCATGGGAGTCTCTGTATCACATCTTAAAAACAGCTGCAAAGATAATAATCGAACAGTGCAAAGTATGCACGAAGTGCAGGCAATCGATAACTGTTGATCCTCCCGGGGCGACACTTTTTAGAGGCTGCAAAGAGGCTTTTTTCCTGAAAGTGCGGAAGATAAGCAGCAACATCGTTTCTGTGGTCTTTAAAATATCGGGTATAATAAGAGCTTGGTGCAAGAACGTTTGAAAAGTTGCCAAGATGGACGTCTTCCGGCTTTTCATTTTATCCGCAATATGGTACTACATAGTGCAATACTACAACGTAAGAGATGACGAAACTTGAGTTTGTTCAAGATATGCAAACAGTGCGTCAACTATTTTTTGTTGTGGTGGTTTGGAGGAGCGGATTTCAACATGTGCAAGCGCCCTCTCTCCTGAATAATCAAACAGTACGACATGGGCAGGAGCCGGATATCTGCGTATGTCGGATGGATGCCTGTTGCACGCGCTGGCGTGACGGGTGAACCTAACGAGCGAGAGAATAAAATGAATGAAGCGTTGATTCTGGAGAAGCTGGACAGGCTCTCGGATGAAGTCAGGTCTATGAAGTCGGACGTGCTTCAGGAACTGAAACAGGAGCTTGAACCGATTCTCAAACAGGCCCAGCCCGGTGTTACCGGATTTCTTCAAGACATCGAAGGCGGCTACTCCAATGAGAAGCTGGTTCATGTAACCAAGACCCTGTTGACGAGTCTTGAGGAAATAAACGAGGTGGTGGGGGCCATGAAGGCTGCCGTCGAGCTGACAGGCGATATGGAGCCCATCCTCAAACAGGCGTATCCCAAGTCTATTCAGTTTTTTGCCGAACTCGAAGGTGAGTTCCACGTCGATGAACTCACGATTCTTTTGAGAAAGGCCCTCACCAATCTTGATTCGATGGGAGAAGGGCTGGATATGCTGAAGGCCGGAGTTGAACTGCGGGATGAGATGGTGCCTATTCTGCAGCTCATGTATCCGCGCATGCTGAGATTCCTCAATTCCCTGCATGAGGGAGAGTTCCAGGCCGAAAAGCTCGGAGATCTCCTGCATACCGTCCTCATCAACATCCATACCCTGAGCGATCTTCTCAACATGGTTCAGCCGATAACCGAATTCGTCAAGGAGGTCGGCGTGCTGATGAAAGAGACTGATGTTCTGAACGGCATGAATATCTGGCTGGACGGGCTGCAGCAGGGCAGCGGCCTGGTGAAACTGGCCGGGACTATGATCACCTTTATGAAGCGGCTGGATTGCAATGAAAGCCAGATTGAGGAGATCTGTCAAGCCATCAACGGACTCGATTTCGCTTCGGTGAAACCGATCGGTCCGCTCGGCATGATCAAGATGGTGAACGATCCTAAGGTCCAGGAGGCTTTCGGATTCTTTTTCATGATGTTGCAGGCCGTCGGCACTTGTCTGCAGGCATATCAGAGAGATAAAAAACAGCAACAGGAAGCGCTCGCGTAACTGGCATATCAACGGCTGAGGAGCTGCTTTACAGGCGGTTATACAAGCCAAGACAGAAAAAGGAGAACACAGGTATTATGAAAAAACTAGTCATACTCGGTGCCGGATGCGGCGGTACCATGATGGCAAACAAAATGAGAAAGGACCTCGATGATGACTGGTCGATTACCCTGATTGACAAGGATAATGTCCATTATTATCAACCAGGCTTTCTCTTTGTCCCGTTTGACATCAATAAACCGAAGGATATCAGACGAAGCCGGCGGGAGTTCATCAAGCCGGGGATCGATTTTGTCATCTCCGAGCTGGTCAATGTCGACTGGGATAAGCAGGAAATCACCACTGCTACCGAAGGCATTTTTAAATACGATGTTCTCGTCATGGCTACCGGTTGCGACGTTCGGCCCGAAGAGGTCGAAGGCCTCCAGGAAGGCTGGGGTAATGGCATCTACGGGTATTACCGGTACAACGATTGTCAGGAACTCGGCAAGGCGCTGAAGAATTTTACCGGCGGTAAGATTGTAGTAAATATTGCAGAGATGCCGATCAAGTGTCCCGTTGCTCCTCTTGAATTCGCCTTTCTTGCAGACTGGTATTTCTATGAGCGCGGTATTCGCGACAAGGTCGAGATTGAATTCGTTACCCCCCTGGCCGGTGCCTTCACCAAGCCGGTGGCGACCAGTATCCTGACCGAAGCCTGCAAGGATAAGAATATTAAAATTACCCCCAATTTTGCCATCGGGTCAGTCGATCATACGAAAAAAGTGATAGCTGCCTATGACGGAACGGAAGTCAA
This sequence comes from Desulfobulbaceae bacterium BRH_c16a, assembly GCA_000961725.1. Taxonomy (GTDB): domain Bacteria; phylum Desulfobacterota; class Desulfobulbia; order Desulfobulbales; family Desulfocapsaceae; genus Desulforhopalus_A. Next base: position 3,118 of record LADS01000046.1, read on the forward strand.
CTACGATATGCTGGTTTCCATCCCGCCGAACTTCGGTTCACAGGTCATGATCGATTCCGGTGTGTCCGATCCAATGGGCTACATCCCGGTCGACAAGCATACCCTGCAGCCGAAAGGGTACGATAATGTCTGGGCTCTTGGTGACGGTACCGATGTGCCCACCTCGAAGGCCGGGGCGGTTGCTCATTTCCAGGGCGATGTCCTGCACGAAAATATAATGGCGTACATTACCGGGGGTGAACAGCATGCCCGGTCGGATGGCCACGCGGTCTGATTCATCGAATCAGGCTTCGGGAAAGCCTATATTATCGACTTCAACTACTCTCAAGAACCTTTAACCGGAAAATATCCGTTCCCTGCCGTGGGACCGCTCAGTCTGTTAAAAGACACGGAAATGAACCATATGGCAAAACTGATGTTCAAATGGGCCTATTTTAACCTTCTCTTGAAGGGCGTCTGGTTAGGACCTCCTGATCTGATGATGGAAGGAAAACACCGGGTCAGATAAAATTCTGGCTCCTGTGGGGTGTTAGTCCAAGAGGTCGGAGCTGCCTGTATGCAGCTCCGACCTCTTTTTTTTTCCGGCAGGCAGGCTGTTCTCATCGGTTGATATTGCAGAAAATCTCATAATTTTTTTCTTTTTTTTTCCGGCGACCTGACTTTTGGCCAATGACCTGCTACAATCCTCTCACGCCGGAGGCAAGGCAGAGAGATTTCCCGTTATCAGTACTTCCTACCAACCTTTTCATGAGCAATTACCGGATGAGATTTTCAGATATACCGATCAGGGGCAAACTTATCATAGCGTTCATCGTTATCGGCATGTTGCCGCTGGCAATCGTCGGCTTCTTCGGAGATCGGCTGGCCAGCCAGTCGCTGCTCGAAAAATCCTTTGATAAACTGGTAATGATTCAATCGCTGAAGAAAAAACAGGTGGAGTTTGCTTTCAAGCGGTTTGAGAACGATCTGAAAACCCTTGCCGGAAGTGAACGTCTGGCCAGTCTGATTGTCGATATCGAGAAATACCGGCAAGAGACCGATGTTTCCGCCACCGAACCTTTCACCGTTGAAACGTCCGATTACAAGAAAATCGCCGAAAAATATCAGACAGCATACTTCGAGTACATCGAAACCTACGGTTACCATGACATGAAGGTGATTTCTTCATTGTCGGGCAAAGTTGTTTTTACCGTCGCCGGAGAACGCGACCTTGGTGCCAATCTCGTCTATGGCAGATATAAAGAGAGCGGTCTTGCGGAAGTCTGGCGGCAAGTAGTCAATACCGGCAAGACGGTTGTTGTCGATTTCTCACCGTATGAACCGACCAACGGCGTCGAGTCGCTCTTTATCGGTGCTCCGGTATATACTAGAACCGGCGCAATGGTCAGTGTTGTCGTATTGCAGATGACCCCTTCATTTGTCAATGCCATAATGGATTCTCGCGAGGGCATGGGCAAAACCGGCGAGTCGTATTTAATTCGCTGGTTTGAGGAAGAGGACCGATACGAATTCAGAAGCAATATGCTGTCGATGGGGGACGGCAGCTATGTCATAGGCTTTGAACTGGAACAGATCCCCGAATACTGGAAGGATGCGACATCCGCCGGTTTCGACGGGGGGTATAGCCAATACCTGGACAGTAAGGGCAAGGAGGTGCTCGTAGCCCATCACCGGCTCAATATTCCGGGGAGCAAATGGTACCAGATCTCGAAAATAGACCGACAGGAGGTTCTGGCTCCAGTGAGCGACCAGCTCTACAAGGCGATGATCCTGACCGCCGTTCTCTCGGCGCTCATTTTCATTTCTGCCTGGATCTTCTCAAGAAGACTGGTTCGGCCGATTATTGCCGATGTTGAATTCGCCAAGGCGATCTCGGAGGGAAATCTCGATGCCTCGCTCGATCTGCAGCAAAAGGATGAGTTGGGGGTCCTGGCGAGAACTTTGAACGAGATGGCAGGCAGGCTCAAGGAAACCGATTGGATGAAGCGAGGCAAAGAGGGCCTTGACGACCGTCTGCGCGGGGAAATCGATCTCAAGTCGCTGGGGACAAAGTTTATTTCATATGTTGTCGAGCACATGGAAGGCCAGCTTGGCGCCTTCTATCTTTATCGGGACGAAATGCTGGAACTGGTGGCAAGTCATGCCTTTACCGATCGGAACGGCAACTTCAACCGGATCAAGCTTGGCGAAGGCCTGGTGGGACAGGCGACCCTCGAGCAGCGGATGATTGTTTTCGCTCATGTAAAGGATGCGACGCCGGAATATAATTTCGGTGTCGATCAGCAGTCTCCCCGTTATTTTCTCGTGGCGCCTTTAGCTTTTGAACGGGAAGTTGTCGGCGCCTTTTTAATCGGCTCATTCTCGCCTTTTACCGAGCTTCAGCGGCGCTTTATTCAGGAAAATCTGGAGAATGTAGCAATCTTTGTCAATATGGCAAAATCTCGCCAGACAATCCAGGAGCTGTATGAACAATCGCAGTTCCAGCAGGACGAATTGCTGGTCGTCAACAAGGGCCTCGAGGCCCGAACCAGGCAGCTGAAGGAATCTGAGGCTGAACTGCAGGCGCAGCAGGAAGAATTACGGGTAACCAACGAAGAACTCGAGGAACGTACAGAAGCCCTGCAGAAGTCGCAACGGGGGCTCCAGGCCCAGCAGGAAGAGTTGCGGGTGACCAACGAGGAGCTGCAGGAAAGGACCGAAAATCTGGAAAGACAGAAGGCGGCACTGCGGCAGAAAACGGCGCAACTGGTCAAGGCCAGAAAAGAGATTGAAAAGAAGGCCGATGAGCTCGAACTGGGCAGTAAGTACAAATCGGAATTCCTCGCCAATATGTCCCATGAACTGAGGACGCCGCTGAATTCGATCCTGATACTTTCCCAGATTCTTGCCGCCAATAAGAATAACAACCTGGATATAAAGCAGATCGACGCGGCCAAGGCGATTCATTCCTCCGGGGCGGAACTGTTGACCCTGATCAATGAAATTCTCGATTTATCGAAAGTGGAAGCAGGCAAAATCGAGCTCTTTCTCGAAGAAGTTAGAATTTCCGATATGATCGACGATGTCAGACGGGTATTCAAGGATCTTGCCGAGGATAAAGGGCTGGCCTTTGACATCGCCATCGATCCCGCTCTTCCTCCGATCCTTTTGACCGATTCCCAGCGGGTTCAGCAGATCCTCAGAAACCTCTTGACCAATGCCTTTAAATTCACCCATCATGGCGGGGTGCGACTGATTGTTTCCCGGCCGTCTCCGGCGATCGCTTTGACAAAAGGAGAGGCAGAAAATCTTGTCGCGTTCGCCGTGCAGGATGACGGTATCGGCATTGCCGAGCAGCAACAGGAGGTTATCTTCAAGGCCTTTCAGCAGGCTGACGGCAGTACCAGTCGAACCTACGGAGGCACCGGACTGGGTCTTTCCATTTCCAGGGAACTGACGAAGCTGCTGGGCGGCACAATCCATCTGGAAAGCAAAGAGGGCCGAGGCAGCACGTTTACTTTTATTGTGCCGGAACGGCCGACGGCAGCCGCCGGAGAGCAAGTGGCCGACCAGGAACACCGGCTGAGCAGTCCCGGAACTGCAGGTGGAGCGGAGAACCTGCAAACCGGTGAGGCGAATGAAGAGAGGCCGAAAGTCAAGGGGAAGGTGGTCGATAGATACGACCATTCGGAAGAGGGCGGCCTCGATGACGACCAGAAACGGTTGGGCTCGGGAGACAAGACCCTGTTGATTATTGAAGATGATCCGAATTTTGCCGGTGTCATGCGCGACTTTGCCCGCGAGCGCGGTTTCAAATGCATCCTGGCGGAATCCGGCGAGACCGGGTTGCACTATGCCGACTATTACCGGCCGGATGCCATTATCCTGGATATCGGCCTGCCCGGGATCGACGGCTGGGAGGTCATGACCCGGCTCAAGGAAAACCCGGGATTGAGGCATATCCCAGTGCACTTCATGTCGGCTGCCGACAGAGCCATGGATGCTTTACGGCAGGGGGCAATCGGTTTTCTTGCCAAACCGGTGACCATCGAAAAGGTGGAGGAGGCTTTTAACAGAATAAAAAATATCATCATGAAACCGGTCAGCAGGCTGCTGGTGGTGGAAGACGACAAGATTCAGGCGGAATCGATCAAAAACCTGGTTGGAAACGGCGACGTTGTGACCACCTTGGTCAGTACGGGCAGGGAGGCTCTCGCCGAACTGGAGAGCGGGGAATACGACTGTTTGATTCTCGATCTGGGATTGTCCGACATGACAGGCTTCGAGTTGCTGGACCTGATCCGTGGTTGTGAAATCTGTGCGAGGGTGCCGGTTATCGTCTATACAGGCCGGGATCTTACCCGCCAGGAGGAAGAAAACCTCCGCAAGTTTACCGAAAGCATCATTATCAAAGGTGTGCGCTCGCCGGAGCGATTACTGGACGAATCGGCACTTTTTCTCCACCGGGTCGAGAAAAATCTGCCCGAGCATCAAAAGGAGAAGATTCGTTCAGGGCAGAGACAGGAAGGCGTTTTCGAGGAAAAAACCATTCTCGTTGTCGATGACGACATGCGCAATGTGTTCGCCCTCACCAATCTTCTCGAAGAAAAAGGCGTCAAGATAGTGGTTGCACGGGACGGCCTGGAGTCTCTTGAGCGACTTGAACATAACAAAGAAATCGATTTGGTGCTGATGGATATCATGATGCCGAAAATGGACGGACTCGAGGCCATGCGCAGGATAAGGGAAAATCCGGAATTCCGCGATCTGCCGATAATCGCCCTGACCGCCAAGGCAATGAAGGGTGACCGGACGAAATGCATAGAGGCGGGCGCCAATGATTATCTGGCTAAACCGGTCGATACCGACCGATTGATTTCAATCCTCAAGGTCTGGCTCTACTGATGTCCGTTGTTGCCGAACAGCTCGAAAACGAGCGCATCGAGATCCAGCTCCTGCTCGAGGGCCTCTATTTGAAATACGGGCACGATTTCCGCAATTATGCGGGGGCGCATCTCAAAAGGAGACTGGAGTATCGCCGTCAGGCCGATGGCCTTGCCAATTATTCGGAGATGCTGCATAAAATCCTCTACGATGAGGCGTTTCTGCAGCAGCTGCTGGTCGATCTGTCTATCAATATAACCGAGATGTTTCGCGACCCCTGGGTCTATGCGATGATAAGGAAGGTCGTCATTCCGCATCTGAAGACGTATCCTTTCATAAGGTCCTGGCATGCCGGGTGCAGCACCGGCCAGGAAGTGTACTCGATGTGCATTTTACTGCACGAGGAGGAGGTAAGCGCAAAGAGAATCCAGGTCTATGCCACCGACTTCAATGATCTTGTACTCGATAAGGCCAGGATGGCGATCTATCCCATCGATGTCGTCCGGGAATACACCGCGAATTATCAAAAATCCGGTGGTTCGTCCTCATTTGCCGAATACTATGCGGCTGGCTATGAGAGTGTGAAAATTACCCCGCCCCTCCGGGACAGGGTGCTCTTTTCCGCTCATAACCTGGCAACCGACGGGGTTTTTGCCGAAATGAACATCATTTTTTGCCGGAATGTGCTGATCTATTTCAACAAGGAGTTGCAGAATAAGGTGATGAAGCTGTTTTACGACAGTCTCTGTCCCGGTGGTTTTCTTTGTCTCGGTCCAAAGGAGAGTCTCAGGTTTACCGATTTTGCCGAGGAGTTTGAAATTGTCGGGGAAAAGGAAAGAATCTATCGCAAGAAGCGGAACTGAAATGAAAAGGCAATCCGAGGGGTTCTTGAAACACATGGGACACTATAAAGCGATGGTCATCGGAGTCTCGGCGGGCGGCTTCAAAGCCCTGTCCGAGGTGCTTCCCCATCTGCAACGCACGGTACCTTTGCCTGTGTTTATCGTCCAGCATCTGAGCCCTGTTTCAGACACCTACTTTGCCAGCCATCTGCAGAATCACTGTCTAGTGACGGTCAAAGTTGCAGAAGATAAAGAGCCTGCTGAACCTGGGGTGGTCTATCTGGCGCCGCCGGATTATCATCTGCTGATAGAGGCGGATAATTCTCTTGCCTTGTCGCTTGAAAATCGAGTTAATTACTCGCGTCCTTCGATTGACGTTCTTTTTAACAGCGCCGCAGAGGTCTATCAGGGCGGGCTGATCGGCGTAGTTATGACCGGGGCCAATGCCGATGGGGCGAAAGGACTGGCGCGCATCAAGGAATATGGCGGCTTGACTATAGTGCAGGCGCCGGAGACAGCCGAGGTTGATACCATGCCGCTGGCGGCGCTCGAGGCAGTGGATGTCGATTATATCGTGCCTCTTGACAGGCTCGGGATGTTTTTGAACACGTTGGCGATGGGGCAATAGATGAAAAAAATACCGATTCTCATAGTGGATGATCGGAAGGAGAATTTATTGACCCTCGAAAACCTTCTCGATAAGCCCGAGCTGGAGCTGGTCCGGGCCGAATCCGGCAACGAGGCCCTGGCCAAGGTCTTCGACTATGAGTTTGCCCTCATTCTCATGGACGTCCAGATGCCGGGAATGGACGGGTATGAGACTGCCGAGCTGATGCGGGGCAGCACCCGGTCGAAATCGATTCCGATAATCTTCGTCACCGCCGCCCGCATGGACCGGGAGCATATGTTTAAAGGATATGATTCCGGTGCGGTCGATTATCTTTTTAAACCCCTCGAGCCCCAGATTCTGCGGAGCAAGGTCGATGTTTTTCTCGAATTGCATCGCCAGCGTCAGCAGCTCGAGCAAAAGACCAGGGAGCTTGATGCCAAGATTCTTGAACTTGAGGTCTTGCAGAAGGAACTGGAAGAAAAAAATGAAAAGCTGGAAGTGCTCTCTTCCCTGGACGGGCTTACCGGTCTTTTCAACCGGCGTTATTTTGACAACAATCTCCTGAAAGAATGGAAGCAGGCCCTCCGGGCCGGCTCATCATTGTCTCTTTTGCTTATCGATATCGATCATTTCAAGAATTTCAATGACTTTTACGGCCACATCGAGGGTGATGACTGCCTGCGCAAGGTGGCTCAAGGGCTCTACGAGGCGCTGCTCAGGCCGATTGATATAGTCGCCAGATACGGTGGCGAAGAGTTTACCGCCATTTTGCCCAATACCGATCTTGAAGGCGCGGAAATGGTGGCCAGGCGGATGATGGATAATGTGGCCAAATTGAATATCCCGCACCCGGCGTCGCCGGTCTCCGAAAGAGTGACGGTGAGTATCGGCGTCACGACCATGATCCCAACCAATGACCAGGTGGCCGCCTCCCTGCTGGATTACGCCGATAAAGCTCTCTACGAAGCCAAAGAGACCGGACGAAACGCCCTTCGTGTCAGGCTTGTCGTCCGTTGACAGGCGGTCTCACGGGTGAGAAGGACAAGAGGTTACACCGATTCCGGCAATTCGATTTTCTCACACGAATACCGGGCGTCGGTCAAGGGTTGAAAAAAACGGACAAAGATAACGGCTTCTGCGGGGCTGGCGAATGATCGCCTGGTCCCGACAATTCTTGCGGGCAGAAGATCAACCGTTCCGGTTGACAACCTGACGCTCAGGGTGAGCTGCTTTTCCAGAAGCATATTGATTTTTTCAGTGGCCTTCGCCGGGAATGTAAAACACAGCCCACCTTTCATTTTTTTCAAGATCATGCCCTGCTGAAGGTTGTCAGCCGATGATTTCCCGGATGCGCTCTTCCTCTGTATGCTCACGTTTTTAATTCCTGGAGTATCGGGGGTATCAAGAACCCGAAGCAGCGGTTGCAGGACATCATGGCCTGAACAAAAGGAGAAGATCTTTTCGGCCAGGTGCTGAAAATCGAACTGCATTTTCAGAAGATGCTCCAGGTCAAAGACGCGAGCGCTTACAGTCTCTCTGGCGTACAGGGAGAGGTTCCAGGTCTCGCCTGTAAGAAAAATGTCGCTGCCGATGAGCTCGCCTGCACCGATCGGGCTCAGATGAACCTCTTCTCCCCCCTGGATCCTGACCAAATCGACGGTGCCACTGTCAAAGAAGAAGAGCGGGGCCTGCAGGTCGCCATACGCGATAATCAGCTCATTCGGCTCATATGTCTCGAGGCTCAGGGCGGCATGGAAGGCTGTGAATTCCTCAGTGGTCATCTTTTCGTAGAATTTGGTCCAGAGGGTGAAGTGAACGGCGGAACCAGGGTCGCTTGGATTTTTTTTTGCTTCGCGGATGATATCTTCCTTGCCGAACGGCTTGGGTTTTTCAGCTGCAGGCTGACGTTCGCTCTCTCTAGACACAGTCGACGGTGTCGGAGGTGGAGCCGGGTCCTCCTGCACTGCAGGTACACTCTCTTCGATCAGGCTGTCAAACTCCTCCTCTGTCACCACAGGCACTCTGAAAGCATCGGAACCAAAGGCGGCGGAAGTCGCGGAAGGGAAGGTGCTGAGGGTTGTATTTCCGGTATTTTTTAATTCCATGCTTACCAGGGCGTCCTGAGCTGCCTGAAAAATCCTGTCGCCCTCATTAAAGCGCTCGATACGTTCAGTGAGAAGCTCCTTGACGATTTTGATCGCCCGATCCGATGGCGCGAACTTTATCTTTGTGCAGATTGCCAGAACCAGCTCATCCCGGACGTGTATTGCAAATTCGCCGCGTTTCTCCAAGAGGGTGCAAAGGGCATTTCCCACATCCTTGCCGCCCATGTTCCCTAGCTGAACAACCACCTGTTGTTTCAATTCGTCGTTGATGCAGGTGAGCGCCTCTATCAGTCGGTTGCGCATACGGGCTCCACCCAATGTATTGATGCAGTGCAGGATCTGCAGCTGCACCCTGATGTCTTTATGAGTGAGATATGGACGCACCATCTTATAGAGATTTGGATCTTCGATGCGCGAGATGATGATGATGAGATTTCTGATCACATACCAGGGAGGATTTTGCTTAAGGCAAAAATCACAGGCCGGCAAGGCAGCCTTGCCGGTCATCGGAATGAATTCGATAAGAGAAAACCGTTTCTCCCTGTCCTTGCAGTCTATCAAATACTGGATGAGGACAGCGGCGGCCTTGCTGCCGAAATGCAGGAGCAGGCATTGAGCTATATCCCGCCTGTCTTCAGCTTGGGAAAGTGTTTTTCTCTATCAATAGGTAACCGTCGAAGATATGGCTTTACCTGAATATCGAGTGTCGGATCGCTGAGAATGCAGACAATCCAGGCCGGTTGATGGTGAAAGGTTATGGCTCGGCATCCAGGAAATTGAGGAGCAGGCGTTTGACCATGATGCCTGTATGATCCATGGCTCCGAGATCGACATCATACCTGTCCTCATTTTTTAATCGGGTGCCATCATGCATGGCAGTGATCCTCAACTGAGGCCTGTCAATTAATTTCCCTGCACCGGTCACCATTCCTATCCGGCCATCGGTAAGTTCCACATTGGTTCCCGGGGGATAGATGCCGATTAAAGAGATAAAGGCACTGAGCAGACTGCGGTTGAAGGCTCCCGCATCGTTGATCATAACCGAGAAGGCATGCAGCGGGTCCATGGCCTGTTTATACGGGCGGACAGCCGTGAGAGCCTCGAAGACATCACAGATCTGCAACAGAGCGATTGCCGGACTGCGCATCGCCCAGTCGGGTTTCGTTGGATAGCCTTGGCCGTCGTAACGCAGATGGTGCCCCCAGGCTGCGGCGACATCAAGGGGCGTTGCGTCTTTCTGGGCAAGGAGCAGTTCCGAGACGAAATTCGTCATCGGTGAGGGGGCTTGTTTTATAGAGAATCTCTGGGGATATTCTGCTCTTGCCAATATCATGCAGGATGGCGGCAGTGCCAAAGGCCAGGATATTCTCCTCGGACCAGTTCATCTTCATGCCCAGAAAAACGGCAATCGATGAAACCCGAACCGAATGACCGATGGTGTAACTATCGAAATCGACCGGGCGCTGTCGATATCGAGCTGCCGGTTGAAGGCCGCGTCGCCGTGGGTCCGCGTCACTACGTCAAAGAGGGCTTGATAGATGAGGGTTGGCGACTGCAGAAAGCCGCCGATTTCCTGCCCCTCCCAGGGCCGTTTATTTTCCGGGGCGCCCAGCCCGGGTTGATCGCTGTAGTGGCCGGCAAGTGTGATCGACTGAATACCCTGCTGCTTGAACAGCTCTCTGGCCTCCTGGAGACTGTTCAGGGTGGTTTTCAGGCCGTCGGTCAGCTCCATGAAGGCACTGACATCGAAGGCATTCAATCCTTTTTTGAACGAAACACCGCCACAACGAAGCATTTCCAGAAACTGGATGAGCTGCCGACCGACAATGGTCGAACCAAAAAGCCTCTTGCCATTGACAATAAAATGACCATCGATAATGCCTACAAAAAATTCCGCCTTCCCGCTCATCTCAAAGAAGGCGGTCAGTTCCTTGAGAAAGGTGTCAACGTATGCACTGCTCGATCCTGTCCCGTTCAACCCCCTGTTCAGCCAGAGCCTGAAAGACGGAATGCAACCCGTGTTCTGCATCTTCGCCATTACCGTCGGGCAGTATCGCGCTTTCATCGACTAAAAACTCTTTTTGCAAGATCCGTACTGAAACAGGCAGGTTGGCGATGTCCGCCTGGGTGAACTCTTTGATGCCCTGAAGCTGCGAACGCCAAAGCAACAGACTGCTGACAAGCTGCAGAAGTTCCGGGAGCGGAATGGCCCGGTCAATTTCAATGGACCCGATCCCAAGATCAAGGATGAGTTTTTTGATTTCAAGCAGGGCGCCGGTCGGAGCCGAAATCTCATGGCCCGCCACATGAAGTGTCTCGTTATGCAATTCAATGAGCACCGAACGATTGGTGTCGGCAACATTCGAGATGTTCCGCTGAAATTTTTCGGCAGCCTGGTCAAGCACTTTATGGCCGGCCGGATAGTAAATGCCTATCTTGAAAATGCGATGCAGAGATTCCAGAAACTCGATCAGTTTTTTCTGTTCGAGATGGGGAGGTATTTCCTGATGGTCTTTCTGAGACGTGCTCATAATAAAACAAACCACGGGGCAAGAGCAGACCGAGAGCGTAAAAACCTGCAGCAGAGATGGTCGGATAACCATCTCTGCATGTTTCAATTTGTAAGCGGACGGACGTTAACAATGATCCTATGGTCAGGCTAAATGATTTTCTGTCCCATATCAATGACTTTCTCGGTAAATGCGATTTTACCGAGAATGCAGCAGCAATGGTCGGGGATGACATGAATCGCCAGTTGGGCGGGAATTGGGGGAGCTTTCCCGGCTCGATGGCTAAAATCTCGCCGGGTTTTAAGGCTTCTGCAGGGAAAGAGGGCCGTAATCGGGGGCCGGCCGAGGTTATGTCAGTTCTTAAAGCTGTGCACAGGGGCCGGGAACCTTCCCCCCCAGGCGATAAATCGGCCGGACTTGCCGACGTTTCTGATCGGCATGATCGGGCTGGCACCGAAAAGGCCGCCGAAATTGACATGATCGCCCGGCTCCTTGCCGGGCACCGGGATGAGCCGGGCGGCCGTGGTTTTGCCATTGATGACCCCGAGAGCCATTTCGTCGGCGATAATGGCCGAGATGGTGTCGGCGTCCACCGAGCCGGGAATGGCGATCATGTCCAGGCCCACCGAACAGACACAGGTCATTGCCTCGAGTTTTTCAAGACAAAGCGATCCGTCTCCCACCGCTTCGGCCAGCATCGCATCCTCCATTACCGGAATAAATGCGCCGCTCAGGCCGCCCACGGTTTTACTGGCGAAGATCCCGCCCTTTTTCACTGCATCGTTCAGCATCGCAAGGATAGCTGTTGAGCCCGGGGCACCGATCGCATCGACCCCGAGGATCTTGAAGATCTCGCCGACACTGTCGCCTACGGTGGGAGTCGGGGCAAGGGAAAGATCAACCACGCCGAACTCGATGCCGAGCGATTTGGAAACCGCACGGCCTATCAGCTCGCCGCAGCGGGTGACGCGGAAGGTGGTCTGCTTGATCTCTTCAGCCAGTTCATCGAATTGCAGGGTGCCCGGTTCCGGATGGTTGTGGATGAGCCTTTCCAGGGCTCGGGCGATGACGCCGGGACCGCTTACCCCGACATTCAACACCGCATCGGCTTCTTCAACACCGTGGATGGCCCCGGCCATAAACGGGTTATCGCCAGGCTGATTGCAGAAAACGACGAATTTGGCTGCTCCGAAACCGCCTTGCCCGGCTGTCTGCTCGGCCAGGGCCTTGATGGTGCGGCCCATCATCGCCAGAGCGTCCATGTTGATCCCTTTCTGGGTCGTGGCGATATTAATCGAGGCACACACTTTCTCGGTTGCCGCCAATGCATCCGGAATCGAGGCGATGAATTCCCGGTCGGTTGCAGTCATGCCCTTTTCCACCTGCGCGGAAAAACCACCGAGGATATCTATTCCCACTGCCGTTGCAACCTCGTCGAGAGCTATTGCCAGCCGGACAAAATCCTGCCGGTGGAAACCGGCACCGACAAAAGCAACAGGGGTAACGGCAATTCGTTTGTTGACCACGGGGATGCCGTATGTTTTGCTCACAGCATTGCATGTGGCGACGAAGTTTCCGGCGTAACTCATTATTTTTGTCTTGATTCTGTCACATGTCTCATCGATATTGCCGCCTCGGCAATCGAGGAGATTAATTCCCATGGTCACCGTCCGAACATCGAGATTTTCTTTTTGGATCATCTCAACGGTGGCAAGGATCTGGTCTGAGCGTAGCATGTTTGGATCACTCCTTTGCCCGGGAGTCGGGCAAAATTTATACTGATTAATGCAGGGAAACCTCGTTGGTTACCTGAAAAATATCATTGTGCTGAATCATCACCGTCAGATTGCTTTCCTGCGAATACTCTTCGAGTTCTTTCTGGAGCACTTCGATCGACGAAATGGACCGGCTCAGATCAAGTTGCAGGGCCATGGTGTACTGGTCGTTTTTCAGGGTGGTCGCAAGGTCGAGGATGTTGATGTTATGTTCAAAGCAGAACTGGCTGATGCCATGGACGATACCGGTTTTATTTGGTCCCTGGACGGTTAATATATAGGTTTCTCCAGGGATATGACCGGGTGTCTCTTCGAGAGCCTGGTCGATTTCCTTTATCGATACCTCGAACCTGCAGTCGGTTCTTATGTGAGAGATGGCAGCCAGCAGGTCTTCTTTCGTTACCTCCGGCTTGAAAGATGCGCTGAGAATCATCGTCAGGTAGCCGCAGAGCACGGTCTGATTCAGATCCGCGACATCCCCCCCCAACCTGTAAATGGCTCCCGTTATGCTCGCAATGATTCCGGGGCGGTCTTTCGACATAACCGAAATGATCATCTGTTTTCTCATTCCCTTTACTCCTGTCTTGTGCCTGCTTAGAATTTTCCGACTTGAATCAAAAGAGTATCTTTGTATGTTTTCTCGATTGATCCGTGATATCAGCGAAACCTGGTATTATTCCATTGTTTTCAGAATTCATCAAGCGGGAAAAATGCCGAGCGGTACCGGGATGGGCTGGATTATGAGGGATACGTGCTGGCTTTTGCGAATTAATGGGTGTATTTTCGCTGTTCCTTGTGTAATTTATCTTTTTGGCAATCCGGCGGTGGCCGGAAGACGCGGAATGGTTGGGTAAACAATTTTCCTTTTCGATGAAGAGGGCGGAAAGAACTCCATTCTTGCCGTTTTCAGTTTTCAGCATATGTTCCGGTAAGGAGAGCGGGATAGGGTAATGGGAAAGAACTTTTTTGTGGCGGATTTGAAGGAAGGCGATCGAGTCGATGACCTGTTTCTTGTCAAGTCGGCAAAAATCGGGGAAACCCGGGCGGGCAAGCCGTACCTGGTGGTGACGGTGATGGATCGCAGTGGCGAGATTTCCGGACCGGTATGGGATAATGTCGAGGTGCTGCAGGCTGTCTGCGTTGCCGGCGAAGTCGTTCGGCTCACCGGGATGATTCAGTCGTATCGGGATAAACTGCAGCTCAGGTTCGACGCTGTCCAGAAGGTGGTGCCGGAGGAGATCGAACTCCACCTCTTTGTCCCTTCCTCGACTCGCAATCGTGAGGAAATGGCGGATGAGCTGCACAATCTGATCAGAAGTGTCGGCAATCCCCATCTGAAAAAGCTGCTCAGCCATTTCTTTAAAAAGAGCGACTGGTGGGATAAATTTCAGGAAGCTCCCGCTGCCAAAGGCATTCATCATGCCTATGTTGGAGGGTTGCTTGAACATTCCCTGTCTGTTGCCGGAATTGCCGATTTTCTCAGCAGCCATTATCAAGGAGTCGATCGTTCTCTGCTCATCGCCGGGGCTCTTCTCCATGATATCGGCAAGCTGGTCGAGCTGACCATGGAAGGCGGGGTGGTGGAGTATACCGTCCAGGGCCGGCTCAAAGGTCACCTCGTTATCGGCAGTGAAATGGTGGCCCGGGCAGCCGGCAAGATCCACGATTTTCCGGACGATCTGCTGGCCCAGCTGCAGCATCTTATCCTCAGTCATCACGGTCGTCAGGAATACGGCTCGCCTGCGGTGCCGATGACGGTGGAGGCCTTTATCCTGAGTTTCCTCGATGACCTGGATGCGAAAATGAACATCACCGAGCAGCTGCGCAGAAAAATGAATAGTGCCGAGATGAGCTGGACCGAGTATCAACGGGCTCTTGAACGTTATCTGTATCTCGGCGGCTTTCACAAACAAGATGCCGAGCCGGACGAATCGCGTCCGGATATCGGCAATCGGCAACCGTCTCTTTTTTAGGGAAAAAAGCAGGACCAATGAGCGACTTTTCTTCTATCTCTTTCAACCGGTTGTATGGTCACGAAAAGGCCAAGCGGTTGCTGAATCGTTCGCTTATGGCCGATCGGATTGCCCACGCCTATATTTTTCGCGGTCCTGACGGAGTCGGCAAAAAGCTTTTTGCCAGGGGACTCGCGGCCGCCCTTAACTGCCGGGACAGGCGTGGGGTGGAGCCGTGCGGGGCCTGTTCGTCGTGTGGGAAGTTCAAATCGATGAATCATCCCGATTTTATGGCCATCCGTCCGGAAAAGGGCGTGATTAAGATAGATCGTATCCGGCAGTTGGGCAATGAACTGACCTATCCGCCCTATGAATCGAAGATTCGCGTTGTGGTGCTTGAGGATGTCCAGACCATGAGACGCGAAGCAGCAAACAGCCTGCTCAAGACCCTTGAGGAGCCTCCGGAGAACAATGTATTGATTCTGACCGGCGATTCATCGAAGGAGATCCTTGCCACGCTGATTTCCAGGTGCCAGGTCGTGCCATTTGCCGGCCTGTCCATTGCCGATACGGCGGCGATTCTTGTCGCTCATGGTGTGGCGCCGGGTTCAGCCCCGCTCCTTGCCAGGCTGTCCGAGGGAAGTCCTGGGAAGGCGCTGCTTTTTCAGAATGCCGAAATGGTGACGATCTGGCAGGAGGCGGTGAAGGTGCTGTCGGATCCGGCCGTCGACCCGGATCGCGATGTCGGGATACTTTTACGGCTGGCCGACTCCGTTGCTGCCTTGAAGGAAGACCTGCCGGCCTTCCTCGCACTGTTGAAGATCTGGGTGCGGGACCTGCTGCTGGGAGAAGATACGTTGATCGACACCCAGCAGGGAGGCGACAGCCGACGGAAAAGCTGGAGTTCCGAGCAATTATTTGCTAAATTACGAGCAATTGAAAGCGCCGAGATGGAGCTTGCCCGAAATTGCAACAGAAACCTGGTCTGTGAGGTGATGTTGTTCAGATTGCAGTGACACCGTTGTCAAAAGACAACAGGTAGAGGATAAATGATGAGATGTTAGAAATTGTAAACGAAGAACCGGTCGAAAAACCGGTCGATGATTCGGCAGTTGAAGAGGAGGTTTTCTACCGCATCCAGTTTCGGGAAGGTGGCCAGCAGTCGACGGCAGTCGCAGTGATTCCGGGTCTTCTGGCTGGAACAACGGTAATTGTCCAGACCGATCACGGTTTCGAACCCGCCCGTATCGCCAGATATTCGGCGATGTGTGGCTGCAAGGGGCAAAATCGACAGGCCAGCTACACCATCATGCGGCTTGCCAATAGTGAGGAGCTTGAAAAATATCAGAGTCTTGCTGAAAATGAAACGCGTGCTTTTCAGGTCTGCAACGCCTTGATCGAAACCCATCGGCTCAGTATGAATCTTGTCAGGGTTGAACGCTTTTTCAACGGCAGCAAAATGATTTTTTATTTTACCGCCGATAGCCGGGTCGACTTCCGGGCGCTTGTCAAGGACCTGGTGCAGGAGTTTCGCACACGGGTGGAGATGCGTCAGGTCGGCGTCCGGCATGAGACCAAAATGATCGGCGGAATCGGTACATGTGGTCGTGAGCTGTGTTGTTCTTCTTTTATTAAAAATTTCGATTCGGTGTCGATCAAGATGGCCAAGGAACAGGACTTGCCTCTCAATCCCACCAAGATATCCGGGGTCTGCAACCGACTGCTCTGTTGTCTGACCTATGAATACGAAACATACAGGAAACAGCGGAAGAACATGCCGAAGACGGGCAAACGGATAAAGATCGGCAATGAGGATTACCTCGTCAAACGGCAGATTCCGCTGCAGGAGGCAATTATCGCCGAAAACAGTGCCGGCGAGGAAGTTGTTCTCAAGAAGCAGGACTGGAAAGCCTTCCTGGCGGTGAAGAAAGAGGGAGTCGAAAAGAAACGGGAGAAGAAGGGCGGGGAGTAAAACGCAAACCCGGTTGGATCAACGATGAGGCATGCCGCCATCTTTTTATTGCATTAGATACCTGTAAAAGACCATGACAACATATATTACCACACCGATATATTATGTGAATGCCCCACCGCATCTCGGCCACGCCTATACAACCATTGTCGCCGACACCTACAGCAGATTCAGGCGGTTGTGCGGGGAAACGGTGCGGTTTCAGACCGGCACCGACGAACATGGCGATAAAATCGTCAAGGCGGCGGAAAACGAGAATATACCGCCGCGGGAATATGCCGACAGGATCAGCGCGATGTTTCGCGCGACCTGGCCTCTGCTCGACGTCGAACCCGATCATTTCATCAGGACGACCGATGCTGCCCATATTGCCGTAGTGCAAAGTATTCTGCAGAAGGTATACGATAAAGGGGATATCTATTTCGATGAATACAGCGGACTGTACTGCCGGGGGTGCGAGCGATACCTCACGGAAAAAGAGCTTGTTGACGGCAATTGCCCCGATCATCAGACCCCCCCGCAGGAGATTGCCGAAAAGAATTATTTTTTCCGGATGTCTCGCTACCAGCAGCAGCTTATCGACCACATCCGGAATAATCCCCAGTTCATCACCCCTGAGCGCTACCGTAACGAGGTGTTGGCCTTTCTCAGTGAACCGCTGGAGGATCTTTGCATCTCGCGGCCAAAGGCGAGACTTACCTGGGGGATCGAATTGCCCTTTGACGCTACTTTCGTCACCTATGTCTGGTTTGATGCCTTAATTAATTATTTGACCGGCATCGGCTATCCGGACGGCAAGGATTTTGAAAAGTTCTGGTCGGTTGCCGAACATTTGATCGCCAAGGATATCCTCAAGCCTCACGCCATCTACTGGCCGACCATGCTGATGGCGATGGATATGCCGCTGTACCGGAAACTCCATGTTCACGGTTACTGGAACATCGACGACACTAAAATGTCGAAGAGTATCGGTAACGTTGTTCGGCCGAAAGAACTGGTCGAGGCCTATGGCGTGGATACGCTGCGCTATTTTACCCTGCGGGAAATGTCGTTCGGGCTTGACTCGTCGTTTAGTTCCGAGGCGATCGTCGCCCGGCAGAACGCCGATCTGGCCAACGATCTGGGTAACCTGTTCAGCCGAGCTACCGCCATGGTATGGAAATATCGGGAGGGAAGAGTACCCGAACCGGCCGGCAACAGCGAAGAAGACCTGGTGCTGCAGGATGCCGCGCAGGCCATGATCGGGGAATACCGGGCGATGATGGCGGAGTTCCGCTTTCACCTCGCACTTCAGGCAATTTGGGAATTTGTCGGTCTGGCCAACAAGTATATTGTCGGCAATGAGCCATGGACGCTGGCCAAGGACCCCGCCAAGGCTGCTCGACTTGACACCGTTCTCTACAATCTGCTCGAATGTCTTCGTCTTTTGGCCCTGACATTGCGTCCGGTTATGCCCGGGGCAGCGGCGAAGATGACCGCCGGCCTGGGATTTGCCCCTGACGATCCGCGTATTGCCTCGCTTGAGGAGGGTGGCGCCTGGGGGAGACTCACCCCGGGCAGCGGGCTGAACGCCTTTGAGGCCTTATTCCCTAGACTTGATGCGAAAAAAGATGAACCGCAAGAAAGCGATCCGATCGCCTTACCGCAAACTCGGCAGGAAACGGTGCCGACTGTCGCGGAGGATTTGATCGACTTCGACTTTTTTAAAAAACTTGAGCTGAGGGTTGCGGAAATAGTAGCTGCCGCACCGATTAAAAAGTCAAAAAAATTGCTGAAGCTCACCGTCAACGCTCCTGAGGAGAGAACGATTGTTGCCGGAATAGCTGAATATTACAGTCCGGAAGAGTTGATTGGCAGACAGGTAGTTATAGTCGCTAATCTTCAACCGGCAAAACTGATGGGGGTAACTTCCCACGGCATGGTGCTGGCAGCAAAAACGATAGTTGACGGCAAAGAAAAACTGGTCCTGTCATCGGTCTCAGAATCTGTAGAACCAGGCAGCAGGGTTGCCTGATCCCGATAAACGAGGAGAATACTATGTTTGTGGTAAATAATTTTTTGATGTCGGTCGCTCAGCTTATCGATTTTCTCCTGACAGTTTATACGTGGATTATTATTGGCCGGGTGGTAATCTCCTGGGTGAATGCCGATCCCTACAACCCTATAGTCCGGTTCCTTTACGAGGCCACCGAGCCGGTGTTGAGCCGCATTCGGCGATTTCTGCCGATCAGCTTCGGGGGGATCGACTTCACGCCGATGATCCTCATTCTGGCTATAATGTTTCTGCAGAGTTTCTTTATCCAGACCCTGAAGCAGCTTGCTGTAGGGATGGGGTAATTTGCGGTAATCTAGATTTATTATTAACAACGGAGCCGGTCATGCTAACACCGCAGGCAATTAAAGATCAGGAATTTCAGATAAAATTCAGAGGATACGATGCAATAGAAGTAAAGGCCTACCTTGAGCTGCTGGCTGAAGACTTCTTTGAGTTGAATGAGCAGAAGCGTGTCCAGGAGGAGGAGCTTGAATCCCTGCAGGCCGAACGGGAATCGCTGCAGCGGGAAAAAGAGAGTCTGGCAAAGGAGCTTGAATTAGGCAGGGAAAATGCCGACAGCATCCAATCTCAGATTGAGAAACGCTACAGCCACAAGGACCAGGAAATAGCCGATCTGAGGGAGCAGCTTGACGCGGCGCAAGCCATGGTCGCCGCTCTTGAAGAGGAAAGCAAAAGGCAGAGCGAAAAAGTCGGCGAACTGGAAGAAAAACTGGCCGGAGGCCAGGGTAACAGCATTCAGGAACAGGCTGAAAATGAGAAACTCCGGAATAAATTAGAGTTTCTCGAAGAGCAGAACAAGGAGCTGAAACAGCAAGGTCTCGATTTCAAGACAACTATCCTTGCCGCCCAGAAGTTTGCCGATAATCTGCGGCAGACAAGTGAGCAGGAGGCTCAGCAAATGATGACACAGGCGCAGGCCGAGGTGGAGAAATTCCGCAACGAGGCCCATGCCGAACTTTCACGGTTGCCCAAAGAGATAGAAGCACTGCATCAGAAGAAAATGAAGGTGAGGGAGGAGCTGAAAACAATCCTTCATTCGTACCTCGAGGCCCTGGATGTTTTTTTCGCCGCCGATTCGCCGGAGAAAGACGATGATTTGTCCGACCTCTTCGAGAGTATCCGGATCCCGGATGGGGAGACTGTCGATCCTGACGATATCGAAAGTATCAATATGGACCTCGTCTAAAAGGATGCTGCAACGCATCTGCAGGTTGCTGCAACCGCTGCCATGGCCTATCTGACAGCATTGTCCGGCGGCTCCGTTCTGGTCCATATCTACGTACAGCCAAAGGCATCGAAGAGCCGGGTTGTCGGTCTTTTTGACGATTGCCTGAAGATCGCTGTAACCGCCCCGCCGGTTGATGGCAAAGCCAACGAGGAGGTGGTGAAATTTCTTGCCCGCCTCCTGAATATTCCAGGGCGCGATATTATTATCCAATCGGGTGCACAGTCGAGGAGAAAGCGCGTCCTCATTCAAACTGCGACGTTTGACGAAATTCTTGAGAAGCTGGAGAAAATACTCATCGAGATTTCGTAGCGCTCGTTATAACAGGTACTTCTACTTGCTCCGCTTTCTGGGCAGCAGGAAAGAGATGATGAAACCTGTCGTGCTGATACCGGCGAGAATCAAGCCAAGGATACCGAGCGTCCCGATAAAACCGGGCTCCCGCGACATGCGATCGGCCAGCATCAGAATGGATGAGCCGACGATCAGGGCGGCAATGATCATGGCGATACCCATCAGGCGGCTTGAGGTATCGAGTTGCTCTGAGAGGTGTTCGATCCTTTTGAGTTCGAGATTCAGGGTGAAACGGCTGTGCCGGGCATGGTCCAGGAACCTCTGAAGATCGCCGGGAAGATCTTCGAGGAGTTCAAGTGAGCTGGCTACTGCCTTATATATCCGGTCCGTTATCGCTCCCATGCTCCGCCTGTTGATGACGATTTCCTGGATCAGCGGTTCAACGTGGGACAGGACGTCAAAGGTCGGATCGAAATATTCTGCGACTCCTTCGATGGTAGTCAGGGCCTTGGTCAAAAGCATCAGGTCTTCCGGGCACTGGATGCGATACCGTTGCAGCATGCCGAAAAAATCGGAGAGAAGACTGGTGATATTGAGATGCTGGAGATCGATGTTGCGGAAGTGATCGGTGAGGTGTCGCAGTTCAAGACGGAAATCCCGATTGTCGAGAACCGCCGGATCAACGTCGGTGAGTTCCAGAACCACCCGGCATAAGCGGTCGATATCGCCCTTTACCACTCCCGCCACCAGGTTGATGAGTTGTTCGGTCGTTTTTCGATCAAGCTGACCTGTCATGCCGCAATCAATGAAACCCAGCTTGCAATCGGGGAGCAGAAAGATGTTGCCGGGGTGGGGGTCGGCATGAAAAAAACCGAAGCGCAGGCACTGTTTGAAAACCGCATCCGTGGCGTTGGCGACGATGGTCCGTCGTTCGACGGCGGTCAGTTGCTGCGGGATGACGGTCGACAGCAGTCGGCCTTTCACCTCCTGCATGGTCAGTACGTTACGGGTGGTGGCTGCCCAGTATACCTTGGGGAAACTGATATTCCGATCATCTTCGAAATAGCGTCGCAACCGTTCGGTCGACTGCCCCTCGATGATTAGGTTGATCTCTTTGAGCAGTTCTCTTGAAAACTCTTTGGCAACTGCCGTTGGACTGTAACCCAGATCGGCAAAATACTGTTCAAGGAGCTGCGCCAGGCTTTCCACCAGGGCCATGTCTTCTTCGATAAGCTCCCTGGCGCCGGGGCGTATGACCTTGATGACAACCTCGGTGCCGTTCTTCAAGGTTGCCCGATGGACCTGGGCGATCGAAGCGGCCGCCAGAGGGGTTTCATCGATGACCGCAAAGAGCTGGTCGAGACGTCCCGGGAACTCCATGACAAGGACCTGGTATATTTCGGCAAACGGAACCTGGTTGCAGTCGTCCTGTAATTTTTTCAACTCGGTTGCCCAATCCGGCGGGATTAAATCAGGGCGGGTAGAGAGAACCTGTCCGAGCTTGATGAAAGTCGGACCAAGTTCTTCCAGTACCATGCGCACCCGTTCCGCTCTCGGCATGTTTTCCAGGCGAATCGCCCCATTGGTATCGGTCTCTTCCCGGGCGGTGCCGAGCAACCGATACAATCCCGTATCATGAATCAGTTGCCGAAATCCGAATTTGGAAAGTACTTTGACAATTTCCGCGAATCGCTTGGTGTTCCTGATTGTGCGTTTGATTGTGGTAATCTTCATGGTCCTGTGAAGATGTTGAGGATGTTCTGGTTTTTTTCCCGATGCAGCTTAAGTGTCTCGAACCAGAAACCGAGGTCGACGATATTCCAGGGCAGGCGGTTGTCTTGCCAGAGGAGAGCTGTTTCCGGAAAGAAATCACCGAATATTTTCATCACATCTTCGGTTCGAAGAATATCGGCGTTACAGTACATGAGCGCAAGGATGTCTGCAACCTGGACAATCAGAGGGTACTGCCGGTAGGCTTGCGCTTCCTGAGGCTTATGGTGATAACCGATGGCCATCGCCAGCTGTTTCGGCAGCAGCCATTTCTCTGCAAGCTGCAACCCCACCTGGTCGTGGCAAACGGCAAATGTTTGTTCTTCTTCGGCGGTATTGCTGTAATGACTGGAGCCGGTGAGTCCTCTCAGGATCGGGTAGTCTTTGGGAAATGCCATAAACATGGCGAGCTTGCCGATGTCATGGATAAGGCCGGAAATAAAGAGTTCGCTCGGAGAAAGATGCAGCTGTTCGCCGATGATTTTTGCCGCAAGCCCGCAGGTGAAGGCATGTTCCCAGAAAACCCCGACGGTGGCTCTGCTTTCACTGTTCATCTTCGGAAAGGATGCGAAAATTGCCTTGCCGAGCACTATATTTCTAATTTCCTCATAACCTAATACAACCACTGCCCGTTCAATGGTGCTCACTTCTCGCGGAATTCCGAAAAAAGCAGAGTTGGCGACCTTTAAAATCGCCGTGCACATGGCTTGATCGGGAAGAATGGCCTGCATCAGGTCGTTGGCGCTGCTCTCGGGATCGGCGGTAACGGCCATGACTTTGCCGACGGTTGCAGGCAAGGCGGGAAACGCATCGATCTGGGCATTTATGGCAATAGAGTGAGGTTCGGTCATGGCTGCTCTTTGAGAAAACCGGCGAATAATTCCTGGCGGGCTTGTTGCAAAACATGTGGATCCAAGTCGAACAGACGGTTCTTTTCTATGACGGTGAGAACCTGACAGACGAGGAATGGGTCGAATTGCTGCCCGGCTTCTTTTTTCAGTTCCTCGACTATCTCCCCATGAGTCAGCCTCCGGCGGTAGGGGCGTTCGGCGTTCATTGCCGCAACGGCGTCGACGATGCTGAATATCCGTGCCCCAAGTGGTATTTCTTCCCCCTTCAATCCGTGAGGATGACCAGTGCCGTCATATCTCTCACCATGACAGAGAAGGACATTTCTTTCATTGGCGAAGTAGTCGAAGATATCGGTAAGTTCAGTCAGCTTGAATGGCAAGTCTCCCATTGTCTTTCGTTCATCATGGGACAGCTTTCCCGGTTTGGCAAGCAGGTCGTTGTGAAGCAGCGATCTAAAACTGTTGTACAGGGTGATGGCGTTCCGAAAGGTCTGGATATGTTGTTCCGGAAGCCCAAGCTGTTTGCCAAGCAGGGTGACATAGTGGGAGACGGTGGAGATATGCGCCTGATGTTCGGGACCGGCCACACTTTGAGCGAGAAGCTGGAGGGACGCGATCACCGAATTTCTGGTTTTTTCCAGGGTACGGTTGAGAGTCTCTTTTAAAAAGGTTAATGATTTTCTTGAAGACAGTTCTTCTTTGGTATTCTGCGGACTGTAGATGTGAATCCTGTTGCGGCCATAGGCCTTGGCCATAAAAAGGGCCGTTTCCGCCATGGTAATAAAGTCGTCATGACTGTCAGGTTTGTGGGCGAGGAGGGAGGCGATCCCTGCCGAGATGGTGATACGCTGTTTCCTGCCGTTATGGCTATAGGATTTTGCCGAACAGGCATTACTGATTTTTTCTGCGATGCGATAGGCTTGATCAAGATCGGCCCCAGGCATTAAAACCACAAAATCCTCACCGGAAAAACGGTAACAGGTATCGATATCGCGGGAAGCGATCGTCAACCTGGCCGCCAGTTCATTGAGCATAAAATCGCCGAAATGCAGGCCCGATGACTTGTTCACCTTGTTGAAAAAGTCGATGTTGAAAATCAAAAGCGACAGATGGCTGGAGTTTTTTTGGGCTGTCTCAACTACTTCACGCAGGTTTGTGGTGAGGTGCCGTCTATTGAACAGTCCTGTCAGAGGATCCCTGGTGGAAAGGGCTTTCAGTTGTTTATCCAAGGTGGCGGAATGAGCATGATGTTCCGCACTGATCTTCTGAACCTGACAAAGAAAAGAGATTCTATGGAGGAAGATCTCTTGGGATACAGGAACAACAAGGAAATCAATCAGTCTCGTTGTCACGTTTTTCAGGATGGATGGTGGGATCGTTTCATCTGTGATGAGGATGAGAATGGGGGTGGATTCGGGCAGTGAGGGAAGCTGCAGGAGGGCCTGGAGTTGATCCGGGTCGTTATCTGTAAGGATAAGGGCAGCTTTGCGATATTCATCGGGACTTGGTCTGATCCCCGGAAACACACAGAGTGCAGACGAGCAGATCTGATGTACTCTTTCTTTCATCCGTTCGCCCGAATGAAGGTCGGGCGGCACGATGTAATCTCTTTCTGTCATGGAGCAAACCCATTGACTGTGCAGCTTCGGAAACGAAGACGATGTAATCCCCCTGCAGGGTGGGATTCACCCTGCTCTGTAACTATATCTTTTCCTGAACCGAAAATGCAAATTCAATATATGACACTGCAACCGATTGTTCTTTAACACTGGAGCAGTGAATACGCCAATTCGTCCGGGGGGCGGGCACAGGAGGGTGTAAAGATAACTCCCATAAGGCACTAAAACGGCAATGTCTTCCGCGGGGAATTGCTGTGGTGGACAAAGGCCGACTGGAGTAATGCGGTCATGGTTTTTTTCACCTGTTTCAGCGGTGGAACCGCGGGAAACATCGGCAGAAGGGCGTCAACCGGGGAAGGGAGAGCGATTCTCAGATCCTGATCGAGTCCCACGCCGGGACAAGGCGAAGAGTCGACGTGGAGGAATTTCAACCGCTCGATATCCGCCGAATCAAAGTTCCGCAGAAAACAGAGAATGCCCGACAAGTCATTGTTACGGTGGAAGTCATTGATCCGGGTGCAGATCTCTTTATGCTCCTCGCTGAGATCCAGGTATGTTTCCCGGTAAGCAGCGAGAGTGTCGGCAAGAGATTGATATACCTTATGGGCGAGGTCCCGGAATCTCCTCCAGCGGGTGAACCCCTCCCCCTTCAGCTCAATGAAAAGCTCAACGGGATCAGAGGAGAGTTGTCGGTCCGATGCATCATCGGAAAAATCCTTCGGAAGCCCGGCAAGCATAAGGAAATCCTTGAATAATTGCTCCCGATGGAGGAGAAAGTGCATGCGCCGGATATCCTGTCGTATCGCGGAGATAAATTCCCTGTCGGCATTATGCAGCCTTTCCAGGTAATCGTGTTTTTCGCTTTCAATCCTCGTGCGAAAACCGAAGTACCGGTTGGCAATCTCCAGCTTTACCTCATGAGCAATTGCGTTGACAAAATTTTCCATATCGAAGAACCAATATGACGATGATTCATGACGATGATTCATGACGATGATTCGGCGGACAGCTTCGGGCAAACAGATGATGGCGACCTGTGACTTTCGGTAGTATAGTATGGTTGCTGCCAACAATCACCGGTATTTTTATGGATAGAGTTATGACTTCTGGAGTTTCACGGGACGACATTACGGCGCATATCAAAGAGCAGGCCGATATCGTTCAGATTATAGGCGAATGCGTCGAACTGAAGCGAAGCGGTATCCGCTTCCTCGGGCGATGTCCCTTCCACGGCGAGAAAACTCCTTCGTTCACGGTGCACGGCGGTCAGCAATTCTTCCACTGTTTTGGTTGCGGCGAATCGGGCGATGTCTTCAGTTTTATGATGAAGTACTATAACCTCGATTTTCCCGGAGCCCTGAAGGAATTAGCAAAAAGATACCGTATCGAGCTGCCTGAGCGCCACCAGTCCAGGGAAGAGGAGGAGCGGTCGAAAAAACGGGAGTTGCTTTTCGCCGTCAATGAAAAATGTACAGCGCTGTATTGTCAGTATCTGCAGAATGCCCCCGGCGCAGCGGCTGCAAGGGAGTATTTGCAGAAAAGAGGGGTGGGCAAAGATATCCTTTCCAGGTTTAGAATCGGCTATGCCCCGCCTGTCGAGGTTGCCGGATGGAATTATCTTGGCGGTCATTTCAAGGGAGCGGAACAAAAAACCGCGGTTCTGGCGGGGCTTCTCGTTGACAAGGAAAGCGGGGGCAGTTATGACCGTTTTCGCGACAGAATCGTTTTTCCCATTATGGACATCGGTGGCCGGGTGTGCGGCTTTGGCGGCAGGATCGTTGGAGAAGGGCAGCCGAAGTATATGAACTCTCCGGAGTCCGAAGTGTTCAGCAAAAGTCGACTTTTGCTGGGTCTATATCAACAAAAAGAAGAGATTCGCCGGCAGAACGAAGCCGTTCTGGTCGAGGGGAATTTCGATCTCATATCCCTTGTCGAGCATGGCTGCGGGAATGTAGCGGCGCCGCTCGGTACTGCACTGACGCGCGAACAGCTGCGGCTGATCAAACGATTTGCCGAAAAAGTAACCCTTCTCTTTGATGGCGACAGTGCAGGAATGAAGGCCGCAGAACGTGCGGTGCCGCTTTTTCTCGCCGAACAGCTTCCAGGCAGGGTGGCCTTTTTGCCGGATAATCATGATCCCGATACTTTTGTTCGGGAGAAAGGTTTGGCGGAATTGAACCGCCTTCTCGGACAGGCAGTATCTTTGCCCGAATTCGCGTTGAACAGAATGATTGGCGAACACGGCCTTACCCTTGACGGAAAAAGCAAAATTGTCGAGGAGTTACGCCCGCTGATTGCCGCAGCGGCCTCTCCCCTGCAGCGATCGGTCTTTGTTTCCCATTTCGCCGAGAAACTTGGAATGGCTGCCGGCCAGCTTGATGCTCACCTGGGCACGGCGTCCCGGTCTCTTCCTGTTACTCCTGTTGTCCCGGCTGTTGCTGCTTCGAGGAAGGTTCGGGAGGAACGGTCGGAACCGCTTTCGATGGCTCAGAAGCAACTTGTTGAATTCATGATTCTGCAGCCGAAATATTTTTCCAGGCTGGCGGAGGCGGGGCTCAGGCAATGTCTGGCCGGAGGCCTGGGAGAAATTCTCTTTCTCCAGCAGAAAAGTCTGCTCGACCGTAACCCGGACGCGGAGCCCGAGGAATTATTGACTGTCTTGCCTGAAGGAGCTGAGCGAAACCTCGTCGCCTCTCTCTTGCTTCGGCCACCAATCCGCTCGCTCGACGGCGACGAAGAAAGGCAAAAAGAAGAGTTGGCCGAAGAGTTGGCCGATCTGCTTCAGTATCTCCGGAGGGTTCATCTGAAAAAAAGCGGAGATGAGTTGCTGCAGCGGATGCAGAATGCGGAAAGGGATGGTAACTCGAGTCTTTTGCAGGAGTTGCTGGTTGAGCAGGTGTCGATACACCGACAGTTGCATGACCAGTGAGTGCGATAAAACCCGTGTTTATGGGGGTTTCCAATGAAAGTTTTTTTAGAAAAACGATAAATTCCCTTGACATTTTCAGCTGTTTAGTTTGATTGTGGGGGTGTGTCTGTCGTGTCGCTGGTTACGGTTTACTGCAAATCAGCAGGATCGCGGATGCGAGCAGAATCGGTTGCCGGTTTTTGCTTTTGGTTTTGCCGTTTTTTGCTGAAAGGAGAGGTTCATGACATTAGCAGGGCGCGAAGATGATGTGGTCAGGGAGGTTGATGAGGTAATGAGGGATTATGATTTGGAAGAAGACTCATCTTCCTTCGGCATAGCCGACGATTTTAATGAGGATCTTGCCGATGATTTCGTAGCGCCTGTGGATCTTGCCGACGATGCATCACAGGAGAGAAGAAAAGGTTTTACCACCGATCGCCGCAGCACCGTATTGAGTGACCGAAGAAAGCGGGACAGACGGAGAGCCTCGAGATTCACCGAAGAAACCGATAAGATCTCCAAATCAAAGGCTTCCATCGATCCGATGAATATCTACCTCCGTGAAATGGGGACACTCACCCTGCTCAGTCACGAAGAGGAGTTGAAGCTTGCCAAGATGATGGAGGAAGGTAAACAGAGGGTGCAGAATGCCGTTTTGACAGCGCCTCTTGCCATTCCGGCTCTTCTTGAAGTAGTGAAAGGACTTGGTTCGAACAGTGACAAAATCGGTCAGATTTTAAATGGAATAACAGACAATACGCCCGGCACTTTTAAGCGCGAGAGCAGAGATTTCCTTGCTAGAGTCGATCAGGCGGTGGTTTTGAGCGCGAGACGGTCCGAGCTGCTGGCCGAGTATCTGCAGCTGAATTGCGAGAGCCTTGAGGCCGGACGTCTTGCTGCAGAAATCCTGACTCTCGGCGAAGGGATTGCCGCTCTTTTTGCCGACAAGCTCATCAGTGTCGAATGCATAAAGGCCATGGCCGATGGACTTGAAGAGTTATCCAAGCGCTTTCGCAAGGTTTTTGTCGAAGTCATCAATCAGCATAACAGTCATGCCACCGATTCCGGCGAAACCTTGCTGCCGGAGGCGTTGGAGCAGCAGGTCAATCTTCAGATGCTGGAGGAATCCGGGATCGATCAACGGCGACTGCAGCAGATACTTCTGGAAGTCGATGCAGGTTGGGAACTATATAAGCAGGCGAAAGAAGGGCTGGTACGCGCCAATCTGCGACTGGTAATATCCGTTTCCAAGAAATTTGTTAATCGTGGCCTGCAGTTCTCGGATCTCATTCAGGAAGGTAATATCGGACTCATGAAGGCGGTGGAAAAATTCGATTACCACCGGGGCTATAAATTCAGTACCTACGCTACCTGGTGGATCAGGCAAGCCATAACCCGTGGCATCGCCGATCAGGGCAGGACCATTCGTCTGCCTGTTCATATGATTGAAACCATTAACCGGCTGTTGCGTGCCTCCAAGGATTTTATGCTGGAGGAACACCGGGAACCTACTCCGGAAGAGATGGCGAAACATCTGGGTACTGAAGTCAATAAGGTGAAATCGGCACTGAAGATTGCAAAAGATGCCATATCCCTCGATACCCCTGTCGGCGATGATGGGGAAACCTTTCTCGGCGACTTTATCGAAGATAAAGACAAACTCGGGCCGGACCAGATTTCGATGGTTGCCAGTCTCCGTGAGTGTCTCAACCAGGTGATGTCTTCACTTTCCCCGCGGGAGGCCAAAGTGCTGCGGATGCGATATGGCATTGATGTCGAATGTGACCATACTCTCGAAGAGGTGGGTAAATGCTTTGCAGTCACTCGAGAGCGGATCCGCCAGATTGAAGCCCAGGCGATCATGAAACTCAAACATCCGTCGAGGGTCGAGGAACTGAAGGTTTTCATGACCGACTGACGCTGACTCAGGGTTCCTTGCATCCTCGGACGGATCCTCTCCCCGGTGTCTTCCGCAAAAACGATGTCTTACTGCAACACTAATCGAATACCCTTCTTTATTGCCGATGGCTGCAACCCTTGATTGGATAAGTCTCAGTCTGGTGCCGGGATTAGGACTTTCGGGTTTCTGGCGCCTCATTGATCACTTTCATTCCCCCGCCGCTGTTCTCCGTGCTTCCCGGCAGGAGCTTCTTCGCGTCAAGGGAATTCGGGAAGGGCAGGTTGCAGGCCTCTCCGACAGAAAAGAAGTAGTGGCCCGCGGGGAAAAGGAGCTTGCTAGTCTGACCGGTTTCGGGGCTGCAGCCATCGTTTTCGAAGATCCTTTTTATCCTGTATTGCTTAAAGAACTTCCGGATCCGCCACCCGTTCTTTATGTTCTCGGTCGGCGGGAATTGCTCGGCAAGCCGTCGGTTGCCATCGTCGGATCAAGAGCAGCCACCGCGTATGGAAGGAGAATCGCTTTTTCCCTGGCACAAAGTCTTGCCAACAGTTCCTTGACAGTTGTTTCCGGGCTGGCGCTCGGCATAGATGCCGAATCCCATGCCGGCGCCCTTTCCGGAAAAGGCAGCACGATTGCGGTTCTTGGCTGCGGATTGGACGTAGTGTATCCAAAACAGAATTCGGTGCTCTATAAGAAAATTGCCGAACACGGCGTTCTGGTCAGTGAATACCCTTTGGGTACCCCGCCGGAAGGGTTTCGATTTCCGGCCAGAAACCGTATTATTGCCGGGCTGAGCCAGGGGGTTGTGGTGGTCGAGGCCGCCAAGCGCTCGGGTTCTCTGATCACCGCCCAGATGGCTCTGGATTGTGGCCGCGAGGTATTCGCTGTTCCGGGGCAGGTAGACTCATGCAAAAGCGAGGGAACGCACTGGCTGCTGAAGCAGGGTGCCAAGTTGGTGCAGAGCCTCCAGGACATAATCGAAGAGTTGGGTATTTCCGTGCCGGCCGGTGAGGGGGGAAAAAGCACCAATGCTCCGGAAGACCTTTCAGGCCTTGAGCCGGATGCTTTAGTCCTGTTGCGTAGACTCGATACCTACCCCAAGATGCGAGAGTCGCTGCTTGAAGCATCCGGGATGCTTCCGGGACGGTTCAGTGAGTTGCTTCTTGTGCTCGAACTGGAGGGGCTGGTTGAAATGCTGCCCGGAGACAAAGTGAGAAAAATCACATGAGTCTCATGTTCATCCCTTCATTTAACATATTTTTCATCCCGACAGGGAGCAGAGGAAAACAATGAACAATACACTACGGATCGCTCCATCGATCCTGTC
The DNA here is from genome assembly GCA_000961725.1 of Desulfobulbaceae bacterium BRH_c16a. Taxonomy (GTDB): domain Bacteria; phylum Desulfobacterota; class Desulfobulbia; order Desulfobulbales; family Desulfocapsaceae; genus Desulforhopalus_A. The sequence goes on from LADS01000046.1 coordinate 33,697, forward strand.
GGCGGATTTTGCCAGGCTGGGTGCCGAAATACAAGCAGTCGACGAAGCGGGTGCCGATATTATCCATATCGATGTCATGGACGGGCACTTTGTACCGAACATTACTATCGGACCGCTGGTGGTGCAAGCCGCCCGCAACGTAACCGGTAAAGTACTCGATGTCCATCTCATGATCGCCGATGCCGACCGGTATGTCGATGCCTTCGCCTCAGCCGGTGCCGACTGGATAACCGTCCATGTCGAAGCGTGCACTCATCTGCACCGCACGGTCGGAAGAATTCGTGAGCTTGGCAAAAAGGCCGGGGTGGTTCTCAATCCGGCTACATCCCTTTCGGCGCTTGATTTTATTCTGGCGGAGGTCGATCTGGTCATGCTGATGTCGGTTAATCCCGGATTTGGCGGACAATCGTTTATTCCCTCGACCTTTGCTAAAATCCGGCAGTTGAGACAGCGGATAGATGCCATGGGGCTTGATGTGGGAATTGAAGTGGACGGTGGAATAACCGTGCACACCATTGCCGATGTTGCCGAGGCCGGTGCCAATATTTTTGTTGCAGGATCGGCGGTATATGGCAGTGACGATTATCAGGCGACGATAGCGTCACTGCGAGCTCAGGCGGAGGCAGGCGCCGGCCGTTATCGATAATAGACACTGGAGGAAGAATGGTTGATGCATACAAAAATTTGACCGAGAGCCGGGTGTATGAGAAGTTGGTCACCCTGGCTGAAAATCCATTCGATATGACGGAACCGCAAGCCTTGCAGGCTGATAATCGACTGGCAAGGTACGTGTGTCGAAGACAATTGCTGCATCTTCATTACGGCACTGAACGGATAAACGACAGGGTCCTCGACGGCCTGCAGCTGCTCGCCGATGAACTCCGCCTTGTCGAGCAGTTCGGTCAAATGCGGCGGGGCGCAGTTTTGAACCGGATAGAGGGATTCGACAGCGAGAATCGCCGGGTGCTGCATACTGCCAGTCGGGATCTGTTCAGCACTGCACCGGCGGAGCCGGCTGCCAGTGGAGATGCTAAAAAAGAGCTTGATAAACTGAACGGTTTTCTCGAGGACCTGGAAACCGGCAGGATCTGCAACCATCGGGGAGAGCGGTTCGATACCATGATCCAGGTTGGTATCGGCGGATCGGATCTTGGCCCGCGGGCGACGTACGAGGCTCTCAAGTCTTATGAGATTCCAGGGCGGAAGGTTCACTTCATTGCCAATGTCGATCCCGATGACGCAGCCGCGGTGCTGGCCAATGTAAATCTTGCAAGGACCCTGATCAACATCGTCTCCAAAAGTGGTACTACCCAGGAAACGCTGACGAATGAACACCATGTCCGTCTGGCTCTTACGAGGGCAGGTTTAGATCCTTCGAAACATTGCATCGCGGTGACCGGCCGGAAGAGTCCAATGGACAATCCGGACAAGTATCTTCAATCTTTTTTTATGTTTGATTATATCGGGGGCAGGTACAGTTCTACTTCGATGGTTGGCGCAGTAATGCTCGGATTTGCCCTGGGCTTCAGTCAGGTGCGGGAATTTTTACATGGAGCTGCGCTGGCGGACAGCGACGCCGAGGAACTGGATATCAGGAAAAATATTCCGTTGCTGTTAGCCTTGCTGGGCATCTGGAATCATACTTTTCTCGGTTATCCGACTCTGGCGGTTTTGCCCTACAGTCAGGCCCTCCACCGTTTCCCGGCTCATCTGCAGCAATGCGATATGGAAAGCAACGGCAAATCGGTCGACAGGCAAGGGCGTGGGGTGCAGACCAAGACCGGGCCGGTCATCTGGGGCGAACCGGGTACCAACGGGCAGCATGCCTTCTATCAGCTGCTTCATCAGGGGACAGAAATCGTCCCCGTGGAGTTCATCGGTTTTCTTCGATGCCAATACGGGTTCGATACCGTTGTGGAGGGGTCCACCTCTCAGCAGAAACTCCTGGCAAATTTATTCGCTCAAATGATTGCCATGGCGGTGGGCCAACCCTCGGCAAATCCCAACAGGAGTTTTTCCGGTAATCGACCTTCCTGCCTCCTTTTCGCCGAAAAACTGACGCCACTGGTAATGGGGGCGCTGCTGGCCACCTATGAAGCAAAGATTGTTTTCCAGGGGTTTGCCTGGAATATCAATTCATTTGACCAGGAAGGCGTACAGCTTGGCAAGGCATTGGCATCGGGTTTTCTGCGGGTCATGAACGATCCTTCGGGGACGTCCGAAACTCTTGAAAAAACATTTCTCAATCAAGTGTTGGAGATGGCATAGAGCATCAATTTTCAAGGTGAATGGCGGTTCAGTTGCAGACAGGTATTCTATTGGATTTTTGTTGACAAAACTGCCTGGCAAAGCTATTCTCACACCCTGATTAGATATTCATATTATCATCCTGTTACTCTTTTCTACCGAACCGTCGGGAAGGTGGCTGGTGAATGCGATTAAAATGTTAGGCCGAAACTGTTAGTTCGGTTTCAGTAAAAAGTTTGGTTAAGGTTGCAGTATAAACAGTAATTCTATGGAGGAAATCATGGCAAAACGTGAGACGCCCTTGTTGGACCAATTGGAGAGTGGCCCGTGGCCAAGCTTCGTGACCGACATTAAGCGCCAGGCGGAAACCAAGCCTGAGTGTTGGGATATTCTTGGTATCCTGGAACTGTCCTACAAGGACAGGATCACCCACTGGAAGCACGGCGGTATCGTCGGTGTCTTCGGTTATGGTGGCGGTATTGTTGGACGTTACGCAGATGTTCCTGAGCAGTTCCCAGGTGTTGAGCATTTTCACACCGTTCGTGTTGCTCAGCCGGCATCAAAATATTATTCCACCGAGAATCTTCGCGGTCTGATGAATCTCTGGGAAAAATATGGTTCCGGTATGACCAATTTCCATGGTTCAACCGGTGATATCATTCTTCTTGGTACCCGTACCGAGAACCTCGAGCCCTTCTTCTGGGATTTGACCCACGACATGGGTCAGGATCTCGGCGGCTCCGGTTCAAACCTTCGTACTCCTGCCAACTGTATTGGCATGTCGCGTTGCGAATGGTCTTGCTATGATACGGAAGAAGCATGTCATTCATTAACCTTGAAGTATCAGGATGAGATCCATCGTCCGGCTTTCCCTTATAAATTTAAATTCAAATTCTCCGGTTGTCCGAACGACTGTGTTGCCTCGATTGCCCGTTCGGATATATCCGTTATCGGCACCTGGCGCGATGCGATTCGTATCGATCAGGCTGCCGTAAAAGAGTATATCGCAGGGAACTATCCGGCAAACGGCGGCGCTCATAGCGGCAGGGACTGGGGTAAATTCGATATTACCAAGGAAGTTATCGAGCTTTGTCCGACCAACTGTATGTGGATGGAAGGCAGCGAACTGAAAATCGATGCAGCAGAATGTACCCGTTGCATGCATTGCATCAACGCTATGCCGCGTGCCCTGCGTCCTGGCCTCGATAAAGGTGCATCCATCTGTGTCGGCGCCAAAGCACCGATTCTCGATGGTGCGCAGTTCTCGACCCTCATCGTTCCCTTCATCAAAATGTCCCCGGATAATGAATTCGAAGAATTGGTAGAGTTCATTGAGAAGGTTTGGGACTGGTGGATGGAAGTTGGTAAAAACCGTGAGCGTGTTGGTGAAACCATGCAACGTGTCGGTCTCCCGACCTTCCTGTCTGTTATGGGAATTGACCCACTTCCGCAGCATGTCAAAGAGCCTCGCAGCAATCCTTACGTATTCTGGAAAGAGGAAGAGGTCGAAGGTGGTTTTGAGCGTGACATCGACGAGTTTCGTGCTGCCCACAAAGCCTGATGCTGCTTTTAATTTGAGCTGATAATTCATTTTAGATAAAAGGAGATTTTACCATGGGTTATAATCCAGACAAACCAATGGATGGTCGTATTTCAGATCTTGGTCCACCCCATTATGAAAAGTTTTTTCCACCAGTCATCAAGGCCAATAAAGGAAAGTGGCTGTGGCATGAGATCACTCAGCCGGGCGTCTTGCTGCACAAATCGGAGACCGGAGACGAAGTCTATACCGTACGCGTGGGTTCGCCCCGCCTTGTATCGGTAGAGTATATCCGCGAAGTATGTGAGATCGCTGACAAACATTGTGACGGATTCCTTCGCTTTACCACTCGGAACAACATTGAGTTCATGGTTGATTCAAAGGAAAAAGTACAACCGCTTCTCGATACACTTACAAGTTACGGCAATAAGTATCCCGTAGGTGGTACCGGTGCAGGCGTCACTAATATCGTTCATACCCAAGGCTGGGTTCACTGCCATACTCCGGCAACAGATGCTTCCGGTGTTGTCAAAGCGGTAATGGATGAGCTGTTCGATTACTTCACCTCCATGACTTTACCGGCTCAGGTGCGTATTGCACTTGCCTGCTGTCTGAACATGTGTGGTGCTGTGCATGCTTCCGATATAGCTATCCTCGGTATCCACAGAAAGCCGCCGATGATCGACCACAAGCGTATCACTGGTGTCTGCGAGTTGCCGCTGGCGATAGCTTCCTGCCCCCTGGGCGCAGTAAAGCCCGCCAAGGCAATGGTAGATGGCAAGGAAATCAAAACCGTTAAAGTTACCGTTGAGCGTTGTATGTTCTGTGGTAACTGCTATACCATGTGTCCTGCCATGCCGCTCGCCGATCCTGAAGGTGACGGTATTGCGATTCTGGTTGGCGGCAAGGTTTCCAACAGAATCAGCCATCCCAAATTTTCGAAGTTGGTCATTCCGTTCCTGCCCAACACCACTCCCCGCTGGCCGGAGACTGTAGCCGCCGTCAAGAAAATTCTTGAGGCGTATGCAGCCGATGCCCGTAAATACGAGCGTCTTGGCGATTGGGCAGAGAGAATTGGTTGGGAAAAATTCTTCGAGAAATGTGACATCCCGTTCACTGAGAAGAGCATCGACGACTATCGTCTTGCATATGACACCTGGCGGACCACGACTCAGTTCAAGTTCACCAGCCATATCAAATAGTAAGTCAAGAATGATGTTTGTAGACCGGGCAGTTGAAAGCTGCCCGGTCTATTGATGCTTTCTTCTTCCATCTTCTTAATAGGAGTAACACTATGGCACTCAGTAAAGACGAATTAAAAAACGCCATCGAGGAGAAAGCTACCAAATCTCCGAAACCGCAGTTGTATATCAAAGATTTCTATGCCTGCGATCCTGATACCAAGCCGCGGGACATGAAAAACGTTGCGAACGAAATGGTAAGAGAAGGGCGACTGATGTTTTGGTCTTCCGGTTCCACCACAATGTATGCTATTCCCGGTCGTATTCAGAATGAAGAGGGCGCAGGAAACGCCGAATAATTTTTATTCGGAAAAGCTTTCCGGTGTTTTTTGCAGAAACTAAGGGTGTAGAGATGATAGCGATATCTCTACACACTTTTTTTTGCCGGAATGGCTGGAAAGAAGGTTCACCCGACTTAAGCCATTCTAAGACGAGAATACGTTTCCCCTTAAATGGCTATGATTTTCGCATTTTCTACTCGATTTCGATTTCGATCCCGATATCGACAAGATTGTTAGTCCATTCCTTGTATTGAGTCGAAATCTCTCAATGTTGCAATATTCACGTACGCTTTAACCGGAAGAGCTGGAAAGAAGGCAAGGTAATATTGTGAACGGCCGAAAGAAAAAAGCCGGTTGATGCATCCGCATCAACCAGCCCCCGGACTTTCCAAAAATATTGAAGAACCGATTAATATCTGTAGTATTCGGGTTTATACGGTCCGGTTGTAAGGACGCCGATATAGTCAGCTTGTTCCTGCGTCAGGACGGTGAGGTTCGCGCCAATTTTCTTGAGGTGCAGGCGGGCTACCATTTCATCCAGTGCTTTTGGCAGAAAATAGACCTTGTTATCGTATTTTTCGGAGTTTTTCCAGAGTTCTATCTGGGCCAGTACCTGATTGGAAAAGGAGTTGCTCATGACAAAACTGGGATGACCGGTAGCGCAACCCAGGTTTACCAATCTTCCTTCGGCTAAGACGATTATCTTCTTGCCGTCGGGAAAAACGACATGGTCGACCTGAGGCTTAATATTATCCCATTCGAGATCGCGGATTCCGGCGATATCGATTTCAGAATCAAAGTGGCCGATATTGCAAACAATAGCCTGATTCGGCATCATCTCCATATGGGCTCTGGTTATGACTTTCAGGTTCCCGGTGCAGGTGACGAAAATATTGCCGATCGATGCAACCTCATCCATGGTCACTACTTTGTACCCTTCCATGGCTGCCTGAAGGGCGCAGATTGGGTCGATTTCAGTTACAAATACAGACGCCCCCATCCCGCGAAGTGCCTGAGCGCAACCTTTACCGACATCGCCATATCCGACGACAACGGCATTTTTTCCGGCAATCATCACATCCGTCGCTCTTTTGATACCGTCGATAAGCGACTCGCGACAGCCGTAAAGATTGTCGAACTTCGACTTGGTGACAGAGTCGTTAACGTTGAAAGCGGGACACTTCAATTTTCCCGCGGCCGCCATCTCGTTGAGTCTATGCACACCGGTCGTGGTTTCCTCACTGATTCCGCGTATTGAAGTCAGTTCTTTATGATATTTTTCATGCATCACCAGAGTGAGGTCTCCGCCGTCATCGAGTATCATGTTTGGACGCCAGTCGTTGGGGCCAAAAATGGTTTGATCGATACACCACCAGAAATCGGCTTCGGTTTCACCTTTCCAGGCGAAAGTTGGAATGCCTGCCGCCGCCATTGCTGCTGCGGCATGATCCTGAGTTGAGAAGATGTTGCAGCTTGACCAGCGAATTTCCGCCCCAAGCGCAACGAGGGTTTCCATCAGGACCGCAGTCTGGATGGTCATATGCAGGCAGCCGGCAATCCTGGCGCCTTTGAGAGGAGCTTTGCTGTGATACTCTTCCCGCAGGGTCATGAGACCGGGCATTTCCGTTTCGGCGATAGCGATTTCTTTACGGCCCCATTCAGCGAGAGCCATATCTGCAACTTTGTAGTCTTTAAACGAGTCGGTCATTGTAATATTCCATTCTGGGTATTAAAGCAGCGTAAAATAACTCCCGAGAGTCAGGATCACCCGCTACTTGATTTTAGCAGCGTCTCTCAAAACATCGGCCTTGTCTGTTTTTTCCCAGGTAAAGCTGTCAAGCTCCCGGCCGAAATGGCCGTAAGCCGCGGTAGGGAGATAGATGGGTCTGAGAAGGTCGAGTTGCTGGACAATTGCTTTTGGGCGTAGATCAAAGTGCGCCATTATCAGCTTTTTGATATCTGAATCGGAAATTTTACCGGTTCCAAAGCTGTTGACGTTGATGGAGACGGGTTGAGAAATGCCGATCGCATAGGCGACCTGGACCTCGATTTCGTCTGCCAGGCCGGCGGCAATGAGATTTTTGGCGACATATCTGCCGTAGTAGGAACTTGAACGGTCGACCTTGGACGGATCCTTGCCGGAAAAAGCACCGCCGCCGTGTGAACCTTTACCGCCATAGGTGTCGACGATAATTTTTCGTCCGGTTACTCCACAGTCACCGACTGGTCCGCCGATGACAAAGCGGCCGGTAGGGTTGATGAAGAATTTAGTCTTCGCGTCGATCATATTGGCCGGAAGAACCGGTTTGATGATTTCCTCCATGACGCCTTCCTTGAGATTCTCATAGCTCACATAAGCATCGTGTTGGGTGGAGAGGACAACCGCTTCGATTCTGGTCGGTACCTTATTGACATATTGAATCGTAACCTGGCTTTTGGCGTCCGGGCGAAGCCAAGGCAGAATATTGGCCTTGCGAACTTCGGCCTGACGCTTGGTAAGTCTATGTGCGTAGGTGATCGGCATCGGCATCAGCACGCTGGTCTCATTGCAGGCATAGCCGAACATAAGACCCTGATCTCCCGCTCCCTGGTCAAGATCGAGACCTGAGCCTTCATTCACCCCCTGAGCTATATCCGGGGATTGTTTGTCAATCGAGGTAATGACAGCACAAGACTGCCAGTCGAACCCCATCTCCGAGGAGTTGTAGCCGATGCCTTTGATCGTCTGGCGAACAACGTGCGGCATATCGACCCATGCTGTGGTGGTAATTTCTCCGGCAATAACTGCCATTCCGGTGGTAACTAAAGTCTCACAGGCGACTCGGGCTGCGGGATCCTGGGTGAGAATGGCGTCAAGAATGGCATCTGATATTTGATCGGCCACTTTGTCTGGATGGCCTTCAGACACTGATTCTGAAGTAAACAGATATTCTGACATAAAAACTCCAAATAATGATAGATGAGTTGTGAATAGATGAAACAAACTGATCAAAAGGGTATCAATATACACGATATAAGAAAATATTGCGGAAAAAAGCTATGATATGGCCAAAAAAGTCAACATTCCGGCTCTGGAAAAAGAAGCCTGTAAGAAAAATGCATGGTATCGAATAATTCCCTGTTCTTGCCTGGTATAAAAACAATGATTATGATGGCCGCATTTGCTATACATGGACATACATGGATACGGAAATTTATCCGACGATTCATATCGACAAGTGCAAGGCCCGTTAGAGAAATTGAGGCGTGGATTTTTTACCAGAAAGGAATTGAACAAATGTCTATTGAAGACGCGAAGGAAGTTCTGCGTATAGAAGAACAGGGATTGGCGGCAATTCGAGAGAGAATAGGCGAGGAATTTGTCCAGGCGATTGATATGATTCTTGCCTGTCCCGGAAGAGTCATAATAACCGGGATAGGTAAGTCCGGCATAATCGGACAAAAGATTGCCGCGACCATGAACAGCACGGGAACACCTTCTTTCTTCCTCCATCCGGTTGAGGCAATGCATGGCGACCTTGGCATGGTTGCGGCCGGCGATGTGGTCGTGGCTATCTCTTATTCCGGAGAAACCGCCGAACTGAACGGTTTGCTCATTACCTTGAAAAAAAGAGGCAACACAATTATCGCCATGACTGGCGGGAAAAAATCTTCGCTCGCCGTAGCTGCCGATATTGTCCTGGATATCGCAGTCCCCAAAGAAGCTTGCCCGCTAGGTCTGGCACCGACGGCAAGTACCACGGCAACGCTGGCGATGGGGGACGCCCTTTCTGTAGTTTTGCTCAACAGGAAAAAGTTTCAGGCTGAAGACTTTCGTCATAATCATCCCGGAGGAAGCCTGGGACAAAGGCTGAAAGTACGGGTGACGGAGGTGATGCTGACAGGCCGGGATATCCCCTCAATTTTCCCCGAGAACTCAGCCACCGATGCAGTTTGTGTGCTCAATGAGAAAAATATGGGTGTGGTCTTGGTGGTAGACAGGAACAACAGGGTCTTGGGTATAGTAACGGATGGCGATGTGCGTCGAGCAATAGTCAATTCCCTAGATATTTCTCGCCTCAGTGCCGCCGAGTTTATGACGGAAGGACCTATTTGTATCGATAGCACGCAGCTTGCAGCCGATGCCCTGAGTATTATGCAGACTCACGAAATTACCGCTCTGCCGATAATCGAAGAAGACGGACAGCTGCTGGGCCTCTTGCATCTGCATAATCTGCTCGGCAAGGGTGAGTTCAGATTCCTGGTGTAATGGAGATTATTGTTGTATGGAAAACGGCTCCCATTGATTGCTCTTTTTGTCGAAAGCATAGTGCATGATAAGCGTGAGAGGTCGTCCGCCGCCGGACTCGGTACATTGCATCTTAAAGACCATTTTGTCGCCTGTGTCCCTGGTTAAGCTCATTATCGGATTGACCAGATTTTCCTTGATCACGTTTGGATAGTTGGCGATAAAAATGGTATGATAATTATCTTTCAAATACTGGACCTTATCTGCAAGAAGGATCTTTTCGTCAAGTGTTTGAATGGTCGCGGCAAGCTCAGTCCTGGTTTCGCGGAACTCGCTTTCGCCGGCGAAAGAGCTTTTTTCGATTTCCTCGATCAGCTGCCGATAGATCATACCGGCAGTTTTCAATTCATTTTTGTCCAAATGATTTGCGGCTAATTGACGATCCCGAACGATCAAGGCCTGGAGGATGATCCTGGAGAGCTTCCGGAGGCTCATCTCGGCGTCAATCGTTTTCAGGAGGGCTTGATGGTCGGTGAGGAATGCCTCTGCTTTACTGTAATTGGCGATGGCTTCATCCCAGAATCCAGAACCGAAGGTTTTGTTGCCTTGATCTATCAAGTCATAGAGTTCGGCTCGTTTCATGTTTTTTTGAACAGTTTCAAAAGATTCTTTCGGTATGTCTTCAAGGTCTTCATAAGCCGATAAAGCGATCTCGTAGGCGGCAATGGCTTTTTGCCAATCGGATTGGCCAAGGAAAACATCCCCTTGTTCCCGCGATTGTTCGAATGTACTCCTTGCCAGCGATTTCCGGAGAAGGTCTGCATAGTGGGGACGATCGCCTTCGGGCAGTGATGCAAGTAAAGGTTCGGCCTTCTCGAGTTCAGCGATGGCTTCCCGCCACTTTCGGTCCAGCAATATTTTTTCGGCGGAATCATAGGCCATTCTGAACCGGGAAATACTGTGCTTGCTTTTTACTTCTGCTGCAACCTCGGCAGGAATATATTGAGCAGCCTGGGGGAGTGCAATAATCCCGGCAAACCGATCGATAGCCTGTGGCCAGTTTTCCTGGAGAAAAAAATCTTCAGCCTCCTTCTGCAACTGTCGGAAGGTCATGATGATCTCGGCATCTTTTTTGGGAAGATACATGCCGTCAACGAGAATCTTGCCGTTCAAGCCCTGGATAAATGTTTCGGATTGCAGGATGCGATCAATTTTTTCCCGTAGCCGGGCTACCCTTTCCTGGTGGATGAATTTGACGCCGTAACTGGCTGTCAATGCCTGCTCGCAAGATCGCTTGGCCTCTTCGAATTGTTCCTTTTCCACAAAAGCCGAGCATTGCAGGGATGCGGTGTCGGCGGCGGCGAGTTGAGTCATAATCGACCAATAGTAATACCCGCAGCCTGCAAAAATCACTGCACCTATTCCGCCAACCAGGTATACTGAAACGTTTTTGATTCGTCGAAGGGTTGAAGCTCGATGAGTTTTTCCTTCGGGTTTCGGTCCCCGTTTTTTGGCGGAGCGATTTTGGGCTGTTTTAGGATCTTTCTCTTCTTCTGCCCGTTTTTTGTTAATCGGGAGTGCTGCTTCATCTGTACTGTCGGCGGGCTCGTCCTCCATAATATCTTCAAAGTCGGCAAGATCTTGCCTGAGAGTTGGAGCAGACTCAACCACCGGAAGGGAGCCATCCGGCAGGTCTTCTTGAGCTTTTGAGTCTTCAAGGGCCAGAAAATCGAATCCCGTTCGGAGGTCGCTCTCATCGAGAGTATCTATGCCCGGCTTGTCATTGTCTTTATCCGGAAAATCGAGATCGGCTTCCTTTTCGTTCCAGATGATATCGGTTAACGGCAAGGTCTCGGGATGGTCCTGGTACCAGATGGAAGCATCCTCGTTAAAGGCGTTGGTCCTGGAGTAGATCTCTCCATTGATCATTTGCCCGATATACATTATCAGATCGGAAACTCGACTGTCCTGGTTCCAGGAGTCGCCAAGGCATATGGCTGCAGGATCGAAATCGGGATGAAAGATATCGCTTTTCGGCTTGCAACTCGGCGGGAAATGTGGAAAACCAAAAGGAATCGTCAACTCGACAACATGCCGGGATGTTTCTATGATATCGCCACTTCCGGTCTTGCACAGCCCATTAATGGCATAGGTGATTTCGTACTGATCGGGAGGATCTCCTTTTATTGGAGCGAAGGAAATGGCAGAGTGGGAGGAGAAGTGCTCCCTCAACTGTCGATGGATTTCAACTAATTGATTTGGTGCGGAAGACATAAAAAATAGTTTGTTTGTAAAATAAAGGAGCTAACAGTTTTCGCTAGTATATCAAATTATTTGAGTATAACAAAAAGTATTTGTACATGGCGCCGTTTTGGCTCCTGAAATGAGATGAATCCAGGAAAAGTCGGAGTTCGAAAAGCGAGCTTCATTTTTGTAAACTACATGAAACTATTCACCGCTGTTTTTTCAATACATGAGGAAAAGAATTGCCCTCTCTACAAGGTGGGTGAACGATTGCAACTTTCAGAAAAGACACTTGCCTGTCCGGAAAACAAGGAGGTGTGCCTGATTCTCGTCCGTGACATGACAGAACTGCTGTTCAGGTTTCTGCAAAAACAACCCGTAGACACTCGTGAATACAGAGACAAAGTATTCAATTGCAGTGGCTGTAAGGGACTGATTAAATTTTCTCTCGTAAACCATGAAGGACGGCAGGACGTTATCGAAGAGGAAGGACCTGGCGCCAACTTATTAGAATCGGAAACAGAAAACATTTGCCGAAACGTCATCGACAGTCCCTTTATTCGTACGCTGCCATCCGAACACATTGATTCAATACTTGCTCAGTTTAGAGAAATAATCGTTAAGCAAGGAACTGTCCTGATAAATAAAGGTGAGACCAATCTGAATCTCTACATGGTCTGTTCCGGAGAACTTCTTGTCGAGGAAGGCGGACGACAGACTGTCATCGCGGCCGGTGAACTTTGTGGGGAAATGAGCTATCTCGGAGCCGATCTGGCTGTTGCAACCGTACGAGCGATAAAAGAAACGAAGGTGTTGGCCATTGCCGGAGATGTTTTTGGCCGTTTATTCGATAACAACCCGGCTGTGCAGTCATTTATGGCGCAATTGCTTGCTGCTCGATTGCGAAGGACCAACGCCGATCGGGCGCGCGATCTAGAATCATGCATGGTCGGCAGAATCGATGAAATTGTTCCTGCCGAACTTTTTCAGATATTTCATATGCATCAGAAGACCGGCGTGCTTTCCATGGATCTTTCCCAGGGGATCGGCAAAGTATCTTTTCGAGAAGGATGTCTTATCAATGCCCGTTATGGCGAGTGGCAGAATGAGGAGGCAATATTTAAAATTCTCGCCGAGAAAAAGGGTCATTACCGATTCACTACGGGACTCTTACCCCAGGATATGCGAGCAGCAGAGATCGGTGATTTTATGAGTCTGCTCATGGAAGGGGTCAAGCGGGTCGATGAGGAGCACGAACGTTCGAATTAAGATGTACTCACCCTGTCTGTTCGAAGAGTGCAGTTTTTTTCGCCAAACGGAGGTAATTCGAGGATTTCCAGGAAGCTGCCGACGTGATATCGGGCCTGAAGATTCGGATTTTTAAAGGCAATCAACGGCACATTGCAGGCTGCAGCATGTTGTTCGTCAATGATTGAATCGCCAACGAAAATTGCCTCCTCCGGCTGGCATCCGAAGTGGTTGAGTATTTCAAAAAGACCGTCAGGAGCAGGCTTAGGTCGTTTGGCTGTTTCTGCGGTCATGACCATGCCGAAATAATTTTCCAGACCATAGCTCCGCAAAAGCGGGATCATGGTGTTGGTTCGATTGGTGGAAATTGCCAGATGATATTTGGCACTGGTCGCTTCAAGAAAAGTTCGGAGATCCGGCTCCATCTCCATGTACTGCAGAAAAGGGCCATAATCGGTCTGCCGTCTGAAGGCATGTACCTCTTCCAGTGAAGGTTGCAGGTAATGGCGGAAGATATGCCTGACGGATTCGGTAACATTACTCATATGCACAAAATCCTCCTCGTCGCTTTTCATCGGTGGCATGCCGTAGTGGGCGAGCAGGTAGTTGTAATACAAGGTATTTGATTTTTTCGAGTCGAACATGACTCCGTCACAGTCGAGGACGATAAGTTTCAGCATGTATTTGGTTCCTTTTTATAGAGGCAGCCCCGAGTCCTGAAAAATGGCAAAGAGCTGCCGGTGCAATACATCTATGGCAAAAAGCAGCAGTTCCTCATCATCCAGCAGACGGTTTTTCTCTTGCCGCGAAAGTATGATTGACTCGAATTTGTCCTCAAACAATACCTTGCGAAAGGTGTCGAGGTTGTAAAGAGCGAGGATAAAGAAATCGATGTGCTTCTGTGAAGGGATCAAACCATTGCGAATTGCGTCATGCTGGAGAAGCTGAATAACCGCATCGTTGAACCTGTTATAGGCCGTCAGCTCCTGATCGATACAGTACTGGATTGGCGTTTGTTGCGCCGCTTCGAGAAAACCGCAGCAGTGGTTTTCTTTCATCATGACGAAATGCTCCGTAATTGCCCCGCCATCGGTTCGTATTGCTGCCCGGCCGAGAGGATAGGCGCGACAGGCTGAAGGACGATGCTGATACACAGTGCAACCCTGAGGGGCGATAAAGACGCAACTGGCCCGGCCATCATTTACCATGGTTAGATAGAATCTGGGGAAAGGTTCGCCGGGGTCCTGTTCGATGATAATGTATTCTTCCAGCAATTGCTGAGAGTTCAGCCCGGTGGCCTTCCTCAGGCGCAATACGTCGTACGGGGTGAGAGCCAGTTCGAGCATGCGGCAACATTCGGTAAAACAATTCACCTCGGCATGGCAGGCGAAGGTGAATGTGTCATGGCAGTCAAGGCGGGTTACATATTCCGGCAAATGTATTTCTGCAACCATATACTTTATTCCTATGCCGTTTGGCCTTTCCATAAGGCAACCACGGGACTGGCGACGAAAATAGAGGAATATGTGCCGATCACGATACCGAGAATAAGAACCAGGGCAAAGTCATGAAGTACCGCACCGCCCAAAAACACCAGGGAAATCAGGGTGAACAATGTGGTTAAGCCGGTAATCATGGTTCGGCTGAGAACCTGATTGATGCTCTCATTGATCGTTTCATCGCGAAGATATTTTTCCGTTTTGGGTTTGTTCTCTCTGATTCGGTCAAAGACAACGACGGTATCGTTAAGTGAATATCCCGCCAGGGTGAGCAGGGCTGTGACGATGAGCAGAGTGAATTCCATGTTCATTATCCAGATTATGCCAAGCACGCAGAACACATCGTGGAAGGTTGCAACGGCAGCAGCGATGCCGAAACGAATGTCGAAACGAAATGCCAGGTAGATGATAACACCGACAAAAGAGATGAGAATAGCAACTATTGCTTTATTACGAAGTGAAGCGCTTACAGAGGAGCCAATCTCTGATTCGCCTTCGAGAACAAAAGCTTTACCAGGCAATTGAGCAGCAAGAATACTGTCCACCTTATCCGCATGGTGGGCTACGACAACTTCCGCTTTTTTAATCTTGACGATAAGTCTTTGTTCATTTTCCACCTTCTGCAGATCGACTTCCGCCATCCCGCCCTTGATGAGGGCCTCTCTTACTTCGGCTAGGGAGAAATCCTGGTTTGCCTTATACTGCAATAATGAACCGCCCGAGAAATCAACACCCAGATTGGCGCGCCCTGAGGAGATTTGGATGAGCGCCACTAAACCGATAACGGCCAGTGTTATGGAAATCGCATAGGTAATCTTTTTAATCCGCATGTAGTCGAAATTTGGCTTTTTAGCAAAGCTCATAAAATTGATTTTCTTAAGTGGCTTTAGATGAGTAATAATCTGAAAAACAAAACGGGAATAAAAAAGTACAACAAATAGATTGAATACGATTCCCAACGTAAGGGTTATGGCAAAACCCTTGATGGGACCGGTGCCAAATAAGAAGAGTGCCAGTGAGGTTATGAGGGTGGTGACCTGCGAGTCGACAATGGAGAAAAACGCCTTGCTGTATCCGGCTTCCACGCTTGATCGGACAGATTTTCCTAAAAGGAATTCTTCGCGCATTCGTTCGTAGATGAGAACATTGGCGTCCACCGCCATCCCAATTGACAAGATAATGCCGGCAATGCCGGGCAAGGTGAGAGTGGCGTTGAGGACGGCCAAACCGGAAAAAAGCAAGACAATATTGAAAATTAATGCTGTGTTGGCTATAAGTCCTGCGAGTCGGTAGTAGATGATCATAAAGGCAAGAACAACGATTGCCCCGAAGATGCCTGCAGTGAGTCCTTGAGAGATCGAATCCTTGCCAAGGCTTGCCCCCACGGTCATGTTCTGGATGATATCGACCGGAGCAGGCAGGGCTCCAACCCTGAGGACGATTGCCAGGTCAGCGGCTTCCTCATGGCTGAAACTGCCGGTAATCTGGGCTGAGCCGCCGAGGATTCGGTCACGGATCACCGGTGCCGAGCGCACCACCTCATCAAGGACTATGGCCAGCCTTCTGCCGACATTCTTTTCAGTGATATTGGCAAAAATCTTGCCGCCTTGATTGGTCATATCAAGGCTCACATACGGTTCATTAAAATTGCCGCCAATACGCACCTGAGCATCCTTGACCATATCGCCGGTCATAAGGATTTTGTTTTCCAGGAGAATCGGGGTAACGGTCACAGTTTTGGTTATATTGTCCACTTCTTTTTCGAAATAGATGGAGGTATTTTCCGGCAGCTTGTTTTGCAGAGCGCGATTGAGCTTGCTCATGCTTTCACCGTCCTGCCACTCCTTGGCCGTCCGGGCCTGGTCAACCAGAGCCTGCAGATTGATACCGGAAGAATCGGCCACAAGTTTGAATTCGAGTTGAGCCGTATCGCCGAGAAGTTTGAGGGCACGCTCGGTATCTTTTACGCCGGGTAACTGGATGACAATTTCATCCTCGCCCTGACGGATGATGACAGGTTCGGCGACACCGAACTGGTCTATCCTGTTTCGCAATATCTCGAGGGACTGATCAACTGCGTTGTTTTTTATGAAGTTCTTTTTTTCTTCCTTCAACGTCAGAACAATTCGCGGGAAACTGCCTTCTTTGGCGTCAATCCGGGCGTCGATATCGGGGAAATCCTCGGCGATCAGATTTTTTACTTTATCGAGGGCGCCGGTATTCGGCAGCGTGAAGATTACTGCGTCGGTAGCGGGGGAAGAGGTGCGCACTGCGCTTATAGACTGTTCAGTCAGAGAGTCTTTCAGATCATTGGCCGCAAACTCAAGGGTGTTTTGTTCGGCTTTTTTCAGGTTGACTTTCAACGCCAGGTGCATGCCGCCTTGAAGATCAAGACCCAGTCGCAGTCCTTCAGGGGCGAGATATGTCTTCCACCAGGTAGGGGCACCGGGAAAAAACGAAGGAACCACAGTGGTTATAGCAAGGAGGATAACCGCGACGAGGAATGCGAGTTTAAGTTTTTGTGTTGTGTTCATTGATATCCCTGAAATGTTCTGGATGAAGAAACCGGAATGGGATGCCTTAAAAAAAAGCTTGGCACCAAGCTCTGCGATTATAACGCAAAGCCCGAATCTTGCAAGGTTCAGCTCGTTATAATTGGAAAAACTTGACTCGGACCTCTTTGCATGAAGGGGGGACGGTACTTTACATGCGGTTAATGGCTTCAGCCATGCATGCTGCTCCGAAGCCGTTATCGATATTGACGACGGCGACTCCTGGCGCGCAACTGTTGAGCATTCCAAGGAGAGCGGCGATTCCACCGAAGCTGGCACCGTATCCGACCGAAGTCGGTACGGCAATCACCGGACAGCTGACCAGGCCGCCGACAACACTCGGCAGCGCCCCTTCCATACCGGCGGCAACAATAATAACTTTGGCCTGCTGCAGGAGAGTCTGGCGGCTGAGCAGCCTGTGGAGCCCTGCCACCCCGGCGTCATAGAGTTTATCCACCGGATGACCGAGGCTTTCGAGAGTCAGTCTGGCCTCTTCGGCCACTGGGATGTCTGAGGTCCCGGCCGATATGACCAGGGTACGGCCCCGGTATCGGGTTGGGTTCTCCTTGGCAGGATTGCAGATAAGCATCCCTGCATCTTGCGCATAATGAAATTGAGGAAGTCTTTTCAGCAACACATCGGCTTTCTCCCGGTCCACCCGGGTGGCGATGACCGGTCCCCCCTGTTCAAGCATGGCCAGAGCGATGCTTACTATCTGTTCCGCAGTCTTGGATGCACCGTAGATAACTTCAGGGATGCCGGTGCGGACCATACGTTGATGGTCAAGGCAGGCATCCGGCAGGGATTCCGCCGGAAAATTTCGAAGATTTGCAAGAGCCTGATCTATTGAGCAGGAGCCGTTTTGAACATCGGTTAAAATAGAATGCAGTGTTTTGGGGTTCATAGTGCTGGTGATGTTTACCAAAGACAGATAATTTTTATCAGTTGGCCGGAGGAGAAGCGACCGGTGATTCTACCGAAAAGATTCTTGCTATTACCATGACCAGAAAGTACATTCAACCTGTCTGTGCCGGCACATTCCGGAGCAGAAACGGCAAGGTTGCATGCGGCATTCATTATTATCAGCGAGGCATAAAGGTGTATACCCAGATTTATATTCTCAGATTCCCGAAAGACACCAGTGACCAACCGTTTATATATCGGCTGGTGAAGGAATATGATATCGAGTTTAATATTCTCAAGGCTGATATTCTCCTTCAGCGTGAAGGAATAATGATCATTGAACTGAAAGGCAGCAGTAAGACAAATGTCAAAGCCGGGCTTGATTACCTCCGTGGAATGGGGGTTAAAATCGAGCGCCTGGCGGCTCGAATCCGCAGAGACGATAAAAACTGTTTCCAGTGCGGAGCCTGTACCGGAGTGTGTTCTTCAGGCGCTCTGTATATACAGCGACCGGAGATGGCGGTTATTTTCGATGCGGAAAAATGCACCGGCTGCAGTCTCTGCGTTCCCATTTGCCCGGTGCGAGCCATGGCGGTTTCTCTGAATGGCGACTGGATTTTTTCCGAGAAGTTTATGGTATAATCCATGGTGCAGAGTTGATAACGCTCTGCACCCGGTTCCTCCCGTTAATCGGCTGCAGTGCTGTTGGCTGCGTCATTCTGGTTGAAAATATTCCAACTTGGCAGATTGAGTTTGGGCAGCCACGAGGTAAGGGGAGATCGAGGCGGATTCCCGGCTTCCAGTCGAGCGAGCATCTCGCTTGCCTTCACGGCTATTTCTGTATCCGGATACATGGCCAGCAGGTATCTACTTCTGATTATGGCCTGGTCGTATTTTTGTGTCCTGACGTAATATTCGACTACAAAATATTCGTGATTGGCGAGAAACTCTGTGGCCGTAGCAATACGCGTTCTAGCCTCTGCCGAATACGGTGAGTCGGGATAGGCTCTCAAGAGCTGCTTGAAGAGGGCGATCGACTTGACTGCCCCGGTTGTATCCCGATCGACTCGATCCATCTGCTTATAATTGCACATGGCTCTTTGGTAGAGGACATAAGGGATGCTCTCGTTGGTCGGATGGCGATTCTCAAATTCTTCATAAAGCACCAATGCCTCGGCATAACGCTCAAGATGGTAACTGCAGTCCGCTGCTTTCAGCTCGGCGAGCGGTGCCTCCGGGCTGAACGGATACCGGTTGAGAATTTCCTCGAAAAACTCAATTGCCGTGAAATATTTCCCGACATTATAGTCGTCCATGCCTTTCATTAAGAGAGTTTTCGACGGCATCTCCAGGTCTTTTTTGACTTCATTGCCCTCCTCGTCAATGGAGGTGACATTGAAAGTCCTTTTGAGATCGGCACAGCCTCCAAAAGTAAGAATAAGGAGAACCAGAAGGACAGACGAACCACATCGGAAAGGAAATAATTTGATTAGAGACCCCATCGTTGTCCGTATAGGTTGATGTTTATTTTAAACCTTGCAGGTATTTTTCCGCGGCAAGGACGGCAACAGCCCCTTCTCCGGCGGCATTGACAATCTGGCGGACATCCTTGCTGCAGATATCTCCAGCGGCCATGACTCCGGGAACAGCCGTGCGGGATTCGATGTCGGTGGGAATAAAACCCCATTGATCGGCTTTGAGCAGATCAAGGGGGAGACCGGCGTTGTTGGGAGTTACGCCGATCAGGATAAATACGCCCTGAACGTCGAGAATCGAGGTAGTGCCGTTATTGGCGATGAGATTCAGCCTCTCCACTCCGCTTTCACCCTCAATGGATGTTATGCGGCTGTTCCAGATGAAATCTATCCTTTTATTTGCAAATGCAATCTCTTGCACGATTTTCGTTGCCCTGAGCTGGTCCCGCCGATGAATCACCGTAACCTTGCTGGCGAATTTTGTCAAATATTCAGCTTCCTGGATGGCGGTATTCCCGCCACCGACCACAGCTACATGCATATTGCGATAAAACGGAGCATCACAGGTTCCGCAGTAGGACACCCCTTTCCCCCGCATTTCCAGTTCACCGGGAATGTCCAGGGTATTCGCTCTCGCGCCGTTGCAGATAATCAATGTGTCGCAGGTAACCTTCCCGCCGTCCTCCAAATGGAGTACCTTCCGTTTCTCGTTGCTCAGATCGACCT
Source organism: Desulfobulbaceae bacterium BRH_c16a (assembly GCA_000961725.1). Taxonomy (GTDB): domain Bacteria; phylum Desulfobacterota; class Desulfobulbia; order Desulfobulbales; family Desulfocapsaceae; genus Desulforhopalus_A. Next base: position 53,881 of record LADS01000046.1, read on the forward strand.
TGGTGACACAGGCCAATTCGATATTAAGATCGAATCTTTTGGCATGTTGAGTCATTCTTTCAACCAGATCGAAGCCGGTCAAGCCTTCAGGGAATCCCGGATAGTTGTCCACCCAGTCGGTAAGCAGTACCTGTCCGCCGGGAGCACCCTTTTCTATCAGGACATGGTCGAGCCGGGCACGGGCAGCATATAAGCCGGCCGATAAGCCGGCCGGTCCGCCGCCTAGAATAACGAGTTCGTAGTGATCATTCATTTGGTGTCTGTAGGCAAAGTATACAAAAAAAGGCTGTCTTTACCTGAAATGCCGGAGTACCGGCACAGGAAAAACAGCCCAGGCAAATTTATTGAGCTTTATTGATGAGCGCAACGAGCTGTGTTTTGCCTACTGAACCAGTGATCTGGTCGACAACCTGGCCACCTTTGAAGAGGATAAGTGTGGGAATTGCCCGGATGCCGAATTTACCAGGAGTCAGCGGGTTATCATCGACGTTCATTTTGGCAATTGTGACTTTCCCCTCATATTCTCCGGCAAGGTCCTCTATGACTGGGCCGATTGCTTTGCACGGTCCGCACCAGGGAGCCCAGAAATCAACAAGCGTCGGCTGTTCGGATTTAATCACGGTATCAAATTCCGTATCATTGAGTTGCAGGACTTTATCACTGGCCATTATTGTCTCCTTTGAAAATGAGATTATTACAAACTGTATAGAAAAAGATGGAAAAGATCCCGGGACGGGGCAATCATTCTTCCAACTTTACCTGTTGCTCCATTGGCTGACAAGCAGAAAAAAGGATCGGCGGAATCCGTCGAAAAATGAAGTCTAGGAATCCGGTGTCCTACATTGCTCATAAATAGAAAAAAAATCAAGAGGAGGGTGTTTGACAGCAAAACGAACTCCATGCTATATTGCTTCTCCAAATTGGATGAACTGCAGATACAAGAATGAACAAATTGATCGGACCGAACAGGTTATAAGACGGATAAAGGAGATATAATGGCATTTCAGACCTCCAGCGAATTATTTGAAAAAGCAAAAAAGGTGATTCCCGGCGGGGTCAACAGTCCGGTCAGAGCATGTCGCTCGGTTGGCTGCGATCCGGTTTTCATTACAAAAGCTGCCGGGGCGACTCTCTGGGATGCAGACGGCAACGAGTATGTCGACTTCGTCTGTTCCTGGGGGCCGATGATCATGGGCCATGCCCATCCCGAGATTGTCGAGGCCGTCACCCGTGCTGCAGCTTCCGGAACCAGCTTTGGGGCGCCGACTCCGACCGAGATCGATCTTGCCTCCATGGTGGTTGAAGCACTGCCATCTGTTGAAAAAGTTCGCTTTGTCAACTCGGGGACTGAGGCAACCATGAGCGCGGTGAGGCTGGCGAGGGGATTCACCGGGAAAAAGGTCGTGGTGAAATTCGATGGCTGTTACCACGGTCACGCCGACTCTTTTCTGGTGAAAGCCGGGTCGGGAGTGCTTACTCTGGGGATCCCAGGGAGCCCTGGTGTACCGGAGGAGATAGTGAAGAATACCCTATCCATCCCTTACAACAACGAACAGGTTCTCGAAGCAACCCTGCGCGATGAAAAGCTCGATATAGCCTGTGTGATTGTTGAACCGGTGGCCGGCAACATGGGATGTGTTCCGCCAAAACCTGGTTTTTTGAAAAAATTGCGGGCTCTCACTGCCGAACGTGGGATAGTTCTCATTTTTGACGAGGTGATTACCGGTTTTCGTCTGGGCTATGGCGGTGCCCAGCAATATTACGATGTGTCTCCCGATTTGACGTGTCTCGGCAAAATTATCGGCGGAGGATTACCGGTCGGTGCGTATGGGGGGAAAGCCGAGATTATGAACTGCATCGCCCCGGACGGACCGGTTTACCAGGCCGGCACCCTCTCAGGTAATCCTTTGGCCATGGCGGCGGGAATAGCTACTCTCAAGCTTTTGCAGGAGCCCGGCTTCTATGATCGGCTTGAGGCCAAGGCAGCCGGTTTTGCCGAACGGTTGAATGAGGTTGCCGGCACGTTCGGAATCCCGGTGCAATTGAATCGGGTCGGCAGTATCATGACTGCCTTTTTTACAGCCGTGGAGGTGACCGATTTTACCTCTGCGATGCTTGCCGATACTGAAATGTATGCCAGACATTACAGACAGATGCTGGAGGGTGGAATATATCTGGCTCCATCCCAGTTTGAAGTTGCCTTCATTTCTGCCGCGCAGAGTGAGCGTGATCTCGACAAAGCCGTAAAAATGACTGAATGGTCATTCAAAAAATTAGTCCAAATGTGAAAACTTATTGACTTTGCCATGGAGTCATGATACCAAACTCGTCTATATTGTGATGAATTGTAACGTGCAAATACGCGGGTGAACAAAATGTCGGATGTTAAAAAGGAATTTGTTCAACTGCTGGCGAACTATGGTCATATCGGCTTCACCTTCGTCGCCGCAATACTGGTCGGTTTGGGTGGCGGGATTTATCTAGATCAGAAAGTATTCGATGGCCGTACTGCACCGTGGTTTACCTTTATAGGGCTGGCTTTCGGTATTGCTGCCGCTTACAAGACCTTGCTTGAGATCCTCTGGCGGAACAAGGATAAAGACAAAGATAAACCGGAAGAGCCAAAAGAGGACTAGGTGTTGCGTGATTGAAGAGTCGTTGACGCTGCAGAAAATGCAGGTTATAAGCTGGATAGTATTGGCAGTATTGATACTTGGCTCAGTTGTAATCGTGTCGCCGGCATTTGCCCTGGCCGTGTTTGTCGGTGGAGTTATTTCGATTTGTAGTTTCTGGGTATCGCACCACGATGTGACGAGAGTTATTCAGTCCGTCACTTCGTTGCCCTCCCTTGATGAACGTAAGGCGCAGGCACAGCAGGGGCAAAAGGGTTACCTGCTGAAATTCTGGATACGAATTGTAATTATTGGTATTGTCCTTCTGGTTCTTATTAAAAGCCAGGCGGTCAATATCTTTGGCTTGATATTGGGGTTGTCAACGGTAGTGTTCACCATCACTTTTATATCCTTAAATGTGATGAAGCACTACGTCTTCAGAGGAAGGAGGTAAAAGGAGTTATGGAACATCCGATACTATTTATTTCGATCATCCTTGAGAAACTGGGACTTCCTGTCCCGCATGGCCCAGTTGGCCATACACTGCTTGAACAATTGTGTGCGCCGTACATGACATATACGTGGTTGGTCATGGCCTTTCTCTTTATTGTATCCAAGCTTACTTTGGGAAATCTTGAGATGGTACCGGGCAAGGGGCAAAACTTCTGGGAGCTCGCCATCGGCGGCATGGATGATTTCTTCTCCGACAATATGGGTCGTGAACTGACTGATAAATTCTTTCCCATGATTGCCACTTTTGCGCTCTATATTGCCTGCGCCAATCTGATCGGCCTCATTCCCGGCTTCATGTCTCCGACTTCCAGTATCAATACTACCCTGGCGTTGACCCTTATTGTCTGGGTATCGCATCATATTATTGGCTTCAAGGAGCATGGTGTAGGCTATTACAAGCATTTCATGGGCCCGGTATGGTGGCTCGTGCCCCTGCTTCTGCCGATTGAGTTGATCAGTAACTTCGCCCGTCTCCTCTCGCTCTCCATTCGTCTTTTTGGAAATATCATGGCGAAGGAAACCCTGCTTGCCATCCTGTTCATGCTCGCCGGCAGCTTCTTTGCTCCGCTGCCGATCATGATGCTGGGCGTACTTGTTTCGGTAGTGCAGGCAATGGTTTTCGTCTTGTTGACTGTTGTCTACTTTTCACAGGCAAACGAGCACGCACATTAAAGCAGGGCGGTGATGTGGGTACATGCAGGGTGAGTAATTTCAGGTATCAAGAGATTTAAAAAAATAGAAGAAGGCCAAAAAACATTAACTTTTGAAGGAGAAAAAATGGAAGGGAATATTCAATTAGCACTTATCTGTGTCGGCGCTGCACTTTCAATCGGTCTTGCCGGTCTGGGAGCTGGTATCGGTATTGGTTCTGTCGGTAATGGTGCATGTCAGGGACTTGCAAGAAATCCTGAGGTTCAACCGAAATTGATGGTTTTCATGATTCTTGGTATGGCCCTTGCCGAGTCTGTTGCTATTTACGGACTGGTTATCTCTCTGATTCTTCTCTATGCAAACCCACTGCTTGGATAAGAAGTTGTAAAGAGTATAACGGTCTTTGTCGATCGTAAGAAGGGTTGCAGAGTATTCTGCAACCCTTTTTCTTTTTCATCAAGCCAGAACAGGAGAAATTGAGGTAATTCCATGTGTCGGGATGAAGATACGAATATTCTTATCCACCCCAGAAGGGGAAAAAAGGAAAGGAAAATTCCGCAAAACGGGCTTCTGCTTGTCAACCCATCCGAGGCCTCATTGTGCCATCGTCGATTAAAACAAAGTGAAGGGGAAGCGCGGTTTCTTTTTAATTCGGAATTGACACTTGCCGGGGATCCGCGATTTTTTGTTGCCGGACCGGCCATCGGCGCCCCGATGGCGGTAATGTGCATGGAAAAACTTATCGCTTTAGGCGCAAAAAGAATTATTCTCTTTGGCTGGTGCGGAGCGATTGGCGAAGATCTGAAAATCGGTGACATTGTATTGCCTACGAAGGCAAGATCGGGCGAAGGTACTTCACAATATTATCCGCTTGCTTGTCCGCCTGCTCCGGACATCAAGTTACGCGAACATATTGCAAATATTTATGGAGATCATGGTGTCAATGTACATCCAGGCTGCGTCTGGTCGACCGATGCAGTATATCGGGAGGATAGAAGATTGCTGCAGGCACTCAACCTGGAAGATCAAGTCGTCGCCGTCGATATGGAATTTTCCGCACTGTGCACTGTCGCATGTTTTCGCAACATTGAATTTGCAGCCACTCTTGTTATATCCGATGAACTCGGGGGTAATACCTGGCGCCCTGGTTTTTCCAAAGAAAGGTTTCTGGAGCAGAAAGAACAGGCCTTGATTATATTGCTGGAAAATATCGGAACCCTGGGAGAGTGAGTGTCGCCAGGTAGCAACTTGCGCGGGAATGCGATTTGTTTTTTTTAGTATGTTTATGAATTGAAGGATTTTTTTCGATCCTTTATCGAAGTGAGGAAATGTGATGGATTTTTTTCATTTAATCAGTCTCGGGTGTGCCAAAAATCTTGTCGATTCCGAGGTCATGCTCGGTTCGATGACCGCTGGCGGCTGGCAGTTGAGCGATGATCCCGAGGCAGCCGATGTTCTTATCCTGAACACCTGTGGCTTTATTCAGACCGCGGTAGAGGAGGCGATTGCTGAGATTTTTGAATTGGTACGGATCAAGGAAGCATACCCAGAGAAATGTATCGTGGTTGTCGGCTGTCTCGTGCAACGGTATAAGGAGCAGTTGAGTGTGGATTTGCCCGAGGTGGATCTCTTCATCGGCACCGAAGGGGCAGCCGATATTGCCGGTATTATCGACAACCTCCTGCATGGAAACCTTGAAAATCGAGTGATACTTCCCGACAGTTTTTTAATGACGAGCAAAACCCCGAGAGTCATCTCGACGCCTTCTTTTCGAGCATGGTTGAAAATTACCGAAGGATGTGACAACCGATGCTCATATTGCATGATTCCCGCGATACGTGGAGGATTGAGGAGCAGGACTATAGAAGATCTGGTCTTAGAAGCAAAGCAACTCGAGCAGAACGGGGTAAAAGAACTCTCCCTGATCGCCCAGGACAGTACAGCATATGGGCGTGATCAGGGTGGTGATTCACGCCTCGAAGACCTTCTGCATCAATTGCTTGGCCGGACGACCATCCCGTGGTTACGTCTGCTCTATCTTTATCCAACGGGTGTTTCTGAAGAATTGTTGCATATCATGGCCGACAATTGTCGAATTGTACCCTATCTCGACATTCCAATGCAGCACGTAAGCGACAAAATACTGCGGTCGATGAACAGACGGTACACTGGAGATAATCTTCTTCAGATAGTGGAAAAAGCCCGAAACATAGTGCCTGATATTGCCTTACGAACCACATTTCTTGTTGGATTTCCTGGGGAGAGTGAACAAGAGTTTCTTGAAATTGAGAGCTTTATCAGGAAAATCAAACTGGAGCATGTTGGCGTCTTCCCCTATGCCAATGAAGAAGGCGCACCATCGGAGAGATTTGCCGGGCAAGTACCCGAAGCTGAAAAACTCCGGCGTCGAGATTATATTCTGGCAGTTCAGCGGGAACTCTCGGCCGAGAATCAAAAGAAATATATCGGCAGGTTGGAACCGGTTTTGATAGAAGGGCTGAGCGCTGAAACCGATCTGCTTCTTGAGGGAAGAACACGATTTCAGGCACCGGAGGTAGATGGCTGTATCTATATCAATGACGGGATAGCTAACCCGGGCGATATCGTGAATGTCCGTATCACCGAGACTCAAGTGTACGATCTAGTAGGAGAAATAGTGCCACAATAAAATACGCCGGCTTTTTTTTGCAGCTTGGCAGGTGCCTGGGCAGTCGATGCCCAGGCACCTGCTGGAGCTGATCAATTGGCCGCTTGTCCTGACTATTTGCTGTTGTTGACCTTTTCTCGCAGTTCTTTGCCAACTTTGAAAAAGGGGAGTTTTTTGGGCTTGACCTCAATCTTTCGTCCGGTTTTGGGGTTCCTGCCTTCATAAGAGCCGTATTTTTTTATGACAAAGCTCCCAAATCCGCGAATCTCAATACTCTCTCCCTTGGCCAATGCTTCGGTCATCGTTTCAATCACTGTATTGGTAATAGCTGCGGCTTCACGGTGTGGTATATTGATGTCCTGTGCCAATGCCTCAATGAGTTCTGATTTGTTCATTCTTAACTCCTGTCTCCGGAAATCAAATTAGAATCCAATATTATGCCGTTCCAGTTGCATAATAACGTCACGCAATAAAGCAAGTGAAGTTCAAGTCTTAGGTTGGAAGTGTTTTTGAATTAAATTACCATGCAAATCAATTAGTTAAGCCTGATGTTAGGGTATTCGATCAAAGACTGACTTCCTAACTAGCTAGATTTAATCAGCTAATTGAAGGTTTGTAAAGAGAATTCTATAAAAATATATTTTTTAAATCTGAGGGGTTAAGTTCGCGGTATCTGCCGATTGGCAGATTGCTCAGGCTGAGCTTTCCGTAGGCTGTGCGTTTGAGCTGCAGAACAGGGTGCGCAATATGGCTGAACATTTTTTTCACCTGCCGTTTCCTGCCTTCATGGATAGTGATTTCCAGCAGGCAATTTGTGCCTTGGCGGGAAAGTATCCTGATTTTCGCCGGAGAAGTCATTTTGCCTTCAAGAAGGACGCCCTTCTGCAAGAGTGCAATTTTTCCGGGATCAGGGGTGCCTCTGACCAGTGCTTCGTAGGTCTTGTTGGTCTCATGACTGGGATGCTGGATTTTTTGTGCAAGACTCCCGTCGTTTGTCAGTATAAGGGCTCCTTCGGTATCCAGATCCAGTCGACCGACGGGAAAAACGCGTGCGCCGATATCTTGTACAAGATCGGTAACAACAGGCCGCCCTTGAGGGTCGGCAAGCGTTGTGACATAGCCTTTCGGTTTGTTGAGGAGCACGTAGACGAACTGTTCCCTCGATTCGATTTTTCGTCCCTGGCAGGTAATTATCTCTCTACCTGGAGTGACGAGTACACCCATTTCGGTAACCACGCGGCCGTCGATGGTTATCTTCCCGGCGGCAATGAGTTCTTCGGCCTTCCTTCGGGAGGCTATGCCGCATTGGGCAAGATATTTCTGCAATCGTACGGGGTTGCTCATGTTCACCGCCACTCTGCCGGGATAATTCTATTGAACTTTTTGTCGACGAGGGCTTTGGTCGCGGGATCGACCTCGAGAATGTCGGTGTACCACGGTTTCATCCGGCAATCGATAACCACGGGAGGATAGAGCCCGACATGGAATCGGTTGACCGAGGTTGATCTGGCGTAAATATCGGCGGCGGGTTCAAAACGGGTGAAAATAGTCCAGAGAAAATTCTGCACCGATGATGCAGCTTCTTTACTGTCATCAACAAGGAAAATTACCGGCCACTCGAGGAGATCAGACCTTTCCGTCAGTTCTTTGGCTAGGGAAGGGTTCTCGGTGTACGGACAACCCTGAACTACCAGCGTGCCCGGCAAAAAGACCATCGGCCTGGTGCATGAGTCTGGCAGGGTTCCGTTGAATTCTTTTGGCAATTCCCTTTTTTTCTCTTTGCCGAGCCCCATGAGCAGGGCTTTCGATCCCTTGTTGACGGAGGGGCCGGTATAATCAAGAGTATCCTGAGAGACATTGGCGAAGACGAAGAGGTCCTGCTCCCATTGCACCCGTTCCAGAACATGGACCCAAAGGGTGGCGAAGTCATTGATATCGATATCACCATCGGTAACGATGAGAAACTTTGTCAGAGAAAGTTGACCCTCTCCGAGGATTCGCAGGCCGCAGCCAAATGCTTCGCGAGGGTAACGGTCGGCGACCTTAGCCGCTGCAAGGCAGTGAAAACCGGTTTCACCGAATGTTTTCAAGGCCTTTACGCCTTTCATTACCAGCGGGAAGAGGGGAGAGAGTAAATCCTGGAGAAAATCTCCGATAAAAAAATCTTCCTGTCTGGGCCGGCCTACAACGGTTGCCGGATAAATAGCTTTGTCACGATGATACAGGTGACTCGCCTGGAACACCGGATAATCATGTTGCAGCGAATCATAGCCGTAGTGGTCGCCGAAAGGGCCTTCAGGTCGCCGTATGTGGGGCGGCACCTGTCCCTTGATGGCGAATTCGACATTGGCAACAAGCCGATGACCGCCCAAAGGATCTCTCGTCATCTGCAGTTTGTCGCCGATGAGCAGGGAGGTGAGCATCAGTTCGGGCAGATCCTCGGGGAGCGGGGCAATTGCCGCGAGCATCAGTGCCGGCGGACCTCCGATAAAGAGGGTCATCGGCAGGGCTTTGTTCAGCTTCTCGGCTTCATAATAATGATACCCTCCCCCTTTATGAATCTGCCAGTGAATTCCAGTGGTTGCATCGTCATGCCGCTGGATGCGGTACATGCCGAGGTTGTGACCTCTTCCGCCCGGATGTTCCGTATATACCAGTGGGAGTGTTACAAAAGGTCCGCCGTCGCTGTGCCAGGAGGTCAGCATCGGCAGGGAACTGAGTTGAGGCGGGCGTTGCAGGTTTTCGAGGACAGGCCCTGCTGTGGCGTTTTTCATGCCGATTTTCAGGCCGTCGACGAAAAGCTGACGGTTTTCCCACAGTTTTCCCAGTGACAGCGGCATGACGGATTCCATCAACCTGACGATATCCCTGACGAATTGCTGTGGCTTGTTGCCGAAGGCGAGTTCCAGCCGCTTATTGGTCCCGAAGAGGTTGGTGGTGACGGGGAATTGTGAACCTTTGACTCGAGTGAAAAGAAGAGCAGGCCCGCCTTTGGCTATAACTCGCCGATGGATTTCGGCAATTTCCAGATGGGGATCGACTTCCTCGTCGATAATAAGTAACTGATGTTCCCGTTTCAGCAGGTCCAGATAACTGCGTAAATCGTGCAACTTGACAATGCCCACAGATTACTCCTTGGTAGTATGATGATGATGCGGATCGAGGAGGAAGTAGCGATGATATTCATCCTTGCTGAGGTGCTTTTTCAGAAGCACGAAAAAAGAATCGACATATTGGAGGATTTCTTCGCTGGAAAGTCTTGCGGCGAGCAGTTCGGCAAGTTCCTTGCGGCCGCTCAATCTGAGGAAAGTGATGAAGGATTGTCGATCGATTTCATCAGTCAGGCCAAAGCACATTTTGGTTGGATCAAGATTCATGGCGGTTTATTGTAAAGGAATGAGAGAGAAATATGAAGTAATAGGAGAAGATTATCTGGAATCGGCGACTATTTTCCATCGGACGGTACGCGCGCGCGGTCCATCGAATTCGCAGAAAAATATTTTTTGCCAGGTCCCCAGCAGAATCTTGCCGTTTTCAATGAGAACGGTGAGCGCCCCGCCGGTCAGCAAGGTCATAATGTGAGCAGCTGAATTTCCTTCCGCATGCCTGTAGCCGAGGTCTCTAGGGACGATGTGCGCCAAACCTTTGAGGATATCGCGGCAGACATCGGGATCGGCGCCTTCATTAATGGTCAGTCCGGCTGTGGTGTGAGGATTGAACAGCTGTATCACTCCGGAAGAAACCGACTCACTCTGAACGATGTGTTCCACCTCGTCGGTGATATCGATCATCTCCATTCTGGAGGTCGTAGAAAGTTTCAATTGGCCCGGAACCATTTTTTCTCCTTCTATCAATTCACAATGGCTTTTGTTGCGTTGAATTTTCTGAGTAACTTCAACGCAACAGTATAGGTTCTTTTACGGATTCAGTCAATCCTTGCCAACAAGGATAAGAGTGCGATGAAAACCAACACTCTCAAGAACAAGCATGGGTGGCACTGCAAGATCTCTTATGACTTCACAATGTCTTATTGATATTAACATGTCTAAATATGTAGCCGGAAATATAAGAAATCCGTCATTGCTCTTTTGCCCAGGAGAACTGTTCTTGACTTGACATTAACCCTTTTACGAATACTATAATGATTTGTAAGTAATGAAATTTACGTATTGAGGATGCAGAAATGCATCTTTTTCGGGTGGTTCAAAAAACTGTAAGGGAGGGCCGGAAAAAGGTGATGGCAGAGCGGGGCGAGCAAATGAAGAAAATCTGGATGCTCAGCAGAGAGTATGGTGAGATCGCCGGCGCAGGAGGGGTAAAGGATGTTGTTTGCCAATTGGCAGAGGCATTGGCTCGTTGGAGCGGCAGGTCGGTTCATGTGGTGTTGCCCTTATACGGCTTCATCAACGCCGAAAAACATGGATTCAAGCCTCTGCCGGATCCTTTTTGTCATGGTCGGGAACTTTGCCTGCAGATAGAAATGAACGAGCCTGACCGATACGTTGCCGAAGAAGTCCGTTATTATAAACATGTCATGAATAAGGTTCATGTTTATTTGGTCGATGCGGAGCGATATCGACAGAAGACCGATGTATACACCTACAGCGAAGAAGATGAAAACAAGATCCCGTGGCAGAAAAGAGCGACGGGGCATCATGATTATTTCGCGATGAACCTTCTCCTGCAAAAAGCAGCGCTCGAGTTGATGATCGTTCTGGGTGAAAAACCCGATATTATTCACTGCCATGACGGACATACAGCTGTTTTGCCGGCACTTATCCGTGAGAATGCGGGATATAGATCCTATTTCAGGGAAACGGGTTGTCTCGTAACTATCCATAATGCGGGATACGGTTATCACCAGGAAATTTTTGATATTCCTTATGCAGTTTCCATTACCGCTTTGCCCCTTCATATTATCGAAGACAATCAGCTGGATAAAAAATTCGACCCTTTTCTTGTTGCCGGCAACTATGCCATTGTCAATACGGTAAGCGAAAATTATGCCAGGGAATTACAGGAAACGGAAAGCGATCGTCTGACCGGCTGGCTGGGTCATGAGCTGTTGAAGCGGAATGTTGTGTTGGAGGGGGTTACCAACGGTATCGAGCCGTCATCATTTAAATCGGCCATGATTGCCGGGGACGATCGGTCGATGCTGTTTGATCCTGGTGTCGGGGAAGACACCTTGGCCGGCAAGACACGCTGTAAGGAATCACTTCTCGAACAATTGGCGGAGGACGCTCTCTTCCCGAATGTTCGGTGTTTCGGACGGCTGGAAAACAACGCGCTGAAACCGCTGTTCACCTTTATCGGCCGTTTAAGCGAACAGAAAGGTGTCGATATCCTGATTGAGGTGCTGGAGGTTTTTCTCGCGAGAAACCCTCGGGTCCAGATGGTGGTGCTTGGAACCGGAGGAAGCGATATCGACGACCGTTTGATACAACTCACCGGAGACCGCTTGCAGGGCAGGATGTGTTTTTTGCAGGGATACAGTACCGATCTTGCCAACAAGGTTTTTGCGGCAGGGGATTTCTTTGTGGTTCCTTCACGCTACGAACCGTGTGGTTTGACTGATTTCATCGCTCAGCTTTTTGGCAATATTCCCGTAGTTCACAGTGTCGGGGGCTTGGTCAAGGTGATCGACGGGATGACCGGACTCGCATATAAAGAGGATTCTCCAGACGATCTGCTCCGGGCGCTGGAAAGAGCTCTCGCTGTCTACGACGATCAGGAACTGAAAAGAAAAATTCAATTTCAGGCTGTCAAGGAAATCGAAGACAACTATACATGGTCGAAGGTTAAGGAAAAGTATTTGGATTTGTACAAAAAAGCCAGGAATAGTCAATTGTGCAGGGACATTGTCGGTATGCATGGAAAATAATCGCTGGGCAAATGGAGCTTGTAGGTATGCCTGAGAAGCCTGAAAAAGAGTCAGGGATTTTCCGGGCACGCAGATATAACTGAACGTTTACAGGAGATAGAGACATGACGGTGAAAATTGGTATTAACGGATTCGGACGGATTGGCAGGAATATCTTCAGAGCACTGAGCAAGGATAAAGCCTTTGCCGACGTAGAGGTTGTGGCGATAAACGATTTGACCGATAACAAAATGCTCGCCCACCTTCTGAAATATGATTCGATAATGGGGGTATACGAAAAGGAGGTTACGAGCAATGATCAGGGAATTGTCGTTGACGGCCGGCAGATCATGGTTTCAAGTCATCGCAATCCGGCAGAGATCGCCTGGGGTGCCCAGGGTGTCGAATATGTGGCGGAGTGTACCGGCATCTTTCGCGATGCGGAATCGGCCCAGGCCCATATCGATGGCGGTGCATCCAAGGTAATCATCTCGGCGCCCGCCAAAGGGAACGTGAAAACCTTCGTGATGGGAGTGAACGAGGACGAGTACGATCCGACGGTTCATCATGTCGTTTCGAACGCCTCCTGTACCACCAACTGCCTTGCCCCGTTTGCCAAGGTGATACTGGATAAGTTCGGGATCAAGCGAGGACTCATGACAACCGTCCATGCCTACACCGGCGATCAGCGGCTCCTCGATTTTCCTCATTCCGATCCCCGTCGGGCACGAGCTGCGGCACTGTCGATGATCCCGACCAAAACCGGCGCGGCTGCGGCGGTATCGCTGGTTATTCCTGAACTGAAAGGAAAATTCGACGGGCTGGCGGTGAGGGTTCCGACTCCCACTGTCTCACTTGTCGATGCGGTAATGGAAGTGGAGAGGGAAACCACAGTGGACGAAGTCAATCAGGCTCTGAAGGAAGCCGCCAACAGATATCTGGCATACACAGAACTGCCGCTGGTTTCAATCGATTTTCAGGGCAACGCCCATTCATCGATCATCGATGGACAGTGCACGAAAGTAATCGGCAGCACGGTGAAAGTAATGAGCTGGTACGACAACGAATGGGGATACTCCAACAGGATGATCGATCTTATCCTGCATATGGAAGCAAATAAGGCAATCTGATACCGAGAGCCTGGGGAAGTAACTGCGTCTTTGGAGGGGGCTTCAAAGACGCATTTTTTTAGCCCTTGCCACGGCCGGGCCTCATTCATTATACTCATTCGGAGTGGTTCATGGAAGACAGGTTGCAACACTATCCGGATAAAAAGAAATGAAAATGAACGTTAATACTGCGTTGATAGAATCCGATGCGCTGAAAGCAAATCTTCTTGAGACCGCCGGAAATGTGGTCATTGACCCTGAGCTTCTGATCCTGCTCGAGGCGGTTGAACAGTTCAAGGGACTGCATGCGACGCTCGAGAAACTGCTCTATGAAGTCTGCCATCCGTTCCGTAACTGGAAAATCGTTTTACCGCAGCTTCGTAGTTTTGCCCTGAAGAATATAAACCATTATATAACGCACGACCGGGGCTCAGAGGCGTTTCAGCTTTTTGCCCGGCTCTTTTTTGAGGCGCTTCATGACAGTCAGCGGGATGTAAGTCTTCTCAGTCAGGCAGTCGGGGCGCAGATGGTGTGGCTCGATAAGACGGTCGGCAGGTTTACCATCGATGACCTTCAGCGGTTCGGGACGGAACTGAATGCGGTTTTCGATCGCCTCGCCGAGCTGGACAAGACCGACAGGGTGATAATGATGCAGATTGTCCATGGCCAGCATCCACTCACCAAAATAGCAAAGCAGTTGTTGACCCTTACTGAAAACGCCGGCAACGTCTACGACTTTTACCCTCTCGCCCGCTTGATGCGGGTCGTTTTCGCCAGATGCTACCGCTATTGGCTGAAGGAGGATGATCCGTTGACCTGGTTCCTCGATCGCTGCAGCATTCCCGTCACCGATTTTCACTCCTCGCAACTGTTCACGGTTATTTCCCATGAGACGATGAGGAAACATCTCGAAGTGGTCAATGAGCTTGATCTTCAGCAGGAACCGAGAGCCGGACTCCAGATCATCCTCGATCTGCCTGATCACATCGATATCGTCAAATACTATCGGGCGATGCCGAATAATCTGGTGGAGGCGGAAGATGTTTTCAGTCGGATTGAACAACAGGGACAATCTTCTCTTCATCACTTTAATGAAAACAGAAAACTACTGTTTTTATTCAAAATAATGGACACCAACGGGTTGTATCTGATCCATGAGGAAACCCTGCGGGAAATCAATCGCAGTCTTGTTCAACTGATCAGACAGCAGAGTTTTGAAGAGATCGAGGAATTTCTGCTTACCGCATTCAAACTGCTGAAGGCCAATGTGCAAAAATTTCCTCATACCTCCCTTCAGTGCATCCAGGTTCTCGGCGGAGAGGTCTTCGACCGTGGCAACAGTCGCATGGTCGAGGCCTTTCTCTGGGGAGTTGTCCGGTTTGGCTTCCAGCATGCCAGTGTCGTGGGTGTCGATGAAAACTGGCAACCCCTGGCCAATCCTGCCCATCTGGCCAATATTCGGGTGTGGCTGTACCTGATTATGCGCGAACCCAAATGGTGTTCGACCCTGTTTTCCGCCCTTATCATTCACCTGAAACTCTCGGGAACCTGTGTCAAGGATACCGATCTGTTCCAGCGGGATATCACCCAGCTGCTCAACCACCCCATTGAGCCGATTTACAACCTGTCCAAGCAGTTCACCAAACTGATGCCGGTCTTCTTCAATGAAATCGGTTCCGAAGGAGAACTGCGCGATGTCTCTACCGAACTTGACGAAATCCACAAACGCAAGGATCTGTTGATACATTTCCTGCGCAAACAGGGGCATGTCGAGAGTTCCAATCTCATCGTCGATTTCGTCCAAGCCATCTTCCTTTTCTGGAAGACCCGGAATAAGACCATGCTTATTCCCTATATTCCGGAAGAGGTGTACAACCAGGTAGGCGGCTCCGGCGAGTTTGTCGACGAGCAGTTCGTTCTCGCCGAACGATTCTGGCAGGCAATGGCCATCGACAGAGTCCAGGACATCCTCCTGAAAGACAATAAGACCATCAGGGAATTCCTCTCGGCTCAGGATGACCTCAGGCCGTGCGAGGTGAGACGGTTCGAGCTGCTGATCAGGATGTATAAACTGCTCTATAAGAAATATAATCTCGGAGTGCAGCAGCTGCATTCGGAGATTCTGAAAGCCGTCAATGACGGCTTTCCGGAGATGGAGAGATTGCTCTCCGACCTCGGCCATTCCGATACCGAGCATTGTCTGGAAGCGCTCCTTACCGCCCTTGAGGGGCTGAAAAAAATCATTCTCTCGGAAGAGACATTCGAGGCCCAGGAAGATATCTACTATAAACGGCATATCGCCGTAGATATTCCTTCCGTGTACGGCCGTTACAAAGAGCGTAAATTCGATGCCCTCAGCCTGACCTTCCGTCTCGAGAATCTCGCCAACCTCTATCTGGAGAAACTGCCGGAGACGGTGAACCTGTCGATCATTACCCAGGCAACCTTCTATAACATCGTCCGGTGTATCAATTTCTTTATGCGGGCGCTGGCGATAGACGGAATTACTTCGCGGCGTCTGTCGACCTACCTCTCGCTCCTCGAGGCCTCCCTGAAGGTCCGGCGTTTCTCCTATACCCAGTATCTGGATATTTTCCGAGGCATGTCGGAGGGAGTGAAAGACATTATCTACGCGTTTTATACCAATCTTCACCAGAACAATCTGTCGATCATCATTCCGCAGATCGGCCGGGAAAATATTCTCGAAAAATTCAGTACCTTGTACGATGAGTCTGAGGTCGGCACAACGGTGCAGCGGCTTTCCGAGGTATTCTTCCGCGAGTTGATTTCATCGACTTTCGGTCTGCAGCATCTCGATAATTTTATTCTCCGCATCCTTCAGACTCTGGAAAACCAGAAGGACCTGCTTGACCAGGAAAAACTTGACCTGCTCATGACCTACAACCCGGAAAGGGCGCTTTCCCTTTTGCATAAACCGAATCCTTATACCAACAATTCCATCCATCTCGGCAACAAAGGGTATAACCTCGTGACCCTGATCGGCGACGGCAAACTGGTCCCGCCGGCTTTTGTGCTTACCACTGAGATTTTTCGTTGCCGGGAGATTGTCTTCGGATACCCCAAGACCCGGGCAGAGATTATGGATCGCATCCGCCAGGCCTTGACGGAAATCGAGTTGTTGACCGGCAAGACCTTTGGTTCTCCTGACAAGCCGCTGCTTCTGTCGGTGCGGAGCGGAGGTGCGATTTCAATGCCGGGGATGATGGCTACCGTGCACAATGTCGGCTTCAACGAAGAGATGATCACCGAGTTTATCGCAGGCGGCGGCAACAGTTACCTGGCTTGGGACAATTACCGGCGCTTTCTCCAGTCATGGGCAATGATTTCCGGCATTGGCAGGGAAGACTTTCAAGTGTTGATGAATAATGCCAAAGCAAAGCATAACGTCAACCTGAAGAGACATTTCTCGCCTGAGCAGATGAAGGAGCTTGCTCTTTCCTATCAACGGTTGATTCGTCAGAGAGGTCTCGGTATTCCCGATGATCCCTGGTTGCAACTGGTCAATGCCATCGAATTGGTGCTCGATTCATGGGAAACCCAAAAGGCGAAAGAATACAGGAAAATTATGGATGTTTCCGATTCGTGGGGGACGGCGGTAATTGTTCAGGCCATGGTGTTCGGCAACATAAGTGCCAAGTCCGGAGCAGGGGTGGTCTTCACCGCGCATCCCTATAGAAAAGTGCAGCGGGTTGCCCTCTGGGGGGACTATGCCTATGGCGATCAGGGCGAGGATATTGTTTCCGGTCTGGTCTCGAGTTTTGCTATCTCGGTTGAGCAGGCTAAACTTGACGGACGATCGGTCGATGAAACTCTTGAGTTGCGTTTTCCCCGTATTTACAAGCAGTTGCTTAATATTTCCCGAGAACTCGTCTACGAAAAACGATGGAATCCACAGGAAATAGAGTTTACCTTCGAGGGACCCGGCCCGGAGGAACTCTATCTTTTGCAGACCCGGGACATGATTACAATTAAAAAGAAGGAGCATCTGAACGTCTTTGTCGAAAGTCCCGCCCTGGAAAAAGCCCATCTCGGCAAGGGTGTCGGGGTCTCCGGCTCGGCACTCTCCGGCCGGGCGGTATTTACCGAGGAAAACATTAAAAAATTGCGACGAACGGATCCAAAAACCCCGCTTATCCTGATCAGGCAGGACACCGTACCGGAGGATATCAAGGTGGTGAGCCAGGCCGAAGGTCTTCTCACCTCTCGAGGGGGCCAGACCTCCCATGCCTCGGTGGTCGCCGTGCGGCTGGAAAAAACCTGCGTGGTCGGATGTCGCAGTCTGAAGGTGTATGAGGCCGAACAGTATTGTGAGATTGCCGGAATGAAGATCTATTTTGGCGATCCGATCTCTATCGACGGGCGTAATGGACAGGTATTGAATGGAATGCATGAAACGGTGGAAGAGTATCACATCCTGCCGATATAAAATGACTGCCTTGGGCGAATTTTCTGTGCGTTTGCGATTTGGAACGTTATTCTAAGATGAGCATCCGGAACAGATCCGGCAGGCAAGAAGAGGCAAAGATAGGGAGAGAGATAACAACGAGTGAAGCAGGAGACTGTTCAATCGTAGGGTAACTGTTAAATGGGGGTGACGGTGAAAGGATATAAAAGAGGTCCGAAACTGTTTTCGCTGGCCAGGAAGAAAGCGCTGGCACTCGAGGTGCCTCAGGAAAAAGGTGTTAAACTTGCCGAGCTTATCAGCCGGATACAAATAAAAGAAGGGAACCCGCCGTGTTTCCAGCAGCGTGATGTTTGCTCGCAAAAGGATTGTTGCTGGCAGGCATCCTGCAATGTCGCAATGGTGGAAGAACAGCAGTAATGCTATGGTTCATTGACGTTTTTCCGGAACACCCAGCATCCTCAGGATGTGACCGAGAGGACAGAATTTGGAAAAACCGAACTGAAAAAGATTCAACCCGACAAAGGCTGTGAAAAAAAGCCAGTACTTGCTGTGAAAAACAGGACTGGCCTCAACCCCCAGGGAGAGGCTGACAAGAACAAACAATCCGGCGATAACATGTATCCAGTCTGAAACGATCATGGATATTCTCCTCAGTTGTACCCGGGTGGTGGCTGAAGGTACTTATGCCTTATGGGGTGTTAGAAGTTGGGACAGAACAGTACTCGCATTTTCTTGATGAGTTCAAGGATGCGCTTGTCTCCGATTCTATTATAAATAAAATTGGCGTCTTTGCGATAATCGATAATGCCCTGGCCGCGCAGGATGTTCAGGTGCTGTGAGACATTCGCGTTCGTGGTCTTAACCTGATCTCTGATCTCGCCAACCGAAAGTTCCTTATCCTGCAGCAGGCAAAGAATTTTCAAGCGAATCGGATGAGACATCGATTTGAGCAATTTTGACATTGCATCTATTTGTTCGTCTTGCATGGTTTCACCAAAAAATAAATAATTAAGAATTAAATTTAATAGTTATTTGTATCTTGTAAAGCACTTTCTCGATTTTGCACCCATATTTTCTTTAAATTATTTATGAGTTGGATTTTCGAATCCAACCATACTGCTCAAGACAGTGATTGCGCAAGATTATTTTTCTGTCGGTAACAATCGGGCAAGGGTGGGTGCGGTTCTCTGTCATTCCTTGTCGGCGGACAGTATCAGCGACTTTGATGAATGCGATAAAAATCTCTTGATTTGCCCGCCGATGGTGGGTAGGCTAACTTTTAAAATGTCAAATTACAATTCAGGGCAGGATCCATCTATTCGACATTCCAAGTTTTTCTGGGAGTAAATGCTTGATGGTCGTTCCCATCGGGTGAGAGTGGAATAGCTGAAAATATCTCTGCCGAATTTCGAGGTGAGGGTGCGATGGGTCGAGATAATGGACTGGCGGCAGAAATGTGGGGAGGGACCTCTTTCCGAAGGCAGGAGGGGATGCAGTCCATGTGTCCTGTTGACAACAGCAACTCATCGGAATATCGCACACTCTATAGAAGATCTCTTGAAGATCCGGAGAGATTTTGGGCGGAACGAGCGGAGGAGCTCGTCTCGTGGTCACAGAGATGGCACACTGTTCTTGAGGGGAATTTCAAATCGGAGAATCTCTCATGGTTCGCCGGAGCAAAGCTGAATCCGACCTTCAATTGCCTCGACCGCCACCTGAAAAACGGGCGACGCAACAAAGCTGCACTCATATGGCAAGGTGAAAATGATGAAGATACGAGGGTGTTTACCTATCAGATGCTGTATGCCGAAGTCTGCCGGTTCGCCAATGTCTTAAAGAAGAAGGGGGTTTGCAAAGGCGATAGTGTCGCCATCTATCTGCCGATGATTCCGGAGCTTGTCTTTGCCATTTTGGCGTGCGCACGTCTGGGAGCACTGCATTGCGTGGTTTTTTCGGGGTTCTCATCGACCAGTCTGCGGAACAGGATAGCCGACTGCGGTTCAAAGGTGCTGGTTACCGCCGATGCAATTGTCAGGGCAGGGCGGACTATTCCCTTAAAGCCGAATGCCGATGAGGCTCTGGAGGAGTGTGGCCTGGTTGAATCCTGTATCGTCGTCCGGAGAACCGAAAGGGATGTCGCGATGAAGCAGAAAAGGGATACCTGGTGGCACGAGGAGAGAGTTGCCCCCGGTATTTCAGCGACTTGTGAAGCAACTGAAATGGCATCCGACGATGATCTTTTCATCCTCTATACCTCCGGCTCAACCGGCACACCGAAAGGCGTCGTCCATACTGCCGGCGGATACCTGGTGTACGCGATGCATACCTGCCAGTGGGTATTCGATCTCAAGGATGACGATATTTTCTGGTGCACTGCCGATATCGGCTGGATAACCGGGCATTCGTACGGCGTTTACGGACCGCTTGGTCTTGGTGCCACAACTCTGCTGTACGAGGGGATCCCACTCTATCCGGGGCCTGATAGATTCTGGCAGATTGTCGAGAAATTCAGCGTCAATATTTTTTATACGGCGCCAACCGTCATCCGCGCGCTCATGCAGTTTGGCGTCGAGCCGATTAAAAAACATGATATCTCGTCCCTGCGGTTGCTGGGTTCTGTCGGAGAACCGATCAATTCCGAGGCATGGAATTGGTATCATGCTCACATCGGCAATAATACATTACCCATTGTCGATACCTGGTGGCAAACCGAAACCGGCGGGATCATGATTGCCCCGCTCCCCGTAACCCTCCCTATGAAACCCGGATCTGCCGCCCTTCCGCTGCCGGGCATAGATGCTGCGGTTATCGACGTCGAGGACCATGAGGTGGGCGTCAATGAAGGCGGAAGGCTGGTTATTCGCCAGCCGTGGCCCGGGATGTGCAAAAATATATCCGGAAGGAACGATCCCTCCTATTTCCCCTATTTCGTCGATTCTACCGGTTGGTATGACACCGGTGACGGGGCACGTCGGGATGAAGACGGCTATTTCTGGATAATGGGTAGATTGGACGATGTTATCAATGTCAGTGGTCACAGACTCGGAACGGCGGAAATTGAATCGGCGTTGCTGACCCACCGCAGTGTGGCTGAGGCAGCTGTGGTCGGTATGCCCCACCCACTGAAGGGGCAGGCGATTTACGCATACGTGACCTTGAATAAAAATGTTCAACAGACACCCGATTTGCCGGAAGAGTTACGCAACCATGTGCGTGAGAAAATCGGACCGATCGCTATCCTCGATGGCGTGCAGTATACCGAAGCTCTGCCGAAGACCAGGAGCGGGAAGATCATGCGGAGGGTCTTGAAAAAAATCGCTGCCGATGAATTGGACGATTTCGGCGATATCTCTTCGCTGTCGGACCCCTCGATAATCGCTGACTTGATTGAAGGAAAAAAGTATTCTTCCAACTCATAATCCCGGTGGACGAGACTCTTCTCGATAGCATTTCACCCCCCACTCGCTTTGTTCGGAAGTTCTCTCGGTGGAGAGGTGTTGTTCAAGTAATCATTTCGTTTTTTTTGGTGTCGATGGAAGGATACTCTTGAATCTGGACTGAGAAAAGAGTTTATTGGAATCAAATTTTTCCAGTATTTTTTCTCCAGAGGAGGATTGGAATGAACAAAAGGATGCTTACTCCGGAAAATGTCTGTTTACAGATCGTAGATGTGCAACAGAGCCTGATGGCGAAGATTCATGAATCGGAAAAGGTTGCGGGCACAGTTGAACTCATGCTCCACTGTGCCGGGATTTTCGGCATTCCAATTGTCGCCAACACTCAATATAAAAAGGGGCTGGGGCCCTATGTTCCGAACGTTGAAGCCCTTGTCGCCGATGTTCCGCAATTCGACAAGGTCGAGTTCAATGCCCTGGCGAACAGGGAGACGGCAGCTTTTATCGATACCTTGCCTGCAAGGATTGGAACAATAGTTCTCGTCGGAGTCGAGACACATATCTGCATTTACCAGACTGCGATGGGGCTTCTTGAGAAGGGCAAGGCAGTCTGGGTTGTGTCCGATGGGGTCTCATCGAGAAATTTTGACGATCATCGGGATGGCCTTGCTCGATTACAGGCGGAAGGAGTTGCTGTCGGCCCTGCGGAGATGTTGATTTATGAACTTCTTGGCAAAGCTGGAACCCCGGAATTCAAGAAGATTCTTCCCTATATCATCGCTCGAAACGAGTAACTTTATTATACAGTACCCCATCCCGAAAAATGACGGGTGGGGGGATTATCCATACTTACGTGTGTTGCCTGGAACTATGAAAGGAAATGAATTACGAAGCAGGTTTTTGAGCTATTTTATCAAAAACGGCCATACGGTCGTTGAAAGCTCTTCCCTCGTCCCCAAAGACGATCCGACTCTCCTCTTCACCAATGCCGGAATGGTGCAGTTTAAAACCGTATTCATGGGTGAGGACAAACGGGACTATGTCAGGGCCGTCACCAGTCAGCGATGCGTGAGAGCCGGCGGGAAGCACAACGATCTGGAGAATGTCGGATACACTGCGAGGCATCATACCTTTTTTGAAATGCTCGGAAATTTTTCCTTCGGCGACTATTTTAAAGATGAGGCCATTCGTTTTGCCTGGGATTTTCTTACAGTGGAGCTCGGTATTTCTCCACAAAATCTCTGGGTGTCTATCTATGAGGACGATGATGAGGCGTACGCCCTCTGGGATAAGGTGGAAGATCTCCCCAAGGGCCGAATCGTAAGGATGGGAGAAAAAGACAATTTCTGGGCCATGGGGGATACCGGCCCCTGCGGCCCTTGTTCTGAAATACATATCGATCAAGGGCCGCTTGCCGGCTGTGGCCGTCCCGATTGTGCGCTGGGTTGCGATTGCGACCGGTTTCTTGAGTTGTGGAATCTGGTATTCATGCAGTTCAATCGCGCTGCCGACGGGATGATGAGCCGGTTGCCGAAGCCAAGCATCGATACCGGTATGGGGCTTGAAAGGGTAGCTGCTGTCCTGCAGGGAAAGTTTAACAACTACGAATCCGATCTGTTCACCCCTATCATCGCAAGACTTGAAGAACTGGCCGGGAAAACCTATGGCAAAAACACTCAGGACGACACGGCAATGCGTGTCATCGCCGATCACGCCAGGGCCACCACATTTCTGGTTGCAGACGGGATTCTGCCGGGTAATGAAGGCCGAGGATATGTATTGCGGAGGATTATGCGCCGGGCGGTGCGCTATGGCAAGCATCTCGGGCTGAATAAGCCATTCATGGAAGAGGTTGTGAAGGTCGTTGTGGAGGAGATGACCGGCGCATACCCCCACCTGACCGATGCCGTCTCGCTGCTTTCCAAAGTTGTAAACAATGAAGAGGAAAGGTTCCGGGAGACTCTGGAAAACGGTCTTGCGCTGCTCGATGAAGAAATAGCCAGACTGGCGGAAGGAGGCTCAAGAAGTATTTCCGGCCGGTTTATTTTTAAACTCTACGACACCTTTGGTTTTCCTTTTGATATAGTCAGGGATATTGCCCTGGAAAGAGGTCTTGATATCGATGAGCCGGGTTTTCACGCAGAGATGGAAAGCCAGAGGAAAAAATCCCGATTGTCGCGTAAGGGAGAAGGGGTAAAACTTCTTGACGAAGGGGTAAAAGACCTCGCGCTTACCGGCAAAAAGGCTGAATTTGTCGGTTATGGCGAGATGTCGGCGGTGAGTAAGGTTCAAGGTCTGATAGACGAAACAGGCCTGAAAGTCGCACAACTTGATGCCGGGGAGAAGGGACGGCTTTTTGTCGGAGAAACCCCGTTTTATGCAGAATCTGGCGGGCAGGTCGGGGACTACGGGGAGGTCCGCTGGCAAGGCGGAAGCGCAAGAGTGACAGCCACCGCTGTTGAAGGAGATAGAATCATCCTCCACGAGATCGAAGTGGTGGAGGGAACCCTTGCCGAAGATCTTGAGGTATCTCTCACAGTCGACAAAAACCGACGTTTTGCCATAGCCGCGCATCACTCGGCTACTCATCTGCTTCATGCTGCTCTCAGAAAGGTCCTGGGAGATCATGTGAAACAAGCAGGGTCGCTCGTTGCACCCGATCGCCTGCGCTTTGACTTCACCCATTTCTCTCCTTTATCTCCGGTGGAGATAGAGACTGTAGAATATCTGGTCAATGAAAAAATCTGGCAAAATACTCAGGTGGCAACCCGCGTTCTTCTGAAGGATGACGCTCTTAAGGAAGGTGCAATGGCGCTTTTCGGCGAAAAATACGATGAAAGTGTACGGGTTGTGTCAATGGCCGATTTCAGTAAAGAGCTCTGCGGCGGCACCCATGTCGACGCCACCGGGGCTATTGGGGTCTTTAAAATCCTCTCCGAAAATGGAATCGCTTCCGGAGTGAGAAGAATTGAAGCAGTAGCCGGGCCGGCTGCCTTTGCGGACATCCAGATGGCGTATCGTCGCGAGCGACAGACTGCGGCTCTCCTGAATGCCGGAAGCAGTGGGGAAATAATACCGAAGGTAGAGTCGCTCCTGAAAAATCTCAAGGCAATGGACAAACAGGTTGCAGAGCTTTCCAGGCAGTTGGCGAGCTTTGATCTGGACGAGGTAATGAAAGGTGCCGTCAAAATAGAAAATATCAAACTGATTGCAGCGGTGATCCCCCTCGATAGCCCGAAAACATTGCGGGAGGTTGGCGATCGGGTTCGTGATACTCTCGGCAGCGGAATAGCAGTGCTTGGTGGCAGTATCAACGGCAAGGCAGCTCTGCTGGCCATTGTCACCGATGACCTGACTAAAAAAATCAAGGCCGGCGATATTGTCAATCACGTTGCGAAGCTGGTGGGCGGGAAAGGCGGAGGGCGGCCTGATATGGCCCAGGCGGGCGGGCCGATGGTGGATAAGCTGAATGAGGCAATTCGATCGGTTCCGTCGGTGATAACGTCATTACTCCGACAACCTTAACAGAAGGTCAGGGTAGAGACTCCAGGAGATATTCAGGTGGGCAAGTTGTGCGTATTGCCGCCACCAGCATGCGGTTTTGTCTTGCCGGAGTGGCCAACTCTATAAATTAGTTGACAGAGTAATATATATACGTTAAGAATTTTTTGCCATTGTGAATGGTGGTTCAGTTTATTCTTCACAGTTTTAAACCTTTTTTTGTAGATATAGCCCAGTGCGGTCATCATTCATTGCGTAAATGAATGTTTAGTTTTTTTCGTTATCTTAGTTAAGCAGGAGCTACTAACATGATTACGACGGATATCACTTTGTTTATTCAGATTGTTAACATGGTTGTGCTCATGTTTCTCCTCAATGGTGTTCTTTATAAGCCAATAAAGAATATTCTCAGGGAGAGATCTGAAAAACTACGGGGGATGGAGGACAGTATCTCGAAGTTCGAGAAAAACGCCAAACTCCGGCAGGAAGAGGTGGATGCTAAAATGGCAAAAGCTTCAGGCAGGGCAAAAGCTGCTCTTGACGGTGCTCGTGCAGAAGCTCAAGCAGCAGGGGATGAAAAGCTTTCTGCCATAAGGGCTGACGCCGATGCAACCAAGGAGGCTAAACTGGCTGAGCTCAGGGCTGATATCGAGAGAGCCAGAACCAGTTTGAAGTCAAATTTGGACGGTTTTGCAACCGACATGGCGAGTAAAATTCTGGGGAGGAGTCTCTAAAAATGAATGGAGTGAAACAAATTGCCGGGCTTTTGAGCCTGCTAACGTTAACACTTTGGCTTGCCTTGTCGTGTGGAGCGGTTTTTGCCTCGGAGAAATCACCGGCGGCAGGCCATGCAGTGGCCGCCGAAGAGGGTCATGGAGCAGATGCCGGACACGTTGTACCTTCAAGCCTGTCGGCTGCTAAGCTGAAGGATCTCGGCTGGCGCGTTGTCAACTTTATCGCCTTGATGATAATTCTGGTGAAATTTGCGGCAAAGCCAATCGGTTCCGGACTTGCTTCCCGGCAGAAGAAAATCAAGGATGAGATCGAGACGCTGCAGCAGAAACGTGGCGAAGCTGAGAAATCCTATAACGATTTTCAGCAAAAGCTGGCATCGGTAGAGTCGGAAATCGACAAGATTGTCGAAAGAGCGATTGCTCAAGCCGAAATCGAAAAAGTTAAGATTATTGAAAAGGCCGAACAGGCCGCGGCTGACATAAAACGCTCGGCTGAAATGGCTATTCAGAATGAGATCACTGAAGCACGCCGCACCCTTAAAAACGATGCCGTCGATCAGGCTGCAGCAATGGCTGAAGAACTCATCGTGAAAAATCTCACTGCGGACGACCAGGTGAAGATAATCGAAAATTATTTAGCTAAAGTGGGGGCAGTACAGTGAAACAGACAATCCTCGCACGACGATATGCCAAGGCAATTTTCACCGTAGGTCAGGAACAGGGTAATTACGAAGAATATAACGAAGTTCTTCAAGGCCTAGCGAAACTCTATGCCTCTCACCCTGAAGTCGCTGATGCCGTGACGAATCCTCTCTATCCCATGGATGTAAAAGAAAAGGTCATGAAGGGTATGGTGACCTCGATGGGAGTCGATACGGTCATGGGAAACTTCTTGAATCTTTTAGTCCAGAAAAAACGCGCCGGATTACTACCGGAAATAGCTGAATCCTATCAGACCATGGCTGATGAGTTGAAAAATATCAGCCACGGCAATGTTATTTCAGCCGTTGAACTGGATGATGAATTGAAAGCAAATGTTCAAACTGTATTAGAAAAGTTAACAGGCAAGAAGGTTGCACTCACAACCAGCGTAGACCCTTCAATACTTGGCGGAATTATTGCCAAAGTTGGTGACCTGGTTTTAGACGGGAGTATAAGAACACAACTTGCTGGTTTAAAAGATTCCATTAAGGGGAGAGAATAGATGCAGATCAAAGCCGCAGAAATTAGTCAGATTATTAAAGATCAGATTGGTGCCTACGAGACCAGTATAGATCTTAACGAGACAGGTACCGTTATCTCAGTTGGCGACGGTATTGCCCGGGTCTATGGGGTGCAGAATTGTATGGCCATGGAACTCTTGGAGTTTCCGGGCGGAATCTTGGGACTCGCATTGAACCTTGAAGCTGACAACGTTGGTTGTGCCGTTCTTGGCAACGTCTCCGGAATCAAGGAAGGTGACATTGTCAAACGTACCGGCAAAATCGCCGAGGTTCCTGTCGGTCCCGCCATGGAAGGGCGCGTTGTCGACGGTATCGGTATGCCGATCGACGGCATGGGACCGATTAAAACCGATCTCACCTCGAAAATTGAAGTTCTGGCTCCGGGTGTTATCTCCAGAAAAGGTGTACATGAGCCTTGCTATACCGGTTCGAAAGCAGTCGACGCTATGACTCCGGTTGGCCGTGGACAACGTGAACTGGTTATCGGTGACCGCCAGATCGGTAAAACCGCTCTCTGCGTTGATGCCATCATCGCTCAGAAATACTCCGACATTCACTGCATCTATGTAGCAGTAGGCCAGAAAAAATCGACTGTTGCCCTGGTTGTCGAGGCTCTGAGAAAGCACGGTGCAATGGAATATACAACGGTTGTATCCGCCTGTGCTTCAGATCCTGCACCAATGCAGTACATCGCACCTTTTGCCGGTTGCGCCATGGGCGAATACTTCCGGGATAACGGACAGCATGCACTCATCATCTATGATGATCTCTCCAAACAGGCTGTCGCTTATCGTGAGCTTTCTCTCCTCCTCAGAAGGCCTCCGGGACGTGAAGCATATCCTGGTGACATTTTCTTCAACCACTCCCGATTGCTTGAAAGATCCGCAAAAGTAAATGATGAGTTGGGTGCCGGTTCTCTTACCGCTCTGCCGATTATCGAAACACAGGCCGGCGATGTTTCAGCCTTCATCCCGACCAACGTTATCTCCATTACCGACGGTCAGGTTTACCTTGAACCAAACCTCTTTTTCTCAGGTGTTCGACCGGCGATCAACGTAGGACTTTCCGTATCGCGTGTAGGTGGTGCCGCTCAGGTAAAAGCCATGAAGCAGGTTGCCGGTACCCTACGCCTCGATCTCGCCCAGTATCGTGAGTTGGCAGCATTTGCCGCTTTTGGCTCCGATCTTGATGCCGGCACCCAGGCAAAACTAACCCGTGGCGAGCGACTTGTCGAAATCTTGAAGCAGCCGCAATATCAGCCGTTGCCGATGGAAAAACAAGTCACAATTATTTATGCCGGTTCAAACGGATACCTCGATAAACTGCCAATAAACACCTTAGCCGACTATGAATCTGAGCTCTATAATTACATAGAATCCAATGAACCGACCATTTTTACCGATCTTGTCAAAGAGTTGATGTTTACTGACGCAATAAAGGAAAAACTCAACAAGGTACTGACCAGCTTTGGTGATACTTTCAAGGCGACAAAAGGTCTTAACTAATCACAAATAGGTCAAGATATGGCGAGTTTAAAGGAAGTAAAGACTAAGATCTCGGGTGTCAAGAAGACAGCTCAGATCACCAAGGCTATGAACATGGTCGCCGCCTCAAAACTGCGTGGCGCCCAGGAAAAGATGGAGGCCTTCAGACCTTATGCCGGAAAATTTGACGAGGCAATGTCAAATCTGTCCGGTGGCGCAAATACCACTGGATTCCCATTGATGGAAGTCCGGGATGTGAAAACCGTTGAATTAGTGGTTGTAACTTCCGACCGTGGTCTTTGTGGTTCGTTCAATGCCAATATCATTAAGCTTGCTTTGTTGAAGATGGCCGAATATGAGGCCAATGGCAAGAAGGTCAGTTTCGTCTGCGTTGGAAAAAAAGGTAGTCAGGCTCTGAATAAAACCGGCCGTGTCAGGAAGAGCTACCGAGACATAATGAGCAATTTTCAAATGTTCAACGCAAGGGAAATTGCCACAGATATTTCGACGGAATTTTTAAGTGGCGCAACCGATAAAGTCGAGATTATTTACGGCGCTTTCAAGTCGGTTGCCGTACAACGGCCTGCAATTTCCGTCGTTCTTCCAGTTCAACCGAAAAGCGAGACCCTTTCAACAGAGAAAAAGTTCTCGGGAGATTATATCTACGAACCTTCTACGGAAGAAATCATGGATGTTCTCCAGCCGTTATATCTCAACGTCATCGTTTATCATGCAATGCTCGAAGTGGGTGCTAGTGAACATGCAGCCAGGATGACGGCGATGGATAATGCTACCAATGCATGTAAGGATATGGTGCGAAACCTGACCATCGTTTACAATAAGGCTCGTCAGGCCGCCGTTACAAGTGAACTTATGGACATTGTAGGCGGCGCAGAAGCCCTGAAATAATTATTTATCTCATGATAATCTAAGACTTTTGAGGAGGGATAAATCCCAATGAGTGAACAGAAAATTGGAAAAATCACACAGGTAATCGGTCCTGTAGTAGACGTCACGTTCGAGCCCGGCAAGTTGCCGAACATCTTGAACGCATGTTATGTCACCAACCCAGGAATTAACGATAAAGAAGACAATCTGGTAATTGAAGTAGCCCAGCATCTCGGCGATAATGCATGCAGGTGTATTGCCATGGATCAGACGGACGGTCTTGTACGCGGGATGGCTGTAAGAGACAGTGGTCTGCCCATCACCATTCCGGTTGGTGCAGCGGCCCTTGGCAGGATTATGAACGTCGTTGGCAGGCCGGTTGATGGACTCGGGGAGATTGCCGCAAATAAGACCATGCCGATTCATCGGGATGCTCCGGCTTTCACCGACCAGGATACCGAGGTGCGGGTTCTTGAGACCGGCATTAAGGTTATCGACCTCCTGGTACCTTTTCCACTTGGTGGAAAAATGGGGCTCTTCGGTGGTGCCGGTTGCGGCAAGACCGTTATCATGATGGAGATGGTTAACAACATTGCCATGCATCATGGTGGTATTTCGGTTTTCTGCGGCGTAGGTGAGCGAACTCGCGAAGGCAATGACCTCTACCACGAGATGAAGGAATCAGGCGTTCTGCCGAAAGCTGCCCTGGTTTACGGACAGATGACCGAACCTCCGGGAGCGCGTGCTCGTGTTGCTCTCACCGGCTTGACTGCAGCTGAGTATTTCCGTGATGAAGAAGGCCAGGACGTTTTGCTGTTCATTGACAATATCTTCCGTTTTACCCAGGCAGGCTCCGAGGTATCGGCTCTTCTTGGCCGTATTCCTTCTGCTGTTGGTTACCAGCCGACTTTGGCTACAGATCTTGGCGCGCTGCAGGAACGCATCACCTCCACAAAGAAGGGCTCAATTACCGCCGTTCAATGTGTTTATGTACCTGCGGACGACTTGACCGATCCTGCTCCAGCCACTACTTTTGCTCACCTTGACGGTACGGTTGTTCTTTCCCGGCAGATTGCCGAGCTTGGCATATACCCTGCAGTCGATCCTCTCGATTCGACTTCCAGGATTCTCGATCCCAACGTCATTGGCGAAGAACATTATCAGGTTGCTCGTGGTGTTCAGGTGTCTCTGCAGAAATATAAAGATCTGAAAGACATCATTGCAATCCTTGGTATGGATGAGTTGTCCGAAGAAGATCAGCAGCTGGTTTCCAGAGCTCGTAAGATCCAAAGATTCCTGTCACAGCCATTTACTGTTGCCGAGGTATTTACCGGTATGGCCGGAAAATTCGTCAAAGTCGCAGATACTGTAAAGGGATTTAAGGAGATTCTTGAAGGAAAACTCGACGATCTCAACGAGAACTCTTTTTATATGGTAGGTTCGATTGATGAAGCTATCGCCAAAGAAGCAAAATCCAAAGACTCAGCTAAATAATTTGCTTGAGAGGAACATTCGATGGGACAACAGATAAGACTTGAAGTCGTAACTCCAACTGGAGCAAAGGTGAACGAGGATGTAGATATCGTTAATGCTCCGGGTTTTGGTGGTGACTTCGGTGTACTAGCAAACCATGCACCCTTTCTGTCGACAATCAAGATTGGTACTCTTACCTATGAGAACGGCAAAAAACGTGAAGCTCTCATGGTGAGTGGAGGTTTCTGCGAAGTCTCAAATAACAAGATTACATTTCTTGTGGAGAGTGCCGAAAAAGGTAGTGAAATTGACGTTGACAGGGCATTGAAAGCGAAAGAACGAGCTGAAAAAAGGCTCGTCCAGGCTGCCCAGCAAATTGATAATTTCAATAGAAAGAGAGCTGAAATAGCTCTTCAACGTGCCCTGGCTCGTTTGAAGGTTGCTAATATCAAGTAAGCGTAGGAAGTATACAGTCAAAAAAAGGCCATTCTCTTGAAGAGAATGGCCTTTTTTGTGTATAAAAGAATCCTCGTCAGAGGTGGAAGTCAACGGAGGGGGTTTTTTTAATCGGAGTTGATAAGCTGGGCGGTTGTATCGTTCACATATGCTCTGATTCCTTGGGAAATCTCTTGGGTCAGCATATTTATAAACGAAGGGTTGTTGAGGTTTTTGATATCCTGTTCATTGCTTATAAAGGCTATCTCAATGAGAATCGCAGGCATTTGTGCACCAATCAGGACGTAGAAAGGAGCCTGCTTGACCCCGAGGTTCTTTATGTCGGAGAAACCTTGCTTCTCAGCTTGACTGAGAATGGAGTTATGGACTTGCTGTGCCAGCCGTGACGACTCGGTGATCTTTGAGTTTTTCATAATATCCGAGAGGATATCCTGAAGATCGCTCATCTGATGGGTTGACGTTGCATTTTCTCTTGCCGCTACCCTCATGGCTTCGGCGTTGGTTGTGAGATTGAGGTAATAGGTCTCCAGACCCCTGACTTTGGCGGAAGGATGGGCATTGATGTGAAGAGAAACAAAAAGATCGGCATTCTCCGTATTGGCGATAGCCGTACGTTCTTCAAGACTTATGAAGGTGTCATCATTCCTGGTGAGGAGAACTTCACAGCCAAGTTCTTTTTCCAGAACAGGGGCCAACTTTTTGGCAATGCCAAGGACGATGTCCTTTTCCTTCAGGCCGAATGCCATTGCTCCCGGATCCTTCCCGCCATGTCCAGGATCAAGAACAATTTTTTTAACACCCAATCCAAGCTGCTGCGCAAGTGACAGAGGTTTCACCTCAGGAATCGTCTCATTTTTACCAGTCTCGGCGGTAGCTCTATTTGCAATCGGAATCTTCTTGTTGTCCCTGAGCACTATGATTTCATTGGTGTCTTGCGGAGCATCTTTCTTTGGCGGATTCTCAATACCTTCTGCAAGATTTTCCAGTGGAAGCTTCTCACCTACTTTTTCGCCGCGAACATCGATAACCACTCTGAACGGATCGGGAAGACTGAAAATTTTGTAACTGTTGATAGATTCTATGTCGAGAACCACCCGGACCGTATCCGGCGAGAACTGTCCGGTCCGAATACGCCTGAGAAGTCCGTCTTCAATAGGGACAGGTGCCCGGTATTGGGGCTCTATGTAGCTCTTTTTGAAATCAATGTAGAGTCGCCTGGGCGAATTTTCAGTTTCTTCGAGGAGGATCTCTTTATAGTTCACCGGACCCGATGCCATAATTACAACCCGGGTATAGCTGTCGGAGGACCAGTATTTAACCGGAAGAACATAACTGAGCTTGTTATCGCGCGAGGAAGAAACCATCACCTTCGGCAGAGGTATGTCATGCTCCTGTGAGAGCACCTTGAGAAGGTTTTCAGCCTCTGAATGCATATCGCCGTTCGGGAAATTTGTGACAATCTCGGAAAAATATTCCGCAGCTTCCTGGGGATTGCGGCGTTTGTCGAGAATGATTTGACCTAGCGCCATATAGGCATCGTCGGCAAGTCGATGCTGGGGGAAAAGTCTTGCGGTATCTTTGAAATAAGCAATAGATTCGTCGAGATCTATGCCGTTCTGGAATTTATCGAACATGTCACTGTAGACACGGCCAAGCATGTACAGACAAGCGGGAGCCAGTTCGGATTTTGGGCTGGAGAGATAGATTCGCCGAAAATTTCTTGTTCCCTTCAGCCAGTTATCCCTTGCATCTCCGATGGTTGCATTGGTCTGTAGCTGATTGTAGTAGAACTTTGCTTCATCATACAGGGTCGATATAGAGACAGGTTTGTCAACGTCCTCATCCGTTGCCTGAAGATTGCCAGATAAGCAAACGAGGGTTATGAACAGGCAAAACATGGTGAAAAGAACTGTACGGATCATCACGAGTGAGAAAGACCTGTGCTCCAGCAGAAGAAAATAACTCAAATACTTCGTTTATCGAATATTTGATTGAAATCAGAGGCCATTATACAGGAAAGAGATAACCATAGCAAAATAAATTGAAGCATTGTGTCGAGGGCTGGAAGGCCGGAGGCAATAATAATGCTTGGATAATTTCCGGGTAGAGCCGTAAAGAGTCAGGCGTTCCTGACGCAGATAATTGTCGCGAAAAAAAAATGGAGAGGGACTCAGTTCAGCATGTTTTTCAGTGAGTAGAGCGTGTTGAGAGCTTCGACCGGCGGGCATTCATCGAGATTCACTTTCATCAGATACTCTCTGATGGGATCGACCGGAGGGGCGAAGAGAGAAAGCTGGTCGGGGTTCTTTCTGATTCTGCCGGACTTATTTCCTGGAGAAAAAGACGGTGCGGCTTGTTTGAATTTTCCCTGTTCAATTTCTTTGAGGATCTCCATGGCACGCTTGACAACATGATGAGGAACGCCGGCCAGGCCGGCTACCTGGATGCCATAGCTTCTGCTGGTGCCACCTCTTACCAGCTTATGCAAAAAGATGATATCGCCTTGCCATTCACGAACGGCAATGGAGTAGTTTTGTATCCGTCCATTGCTTTTAGCAAGTTCGGTCAGTTCATGATAGTGGGTGGCAAACAGGGTCTTGACTCCCTTTTGGTTTTTCTCCACAAGTTCTTCAGCTACCGCCCAGGCAATGGAGAGGCCGTCGTAGGTTGATGTTCCCCGACCAATTTCGTCAAGGATAACCAGACTTCTTTCCGTGGCGTTATTTAATATGTTCGCGGTCTCACTCATCTCTACCATGAATGTTGACTGTCCCCGTCGCAGGTTGTCCATGGCACCTACTCGAGTGAAGATTCTGTCTACTATGCCTATAGTTGCTTGTTCTGCGGGGACATAGCAGCCCATTTGCGCCATCAGCACAATGAGAGCGGTTTGTCTGAGGATGGTCGATTTGCCGGCCATATTGGGGCCGGTAATAATAAGTACTTCTTCCCTTCGCTGGTCCAGGTGTACGTCATTGGGAACAAATCTTCCCGAAGGCAACGTTTGCTCGATTACCGGATGACGTCCCTCTACTATGTGGATTTCGTCACCTTCGTCAACTTCCGGGCGGCGGTAGTTGTTTTTGTGGGCAACCTCGGCGGCCGCGGCGAGAAAATCGATTTGTGCAAGTAAACGAGCCGTATTCAGGATACGGCTGGAGTTCTCGGCAAGCTGGTTGCGTATACCCAGAAAAAGCTGATATTCCAGTTCAATGCGTCGGTCTTCCGCTCCAAGGACCCGATTTTCGAATTCTTTCAGTTCGGGAGTGATAAATCTTTCGGCATTCACCAGCGTTTGTTTTCTGATATAACTGTCGGGAACTTTATGTTCATGCATTTTGCTGATTTCTATAAAGTAACCGAACACTTTATTATAGCCGATTTTGAGTTTGGCAATGCCTGTTGCTTCCCGTTCCCTGTTTTCCAGATCGAGAATGAGCTTCTTGTCGTCCCTGAGAAGCATGGCCAGTTCATCCAGTTCGCTATTATAGCCTTCGGCAATAAGATGCCCTTCGCGAAGGCCCACAGGAGGGTCAGGGTGGATGGCCCTCTCCAGGAGATCGTGAAGATCAACGAGGATGTCGAGCTGTTCGCGGATAGATATCAGCTTGCTGGTGTCGCATTGTGCGAGAAGCCCCCGGACGGCCGGGAGACAGACCAGTGAGTTCTTCATTGCCAGCATGTCACGGCCATTTGCCGAGCCGAGTATCATTCGGCTGTTCAATCTTTCGAGATCGTAAACGTTTTCGAGGAGGTTCCGTACATCTCTGCGCAGCGTGCTCTTGTTAAAAAAGAAGGTTACGGCGTCGAGACGGTCGACGATTCGCTGTCTATTCTGCAGCGGGAAGAGGAGATTGTGGCGCAGCAGACGGGCGCCCATGGGCGTGCAGGTGCTGTCGAGAACGGAGAGCAGGGAGCCTTGGCGGTGGCCCCCGGATATGGTCTGCGTCAATTCAAGATTCCGTCTGGAGGATTCATCGATATGAAGGATGGAGTCGGTGTCGATCGGCGTCAGTTTCTCAATATGATCAATGGATGTTTTCTGGGTCTCCTGAATATATTCAAGCAGTGCGCCGGCGGCGATAATCCCGGACGTGAAGGTGCCACAGCCGAAACCATCCAGGGTGACAACCCGGAAATGTTCATGGAGGCGTTCCTGGGCGGCCTCAACGTGATACATCTGGCTGTTTCTTTCGGTAATGCACAGCTCCGGGAGCATGGCACAGAGTTGATGCAAAAGTTCGGCAAGATGTTCGCGATCATCCTGTGGAATCAGCAGTTCAGACGGAGCGAGTCGAGTGAGTTGATCAAGGATTTCGACGTCGCTCTGTTTCCCGGATAATTCGCCGACCAGAAACTCGCCGGTGCTGACATCCAGAAAACTGATGCCATAGTGACACAGACCATGAGCCACTTTGACGACCACGGACGACAGATAGTTGTTGCTCTTGTCGTCTAGCAATTGATCATCGGTGATAACTCCTGGAGAGATGATGCGAACCACTTCTCTTTTTACAATTCCTTTTGCACTCGCAGGATCCTCGGTCTGTTCACAGATGGCAACGCGGCGGCCGGCCTTGATCAGTTTTGCCAGATATGTTTGCGCTGCGTGGTACGGGATGCCGCACATCGGCACCTGTACCGAATCGCTCTTCTTGTTTCTAGAGGTTAAAGTGATGCCGAGAATTTTTGAGGCGATGACGGCATCATTAAAGAACATCTCGTAAAAGTCCCCCATCCGGTAGAAAAGGATGGCATCTTCATGCTGCCCTTTAATTTCCAGGTATTGCTGCAGCATGGGGGTCAGCTTGGTCAATGAGTTCATCTGGCATTCATCTCCAGGAGAGCCTGGAAATCCGGAAGAAGTTTGTCGTAGGTGCGATCTATATGCTCGGGAATGGTACGTATCTCAGAGATGACGGTGATAAAATTATGATCGCCGGACCAGCGGGGAACGATATGATAATGGAGGTGATCGGCGATTCCCGCCCCGGCGATCGCTCCGAGATTGCAACCGATATTGAAACCATCGGGAGAGAGATGATTTTTCAAAATGGAAGTGGACTTTTTCACAGTCTCCATCAGAGCGCTGTTTTCTCCCATGGAAAGTTCAGTGATGCAGCTTACGTGGCGGGCAGGAGCAACCAGGAGATGGCCGTTGGCATACGGAAATCGGTTGAGAAGGACAAGCGAGAAATCGTCGCGAAACAGCAGAAGCAAGCCTTTGTCGGCCCGACAGGTTCCACCGGGCTCAAAAATACACTGATTTATTTTTGGAGCTGTTCCGAGGACATGTTCAATCCTCCACGGAGTCCATAGAGTTTTCATACGATATATGAGAGAGTAAGGCGTAAATTGGGGGTCTCCAGCAAGGACATGGCGTTATTATAACCGGATAGCCCTGGTCCGCATTGAAAAAAATCAACATAACTGATTTCTTAAGGTGTTACTCGACAAAACATCCGTAAAAAGAAAGACTTGAAGTCAGAGAGAATTCTGTCCAAAAAAAATTAACGGTTGCAGAATAAAGCAAACAACAGGTATATTGCATGATTCCACATAGCTCATGAAAGCATTTTTCAATGCCCTCAGCCGATCATAAAATGGCGGGGAATTGGATTATCAAGAGTGGTCAAGGATGAAATCATGTTGCCGGTGATCCGGTTTAGATTAAGAAGATATGGAGAAGTACAATGCTGAGTGCCTCTGATTTGCGTAAAGGACTTAAGGTTCAAATAGATGGAAACCCCTACATTGTGACGGATTTTGAGTTTTCAAAACCCGGTAAGGGGCAGGCTCTTTACCGGTGTAAAATGCGCAATATGATCTCCGGAAATCAGCTTGTAAAGACCTATCGCTCCAACGATAAATTTGAGAAAGCCGAGCTTGATGAGCGAAAGATGCAATTTCTATACAGTCAGGGAGATGATTTCCATTTCATGGATACCGACAATTATGAGCAGCTTTCTCTGACTCGGGAGCAGTTGGGCGAAAATACGAATTTCCTTATCGATAATATGGAGGTAGTGGTGCTGTTTTTTGACAGCAAACCCATAGATATTACCCTGCCGACTTTTGTCAACCTTGAAGTGATCAGAGCCGACCCCTGGGCGAAAGGCGACACTTCTGGAAATGATACAAAACCGGTAACCGTGCAGACTGGATATGAGCTGCAGGTTCCTCCTTTCGTCGAGGAAGGGGATAAGATTCAAATTGATACCCGGACCGGTCAGTATGTGACCCGGGTCAAAGAGTAGTTCCGTGTTGAGCGTCGAAAGGCTGCACTTGCGTGCAGCCTTTTTTCGTGCCATCAGAAATTTTTTTTATCATCAGGGGTTTCTGGAAGTCGATACTCCTCTCCGTCAGCCCGTCTTTATTCCTGAAAGCCATATCCTGCCGTTTGCCTCTGAAAATCACTACCTGCAGACCTCACCCGAACTGTGCATGAAACGTTTGCTCGCCCAGGGGTGCGAGAAAATATTCCAGATCAGTCCCTGTTTCCGGAAAGGTGAGTGCGGCCGCCTTCATCTGGAAGAGTTCCAGATGCTTGAGTGGTACAGGACCGGCTGTGATTACTTTCAGTTGATGACGGATTGCGAGATGTTGGTGCGTTTTATCCTCGAATACCTGCAGCATCCTGAAATACCATTTCATTTTCCTGTTACCGAAGACTTCATGTCCGGTGTACATCTCTCAGGCAATTGGCCGCGGCTGACCGTTGATCAGGCTTTTCATCGATACAGCCCGTATTCCCTGGACCAGATCCTGACCGAAGAAAGATTCGATGAAATCCTGGTTGAATATGTGGAACCAAAACTTGGATACGAATTTCCTGTTTTCCTCTATGAATATCCAGCGCAATTAGCTTCGCTTGCAAAGAAAAATAAAACCAACCCCAAAATAGCTGAAAGATTCGAGTTGTATATCAAAGGGGTGGAGTTGGCGAACGGTTTTTCAGAGCTTACCGACGGAGCTGAGCAGAGACAAAGGTTTCAAGCAGAAATTGACGCTATTCGCGCCAATAACGGCTATAGAGCGGAAATGCCTGAACGTTTTCTGCAAGATCTCGACAAGCTGGATGTCGCGGCGGGAATAGCTCTGGGTGTTGATCGCCTTTTTATGCTGGCCCTGAACTGCCCTTCGATTTCGTCGGCAGTGCCATTTTGTAGGGAAGATTTTTATTAAATACCAGCAGTTGACTTTCGGGGTGCCAAAAAAATAAAACCTATCATTGTAAAGAGTCAAAAAATCGGTTTTAATGATCATCATTGACCTGTAGGTCTGTTACCAGTATAACCTGGATTAATCTGGTTACCATAACATATAAATGCTCTTCTAGTTGATTTCTCTTGAATGTCGGAGCAGATTGTTACACTGCAGCATAAAAGAAAAGAATTGTCAGGGTAATAAGGCGAATAACAATAATTCAAAATTCTATTACATTATCCTATGGACTCTCAACAGCGCCAAGTGGCAAACAAATACCTGGATCTTTTTTACAGAAGAAAATGGTTTATCATGGTTGTGCTGATGATAAGTCTCCCCGTTGGTTTGGGAGTATATCTTTTTACCCCGAAAGTGTATCAAGCGGTGAGCCTTCTCAGCTATGAGCAGCAGAAAATCAGTCCGAACAAAATGTCGCCTGATGTTGTCTCAAGAATTCGCGATATCGTCAGTACATTGACACAAATAGTTACCAGCAGAACCAATCTTGAAAAACTTATTCTTGATTTGGATCTTTATCCCGAAGCCCGTCAACGGTTACCCATGGAAGATATCGTTGATTCCATGCGGCAACAAATCATGATCGAACCTTCTCAGCAAGGAGATATCTTCAAGATTACCTTCAATTACGGCAATCCTGATCAAGTAGTAAAAGTGACCAACACCCTGGCCGCAAAATTCATCGAAGAAAACCTCAAATATCGGGAAGAAAAAGCTACGGAAACCTCTGCCTATACCAGTGATGAACTGGCAATGGCAAAGGAGACGATGGATCGTAAAGAAAACGGCATGCGCGATTATAAGCTCAAGCATTACAATGAAATGCCGGAGCAGCAGGTTTCCAATGTGGCGAGACTCCTTGCATTGCAGGGGCAATATCAGAGCAACCAGGAATCTGTTCAGGATCTTGAGAGGACATTAGTCTTGATACAGGATCAGATAAGCAACCGGAAACAAGTTATCGCGAGTGAAAGGGCAAATGCCTTCACAGACCGGTCGAGCAATAGGAATGAAGAACCGATAAACCCCGATATGCAGTTGGAGAAGATGAAGATTCTGCTCGAACAATTGACATCTCGATATAAGGAAATGCATCCGGATATAAAGAGAACCCGAAACATTATCGCCAGACTGGAAAGCGAAATTGCCAGCGGTCGTGGCTCGGGATCCGGAAAAAACAAAAGCAAATCAGCTGCAGGCTCTGTGGACACGCTGATTCTCCAACTCGAGACACAGTACAAAAGTGTCCTGTTGAACATTGAAAGTCTCAAAGCTGAAAAGGAACAATTGAAACTGGCGCTCAAGGAATATGAACAATGGGTGGCCGCCGCGCCTGTGCGGGAAGCGGAATGGTCGGCCCTGACCAGGGAATATGGGCAGCTGAAAAGACATTACGATTATCTTGTGGCTCAGAACCTTGAGGCCAGGTCGATGCTCAATCTTGAAATGCGGCAGAAAGGCAGTCAATTCAAGATCGAGGATCCTGCCAGATATCCGGAAAAGCCAATACGGCCGAATTTTGCCGGGATAATGGGGGTAGCGGCCATGGTGGGTCTGGGGATAGGGTTTGGCTTTACTCTTGTACTTGATTTTTTCGATGGATCCTTCAGGGATCCCGATGCGTTGGAAGCTGCTTTGGCAATACCGCTCATTGCCACCATTCCCCATATTGAAACAGTTGCTGAAAAAAGAAAGCGCAATTGGCGGAGTTTCTTTAGTATAAGCTTGATGATATCAGGTATACTCCTTGTCCTGGCCTTGTTCGGATTTGTTTGGTTTAAAGGTTATATAGTTATCTAGTACGGTTTCTTATAATGTATAGAAAACATTTTGGACTGGTGCGAAAACCATTTGAACTCTCACCGGATTCCAACATTCTCTTTCTGGGGGAAACCCACAAAGAGACACTAGCCGGTCTGAAGCAGGGAGTTGTTTCCGATAAAGGTTTCTTACTTCTTACGGGGGGCGTCGGGACCGGGAAAACCACTCTTATTAACGTTCTTGCGAAGACGCTGGAAATCCCGGGATACCTCTGTGTGATATCCAATCCGACTCTGGGGGTCGATGATTTTTTCTATTATTTCGCCGCAAAACTCGGATTGTTGTTTGACGGTAATACCGCTAAGTTCCTCGTCTTGTTTGCCAAGTTGCTTGAGGAGTGCAAGAAAAAGAAAAGAAAGGTGCTGCTGATTATTGATGAAGCTCACGCCTTGCCTACCGATCTGCTCGAAGAATTACGACTGCTTGCCAACCTGGCTATCGAGGTCAAGAATGTTCTCAGTATTTTTTTGGTTGGGCAACCGGAACTTCTTGGCCGACTCACAGAGGAACAACTCTCTTCGCTCAGTCAGCGCATTGTCGTTCGTTACCACCTTACCGAACTTGCCAGGGAGGATTGCCGGCAATATATCCTGTTCCGGTTGAACTGGGCTGGGGCCAAGAATAGAGCCATTTTTACTGAAAAATCGCTGGGTCTCGTGTATGAGGCGACTCAGGGCAATCCCCGACAGATCAACATCCTTTGTGATAATGCCTTGCTTGCCGCGTATTCACAGGATGTCTTGGAAATTGAGGGGGAGGTTGTGCGGGAAAGTGCCAGGCGGTTGCACATCCAAGGGGATGACAGCACATTTTTTCTGCCGCCGCAAAAAACGTTGTTGCGAAGATGGCTGGTATGGATGGTTCTGGCTATTCTGCTGGTGGAAGGGGCTGGGGTGGCTTACGCCCACCAGAGAGGTTGGCTGGCGCCTGTCTACCAATACCTTATGAGGTTGATTAACCTGGATTGAGGATAATGATGGAAAATAAATTTACCAAAGTCGTGGATAAAGCGGATTCTCTTGGTGCTTCCCAAGCCGTTTACAATAGAACGACAGAAACAGTTGGATCGGAAAAAATCAACGGCTTGAATAATAATAGAGTCAATACTGCAGCCAGACATACTCGGAATACAGCAATTGCAGAGAGCCGATCAAAGGGATGGGATGAAAGGCTCCTCCTGGGGGCCAGTTATTCAGAGCAGGTCGCCGAATCTTTCCGCGTTCTGCGATCCAGAATCCTGCATCCGCCGGAAAATGGTCCTGTGTGTAAAACCGTCATGGTTACCTCGGTGCTCCCTCAGGAGGGAAAAAGCTTTGTCTCTGCAAATCTTGCAATAGCTCTGGCGCAAGGGGTGGATCATTATTCCCTCTTGGTGGACTGTGACCTTCGGCTTCCTTCCCTTGCCAACCTTTTTGGTGTTCCCGGCGTCCTGGGGCTTGCCGATTATCTCCAGAACAAAAAAGACATCTCTGCTCTCATACAGAACACTTCGGTGAAAAAATTATCGATTTTGGCAAGTGGGGTGCCACCAATCAACCCTGCTGAGCTTCTTGGTTCAATTCGCATGCAGAATCTGGTCGCAGAGCTCTCTTTGCGCTACCCCGACAGAGTCATCATTTTCGATACGCCACCTTTTCAGGTTGCTTCGGAGGCTGCCGTACTGTCCAAGCTCGTTGACGGAGTGGTGCTGGTGGTGCGGCATGGTGTCTCCGAGAGGCTGCTGATTCAGAAAACAGTGGAGGAAATCGGCAGAAATAAAATAATTGGCCTGATCTTCAATGGCCATAAAAACAATGTCGTTTCATCCAAACTGCTCTACAAGAGCGAAAACAATTACGGTGACTACTACGGGACTGTCAAAACCAGGGAAAGGTGATCATCGTTTCTTCCGTTGCTTGAAATCTTTGTTGCCCGCATTTTGTCGATGGAAATTTTCCTCCATAACTTGTCGCTCCTTGCGCCTTTCCGATTGTTTTTTTGCGACAACGAGCGGTTTTTTGTTATCGGGCCGTAAACCGGTCACAAACATGGCTGTTGAAAGAGTTCCGGGAGTTGGGGTGAAATCCTGAAATTTCCTCACCTGTAGCCCAAGATTTTGCATGTCTCTGGTAAGCTTTTCGGCATGTTTTGGGGTGGAACCCGGATGAGAGAGAATGGCATAGGGCGTGAGTTCTATCTTTTTCCCCAGTTTACCGCCAATTTCCCGACATTTTTTAATAAATCGACGAAGCAGATCATGCGGTTCTTTATGCATGAGGCACAGCAGTTCATCGTCGGTGTGTTCCGGGGCTATCTTCAATGATCCGGGAGTGTGCGACCGAAGAATTTTTTTAAGCAGATGCGGTGTCTGCAGGAGTATTTCCATTCGCAGACCGGATGAAACAAAGAGATGCCGGACGCCTTTAATCAGGGAAATTTCATCAAGCAGGTCGATAAACACTTTTTCATCAATCCGAAGATTGGGGCAGATTTTCGGATATAAACAGTCATGTTTTTTGCACGAACCGATGGCGCAGGAAGTACCATACAGATTGGCAGTCGGTCCTCCAAGATCGGTGATAGTCCCTCCGAAATCATGCGCTTGGGCGATTTGCTCGCATTCACTATGAATGGATTCCCGGCTGCGTGAGACGATCGACGGCCCTTGATGCCTGGTGATGGCACAAAAGGAGCAGTTGCCGGAACATCCCCGAACGATGGTTACCGAATCCCTGATCATCCGATAGGCAGGAATTTGACCGTCGGCAGGATGAGGGCGTCTGGTGTACGGCAGGCTGTAGAGCGCGTCGAGCTCTTCAGAATTGAGGGGCTTTGGCGCCGGTTGCTGCAAAACCCAGTGGGTTTGCTGCCGTTGCAGTACGATACGTGGTGAGCGGCCACGGGCATGTTGATCAAGTGCCAGTTCGGCATCAAGAAACAGGCGCGATTTTTCATTGATCTCATCCCAGGAAGAAAGCACAAGAAGCTTTTGTGAATCTTGTATTGCCAATTCCGGAAAGAAGTTCTGCAACTCCCTGTCGGTCAGCCGTTGACAGGTTCCGGGAATGGCAGAGAGCGGTTGATTGCGGGCACACCGCTCGGCTACTTCCACCACTGCTTTCTCGCCCATGCCGTAGACCAACAGATCCGCTTTGGCATCGGTAAGAATTGAACATCGCAGCTTTTCCTGTTGATAATCATAATGGACAAAACGCCGCAGGGACGCCTCTATACCGCCGAGAACAATCGGCACATTAGGGTAGGCCGACCGGGCCAGACTGGTATACACAATACTGGCCCGGTCGGGTCGTCTTCGCTCCGTCCGGCTTCTGATCTTCCCCCGCCATGGATTGCCGTCGGGACAAAAGGCGTCGGTATCCCGGACCTTGCCGTTACTGCTGTAGTTGGCGACAATCGAATCCAGATTGCCGGCGGTTATGCCGCAGAACAACCTTGGCGACGGGAATGCCTGAAAATCAAAAGTTG
This sequence comes from Desulfobulbaceae bacterium BRH_c16a, assembly GCA_000961725.1. Taxonomy (GTDB): domain Bacteria; phylum Desulfobacterota; class Desulfobulbia; order Desulfobulbales; family Desulfocapsaceae; genus Desulforhopalus_A. Next base: position 97,366 of record LADS01000046.1, read on the forward strand.
TGTCAAAACGAGGCTGAGAGAGGATGGCGACATTATAGCCGTGGCTTTCCAGCAGCCGACCGATGAGTGCTACGCCAAAGGACGGATGATCGACGTAGCAGTCTCCGGTAACGAGCAGGATATCCAGATGGGTCCAGCCTCTTTGCAGACACTCCTCCCAGGCGGTGGGCAGGGGAGGAGTGGGTGGAGAGAAAGACATTACATCAGTTTGGAATTAATGAACAGATGGGTGTAAACAGCTGCTCCATAACCCAGCGTGATTGCCGGAGTCCAGACCAGGTGGGCATTGAAGGTGTAGACACCCCGGGCAGCTCCCATGAGAGCTACTCCCGCGGCAGAGCCTATCGACAGCATGCTGCCGCCGACACCGGCCGTGAGGGTAACCAGCAGCCATTGACCGTGGGACATATCCGGACTCATGGTCAGCACTGCGAACATCACCGGGATATTATCGACAATCGCCGACAGAAAACCAATCATGACGTTGGCGGTGGTAGGGCCCAGGTCATGATAGAGCAGATTGGAGATATAGGCGAGGTAGCCGAACTGTGACAGACCGCCGACGCACAGAATCACGCCGTAGAAGAAAAGCAGAGTGTCCCATTCCGCCCTGGCAATTTTCCGGAAAATATCAAAGGGGCCGAGCTTGGCACTGGTCAAAGGCTGCGCCAGGGGCTGGGCATCGAGATCGAAGAGCCTGTGCTCCTTTTTCTTTAAGTAATAGGAGAAGAAGCCGAGATAGCCGAGACCAAACATCATGCCCGCTGCCGGTGGGAGGTGGAGAAAATTATGAAACGATACTGCGGTGCAAATGGTCAACAGGAAAAGGGCCATGATACGTCTGGCGCCAAGTTTCATGACATAATGTTCCTTGCCGGGTTGCGGGTTCCCTTTCGGCAGGGCAAAGTTCATCAGGATTGCAGGAACCAGCCAGGCAACGACGGAGGGGATGAAAATTGCGAAAAATTCAGAGAACTGGAGAATTCCTTTCTGCCAGACCATAAGTGTGGTGATGTCGCCGAAAGGTGAGAATGCACCGCCGGCATTGGCGGCAACGACGATGTTGATACAGGCTAAAGCGACAAATTTTCTCTCCTGGCCGCCAACGGCCAAAGCCACCGCACCCATGAGCAGGGCGGTAGTCAGGTTGTCGGCAACGGGAGAGATGAAAAAAGCCAGTAAGCCTGTGACCCAGAAGACGCTGCGCAGCGAGAAGCCCCGGTTGATCAGCCATGAACGAAGTGCCTGAAAGACATTCCGCTCGTCCATGGCATTGATGTAGGTCATGGCTACCAGGAGAAAGAGGAAAAGTTCGGCATATTCGAGAAGATTATGACGAATCGCTTTTTCCGCTTCATGGGTATAGCCCATGCTGTTGAACGTCAGGGCAACAAGCACCCAGATAATGCCGGCGGCCAGGAGTACCGGTTTGGATTTTCTCAGGTGCAGCTGTTCTTCAAAAATAACGAGGGTGTAGGCGGACACAAAGATCACGAGTGAGATTATGCCGAACATGGTGCCGGTGAGTGCCGTGACATCGATAGGCGGGCCTTCCCCGCTGGCGGCAAGTGCAAAGGTTGCTGGAGATAAAGCAAGAGAGAGCAAGACGAGCAGTGTTTTCATTGGCAGTGTTCCTGTTGAATTGACGTTGTTAATAGGATTAAGGTAAAAGCAGCGCGATTATAACAACCAGGATATGAGGTGGCAAGGAAAGTCGGATGGCTCACCGACGATTCCGGGTAGGCAGAAGGTTGTTTCTTCGCCACTTGAAGCTGACTGTTGCAGAGAGTGGAGAATTCTCTCATGCTCTCGAGGTTCAAGGCACTTGCAGTGACATTTTCGAAAAAGCGAAATTTTGAAAGAAGAGGTTGCATTTTACCCCTTGGCATGTAAATACAATCTGCATAACTGTTATAAGGTGCAGTCCAGCTGTTGACAGGAGAAATTTTACAATGATGCAGACAAATGAAAGTATTCGTATCCTGCTTGCGGATGATCATGTCCTCATCCGTCACGGAATCAAGAATATCATGAAGAAAGATTCCAGGCTTCATGTAGTCGGGGAGGCGAACAACGGAAAAGAACTCCTCAGTTTCCTCGACAGCGCCGAGGTTGATTTGATTATCCTGGACATCTCCATGCCTGGTATCGGGGGAATGGAGGCCATCGGGATCGTGAAAAGCAAGTATGCCTGGATAAAAATCCTGGTTTTAACCATGCACAAAAACAAGCAGTATTTTTATAATGCCATGTCAGCCGGAGCCGATGGATATCTCATGAAAGACGACTCGGACGAAGAACTCCTGGTGGCAATAGAAAAGGTGGTCGCCGGCAAAAGCTATATTTCACCCTTCATGGCTGAAGACTTTGCCGATGATGTGATTAACATGTACCGAAACGAGAAAAAGAGTCCCTTTCAAGAGTTGACACGGCGGGAGAAGGAAATTCTGCAGTTGGTTGTGAAAGGCTTTACCAGCAAAAAAATGGCGGAACATCTGCATCTGAGCCAGCGCACCATCGACCACCACCGTTCAAATCTGCTGCGCAAGTTCAATCGAAAAAATAGTGTCGATTTAGTCAACTACGCAGTACGCAACGGTTTTATTACTTCCGAGTGATGTACTGCCTCCTGATGCACATGGGAGCGCGGCGATTGTGGCGCTCCAGATCTATCGGCAGAAACCGGTCGCATCAGAAAAATGAAAGCCGAAATGAGAGAATTGCGCACTCTGTTCATTCCCTCACTGTCGCCATTGAAAAATTTTCCTCACCCCAGCAAGCGGGATAAGTACCTTCACGAAATTCATTTCTACTGTTTTCAGCCCACTCTTTGGAGTGAAAAACGAGAAATGAATTTTTAAGGTGCTAAAAGAGGGTAAAACATTCAGGTATTTTTCATTAAGGCAAATGTCCATAATGAGGCCGAGCCTTCTCATTACTTGATTAATTATCTGATTTATATCGTAAAATATTATTACAATCATTGATTGTAGGTAGAATTACCTAGTGAAAAACAGGTATTTCCGACAATTGTTTTTTCTGCTGAAGCGGCTAGTAATACAGGTGATATTAACTGTTTCTTACTAACCCAGTGGAGAAAAGGATCAGATCGATGAATAAAGGCGAACTAGTTGCAACGATAGCAGAAGTCGGCGGCATTACCAAGGTTCAGGCTGAGTTGGCTTTGAACAGAGTGTTGGTCAATATGGCGGATGCCATGGAGAAGGGTGAGAGGGTGACTCTTTCCGGGTTCGGTTCCTTCAGGGTGGTGGAAAGAGCGGAGCAGAAAGGTCGAAATCCACAGACCGGCCAGAGTATTGTCATTCCGGCCCACAATGTCGTAAAATTCAAGCCCGGTAAAAATCTCAGCTACAGGTTGCAATGATCTGTACAGTGTCTCAGGTTCCGGCCCGGCGGAGCCTGAATATCCATACGAGCAGACCGGCGAGCACCATCACACCGCTGAGGATCTGACCCATGGTGAACAAGTCCAGCAGATATCCTATCTGCTGGTCTGGTTCCCGGAACTGTTCAACCAGGATGCGCATGCAGCCATAGCCCGCTAAAAACAAAGCGAAGATACTGCCGTGTGGCCAATAGCGCAGGTTATCCCAGGGTTTGTTGCGTACGGACCAGAGCACCACAAAGAGCAGAAAGCCTTCAAGCAGGGCTTCGTAGAGTTGCGAGGGATGACGCGGCAAAGGCCCGCCTCCCGGGAAAACCATACCCCAGGGGACGTCGGTCGTTCGTCCATACAGCTCACCGTTGATGAAGTTGCCGATCCTGCCAAGACCAAGTCCGATGGGAATGGTGGCAGTGTAGATATCGGCTGCTTTCCAGTAGTCGATTTCTTTTATCCGGCAATATATCCATCCTCCGAGCAGGACCGCAAAACATGCCCCGTGAAAGCTCATGCCTCCGCTCCAGGTGGCCGGAATTTCCAGGGGATGGGCGAGGTAATAGGGAAGATTATAAAAAAGCACATAGCCGAGCCTTCCGCCAATGATCACGGCAAGGATAAGTACCATATTGAGATTTTCGAAGTGTTCGTCCAGCCGGTGATATGAATGCTGACGTATCTGGCGGCGTACCAGAATATAGCTCGCAAGAAAGCCAAGGACGTACATCAAGCCGTACCAGCGAACGGACAGTGGGCCGAGGTGGAATATTACAGGATCGATTTCGGGAAAGATTAAAGGAGCCATGGCGCGGGAATTATAAAGTTTATACCTGCTTCTGCAGCTTTTTCAGGTGAACCTGCAATACCGAGATCGCGGCCGGGGTAATTCCGGAGATTCTTGAGGCCTGACCGAGGGATACCGGTTGTATCCTGGTCAATTTTTCCACGACTTCATTGGAGAGTCCGGAGAGGGACCGATAATCGATGTTTTTTGGGAGAAGCATCGATTCCATTTTCTTAAAGCGGGCAACCTGTTCATCTTGACGATCGATATACCCTTTGAATTTTACCTGCAGTTCTATTTCTTCTTTCACTGCACTTTCGTTCAGTTCGGCAAGAGCGCCCTGGTCCAGCTCGGCGATTGGCAGCGAGGTAAAAGAATCGATCGACAGTTCCGGACGCCGCAGCAGATCGGCCAGTGAACATTTCTGCTTGAGGGAACTGCTGTTCAGACAAGAGAGCGCTTCGTTGACCGCCGGCACAGGCTTTACGGCAATGGTCTCCAGCGCCTCTATGCCGGCGTGGATTGCCTGTTGTTTCTGCCGGAACTTCTCGTACGCAGCTTCTTTGACGAGACCAATATTAAAGCCGATCTCGGTCAGACGGGCATCGGCATTATCCTCCCGCAGGAGCAGCCGGTATTCGGCCCGGGAGGTGAAAAGCCTGTACGGCTCCTTGGTGCCGCAGGTGACGAGATCATCGATGAGGACCCCGATATAGGCCTGGGAACGATCGAGGATCAAAGGATCTTCATTGCGGCAGTATCGCACCGCATTGATCCCGGCAATCAACCCCTGGGCCGCGGCCTCTTCATACCCTGAAGTCCCGTTGATCTGTCCGGCCAGGAAGAGTCCTTGAATCTGTTTGGTCTCAAGGGAGGGATGAAGCCCGAGAGGGTCGATATAATCATACTCGATCGCGTATCCGGGTCTGATGATCTGAGCCTTTTCCAGTCCCTTGATGGAGTGGATCATGGCAGTCTGGGTGGCGAGCGGCAGACTGGTCGGCAACCCGTTGGGGTAGACCTCGACAGTATCCAACCCTTCGGGTTCGAGAAAAATCTGGTGACGGTCCTTCTCCGGGAAGCGCATGATCTTGTCTTCGATGGATGGACAGTATCGTGCCCCTATTCCTTTGATGATGCCCGTATACATCGGTGACTTGTCGATGCCGCGGCGAATGACCTCATGAGTGCGGTCGTTGGTATAGGTAATATGGCAAGGCAGTTGCGGCAGGGTGTAGCCGCCTTTTGAAGAATAGGAAAAATGGGCCGGCGGATTATCGCTATGCTGGACCTCGAGGCCGGTATAATCGATAGAATGGGAGGCGAGCCGGGGTACGGTGCCGGTTTTCATGCGGCCGACGGCAAAACCGTTTTCCTTGAACCAGGTAGACAACCTGATAGCGGGCGAATCGCCCAGCCGGCCTGCCGGAAAGTTTTTCAGGCCGATATGGACCAGGCCGTTCAGGAATGTGCCTGTGGCGACAACCACTGCCGTGGTACGGATCTCTTCTTCAAGGGAGGTACGGATACCATATATCCGATCGTTTTCAACGAGCAGGCCGTCCACCACCGTCTGTTTGACGGTGAGGTTTTCCTGGTTTTCAACGATCGATTTCATCCTCAACCGGTAGAGCAGTCGGTCGGCCTGGGCTCTGGACGAACGTACCGCCGGGCCTTTGCTGGTGTTCAGGCGGCGAAACTGGATGGATGTCGCATCGATGTTGCCGGCCATCTCCCCCCCGAGCGCATCGATTTCCCGAACCAGATGTCCTTTTGCCAGACCGCCGATGGCGGGATTGCAGGACATTGCCCCGATAGTATCGGCATTGATCACCGTGAGCAGGGTTTTGCAGCCCATTCTGGCTGCTGCCAGGGCGGCTTCGCAACCGGCATGGCCGGCGCCGATAACTACGACATCGTATTCTTCGGTCATCATGTGCAAGAGAGTAGCCTGAGGTTGTTCTGTAGGTTCAAGATTTTCACGGAGTTGTGGCTCGCTGTGAGCCGGTCTGATCTTTCTGCCACCATATGAGGGCCCATTGCGGCGGCGTTGCCCGGCGGACAGTCAATCGGTCGGCATCGGAGCTGATTGTTTGCCTGGAGATGTAGTGCTCCAGGGCGGCCATTTCAGGTGGGGTGATGTCGTGGAACATCCAGCTGTACGAGGCAACTGCCTCATCCATTGAGCTGTAGCTAACATCCTGTTCGAGCCTCAGGACCATGACATTGGCGTGGATTCCAAGGGTGTACAGGATGTTGAGGGTGTAAATGTAGTCGGGACCGGGAGCGAAAGGCCGGCCAAGCGCTTCAAAGGCCCCGATCTCAAAAGGTGTTACTCCGATCCGGTCGCTGAGAAACACATATTGCAAGGCAAAAGCGTTGATTTTCTCAAGGGCTGCCTTAAGATCTTTTACTCCCATCGCTCTGGAGGCTATGGCGATATCATGGGGTTGTATTCCCCTGGCCTGCCAGTCGTCTTCCCAGGCGCAGTGCACGGTGTTGATATTGCCTATCCGTTCGGCTCCGGCGAGTTCCTCCAGCGTATCGAGCATTGAGCGGGAAAAATCGACGGCGGTAACGCTCTTCACCTTTTTGGCGATGGGGAGAGCAAGGGTGCCGGGCCCGGAACCGATGTCGAGCACGGTCATATCCTGTTGAAGGGGAAGGTGGGAAAGAAACAGTTCTATGTAGGCGGAGCTTTTATTCCTGCCGGCAAACGAACGAGCCTTTCCATCCCATTCCTTGGCATTTTTGTTTTGCCAGCCCTTCTTTTTCAGGGCATTTTCCCGGAGGACTGTCCAGTCGATATCGGCGTATGTCTTAAGTGAGAAATCTGTCATGAAAGAATCTGGCGTATCCTTGATTTTGTCGATGGGCAATAATCGTTCACCGGTACACATCAAAAGACTGCATAACAGGGGAGATATTACAGGTGAGAGCATAGCATAGCCGGTAGTCTTCTGCAATACGCGGGTGGCCGGAGAAAACAAAAATGTTTGACACTAAGGGTTATGTGTGGTTAATATTGCTGGTTTGTAATTTGTCATCCTGGCGATGGTCACAGTGCCGTCCAGAGGGAATAACAGGCTCGGGAAACAGTCGTAATTGCGCACCTATAAGCTTTCCTGAACCTCTTAAGCTAAAAAAACATGGAAATCCCATGGATTTCTCACAATGAGGAAGTAAAGAATGAGCAAGCGAACTTTTCAGCCAAGCAACATCAAGCGCAAGCATACCCACGGTTTTCGTGAAAGAATGAGTACCCGTGCCGGCAGGGCGGTGTTGTCGTCACGCAGGGCCAAAGGCCGAAAAAGGCTGTCGGCTTAACCGTTGACCGGTAAACGTCTTCCCAAAAGTGCTCTGCTGCGCAAGGGGTGGGAGTTCGAGCACGTCTACAGCGGTGGAAAACGTTTGCATGGTGAAGGTTTTACCCTCGTCTGCCGCGAGAACATAACGGGATCGAGCAGGCTGGGCATAAGCGTTCATCGAAAGATTCGTGGCGCCGTGAAGAGAAATCGCCTCAAACGAATTATCCGGGAGTCGTTCCGACTTTGGCAGGAACAGTATCCGTCGGGAGCGGATATTGTTTTTGCCGTTCGTCCCGACTTCACCTGCTTGCATCCCCAGGACATCCGCATGGCAATAGCCTCCCTTGCCAGCACTGTTCGCTCTGCCAAGAACGCATGAAATGATGGGCGGCAACTTCCTCAAGACGGTGTTTGTCGGATTCGTGCGCGGGTATCAGTACTTTATCTCACCCATTTTTCCACCCAGTTGCCGTTTTATTCCCACTTGTTCCGCGTACACAATTGAGGCAATTGAGAAATACGGGGTCATTCGGGGCACTCTTCTCGGAGTGTGGCGAATTCTCCGTTGTAATCCTTTTTCCCGAGGCGGGTATGATCCGTTACAATAGACGGGGCGTTCGCCTAAAATTTTGTTAATTGACACGACTCCCCCGGGTGTTGCCATAATTTAAGGTAAGTATCATGGATACCTATAGAGCTTTTCTCGCTATCATAATTTCATTTGTGATTTTGCTTGGCTATCAATATTTTTTTGTTGGCATGAACCCACCTGCCACAGTCACGGAAACGGTTCAGCCGCAGCAGGGACAACAGGCGCAGACGGCCGTGCCGGCGGAACCGGCCAGGCCCGAGGCTGTCGCACAACCTTCTGCCGGTGCTTCTCTTCCGGCAGTCAGTTACGATCGGGAGCCAAAAAACATAACCATCGACACCGATCTGTATACCGCCATCCTGTCCGAGGACGGCGGGACAATCAGGAGCTTTGTCCTGAAAAATCACAAAGAAACCAATGCAGAGAACTCGCCGGGCATGCAGCTGGTGAAAACCGATGCCACGCAGGGCTTTCCATTGCAGTTTTCCTGGGGAACTGCCGTAACCCCTCAGGTGCTCTACAGCACTGACAAAGAGAAGCTGAGGCTGTCACATGACAAAGCCTCAGCCGAGTTGCGGATGGTGGGGCAAGCAGCTAACGGTCTTACAGTGGAAAGAGTCTATGGTTTCAACAACGACAGTTACCTGATCGATGTTTCCATAAAGGTTAGGAACTCCGCAGAAAATCTTCTTCAGGGCATTCCCCAGTTGGAGCTGGTCAACGTGAGGTTTGAGGGTGTTGCCAGTCCTGCCGATAACTTCCTGTTCGCCGGACCAGTCGCCTATATCAATGGTGAACTGCAGGAAATTGACAGTGATGATTTCAAGGACGGTCCCACAACCCTCCAGGGAAATATCGAATGGGCAGGTTTTGAGGGTAATTACTTTCTTTGCGGGATAGTGCCTCTTGAAGGGGCCGGTGCGTCCTTTACCGCCCGGGGCACGGAGAATCTGGCTAACACACACCTTGCCGGGACTCTCGATACTCTCCAGCCAGGAACCGAGAAGGAGTATAAATATCACGTCTTCTATGGACCTAAGAAGCTGGATATGCTTAAAAACATCGGATACAACCTCGATAAATCGGTCAATTTCGGCTGGTTTGATGTTATAGCCAAACCGACCCTCTGGCTGCTTAATCTGTTTTATGAGTATTGCCGCAACTACGGGGTAGCTATAATATTAGTAACAGTGCTCTTCAAGGCAGCTTTCTGGCCTATTTCCCAGAAGGGCCTGAAGTCGATGAAGAACATGCAGAAATTGCAGCCGAAGATGGTGAAGATCAAGGAAAAGTACAAAAATGATCCGACCAGAATGAACCAGGAGGTGATGAGTCTGTATAAAACCTACAAAGTGAACCCCCTGGGCGGCTGTCTGCCGATGGTTTTGCAGATTCCGGTCTTTTTTGCCCTGTATAAGGTGCTTCTGCAAAGTATCGAACTGCGACACGCGCCGTTTATGTTGTGGATTTCCGATCTCTCCGCGCCCGACCGTTTGTGGCTGGGCTTCGATATCCCTTACTTGGGTGGGCTGCCGGTGCTTACTTTGCTGATGGGTGCTTCGATGTTCTTTCAACAGAAGCTTTCTCCCACTACTGCCGATCCGACCCAGGCAAAAATAATGATGTTTTTGCCGGTAATTTTTACATTCATGTTTCTCAATTTTGCTTCCGGCCTCGTTCTCTACTGGTTTATCAATAACCTGCTCTCCATACTCCAGCAGGTCCTGATTAATCGTGAGACGAAGAAACCGGAAGCCGCCCAGGCGTAGCGGCTCCGGAAAGATTGCAGGAAACGGTGTCAGATCAGTTTGTTGAGATATAAACGAAAAGGTAATTCAATGTCTTTTAAAAAAAACGATTTTTACGGCAAAGACGTTGCTGAGGCTATAAAAAAAGCGTGTGATGCTCTGGGGGCTCCTCAGGAAAATCTTGATATTGAGGTGATCGAGACGGGGTCGACCGGGATCTTTGGCCTTATTCGGAAAAAAGCACGGATTCGGGTAACTCTAAAACCCGAAATCGAAGAGGAAAATGTCTTTGAGATGGAAACGCTTCTTCCTTCAGGCGTGAAGGTCGAGGAGCCGGAAGATATCGAAGATGAACTGCCCCCGGCGCAAAGCATCCATGTCGAAACGCAAACCGATGAAGAGGATGAAGAGGATGACTTGCCTCCAGGCGAGGAGCAGGAAGGTGAGGCCAGTCCGGAGAGCCTGAAGATTGTCGAAGACGAGGTCTTGCGGCTTACCGAATTGATGGGCTTTCCCTCCACCCTTGAAGTTCAGGCATCCGGATTGGCTGTGACGTGTACCCTCCGCGGAGAACATGAAGAGAACCTTGCCGGACAGGATGGCAAGGTCCTCGACAGCCTGCAGTATATCCTGCGTAAAATCGTCAGCCGAAAGGTGTCGGAGCGTTTAAGAATATCTGTCAATGTCGGCGACTTTCGGGAAAAGCGGCTGGATGAATTGAAAATAAAGGCGGCTGAGCTTGCCGCCCTGGTGAAAGCGGACGGCAAAACCCAGGTTCTGCCTGGGCTCAACCCTTCGGAGAGGAGAATCATTCATATGATTTTCCAGGAGGACAAGGAAATCCGAAGCCGCTCTGTCGGGGATGGCCTGTTTAAGAAGATTCTTATTTACAAGCCAGGCAAAGGTAACCGTCCTAACGGCCGCAAACGTTCACAATCGAAGGGGCGACAGGGAAAATCCGGGAATAAGCAAAACCGGGAATCCTGAACAACGACGGCGAGCCCCTTGGAGGTAAGCTGATGATTACTCCCTGCAATGATGAAACCATTGCCGCGATATCCACGCCACCGGGGGCCGGTGGTATCGGTATTATCCGGATAAGCGGCAATATGGCCCGCCATATTCTTACCACCCTCTTTCAGCCGAAGGATCCTTCCTGCCGTTTTCAGAGCCACCGGCTTTACTACGGCCATATCCTCCAGCCGGACGGGGGGAAGATTGTCGATGAAGTGCTGGCCGTATATATGGCCGCACCCAATACCTATACCCGGGAGGATGTCGTGGAAATCCATTGCCACGGCAGCTTTCTCGTTCTGCATTCCATTCTCGAACTTATTCTGGAAAGTGACGCCAAACTGGCGGCTCCGGGAGAATTCACCAAACGGGCTTTTCTTAACGGCAGGATAGATCTCACTCAGGCTGAAGCAGTGATCGACATACTCTCCGCCAAAACCAGGAAAGGTGTCGATCTCGCCCAGGAGCAGCTGTCGGGAGCATTGTACCGGAGGATCGATCCGATACGGCAGAGTCTCGCCCGGGCGCGGGCGATCATTGAGGTTGCTATCGATTTTCCCGATGAAGATGTGGAGATCGTCAATCATGATGCCCTGATCGAGCAGCTCGAGCGCGAGGTGGCCGAACCGCTGGCCAGGCTGTTGCAGAATGCCGATGCGGGCAAGCTGTACCGCGAAGGAATTGCTCTTGTCATAGCCGGTCTGCCAAATGTAGGTAAATCCAGTCTGCTCAATACCATCCTTCAGGAAGAACGGGCACTGGTCACCGCCATTCCGGGTACTACTCGCGATTCCATCGAAGAAATTGTCGACATCATGGGCGTGCCGGTGCGGCTTATCGACACCGCCGGCATTCGCGAGGATGCAGGAGAGGTTGAGGTTCTCGGCATCCAGCGGGCCAGAGAGCTTATCAATAGCGCCGATGCAGTACTTTTCCTGATTGACGGGGCGCGGGCGCTCAGCGAAGGCGATCAAAGGCTGTACGCCCAGGTCTGCCATAAGCCGGTGATACCGGTGATCAACAAGATCGATATCTGTGACGGAAATCTTCCCGATCTTTCTTCGCTTTCCGGGATTGGCCCATGCGTGGCAATTTCCGCCAGGGAACAGGTGGGTATCGAAGAACTGAAACAGGCAATCTTTTCGGCGATTACCTCGGGCAGGGAACAGTGGGAGGAAGGCGGCTGTGCGCCAAATATCAGGCACAAGCGGGCACTTCTGGCAGCAAGCGAAGCATGTGCTCAGGTTCTTGCCGCCCTGCGGGCAGGGCTCACCAACGACCTTATCGCCGTCGACCTGCAGGAATGTCTTCTTTGCCTGGCGGAGATCGTCGGAGAAACCACCACCGAAGACATCCTGGACGTTATTTTCGAGCAGTTCTGCCTCGGTAAATGACGAGCCGACTACCGCCCGAGGGCCAAGGGATTGACCCTGGCCCAGACCCTGTCCGCTACTGGTTCTGCCACTTCTGCAGAATCGCTTGAGCCTCATCTTTTTCACTGAACTGATTCTCTCCGGCTACGACCTCTTTCAGCAGCGCAGTTGCTTCGGTCTTTTCACCGTTGGCGTATTGAGCAAGGGCCAGATGAAAGGTAATGGTCGGATCGTCCGGAAGGTTTTCAAGCGCATGCCTGAATTGTGAGATAGCCAGTCCATACGATTCGCGCTTATAATGAACCCATCCCAGGGTATCGGCAATATTCGGGTGTTTGGGCAGGGCTTGTTTGGCCTGCATGGCGAGTCGCAGGGCTTCGCCGAGATCGCCTTTTTCCTCCGAGGCGATAAGCCAGGAGAGATTATTGGCAGCCGCCGGAAAATCCGGTTTGATTTCCAGGATCCGCTTATAAATTCCCATAGCTTCGTCGGCCCTACCCTCACTTTCATAAGCAGCCGCCAGTCCCATCAGAGCGGCAATCGAATCAGGCTGTGTGGCCAGCAATTCATTGTATTGGGTGATAGACTCTTCGGATTTTCCCAGCAAGCGTAAGAGCCGGGCGCGAAGGATATAGCCCCGAGGGTCTGCCGGGTTCAACTCCTGGGCCTTTTCAAAAGCCCGCAGGGCTTCTTCGTTCTGCTGTTTCTTTGCATACAGTTCGCCGAGGAACATGTAATGGTTTCCTGTTTCATGTTGCGAAAGGTGTGTTTTTACATAGGCAACCGCCTTGTCAAGGTCATTTTCCGAGGTAAGGACGGCAAGTATGGAAAGCGCCTTGGTGTTCTCGGGAGCCAGTTCCAGAAGTCGACCAAAGGTTTCAGTTGCCTTGTCTTTGATGTTCAGGCCGATGTACGCCATGCCGACGGCACCGAGCAGCTCGACGTCATTCCAGGCGATCTTTTTATCTATCGATCCGACGAGTTGTATGGTCTTATCATACTCTTTCTGCAGAACCAGGGATTGAGTGAGAATCTTTGCGGCGATAAAGTTTCTTCGATTGATTTTGAGGGCTATGGAAGCTTCTTTGCCCGCCTCGGCTCCGTTGCCGCGTAACAGGTAGATCTGCGCGGCCAAGGTGTGGTAGCGGTCGTTCACGGGATTGATCTGCAAGGCCATTTCGATTGCTTTCTGCGCCAATTCCATCTGGCCGGTGCGAAGATAGGTCAATGCCGAGTAGTAAAAGGGATCTGCCCATTGAGGGTAATCGATAGTCAGTGGAGTTATGATATCGAGTGCTTCGCCGTCCTTGCCATCTTTTATCAGAAAGCGGGCGTTGATCAGGTTCGCCGCTCCGTTGGCGGGATTGCTTTTCAGGATCGTCTCCATCATCTCACGGGATTCAGGGAATTTTTGCAGATCGAACAGCAGGTCGGCCAGCACCACCTGTAATTGGATATCTTCCGGGAGGTCGGCAAGGGCATTTTTGAGATACTCCTCGGCTTTGTCGTATTGCCGCTGGTTTTTGTAAAAATCAACCAGCATCAGTCTATAAGAAATGGCATCCTTTTTCATTTCGATAGCCTTCAGCAAGGCCTGTTCCGCCTTATCAAGCTCATTTTTTTTCTGACATAAACCGGCGATGAGCAACTGCAGCTGGGGATCATCCGGAAACTTTGTGGTCATTTGATCGAGCAGTTTTTGCGTCGCCGCCTCATCCTTGCGGTTTTCATAGTGAATGAGGAGTGTCCGGTAATGGGCGAACGACTCGGGGTTCAGTTCAATAGCCTTGTTGAACGCCTCTTCTCCTTCCTCCTCCTTGTTCTGGGAACTCAGGATTCGACCTTTAATGCTGTAGAACTTGTCGTTTGCCGGAGACAGCTTGATTGCCCTGCCGATAATCTCTTCCGCTTTCACCATATTCCCTTCAAGTATTTCAATATTGGCTAAGAGTGCCAGGCCGTCCGGATAGTCGGGGTTGGCGTTGAGAACCTGCTCCGCAAGCCTGCGGCTATCTTCTTTCTTCTGGGAAAGGAGATAGAATTCGGCGACTTTCACTCCGGCGTCGGAATTTTGCGGATCAAGGCTGAAGGCGCGCTGCAGTTCGCCGAAAGCTGCGTTGGGATCGCCATTTTTCAGGTAGAGCATGCCTAATTGATACCTGGCATCGGCGTATTTCGCGTCCAGCTGGATGGCGTTTTTCAATTCAAGGATGGCAGCTTTCTCGTCGGCGATTTTTATATATTCGATTGCTCGCAGGTAGTGCTTTTCCTTGTTTTCTTCCGGTGTAGAGCAGGAGGAAAGGGCGGAAAAAATCGACACGATCAAAAGAGCAGTAAGGATTCTTTGGCGTATCATGGAGTATCCCTTTGTAGAGTTGATGGAGTATTAACATGCGTCTTTGAGGTGCTGGTATATTAAATAATAACCTAACAATTATCTATCAAAAAAAGACGTTTTAACAGGTATTAAATCAATAATAAGATGTGGATTAAAAAAAATGATGCAGTATCTAGGCAAATGGATGACAAAATTGATAGGATATGATTAAGTGTGTGTCAGGAAAATTGCCAGAAGGAATGGATCGTTAAAAAGTCAATTCGGAGGGATTATGTCAAACTATCGTATCTTCCTGCTTTGCGCCTTGATAGTCTTCTTTGCCAGAGGAAATGGCTGGACGGCTCAGTCCACCGCCGATGTACCGGTCACGGAAGAAGTAGTCGCCAAGGCCAGGATTTCGGCTCTCGGTGATTCTCAGGCGGCTGGTCCCATCTTGAGTGAGTACGTGATCGGACACGGCGATGTGTTGAGTGTTCAGGTCTATGGTGAGGGCGATATGTCCGCTGCCACCATAGTAGCGGACAGGAGTGAAACAACAGAGGACGGCCTGAGGAACCAAGGCGGTGGTGTCCAGGTGAGAATCGACGGACGCATATCCCTCAAGCACATCGGCGATATCGATGCCGTGGGCTTTACCCTTACCCAGCTGGCGGATTATCTCAAGAAGATATATGCCACTGTCTATAACGACCCGATTATAACGGTGGTGCTCGTACAGAGTAATAGCCAGCGTTATACCGTAATGGGCAAGGTGGTCCGGCCCGGCATTTTTTATCTTGATTATCCGATTAATGTAGTGCAGTCGGTTGCCCGCTGCGGTGGATTTACCGATTGGGCGAAAACCAAGATCAGGCTGGTGCGCAAAGGCCCGAATAAAGATGAAAAAATATTCAAGGAGAACACTCTGTCGTTTGATTATGGCGACTTTCTCGATGGCAAACAGCTGGAAAAAAACGTACTGATTGAACCCGGCGATATAATCATTGTCAATTAGGGGGCATTGAAATGAATAGGGGTGTATCGGACAAGAATGTAAGCCGTCTCAATTATTTCATTCCTTTGTGTGTTGCTGTTGCGACACTTACTACGTCCACCGGTACCCTTGCCAGAGATGTGACTCTTGGGGGAGGAATCGGTGTCGGCTATGAATTTTCCGACCGGCAGTACGATGAAGATGCTTCTTCGGAACAGGAACAGCTTGATGGTACTCAACCAATAACAGACAACACAGACGAGCGATATAACCGCGTGCGCTTTTCACCGCTGGTGACTCTCACCTCGACTGCCGCAAGGGATGAAATAGTCCTTCGCTACTCGCCAAGTTTTCGTTATGATTTAGAGAATTCAGACAATAATGTCGATCATGACTTTTTAGCAACGTACAACAGATTTATTACAGAAAGCTGGCAAGTGAAGTTGTCGGAAAAATATCTGCTCACTGATTATGTCTACTCCAGGCAAACTGATGAAACGGAGGACACGGCAGCTGTGCCGGCAGACCTTGTCACCGAAACGGAACTGTCGGACGCTGACAATCGCCGCAAGTATTGGGTGAACGATGTGTCTCTACGATCGGATTATGTCTACTGGGCAGACAGTCTGTTTGCCGTGGGATACAGTAACCGCATTCTTGAAAATATAGATAACGGCAGTAACAGCAACTACGAAGATTACGTTCGTCATGAGGTGTTTTCGGAAGTAATTCATCGTTTCAGTTCAATATGGCAGGGCTCAGTCTCCGGCAGCTATATTCGAGGCTTGTTCGATGAGGAGGCAGTGGAGCAGAACGCTGCCAATCCTGAACTCACCGATTTCGAGAAGGATTTGAATGAATACAGAGCCGCAATGGCAATCCGGGCCAATCTGATCGACCGTCAGTCGCAGATGCTTCTCTACAGCTTCTATGGTGACGATTATGATGCAAAACAACGCAACAATTCAACAATCCATGATATGACGCTGGGATGGCAATGGGATATCTCGAAAGAATCGATGTTCAGCCTGGGGGCAGGCCCTTCCTACGCGAAAATCGAAGGTTCGGAAGGGGAGTGGGGATACAACGGTTATATGGCCGGCTGGCTGGCATTTGAGCGGGGCATCATCAATCTTTCGGCCAACCGGGGTTACGAGAGACGCAATTTCACCGGAACCAACGATAATGGACTTCGTGAATTTTGGGAGACAAGGCTTACAATAAATTATCAGCTCCTACAATATTTGTCAGCCGGTCTCTACTCCAGCTATCGAGACGAGGATGAAGAGGTAACTCTGGTAGTCACTCCTGTCGCACCCGATTCGGAAATTACCGCGGCGGCCGATTTCGACACCGAGACCGAAACGTTCAATCGTAAGCGTTTTTCCACGGGCGCAAGCTTGGGTTACACTTTCTGGCAATGGTACACAGCGACCATTTCTTACGATTTTATCCATCAGGATTCGGAGAAGATAGATGACAGTTTCGATGAGCACAGAATTTTCGTAACGCTCTCCTATGAAACAGATTTTTTTAGCTGGTAAAGAAGAATGGTGCCGGCTAAAATCTCGCTTAGGGATGAATCGGACGTCGGTGTCGCGGCATCCATCCAGAGAAGATGGATTTTCTTCAGGCAGCGGTTCCTCTTTACACAGTAACGCTGCCTGAAGAAATGACGGTCTGCTCTTTCCTTTATTCTTTTGTAAATCTTCTCATGAAAAAGCACAAACTATCAACTTAATGTATCGATATCCTGTCTACAGCCAGTCCTTCCGGATTCACGTAATTCCTTCCTGTTTTCCGAACTAAAAGTTCACCGATTTGATTTCTGCCATCTTCAAAATAGAGCTGTATGATTTACCGGTTTGGTCTATAATTTACTGGCTAACTAGCTGATTATACATTCCAATAAATGAAGATGTCGAGAATTTTTTCCAGTGACCGGCAAATCTCCTGTAAAGTAAATACTTAAAAAACTTTTCCATATAACTCGGATAATTACTCAATTGCTTGCATCTGCTTATTGCGACAACCGGAAGGATTGCCACATCCTGACACTTAAATGGTACGATGATTGCTAAACAATCCAAAGGTGAGGTATGTGCTTGCAAGAAAGCGCATAGCCGAGGGAAGAGTACATTTCAACAATTGAGGAAAGGAGGTAAGAGATCATGAAAAAGAAATTTTTAAGAAGTGCCGTGATTGCTTTGCTTGCAACAGGGCTTCTCGCGAGCAGTGCGCTCGCGTTACCATTTAACGAGAGAGATCAACTGATCGGACCATTACCGGCACTGCAGGCCATATTGGATGATTTTACAACCATGGGGACGTCCATAGATGCCGTTAACGATCAACGACAGGAAGCAATCTGGGTCAGATCCGGTGATTGGGATGTAGACGTTGTCAGAGTCGCCGGTACCGGTACCAGCGCAGGATATGATTTGGGTATCTACTCGTTTGCCGATCCGACCAAGAAATATGTATTTGATACTCTTGATGAAACTGGTTCGTCTGTGGATTTCAATATTGGCGAATCGGGAAACCTCTATGTAAACGGTAACACAATCGGTTCATTCGGGCCGGCCTTCGGATTTTTTATAACGGATGGCAATGAATATTTTTATACTGAAGACGACAAGAATGGTGGTGTGGCGCATGCGTTGGCATACCATCTCAATGGCATAGAATACAGTATTCCATATGGGCCGGATTATTTCCGGGGGAAAGGGGGGCCGGACGATTATTTGCTGGCATTTCGAGGCAATGACGGATTTACACCTGTTTTTCTCGTTGAGGATGTCAGACCCATTCCTGAGCCTGCCACCATGCTGCTTTTCGGTCTGGGCCTTGCCAGTTTTGCAGGCTTAGCACGAAGAAAGAAAAAATAAGAGTCCCTTGAAATACAATTCCTCATAAGCCCGTTGATGCCTGATGTCAGCGGGCTTTGTTGTTTTAATTCTATAAAATTTGCCTATCGTAAGGACAAAGCAATGACTGCCAAGAGACTTCTCGGTGAACTCCTTGTCCAGCAGAATCTGGTGGATCAGGAAACTATCGATGCTGCACTCCGTATTCAGGCGGGCGGCAACCGCAGAGTAGGTGCTCTCCTTGTACGTATGGGAAAACTGAGTGAGGATCAGCTTGTGGAGGTCCTGGCGACACAGCTCGATATTAAGATTATCGATGTCAACGAAAATTTCTCAGCCGAGATGAGAAGAAAGCTGCCGCGCTCTCTGTGCCGAAAATATGATGTCATCCCCTTGAGAATGAAAAGCAATAATATCCTCGAGGTTGCCATGTCCGATCCCTCGGATTATCAGGGGATAGATATCCTTGAGCGGTTTACCGGCAATGTCATAGAACCACGGCTTGCCCGGCAGTCCGATATCGCCGCCGGGACGGTAAAGCTTATCCCCTATTCCCTCAGTGATTTCTTTTCATGGGATGCAGGTGTTCCCTTCACCAGAATTGCTGTGGCAATGTCCTTGGTTATACTGGTAGTAGCAGGTGTCCTTTCTTACCGCTACATACATAACGCCAAGTTTGGCACCGTTGCGGTAAGCAATGATTTAACCATCTATAAAAACCATGATCTCACGCTCAGTTTCGACAGCAAAGGTACCGTCAAACTCCTCGGCCAGGGGGTATTTGCAAAAGGCGCCTATGCTGTAACCTTCAAAGATACAGATGCGTTGAACTCATTTCTCGACAGCAAACGGGCCGATTTTTCGGAAGACCAGCTGGAATGGCTGGAATGGGTGGTCAATAAAAGTACCCCAAAAAAAGAGTAACGGTCAGTTGCTTCTCTTCCATGACTTTGCCCTGTCTGCTGCCAATTTTTGTCGCATCGCTTAAGTCCATGGCGTCCATAACGGTGCCGCAATAGTCACTTTAAATTAAAAACTTCAGTTGTTTTTACCTCACAAATAGAATAATCTTCCTAACACATAAAGAGATATTTTGCAAAATTCAGAAAGGTGAGTTTGGACGATGCCGACCTTTTTTAACACATATTATCCCATGAGAAAGGTAGTATTTTTTCTTGGCGAAGGAATCCTCATCTTTTTGTCGCTGCTGGCTGTCGACTGGTACATGCTGGGAGCCGGTCTCTTTTACCTTGATCTGCCGCTCAACGCCGGACGGGCATTTCTGGTCACGCTTGTCTTTCAACTTTGTCTTTACTTTTTCGACCTTTACGACATCAGCGGAGACCTGTCGCTGCCCAACACTTTTACCCGGATGACCCAGGCTTTTGGGTTTGGCTGCGTGATTCTGGCATTTATATATTATGTTGCCCCTTTTATGATAATAACAACGCCTATTTTCTGGATTGGCTATCTTACTATCTGTCTGACTGTTTTTCTGTGGCGTGGAGCATACTATTTCATTCTGAGGAAGCGTTTCTTCGTTCAGAACGTTCTGGTCGTCGGTACCGGCACCCTCGCCTCCGACATTGCCAGGGAGATAGAGGGGGTTCAGGACTCCGTGTATAAAATTTGTGGATTTGTCGGCACAGGAAAACCTGCTTTTAATCCATATAATGCGCCTGTTCGATTACGCCTGGAGGATTACGAGGAGTTCATTCTCAAGAACAAAATGCAACGGATTATTATAGCCCTTGATGACCTCAGGGGAGAAACCCCCATAAAAACTCTGCTGAAATGCAAGATGCGCGGGATCTCGATCGAGCAGGGGGTGAATTTTTATGAAAAGATCACCGGGAAAGTCCTGGTGGAAAGAATCCCTCCGAGCTGGATAATATTTTCCGAAGGCTTTGCGTTCAGTCGCTGGACGTACCATCTTAAACGGTTGCTGGACTTCATTCTTGCCATCGTCCTCTTCCTTCTCAGCCTTCCGGTTTTACTCCTCACCGCCTTACTTATCAAACTGGAAAGTCCGGGACCGGTTTTTTATCTCCAGGAAAGGGTCGGCGAAAAAAACAGGCCCTTTCATATCGTAAAATTTCGCTCCATGCGGCAGGATGCGGAAAAAGACGGTGCGGTATGGGCTGCGGAAAACGATCCCAGGGTGACCAGGGTTGGTGCCATAATCCGCCGTCTCCGGATAGACGAACTGCCGCAGCTGTTGAATATCCTGAAAGGTGAGATGAGCCTTGTCGGGCCAAGGCCGGAGAGACAAATCTTTATCGATGAACTCATCAAAAAAATACCTTTCTACGATATCCGTCATGAACTCAAACCGGGTGTTACCGGATGGGCGCAGGTTTGTTATCCTTATGGAGCTTCAGAGCTGGATGCGCTGAAGAAGCTGGAGTACGATCTTTACTACCAGAAGAATCTTTCCTTCGCTCTCGATCTCCTGATCATCTTCAAGACCGCAAAAATCGTTCTCGCGCGAAGAGGTTCCAGGTAACTCTGCAATTCACCTCTTTCTTCAACTTTTCCCGATGAGGCAAATTCTTCTTTAAGTTCGGCCGGCAATGAGTGTAGGATGCGTATGCGGTATTTTCTGAGAGTTTGTCTGAGGATCCGGGGTATTGTTCATTTTGAGATTCGGGAATCGATTTTTGTAAATTCGCTCAAAAAACCACAGGAATTTAATGGATAACTATAATAGACTCATGGAGCAACTCGCAGGGCAGCAGCGGAAATGGTTGATTACCGGCGTTGCCGGCTTTATTGGCTCAAACCTGCTCGAGCATCTGCTCCGGTTGGGACAATCGGTTGTGGGGCTTGATAATTTTTCTACCGGGAAACCCGCCAACCTGCAAGAGGTACGGGAGTCGGTCTCGCCGGAGCAATGGCAGAGTTTTCGTTTTATCGAGGGAGATATCTGCAGTCTGTCAACCTGTCGTGAAGCGTGCAGGGGCATCGACTATGTGCTGCATGAAGCGGCGTTGGGCTCGGTGCCACGTTCGATCGAGGATCCGATAACCAGCAATGAAACCAATGTCAGCGGTTTCCTCAACATGCTGGTGGCGGCTCGCGACGCTCAGGTGAAGCGTTTTGTCTATGCGGCCAGCAGCTCGACCTATGGCGATCATCCCGGCCTGCCGAAGGCGGAAGACATCATCGGCAAGCCGCTCTCGCCATACGCGGTGACCAAATATGTCAATGAACTCTATGCCGAGGTCTTTGCCAGGACATACGGGATGGAACTGATCGGCCTGCGTTATTTCAACGTGTTTGGACGACGACAGGATCCGGACGGCGCCTACGCGGCAGTCATCCCGAAATGGATCAAGGCGATGATCAAGGGAGAGCCGGTGTATATCAACGGCACGGGCGAGACCAGCAGGGATTTCTGCTATGTCGAGAATGTCATCCAGATGAATCTGCTCGCCTCTTTGACAGCAGACGGGGCGGTGGTGAACCAGGTTTACAATACGGCGGTCAATGCCAGAACCGACCTGAACGAGCTCTACAATAAGCTGCACGTCCGTCTTCTCCCGCTTTATCCGGCCCTGCAAGGCTGTAAGCCGGTTTACCGGGATTTTCGGCGAGGGGATGTCATGCACTCGCAGGCCGACATCGGCAAGGCGGAACGGCTTCTCGGGTATTCGCCGTCGCACATGATCGATGAGGGTCTCGATGCGGCGCTGGGGTGGTATATCGGCAACTTGACTTGAATCGACATGATAAAAGTACTCTCTGTTTTCGGCACTCGACCGGAAGCCATCAAGATGGCCCCTGTAATCAAGGAGCTGGAGAAACAGCGCGATACAATCAAGAGTATCGTTTGTGTCACCGCCCAGCACCGCGAGATGCTCGATCAGGTTCTGGGACTTTTTGCAATTCGCCCTGAGTATGATCTCGATCTCATGAGACCTGACCAGGATTTGTTTGATATTTCCTGCAATGTCCTGCAGGGCTTGAAACCGATTCTGAAGAAAGAATCCCCGGATATCGTCCTCATCCATGGCGACACCACAACTGCGATGGCGGCAAGTCTTGCCGCGTATTATTGCCGGATACGGGTTGGCCACGTGGAGGCAGGCTTGCGGACGTTCAACAGATATTCGCCGTTCCCCGAGGAGATGAACAGGAAAATCGTCGATACCCTGGCAGATCTGCACTTTGCCCCGACTGAAGCGGCCAAGGCGAATCTGCTGGCAGAAGGGGTGGCGGGAAATTCGATATTTGTGACGGGAAACACCGTTATCGACGCGCTCCTGGCGGTTGTCGAGAAACTGCAGCAGGACAGCGGGCTCAGGGCAACGCTTGATGAGCGTTTTGCTTTTCTCGATGCGAAGAAGCGGCTGCTGCTGGTTACCTGTCACCGGAGAGAAAATTTCGGTGAAGGATTCCGGAACATCTGTCTGGCGCTGTTGGAAATTGCCTGTACATTCCCGGATGTCGAGATCCTTTTCCCGGTTCATCTTAATCCCAACGTGCAGGAACCGGTCATGAGGATTCTCGGCTCGGGAAGTCTGCCGAATATCCACCTGGTCGAGCCGGTCGATTATCTTCCCTTCGTGTATCTGATGAGCCGTTCCTATTTGATTGTCACCGATTCGGGTGGAATGCAGGAAGAGGCGCCGTCGCTCGGCAAACCGGTGCTGGTGATGCGTGAGACTACGGAACGCCCCGAGGCGGTTGCTGCGGGTACGGTTAAACTCGTCGGTGCCGACAGGCAGAGTATAATTGAAAGTGTTACAACGCTCTTTACCGACAATGCCGAGTACGAAAAGATGAGCCTTGCTCACAACCCATACGGCGACGGTAAGGCTGCACAACGAATCGCACGTCAGCTTGAGATACTGAAGGGTTCTTGACCGCTCACGGGGACGACAGAATATGAAAAGCTTCGATAACAAAAAAAGCAGTCTGCAGCAAGCGCAGCAGATCATACAAGAAAATATTCATTCCCTGCCTCACGAGAAAGTCGAGCTGGCCACGGCACTCAATCGGTTTGCCTTTACCGATATTACCGCCGAGGAGCCGGTGCCGGCATTCGCCGAATCAACTCGTGACGGATATGTGGTGTCATCCGGCGATGACGGGAGCGGCACAAGGCGATACAGAATAGTCAATGAAATAGCCGCGGGCAGAATACATCGAGTCGGTCGGCTGGCGTCGGGGACAGCCTGCCGGATAATGACCGGCGGCTGCGTGCCGGAAGGGAGCGAAAGAGTTGTTCCCTATGAGCAGTGTATCGAGCGGGTGGGGGAAGTTTTTGTTGACGGGCACCTTCTGCAGGCCCCGGAATCCTTTATCCGAAAAGCAGGGAGCCACATCTCCCGGGGGCAAAGGCTGGTTCATGGCGGGGTTCGGCTGCAGGCCGAGCATCTTGAACTGCTCTCCTCGTGCGGGATCCAGTCGGTCGCGGTTGCCGGCAAACCTGCCGTCGGCTATTTCTGTACCGGCAGTGAACTGAAGACTTCCGCAGCCGGCTTGAAGAACGGTCAGAAAGTTTCTTCAAACGCGTTTCTTCTGGCCGGTATCCTGACGTCGTTTGGCGCGACCCCAAGAAATTTTGGCATAGTCGGCGATACCTCGCAGGAGTTGTCGAAGGTTTTTGCCGAGGCGCGGGAGTGGGATGTCGATGTAATGATCAGTACCGGAGGAATGGGGCCGGGGAAATACGACCTGGTCGAGAAGGCGTTTGTCGACGCTGGGGGAAAGGTTTTTTTCAATGCACTTGCCGTGCGGCCCGGCAAAGCTGTACTCTTCGGCAGCCTGGGGCGAACCTTGTTCTTCGGTCTGCCCGGCCCCCCCCATGCCGTTCGTACTCTTTTACATACGCTGGCCGGCCCTTTACTTCTGGCAATGCAGGGGGCGAAAAATCCCGGACCGAAAAGGTTGCAGGCATACCTGCTTCATCCGATAGAGGTAAAACATCATAATGTCCTGCACCTCAAGGATGGCGTGCTGGTGCTGTCAGGTGGAAAGTGTTCGGTGCGGTTTGCCGATCAGCTGGAAACGGTCAATTGCCATATCCTGCTTCAAGCCGGCTGTGCCCGCTATCCGGCAGGTGAGCTGGTGGATGTTCACCTTGTCGGCGATCTTTCCGCGTCATTGTGAGAGGCACTCCCGGCGGTCATCTCTGGCATTTCGGGCAGCAGTAACTGGCCCGGCCGCCGATGACATTTTTTTCAATGGCTGAGCCGCAGGTCGAGCAACTCTCCCTGCCTTTGCCGTAGACTTGGAAATTCATCTGAAAATAGCCTTTTTCCCGGCTGACATTGACGAAGTCGCTGATGGATGAGCCGCCGCATTCGATGGCATGGTTGAGGGTCTCCCGGATGGCAAGAATCAATGTGGCCCACTCGTTTCTGCGCAGTGACCGCACTTTTCGGTCGGGCCTGATCCCGGCCCGGAAAAGACTTTCGTTGGCGTAGATATTGCCGACTCCCGCCACCACCTGGTTGGTCATGATGAAGGTCTTGACCGCCACCTCCCTGCTTTTCGCCAGTCGATACAGGTAGTCGGCGGAAAAAGCGTCGCTGAATGGCTCGGGGCCTGTGGTCTTGAAGATGATTTCTTCAATTCCGATTATTTCTTCAGGCGGAAGGATCCGGACGGAGCCGAACCGACGGCTGTCGTTGTAACGAAGTTCCAGACCGTTGTCGAGGGTCCATCTGACGTGGTCGTGTTTTGCCGGCAGGGCGGAAGGGTTGAAGAAACCGAGATTGCCGGTCATGCCGAGATGGATGATCAGCATTGCGCCGGATTCCATGCCGACCATTAAGAATTTTGCCCTGCGGGTCACCGATATAACCCGGCGATTCAACAACTCGCGCTGCATTCTACCCAGGGGGACTCTCTGTCGAAGCGATTTTCCGCTATGCAGTACATCGGTTATCACCCGGTCGATCAGGTGGGGTCGAATGCCCCGGCAGATTACTTCAACTTCAGGTAATTCCGGCATGTGAGCGAGCCTCTTTCAGAATGCATACGGCGAGGCCGTACTGATCGAATGGAGTGGCCAAAACAGTGATTTTGCCGGGAAGCCGGTGATGCCTCACAACCAACGAAAAAGCGAAACAGCCAGCCGGTTTCAGCACCGGCAAGGTAAGCTCCAGGTCAAGAAATCCAGGCATCCTCCAGTAGCTGAGGGCCTTCTTGGCAGCTTCCTTGGCGGCCCACAGCAGCGACAGTCGGGTGAGCTGCCCCATGTCCGGCAGGCTGGTCTGCAGCGTCCGGAATTCTCCTGCCGTACAATACTTGTCCATGACCCGCAGCAAGGTATCTTTTTGCTCCTGAAGATCGATGCCGCAGGGATCGTCCGTTGCCATGGCGGCACCGTATGCACCGCCATGGGTTATCGATATTTCGGGCTGTGGCCGGTTGCCGGAACCGGTGGAGGTGATCAAGTTGACAAAGGGGCGTCCGGTCGAGGCATTGACGATTTCCACAGTTGACGGGGCAAGGGCAGGGAGGCTGTCTTTTGCTGCAAGGAACTCACCCACTGCAAGCTTTGCACAGATTCTGCCGGTGACAAATTCCGATCTTCTTTTCGCCAAGGTATACGCACCGGCCTGGGCTGTTTCATTGGGGTGCAGAAGTTTCGCGGCAGGGCCTGGTAAAAGCGGGGCCGGTCCCTTACCCGTGGTTTGCTGCTTAAGAAGTATCATGCCGAGGGCCTGCGGTCCGAAATGCTCAAACGTCGCCTGCTGCAGACTGGCTGGAAAGAGATTCTCGAGTTCTTTGTCCATTACATTCTACTGGTTTTTATCGTGGAAGTTTTCTCTCGAGCAATTGGCTTGTCGTTTGATGGCCTGTTCTCAGAAAAAGCTTGCAGTTTCAATTGTTCCTGCTAGTTTTATGAGTGGCAGGGGGTGCATGGGAGGGCTGGAAATCATGGATCAGAGGCGTATATGAAAGTAGTCGGCATTTTAACAGCGTATGATTTGGTAGTGTTAAGTCTCTTTGCGCTTCTCATCGGCCGTGGACTCTGGCTGGGAATGCTCAAGCAGGTAACCGGGCTTCTGGCTCTGTATATCGGCTATTTTGTTGCCAGTCAGTATCATGACAGACTCTTCCCGATTTTACGAGACATATCGACGAATCCGACGGTTGTCTTTCTCGCCAGCTATGTAATAGTCTTTATGGCCAGCTACGTGGTGGTTATGCTGCTGGGCAAGATGCTTGGCTATGTAATCCAGCTGACCATTACGTCCTGGTTCGACCGATTGCTCGGGGGCCTGGTCGGCTTTGCCAAGGCGGTTATTCTCGTGGTGTTGCTGCATATTCTCCTGGGCACGATTCTCGCGCCGGAAAATGAGATGCTGAGGTCATGTGCTACCTGCAAGACCCTGAACGGAGCGGCTGATCTTACCAGGGATTTGATTCGCGACGAGGAAGTCCGAAAGGCATTCAATCAAAAAGAGCCTGCCATTGCGATCGATGCAGTGAAAGGATATTTTATCCCCAACAACGATGAGCGGCAACAATCCGCCGAAGTCAAGCCCTGACCTTTCTTGCATAACGGTCTGCCGCGCTATACTATTAGAGGATATTGAAGCGATCACTTTTACCGACGACTGTATGTGGAAGGGGCCAGGTGAAAAGACCGGATTCATATGTGCAGCGCACGTATCGTACTCTTGCAGATGAAAGCGGTCTCATTTCATCTTTTGCCAAAGTAAAAGATACCGATCTTTATATTCTGGCCGATCGCGATGTTTCAATCAGAGCCTTGGAACTGGCCCTGCAGTTTCGCCTGCAGATTGAAAAATATATAGAGCGGCATCCGGAATTTTTCCTCACTCTGTCGCCACTGCCGAAAGATGTCCTGGCGCCGCCGATCGTACGGGAGATGCTTGTCGCCGGGAACGATGCCGGGGTCGGGCCGATGGCCGCAGTGGCCGGGGCTATTGCCGAATATGTAGGCATGACCCTGTTGCGGGAAGGGTGCCGGGAGGTCATGGTCGAAAACGGCGGCGATCTTTTTATCAGTCGAACCGAGGACTGCACCGTTGCCATCTTCGCCGGCCAGTCACCGCTCAGTCTCAAGATCGGTATAAAGCTGAGGCCGGAGGGGGTGCCGATTGCAGTTTGCACCTCGTCGGGCACAGTCGGCCACTCCCTCAGTTTTGGCGAAGCCGATTCGGTGACGGTGATTGCCGGCAGTACGGCTCTGGCCGATGCGGCAGCGACGCGTCTTGGCAATGAAGTGGGCAGGGCTTCGAAGGGCGATGCCGGAATCAAGCGAGCCCTGGAGGTCAGCCGGACCATTGACGGCCTCAGCGGAGTGGTGGTTGTCTGTGGAGAAAAGCTAGGTGCCGTGGGGAATGTCGAACTGGTAAAGTTAACGCTTTAGTACCTTCACGAAATTCCTTTCCGCTCTTTTCAGCACCCCCTGAGGGGTGAAAAAACAAGAAAGAATTTCTAAGGTACTAACCTGAGAGGTGTGGGTATGGATACCAGAGAAAGAACGGGGGGTGAGAAGGATTTGCGTCAAGCCAACCGCAAGTATCTCGTTTTTTACCTGCGGGTCTTTGATGGCATGAGCAGCAAGATTCTCGGTCACCTGGTCGATATATCAGAAAAAGGGATCATGCTGGTGGGTGACAATCCGATTCCGGTAGGCGAAGACTACCGATTGCGGATGCGTCTGCCTACCCAGATGAAAGATCGGAACGAAATCATCTTTACCGCAACGAGCCGTTGGTGTAAAAATGATGCCAATCCCGATTTTTATCTTGCCGGCTTCCAGATTCACGAGCTTGAGCCGGATGCCAGGGAACTTATAGGCTCGCTAATCAGCGATTTCAGTTACAACGAAGGCCACTAGATATGATGGTTAGCCCTTTGCTTCAACGAGCAATTGTTGCCGGTACTCGGCAACGAAGCTGTCGAGATCTTCCTGCCAGCCGACAAAGGCCGATATTCCGGCATCTTTCAGCACCCCGTTTTCCAGAATCGAATTGGTCGGCCGATGAGCCGGAGTCGGATATTCGGCGGTGGTGCATGGTCGCATGGCGTAGGCTACATCCATGGCATCGAGAAAATAACGAGCGGCCTCGTACCAGGTGGAAGACCCCTCGGAGGTTGCGTGGACTATGCCAGTAATATCGGAGTTCAGGAGCTGTTGTATCTGCCGGGTAAGCGTCCTTGACCAGGTCAGGGAACCGTACTGGTCGTCAACCACTTTCAACTCCCGGTCCGGATTTGCCACCGCCAGTTTCAGCATCGTTTTAAGAAAATTCCGGCCATAGGCCGAATAAAGCCAGGCGGTGCGCAGAATTACGTGGTTGGCACAGGCGTCCGCGACAGCCTTTTCTCCTGCGAGCTTGCTTCGCCCGTATTGGGAGAGGGGGTTGGTCGGGTCCGTCTCGATATAGGGCTCCGGGGCGGGTTTCTTGCCATCGAAAACGTAGTCGGTGGAGATATGGATGAGTCGGCTGCCCAGTTTGTCGGCCGCCTTCGCCAGGTATTTCGGTCCCTCGGCGTTGATCCGCCAGGAGAGTTCGACTTCCGTTTCGCAGGCGTCTACCGCCGTATAAGCGGCGCAGTTGACAATGACGTCGGGGCGCTGTGCGGCCAGATACTCCTTGATGCTCGACTCGTTGCCGATATCGACGCGGGGAAGGTCGCAGCCGATGGTCTCGTTGCCGGCGGCGAGCAGGTTGCAGCAGTCTGACCCGAGTTGGCCGCTTGCGCCGATGATGACAATTTTCATGGTCTTTTCCTTATCCTCTGCGTGGTCGATTGTTGTGCTTTTCCTCGGCAACAAAGTCGGCGATATAACGGCCATACTGATTTTTCAGCATATCCGAGGCGAGTCCTTCCAGCTGATCGGCGGTGATATAGCCAAGCTGATAAGCGATTTCTTCAACACAGGCGATCTTCAGCCCCTGCCGTTCCTGAACCGCCTGAACATAGCTGGCGGCCTGCTGCAGTGATTCATGGGTGCCGGTGTCGAGCCAGCAGAAGCCGCGGCCCAGCGGTTCTACCCGGAGGGAGCCGCGGCGCAGATATTCGTTGTTGATGTCGGTGATCTCGAGCTCGCCTCGAGGCGAAGGCTTGACCTGCTCGGCAATGGCGATGACCTCGTTGTCGTAAAAATAGAGTCCGGGAACGGCATACTTCGACTTGGGTCTTACCGGCTTTTCTTCAATACCTTTCACCTGGTTGTCGTCGCTGAACTCGACCACTCCGTATCTCTCCGGATCCTTTACCAGATAGCCGAAGATGAGCCCGCCCTTGGTCAGTTTGGCACTTTCCCTGAGAATTTTGGAAAATCCCTGGCCAAAGAAGATGTTGTCGCCGAGGATCAGGGCTACGCTGTCGCTGCCGATGAACGATTTGCCGATCAGGAAGGCCTGGGCCAATCCCTCGGGGCGCGGCTGCTCGGCGTAACTGATAGCCAGACCAAGGTGTTCGCCGTCGCCGAAAAGTTCCCTGAACCCCGGCAGATCGTGGGGGGTTGAGATGATGAGGATCTCGGTGATCCCGGCGAGCATGAGTACCGACAGGGGATAGTAGATCATCGGCTTGTCGTATACAGGGAGCATCTGTTTGCTGACCACCTTGGTGAGCGGGTAGAGTCGGGTGCCAGAGCCGCCGGCGAGTATGATACCTTTCATGGGGAGTATGTGAGGTTGTTTAGAAGTGACCGGTTTGTTTGGTTGTTGCTGTCTCTTTGAATTTGCTTTAGAATCTGCCTTCGAAAGTTGTTGAATATACAGAAGGCTCATGAAAAAGGAAAACAAAAAATGGCTGTATGCAATCTGGCCTCTTTCAAGGCATACGATATCAGGGGAAAGGTCCCGGACGAACTGAACCCGGAACTGGCAGCGCAAATCGGCCGCAGTTTTGCGGCGGTATATGGGCTGAAAAAGGTGGTGGTCGGCTGTGATATCAGACAGAGCAGCGAAGTACTTGTCGCAGCCCTTTCCGAAGGTTTGCTGACGATGGGGGCCGATGTAATCGATCTCGGTCTCTGCGGCACCGAAGAAATCTATCATGCCGCTTTCAGTATGGAAGCGGCTGGTGTCGACGGGGGAGTGATTGTCACCGCCAGCCACAATCCCGCCGATTACAACGGCATGAAGCTGGTGGTCAAAGGAGCCCGTCCGGTAACCGGGGAATCGGGGTTGAAGAAGATGGCGGATCTCATTGCCTCAGGCCGCCTGCCCGGTCCTGCCGGAACACCGGGACGGCTGGTTCGCCATGACAACAAAGAAAATTTTGTCCGCCATCTTCTTGGCTATATCGATAGGGAAACGCTGAAGCCGCTGAAGATAGTCGTCAACAGCGGCAACGGTTGTGCCGGAGCGATCATCGACCGCTTGGAAAAGCATCTGCCTTTTCAGTTCGTCAAGATTCACCATGAGCCGGACGGCACTTTTCCGCATGGGGTGCCGAACCCGTTGCTGCCGGAGAAAAGAGCCGAAACCGCGCGGGCCGTCCTTGAGCATAAAGCGGATATGGGTATTGCCTGGGACGGTGATTTCGATCGCTGCTTTTTCTGGGATGAAGACGGCCGGTTTATCGATGGCTATTATCTCGTCGGCCTTCTTGCCCGGGAGATGCTGAAAAAGGATCCCGGTGCCAAGATCCTCTACGACCCCCGGTTGACATGGAATACCGAAGAACAGGTGAAAAAGGCCGGAGGCATTCCGATAATGACCAGAACCGGCCATGCCTTTATCAAGGAACGGATGCGGTCGGAAAATGCGGTGTATGGCGGCGAGATGTCCGCGCATCATTATTTCAGGGAATTCGGCTACTGTGACTCGGGCATGATTCCCTGGCTGCTGGTTTCCTCCCTGCTCAGTCGTGAAGGGGGAAAACTGTCGACAATGGTGGCGGATCGCATGGCGGCATTTCCGGTATCCGGAGAAATAAACAGTAAGGTCGCCGATCCGGACGGAGTCATTGCCGGGATCTTGCAAAAGTACCGGGACGGGGAGAAGGATTATACCGACGGCCTTTCCGTTGCCTACCGCGACTACCGTTTCAATATCCGTAAATCAAATACCGAGCCGCTGCTCCGGCTGAATGTCGAAAGCAGGGGTGACGTGGCACTCATGCAAGAGAAGACCGAAGAACTGCTCGGTCTCATTCGCTGAAGTCTTTTTTTGACTCACCCATTAAAAGAGGATAAAACGTGGCAAAGATACAACCGATAATTTTGGCTGGCGGTACAGGATCCAGGCTCTGGCCGTTGTCCCGCGAATTGTACCCCAAGCAACTCCTGCGTCTGACCAATCACACCTCCCTGCTGCAGACTACCCTGCTCCGGACCGCTCAGCTGCCGGACGTCTTGCCGCCGGTTATCGTTGTCGGGGAAGAGCACCGGTTTATCACCTTGACCCAGGTCGAGGAACTGGGATGTTTCAGCGAATTTTCAATTCTGCTCGAACCTGTAGGCCGCAATACCGCCCCGGCCATCTGCGCCGCTGCGGAATATTGCCGAAAAGAGGGAGAAGACGTCGTCTTACTGGTACTGCCTGCAGATCATGTGGTGTCGCAGCAGGACAAGTTCATCGAGGCCGTTCGGGAGGCGGCGCAGCTTGCCGAGGGTGGAGTTGTCGTCACCTTTGGCATTCAGCCGACGGGGCCGGAGACCGGCTACGGCTATATCGAGAGGGGGACGGGTACCCGCATTGCCTCTTTCAAGGAAAAGCCCGATCTGGCCGTAGCCAGGGAGTATCTTGCCAAAGGCAATTATTTCTGGAATAGCGGGATGTTCGCCTTTTCGGCCGGAACATTCATGGCGGAAATGAATGAATTTGCCCCGGAGATGCTCGCCGCCATGCAGGAAGCTGTAAAAAAAGGAACGGAAGACGGCCGGTTCTTCCGGCTGGATAAAGCTGCGATGATTAAAAGCCCAAGCGATTCCATCGATTATGTGCTGATGGAGAAAACCGCCAAGGGGGCAGTCGTGGCGGCAGACCTCGGATGGAGCGATATAGGCTCCTGGAAGGCTCTGTGGGATGTTCTGGAGAAAGACGGGATGGGCAATGTCGTCCGCGGCGATGTGTTGCTGGAAGATACCAGAAACTGCCTGCTGAAATCGGAAAATGTACTTCTGGCCGCGGTGGGGATGGAGGATACACTGGTGGTCGAAACCGCCGATGCGGTCCTTGTCGCCCCTTTGTCGAGATCCCAGGATGTGAAGAAGGTCGTCGCCCGGTTGAAAGCCGAGTCCCGCAAAGAGTTCAGTCAGCATATAACCGTCTACCGGCCCTGGGGGAGCTATACGGTGCTGGAAGAGCTGCCGCGTTTTCAGATCAAGCGGATAAACGTTAATCCCGGGGCCAAACTGTCCCTGCAGATGCACCACCATCGCCATGAACATTGGGTTATTGTTACCGGGACGGCGAGAGTCACTAATGGCCCCGATGAAATACTGCTGTATGAGAATCAGTCAACCTACATTCCGGCCGGCACCCGTCACCGGCTTGAGAATCCCGGGGTTATTCCGCTTGAGCTCATAGAGGTGCAGATCGGCAGCTATCTTGGCGAAGACGATATCGTCCGCTTCGACGATGTGTATGGCCGGTAGACTGGTAATGACTGCAGGCCGAGCCGTAGAATACCGCTAATTTGCGGTTTGCTGCGGCTCGCTTTTTTCCAGTTCCAGCTTCCGTTTGCGAAAGGCATCGACGTATTTGGAAAAAATCCGTCTGCCATCCTTGGTTATCTTCAGGAAGGTGACGCCGGATACAAATCGTCCGGCATGGGGAGAGGCGTGGGTGGTTCGGCCTTCCAGCTCGATGAGGTCGTCTTCGAGGCCGACGGTGATCATGAGCCGGGTTTCGGCCTGGAGGGGGTAGATCGTCTCCAGTTTTATCCCGTCGACGCTTACATCGATTGTTCGGCCCATCGAATATGCGCCTGCCCGGCCATTTTCGTCCAGAACCAGATAATCCAAAAGATGCAGCGAATCGTAGCGGATGAATTTTCTCTGTTCTCGTTGTTTCATAGCCTGCCCTCAGGACTCATGTGTTGGCTTTACCGGCTTCCGGAAAGAGCCGATGAATGGCTTCTCTTTCCGGTCTGATCATGCCCCGTTCCGTGATGAGCCCGGTTATCAATCTGGCCGGTGTCACATCAAAACTGTAATTCATTGCCCTGGTGCCTTGGGCCGCCAGAATCAGCCTTCTGACTTCTCCGTTTTCATCTTTGCCTGAGAGGGTGGTGATTTCATCCTCCGCTCTCTGTTCTATAGGGACGTCCACACCTTTGTCAAGGTCCCAGTCAAAGGTCGATGAGGGGAGGGCGACATAAAAAGGAATATTGTTGTCATGGGCGGCCAGGGCCTTGAGATACGTGCCTATTTTGTTGACGACGTCGCCGGTATGGGTGGTACGGTCGGTGCCGACAATCACCATGTCGACCATTCCCTGCTGCATGAGATGGCCTCCGGTATTGTCGCAAATAAGGGTGTTGGGGATATTTTCCTGCTGCAGTTCCCAGGCAGTGAGTTTTGTTCCCTGATTCCATGGTCTTGTTTCGTCAACCCAGACGTGGACCGGAATACCCGCGTCCCGCGCCGCATAGATCGGGGCAGTGGCGCTGCCGTAGTCGACGAAAGCCAGCCAGCCGGCATTGCAATGGGTGAGGATGTTGACCGGCGCACCGTTTTTACGCCTGCTGATCTCCTTTATTATTTCCAGGCCATGTTCGCCGATCCGGCGGCAGAAGAAGGCGTCTTCATCGGCGATAGCGCAGGCCGTGGCGAAGGCGAGGCGGCGCTTTTCCAGTGGATCTGCGCTTTTGGCCAGAGCATGCAGGACCCGCTCCACCGCCCACAGCAGATTGCGAGCCGTTGGCCGGCTCTCTCCTAATTTCTTGCCGGCATCCACCATGAAATCGGAAAATCCTGCCGATGGAGCCTCAAGGGCAGCGAGATACATGCCGAATCCAGCCGTGGCGCCAATCAATCCTGCTCCGCGGACATGCATCTCACGGATGGCGGTGACCGCTTCCTCGATGGTGGTGAGAGTCTCGACCACAAAATCATGGGGGAGCTTTCTCTGATCGATGATACAGATCTGCCGGTTGTTCTGCGGGTCGGGCCAGATGGTTCGGTAGTGTGAGCCGTTGAAGTGCATAGTTAATCGCTAAAGTAAATGATGATGGTCACGGAGTGTCCTGCTCTTTTCCTGCAGAGACACCGGCTGGATTTGAGCATAAGTGACGAAGGCATTAATAATCTTACACCTTTGGCGGCAGAAAGTAAACTTTCAGAAGGACACAGGTGTTGTAAGAAAGTGCTCAATTTTGTTAAAAGCATGAAGGTTTCCCACATAATTGTAATAAAAAATGTAAATTATAACGAAAATGTAGAAAAAATCAGAACAAGTAAATTGGCGAGTTGTATAGAAACTGTTGGATAATAACATCTTCCGGCCTGGTTTTGGCCTTGGCATGAAGATTGTAATAGATCTCCGACCGGAATATCGATCCGAGGTCGAAATTACAAATATGTTGGAAAAGTATTGTTAATGGTGAAGACCGTTGAGCTGCTTTCAGTCCGGCGGTGTTACAGCAACCTGTAAGGAGAAAGATGATGGATAAGGCAGATACCGCATTTGTCCTGGCTGCGGCCGGGCTCGTGCTGCTTATGACCCCAGGTTTGGCTTTGTTTTATGGTGGGATGGTGCGCAGAAAGAATGTGCTCGGGACGATTTTGCAGAGCCTGATTCTGATCTCGTTGATAAGTATCGAGTGGGTCTATCTTGGCTACACCATGTCTTTTGGACCCGATGTCGGTGGATTTATCGGCGATTTGTCATGGTTTGCCCTGCAGGGTGTAACAAATGCCCCGAGTTCCGACTATGCCACAACCATTCCGCAGACAGTGTTTATGATCTACCAGTGCATGTTCGCAATTATTACCCCCGCCCTTATTACCGGGGCATTTGCCGAGCGAGTGCGGTTTGTGCCGTTTCTGGTCTTTTCCCTGTGCTGGACAATTTTTGTCTATAACCCCGTCTGTCATTGGATATGGGGGAAAGGCGGCTGGCTGGCGAATATCGGAGTCCTCGATTTTGCTGGAGGGCTGGTTGTCCATGCCACCTGTGGTGCTGCGGCGCTGGCTGGAGTCCTGGTGCTTGGTCCGCGCAAAGGGTACGGCAAGACCAGTTTTATGCCTCACAACCTGCCGTTGACGATGCTGGGCACCGGTCTGCTCTGGTTCGGCTGGTTTGGATTTAACGGCGGATCAGCGCTTGCCGCAGATGAGATCGCGGCGACAGCTTTTATTGCAACCCACCTGGGCGGTATGGCAGGAATGCTGATGTGGGTGGTGATGGAATGGCTTACCCAGAGAAAGGCGACAACACTCGGCGCAGCATCCGGCGCCATTGCCGGCTTGGCGACGATAACTCCGACTGCAGGTTTCGTTGGCCCCAATTCGGCTATCGTCATTGGCTGTCTGGCGGGTGTCATCTGTTATCTGGCGGTAAATTTCAAAACAAGAATCGGCCTCGACGATTCGCTCGACGTGGTTGGCATTCACGGAGTGGGTGGTGTGCTTGGGACGCTCTGTCTCGGTATTTTCGCCTCGACGGAGGTGAATCCCGGCGGCGTGAACGGGCTGTTGTTCGGCAATCCGGGGCAGGTGGGTATCCAGATGCTGGGGGTTGCGGCGGTCGGCGGCTATGCTTTTGTGGTCAGCTGGGTTCTTTTTAAAGTGATCCATGTTGCCATGGGAATGCGCCTTGCCGATGAAGCCGAAGTTCAGGGGATGGATTCGTCCGAACATTTCGAGACCGCTTACAATAATTAGGAACCGTTACGAAATAGCCTGATCATCGGCCTCCTTGGATCGTTCCAGGCGTTACTTGGCCATGTGAATTTTTGACAACGGCTTAACTCGAACTTGCCGGTGTGCAGAACTTGAGATAATGTGTTACCTTGCGGTTACTATGAGCGACAGCCGGAAACTGTGCGGCAGACATGCCGGCTGGTGGGTTTGCGAAAGGTTGCAGGCAGGCCGGCCGGGGAAAAGTAAGGATGCATTGAAAAGGAAAGGGTTATGAGAAAAATCGAAGCAATAATAAAACCGTTTAAGCTCGATGATGTAAAAGATGCGCTGAACAGCATCGGCATTACCGGGATGACCATCAGCGAGGTGAAAGGATACGGCCGGCAAAAAGGTCACACGGAGATCTACCGGGGGGCCGAATATATTGTCGATTTCATCCCGAAAGTAAAAATTGAAATAGTTGTCGCTGCGGACCGGGTCGATCAGGTGGTCGATAAAATCAGAATGGCTGCCAATACCGGGAAGATAGGTGACGGCAAGATATTTATTCTGCCCGTTGACCGGGTGGTGCGAGTGCGCACCGGCGAAGAAAACCGTGACGCGGTGTAATGGATGATTGCAGAGTTTCGGGCTGAGCGGCGAGCCCTTGAGGAAGTCTGGGTCGGGGCTAAGAGCACAGATAACGAACTGCGCGACCATTGCCGGATTGTCGACCGGTTTATCGTCAATTGTTTCCGGCAGTCGCAGGTAAGGGACTGCGACCGGGATGTGGCTTTGGTCGCCCTTGGCGGCTATGGCCGGGAAGAGTTGTTTCCCTGCTCCGATATCGATCTCATGGTTTTGTATCGTCCGGAGATTAAAGCCAGGATCGGCCAGATTACCGATGCGGTGCTCTATCCGCTCTGGGACACCGGAATGGAGATTGGCCATGGGGTGCGGACTGTCGAGGAATCGATAGTCCAGGCAGAGGAGGATTATTTTTTTCTGGTCGCCCTGCTCGATGCTCGTCTGATCCATGGTTCGCCTGAGTTGTACGGAGAGCTTCTCGAGGCGTACCGCAAGCGGTTTGTCGAAGGGCAACGTGAGGATTTTGTCGAGAAGATGAAAGGGCACCGGCAGAGTCGCCGAGAACGTTTCGGCAGCCACAGCTATCTCCTTGAGCCCCATATCAAGGAGGGGCGGGGAGGCATGCGCGATATTCAGGCGATGATGTGGACCGCCAGGATGGTCTTTGGCCTGAACGGACTGCAGGATATCGAGGATGCCGGTCTCCTGCTTCAGGATGAAAAAACCGATTTTCTCGATGCCAGGAACATGCTTGTCCGGCTGCGCAGCTACCTGCACTATTTCAGTAAACGAAAGAACGATCAACTCTATTTCGAGCAGCAGGGCGATGTGGCCGAAGCATTCGGCTATAAGACCAAAGACGGCATTCTCGGAGTCGAGAGTTTCATGCGCGATGTCTATCGCGCCCTCCAGAAGATCAGTGTTATCAGCGACCTGTTCTTCGATCATGTGGAGGAGGTTCTCGGCCTTGCCGGCAAAGGCGGACTGGTTGCCGACAAAGTCGTCGAGAAAGGCATTGAAGTAAAAACCGGCCGAGTGCATCTGACTGCAACCAGACCGCAGCTCCTGGCCAAGCCGCAGATCCTTGTTCGGACCTTTCTGGCCATGGCCCGAACCGGCTTGCCGTTGCACCACCGGACACGCAAGCTCATTTCCGGATCGCTGGAACTGGTCAACGACAAGGTCCGGACTTCACCCCGCCTGGCCCGAACGTTTTTTGCCATTCTTCTCGAAGCGAAAGACATCTCTGCAGTTCTTGAAAATATGCTGGAGACAGGTGTGCTGACTGCCTGGATACCTGAATTTTCCCGGATAACGACCTTGGCCCAGCACGACTTGTATCATATCTACACGGTAGATCGCCATTCTCTCCAGGCGGTGGCCGAGCTGCACAACCTGGTTGCCGCATGGGCTGGGATTGCCCGGAATATAAAAAACATGAAGGTGCTGTATCTTGCTGCTCTGCTGCATGACATCGGCAAGGGTTCCGGCCGTGACCATTCCATAGAGGGCGCCGGGCTGGCGGGCGAAATCGGCCGGCGGTTTTGTTTTTCCGAAGAGGAATGTGCAACGCTTGAGTTCCTCGTCCGCTATCATCTTTTCATTCCGGAAAATGCCCTGCGCCGGGATTTGAATGACGCAGTGTTCATTAAGCGGTGCGCGGAGACGATAGGTGGATTGGATCGCCTCGCCATGCTGTACCTGCTGTCGGTGGCCGATTCGAAGGCGACCGGTCCATCGGCGTGGAGCGACTGGAAGGCAACCCTGATGGAAGAGCTGTATCTCAAGGTTTATCCCCATCTCGATATCGGCCGTCACGGAGTTCACGATGTGACCGCCCATGAGGAACAAGGGGTGGAGTGGCTGAGAGAACAGGTTAGGCTGCTGTTGAAGGGAGTAAAAGACCTTCGCGTCGATATCGGCGATCTCGGGGCGGACTATATCCTTACCTTCTCCCCGGAGATGGTCGCACGGCACGTGCTGACCCAGCGCGATCATTATCAGCTTCTTCGCCAGAGGTCGCTCATTCTTGCCAGTGAGGCTGAAGATTCCTGGCAGCTGCTGATCATGACCGTCGATCGCCCCGGACTGCTCGCCAAGATCTGCGGGGTGATGGCCTTGAACAACCTGACTGTGGTTAAAGCACAGATTTTTACCTGGGCCGATGGCACGGTTGTCGATGTCATTGATGTACGTTCAACGGATGGCCTCAGCTTTGCGGAGAAGGGGTGGCGAACCCTCAATGAACAGCTCGATCTGGCGATCGAGCACAGGATGGGGCTCAGTCACCGGCTGTATCGCAAGCTTTCGTCCGGTTACGGGCGGCGGGGGCAGATGGTCGGCGAGGTGGCCTCGAAAGTGGTCATCGATAATAAGAGTTCGGAAAACTATTCCGTAATTGAAGTCTATGCGGCGGACCTCCCCGGACAGCTCTACCACATTACCCAGGCGATGGCCGATTTCGGTTTGAATATTCATAAGGCGTACATCGCAACGGAGGTCGAGCAATTAATAGACGTTTTTTATGTGCTTGATTCCAAAGGCCGGAAACTGGTCGAGGAGGATTTCAGGCAGGAAGTTACGCAGGGCATACTTCATTCGATTAGCCGCATAGGCAGCAAATAAGCGGGTGAATCGTGGCAACTGCTAAGGGACATGTTTTGTTGTAAAAATGACAAACATGTAATGAAATCTCATTTGCCTGTTGCAAAAAGTGTCAGAAATGTTATTAAGTCCGTTAGAAGAAATTGCTGCTGAATATATGGTGAGAATTCTTCATGAAGGGATTTAAGCCCCCCAGGGGCACTGAAAAACCCGTTTATCGGATTTCCAGTTGATGAGTCTGATTCGCAGAAGCCGGCAAAGGGAAAATTACTATTGAATTCAAAGGAGACCGTGGAAATGACCAGAGAAGAAATTATGCAAATTATCGAGGACGAAAACATTCAGTTCTTTCGCCTCCAGTTTGTGGATATCTTCGGATTTATGAAGAATGTTGCGATACCAAAAAGCCAGATCGAAAAAGCGCTGGATGGAGACATGATGTTTGACGGCTCCTCCATCGATGGTTTTGTTCGCATCGACGAATCGGACATGTATCTCAAACCCGACTACAATACCTTCACTATCCTGCCATGGCGGAACAAGGCAGGTATTGCCGCAGCCCGTATCATCTGCGACATATACAAATCCGACGGCACTCCCTTCCTCGGTTGCCCCCGCGTCAACCTCAAGCGGGTTCTGGCCGAAGCCAAAGAGCTTGGGTACACCATGAATGTCGGTACCGAAGCTGAATTCTTCCTGTTTGAGAAGGACGAGGATGGTCTGCCCACCACCATCACCAGCGACGTTGCCGGCTACTTTTCTCTCGATCCCGAAGATAAAGGCAATGACTGCCGTCGGGAAATCATCGAGACCCTCGAAAAGATGGGCTTCGAGATTGAAGCTTCCCATCATGAGGTGGCCGAGGGACAGCATGAGGTCAACTTTAAATATGCCGATGCGTTGACTGCTGCCGACAACACTGTAACCTTCAAGTGGGTTGTCAAGTCGATTGCCTCCAAATACGGTCTGTATGCGACCTTTATGCCGAAGCCGATCTTCGGTATCAACGGCTCCGGTATGCATACCAATCAGTCGCTCTTCAATCTCGATGGCACCAACGCCTTTTTCGATGAGAGCGATCCGTTGAAACTGTCTAAAATCTGTTACTCCTATATTGCCGGGGCGCTGAAGAATGCCAGGGCGTTTGCTGCGGTCACCAACCCGCTGGTCAACTCCTACAAGCGTCTGGTGCCTGGTTATGAGGCGCCGGTTTACTGTGCATGGTCTGCTTCCAACCGTTCGGCCCTCATCCGCATTCCGGCAGCTCGCGGCTTGTCGACCCGGACTGAAATTCGTTGCCCGGATCCGACCTGCAATCCCTACCTGGCCTTTGCCATGATGCTGAATTCCGGTCTCGACGGCGTGAAGAATAACCTTACTCCTCCAGCCGAGGTGAGGCGTGATATCTTCAAGATGACCAGCAAGGAGATGGTGGAGACCGGTATTGCCATAATGCCGGCTAACCTCAAAGAAGCCATCGATGAGTTCAAGGTCAATCCTCTTGCCATCCCGACCCTCGGTCAGCATATTTTCGATAAATATATCGAGGCAAAAGAAAAAGAGTGGGATAAATTTCGCACTGCAGTAACCGAATGGGAGCTGGACGAGTACCTGAGCGTCTATTAGTACCTTAGAAATTCATTTCTTGTTTTTCACCCCTCAAGGGGGTGCTGAAAAAGAGTAGAAATGAATTTCGTGAAGGTACTTATCCCCTCTGTTGTGGGAGGGGATTATAGCCCTTGGGTTGCGGGCGTTAGCCCGCTTTAATTTCAGTTTCTCATCTCTGCCCTGGTTGCCTGCCCGCATTCCTCTTTTGAGGAATGCGGGCTTTTTCGTTTGGCCGTTGTCTTGCATTGCCAATTGACTAATTTCTCAGTAAAGAAAGGTGATCGACTTTTCGCGAAATCACCTGTGTTTGATTATGGCCGGACTGAAAAAAAATAAGAAAAACGATATTGCCGGGGTGCTGCCCAGGCTCCTGCGCGACAACGGCTGGGAGAAACAGATCGACCTGCATTCCATCTTTCCCAATTGGCGAAAACTGGTCGGCGACGAAATCTGTGAACATGCCCAGCCGCTTAAAATCGAGAGGGGAGTACTGTGGATCGAGGTGGAGAATTCTTCCTGGCTCCAGCAATTTCAGTATGAAAAGCTTGATCTGCTGGATAACCTGAACCGGTTCCTGAAGCTGTCGACGCTCAACGATATTAAAATGGTCCTGCCGAAGGGCGAGACCTGGAAAAAAGTGGAGAAGCCTTTAAAGAAGGTGAGTTTTGTCCGGCCGACTGCGGAGAAGGTCACCGCTTTTCAGCAGCAGGTGGAATGTATTGCCGATGAAAAATGTCGGGAAGCCCTCATGCAGTTCTGGTATCTTGCTGAGGCATGCAAAAGAGAGAAGGAATAAAATTTTAATCTTCGGCCCGTCGGGTGCCGGAAGAGGTTTTTATCTGTAGGACAAACGGGCGAAAGAATGTTACACGAAAATGTATTAAGCGCTATCGGCAATACTCCCCTCATCCGGATCAACCGGCTTTTCAAAAGCGACTCGGTGCAGATCTATGCCAAACTGGAATCAAGCAATCCGGGCGGATCGGTGAAGGAACGCATCGCTCTGTCGATGATCGAAGCGGGTGAGGCAAGCGGTGAACTGACCAAAGATAAAATCGTTCTTGAGGCAACCAGCGGCAACACCGGTATCGGTCTTGCCATGGTCTGTGCGGCCAAGGGGTACCGCTGCGTCCTGGTTATGCCCGAGTCGGCGAGTATCGAGCGACGGAAAATCATGTTGGCATATGGCGCCGAGATCCTGCTCACCCCGGCCTCCCGGGCAACCGATGGGGCAATCGAGAAGTCCTATGTGATGGCGCGAGAATTTCCCGACCGCTATTTTCTCACCGATCAGTACAATAATGAGGCCAACTGGCGTGCCCACTATAACAATACCGCGCCTGAGATCTGGCGTCAGACGGATGGCATGGTTACCCATCTGGTGGCCACCCTGGGCACCTCCGGCACCATCATGGGCTTGTGCGCCTGGTTTCATGAATTTCAGCCCCATGTCAAGGTGATTGCGGTCGAGCCGCACCTTGATCATAAGATCCAGGGTCTGAAAAACATGAAGGAATCCTATAAACCGGGCATCTTCGACAAATCCGTCCCCGATAAGATAGTTATTGTCGACGACGAGAATGCTTTCGGCATGGCCAGGCAACTGGCCAGCAAGGAAGGCCTCCTGGTCGGCATGAGCAGCGGCGGCGCCATGGCCTCGGCCATCGATTATGCCAAGGGACTGGAGAGCGGCCTGGTGGTTGTCATTCTTCCCGATGGCGGCGAGCGCTATCTCAGCACGCCGCTCTTTACCGCCCCGAAAAAGGCGGACGCAAAGCGAAAGCTGCTCAGCTTTTACAACACGATGACCAAAAAGAAAGAGGTCTTCGTGCCCCAGCAGGAGGGCCAGGTCACTTTTTATTCCTGCGGTCCGACCGCTTACGAGGTCGCCGATCTTTCCCTCTGCCGCAGGTTTGTAGTCTCCGATCTCATCACCCGGACTTTGGAAGTGAAGGGGCTGCGGGTGGACGCCTACATGAATTTTACCGATATCGACGATAACACCATCGCCGGTGCGGAAAAAGCGGGCAAACCTTTAAAACTGTATACCGAAGAATACATCGCCGGCTTCATGGAGGATATCGATGTGCTCGGAGTCAAACGGGCCAAGGGGTATCCGAAGGCTTCGGAGAATGTTTCTTCGATGGTCGAGATTGCCCGCGAACTCATCGACAAGGGCTATGCCTATGAGAAACACGGCTCGATCTATTTCGATATTTCCAAATTCAAGAAATACGGCCGTCTTTCGGGGATCGACCTGAGCAAAATCCAACTCGGCAAAACCGTCGACCTCGATGACTATGAGAAGGATAATCCACGGGATTTCACGCTGCTGAAACGGTCCACTCTCGGAGAACTGAAAAAGGGAATATTCTACGAGACGGATTGGGGAAATGTGCGGCCCAGCTGGCATGTGGAATGCTCGGCCATGGCAACCAGAAATCTGGGTCCGACCATGGATATTCACACCTCGAGCAGGAACCTCATCTTCCCGCATCATGAGAACGAGATAGCCATTGCCGAGGCCTTGACCGGCAAACCGCTCGCCAATTACTGGCTGCATTCGGAGCTGGTGCTGGATGATGGTAAATATATGTCCAGCGAAGCCGGCAACAATGTGACCCTCAAGGAACTGCTGGCCCGTGGCTATACCGGCCGTGAGATCCGTTTTATGCTGCTCTCGGTGCATTATCGTAAACCGCTTAATTTTTCCTACAAGAGGCTGGATAACGTTCGTACTGCCTTGAGACGCCTGGATGAGTTCACCTGCAAGCTGAACTGCCTGCCCACCGGTCGGCCCCACCCCGAGGTCACTGCCTTCGTTTCAGCCATGGAGGAGCAGTTCTTTGCGGCGATGGATGATGACCTGAATGTCTCCAAGGGTATGGGGGCCATCTATAATTTCCTCCGGAAGGTCTATCCCATCCTGCAGGTCAACAACCTCGACAATGACCAGAAGGACTATATCCTCAAGAGTCTCGGTAAGATGAACGAGGTGCTGGGTGTGTTCCGGCTTCAGGGCTGTCCCTTAGCGCCCGATGTCAATGCCCTGATTCAGCGCCGGGAGCAGGCCAGACTGAAA
The DNA here is from genome assembly GCA_000961725.1 of Desulfobulbaceae bacterium BRH_c16a. Classification (GTDB taxonomy): domain Bacteria; phylum Desulfobacterota; class Desulfobulbia; order Desulfobulbales; family Desulfocapsaceae; genus Desulforhopalus_A. The sequence goes on from LADS01000046.1 coordinate 141,388, forward strand.
AAGGACTGGAAAGCGGCCGACGAGGCCAGGGACGAACTGGCCAGAAAAGGGATCGTTGTTATCGATACGGTAAACGGCCCGGTCTGGAAAAGAGCAGGAGATATGGAATAACAGCAAGAATGGAGTTGATTTTTGGCGGACTTTGAGTATTATGTCGTCCGTAATCTTCTCTCCATCTTCCAGACAAAATCTGCGCCCGTAGCTCAGCTGGATAGAGCAACGGCCTTCTAAGCCGTAGGTCATAGGTTCGAATCCTATCGGGCGTACCAATAGCAACAGCCGCTTAGAAAGAAATTTCTAAGCGGCTGTTTTTGTTTTTACTACCCTATTGGCCACCATTTTTCTGTAAGTTACCACCTTGCCTTTGGTCAGTTTTCTGTTCGATCGAACCAGATCAAATATTGCATTAATTAACTCTTTTGGTTTCTTGTCCGCGAACAACTTAAGGATTGTATTCCGTCAAAGATTAATTGGGATGCAGAAGAGTTCAAGACCTCAGTTCTTATGATCTGGCATGTTGAAAAATGGTGTTCTCCATTACTTAAACATTTAATGAGGATATCTAAAGAAAATATTTCCGATGAATAACCATCGGCAAAGCCGGTGATATAACAAAGCGGAAAGGTGCGCTTTGCTTTGACTCGTCTTCACGAGACGGGTGACTCGAACTCATTGGCCTAAATCCGGAGATAATTCCTGGCAATCTGGGATGCGACGTAATTTTGTCTGAGCATTTCCTGTGGATTTGGTTCAGGTCGGCATTGTCGTTGAATAAACGGAGACGGCCTTGAACCAGGGTGAATTCACCAAATCTACTTCTTGAAACAATTCAAACCACTTACGATTAAAACTGGACAGCCTTTCTCAAGTTTGCTACAATCCCCGAAATTGTATCTTATGAGAGAGCCATGTTGAACTTATCCCAGGTTATCGTCCGTCCGGTAGAACCTTCAGAAGAACCCAGATTTCAAGAATTGATGCAACAGTATCATTATCTTGGCGCTTTGCCGAAAATCGGCAATACGATCTGGTATATCGTCACCTACAACAATGAATGGCTTGGCCTCCTCAGCTTTTCCGCTGCTGCTTTGAAGTGCGGTGCCCGTGATCGCTGGATCGGCTGGGGGCATCGCTTGCAGTATGATCGGCTTCATCTGGTGGCAAATAATTCACGATTCCTGATACTGCCAACCTGCCATTACAAAAATCTTGCGTCAAAAGTTCTCTCCTTGTGTCGGCGAAGAATCCAACAAGACTGGCAAGTTCGATTCGGATTTCCCCTCCTGATGATGGAAACCTTTGTCGACCCTTCGCGTTTCATCGGTACGATTTATCACGCTGCGAACTGGCAATTAATCGGCAATACCAGAGGATATCAGCGAATTCGAAATGGCTACAGTAACACGCGACAAGCATCGAAGCTTGTCTTCGTGCAACCTCTCCAGCGTAACAGCCGTTCGTTATTATCCGCTTCCCCACTTCCCCAACACTATGTGACAGGAGTACCAAGAATGAAACTTACTGCCGACCAAATGCGATCTCTTCCAGGTTTCTTCAAAACAATCCATGATCCTCGTCGTGCCCAGGGAAGGAAACACCGTGTTCATGTCGTCCTGGCCATCGCCGCTGGAGCGATTTTATGCGGCATGCGCGGCTATAAAGCAATTTCCGATTGGGCACAGAACTTATCGCCGAAAGCTCGCGACCGCTTTGGCTGTCGCTTCAGTGACAGAAAAAATAGCGTCCCCAGTGAAAGCACCATCCGAAACGTATTGATTCGTATTGCACCTGTGGAACTGGACCGGGCCCTTCAGCAATGGAATGCCCAATATGGTACAATCGACGACAGTCTGGCGATCGATGGTAAAACCATGCGCAATGCCGTTGACGACAGTGGCCGGCAAATTCATATCATGGGTGCCGTCGGGCACCAGAGCAAACAAAGCTACACCCAAAAAAAGTCGGCACCTTACCTGTAAAAGGAAGCGACAAAGAAAAACGGACAAACGAAATCAAAAC
>LADS01000029.1 GCA_000961725.1 Desulfobulbaceae bacterium BRH_c16a
TGGACCTGGCCCAAGAAAATCAATCGACAACAGTTGCAGCAACTCTTTTTGCTCGACTTTATCGAGCAAAAAGCCAACGGTGTTTTTCTTGGCGGTGTCGGTCTCGGCAAAACCCATCTGGCAACTGCCCTTGGCTATCAAGCTTGTCTCAAGGGCTACAGCGTTCTGTTTGCTACCGCCGTTGATGTCATCAACACCCTGACCGCCGCTCAGGCCGCAGGGCAACTCAAAAACGGCCTGAAAACCTATCTCAGACCATCTTTGCTCATTCTTGACGAACTCGGCTATTTGCCCATTGATAAGCATGGTGCGGATCTGCTCTTCCAAGTCATCAGCTGCCGATATGAAAAAGGATCTATAGTCATTACCTCAAACCGGGCATACAAAAACTGGCCGGAGATTTTCAACAATGACGCGACACTTACGTCCGCCATCCTGGACAGGCTTCTGCATCACGCAGACACCATTGTTATAGAAGGTAAAAGCTACCGCATGAAAGAGCAAGTTGAGGTCTAAACTTGCCGAGAAACTGTTCTGCCGCACCGGGAAGAAAACGTCCGGTACGGCAGAATACTCCCCGGCACAAAACAGCATTTTAAAACCGCCACTTTTTTGCATTTTCACGCCGCCGGTAACAGCCTCAAAGGGCAACAACACAACAAAGGAAAATGAAGATGGAAGTCCTTATATATAATCCGCAAAAGGGTCGACTGGAAACGATAATCGCCGACTTCACCGACGAGACCACAACATGGTTTGATGGAACAGGCAACCCTGAAAGTGTCAAAATGATTGCCGATCTCGATGGGAACTTACTAATCACTCTTGCTGGATGGAGTTATCCCGTAATTATTTATGATGTCTCACGAGAGAAAATAAAATACAGCCGTAAAAAAGCGAGAAATTTGTATAAGCAGGCCATGCTGTAAAAGTAAATCTGCAACGGAGGGGACCTCCGGGGGCAGGAGAAACTCCGGTCGCCTACGGCTTCCTCCGTTTCTCCTGCCCCCGGAAACAACAACAGCGGGTGCTACCCTATCACCCTTCTTCTGAAATTCAGGGTGGTCAATTTTCGGTGATCACAGGTGGTCAATTTTCGGTTGTCATTCGCAGGCAGTTGACGGAATGTGAATATATCAGGGAACATCGCAATGTCATTTTCCTTGGGCGTAGTGGCACAGGCAAGACCCATCTGACAACAGCGCTTGGTATTGAAGCTTGCCGAAACAACTACCGAAGCAAATTCGTCAGCTGCTATGGATTGGTGAACGAGCTAATCGAAGCCCGGCAGGAGAAAGATCTTCAGCGTATTATTGGCAGATACGCACGTTACGATCTGCTGATCCTCGATGAGTTGGGCTACATCCCGTTTTCCAAGGAAGGAGGAGAGTTGCTTTTTCAGGTTCTTGCCGAACGCCAGGAGAAAGGATCAGTGATTATCACCACGAACCTCGGTTTTGCCGACTGGACACAGGTCTTTGGCGATCCGGTGATGATAGCGGCCCTTCTTGATCGATTGACGCACAAAGCACATATAATCAATTGCCAGTGGGATAGTTTTCGTTTGAAAGAAAGCCTCAAAGGGCAACAACACAACAAAGGAAAATGAAGATGGAAGTCCTTACATATCCGCAAAAGGGTCGACTGGAAACGATAATCGCCGACTTCACCGACGGGACCACAACATGGTTTGATGGAACAGGCAACCCTGAAAGTGTCAAAATGATCACCGATCTCGATGGGAACTTACTAATCACTCTTGATGGATGGAGAGGTGGCTCCGGTTGTTTGAACAAGATTCTATGAAGCTTAAGTGGAATCTCCGCTTTTTTTTGCTGCCTGTTCAACCGTCGGCAGCATCACGGGGTACAGCTTCAGTTGGAATTGGTGATTCCGTCATTTTGAGTCGGTTGATTCTCTGCCCCTCTTGCTAATCTGCACCGGATTTCCGCGTTTACCACTGAGGCTAGCTCATTCAAGCGGCGGCTCCGAGAATGGGCTCTGAGGGATTGCTCGTCGGAGGAGCCGCCGTTTGAATGGGCGGGCTGTCACCACCGAACTCCTCTAGCATGTCGAGCAAACTCCAGTTTTCATCATGTCCAACCATCGGCAGCCTCACGGCATAGGCCTCATCGGGCGTCTTTTTATTTAATCTTGAATGAGGTCGCGATCCGTTGTACCAGTCAAAATATTGCATTATCGATTGACGAGCATCGCTGACGGAATCATAGGCATGCAAATACACCCGCTCATACTTTACCGATTTCCATAATCGTTCAACAAAAACATTGTCCCGCCAGGCTCCACGGCCATCCATACTGAGCCTGCAGCCCTTGCTTTCAACCGTTTCACGAATTCATAAGCGGTAAATTGGCTCCCCTGATCGGTGTTGACGATCTCCGGAGTGCCATAATGATCAAAGGCGTCTTGCAACACATCGACAGCATAGCAGGACTCCAAGGTAATCACAACCTTCGCCGCCAACACCTTCCGACTTGCCCAGTCAATAACCGCGACTAGGTAAACAAACCCCTTGGCCATCGGGATATACGTCGTATCCAGCGCCCACACCTGGTTGGCACGGTCGATGGTCAGCCCGCGCAACAGGTAGGGATAGACCTTATGGCCAGGATGCTTCTTGCTCGTTCCCGGCTTTCGGTACAGTGCCTCAATCCCCATGAGCTTCATCAACGTGCCTACATGTCTACGCCCCACATCGTGACCAGCACGGTTCAATTGATCACGCAGCATCCTGGCCCCCATAAACGGATGCTCCAAATGCAGTTCGTCGATGTGGCGCATGATCACCAATTCGACGGCACTAACAGATTTTGGCTGATAATAGACGCTGCCACGGCTTATGCCGACTAACTGGGCCTGTCTCTTAATCGAGAGTGAATGGGTTCGGTCGATTATCGCTTTGCGCTCAGCAATCCCACCTTGCTGAGCGCACTTTCTAAAAAATCGTTCTCAAGCGTCAGTTGCCCTATTTTTGCGTGCAAGGACTTCAAGTCGACCTGTGGTTGTGCAGCGATCTCAAACGCCAAGGATGCTCGCTCACTTAGCTGTCGTTTCCACTCCGTAATCTGATTCGGATGTACTTCAAACTGCTGTGCCAATTCGGCCAGTGTCTTGTCGCCAGCTATGGCTGCCAACGCCACTTTTGCCTTGAAATTCCCTGAGTGTTTCCGTCTTGTTCCTTTTGCCATCTTCTGCTCCTTGTTTATGCCAATTTGAAGGCATTATTGGTAGCAGATTTTCCACTTAAGGGCTTGTTCAAATTTGTTGAGCCACTTCTCAGGCCTATGGCACAGGTCATCTCCCCATTTTCTATCTTCTGCAGAGTTGCTCTTGAAATACCAATTCGGTCAGCAAGATTTTTCTCGGACCACTTTCTTTGTTTGCGTCCAAGTTTTATCTGCTTGCCAAGCAATAAGGCGGCTTCTTGAGCGTATTTTGAATATGTTCTTTGTTTGACCATGAGTTTCAGCATAGATGAATGACCATTATTCTAGCCTTTGTTATGCTTAACGACCAGAATATTGATCATGATCATATCAAAATTGCAAGATAGATCAAGCAAGGTTTTTGGGGAAGAATCTAAACTTCTGAATTTGTTTCTTGGCGTACACCTGCCAATAGACATCTCTTATGCATGAAGGGTTCAGAGATTGCTGAAATTGATCAGGGAGTTAATAGAACCTGGAAAACAAAACAACCCTTTTCATGACTTCAAGAAAGTAGATCCATAACCCAGGCAGGTAACGGACTCACTTTTTTCTCACAGTAGCCGCTTTTTAAAATGGCAATCTGTTGGAATCTGTTTCGCCCCGAAGAGTTGTCAAGAATCCAAGCTTCATCGACAAGAGGCAGTGCCGCCTTAATGTTTTTCATGGTCCTCGGAATACGCGATCGTATTTTTTCAGCGGGAACATCATGGCCGCCTTCCAGCGTGCGTTGATATACCCTGGCTTCGTTCAGGCTTGGGTCAGTCAGGTGGATAAAGACCAGTATGACGGTATATCCGTGGGCTTTAGCCATCGCGATAAAATCAATTTTCGATTTATGGGAAAAGACGGTTTCGAAACAAAAGGATTCTCCCTGGGCGATCATGTTTTCTCTCATTTCTGTGGCCAGAGTCGCAGCCTCGTAACTCAACCTTTCCGGGTGATTCAAATCCATTGCCCTGGCGATCAAATCGGCATTGACGAACTTGATACCGTATTTGGACAGGTATTGATGGTAAAAAGTGGATTTACCAGCGCCGTTCCCACCAGCCAGCACCCAGAGTTGCTTTTCTCCGGACATCAAATCGCCTCAAAAGTACCGTTTTGAAATTTCCCAGTCTGCCTCTCTCCGGTTACAGTATCCACCTTGTCCAGGAAACCGGGGTGACTGACACTGGCCTCAAAATAGAAGGGAGCAGATGTTACCGGTTTGCCGGAGAAGCCTTTTGCCCTGTCCTTCTCGAGTTCGTTCAGCACAGTTTCCGGCTCAATGGAAAAGTTTCTGGCGGGTTCCAAACGAATTTCCTTTAGGCCCTGGGTCACTGCAAAAGCATCAGCCGTGCTGATCTTTGAAGCAATGGCCTTACCCAGTATGGCCCAATATTCTACCTGGCCATTGATGGACCGGTGTTGAACCTTAGCTTGCCGTTGGGCCTGGATCACCAAATTTTCGTCGATTCTTAAAGATCGGGTTCCCATGGATGCCTCCATATATTGAGTTCAGCTTGAAGTGTTCAGCATCGAAACGATGCATTATGCCACATTTTAATATTTCAAGCCCACTTTGTCAATTTGAATTGAATTTGCAAGGGGTGCTGGCTATCCAACCTGATATGGTCAGAAATGGATGCAAAAATCAGGAAGGAGGTCAACCTCCGGCAACAACTGGATCAATTGTCTCCTGTGATGAAGAGTCTTTTCCAGTAATGTAGATCAAAAACTCGCGATTTCCTTTTGGCCCGAGGATAGGAGAGGGGATGACACCATGGCTGGTGAGGCCGATTTTTTCGGCAAAGGTGACGATTTTCTCGATAGCCTGGCGGTGCAGCGACGGGTCTATAACGACACCGCCTTCTCCGACCAGACTCTTGGGAAGTTCGAACTGTGGTTTGATGAGGGCAATTATCGCTGCATTCGAATCGACGAAAAGATCGACTAACGGTGGGAGTAGGGTGGTGATTGAGATAAAGGAAACATCCATGACAGCGAGATCGAGGCGGTTGCCTTGAATATCTTCGGCGGTAATCTTTCTGGCGTTGAATCTCTCCAGAACCACCACCCTCGGGTCCTGTCTGATCTTCCAGGCGAGTTGTCCGTACGCCACATCCACAGCGTACACAGTCCTGGCATTATGCTGAAGAAGGCAATCGGTAAAGCCGCCGGTGGAGGCGCCGATATCCATGCATATCTTGTTTGCCGGATCGATTTTAAAGTGACGAAGGCTCTCGGCCAGCTTGAGGCCGCCCCGTGAAACATAGGGGCACTTTTCTTTCAAGCGGAGGACGGCTGTAGAGGGGTACAGCCGTCCCGGCTTATCTGCTATGCGATCATCGACGTAAACCTCGCCCGCACCAATTATCGCTTGGGCTTCCGCAAGTGATTGAGCGAGCTTTTGGTCGATCACCAACTGGTCGAGGCGTGCCTTCAAGATTCACTGTGTGGGCAAGTCTAGAGCTTGCTGAGAATTTCCTGGGCCTTGGCAGCTTCCGGAGCAGAGGCGTGCTTTTTCAGGAGTTTTTTATAGATTACTTTCGCTGTCTCTTTATCCGCCAATTTTTCAAAAGCCATGCCTTGCTTCAACATTGCCGTAGGAGCCTTGGCGTGGTTGGCATGCTGTGAGATAATCTTCTGGTACTGCATGATAGCTTTATCATATTCTTTCTGATTGAAAAGACATTCGCCCATCATGTACCGGGCATCGACTCCTTCCTTGGTAGAAGAGTCGTTGGCAATCTGCTCGAACAGCGGGAGTGCCTCGGCGAAGCTGTTCTTTTCAAAAAGCATCTGAGCTTTTTTGTAATCACCCTCAGGCTGGTCGATGCGTGTCTCGGGTGTTGGAGGCGCTTGCGACGGTTGAGGAGGTTTAATTTCGGTATTTGCTGCAGCAACTTTTACCGGAGGTGTTTTGGTCGTCTCCTGGACTGGGGCCGGGTCCACATCCTTTACTACTTTTTTCTTTTCCGACTGAATCTGTGCGCTGCTCGCCGGCTTTGCCGCCTGTGTCCGTTTCTTGGCCAGCTCGGCATTGAGCGCGGCCTCTTTAGCCTTTCGTTCCGCATCCCTGATGCGCGCTTCCTGAATGGCCTTGACACTCTCCTGCTGGGCATTGAGTTTCTGCGTCAGTTCGGTAAGCTGGGCTTCTTTTTGCTGCTGGAGTTCCTCGACATGGCGAAGGGCTTCCTCACGTTTAGCCGCTTCTTCCTGGGCTACATTCGAAATGCTTTCCTGCAGGTCCTTGTTCTGTTCTTTGAGTCTTTGGTTCAGGTGATAGGTCTCTTCGAGCTGACTTTTCAACTCAAGGATCTGTTTTTCGAGCTGATCCATCTGTCCTGTTGCCATCGCCTGCCGTTTCTGGAGTGGATCAACGGTCGAAGATTTCATATCTTCGAGTTTTTTGTTGACGATTCTCATCTGATAGCGGAGCTCTGAAATATCGGACTGAGAAGCGCATTGCACCAAAAACGGTAATGCCGCTACGCCAAGTATTAAGGAAGCAAACTTTTTTTTCATAATTTCAACTATTAAAGAAAAGTGAGAGTAAGGAGGTTATTTTGACCATTGGGGATATGACTGGCTGCCGGGAAAGTTGAAGAGTTTTCTTTCGAAGGAACCGTTTTTCATTATACCGTATAACTGCTGTTTATTGCCATGACGTTTTGCGAAGATAATCTGGTTACCATCGGGTGACCAGCTTGGCGATTCATGGTGGCTGGAATCTTGGGTAAGTTGCTTAGGCTCATCGCCAGTGAGAGGATTCATCATAAACAGCTGGTATACTCCGCCACGCAGGCTGGAATACACAATGAGATTTTCAGTGGGCGACCAGTTTGGTTCTGCATTCTCCGTGCCTTCGAATGTCAACCTTTTGACGCCTCTTGTCCGCATGTCCATGTTGTATAACTGCGGTTTTCCACTTCGATCCGAAACAAACACCAGATTGGCACCGTCAGGAGACCAGGTCGGAGATACATTGATCCCGGAGCGTTCAGTCAGTCTCTCGATTATTTCACCCTTTCTATCAAGAAGATAGAGGTCCGGATTACCGTCCTTTGACAGTGTGAGAACCATCTTTTGGCCATCCGCCGACCAGGCTGGCGCCAGATTGAGACCTTTTCGCCGGGAAATAACCTGGGTGGTTTTATCCTGGCGAAGATCGGTTATGTACAGATTCTGGTTACCGGTATGGTACGAAGTGTAGCTTAAAAATGCTCCTCCCGGGATGAATTTCGGAGAAACGGTAAGATGCTTGTGGCGAGTCACCTGTCTGAAATTTTTGCCAAGGATATCGGTTATGAATACTTCCTTGACGGTATTATCCCTGTTGACAAAGGCAATCTGCGTTGCCGCAATTCCGGGTTTGCCGGTTAAGGTCTCGATAACGCTGTCGCAGAATTTGAAAATCATTTTTTCTTTCTGCTGCATGGTTCCGGAATAGGTCTTGCCCATGATGATTTCATCTGCAGCTACGTCGAGCAATCGCATTTCCAGGCTGAGTGCTTCAGCGGAGACGGTGTACTGCCCCAGGATGGCATAATCGGCTGCAAGTTGTTTCCAGTTCGCAGTCTGGCTGCCGCCATATTTATCGTGGGGAATGATGGAAATTATGCCGTGGAACTCGAGTGATTTCCCGAGAGTGTCGGCGAGTTCCCGACCTAGAGGCTGCTTTTGTTGAACCAGACTTTTACTCTGGAACAAGGGCACACTCATATTGATTTTTCGTGTTTCCGGCGAAGTAATGTCAAGATATACACGCTCTGCCGCAGCTGCACTGTTGATCAAAAAGTGTATGAGCAACAGGGAGACGATCGATTGGAGGAGAAGGCGATAACGTTTTATTTTCATGATGTTGAATCTCTTTATATATGAAAAAATATTATTGGATACTGTCAGGTCTGAAGCGCAGTCCTATCTCATACCTTTGTTTTTTCATGGCCGGTGGAATCGGCGGGAGCGGATTGGCTGCCGCAATAGTTTTGCTGACAAATTGATCGAACATCCGATCGCCCGATGGGCTTTCAAAAACTAAATTCGCAACGTCTCCATCCTGCCTGATGGTAATGACAACTACTGCAGTCAGGCTTTTATCTTTCTGCATATACTCGGGAAGCATCCAGAATTGGTGGAGCCGACTGAAAATTGCCGCATGATACTGGCTTTCAATCAGGCTTGAACTGCCACCGGCAGCGGCCGAGGCAGCTGGTTGTCGTTCACTGGATGTCGAAGCCTGATTGGATTCGATGGCCTTTAAACTTTCGGCGAGGAGTTGTCTTTCCTGTTCAAGTTCTTCTCGGGCAAGTCTGGCTTTTTCCGCTAAAATCTCTTCTTCCCTTATAGCCTCGGCAAGCTTCTGTATTTCTTTCCGGTCGATTTCGGTTTTCTTGGGTGGAGCAACCTGCTCTTTTACAACGTTTACTTTCTTTTGTTTCAGCGGCTTCAGGGAAATGGCCTTTGGCGGAGCAGGTTCCACGGCCTCCGGCGGTGCCACCTCTTTTGGAGCCTCTTCTATCGGTACAGCCTTTTTCGGGGGAGCTTTGGGAGGCGGCGGCGGTTTTGCGACATCCTTCGGCGGGCTCGGCTTCTGAATCTTGGCCGGCTGGACCGTTTCAACCGGCTCGGTATAATTCACAATACTGACGGAGTAAATGTCGGCGAATTTAGGCTTAGCCTTGAAGAAGCCGGGAAGATACAATGCCGCCAGCAGAACCATCAAATGGATCCCAAGTGCTACATTAAAAGGTAGTTTCCAACCATTAGACTGCATAACGGCAATTTTATAATGTTGAGCCACTCTTTACTGTTTCTCCGGCGGCTTGGTAATCATGCCGATCTTATCGAAACCAACGGATTTAATGTCTTCCATCACCTTGACAACATGTCCGTAGGGGACCTTCTTGTCTGCATTCAGCAGAATCAATTGATCCTTATTGGCGTCGTAGCTTTTTTTCAGTTCCTGAACCATCAGAGCAGGAACCTGGGGAACTTTGTTAATGAATAGATCACCGTTTTCCTGCAACGATATGACGATGGAATTATCTTCCTGCCGTAATGATTTCGAGGTGGTTTCAGGAAGATCGACATCCAGTCCCTGGGTCATCATTGGAGCCGTGATCATGAAGATAATCAAGAGCACCAACATGACATCGACCAAAGGCGTCACATTGATGTCGGAAACCAGTCTTTTTCTGCCGTTATTTTTTGAAGGACCCATCGCCGATTATACCCTGCTTAACAGATCTCGTTCTACAAGATTGAGAAAGTCGGTAGAGAAATTGGCGATTTCTGCGTCAACTTCATCGAGTTTATTGGAATAGAAATTGTAAAAAATAACCGCGGGAATTGCAACGGCAAGACCTGCGGCGGTTGCGACAAGTGCTTCCGATATTCCCGGTGCGACTACCGCAAGGGATGCGGAACCTTTCTGGCCGATATCGTGGAATGAAGCCATTATGCCCCAGACCGTGCCGAAAAGGCCGATAAAGGGGGTGGCGCTTCCGGTAGTGGCCAAAAACGGCAGACTGCTGCCGAGGTAGTTGATTTTCTGTAATTCAGCCTTTCGTATCGCTCGCTTGAGGTTGTCCATGGTAGCAAGCTGCATATCCAGGGTATCGACCCCTTTGCTGTCATCTTTCCTGTTGCGGATCTTGTTGATTTTTTGAAGTTCGGCGAATCCTGCGATAAAAACTGCAGCCTGAGGACTGTATTCGAATTCAGCCGCGGCGCTGTTTGCTTCGTTGAGATTTGCCGATTTCCAGAAAGACTCGAGAAAGTCTTCGGAATCGAGACGCACTTTCTTGAAGAGACGAGCCTTCATGATGACTATGGTCCAAGAAACAAGAGAAAAAATCAGCAAAGTGAGCATTACGAGCTGACCGACTGGCCCAGCATGAATGATCATATCGGTTATTGATAACTGCACAAGAAGATCCTTTCTTAGTCGGCTCCCGTCGCATGTTCTTCATTGCGACGCTGCACGACCCCGGAAATCCGGTTATTTAAAAGATAAAAAATTTTGCCTTACTCTCAATTTAGCCTGAATATCTTACTTGCTTTTTGCAAAAATTCAATCGATCAGTGAGGGAGAATTCTTAAAAGATGTCTCAGCCGGACCAGCCGTCGACAATCATGGTTCGGATGAAACCATTTTGCAGGCAAATTCAACAGTGATCGCTGTTTTCCCTTCAACCTTCAGTACTCCTTTGAAGTAGCACGCCGTCGATACCGACTCCAGGAGTTTGACCTCAATGTGAGCGGTATCCCCGGGAAGCACTACTCTTTTGAATTTGGCGCTGCTTATGCGAGTCAGAACAGGGATCTGGCGGTCGCTGAAACCCGTGACCTTCATTTTGGCCATGAGGAGCGCAGCGCTTTGAAAAACGGCTTCACAAAGCAGAACACCAGGCATGATAGGATTGCCGGGATAATGTCCTTTGAGGACTTCAAGGTTGTCTGGAATGTGTTTTTCCGTAAGTATAAGATCATCCGTGCAGGAAACAATCTTATCGACCCAGAGAAATGGCGGGCGATGGGGGATAAGGGCGATGATCTCTTCCTGGTATTGCATACTATAGACCGCCATTCACGTCAAGTACTGTGCCGGTAATATAGGCAGCGCGACTGCCGGCCAAAAAAAGAACGGCATCTGCTACTTCTTCGGGAGTGCCGAACCGTTTCATGGGTACCATCTTTTTGTACTCGGCCAGCAGATCCTGATTGAGGTCGTTGATGAAGTCCGTAGCAATAAACCCGGGCGAAACACAATTGACGGTAATTTTTTTCTTTGCAACCTCTTTGGCAAGCGTCTTTGTCAAAGCAATCTGACCGGCCTTCGAAGCGGCATAATTCGCCTGTCCGGGGAAACCGAGGTGCGCTACCGGCGAGGTAATATTTATGATTCGACCGTACTTGTTTTTCATCATCAGCCAAACGGCCTGCTTCGTCATGAAGTATGTCCCGGTCAGGTTGGTATCGATTACCTGCTGCCATTGACTGCTGGTCATCAGCGCCAGCATGGCGTCCCTGCGGATACCGGCATTGTTGACGAGGATGGAGATCGACCCGTACTTCTCTTCAATCATCGCAAACAAGGCAGAGACCTGTTTTTCACTGGCCACATCGCATTGGACAAGTTCGAGTTGGGGCGCAAACCTGGCAGTTTCTTCCATGAACACTTCGGCAGCTTGGGTGTTGCCGGCATATACACCGATGACCTGTGCCCCCGCCTCGAGGAAACCGAGAGCGATAGCCCGGCCAATTCCCCTGGTAGCCCCGCTTATGAGTGCCGTCTTGCCACTGAAGTTTTCCATTGATCCCGTTAAATCCTCAAGAAGCTGTCAACATCGTTGGAGACGATGACACCGTAGTTGATTGCGCCCAACCAGCCGGACATGATAATGCCGACCGATCCGACATGGAAAAGACCTGCCACCTGCTTAAAGAGAGACCGGGAGATGTCGAGGCCTTCAAATTTTGTTCCAAAAGATGTGCCTTTGGTATGCAGGGTATAGCTGTTGAAAGTTTTAGGTGTTGCGGCTTCCAGCCAGTCTATTTTCGATGTGATCCCGGGTATGTAATGCTCGAGATCGATAAGGGTTCTGGCAATAAGAGCTTCTTTTTCCTGTTGATATGTTGCTTTGTCCAGCTTTGCCCAGTCTTCGAACCGGCTGTTCATCGAGGCGACTATGGTATAACGGTTCAGGCCGGGCCGAGTCTTGGGATAATACAGAGAAAATGTTTTCGATCTGGTGTGCATATCGAGCAACTCTTCCGAATCGAATTCCGGGGCGGAGGAGGTGAAGAGCAGATCGCCGACGTCGTCTACGGTTTCTTTTTCCCTGATGCCGAAATAGACCTGGCAACTCGAGTTGTTTACCCTGATTTTATCGACTTTTTCAAGAAAATCATCTGTGTATGCTTCACGATCGGTCAGATTCCTGACAGTATTGGTGATTCCACTGTTGGAGACCACCGCTTTCGAGGTAATTGTTTTTCCAAGAGCCTCGACGCCTCTGACTCTGCCTTTATCTATTATAATTCTGTCTACTTTGGTATTGGTGCAGATGGTAACGCCGTTTTTTTCCAATTCGGCGGTCATCATGCCGATCAGTTTGTCCGTGCCGCCTTCGAATGTAAATACTCCCTTGTTCATGAAATTGGAAAAGACGATCCCGTAGGTGATAGCAGGATCGTCAAGTGTCGATCCATTGGCATAGGTTATCGGTTCCATGAGAAAACGATGAACGTCGGAGCGGCCGGGAAAGAAATGATGGAACAGTTCGCGGGTGGTCATTGTCCGGTCATCATAGAAATTCATGCCGGAAATCGTCTGGAAAAACTGGTCTATGGTTTTGACCGGTATTTTAAAATATGTCAGCAGCAGGCGGGTGAAATCTTCTTTATCAAAAGTCGTGCGCAGGGAAAACTGAGGATTGTCAAAGACAATATTCCTCAGTTGCACGATGGAATTCATGATCGCCTTATTCCAGTATTTTTTACAGGTCTTGACCATGCCGTAGGGAAATCCGTGCAGGGAGATATCGAAAATATGGCCCCGCCGCTTGAACCAGGTGGCCAGGCCGCCGAGTCTGTGATGATATTCCAGCAGGAGGACTTTATGTCCGCAGTTGGCGAGACGGTTGGCGGTGGTAAGGCCGCCGAGACCGGAACCTATAATGATAACATCGTAGTTATCGTCAAGTTGAGAAAATAAGACAGGCATAAAATAACAACGTAAAAAATTATGAACGGTTAGCCGAATTTTCTAAAGTTTTGGCAGGATGTGCTGGTTGACTATCGAAACGCCACTGAGCATCGAACCGACGATGCCAAGAAATCCCTGGTCAGTGCCAGCAAGGAAGAGGTTCGAAAACCCGATGTTGCCATCTTTAATTTTTATCGGGCTACCGTAGATTGCTCCGCCAATTTTTGAGGTGTAGCGTTCAATTGTAACAGGAGTGAAAGTGTCTTTATATACAATATTTGCTGAAAAACTGCCAATTATATTCTCCAGCATGTGCACTGAACGACTTGAAGTGACTTGTTTTTGCGCGGAGTAATCGGCCGGGGTTGCTGAGAGTTGTTTCCATTTCCGGTAATTCGCCAGGTGGGTGGAGCGGACTTCCCGCAGACTCTTTATCGGTTTTCCCTGGAAGTTCGCGGGAAAGCAGATGACGCCACTGGAAAAATCGACCAGGTCGTCGGGTGATTTATAGCTGAAACGATCACTTGTATTAAAAAAGATAATGGTCCTGTCAGAGGGGAGCGAGGAGGTCGATGGCTCCTGAGTCTGAAAAATCGATTCTACAAAGCCAAGTCGGGGCAGGTTGGGTTCTGCGATGGTGCATCCGGAAATGAGGCGCAGGGTTTCTTCGTGACCTATGGTCGACACAAGATGGTCACACTCGATTGTCTCGCCGGTTTCAAGTTCGACGCCAAAAACCCGGTTTTGTCGCACCAGTATTTTTTTGACCCCGCAGCTGAGTCTCAGGTAGCCGCCAAGGGATTTGTAATGGCAATCGAGGAGATCGAGGAAGTCCTTGATTGTCCCACTGGGCCGAAACATTCCCTCCTGGAAGATTGCCTGGAACATGATGGCAAATTGACTGAGATCCATATCCTCTTCGTAGCTTGATCCATAATACATCAACGGGCAGAGAATCATCTCGACCAGGAGTGGATCGGGGAGAGTTGCCGTGAGATATTTCCTGGTGGATCTGAACGGTGCAGGAGAAAAGGGATCGAAATCTTCGAGAAACCGGAGCAGGCGATGAAAATGATCGGCGACTCCTGGAAATTTAGTGCTTATCTCGGTTCTGAAGACTTCAAAGTCATTTGAAAACAGCAGCGATTCGCAATCTTTGAAAACAATCTCGCTTTGTATCTGCTGGCAAAAGGACAGCTCTTTACGCGGCAGTTTCAGTTGTCGCAGCAGTCTGTTGAGCGGGGCTTTTTTGTTGCCTGGCTCAGCGTAGTTGGTAATAGCATGAAGACCGGTCTCGAAAAGAGTTTTATTCCGGTAGAAATAAGAGTTGAGGCCACCGAGGCGGGAGTGCTTTTCAACAAGAAGAATATCGGGAGAAAATCGTGCTGCTCGAATGGCAGCGGCCAGACCGGACAGGCCGCCACCAATTACCAGAAGGGGGACTTTCACAACATCAGGCGTTTTTCAACAGCGGGAAAAGATATGATACACAACTGTTGAGCGTGGCGAGTTGTGGGTAATCTTCTTCGGGAATCTGAAGCTTGTGGCGCTTTCTCAGTTCCATTACAATATCGAGAAAATCCATGGAATCGAGATCCAGTTGATCGCGTAGAGGTTGATCAGGGTCAAGGTCGGCAAAATCTGCCTCGTCATCTATATCTTCGATAATTTCCAAAATCAGATTTTTTATATCTTCTTGTGTCATGAAACTCTCCGGATTAAACGGGTGGTCGTAAAAAAGGTTCGAAATATCAATGTCCCAACGGTATTGGGCATGGTCGCAATGGCAAAAGCAAAACACTTCCTATAACATACCATCGCTCTCTTGTTTAGAATTATTTTTAAAAAAGAGGCAAAAAAATCAGTCTCCCGTGTACTTTTTTACAATGACGGTAGAATTAATGCCAACCATGCCGAATGAATTATTCAGGAGTGTGGCGACTGAATCGACCTGGATGGCTTTATTTATCACCAGGTTGTCGAGGGCACACTCCGGGTCGAGATTGTCGATGTTTATAGTCGGGTGAATGACGCCATCATCAAAAGAAGGCAGATTGCCGGCAAGCTCAAGTACGCCGGCTGCCCCCATGGCATGTCCGATTATGCTCTTGGTGTTGTTAATGTAGGTGGAACTGCTGTTGCCGAACACTTCCCTGATTGCTTTGCATTCTTCGATATCACCCTGTCTTGTGCCTGTTGCATGAGTGTTGATAAGATCGATTTCGTCAGGCTGCAGGTTGGCTCTTTCCAGGGCAAGGCGCATACATTCGGCTTGCCGTTTACCGTAGGGAAGGACAAAGTCCATGGCATCCGAATTCATTGCATAGCCAACAATTTCCCCATAAATATGGGCGCCTCTGGCTAGAGCTTTTTCAAGATACTCGATCGTGTAAATGCAGGCACCCTCGGAGATGACAATACCGTTTCTGTCTCTGTCGAAAGGCCGTGAAGCCAAAGTGGGATCATCGGCTTCGGCGAGAGCACCCTGTGCCTTGAAGCTGGCAAAGATCCCGAAAGATCCGACGGATTCGGAAATACCTCCGGCAAGGGCCATGTCGATTTCGCCCAATTTCAGCATCTGCACCGCCTGAATAAGGGATGCGTTGCCGGCTGCACATGCTGCTCCGATAACATAATGAGGGCCTGTTATGCCGAGGTTCATGGTGATTTCCCCGGCGGGATTGTTCAGAACGGTTCTCGGATTGTGGTGATGAGTCCAGTAATCGACATTGTAATCATATTTGCTGATATTGTAGACCTCGTTCTCAGTTTCCACCGTGCCATGCTCGGTCAAACCGATGTACACTCCTATTCGTGAGGGAGAGTACGTCGAGATATCAAGGTTGCCGTCTCTCAGGGCCTCATTGGCACAATATACGCCCAGACAGCCTGCTCGAGTGCCCTTCTTGTTCTCTTTTTTCTTTCTGTACAATGTATCCGGAAAAGAGCAGATACCGGCAGGGGCTTTACCGAAATACCTGAGATCGATTTCTTTGATTTCACTGGTGCCGTGCACCAGTTTTTCTCTGTATTCCTTGAGGGTAGACGCATTCGGGGCGGCAAGACCAATCCCGGTGATAACTATTCTGCTTTTCTCCATTGTACGTATCTTTTATGGGTGGAATTAATAATGCACGTGTACAAGTACCGTGACCGAGATTCGTGATAAGAGCCATAAAGAATGTGGCATTTTTATCAAGGCGTCAATGAAAAAAACCGCTAAATCCGGAAGAGTGTTGCGCAAAAAACGGCGTTATGACCTATAAATCAACCCTGCAGAGGGAAAATCAATACATCAGTTTATTTTTTTTCCGGGTGGCGGTTTTCCCGGCAAGAAGCCCAAAGAAAAAGACGACGGCTCCAGCCCCAAACCAGAAGAACCGTGTGGTGTCGTCGTGTTTGGCTATGGAATTGTGTAACAAGGCAATCTCTTTTCCGCGTTTCTCATACTCGGCAACGAGTTGATTGTAACGTTGCGAGGTGTGTTCCAGCTGCCTTGCCATGTCGAGATTCTGCTCTTCCAGCTGAGCTGCGGCTTCAGACGGAGAGCCCGGGGGCAGGGATTGTTTCCGCTCATTCTGCTCCTGCAGTTGTTGAATCTGTTTTTCGGCATCGCTGAGTTTTTGCTGCAGGCCGGGACATGACGCCGCAGGATCTTTCCCGCTGTCCGGTTCTGTAGTGGAATCGGTTGCAGGTATGGCCCCGAGTTGATTTTTCAGTTCGACAATTTCCTGCCTCAGTTGTTGGACAATGAGCGCGTCCGGCAACTCGTTTTTCAGATATTGTTTGCCGATCCAGCCCTGTTTTTTATCGGCGGTCTCAATTTTGTAATGGTTGTCCTGCTCTTCGACGATGCGAACAGGATCTCCGGAACGAACGACGCCGATAACGGAGAAGGGCTTTTCCAGCTGGTCCCTGATGTTGATGACGAGAACATCCGAGACATAGCGGAGACTATCGGGATCCGCTTGTGAAGCAGCTGCCTGTACCTGAGATTTGGCAGAAAACAAGGACAAACAAAAAAATAGAATGATTGCAGTTCGAAACATGATTGTCTCCGACCCGGATGAACATGGAGTGTGGGAAAGGGGCCGACCTTGCTGTCCCCTTCATCTTTTATAAATAGTTCGGTGAATGACCGTCAATAAATTATATACAGTTTACCAAGTGTTATGTCAAATTCCGGTATATTAGGCCGAGCGCTGGAAGAGGCTGAATCTCTTACTCGCAGATACTGTCGATCCTGTTTTAATTATTTGTATTCACCGTAAAATACCTTATACTGACAAAGTCGACGAAGACAGGAATTGTGTAATCTATTATCTGACCGGATGTCAACGTCTTCCTGCTTTTTCCAAGAGGTCATTTCGCATGAATACCAAGACCGGACAGCAGCCGGATACCCTTGAAAAAATACGTCTGGACATCGCCTCGTCCGAAGAAAGAAGGAGAACGCTCCGGTTCGAACACAATCTCAGTGCTCTTGCCCTTGGGTCTATCCATGTCCTCGGAAACGATGAGTTCGTCAGTGGTCTTGTGGCATATCTTCCGGAGAATTTTTCGAATAAAAAGGACCTGAACAGAAAAATTCTCATCGCTCTCGGAGACGCTGTGGTTTGTGAAGAGACCAGAATCAGGGAGCGGACACTTGCCGTACTTTCACTGGTCGCCGTACAGTATCTTCAGCACAATGATAAAGGGAGTATTTTACTCCTTGTCCGCAGTTTTTCCAGATGGTTGGAATATGAAACAGAAGTACTGCCGGGCTTGACGATTATCGTCAAATGCATCGAGGATCTTTCCATCTGGCTGCTCGAGATGTCGTTCTGGAAAGATGCAGAAAAAATCATTACTCTGCTGGCCACGATCCGGAGTGGAGAGCTTGAAAAGTGTGCAGCCATCAGAAGTCTCGCTGCGAAAACTCTATCCCGCCTTGCCACCGAATCCCTCATTGAAAGGCTCACAGACAGCTATCTGCTCAAAGAGAACGATCAAGAGCTTCAAGGGAAAATTCTGCTTTGCTTCGGAAAGCAATCGGCAGTGTATCTGACAGGGAGGGCAGGCAGAAGTTCCGACCACACCGAACGTCTCGCATTGATGGAACTTCTCCCGACTTTTCGAGAGCATCTGTTTCCTGTGCTCGAAGAATACCTGAAAGAAGATCATCAATGGGCTGCACTCAGAAACATCATTTTTATTGTCTCCGAACTTGGCGAAGAATCGTTGTACCCGCTTCTTCGGCAATTCTTCTCTCATGAAGACAGGCGGGTTCAGCATGAAATGATCAGATGTGTCATCAAGCTTGGCGGCGCGAACATGAATGCCAGATTGATTGCAGGTCTCGGTGCGGTCAATGACAGTTTGAAGATCTACATTATCCGCATGCTGGCCGAACATGAAAAAAGAGACGAGTCGGCAGTATCGGCTTTCGGTGAATTGCTCGACAAGAGGCGCGATTTTCCATCAAACTCCACACACGAAATCCAGAACGCAATAATTACCGCTCTCAGGGCGTTTCCCTGTCGGCAAAGTATTGCGTTGTTGAATCGGCTTCAGACCGAATATCGAAAAATTCCGGAAAGCGAGCATGTATTGCTGCAGATAGATCATTCTCTGAAAATACTTACACCTCAAGTGAGACACAACAGACAGCGTCCGGAGGATTTGAACGAAACCGTCTCATTTGATTCGGATCCCCTGCAAAAGCAACTTGCTTTCAACAAGATAGCCAAGACGGAAGAGGAAGTGAGGAAGCTGATTGCTCAGGGAGACAGTAAAAAAGCCGGCATCCTCATCTACGAACATGCTCTTGTCGCCGGCAAGGAAAGGGATTTCGCCACGGCTGAAATGCTGCGGGATCGCATGCTGGAAGTAAATCCCATGGCGCTTGGCGAAGTGATAGAACTGGGAGAATGGATAGAAGAACAAAAAACAACCGCGATCGGCTCCCATCGCATTGAAATCTGGAGCAATCTCTATGAGGAGATGTCGACGGAAGAATTTGACGCTTTGTATCGGGCAATGCGCCAGGAGGACTACCGCAAAGGCGATCCTATTGTTCAGGCGGGTGAATCGGATGAATCCCTCTATTTTTTAAATTCCGGTTACATAAGCCTTAACTGTATTTCCGGCGGCAGAGAAAACTTTCTCAAGCGGATGGGGCCAAGCGATGTTCTCGGCAGCGAACAATTCTTTTCCGCATCGGTCTGGACTGTCTCTCTCAGGGCGCTTTCGGACGTGCAGGTACACGTGCTCGACCATGATGCTTTCAAGGCAATAGCCTGCAATTTTCCGGAATTTGAAGGAAAATTGATAAGATACTGCGATAAGATTGCGAAGATACCCGAACTCTTGAAAATGTCAGGGGATGATCGACGGGAATATCCGCGGTATCCGGTGACCTTTTTGACCAGGAATCATCTCAGGGATCCGTACGGAGCCAAGGGGTCCAGGGACTTCAACGGGGAACTCGTCGATATATCGCGCAATGGTCTGGCTTTTGAGATCAAAATATCCAGTCGAAAGAATGCAAGACTGCTGCTGGGCCGACAGATAGTTTCGGAGATTCAAGTTGAAGGAAAACCTCCCGTCCAGTGCAGCGGGATTATCGTGGGGGTCAGATTTCAAGACAGGAATGACCAGAATTTCACCGTCCACGTCAAGCTTTTCAAAAAGATTGACGACACCGCTTTTAAAAACATCCTTTCCTTGGGCCAACAAGGATGAAGGCCCAATAATGAGAGAGCTCCATGTCTGAGAAAAACCGCAATGATCGTCTCGTCGTCCGGGGAGTGGATATTTCGCCGCCGATTGCTCTTGCACCCATGGTTGGACTGTCGCACTCCGCCTTGCGTACTCTGGTGCAGGAGGAAGGCGGAGTTGGTCTTCTGTATACCGAAATGCTGGCTGCCAAACGATTGCCCCATGATAACGAACACTGCTCGCCTCTGCTGATCAGGAGTGCAGGAGAGAAACCGCTTTTTTACCAGCTTGTGGCAGCATCCGATCTGTATATCAGGGCGGCGACGGAAAAACTGCACAGCCTTGGGGCGCAGGGGATTGACCTTAACCTGGGATGCCCGGCGCCGATCTTAAAAAAACAGGGCGCCGGCGCATCGCTTGCACAGGACAGGGAACAGCTTACCAAGGTCTTACGGTGTCTGCGGAAAAACACCGAGTTGCCGGTCAGTGTAAAGATTCGTCTGGGGGAGAGTGTCGATGTTGCACATTCGAGAGAATTCTGTCGGTTTCTTCAGGGTGAAGGTGTCGATCTCATCACCATTCATGCTCGGCTCAACGGCGAAAAATTTTGCCGCAAACCCCGGTGGGCGGTGATCGGAGAAATAAAAGACGCGGTGTCGGTGCCGATATTTGCAAATGGCGGAATCTTCACTGTCGAGGACGCGCAAAAGTGCCTTGAATTATCCTGCGCCGATGGACTGATGATCGGGCGAGGAGCAGGGGAAAATCCCAACCTCTGCGCCGAAATCGCTCAGAGTGTTTATGGTGGAAGTATAGGCAGGAAAAAAAGTAAAACGGAAATATATTTTAAGTTCATTACTCTCCTGGAAGAGCGATTTGCCCCCGAGAGGCAACTTGGTCGTTTGAAGCAGTTTACTCCTTATTTTGCTGCGCCGTTTCCGTTTGGTCATCATTTGGCCGCCGCAATTCAGACCAGCGACTCGATTGAACAGGCCAGGCAGAGGGCAACCGATTTTTTTGCAGAAAACACCTGAAACGCAGGTTCACTACAACATGGAGGAAAAAAGAGATGATTGACCTTATCAAAAAAGCCGTCCTGACAGGAATAGGAATTGCGTCGCTGACCAAAGAAAAACTTGAAGAGATATCCAATGACTTGATCGGAAAAGGCAAACTTTCCGAACAGGAGGGGGAGAAATTTTTGCAGGAGATGCAGAAGCGTGCGGAAGAATCTCGTGAAGCACTGAAGAATCAGACTGATAAATTTGTCGAGTCCGCACTGAATCGAATGCAGCTTGCGAAGGCTTCTGATCTTGAAAAGGTGCAGGCGGAGATCGAAGAGTTGCGCAAGGAGATAGAGGCCTTACGAATCAGGGAAGGAGTAGCCGGGATGAAAGAGGGAGTTGCCGGGGCTGAAAAGCCTCCTACTTTGTAAAAAAACGGAGTCTTACCTTTTCGGTAATGATGTTCATCTCGGAGAGCTTGAGGAGGTGCAGGATGCTTCCGTAAAGACCGACCGCCATGAGCAGGAGGCAAAAGAGTGCAGAGACCTGCTGGAGAATGTTGCCATTGAGCCAGGGGTCAAAAAGCGGAAGCGCCATGAACAGCATGGCGCCGAGCGCCGATGTGGCCAAAGCGATCTTCATGAGTCCCTGCGCCAGATAAGCGACGGAATAGCCATGCAGCTTTTTGTAGAGAACCACCATGAGAAAAAGAAAATTGATGAGCATGGTGCATGAAGTAGAAAGAGCAATGGCCAGATGCTGGAATTGATCGATAGTGAAGGTGATGATGACAATATTGAAGATGATTGCCATGAAGCTCGCGATAACAGGGTACTTCGTCTTGTCCAGGGCGTAAAAAGCCGGAACGAGTATTTTGTTTGCCGAGTAGGCGAAAAGGCCGATGGCATAGAGACTGAGGGTCTGGGCTGTGGCAATCGTGTCAAGAGCTGTGAAGGCGCCATGTTCGAAAATCACGCGGATTATCGGCTTTGAAAGAAGTATAAGTCCTGCGGTCGCCGGCAAGGTGAGGGCAAAGACCATAGTCAGGGATGAAACCATCGTGCCTTTCATTGCCGCGATATCTTTTTCGGCAGCCTGCCTGGCCAGAACGGGAAGCATGGCAATGGACAGGGCAACGCCGAAGACGCCAATGGGGAGTTGAACCAGCCTGAAGGCATAATAGAGCCACGAGACGGAGCCTTCGGCACAGGACGCGGCAAAATTGGTATTGATAAAGATGATGATCTGGGAGGCGGACATTCCGATGGTTGCCGGGATCATCAATTTGAGAACCTTTTTCAGGCCGGGGTCCTTGAGGTCAAAAACCGGACGATAACGGAAACCGGTGCCGAGGAGGGTCGGAATCTGGATGGCGAGTTGGGCCATGCCTCCAATGAGTGTTCCAATTGCCATACCGACGATCGCCGGTTGCCCGAAATGCGGGAGGATAAGGGCAAGGCTTACACCTCCGACAAGAGTGCCGAGATTGAAAAAACTGGAGGCGATAGCAGGGACAAAGAACCGACCTTTGGTGTTCAAAATGCCCATTACCACAGCGGAGAGTGAGATAAACACCAGGAAGGGAAGCATGATCCTGGTGAGTTGCACTGTGAGTGCTATTTTTCCGGGAACGACCCCAAACCCAGGAGCAAGGAGGGACACAATTCCCTCCGCAAAAAAGATGCCCAGAAGCGTGAGCAAGCTCAACAGGATAAGGAAAAAAGTCAAGACATTGGCGGCAAGACGCCATGTTTCAGCCTGAGACCGGTTCGTTTGATACGCAGAAAAAACGGTGACAAAGGCAGCAGAGAGTGCGCCCTCGGCGAAAAGATCTCTCAGGAGGTTAGGTATTCGAAAGGCTACAGCAAATGAATCGGAGACAAAACCGGCTCCGAACAAGCCGGCAAAGACCTGTTCCCTGATCAACCCGAGCACGCGACTGAACATAATCGCAATTCCAACCGAAGCTGCTGATTTTGCTATAATATTTTTACTTGCTGTCTGATCTGTCAATTGTAGGCTACCTGGGAAAAATTGGAGAATACGATGCGCTCGGACAGGATACTCCGATTGAAGGGAATATGCCAGGAAATCATACTTTTGCTTTGAACCATCTATTTTTTTTGGTAATTTATTTTTTTAGCCCGTAAGTCAGAATGATCTTTCTTGACTTTGTCTTTTTAAATTGAATATATGAGTATGTCGTTTGGGATGCCCGGAATGACAGCGAGAGGAGTATTATTGTTATTTGGAGAGAGCATTGAAAAATCGTCGTTTGTGAGGAGATACGAATGCAGGATACAAATATGGTAAGAAATTTGGCAATTATCGGTCATGGGAATTGTGGAAAGACTTCACTTGCTGAGGCAATGCTGTTTACTTCCGGGAAAATAAACAGACTTGGGAAGGTCGATGACGGCAGTTCGATGATGGACTACGAAGACGAGGAAATCAACAGGAAGATTTCCATCAACTCGAGCTTTCACAATTATTCATGGAAAAAGCATCTGGTCTTTCTGATCGACACTCCCGGCGATGACAATTTTCTCAATGAAACGGTCTTCGCGTCGCATGTCTGTGACAATGCCCTGTTCGTAATCGGTGCCGTTCTCGGGGTCAAAGGCCAGACAATCAAGTTCTCGAATATCATAAAACAGAAGAATCTGCCAACGGTGATAGCCATCAACAAGATGGACCGTGAACGGGCCGATTTTCTGAACACCGTCGATCAAATCAAGGAATCGCTGCCCTTTAACACCGTCATCCTGCACCTGCCGATCGGCGCCGAAGAAAACTTCAAGGGGTACGTCGATCTCGCAAGCGGCAAAGCCTTTCTTTTCGACGGGGACAAGGGCGGCTTGAAACAGATCGATGTCCCGGCAGACATGGAAGACGAGGTCGCGTCTCTTCGCGAGAGCCTCATGGAAACGGTTGCGGAAACGGATGACGATCTGATTGAGAAGTTTCTCGAGGAAGGGGAACTGACTCCGGACGAGATTCAGACAGGCTTGAAAAACGGTCTGGCAAAAGCCGCCATAACCCCGATTTGTGTATGTTCGGCAACTCAGAATAAAGGTGTCGCGCCAATCCTTGACGTCATCAATATGTATATGCCGTCTCCTTCCGATCGCCCGGCGATCCAGGCGATGAAGATGGGCGGAGAAGGTACGGTCGAGGTGCAACCGAAGGCGGATCAGCCTTTTTCTGCCCTGGTGTTCAAAACCATGGCGGATCCCTATACCGGTCGTCTGACCATTTTCAGGGTCTACAGCGGGGACCTTCAGGGAGACTCGTTCTACAATTCAACCAAGAAAACCTCCGAGCGCTTTGGTCAACTCTATGTGCTTGAGGGAAAAGAACAGAAGCCCGTTGAAAGTGCCGGTCCCGGGATGATCGTCGCCGTCGCCAAGTTAAAAGAAACGGTAACCGGCGACACCCTCTGCGATGCGGCCAACCCTGTCGTCTTTGCCGCACCCGAACCATTGAAGCCGGTAATTTCTTTCGCGGTAAGCGCCAAAAAAGGCGATGAAGAAAAAGTATTTTCCTCGATCACCAAGATGCTGGACGAAGACTTGACTCTGCGGATTACCCGGCAGCAGCAAACAAAGCAGGTACTTCTCTCCGGGGTTGGCAGGGTGCACCTTGATGTGGTCGGCTCGAGAATAAAGAAGAAATTCGGCGTCGAAATGGAACTGAGCACCCCGAAAATTCCTTACATGGAAACCATCCGGTCTTCGGCCAGAGTGCAGGGCAAACACAAGAAGCAAAGTGGCGGCCGTGGACAGTATGGCGATTGCTGGATTGAGATGTCCCCCCTGCCGGGAGGAGGGTATGAGTTTGTCGACCAGATCGTCGGCGGTGTCATCCCTCAGACGTACAGGCCGGCAGTAGATAAAGGCATCCAGGAAGCGATGGAGAAGGGAGTTCTGGCTGGGTATCCGCTTATCGATATCAAAGTCGCTCTTGTCGACGGCTCATACCATAACGTCGATTCTTCCGAGATGGCGTTTAAAATCGCGGGTTCTCTCGCGTTCAAGAAAGCTGCCCAGGAAGCGGGGCTTGTCCTGCTCGAGCCTTATGTCAATATGGAGATCAGAGTGGGCAAGGACCATGTCGGCGATGTAATGGGGGATCTCAATTCGCGCCGCGGTAAAGTTATGGGAATGGATTCCAGCGATGGAATGGAGATCATCAATGCCCAGGTCCCACAGGCTGAGATTCAATCGTATGCTACCGATCTCACCTCAATGACCGGTGGCCTGGGAAGCTTCTCGGTTTCATTTTCCCATTATGAAGAGGTTCCCGCACAGATTGCCGAAAAGGTGATCGCCGAAGCAAATGCCGGTGAATAATTTAATGAGAGTATGTGGGTGATGCTATATGATGAAAGATGACGCCTATTCTTTCGCGGTTCTCACCATGAGTGACAAAGGGGCGCGGGGAGAAAGGGAAGACACCAGTGGCGGGTATCTCCGTGAACGCCTGATTGAAGAAGGGTATGTATTGCATTTCTATGAAATCA
The DNA here is from genome assembly GCA_000961725.1 of Desulfobulbaceae bacterium BRH_c16a. GTDB lineage: Bacteria > Desulfobacterota > Desulfobulbia > Desulfobulbales > Desulfocapsaceae > Desulforhopalus_A. The sequence continues at coordinate 25,153 of LADS01000029.1, forward strand.
TCCCCGATCAAAAGCACGTAATTATCGAGAAGTTGAAAATGCTTGCCGATGAACAGCGGGTGTCGCTCATAGTGACTACCGGCGGTACCGGAGTTTCACCGTCCGATGTTACGCCTGAGGCCATGCTTGAAATTCTGGACAAGGAAATTCCCGGAATGGCTGAGGCCATGCGCAGTGCAAGTCTTCTCAAGACTTCCAGGGCGATGCTTTCGCGCGGCAAGGCAGGAATTCGCGGAGAAAGTCTGATTATCAATTTTCCCGGGAGCTTGAAGGCGGTAAGGGAAAATCTGGAGGTGGTGTTATCGGTGATTCCTCACGCTCTGGAAAAAATCAGAGGGGGAACAAGTGACTGCGGAGTAGTTTGAAAAAGCGAGCACGGGAAGGGTCAGGCCTTTCCCGTGCTTTTTTTTTGGGTGTGACTGCAGATCCTGAAACTACTTAATCTCCACGGTATCGGTTTCGCCTTCTGCAATGGGAGCGATTTCTCCGATGATGTAGGCTTCCTCGCCGACAGCTTCAAAATGGTGCCGAATGTCGTTCACCTTCGCTTCATCGACGATAACGAGCAAGCCGATTCCCATATTGAAGGTTCGGTACATTTCCTCCGCGGGTATTTCGCCAAGTCTTTGCAGGAAAGAGAAAATAGGCGGGGTTGGCCAGGCTGCGGTGTCGAGAACAGCTTTATACCCTTTGGGGAGGATTCTTGGAATATTGTCGATGAATCCACCACCTGTGTTGTGAACCATGCCGTTCAGGGGATAGTTTTTCAACACATTAAGTACCGATTGAACATAAATTTTGGTCGGCTTCAGGAGAACTTCACCCAGTTTGCCGCCGAGTTCGTCTATATGTTGGTTTACATCCAGCTTATGATCGGCAAAGCATATCTTGCGCACCAGGGAATAGCCATTGGAGTGGAGACCGCTTGAAGCGAGGCCGATGATCTTGTCTCCGGCGCGAATGTCCGATCCGTCTATGATGGAATCGCGGTCGACAATGCCGGTGACAAAACCGGCTAAATCGTAATCTTGATCCTGGTAAAGTCCTGGCATTTCGGCCGTTTCGCCGCCGACCAGTGAACAGTGCGCCTGTCTGCAACCTTCGGCAATACCCGTTATAACTTCTTTGGCAATGGCAAGTTCGAGTCGGCCTACAGCAAAATAGTCCAGGAAACACAAAGGAGTAGCACCACCTACAATCAGATCGTTGACGCACATGGCTACCAGATCGATGCCGATGGTATCATGCTTGTTGCAGAGGTGGGCAATGGCAAGCTTGGTGCCGACCCCGTCGGTCGAATTCACTATCACCGGCTTTTTGTACTTGTTGACATCAATGGCAAAGTGTGATGAGAAGCCGCCGATCCCCCCAAGTACACCGCGCTGATGAGTGCTTAAGACGATTTCCCGTATCTCTTCTATGAATGCGTTGCCTTTATCGATATCTACGCCGGCCTCGCTGTATTTGCTTTTTTTAATTTTGTTCATATCGGCACTATTTAAAATTGGTATCCCCCTGAAAGCCGGGAAAAATTGAATTATCAGGACATTATAAACGTGTTATATAATATTATCGGAGCCCGGAAAAAGCAATGTAATTGCATCATTGCCCTTGAAATGTTGATGGTCGACGAGGGTCGCAGCAACGAGCATATTGAAATAATTGAGGTGTTCTGGTAGAAAGACTTACTATGAAAATATTTATACTCCTACTCGGTCTGATACTGGTTTTTGAAGGATTGCCCTATGTGGCGGCCCCGGAAGTTATGCAAGCCTGGCTTAAAAAAGTCAGTGAAATCCATCCGAATCTTTTGCGGGCAATGGGTCTCATCGCATTGACAACCGGTCTTGCAGTCTGTTTTATCGTACAGAAAACTACATTGTTGCAATAGGCTGGGATCCCAGGAAGTGAGTTCCACTTGACCTTTTCAGTACACGTCGCACCTTAAATAGAAACTGTACTCTTGCCTCAACTGTTTCTCATCTGACCTTCGGGGTAGATGCAATGGGGCTTTCCCGCAGTATACGATGTAAATTGTATTTGATCATGCTGAGCGACCATGCAAAGTGGATGCTCATGCAAGATCCTGTTTTCAATCTTGTATTGATCTCGAAAAATTTAATTGGTGCACACTATGCAAGGTGACAAGAGAGAACTGATCGGCAATGAGGGGATGGTTATCCTCGACATGGTCAGAAGGTTGAACAGGCGTGGTGCAATAGATCATTTAAGAAAACTCATAGATAAAACTCATCCCGCCGATATGGCCTGGGTGTACCGGCACCTCACGGAGGATGAACGTACCGCTGTCTTCAATATTATCGTCAAGACCGATTCTGTAGGGGAATTTTTAAGTGAACTGGACGTGCTGCACGTCACTGAACTGGTGAAAGGGCTCACCCCTCAATATCTTGCCGATATTCTCACAGCGATGCCTTCGGATGATGCGGTGGATATCCTGGAGGTTCTTCCCGCAGCTATTGCCAACGACATCCGCGAGCATATGGCGAAAAAGGACAGGGAAGAGGTCGAGGAACTTCTCCAGTACGACCCTGAGACTGCAGGAGGTCTCATGTCGCCCGATTTCATGTATCTCGACGAGGAGCTGACCGCCGGGGAGGCTATTAAAAGCGTCCAGAAAAGGAGTGAGGAGAAGGAGATGGTCTTTTATCTCTATATCACTCATGGGGATCACAAGCTCTCCGGGGTCCTTTCGCTCAGGCAACTGCTCATGCATCCCGCCGATCGAAAGCTTAAAGAGATCATGAACCCCAATGTTATTTCCGTGAATACCGATACCGATCAGGGGGAAGTAGCTCAAGTGGTATCGAAATACAATATCCTGGCTGTGCCGGTGGTTGACTCCAACTATACCCTTGTCGGTATCGTCACTGTCGATGATATCATCGATGTTATCCGCGAGGAAGCCTCGGAAGAGTTTCTGCAGATGGCCGGTGCCGGTAAAGATCGCGAAATTTTACTGAAAAGCACGCGGGAAAGCGCACTTATCAGGGCGCCCTGGCTCTTTGCCTCATGGATAGGCGGAATCATGGCGATGTTCATCATCGGTTCATTTGAACAGGAATTGCAGAAGGTGATCACGCTGGCGTCTTTTATTCCGATTGTCATCGGTATGGGCGGCAATATCGCCACCCAGTCGTCGACGATTGTCGTCAGGGGAATAGCCACCGGCAGGATCAATCTCGATGCCTCCTTTCGGGTAGTTTTGAAAGAGATGCAGGTCGGTTTGATTTTAGGCCTTGTATACGGTCTTTTTCTCGGGGTCATAGCCTACTTCGGCTTTCCTGAACCTGCTATGCTCGGAGTGGTCGTCGGCTTCTCTATCTTTTTTTGTATGGCAATGTCCGCCACCCTGGGGACAACCATCCCGCTCATTCTGAAACGGTTCGATATCGATGCCGCTATTGCAACGGGTCCTTTTGTCACCACTTCCATCGACATTCTTGGTGTTCTCATGTACTTTTATGTGGCAAAATTGCTGCTTGATCTATAGTAACCGTTCACCAGCACCCCATTTTCGTCCGATCAGGCCACCTCACATAGCCAACTATAGTTAGGCGGCCTGCTTGAACGAACCTGGAGCACTGGATGAACGGTTACAGATCCGGGTTATGCAGTCTTTTGATGTGTACCAGTGAACGATACGATTTATAAGCGTCAAAAAAAGGCGTAGAATGAAGACATCACCTCTCGCGATATTAGTTGTTATCTTATTAGGCATCTGGCTGCTCATCGGACCGCTGGAAAGATTGTATTACAGCAACAAGGCAGAGCCGAGGGTAGTCACGGCACGAGGCGAACTTGCGGCCGATGAACAGACTACCATCGATATTTTCCAGGCAAACTCCCCATCGGTGGTGCATGTGACCAGTATCGCCCTCAGGAGGGGTCTCTTTTCCTTGAATGCGGTCGAAATTCCCCAGGGAACGGGGTCGGGTTTTGTCTGGGATAAACAGGGACGAATCGTCACCAATTATCATGTAATAAGCGATGCCAGTCGTGTTCAGGTCGCCATGGCCGATAACTCGACCTGGAAAGCCGTATTGATCGGCGCAGCGCCGGACAAAGACATTGCCGTTCTTCAGATCGATGCGCCAAGCCATCTGTTGCAGCCGATTTCCATTGGGCTTTCAAATGATCTTCAGGTCGGTCAGAAAGTTTTCGCCATCGGCAATCCTTTCGGTCTCGATCAAACAATTACTTCGGGAATTATTTCGGCCCTGGACCGTGAAATCAGAGCGATCACCGGCAGAATGATCCGGGGCGTTATACAAACGGATGCCGCCATCAATCCAGGGAATTCCGGCGGGCCGTTGCTTGACAGCGCAGGACGGCTGATCGGCGTGAACACGGCAATAGTCAGTCCTTCAGGATCCTATGCCGGGATCGGTTTTGCCGTAGCGGTGGATATTGTCAATGAAACAGTTCCTGAGCTTATACGACATGGAAGAATAATCCGGCCCGGAATCGGCGTTACCCTGGTCGATGAGCGGGTGGCGAAAGAAATAGGCATTGACGGGATCCTCGTACTTGGCGTTGAAAGCGGCGGGCCGGCCGAAGCAGCCGGTTTGAGACCGACAACCCAGATTCGCGGCGAAGTGGTGCTGGGCGATATCATCGTTGCCGTTGCCGGAGTCGAGGTTCACTCATACGATGACCTGCTTACGGAACTTGAGAAATACAAGGTGGGGGAGGAGGTCGTATTGACGATCCTCAGAAACAATAAAAAAATGAATGTGGCGCTTCGTCTAACAGCCTTGGATTGAAAGGCTACTTCTGGGTGTTCTTTTTCATGTTTTTTCTCGATTCGATGTTTCTGGCGCGTGCCAGTTCTCTCATATCCTTTGCTTTATCAGATTCATCGATGATCTCCATCCCGACAATTTCTTCGAGTACGTCTTCCATTGAAATGATGCCCGTCATGGTGCCGTACTCGTCGACGACGATGAAGAGATGCTGTCTGCGGTCGAAAAAGTCAACGAGGATACGATTGAGCGGAGCAGTCTCCGGAACAAAATGAGCCGGGTGCTTGAAGCGGGCCAAGGTTAGTTTGTTTTTGCCTTCTGCCATGGCTTGCAGGATATCCTTCCGCATGACGATGCCGGTAACGTTGTTCGGTTCCCGATTGTAAATGGGTATCCGGCTATGGCTGCCGATCTCTGCCAGCATCGCCATGGCGTTACCGACTGTGATGTGTTCATTCAAAGAAAAGGTGACCGTTCGCGGGGTCATTACTTCTCTGACAATCTTGTTCTTCAGATCTATAATATTGTTTATAACCGTTTCCTCTGCTTCCTCGATATCGCCGGAGACCCTGGAAAGGGTGGCTATGGTCTGGAGTTCTTGAGCCGAAATGGTTTCCTCGACTCTTTGCGGGAGAAGCCTGGTCATTGATCGGCACGCCCAGACAATGGGCTTCAGCAGGAAAATCATGGTTCGCAACGCGTAAGTGATGAAAGGAGCCAATCTTAAAGCGTAGTTGACACCGATGATTTTTGGCAGTATCTCCGAAAACAAGAGAATTGCAAGGGTGAATGCCACGGAAAAAAGGATAAGATTTGTATCGCCATAGAGTTTTGCTACAGCGGCACCGGCCACCGAGGCACCGATTGTGTGGGCTATCGTATTTAAAGTGAGTAAAGCAGTAATCGGTTCGTCAATATCGGAGCGAAGATGCTGAAAATGTTCAGCAGAGCTATGGCCTCTTTTTTTGAGCATTTCGACCTGGCTCGCACTCACTGAATAGAGAACTGCTTCGCAGAGGGAACAAAGAGTGGAAATTACGAGAGCCGTAGTCACGGAGATGAGGATTGTTATCAACGGGTTGAAGCTCCAAGGATAAAATTGAGGTTACCGCAAAACTGAAGAAGAGGTTAATGCGGCAGTAGGCCGATTCCAGCAAAATATTTAAATATTCTGTATCGATATTTGAATTATACTGTAAATTGCCCGATAATAAAGTGCGAAGAACCAAATATCAAGAAATCCACTGCAGGTGTTCAATGAAATCTTCAAAGATTGTCGTTTCAAAAAAGAAAATCAATAAATATTCAGGCGACTTGCTGGTTGCTTTCGTCGGTCTCGATGAAGAAGGTGCCTTTGCCGGCGACGAGTTGTTGCAACCGCTTCTCGAGTCTCTGAGCCAATATAAGGAATTTACCGGAAAAGCAGAAGAACATATCCTGTTGTATCCTCCTTTCGGTCCATTGACAGATTTACTTTCGGCAGGATTACTCTCCTGCCGCAGACTGTTGCTGATCGGCAGAGGGAAAATTCAATCCCAGATCGATGCCGGAGAAAGAAATGAAACGTTGCGGATCGCCGGTGGAATTATCGCTTCTCAGTGTAAAATCAACAAGATCGAAGAAGTTGGTGTAGTACTTCCTCATTCTGCCGGACTTTCCGATGTGGAAGTGGGCGAGTATCTTACCGAAGGCATCCTTCTGGGCGACTATCGATTTTTGAAGTATAAGACCAGGAAAAAAGACGAGGATTCGTACATTGGCATCAAAAAAGTCGAATTATATTCCGATAAGCACAATGAGGCAATTCGCACAAGTGTTGTGAAAGCATCTCACAGTGCGCTTGCCGTATGTGTCGCAAGAGATATGGCGAATGAGCCGGGCAATGGCTGGACTCCGACACATTTTGCCGATTATGCAAAAGAATTGGCGGAGAAGCTGGATCTGAAATGTACCGTTCTCGATAAGTCCGAACTCGCAGAACTCGGTATGGGTGGCATTGTTGCGGTGAGTCAGGGATCGGAAACTCCACCGAAACTTGTGATTCTGGAATATGACCCGGGCAGGAAATCGGAGACGATCTTACTTGTCGGCAAAGGACTGACGTTTGATTCCGGGGGCATAAGCCTGAAACCCGCCCAGGGCATGATGGACATGAAATACGACATGTGCGGCGGTGCGGCGGTAATGACGGTTATGGAGGCGGTAGGCAGGGAAAAGCCGGATGTGAGGGTGGTGGCGATAGTTCCCGCTTCGGACAATATGGCAGGCGGCGGTGCCATAAAACCGGGAGATGTCATTACTCATTATGGCGGCATTACCTGCGAGATCGAAAACACCGATGCGGAAGGGCGGCTGATACTGGCCGATGCTCTTGCCTATGGCATTGAAAAATTTCAGCCCGATTGTGTGATCGATGTGGCTACTCTGACCGGGGCGGTAGTGGTTGCCCTGGGTCATCATCATGCCGGCTTGTTGAGTAACAATGATAACTTAGCCACAAAAATCATAGCCGCAGGTAAGCAATCGGGTGAGCCGTTCTGGCGGTTGCCGATGGGAGAAATGTATGCAAAACAAATTAAATCGCCCATTGCAGATACAAAGAACACTGGCGGCAAACATGCCGGTGCTATCACTGCCGCGGAATTCCTTCGTCAGTTTGTCGGCAAGGTCCCATGGGCTCATCTGGACATTGCCGGTACTGCATGGGAGTTTACCGAGAAATCGTATATTCCCAAAGGGCCTTCAGGGTTCGGCGTAAGGACGCTGATCACCTTGCTGAGACAATGGGAGAAAGGTCTATTTACAGGTAATGGCTCAGAAACACGCGACAAATAAAGCATCGATCTATTGCAGGGGCATTCAAGTCCCTGGAGTTTATTTTTAAAGGAAGTCCGATTTGGCGAGAAAAATTCTGGTAATTGATAATGAAAACCTTGTGGCCGATATCTGCCGGTTTACCCTCGGTAAACTTGGTCATGAGGTGTTTTGCGCTATGAGCGGAGAACAGGCTGTTCATATGGCCGGCACAATCAACTTTGATCTGGCGATAGTCAATAAACGGCTCGAAGGAATTTCCGGAATCGAGGCATTTGAGATGATCCGGCAGACAAACCCAACTCTCGCCGGCATACTTGTCACAGCCCACGCAAGTCTGGATATGGTTATTGAAGCCATGAACAACGGGTTCAGCAGGGTGTGTAAGAAACCTTTCGATACCAAAGAACTCGTTGAGGCGGTGACCGAGACTCTCAAGATTACCGGCCTGCGAGAAGATATAACCCGGATGAAAACTCTTCTTCCGCTATACGATCTGGGGCAAAGGTTTATGGCTGCGGAGAGTGAGGAGGCCGTATATGAAGAACTTGCCGACGCCGTTCTGCGCGAGGTGAATGTTCCTCGTGTTTCAGTGATGATGTTCGATATCACCTCAGGAAGGTTAAAAGTAGTTGCATATCGCGGTTTGAACCCGGAGTTTGTCGAGAATCTGGAGATCAAGCCCGGGGAACACATTGCGGGGAAGGTTTTTCAGTCAAGCGTCCCGATCATTCTCAACAGGTCCAGTCAATATCTGGGGCCCTATACCGATCTGCTGAAGAGGAGAGAACTCTCCGCCGCAATTTCCTTTCCTATCGTCAGCAGGGGGAAGGTTCTCGGAGTTCTCAATATCAGCGAGACCAGGGACGGCACTGAATTCCACGAGGCAGATATTGAGATGCTTTCCATTATCACCAGCCAGTCGATGATGGCCCTGGAAAATGTCAGATTTATCAGGGAGCGCGAGGAAAACAGCAGAATCAGGGCACTCCTTGAGCAGTATGTCTCACCGGAGGTTTCTCACTTATTGATGGAACGGAATCAAGATCTCCTCGAGGTTGGAAGCGTACAGGAATTGACGGTCTTATTTGCCGATATCCGCAATTTTACTTTCCTTGTGCAGCATCTTCCGCCTGAACATCTCCGTCTTTTTCTTAACAGTTTCTTTGAACTGTTCGCTCAGATTGTTTTTTCATGTCAGGGAATGCTCGATAAGTTCATGGGGGATGCGGCTTTGGTAATCTTCGGAGCCCCCGTTAAAACCGAAAAACCATGCTTTGCCGCCGTCACAGCCGCAAAAAGAATCATGCACGGGTTCGAAAAATTACGGCTCTTCTGGGTTGAAAAAGACAATATATTCGAAAAGGTGGGGTTAGGTATCGGTATCAGCCGAGGACCAATGTTTCTGGGCAATGTCGGCTCTGCGAAGCGTTTGGATTATACGGTAATAGGAACCGATGTCAACATCGCCCAGCGTCTTGCATCTGAGACATCATCCGGGCAAATTCTTATAACCGACCGTGTCTACAACAATCTTGACGGCCAGTTTGCGGTCCGAACCGATAGCAACAGATGGCTGCGGGGCATGGAATCCGAAGTCACTGTGTATTCTCTTTTAATTGAAGAATCGGAGTCTTAGAATTACCATGTGATGTTTATCAGAGGTCTTCACTTTCACCGACAATCAAGGTTTTTCCATCGACTGTTACGGTATCCAGAGGAAAAAGTTTTTTCCCTCGTCTGGTTTCCAGGAGCCCATTTACCATTACCTGACCTTCTTGTATCTTTATTCTGGCCTCAAATCCATCTTGGACCAGATCTGCCAGTTTGAGAAACTGACCGAGTCGAATCGGCAATTCCTTCACCAGAATTTTCTTATATGGTTTTTCCAATGTAGAACTCCTCGGGACCGCAATTGCCCTCGTTTTGATCTTATGGACTGGATTGTGTTCGAGACAAAACAGTTCGAATTCTCAGAATAATATGGTATAAGACGAAAAAAATTGTTTCTTATTGATTTATTTACTTTTGTTCTTCGGCTTACTCGCCATGGAGCAAGTAGATTCCATTGATACAGCGAGTTTACGTGATTTGTAATAATTTACCCAAGGGAGAATACTTTATGCGAATGATTTCGGTAGGAAAAAAACTTTTTTTGGGATGTGCCACATTGCTGATGCTGAACCTGTTGAGTGGGTGTTACGGCGGGAGTGGCAGTTCCGGTTCTATGGAACCGATAAAAGAAGATTCTCTCTCGCAAGTGACTACCATGGTCGAGAGTTATGGCGATATTGAACTGCCTCTCGAGATGATCCTCGAACCGGAAAAAAGCATGGCTATGCGCACCGATTCCTTTCAAGGAGGTATACACATCTATAGAGGAAGGGTCCAGATAGCCTCTCTGCGCGACTATATAATTGCTTCAATGCGTAATCACAAGTGGAAACTGGTGGGTGAGGCATCCTACAAAAACGTCATGCTCGCCTTTACCAAGCCAAATCGGACTTGTATGGTGGTCCTTTCCGAGGATTCTACCGGAGTATTAGGAAAAACCCAGGCCAATTTTTATGTTACGGTTGACGTGGCTGCGGCAAATCGCCTGAATCCATTTGGTGAGCCTGTTACTCAATAAAGAGCATCTTGAGTGTCTGCCGAAAAATGAGATATTTTGTTCTAAATCGAGGCGATCGATAAATTTAACCGCAGGCATATACTTGATATTCCGAGGATTAAATTTAGAGAGCAACGAAGAGTTAGGGCAAATTAGCCATTTATGGATAGACATTAGATAACGATTGCCAGTTGGGTACTGTCGGGGACTGTTTTTACAGTATCTCAACTGGCAACCGCATGTATCTCCATAGTTGTTCTCTTCGCTTTTGATTAACAGGGTTCAACTCAAATCGTCCTTCGGCTTCAGTGTTTGTTGAACAGCTGTCTGACTCGTTCTTCCCGTAAAAGTCTGTCCTTTTCCTGTTGTTCAAGATCTCTGATTTTACTTTTATTTTCATCATAAGCCAACTTGAACCACCAGAGAAAGGCGGCGATCAACAGTATCAATAGTATGATTATATCGGTATCCATAGTTTATCACAGCATATTATGATTGTACTCAGGAGCTTTGCAAAACTCCCGAAAGAGATACTACTCAGTTTAAATAATGCAATGAACATGCCTGGGCAACGGGTATTGCACCGAATTAAGCTAATTGGAAGCAAAAATGAGGATTGAGTTACCAGTCTCTTGAAATTCAGGCTGGTAAATTGAGCTTCAAATCACATAACTGTAACTCATTGGCTGTCCTGAAATCGAAGTCATGCCGCACTTGCCTCCTGTTCGCCGATTCTCGAAGATGGGGCTCCGAACGAGTCGAAAGTCGATATTTCTCTTCGTCTGAGTTTGCTATCGAAGAATGAAAAAGATATACTCTTTTCCATAAGCTACAATAACAGGATGATATGAGATTTTTCATTCCTGCAGCTTATCCAGGATTGGTCCGAGGCTCGGAGAGTAGTCCGGAAGAATTGGAACCAGTTGTCCTGCGTGACGGTAGTGACGGAAAAGAGTACTCAGGAGAATAAAGAAATGACCGAAACTTCCTCTATCCTGTTTGTTGACGACAACCCTGCAATATGCCGTTCAATGAGTAGTTTTCTCCAAAAGCATGGATACTTTGTTACAGTCGCACCAAACGGAATGGAAGCGCTGGAACTTTTTCGCAAGCTTCGCCCCCATCTCATTATCTCGGACCTGCGGATGCCGGATCTCGACGGCCTGGAATTTCTCAAACTAGTTAAGGCGGAATCTGATGATACCCCGTTCATTATCATTTCCGGCGAGGGCACGATGGAGGACGTCATAGAGGGATTGCGGCTCGGCGCGTGGGACTATCTGATCAAACCGATCAACCCGCTTGATTTGCTGAAACACTGTGTCGACAAGGCACTGGAGCAGGCCAGACTTGCTCGGGAGGCTGATTTTTACAAAAACTTTCTCGAGGAAACGGTTGAGAAACGTACAGCCGACCTGCTTGCCCAGAACAATCGGCTTGCTTCGGAAGTAGCCGAACGGCACTTTCAGGAGCAGCTGACGGTGAAAGCCATGGTCGAATTGGAAAAAGCCTTCAAAGAAAAGGAAGTTCTTCAGTCCCAGCTGCTCCAGGCCCATAAACTCGAATCGGTCGGCCAGCTGGCTTCAGGCATTGCCCATGAGATCAATACTCCGACCCAGTTTGTCAGCTCCAATGTCAGCTTTCTCGATGATGCCTTTGTCGATATTTCTCATTGTATCCAATCGTTGGTAAAGGCAGCGGAAGAAGGGCGACTGCCATCCGGTCTCCTGCAGGAAGCAATGGAGGAAGCGGACTGGGAGTATTTACAGGAAGAAATACCGAAGGCGATACGCCAATCGCGGGAAGGATTGGCGAGAGTTACCTCGATTGTCCGGGCGATGAAGGAATTTTCCCATCCCGGCGGGCAGGATGCCGAACAGTCCGATATCAATCATCTTATTCAAACTACGGTAACCGTGGCAAGAAACGAGTGGAAATACAGTGCCGAGGTTATCCTCGAGCTTTCTCCTGATTTGCCCGGAATTCCCTGTATTGACGGAGCGATAGGGCAGGTGTTGTTGAATCTGCTGGTCAACGCCGCCCAGACCATCAGTGAGAAACTCGGCAGAACCCCGGAAGGTGGCAAAGGGACCATCACCATCACAACCGAAATGGATGATTCGGCGGTGCTCATTCACGTCGCCGATACCGGTTGCGGCATTCCTGAGGCGTGTCGGGCAAGGATCTTCGAACCCTTTTTCACCACCAAGGAAGTCGGCAAAGGAACCGGCCAGGGCCTGGCCATTGCCTATGACGTCATCATCCGAAAGCATGGCGGCAGCCTGACTTTTTCTACCGTAATGGGCGAAGGAACGACCTTCACCATCAGGCTGCCTATCGCGAAAGGAAAAACCCTGTCAATCGGGGAATAGCCGATTTCACTCGGTTGTAAAATCTACTTCTGGTCCAGGGGCAGACGAATATAAAAGGTCGTCCCTTTGCCGACGGTTGATTCGAAGGAGATCTCCCCCCGGTGTTTGTCATGGATGAGAGTCCGGCAAATGGCCAGTCCCTGGCCCGAGCCCTGACCGACTTTCTTGGTGGTGAAAAATGGATCGAAGATCCTCTGCCTGATGTTTTCGGGAATGCCGCCGCCGGTATCCGAAATGGCAATGACGATCACTTTGTCCTCACAGCTGGTGCGAATCCCGATCGTCCCCATCGCGCCGGTTTTCTCCTTTTGCTCGGCAACGGCATGGGCGGCATTGATCACCAGATTGACGATAACCTGTCCAAGATCGCCAGGATAAATTTTGAGGGCCGGAAGATCGCCAAGTTCCGTTGCCAACTCGGCAACATATTTGTAGGCGTTATGACAAACGATGAGACTATTGCTTATGATTTCATTGATGTCGGCCTCACTCTTGTTTTCCCCGGCACCGCTGTGGGCAAAGCCTTTCAACCCGAGAACCAGCTTTGTTACCCGCTCCACCCCGTCCATGGTCTGGGCAAAGGCTTTCGGAGCTTCTTCTTCAAGATATGTGATGTCGGCCGTTTCCTCAGCTTTATTGATATCGTTTATAATATCAGTATATTGAATCGATTCTGTCAGCTCGTTCCGTAATCTTGCGTATGCTTTGATCACCTGCACCAGATCTTCGAAACTGTCGCGGAGAAAGGAGATATTACTCCCGATAAACTGGACGGGGGTGTTGATTTCGTGGGCGATCCCCGCCGCCAGTTCACCAATCGACTCCAGTTTCATGCTTTGTATCCGTTTGGCTTCCTGAAGGCGCTGTTCGGTGAGATTGCGGAAAGTTACTACCGCACCGGTAATTTCATTGGCGTCATTGCGGGTCGGGCAGACGATAAAGTCGGCGGAGAAACTCGTCCCGTCCTTGTGCCAGAACACGTCGCCATTGACATGATGTGATGAACCGTCTTCAATGGCTGCAAATTCGGGACAGAAATCATAGGGATAGTCGCTGCCGTCTTCCTGGCTGTGATGAGTGGTGTCATGCAGGTGACGACCGATGAACTCCTCCTCAGACCAGCCTAAAGCCGTGAGTGCCGCTTTGTTAGCCTGAACAACCAGACCTCCTCGGTCAACGGTTATAACAGCACCGTTTACCCAATTCAGCATCATCGAGTTCTGGTAGTTCACCTGCTTAAGGGTTTCCAGCAGCCCTGCTATTTTTTTCTGCAGACTTTTTGTGTCCGCTGTTTCATCAAACATCATGCACAACCATTCTATTCCTCGATCCTGGCTAACTTGTGGGCAGGCTTATCTGGTCCTCGTTAAGTTATGCGGTTTGAAGCTGCATAATATCCGCGCAAATCTTTTCCCATTCGTCAAGTTCACCCTGCAGGCCCAGACGTTCAAGAACAGGCATATTGAAAGTCAGTTGTCGGCCGATAATCTCTGCCGGTCGATTTTGGTAATACAGGACATTGGCGACATGAACGGCAAGGGTCGGGGTGAAAACATCTCCCGGATATTTTTCCATACAATTTTGAAAGCCGATCGCCTCGATGACCGGACCGGTAAAGCCCCATAAACCAACGAGATATGACCCGACCGCACTTTGACTTGCACCAAAGACAGCCTGCTCCGCCTCCGGCATGGTGATATTTTGCTCTTTTGCCATATCGATTACCTGCCGATACTGCTTTGGCAGATAAGAAAGCAAAACCAGCTTGCCCAGGTCGTGCAGGGTGCCGGCCAGGAAGGCATTGTCGATAGTTTCCTTGTCTTTTGTCTGTTTGGCCGCGATGGCTTTGGCCATCTTGCCGGCCGTAAGGCTATGATTCCAGAGCCTGTCAATCGGAAAAAGATCTTCCGAGACCTTGATCTGGGAAAACAGTTCCAGGTTGAGGACCAGCGCCTTGATGGTGTCGAGACCGAGCAGAGTCACCGCACGGGCAGGGCTGTCCACCCGCGTATAGATACCAAAGAAGGCGGAATTGACCAGCTGCAGCACCTTGGCCGTCATGGCGATATCCTGAGCGATAATTTCGCCAATTTCGCCGATTTCCACGCCGGGAGTGGCAATCGCTTTCTGCAGTCGTGAATAGACTGACGGCAGGCTCGGCAGTTTTCCGAGTTGCGATATAAGGTCTTTCAAACTGCCGTCGGACAGCATATCCTGCAGGGCGCTGATCCGGGTGAGGATTATTTTGAGTTTTTCCGGATCGCAGGGTTTTGCCAGAAATTGGTGCACTACACCGACGGTCCGCATTATCGATTGTTCATCGGCCTGTCCGGTAAGCATGATGCGTATCGCATGGGGATGTTTTTGCTGTATTGTGGTTAGAAGTTCAGCCCCATCCATACCCGGCATGCGCATGTCGGAGACGACCACATCAAAACGGTCCCCTTCCATAAAAGCTAAAGCTTCACGCCCTCCGGCGGCAAAATGCATGTCAAATTCGTTGCGTAACGATCGCAGCATGCGGCGCAGGCCATCGAGGATATTCGGTTCATCATCGACAAAAATTATTTTTTTCTTTCCCATTGTTGCTTTTGTACTCTGTGCGGCTTTTGCATTTTCGAATTTTCTTCTTGCATCCATATGAATTTGAAAAAGCAAGTCCCGCTATTGTTTCACCTTGACCAATATCGGCTCCTTGATACCAACCTGTTGTGAAAAATTCTTCAATCCCTTGATCAACGACCACGTCACCTCCTGTCCTTTCGGAGCAATCAATACATCGTTTAAAGACATAATATCCTGCTCGACTATCATTCCTGCAGTGAGATCGCGAATTTCAACCGCAATGATTCTCTCATTTTCCGGAGTCAACTTGATTCCGGCAAGAATTTTAACCAGTTTGGGATTGTATTCGGCGGGTTCATTTTGAAAGTGGTTAAGCACCTCGGATCGTTTCCAGTCACGATGCAGAAACGAGTCAAAATCTGTAGCGATTTTCAGAATCTGCGCGCCAAGGCTAACTTCTTCTTTCAAGTCGGGAAAATTGGCAAAAGCTTCATAGGGCAGGAGCTGATGAGAAATGATCGCCGCAACCGTTTCAAGCCGGGGAATTTTCTCCAGGAGCTTGGAGCCGATCTGCGGATGATCCCGATACATCGTTTCTTCCGAGTCATTCAGCTCCTGACCGGCGTACAACTTATTCAAGGTATCCGGTGGGATGGTGATGCAGCCAATCTGGGACATTAAGGCAGCTATTTCAATTTGCCAGATATTACGCAGCTCGAGTTTTTTGGCAATTTCGACAACAACGTTTTTTATTCTCAAGCCGCTGCTGAACGCAATAGGGCTGGCCAGGCTCAGCACTTCGGACAGCACGGTAATGCTTCCCTTCAGAGTCTTGTCGAGAAGTTCCCTCTCGGCAGTAACAAGTCGATATTGCCTCAGGGCCAAAACGATAGCCATCACCAGGGTGGGCGTCGGACATGGCTTGTTCAGGAATCGGAAGATCTGTCCCTTGTTGACCGCTTCGATCGCGGTTTCCTGGTCGGCATTGCCCGTAAGCATCATCCGTATGGTATCAGGATACTGATCCTTTACCGCAGCAAGGAGCTGAATACCGTCCATAACCGGCATTCGCATATCCGATACAATCACCGCAAAAGGGCCTTGGTTTTTCAGGACATCGAGGGCCTCGGCCCCGCTGCCGGCTGTGTGTATTTCAAACCGTTTACGCAATTCCCGCTTTATCGAATGCAGGATATTTTCTTCATCATCGACGAAAAGGACCTTGTCGGTCATCCTTGCTCACCTGGTGCTTTTTGAAAAAATTTAAAATGTAGAACCTCTCTTTCTTCTTAACTATCAGATTAATTCATAAATTTGTCAAATCTTGATTCGGTTTTTGTCCGGTGCCGCCAGGATTGCTTACCGATGGTGAAGAGGGAGACGTATTGTAAAAGTCGAGCCTTGGCCGACGGTGCTGGCAACATGAATCGTTCCATTATGTTTATTCGTGATAATACCGTAAGCAATGCTTAAACCTTGTCCCGTCCCTTTCCCCACCTCCTTGGTAGTGAAAAAGGGATCGTAAATAATATGGATTTTATCGGCGGGAATACCGTTGCCGGTATCCGCTATCTCAATGGTCACGTATGAATCGTCGGTTCGCGTGCGCATGGTAATCCGGCCTTTTGTGCCGGAATTTCCAACCTTTTCGGTAATTGCCTGAGCCGCATTGACGATAATATTCAGAAAAACCTGGTTGAGCGGACCAGGATAACCTTCGATCATCGGTTTTGCCGGATCGAGGTCAAGATCGAGGTCCGCCACATACTTCCATTCATTTCTTGTCACTATAGTGGTTTGTTCCATAGCCGAGTTGATGTCGACAATGGCAAGGTTATCCTGTTCGGGATGGGCAAACTGTTTCATGGCTTTGACGATCGATGCAACCTGCTCCACACCGTTCAGCGATTGCTGGGTGGCTTGCGGGATTTCTTCCATGAGAAAGTCAAGGTCCAACTCTTCAATGAGCCTGGTGGTTTCATCGATAACTTCGGTAATGTCCGATCCCTTCTTCGCCTTTTCCAGCAAACTGCAATAACGGCGATGGAGATCGAGAAGTTGATTGAAGGAGTCCGCAAGGAAGGTGATATTGCTGCCTATGTATTGGATGGGTGTATTGATTTCATGGGCGATGCCGGCTGCCAGCTGGCCGATGGCCTGGAGTTTCTGGGCCATGCTTACCTGACGCTCGAGAGCCTTGCGTTCGCTGATATCGAAAAGAATAACGGCATAGGCCGGTATACCTTTATAGCCCACCGGAAGCACATTGCGGAGAACAGGCAGTACGGTTCCATCTTTTCGTCTGGTGATGAATTCCCTGTTGAGGGACTTTTCGCAGAGATTGCCGAAGAGCTGGCTGTCGGTCTGAATAAAATTTGTCGCTCCGATCATATCCTCTCGGTCATATCCCAATAACCGCTCACTGATGGCATTGCAGTCCACGACAACTTTGATATCACTATGAATGACAATAACCGCAGCCTGTATGCCCTCGAGGACCTCTTCCAGGAAGGTCTGGTTCTCCAGGACTTCGGCTGTTCGCAACCGGACCGTTTCTTCCAGGCTCTCGTGATAGAGGGCGAGTTTGTCTTCAGCTTCTTTGCGTTTGGTGATATCCTCGGCAGTTCCTTCAACCTTTTCCAGCCGACCGTTTGCATGCAGGATCGGTCTGGCGTTGAGATTTAACCAGAGAACTTTGTCACTGGCATGAGTTGCCTGGATTTCGAAGTTCTTGACCTCTTTGCCGGTCGATAATCGGCGGAAAAGCGTATCGCGCCGAGCAGGATTGGTTCCCAGATGAACGCGAATGTCTGGAGCCGAGCGGATTGCCGCGGCAGGAGAGTGGTAACCAAAAATAGCAGCCATTGCCGGATTAATGGTCAACAATCGGCCATCTGCGCCAACCTGAAAGATACCTTCAAGCGCATTTTCAAAAATCGAACGGTATTGCTGCTCGGCTTTTCTCAAGGCTTTTTCCGCCCGTACCCTGGCTTCTATTTCATGTTCTTTCTCATGTATTCGCTTTTCCAGTTCCTTGCTGTGACTTGTCAGCAGTTCTTCGCGAGCCATGTAAAAATTGACTTTTTCGGCCAGTTCCTGCGGTGAAACATTGAGCCGGGACAGGATATCGGCATAGGCCATGGAAAGGAGATCTTTCTCCTCACGTGAGAAGACCATATCCCGATTCAGCGCCCGATGGGCCATTGCCGAGCCGATCGAACCGGCCAGGGTGCTCTCGATGCTCCGGTGTAATTCGGCAAACTCGATAATGGAGATTTTGGCCCTGTTTTCTAAAGAGAGCCTTATCAGTTCCTGATGAAGAATTGCCATGGATTTTGCGGTCGGAAAGTAACCATTCAGTACGGCTAAAAACGCCGTTTTTTTTGGTGTAATATCGATAGTCAATTCATCAACGGTAGCCATGTCCGGTCTCAAGGTCGTTTCGGTGATCGAGTGAAAATCCAGGGCGATTCGTTGTTCTTCTTCGCTCTGTCCGAAAAGATAGGAAATGACAACGAAGGAACCAATATTGAAGAGAAGAGACCAGAACACGGCATGGCTCAGGGCGGGAAGCGTGTCCAAGCCAAACAGATGCTCAGGACGAAAGATGCCTATCCCCCAGGGACCATGATCGAGCAGTGATGTTTTGAGCCAGCCGCTCTTGATAAAGGCCGGCAGCATCAGGGTGTAGAACCATACTGTAAACCCGGCCAGGAGGCCGGCCAGCGCGCCTGCCTTGCTGCCTTTCGGCCAGAACAGTGCACCGAGGCCGACAGGTGCGAACTGGAGAACTGCCGCAAAGGAAATCAGACCCATGTTGACCAGGGCGTATGATTCACCGATCTGGGTTTCAGTCCAATAACCGGCTGAAAGAATAGCTGTTATGCCAACCCAGTGCCAGCGCAGGAGGTACCTGCGCATGGAAGTGAGTAATCGAACCCTATCGAAGAGAGGCAGAAGGAGGTGGTTGACAACCATGGTCGACATCGTCATGGCGGCAATCATAATCATCCCTGTCGCGGCCGAAAAACCTCCGATAAATACCAGCAGGGCCATCCAGATATGGCCCTGGTTGACGGGAATATTCAATACATACGTATCCGCCTGCTCAATCGGAATGCCTGAATTGATGCCATACAGGGCGATGGGAACGACAAAAACATTAATGGCAACCATATAGAGAGGGAAGAGCCACATCGCGGTAAGAATATTCCGCGGAGAGGAATTTTCAACCACTGCCACATGGAATTGCCGCGGCAGGTACATGATCGCCGACATGGAAAGAATGAGAAGGGTGGCCCAGGTTACATAAGTATTTTGATCTTCGCCAATTTTAAGTACGGCGGAAGCTGCCGGATGATTTACGAATTCATGACCGAATATTTCCGATACCCCTCCGGCCAAAAAATAACAGACGTAAATTCCACAGGCTAAAAATGCTATGAGCTTGACAATGGATTCTACGGCGACAGCGGTGATCATGCCACGATGACGCTCGGTTGGATCGAGCTTCCTGGCACCGAAAAGGATGGTGAAACACGTCATGACAATAACGATGAAGGGACCGAAATGTTCCGTGATGACCGAACCTGCGCCTCCATTTGCAGAAGTGATAATGGTAAATGAACTTTTTATCGCTTTCAGCTGGAGCGCGATGTAGGGCATATTTCCGACCAGAGCGATAATGGTCACTACACCGGCGAGCAGTTGCGATTTCTCATAACGGGCCGATATGAAATCGGCGATACTGGTGATGCGGTAGCGATTTTTTATCCGGACCATCCGCTTGAGCAGAATCCACCAGAATATGATAGTTATCGTGGGACCGAGATATATGGCAAGAAAGGAGAGACCGGAACTTGCAGCCTTTCCGACACTTCCATAAAAAGTCCATGACGTGCAGTAGACGGCGAGTGAAAGGGCATAGATGACAGGCGAGCGCGCCAGTTTGTCGGCAAGTAAGGTCTTTTTTTCCGCGATATGTGCGACCTGGAACAACAGCCCGATATAGCCAATGACTGCCAGGAAAATGAGGAATGAACTCATTGATTTTCCTCGGACCCGAGATCCTCCGGCGTGTTTGTTGCTTCTTTACAGCAATACCATGAGAGGGTGAAAATGATGCAGAGCCAGATGAAAAACAAATAAGCGATTGTCAAAAAACCACCGGCGTCTCCAAAGATCGACAATACCGGCCAGTTGAGCAGCAAACAGGCGGCGACAGCCAAAAGGAAAGGAAGGGGTATACCTTGTCTCGATTGTTTCGATCTTTCCATTGTACAACCTCATGCAGTTATGCGATAAGTTCGTGAGGTGCAATATCTTTACGATCTTTACGATTGGTTATCTTAGCATAGGAAATATGGAAACAACAGGGGGAGAGATTTTTTCGCGCACATTCTTTGAATGAAGATCCCGGCTCAACTTCGCCCCTCTTGAATCCCTCCTTTCATTTTTCCACAGAAAGCATAAAATACTTATACCGGTTTGCCGCCGGATGTTGGAAGGAGATTACAAGTACTGAGTTCTTTCGAGATGTCCTCTTTCCTGTCGAAACGGACTTGGAGAATTGCAGGAAATTCATCATCTACTCGGCATTGTGTAAGAATGAAAAAAAAGCGTGTAAGAAAATATCGCTGAGGAGACATATGATGGCAGCAAACATATTGATTGTCGACGACGAAGTGGCCATGCGAAAGATTTTGTCTCGATACCTCGCGGGTGCCGGCTATGAATGCCAGGTGGCTGAGAGTGTTCGATCGGCAAAAGAGATTCTCGCCGTCAGAAGTTTTGACCTTCTGCTCTGCGATCTCGTGATGCCCGGCGGGTCCGGCTTGGAGTTGATACGCCATGCAAAGGAAAATTACCCGGAAATGGGCCGGGTTATGATCACCGGTCACGGAACCCCGGAAATTTCCAACGAAATTATCGAGGCAGGAGTCTATGGCTATATCATTAAACCGGTGACTAAAAATGAGTTGTTGATCACGGTGGAAAATGCATTGCGGCACCTGCGTCTGGATCTCCATATGCATGCCTGTAAAATTGAACTGGAGAAGAAACTCTCCGGTCAGACAGAGAAAATCAGTACCATAATGAACAATCTCAGTGTCGGCGTGGCAATGTTTGACACAGAGATGTCCGTTCTTGAGTTGAACCGGAAAATGCAACAATGGTTCCCGGATATCGCTCCCGGGAAAAAAATACCCTGTGCCCATGTAGACCATTCGTTGCAAGACGCCGATTATTGTGAAGAATGTCCGGTGAAGGGAATATTTCGAATCGGTAGAACCGTTGAAGCTGTGCGCAGTATTGCGACGGAGCAGGGGGAAAGGGAATTTCGGATTGTGGTTTCCCCCATTTTCGATCAATCGGCTCATGTCTATGCGGGTATTGCTTTGTATGAGGATATAACGGAAAAATTAATTCTCGAAAGAGACCTCCGTCAAGCCCAGAAACTTGAATCGGTCGGCCAGCTGGCCGCTGGGATTGCCCATGAGATAAATAGTCCCATCCAGTATGTCGGCGATAATATACTTTTCCTGAAAGATTCCCTGGCAAACATCGCAAGCGTTATGGGCGTGTACGAGCACTGCTGGCGAGAATTGGTGCAGAATGGGCTTGTATCGGATTATTTGGGACAGCGATTGGCGAAAGCTGTCAGCGATGCCGATCTTGAGTTTTTATGGGAAGAGATTCCAAAAACAATAGACCAGAGTATTGAGGGCGTGCGTCGAGTTGAAAAAATAGTCCGTGCCATGAAGGATTTTTCCCATCCTGGAGATGAGGAAAAAACACCGGTGGATATCAATAAAATCCTGCAGACAACCATAACCGTTTGTCGAAATGAATGGAAGTATGTCGCGGAAATGGAGACCGATTTTGCGGCTGATTTACCGCTCGTTCCATGTTTTGCAGCTGATATCGGCCAAGCCTTCCTGAACATCGTCGTCAACAGTGCCCACGCCATCGATGAATTTACCGAAAGGGGAAGGAAAGAACTTGGAAAAATAGCCATTTCTACCGCCCTGGCCGGTAACAATGTGCAGATACGGATACAAGACACTGGAGGGGGGATACCGGATAAAATCCAGGATCGGGTTTTCGAACCGTTTTTTACGACCAAAATAAGAGGGAAAGGTACCGGGCAGGGGCTGGCGATATCCAGGAGAATTGTCGTCGATAAACACAACGGCTCTCTCTCATTCGAAACGAAACCGGGAAGCGGCACAATATTTATGATCGAGTTGCCGGTGGCATGATCGATCTCCTGCCCGATAAAAAAGTTACAGGCAGTTCCTGCACCAGTACAATTGACTATGCAAAACCCAGATAGTGACAAGGAGTTGCGGCAAAACGAGGCGAGATTTCAAAAGTTGCTGGAATCGTTTCCCGATTGTGTAGTGGTGGTCGACCAAAATTATCTGATCCTCATCGTCAACAGACGATTTGAAACGATGTTTGGCTATGATCGATCTGAAGCAATCGGCAGATCCGCTGAAATATTTCTTCCCGAGCGTTTTGGCCTTCTTCTCGACTGGGCAGGCGATCCCGAAACAGCCATGCCTCACCCCGGGGAATCCATCGCACGACGAAAGAATGGCAGTGAATTCCCGGTGGAAATAAAACTGGGTGCGATTGAGACAACCGACGGCATGGAAATTGTTGCATCTATCCGTGATATCAGCGAGGGGAAAAAAAATGAAGCACAACTTGAATATCGCGCCAATCGCGATGGTCTGACGGGTCTGCCTAACCGGAACCTGCTGGTTGACCGTATCGGTCAAGCCATTCTGCACGCAGAGCGATTCTCACAGCGGGTGGCGGTGCTGTTTGTCGATCTCGATCGTTTTAAATACTTTATGGCCGGCCTCAGCCATGAGATGGGTGATCTTGTTCTCCAGGAAATTGCCGGCCGCTTGAAATCCTGTGTGCGTATAAACGATACTGTCGCCCGGCTGGGAAATGATGTCTTTGTCATCGTCGTGTCACATCTCAGAGAGAGTGAAGATGCAGCCAAGGTGGCACAAAAAATCCAGAAGACCGTAAGCCGGCCTTTTAAATTAGGAACCCGCATATGTGAAGTATTCTGCAGTATAGGTATCGCTCTTCACCCAAAGGACGGCAAAGATGTTCGGACATTATTGAAAAATGCCGAAGTGGCGATGTTTCGAGCCAAAGAAAATGGACGTAATTGTTTTCAGTATTTTACCGAGCAGTTAAATGATCGGATAGCAGTCCGGATCACTTTGGAGCGATACCTGCGCCAATCCATGGAGAACCGGGAATTGTCGGTGCACTACCAGCCGCAGATGGATTTAAGGACCGGCCGGATGATTGGTTTCGAAGCCCTTCTCCGCTGGCAGAATCTTGATTTGGGCATGGTTCCGCCCGACAGATTTATCCCTTTGGCCGAGGAGACCGGCCTGATCGTCCCCATTGGCGAGTGGGTATTGCATACGGCATGCGCCGACAATAAACGATGGCAGGAGGCCGGACATCCGCTTCTCCCTGTGGCCGTCAACCTCTCACCCCGTCAATTCTGGGATCCGGACCTTGTCAAGATTGTTGCTCGGGTGCTCCGGGACACTGGGCTGGAACCTCGCTATCTTGAACTGGAAATCACCGAGAGCATGGTCATGCGGGATGTAGAGAATGCTCTTGCCATGCTGCGTGAGTTGAAGGGACTGGGGGTGGAATTGTCAATGGACGACTTCGGCACCGGCTATTCAAACCTCAACCACCTGAAACGTTTTCCTTTCGGCAAATTGAAAATGGACATCACCTTTGTCCGGGACGTCACTCATGATCCCGGATGCGCCGCAATTGCCAAAACAATTATCGCCATGGCCCACAATTTGAATCTGCGGGTAATTGCCGAAGGAATTGAAACCGAAGGTCAGCTCAACTATCTCCGTCTCCAGGGGTGCGATGAAATGCAGGGGTTTTATTTTAGCAGGCCCCTGAGTTGCCATGATTTTGAACAATTAATCGTCGAAGGACGGAGGCTGTATGTGTCGGAGGAGAGCAAAGGGAGTCCGGAAAGAACCTTGCTGCTGGTCGACGACGAACCGAACACCCTCTCTTCCATGCAACGAGTGCTGCACGACGAAGGATACAGGATTTTCTCAACGACAAACGCCGACGATGGGTTCGAATTATTGGCGACCAACCGGATCGGTGTTGTCCTTTCCGACCTGCGCATGCCCGGGATGGACGGCATCGAGTTTCTCAGCAGAGTCAGTCGTATTCATCCCGAAACAGTCCGCATCGCAATGTCCGGCTATGCCGATCTCAGTATGGTGACGGAAGCAATCAATCGAGGGGCCATTTATAAATTCCTCACCAAGCCTGTAGAGAACGAGATGCTGCGGAAAATCCTCATTAACGCCTTCGAACATTTCGAGATTCTCTATCAAACGAACAAATGACAGTATATAGAAGCTCATCAGACAATCGCTTCAATAAATGGCTTCCTGCGATCATCTCTTTATCGGCAGCGGGTCTTGGCGCTATTGCCCTTGCCGGCTGGATCTGTTCCATCGAATGGCTCACTTCGTTCTGGCCGGGTGGTATTCCAATGGCTCCGAGCACGGCTCTGCTCTTTTTCCTGTATGGCTCGGCATTGCCGCTTCGAATAAACTACCCGGACAGTTTCCTGTATCTGCGTCTGTCGGCGCTGCTCTCCTGGCTGGGATTCGGCTTTTCCGCAGTACTCCTCATCCTCTCGCTGCGCAGTGTGCATTTGCCCGTCGAGCACCTGGGAATGAATATCTCGGGAATGGTAAAGGGAGCGCCCATCGGTCACATGTCGCCAATGACCGCTCTTCTCTTTTTGGTTGCCTGCTGCGCTCTCCTTCTTCTTTCACCGGAACATCGAAAAAGAGTTCTGGCCTCTTTCTGGTTGGCGGCGATCATCGTCTTGACCGGCATGATTCTGGTAGTCGGTTATCTGGTAGGTGCTCCGCTGTTCTACGGCACTGCCACCATCCCACCGGCGATGACAACCTCCCTGGGCTTTCTGCTGCTTGGCTCTGCTCTTGTCCTGTCGGCAGGAATCGCTGCCTGGCCATCTCGTCATTATCTGGATGAAGACGCAAGTGCCGGGGTAACCCCGATGCTTGTATTGGTTTTTATTTTCCTGGCGGCAGGAATACTTGGTGCAGGTTACCTGTATTCGAAGCAACAGCAGCGGCAGTTTCGCAGCCGGATTGAGGCCGAGCTGAGCGCAGTAGGAGACTTGAAGACCAGTCAGATCCGGCATTGGCGCAGCGAACGTCTCGGTGACGCGTCTTTGTTTTTTAAAAATGACGCTTTTTCCGGGATGGTTCAGAAATTTCTGAGGGACCCCGGCGACATGGAGGCAAGACTCCATATACAGGTGTGGCTGGAGAAAATCAAAAACCTGCCGCAGTACAGCAGAATCTCCTTGTCGGATGCAAGTGGTGCCGAGCAGCTTGTTGTCCCCGCAGGTTCAGGAAAAAATATTCAAGAAGTTAAAAGGGATGTTGCGTATGCCAGGGATTCTCGACAAGTGACTTTCATCGATTTTCATCGGGAGAGTCCGGAGATGCCCCCGCACCTGGAAATAGTTGTGCCGATTCTTGCCGCACCGGACTGGAACAGCGTGATCGGCATACTGACTCTGGGAATAGATCCTGAGCGGTATCTGTATCCGCTGATTCAGAGCTGGCCGACACCCAGCCGGAGCGCGGAGACTCTGCTTGTCCGTCGCGATGGCGATGCCGTTCTCTTTCTGAATGACCTGCGATTTAAAAAGAACGCAGCCCTCAACCTGCGGCTTCCCTTAACCAGACAGAACCTCCCGGCGGCGATGGCCGTCCAGGGGAAAGTGGGCATTGTCGAGGGGATCGATTACCGACAACAGCCGGTAATCGCAGCTATCCGAGCCGTGCCGGAATCGCCGTGGTACATGTTGGCCCGCATGGATCTGGATGAAATCAATCGATCATTGCGTGAACGTCTCTTCGGCATAGCCGGCCTGATGTGCACCTTTCTGTTAGGTGCCGGCGCTGTAGTCGGGTTTGTCTGGCGGAACCAGCGTGCCCGTTTCTACCGACTGCGGTATGAGGCCGCTCAAGAGATAGAGGAATTTGCAAAGAGATTGCGTTTGATTTTCGAGAGCTCCAAGGATGGTATTCTGGTTGCCGATGCTGCAACCAAAAGATTTGTCAGTGCCAACAGCGCGATATGCGGGATGCTCGGCTACAGCCATGACGAGTTGTTGAATATGCGGGTAAAAGACATCCACCCAAAAGAGGAATATCCGGACATAGCCCTGAAGTTCGATCGGCAGGCCGGGGGAGAGACATCGCCGGTCGTCAATACTCCCATGCAACGAAAGGATGGAACGGTTTTTTATGCCGATATAAACACAACCCCCATCTCTCTCGGCGGGCAAGCCTGTTTGCTTGGAACCTTCAGGGATATAACCGACAGAATGAAGGTCGAGGCCAAAATAGAGCATCTCAATCGGGTTCTTCGCGCCATCCGCAATATAAATCAATTGATTGTCAAAGTCGAATCCGTCGATGAACTGATACAAAATGCCTGTGTCTTGCTTGTTGAGTTCAGGAGCTATACCAGTGCGATGATCATTCTCGCCAATGAGGACAATCGCCCGATAGCCCACGCAGAAACAGGTCCAGGCGCAGAATTCCTGCCACTGATAGAGCAAATAGAGCGGGGAGAACTTCCGCCTTGCTGTACCGCGGCCAGGAAGAAGAACAGTGTCTATCTGATCAAAGGAAAAGATCCCCTCTGCGCACCGTGCATTGCGGCCTCGATCTGTGTTTCACCGCAGAGGATGTCGATCCGTCTTGAACATCAGAACACAATATATGGTTATCTTGCAGTCGGGGTCGATATGGGCGTAACCATTGATATCGAAGAAGAAAGGCTGGTGATCGAGTTGGCCGGAGATCTGGCATATTCACTCCATAATCTGGAGGTGAAGCGGACTATGCGGCGAACTGAAGAAGAGAACCGAAAGCTCGAAGCTCAATTTATCCAGGCCCAGAAAATGGAAGCGGTAGGCCAGCTGGCGGGAGGGGTTGCCCATGACTTCAACAACCTGCTGACCATCATAATCGGCTATTCGACAATCCTGGCAGAAGAAGCGAAGCATTACTCCTCTTTCAAGGAGCCTCTCACGGAAATCTATGATGCAGCCATTCGGGCGAAAAATTTAACTCGGCAACTTCTCGCGTTCAGCCGGAAACAGACATTGGATATGTCTGACATCGACGTGAACCAGGTGATCGTCAATTTTGAAAAGCTCCTTCGCCGGTCCATAGGCGAGGATATCCAGATGCACCTTGTCTTGACTGCCGCACCGGCATTGGTCAAGGCCGATATTTCCCAGCTTGAACAGATCCTGATGAATCTGGCGGTCAACGCCCGCGATGCTATGCCG
This sequence comes from Desulfobulbaceae bacterium BRH_c16a, assembly GCA_000961725.1. Classification (GTDB taxonomy): domain Bacteria; phylum Desulfobacterota; class Desulfobulbia; order Desulfobulbales; family Desulfocapsaceae; genus Desulforhopalus_A. The sequence continues at coordinate 52,717 of LADS01000029.1, forward strand.
GATGGAGGATTGCTGAGCATTGAAACCGCCCGTATTGTCCTAGATGAAGAGTACTCTGCCGAGAGACCAGGGGTAATACCCGGTCCGTATGTGATGATCGGGATGAGCGACAATGGCCACGGCATGGATAAGGAAACCCAGAGCCGGATATTCGAGCCGTTTTATACCACAAAAGAATTGGGAAAAGGGACGGGGTTAGGACTTTCGACTGTGTATGGTGTGGTGAAACAGCATGGCGGCAATGTCTGGGTTTACAGCGAGCCCGGTCTGGGGACTACTTTCAAGATTTATCTGCCTGCAGTGGATAATGAAGTCTTTGCACCGCAACAACAGGAAACAGCCAAAGAGAAGATGTCGTCGGCACAGGGGGAAACGATTCTGGTGGTCGAAGACGAATCATCGCTTCGGCAGCTTGCCTGCCGAATACTGCTGCGGAATAATTATATAGTACTTGAGGCTGCGGATGCAGACGATGCGGTAGCTATTGCCGGCCGACATCCGGAACCGATCCATCTGCTTCTTACAGATGTCATTATGCCAATGATGAATGGTACCGAGGTCTTTAGAAAAGTATCCGAATTACATCCGCGGATCCGTGTTCTGTATATGTCCGGATATCCCGCAAATGTTATAGCCCATCATGGAGTGCTGAAAGAAGGTGTACATTTCCTTCAAAAACCGTTTGCCGCGGAAAATCTTCTGGAAAAGATCCACACAATGCTCGAAAGTGAGTGACTTTGTCGGGGTTCCAGATGGCTCAGCGCAAATAGGGAGCGAAGAGGTAACGTATGTCTTCGAGGGCATCCTCAATGACATACGGCATTATCCGCGCATACATGTCCAGGATGATGATGGCATTGGCGGAGGAATCGGCTTTGCTGGCCCCCCGCAGGCGATCGATGATGGAAGAGTTTATGATCTGAATGTTCTTGTAAATGTTGTCCAGGCCAGCAAGGGAAACATCGGGTTCGAAACCTTCCCGCAATCGAAAATACTGAGCGAGAAGATACATTGAAGTCGATCGATAGATGGTCTCCTCCTCGCTTGCCAATGGAAGATGAAATCTGGCCATGGGTTTGAAAAAGGAGGTGTGCGGACAACCGCTGACTGCCATGACAACCCCCATGAAGGAACTGAGCGCCCGCTGGGTCGTGGTTTTTTGTGAGGTCATCCGTTCATCGGTTTCCACCTGGAGAAAGATTTCATCGTAGGAAATAATATGCTGGAATTGTTTCACGACTCCGGAAATAGAAGCAGCCAAAGGGCAATAAGGGTTTTCATCAATTTTTAGCGGACAATGCGGGCATTGATGATGTCCGAGACGAGCCCATTCGGGAAGGGGGGTTATAGCCGGGGCGATCATTTCGAGGGAAACCGGATCGAGTTCCAGAAGAAATACCTCTTTGTTTTCACCTTCTAAATTGAAGATGTACTTGATATTTTTGCTTTTCATGTTCCTTTATATCTTATGCTTTTCGCGTGGTATTTCTATATCCCAAAATATAGTCGGCTCGGCCTCTGATGACTGTTTTTTAAGCGTACGAAAGATAAGTTGGATTGACCAGGAATTTTTGTCACACCGAACCCGGCCCTCATAAAATTAAAATTTCTCAATTTGGCCTCGGGTTTTGTTAATAAGCCTTGATCTCTTCTTTGATGATGAGCATAGTTGTTAATAGAGAAAAGCAAACCTCTCCGAAAGGAAGGGACGCAAAGCCACTGGCCTAAATCACAATGTAAAAAGTTGTGGCATGGTAGCAGGGTTGCCTCGATTTTTTTTGTCAAAAATCCGCAGAACCAATTGCCAATCACCATTACCAGTAATTTTTCCGTGAATTCCAGAACAAATCGTTCCGCCAGAAAAATCAGTAATCCCGATAACATTGAATAGTCACTGCGATTCAGGTAGGCTAAGTCGGGGCTGTTGAAGAGCGGTAAGGCTGGATATGTTTTTAGACAACAAAAAAGGGCTTACGAGATGACTCGTAAGCCCTTGATTTTGTAATTTGGTGACCCCAAGGGGACTCGAACCCCTGTTGCCGGCGTGAGAGGCCAGTGTCCTAGGCCACTAGACGATGGGGCCAAATTGTGGCTGTTATATAACTGACCTCCGAATTGTTGTCAACTCTTAGTTGTACGGGTTTAGAATATTTCAACTTGCGGGCGGTTTCCCTGGATTGCCCGATGTTTTTGCCTCAGGTCGCGCCCTGCCAAAAAGACGGGTGGTGTTTTCCATTCTTTCCGCCACCTCTGCAGTCAGAAATTCTCCGGCGCACCGCCAGCGCCAGTTGCCGTTGGCAACGCCCGGACTGTTCATTTTGCAATCGTTGCCGAAACCTAAAATGTCCTGAAGGGGGAAAATGGATAATCTGGCGATGGACGATTGAGCAAGATATATCAGATCGTGATGAATGGCATGGTGGTCGCCGAGCGTTCTGTTGGCGAGCCGCTTTATTGTCGAGCGCTGATTGTCGTCAAGCCGGTCACTGAGGAACCAGCCGACAGTAGTATCGTTGTCATGGGTTCCGGTATATACTATGTAGTTGGTACTGGTGAAGTTGTGCGGCAAAAAACTGTTGTCCTTTTCGCCGTCGAAGGCAAATTGAAGAACCTTCATGCCCGGAAAGGCCAATTCGTCCCGGAGGGTTTCGACCTCCGCGGTTATGATACCCAGATCTTCGGCAACTATATTCAGAGGCCCAAGTTTTTCATATATTCTATCGAAGAAAGTCCTGCCGGGACCTTTCAGCCACACCCCTTCTTCAGCTGTCTCGTTCTTTTCCGGAATCGACCAGTATGATTCAAACCCACGGAAATGGTCGATCCGAACCATATCGACCATCTTGAATAAATGAGACAGTCGATCAGCCCACCAGTTTATGAGCTGATCCTGAATATCCCGATCTTCGTTTTGCCAGTCATACAGAGGGTTGCCCCATTTTTGTCCAGTTTTACTGAAATAATCGGGAGGAACTCCCGACACATGGGTGGGTCGAAACGTCTGCCGGTCCAAATCGAAAATATCCTGGTGGGCCCAGACATCGACACTGTCATAACTTACATAGATGGGTAAATCGCCAAAAAATTGCACATTCTTGGCCGCGGAGTAATTTTGCAAAAGTTGCCATTGCCGGAAGAATTCAAACTGCTCGAACCGATAGTAATGTATCCGGTCGATATGTTGCTCGAAGAGCAGGGCGAGTGTCTTTGCATTTCTGGTGGCAACAGCGCGAGGCCAGTCAAACCAGCCGATATTGTTGTAAAGCTCTTTAAAGGTCATGAACATGGCATAGTCGTCAAGCCATGCGTTGTTTTGCACGAAACCGGCATATTCGGGACAATTCTCCGGACGAAACCGCAGGTAAGCCTCTTGCAGGAGTTTTTCCTTGTATGCTCTTATATTTGCGAAATCCGCCCAGTATGGCGAAAATTCGGGACAGCTGTCAAGAAGTGACTTCTGGATGAGGCCTTGCTGGTAAAGAAGGTCAGGCGAAATCAGCATAGACGAACCGGCAAAGGCCGAGGTGCTCATATACGGGGAATTGTCAAAAAGCGTGTTGGTTGGTCCGGTCGGCAGAAACTGCCAGTAACTCTGGTCACAACCAACCAGGAAGTCGACAAATCCGTAGCTCGATGGCCCGATATCGCCGATACCATAAGGCGAAGGGAGCGAGGTGATATGTGCAAGGATACCACTGGAACGGTTCTTCATCATTGCCTCTCGCCATTTAAGGTTTGGCTGTGTTGTAGAAAAAATATCGTTGGTCTGCGAGACCATGAAGAAAAGCGGCAAGGTATCAGGTAGGGTACCTTGAATATCGCCTTATCGATGCTATAATATAAACCTGTTGTAAGGAAAAAATAGAAAAAATTCACCTGCAGCATATTTTATTTTATAAATTGCATTATCTTATCAAATATTGTATGTATATGCTCTTCCGAGCTTTACTACACGCTTACGAGATCTTTCTCGTTGGCTTTTTTTTTGCCAAAAAAAACTTTCCTAAGTCTTTTTTGGTACTCTTGAGACTATTGGTAAAAGAGCCGTTGTGCAATTGAACAATAGGTTGTCTGTTAAATTCAAGAAATGGAGTGGTCTCTGGTGCTGCCTGAACTTAAAGAAAACCTTCTAAAAGCTGGAAAAGAAGAAGGCTGTATTAGCTTTGACGATTTAAATGAACTGTTGCCAGATGACATAAAGGACCCTAACGAAATCGAGTCTATTTTCAACTTTCTCGGAGCTCATTCGATTGAAATCGTGACAGTCGAAAAAAGTGGAGAAAAGCGGACACTTTCAGGGGAAGTCTGGGAAAAAACCGATGATCCTTCCGCTGAGTCGGGCCATGACGAGGATATTGTTCTCGCCGATGACGAAACGCACGAAGCCGAGGAGACTACCACCACTTACCTTCGGGAAATGGGGCGCTTCGATCTGCTTACGCCGGAGGAAGAGGCCAAATACAGCAAGACTATTCGCCAGGGCTTTGAATCGATCATCAGTGCCATCCGCGAGGATATTTCCGGTGTGAAGGAAGTGCAGCTCCTGCGTGAGCGCATCGATCTCTGGGAAAAGAGGGATCCGACACTCAAACCGAAGAAGCAGCAGCTCAATTTCATGCGGTATACGATTCTCAGTGCCGCAAAAAAATATCCTGATATCAGGGATTTGTTTGAACTGCAGGCAAAGCTTGAAGCATACAGTCGATCGATCGAGGTAGCCAAAGATACCATGATACGCGCGAATTTGCGTCTCGTGGTGTCGATTGCCAAGCGCTACATGCATCAAGGACTGACTCTTGCGGATTTAATCCAGGAGGGTAACCTCGGCTTAATGCGTGCGGTATTTCGTTTCGATTATACCAAAGGCAATAAGTTTTCCACCTACGCCAGCTGGTGGATTCGTCAGGCAATTACCCGGGCGATTCTCGATAAGACCAGAACCATTCGTCTGCCGGTCCATTTTCTGGAACTCCGCAGTCAGTTTTTCAAAGCGTTTTATGCACTCTTTAAAGAGCTTGGCAGGGAGCCGACTCCTCTGGAAATCTCCAAGGCGACCAACCTGCCGATGGACAAAATCCTCTCCATTCTCGAGGCATCGCGCGAACCCATTTCTCTTGAGACTCCGGTAGGCGACGATGATTCGACTCTCGGGGACTTTCTTGAAAACCAGGAATCGCAGTCGCCTTACGATGCCGTGCAAACCAGAGAGTTGTCCGGTCGGGTAAACGATATTCTCGAGACCCTCAGTGAAAGAGAAGAAAAGATAATTCGTCTGCGCTTTGGCATCGGCGAAAAGGCGGAGTATACCCTCGAGGAGATCGGCAAGCTCTTTAATGTCAGCCGCGAAAGGATCAGGCAGATTGAAAAAAAGGCTCTGAACAGACTGCGTCATTCGAGCCGCCGCGATAAGCTGAAATTTTTCATCGACTGAGGTCGACACCTAAAAATTCTTTCAGCCGGATCCTTCTCCCCGGCTTTTTCTTTTTATTGTGAATAATTATATCGTTCAAGCCGGTCTAGGGAATATTCTTGAGAAAGTTGTCGCGGGAGAACGGCTGAGCTTTGCCGATGGACTGAAACTTTATCAATGCAAAGACATTCTGGCCGTGGGCTATCTGGCCAACATGGTCAGAACCAGGCTTAACGGCGACAACACCTACTTCATCTTCAACCAACACATCAATTACTCGAATATCTGCCTGAATCTTTGTAAATTCTGTGCCTTTGGCCGGGAGAAGGATTCCGAGCTGGCCTTTGAGATGAGCGTGGCCGATGTCAAACAGAAGGTGAGAGACAGGCTTGCCGAACCGATTTCGGAAATTCATATGGTAGGCGGAATTCATCCCGATTTGCCGTTTGAGTATTATCTCGAACTGCTTCGCGGGATCAAAGAGGTTCGGCCGGAGGTCCATATTCAGGCATTTACCTGTGTCGAAATTGCTCATCTTGCAGAACTTGCCGGGAAACCGGTGGATGAAACGCTCAAATTTTTGCAGGAGGCAGGGCTTGGTTCTTTACCGGGCGGCGGAGCGGAGGTATTCAGTCCGAGAATCCGTAAGTTGACCTGCGAAAAAAAGATTTCCGGCAACGCCTGGCTCGAGATTGCCAAAGCTGCGCATCGCCAGGGATTGAATACCAATGCCACCATGCTTTACGGCCATATCGAAACGCTGGAGGAGCGTCTGGAACATCTTACCGCCCTTCGCGAAGCACAAGATGAAACAAACGGCTTTTTAGCCTTTATTCCTCTGGCATTTCATCCCAAGAACACTGCGATGTCCGAGCTTGCGCGAACCACCGGGCTCGACGATCTGAAAAATATCGCGGTTGCCCGCCTTTTTCTTGATAACTTCCCGCACATCAAGGCGTACTGGGTAATGATCGGGCCGCAGATGGCGCAGATTGCACTCTCCTTTGGTGCCGACGACATGGACGGGACGGTCAAGGAAGAGGTGATAACCCATATGGCCGGAGCAGAGACGGAACAGGCCCTCGGCAGCGGGACGCTTGTCCGGCTGATCAAAGATGCAGGACGGATTCCTGTGCAGAGAGATACGCTGTACAATATCGTCGAAGTCCATAATTAAGAAGGAAAGGAATAATGCACGGTATCAAGCTTGACAGTATCGTCGAAAAAGTGAGTGCCGGCAACAGAATCACCGACGAGGAGTACACCGTCCTCGAACGATCCGGGGATTTTTATCAGCTGGGCTCTCTCGCCGACGGTATTCGCCGCCGCAAACATCCTGAAAACCTTGTGACCTATGTCATAGACAGGAACATCAACTATACCGATATCTGCATTTCCGCCTGTAAATTCTGTGCGTTTTTCAAATCGCCCGAAGACCGGCAGGGGTATCTGCTGAGTTTTCCCGAGCTTCTTGCAAAGATCAATGAAACGCAGGATCTTGGCGGCACCCAGATCCTGCTGCAGGGCGGCCTCCATCCAGGACAGCCCCTGGAATATTATGAGGAAATGGTCCGGTTCATGAAAAGCACCGGGATCCATGTCCATGGTTTCTCTCCTCCGGAAATCTGCCATTTCAGCAATCTTTCCGGTGAGCCGGTCAAAGAAGTCATCGGAAGGCTTATTGCGGCAGGGCTCGATTCGATACCGGGAGGGGGTGCGGAGATACTCAGTAACCGGGTCCGACAGTTGATCGCTCCCCGGAAATGCAATGCCGATCAATGGCTGGAAGTCATGGAAGAGGCACATAACCAAAGCCTAAGGACTTCCGCCACCATGATGTTCGGTCATGTCGAGACAAAGGAGGAAAGGCTTGAACATCTCCGGCGACTCCGGGAACTCCAGGACCGGACGGGCGGATTCACCGCTTTCATTCCCTGGCCGTTCCAGCCCGGCCACACGGTTCTTGCCGACATCGAAAAAACCACGGCTTTTGAATATCTCCGGATGCTGGCGCTTTCAAGAATTTATCTTGATAATTTCGACAATATTCAAGCCTCATGGGTCACTCAGGGGCCTAAGGTCGCTCAACTCTCCCTGTCGTTTGGCGCCAATGATTTCGGCAGTACGATGATTGAAGAAAATGTCGTTGCTGCGGCGGGGGTAAGTTTTAGACTTTCCGAGCAGGAGATCCGTCAGCTTGTCGCGGATGCAGGATTCCGGCCGGCGCAAAGGTTGATGGATTACAGCCTGGTCTAGGAGGTTGTCCGAGAATGCCCTTTTCCCCCAATATCTTCGTTAAATTCGAAAAAATTATCCTCGAAATATTAAGTATATGCCTCCGGCATTTTTTTCGAATTTGCCTCGATCTGAGAGAAAATTGCTATTCTCGGACAACCTCCTAGCCTCAAATTTTTCTTTTGGGGCAGAAGGACGCATCATGATATCTCAGCCATGAAAATTATCTCCTCAGCATGGGTTGTCCCGGTAAACGAACCGGTGATTCATGACGGCAGCGTGGTTATTGCCGAGGGCCGAATCGTCGAAACAGGAAAGCGGAGAGAGATTCTTGGAAGGTATCCCGGAATCGATGAGACTCGGTACCCGGCAGTACTCATTCCCGGTCTGATAAATGCCCATATGCATCTGGAGTTGTCCCACCTCTCCGATATTCCCGAACCTCTCCCGCATCAAACTTTCACCGACTGGATTGCCGATCTGCTGGCCAGAAGAATGGCGGATACAGCGGGCAGTGAGGAACGAACAGCCTCTTTTTCAGCTCTTCTGAACGACCAGTATGCTTCCGGGGTGGTGCTCGCAGCCGACACCGGAAACGAATTTCTCAGTGAACTGGACAATCCTGCAACAGAAGGTTGGCCTCAGATCGTCCGGATGGTGGAATATCTCGGGCCGGACCGCCAGGGAGATCTTGCTGCGCGACAAAAAATCGGAGAACTCGAAGACCGGATTGCGGTAACCGGGCATGCACCCTATTCGACCGGGCCGGAACTTTTACAGTATATCAAGGACAGATGTCGCCGGTTGCAGCAGATATTTTCCATTCACACCGCCGAGAGCGAGGCCGAACTGCAATTCCTCGGTTCGAGCACCGGGATATTTCGTGATTTTCTCGAAAAGAGAAATCGCTGGGATGACACCTTTGCTTCCGCCGCGATGGGGTTTTCCGGTACAATCGAGTATTATGACGTTCTTGGCATCCTCGATGAGAAGACCCTGCTGATTCATTGTATTCACGTGTCGGAAAATGAGCTGCGGCTTGCGGCATCAAGAGGCGCTCATATCTGTCTCTGTCCTGGAAGCAACAGATTTCTGAAGGTTGGAAAAGCTCCTGTGGCAAAAATGATTAAAGTAGGATTACTCCCCGCCCTGGGGACCGACTCTCGTGCTTCGAATCGGGTAATCGATCTGTGGCGCGAGATGCAGATACTTGCTGCGGACAACCATGAACTCGAACACGAGGAAATTTTTGCCATGGCCACCTTAGGGGGGGCACATGCCTTACACGCTGCACGAGACTTCGGCAGCCTGGCAGCAGGGAAAAAATCCAGATTTCTCCATGTTTCTTCACCTTCTTTATTACGATGCAAAAATGCTTGGGATGTGATGAAAGAACTTGTTTCCGGTGGAAGACCAACGGAAATTTCATGGGTTTAACATTTCAAGTTGTACGGTATCCTCTACAGGAAGAATGCACATGAACAATTCAGATAAAAAATCGGCTCGAATAGGAATGGTGAATTATATCAACGTCGCTCCCATCCACGAACGATGGAGAGCCACCGTCAGCCGGGATGACTGGCAGCTGGTCGAGGCACCGCCGGCAGTTCTCAATGACAAGCTGGCAAGCGGCCAGGTCGATCTGGGCTTTGTGTCGAGTTTTGAATACGGTGTACATCCTGAAAAATACAAGATTTTATCAGGACTTTCGATCAGTGCCAATGGCCCGGTCGGTTCGGTGTTCCTCTTTTCCCATCTGCCTATGGATCAGCTGGACGGAGCTCCGATCTTATTAAGCTCTCACTCACAGACCTCGGTCAGCCTGGTGAAAATAATCCTTGAGGAGTTCTTCAAAGTCCAACCCGTCTACCAGACCGGAGATGTCCTCAAGGCCGACAAAAAGGAATTCATGGCCTTGCTTGCCATCGGTGACGATGCCCTCAGGCTTGTTGACACCTCTACCTATCTGTATCAGTTCGATCTTGGCGATATCTGGAAACGTGAGACAGGACTTCCCTTTGTTTTTGCCGTATGTGCGGTGCGGGAGGAATTTTGTGAGCAGCATGGGGAGATGTTGATCGAGATCCACCGTGAGCTGCTCAGGTGCCGCGATGAAGGCAAGGATGAATTGAAAAGTATCTGCGCTCTCTCCGCGCCGCGGATCCCGATGACGGAGAAGAGGTGTTACGAGTATTTGTCGGCAATTGAGCACGATCTCAGTGGGCCGAAACGCAAGGCTTTGGAAACCTTCTTTAACTTTCTTATCAAGCGGGGAGACATTCCAGGCAATGCTTTGCCCTTGAAAATTTTCTCCAATCTCTATTAATCTCCGCCGCGATATGCCCCGGGAAAGATATGCTATGATTACAGCCCATCACAACAAAATTTTAATAGGTATTACCGGTGCAAGCGGAATGCTCTTTGTGACCTCTTTTCTTACCGCGATCGCCGACCTGGCAATCGATGTTCATGGTATCTGTTCGGAAGCAGGCAGGAAAGTCCTGAAAATGGAACAGGGGATAGAGCCGGAGCAATTGTCAGTGGTCTCCGAATGGTTCGATTATGGAGATATGTCGGCCCCGCCGGCATCCGGCTCGAGCGACTATACCTCGATGGTTGTCTTGCCCTGTACCATGGGATCCCTTGCGGCCATTGCCGGAGGTCTGTCGATCAACCTGATTCACCGGGCGGCGGATGTCATGCTGAAGGAACGCAGGAAACTGGTGCTTGCGGTCCGGGAAACCCCCTTGAATCGCACCCACCTGAAGAATATGCTGGCGGTTCATGATGCCGGAGCGATACTCTGCCCGACCATGCCCAGCTATTATCTGCGTCCTGCCACCCTGGAACAGGCTGCCGAGACATATACATGGCGTCTCGCGGATCAACTGGGCCTGGATATTCCCGGAAGAAAGAGATGGAGCGACGCCGGAGCATGATACGAAAAATTGCAGTCCTTCTGGAAATGATCCAGTTCAAGCTCACCATCTTTGCCATGCCTTTCGCCTTCATCGGTGCTTTTCTGGCCGCCCGGGGCGTGCCGGCTTGGAGCGTTATTCTTTGGATTGTTCTGGCGATGGTTGGTGCACGAACGTGCGCCATGGGTTTTAACCGAATAGTGGACCGCCGGTTCGATCAGGGAAACCCGAGAACAGCGACAAGAGCAATTCCTGCAGGAAAGGTAAAACTCTGGGAGGCCTGGGCTATGGTTATCATCGCCGGAGGTCTCTTTTTTACTGCCTGTTCGCAGCTTAACCCGCTCACCCTGCAACTCTCTCCGCTTGCACTGGGCCTCACTCTCTTTTATTCACTCACCAAAAGATTTACTTCCTTCTGCCATCTCATCCTTGGCATGGCTCTCGCCTTTTCGCCGCTTGGCGGTTGGGTCGCGGTGAGCGGACAGCTGCAGAATTATCCCTATATTCTTTCGCTGGGAGTCCTGTTCTGGGTCGCCGGGTTTGACACCATTTACGCCTGTCTCGATGCCGATTTTGACAAGAAAATCGGTCTGTATTCGCTGCCATCGCGGATGGGCAAGAAAAAGGCGTTTCACCTTGCCGGCGGATTTCATGTTCTGGCTTTTATCCTCTTTGCCTTGACAGGACTGCAAGCAGGTTTAAATCATTTCTATTATATGGGGATTGCTTTGACGGCAGGAGCGCTGCTCTATCAACATATGCTGGTAAAGCCCGATGATCTGTCTCGCATCCATGCCTCTTTTTTTTCAATGAACGGTTTTATCAGTATCACCCTGTTTGCGGCGACCTGGATATCACTCATAACCATAGGGGAGTGACGCCAATGATACTTCGGAACGTGATAGCGATTATCCTTTTGCTCATAGTTTATCCCGGCTCGGCTGTTGCAGGCGAAGCCGCCGCAGCGATAGACTATGGCCGTCCACTGTATGGCAGGATAGATCCCGGCCTTCTCGCCACCGGTTACTCCGGCAAGGAGACGCTTGTATACGATGTCTCATGGACCGGTGGTATAAAAATCGGAGAATTGCATCTCCAGGTTAACGCTCTTGACGGGAAAACCGATGAGTATGAAATACGCGCCGAAGTTACCACGAAAAATGGTGCGATTCATCTCATCTATCCCATAGAAGATCTGCATGTCACCAAGGTCCGAGGTCCTCATCGACTGCCTTACCATTATGAAATATGGCAGAAAGAGGGTTATAAGTATCGCGCCCATCGGGTGATTGAGTATGACCAGGAGAGGGGAAAAATTCGGTATACGAAAAATAACAAGATTGAAGGTCTCTTTCAGGTCGAAGGTGAAACCAACAATGAATTTTCATCTTTTTTTAACAGCAGATTGATGGACTTTGCTATCGGGAGCCGATTTATCGTACCCACTTTTGCCGACAAGAAAAGGGTCGAGGTTGTAGTCAATGCCGTTACCAGAAAGCATTTCGAGAAGACCCTGCTGGGGCCGGTGACTGCCGTGGAAATCATGCCGATAATGAACTTCAAGGGTCTGTACGAAAAGAAAGGGGATACGGTTATCTGGTACACAGACGACGAGTGCCGGGTGCCGGTGCAGATCAACTCGAAAATTATTATCGGTTCGCTTACCGCCGAGCTGGTTGCCTATGACAATCCTGCCTGTTCGCGGTATGCAGGAATTGCGAAAAAATCGAAATCGAAATCGGGATCGCTATCGGAATCGAAAACTCATACGGAAGTGCAGAAAATTCGATAGCGATAGCGATAGCGATGAGATCACCAAATTATTATGTTAAGGGACTAAGCTGATCCGTGTTCCTTACTTCAGCACTAACAAGAAATTTCAAGGAGTAGCTCTACATGAAAGCACCTGTAAAAGTAACGGATTTTCCTGGCCTGGTTCTCAGGCATCGCGGCAAAGTCAGAGATATGTATGAAATTCCCGGTTACGACGATATCCTGCTGATGGTCGCTACCGACCGTATCTCCGCCTACGATGTCATTATGGACGATGCGATCCCCGGGAAAGGTGAAATTCTCACGCAACTCTCTCTTTTCTGGTTCGATCTGCTCGGAGATATCGTGGAAAATCATTTGATTACTGCCGATGTCGAAAAATATCCCGAGGCATGCCGACCATATGCCGAGCAGCTGCAGGGGAGGTCGATCCTGGTAAAAAAGACCAAACCGCTCACTATTGAATGTATTGTCCGCGGATATATTTCCGGATCGTTCTGGAGTGCCTATAAGAAAGACCCGGTGGTATGCGGCTTTCAGCTGCCCGCCGGGATGAAAGAGTCGGATAAATTCCCCCAACCGCTTTTTACACCCTCAACGAAAGCGGAACTTGGCGATCACGATGAAAATATTTCCATAGAGGCAATGGAAAAGATCGTCGGAAGCGAGAGGGCACGAAAGATAGCGGAGATCTGTATCGCTCTCTACCAGAAGGCCGCGGATTACGCTCTGACAAAAGGGATAATTATTGCCGACACCAAATTCGAGCTGGGCGACCATAACGGCGAACTCATTCTCATCGATGAAGTCTTGACTCCCGATTCCTCGCGCTTCTGGCCTGTCGACAAATATGAGCCGGGCAAATCTCAGCCGAGTTTTGATAAGCAATACCTGCGCGATTATCTCTCAAGCCTCGATTGGAATAAAACGCCGCCACCTCCGCCCTTGCCGGAAGAGATCGTTGAAAAAACGAGATTGCGCTATGAGGAGTCGGTGCAACGCATTACCGGCAAGCGCTGACAGAACCAGATGGATACGCCTGGCTTCACGTCCAGGCGTTAGTTAGTTGGTGCTAGTCATGCGGTTGTTACTGAGTAGCCCTTTCAGCGAGGCAATACCGCAGAACCGCATCGAGTGATTGGTCCTGGAAGCCGTAGCCGGATTCGAGCAGCACCTTTGGTGTCACCCTGGTGCTGCTCAACAGCATCTCTTCAGCCATCCGGCCAAATATCAGCTTTACGAGAGGTGCCGGAACTTTCAGAAAGGCCGGACGGTTCAAAGCCTTGCCGAGACCTTCGGTAAGTTCCTTGTTGGTGGCCGCAATCGGACTGACCATGTTGACAGCTCCGGTTATCTGGGATTTCTCCATAAGAAAATCGACAATAGCCACCACGTCCCTGATGCTGATCCAGCTGAGATATTGCCTGCCGCTGCCGATCGTTCCGCCAAGGCCCAGCTTGAAAGGGGGAATCATTTTATGCAGTGCTCCTCCTCTGGGGCTGAGGATCATGCCGAATCGAAGGTTGACCACCCGTACACCCATTGACGATAAACGTTCTGTTTCTTTCTCCCATTGTCGACAGACATCGGCGAGAAAACCTTCTCCCGATGAGCTGTTTTCATCGAATATTCGATCTTCCCCATTGCCGTAATAGCCGACAGCCGAAGCACACAGAAATACTTTTGGCTTGTGTGCAAGCTGTGAGATAAAGTCGACGAGTTTCCTTGTTCCGACGACCCTGCTCTCGAGAATTCGCTTTTTGACCTCGGCAGTCCATCGGCCTTGCGCGACATTTTCTCCCGCCAGATGGATGACGGCATCAAATTCATATTCTCTCTCTGCCGGCAGTGATTGGGTCGCCCAGAAATGATCCGGCTGAGATTCTCTGTTGCGTTTCAGGCATTGAATCGAGTGTCCCCTGGCAAAGAGATATTCGATCAAGGCATTCCCTACTAATCCAGAACAGCCGGTTAAAAGAGTTTTCATTTTTGGTCGTTCACTTTTTATTCTGTTGAGTCGGTAATCAGGGAGATTTCATAAGATACGATGTTGAAGCTGCACGATAATTGCCTGGCACACCTGGTCATGGGTAAGATTCGAGCTTGGAATGGTGAAATCGGCATAATTTTTATACAGTACCAGCCGTTCATTGAAAAGATCCTGGAAGCTTTGATCGGGACGCTTGGCAATCCCGCGGGTTTCGTAATTGCGAACTCTTCTCCGCAGTGTGGCGAGATCGGCATGCAGGAATATCGTTATGCCATCCTTTTTGAGGTGCTGCATTGCCGGTTCACTATAGGGTGCACTGCCTCCCGTTGCAATTACATGGTTTCGGCAGACAATGCTCAGTAAAGCTTGCTGTTCCGCGGTTCTTAAGGCCATGTGTCCTTCTGTATCGATAATTTCCTGCAGTGTTTTTTTTGCAGTTTTCTGGATTAAGATGTCGGTATCAAGAAAATCCAAGGCAAGGATTTTGGCAAGGATGACTCCAACGGTACTTTTTCCCGAACCGGGCATACCTACAAGAATTATATTTGTTTTGCGTGAAATCATATGCGAATCTTAAGAGAAGAGATTTATAAGTTGGCAGGAGGAACTTTAAAACACTCTTCAGTATATGCAAGAAGACTCTTCGTGAGAGTTCCGCTGCCGGATGGAATATTAATTAAAAATAATGCCAGGGTAATTATCATAGAGTACAATTAACTAGAGGATGCATTGTAAATGCAACACATCATTATCAAGGTTTGTCGCTTAACCTCAAGGAAAGAAAATGGAAATCTGGAAGAAAATCACAAACTGGTTCGACTCGACCCATCTCCAGGAACAGATTAGGGACGTTGACGCCGCTGGGCTGTTTACTAATCCATGGTTTTTCGTGCCCTTCGGTTTCATGGTCGGATACCTGCTGTTCAAACAGCAATGGAAGGATCTGATAATTGTGGCTGTTTTTGTTGCGGTGTGGTGGGTGTCCGGCACGGCCTATATGGACTCGCTCATTGTTGGCGGAGAACTGCAGATCAACAAGATTCTGCCGGTAGTCTTTGGTGGAGCTGCCGCTTTGGGATTTGTCATTTATCTTTTGTTTGGCCGATCCGATTGATGAAGGAAAAGTATGCAGTTTCGCAACGGTGTTTTTATAATCACGGAAGAGGATCACTGCCCTTTATATAATGTGCGGGAGGAATTGAAGGTCGGTGAGGGAATTCTTACCCTGCCGGCCGGGAAACCGGCGTGTCTCACGCTTACCAGAGAGCTTATAGAGATTGCATCCGCCGATACAAGCTATGAAAATTTCTCCAGGGGCAGCACCCGGAAGGCAAAATTTGAATGCGGCGGATGTACCGGCCTCATTCGATTTGAGTATAAGAAAGAAAAAGGTTTTGCAACCCTGCAGATGAAACTTCTGGCAGCTGCCGAACGGCGGGAAAAGATTAAAAGTGTTACCGGCTTTGCCGGACTGCTGCGTTCCATTGAAATCTTTTCGCCTCTTTCCGACGACGATCTTCTCGATTTGGCCACTCTGCTTGAACTTGTCGATTACCCTTGGCAGTTTCCCATTACCCAGAAAGGCGATCCGGGGGATCGACTGTTTATTCTTCTTTCCGGAAAGGCCGAGGTTATTGACGATCATGGGGTGACTCTTGTTGAATTGCATCGGGGAGAGGTGTTCGGCGAGATGAGTCTGTTGTCCGGTGAAAGGGTTACAACAACAATCATGGCTACCGAGCCTTGCCTGATTGCGGTGATGAATCATAAAAATTTCCGGCACATTCTCACCAGGTTCCCAGCGCTCCAGGTCTTCTTTTATAAACTGCTGGTCAGTCGTATCACAAAAATGAATCAACAGCGTGCCGAAGAATTGGCATCCGGCATGGTTGGGCAGCTTTCGGATATCTCCGCGGTCGAGCTTTGTCAGATGATCAATGCCAACCAGAAGACAGGCCGACTCCATATCGAGTTTGAAGAAAAGCGGGCGACGATAGCATTCAATGAAGGGGAACTGGTTCATGCCGAGTTGAATGGAACGTCTGGCAAAGAAGCATTTTATCGGCTGCTTGGCATGGAAAACGGACGCTTCAAGTTTTCCCAGGGACTTAATGCAAAAGAAAAGCAGCTTGATGTGATCGGTGGTTTCATGGGTATGCTCATGGAGGGGATGAAGCGTCTGGATGATAAAGGCTTCTAGTGTCATGTCAAGCCTCAGATGTCGTAAGCTTGCGCCGCAATTTTGGTTTCCTGCGAGGCACGACTGAGAGAGCATAGCAGCGCTATGTGACCGAAGAAGTAACGAAGTCAGGAAGCCAAAAGGGCAAGCAGGACACGACAGACGAGGCTTGACAGGACACTAGTCGAAATGAGCAGAAGACAGCTGAAAAAGATACTTTTTGAGAGTTTGCGGCAAGGAAATCTTGAAGAGATTTTCCGGACGATTTCCGAATATCAAGAACATCGGCTCCTGAATCCCTTGTTTATTGCTCTTTGCAACAACGAAGAGAGAGTCCGCTATCATGCAGTTTGCTGTTTCGGCCGGGTAGTTCCGGCAATGGCGAGTAAAGATCCGGAAGCCGCCAGGGTAGTGATGAGAAGGTTCCTCTGGTCGCTGAACGATGAGTCGGGCGGGATAGGCTGGGGTGCACCGGAGGCCATGGCCGAGATCATGTGTCACAGTGACCGCTTGCGAAGCGAATATGTCCATATGCTTATCTCCTATATGCGTAAAGATGGCGACAAGCCCTTCGAAGATGGCAATTATCTTGAACTGCCAATGCTGCAGCGCGGTCTCTTATGGGGTATTGGCAGGTTATGTCAGTTGCATCGCGATGAGATGATCGGCCACAGGATCACTGCCGATCTCGCCGCCTACCTCGACTCCTTGGATGCCCATGTGGCGGGCCTGGCTATCAGGTGTCTTGGAATGCTCGGTGCTTCCGCGGAATCAGTAAAAATCGCACCTTTTTGCAGTAATAAGAGTCAGCTTAGTCTCTTTGTTGACGGTACCATGAAAATTGTAACTGTTGGCCAACTTGCTGAAAATGCCTTGAGGCAGATAGGTGAGAGCACAAGCGAGGATCTTTCGACATGCCGTCCGATGCCCTGATTCAAAATATTGGTTTTCTCCAGTTGCAGATTGTAACCGGCGAGGCAGGAACCAATCTGCGCAGACTGCGGCAAGCATTGTCGCAACTCAATCCGCCAAAGCAATCTCTTCTCGTCCTGCCGGAATTGTGGGCGACCGGATTCGCGTATGGGGAACTACCGGCGCTGCAGAATGAAATCCCGAAAATTTATGATGAGCTGCAAGAGCTGGCGGCTCGTTACGACATTCTTCTCGCAGGAACCTTGCCTGAGCAAGTGGACGGTGAGAAAAATATGTTTTATAACACCCTGGGGATTGTCGGCGGCAGCGGCACATACGGACCATACCGGAAACACCACCTGTTTCCCGGCGAAGAGGCGGCCTTTTGTGAGTGGCTGGCTTCCTCCCGACCTATCTCCACGCCGGCCGGGACTTTCGGCTGCATGATTTGCTTTGATCTTCGTTTTCCCGACATCGCCCGTAGTCAATGTCAGCAGGGGGCGGATATGCTGATCTGCCCGGCTCAGTGGCCGATTGCGAGAATTCATCACTGGCGAAGCCTGGTGATCGCGAGAGCCATTGAAAATCAAACGTATATCGTCGCCTGTAACGGTGTCGGCAAAAATGGAGAACAAACCCTTGGCGGTCATTCCCTCATCGTTTCTCCTGCTGGAGAGATTTTGCATGAAGCCGGGGAAAACGAGGCGGCAGAAGTCATTGCAATAGACTGGCAGGTGAAAAAAGACGCCCAGGCGCATTTCAGATCTTTTACGGCAAATCGATATCGACTCTCGGCGCCGACAAAATTATTTGCACCGGAGACGTGTGTGGAATATGTCGAGCAACGGTCCATGATTGGCCAACAGGTGGTTTACGTTGTGCTTGAACATGATTTGTCCTTTTCCCGAGCTATTGAACTGCTCGAAGAAGCCAGGCAGCACGCTGATTTCCTCGTCGTCGGTTTAATTCTGCCGAAACAAGACGACACATTGTCTTCCCGTAATCGACAATTGCTGCAATCCTACGCAGCCCTTGGCTGTGTTGACGCGATTTTCGATTTCCACGAGTTGCGGCCATCGAGCGAACAACGGCTGAAGAATATCTGTCTGACAGTAAGCCACTGACTTTCAGAGGATTCCATCTGGAATCGGCGGGACCTTATTCCCGCCGGGAACGAAGCCGCCGTCCATTCTCAGTGTTGCGCCGGAAAAATAAGTCGCCTCAACTGCGAGAAAATACACCGCATCGGCAACCTCCTCCGGGCTGCCGGTACGTTCCAGCAGGACGCCATCCAGGATCTCCGCTTTCTGCTGTTCCGACAGCGCTGTCCATCCCCGGGTTCCTTCACCGTGCCTGCTCCTGATGAGTCCGAGCATAAGTTCATTGACCCGCACGTTGGGTGCTGCCTGCCTGGCCCATGTTTCAGTCAGTACCCGGATCGCTGTATTGGCGGCGCTGTACCCGTCGCTGAAAAAAGCTGCCGCCGGGCCGCTGCGACCGATGATGGCGGCAATTGAAGAAATATTGACAACTGCACCACCTGGCCGCTGCTGCATGAGAGGATATATATGCCGGAAAAGAAGCCATTTGGCCTTCAGCGTTGTGTCAAGTTCAAGGTTCCATTGCTCATGATTATGGGCCAGATCATAGCTGCCATGGACCACAGGCATTCCGCCTCTCTCAATATTATTGATGAGAAAATCCACGGCATCAAAACGATCCTTTATGGCCGCTGCAAGTTGAACCACCTCTTTTTCACTGCGCAGATCCGATTCCCTGCTCAAGTAATCGAAGCCGATTGCGGTAAATTCCTCGGTCATCTCGGCAATTGAATCTGGCCAGTCGAAAACCGGCAGAATAAGAGACGCTCCCTGCGCGCCGAATTTGCGGGCGATAGCCCGGCCTATCGGCCGGGAGGCACCGGGAATGAGGACAACACTTCCATGTAAGGACATAATTTATCAGAAAATTGAATTGATCACGGACCTGGATGGCTCCTTCACCGGATTGTCGATATCGTCCATGCGCCGCAATCCGAACATGGCAAGAATATTGTTGTCCATGTACAGACGATAGTCATCGGTGGCAAGAATATTGTTGTTGACCGGATTGATGAGTCGTGCCGAAATATACAGTATACTTTCCGAACGTGAGACAGTACCAACAAGAATGGCCTGTGCCTGATGTTCGCCGCTTATTTGTGAAAGATCCCTGGACAGCACGGTTTCCCCCGATTTCGGTTCTATGGTAAGGGTCGATGCCATTTTAATCTCTCTGACGGTATATCCAAGCTGAACCAGTCTCGAGGCGATATGTTCCTGCACGATTCTGCCGAATCTGGAGGTTTGCTGCAGATCATTGTTGTCGACAAAGGTGGTCACCAGGATGGGCATATCCGGGTGGTTGGGCATGAGTGGAGGTACTGTTCTGTCTACCAGATTTTCGGCTATTTTATAAGAAAAATCGACAAGATTGGTGTTTCTGCCTAGGATATTTCCGAAAGGAGTGGAGTTCAGAGACGAACATCCTGTCTGTATCAATAGCACCAGAAAGAGCATGACGAAAATGCTGGGCAAGTGGTAAAATCTCATATACATGTTACCTTTCAATTATCTGTTATTTCAGAGGGTAAAGGCTGCAGAGGAGCCGGTTCGAGAATGCTTGCCTGTACCAGGGGCTTTTTGACATCGTCCGGTTCCGATTTTCTGCCGCTGGAGAGCTTGATGGTTTTCGTCTGTGGCATCTGGTTTTGGTAATGCCAGAAGTCTTTGTCGTTTATGTAATATATATCGGAGGCTCTGAAGAGATACTGCTGCTTTTTCACTATGGAGGTAGTGATAAGAACCTCAAAGTGGCCATTGGATACCAGACTGGTATTGGCAACATCGGCGGCAGTTCCTGCGGCAAGCACGATCAGGTCGGCAGGGACATTTCGCAACACCACAATTGCCGCGGAAAGCCCCGTCAGGATGCCCGGCTGAAGACTGCGCTTACGGGCGGTGTTGTGACGCACTACCTGGACCTTGTAGAGGATTTCCAAGGTATCCTCTTCCCTTTGATTTTTCGTCGGGATGTCGAAATCGACAAGATGGGTAATCAGCAAATCGCGAAACGCTTCATTAAAACTGCTTGTTTCGTTCGGGCCGCAGGACTCGGCTTCGTCCCCGCAGGTTTCCTTGACAAAAACAGCCTTGTCAATATTGTCGGTAATAATGAGTTGGTTGTTGATGCGATTGGCAAGATCCGCAGCCAGAACTTCCCAGTGGTGGGATGCCTGCATTTTGTGCTGCTGGGAATAGGGATAGCTGATAGGCTCGGGTATTCGGCCGGCGCAGCTGCCGGTTAAAAACAGCAGAGCAATGAGGAGACAGGTCGAACGCATAGGGATTCTCCTTGAGATTGAGGATGTTCGTTGCAAAACTGTATCGGACGGCCACTGAAAAAGTAAAGGAAAATATGTGATTCTGCATATCTATATTATTTTATTATTGTTGCGTGATATTCGTTCTTATACTAAGACCATAGGGATGCTCCCTGCGGTATTTCACGTGATCGGAAAAAACAGCCGCCAATCGATTTTTACTTTTATCTTCGGGTTATTGCCAACGTGTCCATTGATCTGCATATTCATTCCTCATTTTCCGATGGGAGCATGACTCCGACCGAACTGGTGCAATATGCCCGGAGAAAAGGATTATCGGCTATTGCCATCACCGATCACGATACGATCGATGGAATCGACGAAGCAAGCGAAGCCGGCGGCCGACTGGGAGTTTCAGTTGTTTCGGGCATTGAATTGAGTGTAAAGCATTGCAGCTTGACCCTGCATCTTCTCGGCTATCTGTTCGAGCACGAGCAGCCTGAATTTCTCCAGGCGCTGCACGGCCTGCAGGACGGGCGGCTGGAAAGGAACCAAAAGATCCTCGGGAATCTTCGTCGGCAGGGTATAGAGATACAGTTGCAGGAGTTACTCCGGATTTCCGGGCCGGGACAAAGCGGCAGACCGCATATCGCCAAGCTTTTGATCGGCAAGGGTGTCGTGAGAACGATGGATGAAGCATTTGAAAAATATCTGGGACAGGGAGGGTCGGCCTATGTGCCTCGTTTTGTTTTCCCGGCCGCCGAGGCAATTTCGCTGATCCATAAGGCAGGCGGACTGGCAGTCCTTGCACATCCGCAGCAACTTGAGAAATCGGGCGGGAATTTCACCGAAGTCATTGCCGACCTTTGCAGTCAGGGCCTGGACGGGATTGAAGTGTATTATCCGACCCATTCCCGGCAATTCCGTAAGATGCTGCTCAGGCTGGCGAAAAAACATGATCTCCTCGCAACCGGAGGAAGCGATTACCATGGTACGATTCGACCCGGTACGACCTTGGCCGGCGGAAAGAATTGTTCGGTGCCGGACGCTCTGCTGGTCCTTATGGAACAGAGAATCGAGGACAAAAGACATCTTTTCAATACAGACATGACTGTGTGAGGAATAATCGGTGACAATGTATTCGATCCTGGTGGTAGACGATGAACCGAATTATCTGGTAGTGCTCTCCGAACTCTTGAAAGATGAGGGGTTTGAGGTGTTCACCGCGGCCGATGGTCCGGCAGGGCTGGCGATAGTTGATGAGGTCGATCTCGATATTGTGATCACCGACATGCAGATGCCGGGAATGAACGGGCTGCAGTTTCTGCACAGAGTCAAGTCACGGCAACAGCATCTTCCTGTCATAGTTATTACTGCTTTTGCCGAAGTCGACAAGGCCGTGCAGGCAATGCAGGCCGGGGCCTTCAGTTATCTCGCCAAGCCTTTTTCCAACGATGAACTGATCATTACCCTGAAAAAAGCAGGACATCACTATTCTCTTATTCGCGAAAACACCAGATTGCGGGATGAGATCAGGGGAAAAAGCGGCTTTAGCGGCATGGTCGGCAAAAATCCGAAAATGATTCAGGTGTACCAGCTGATAGAAAAAGTGTCCCCGACCCATGCTTCAGTGTTGATCACCGGCGAGAGCGGTACCGGCAAAGAACTTGTCGCCAAGGCAATCCATTTAAACAGTCCCAGGGAATCACAACCATTTATAGCAGTCAATTGCGCCGCTCTTTCCGATAATCTTCTGGAAAGCGAGTTGTTTGGCCATGAAAAGGGTGCCTTTACCGGAGCGGTTGCCATGCGTAAGGGACGGTTCGAGCTGGCCGATACCGGCACCATTTTTCTTGATGAAGTCGGCGAGATACCGCTTCCTTTGCAGTCAAAACTGCTCCGGGTTCTTCAGGAAAAAACCTTTGAACGGGTGGGCGGGGGGAAAACCCTGGAGGTGGATGTCCGGATAATAAGTGCTTCAAACAAAGATCTGCGGGAAGAGGTTGCTGCCGGTCGTTTCAGGGAAGATCTCTTCTATCGCCTTAATGTCATTCCCATTACCCTGCCTGCATTGCGGGAGCGGATGGACGACATGCGGCTTCTCGCCGAATTCTTTGTTGAAAAATACCGTAAGGAATTGGACAAGCCAAAGCTGCAGATCTCCCCGGAGGCTCTGAAGCTGCTGATGAAACTTCCATGGGAGGGGAATATTCGGGAACTCGAAAACACCATTGAGAGAGCGGCAATTCTCTGCAGTAACGATACCATCGAGGCAGATGATGTGCAGCCGGATACCCTCTATGGCGAAGAGAAGTCCTCCCTGCCTCAGGAGGTGGATCTCAGGCAGTTATTCCCTGAGGATGCCGGCTTGAACGACGTGCTTCACGCCGTCGAAAAGACCATGCTCACCCAGGCCCTTACCGACACCGATTACGTACAGGCCAGAGCCGCCGACAAACTGGGGATCACCAAAAGTCTGCTGCAGTATAAAATGAAAAAATATCGTATTAAGAAGAGGAGATAGCTGATATTTTATTCCCACAAGGGGCACTGAGGGTTAGAGGATTATTTTTATTTCCTGATATCCCCAGTGCAGCTTGTTGCGCAGGATGGTGAAATAGTCACGCTTCGACGAGACAACGAGTTGGAGGAAATGGTTGGCGGTTTCAATCTCAAGAACGTCACTGCCTTTCATTTCCCAGCACGCCTGACCGTCGATGATGACCTGGGCCTGCCCGGTACTGCTGCCCGATTCGAGGCGGGTTTTGATCCGTTTATCGGGAGGGAGAATTATAGGCCTGCTGCTGAGCATGAATGGGCAGATAGGGGTCACGGTTATGGTCGCAAGACCCGGATAAACAAGAGGGCCTCCCGCCGACAGATTATAGGCGGTAGATCCGGTGGGGGTTGAAAATATCAACCCGTCGGCCTTGTAGGTTGTGATAAATTCATCATTTGCGGTGGTCGACAGGTTGAGCAGCCGGTCCAGGACGTTTTTGGTAATAACTACGTCGTTCAACGCATACCGGTAAACGGTTTTTCGCTTGCTGTTTATCAGACGGGCCCTGATCATGAGCCGGTTTTCTATAGTCACCTCACTGGTCAGGATCCGTTCGAGGGCTGTGAACGTTTCATTTTCGGTGAGTTCCGTTAAAAAACCGAGGTTGCCCATATTGATGCCGAGCACCGGGATTGAATGTCTGGCGGCATTTTCGGCAATATGCAGCAACGTTCCATCCCCTCCCAAAACAATGATAATGTCAAGGTCGGGGGTGATGTCGTTTACCGAGACGGTTATTCCCCTTTGCTGCAGCCAACAGGAAAGAGTCGCGGCATACTCATCCGGCCTGGGGTCGTCTTTCTTGGTGATCAGACCGGCTTTTTGAACCGTCAGTCTCTTGTTGATTCGAAAAGGGGTTGAATTATATGTCATTCAAGTTTGCCCAGTTCTTTGGAGCGAATAACGGCAGATTCAACGATATCCATGATGATTCCATGAAAACCGACTTTTTCCAGGACATGGAGGGCGGTAATGGCGGTGCCGCCCGGCGAGGTCACCTTGCCGCGCAGGGCGGCGGGATGTTCGCCGCTTTCTCTCAGGAGCTTGACTGAACCGGAGACAGTCTGCAGTGCGAGTTTTTCCGAAATAATTCTGGTCAGCCCTGCCTTGACCCCGGCATCGATCAGGGCCTCGACAAACGAGAAAACATATGCCGGACCACTGCCGCTCAAACCAGTTACGGCATCGAGGTGGATTTCATCAAGGACGACGACCTCGCCCACGGCGAGAAAGATCTCCTCGGCCATGCGCAGTTCGTCATCACTGACATTTTCGTTTTTGCTGAGCGCCGAAGCCCCTTCAAGGACTAGCGCAGGGGTGTTCGGCATAACCCGGATAATTTTCGTTTCACTCTTGCCGAGGGTCTTGATATAAAAGGAAATGGGCAGCCCTGCTGCGATGGAGATGAGAATATGGTCAGGCCGGATGCGCTCCTTGCAGTCTTCCAGCAGCGCTTTCATGGTCTGCGGCTTGACCGCCAGAATGACCAGGGTGCTGGCTTCAAGAATAGTGCTGTTATGAGGATAGGTCCTGACCGAATACACCTTTTCGAGATGATTGCGCCGGAAATCATTGGGTTCGGCAACGAGGATATTTTCTTTCTGGTAAAGGCCGGAAGCGATGATTCCCCTGATAAGGGCTTCTGCCATCTGGCCGCCGCCGATAAAACCAATTTGATGTTTCATTGTGTTCCTGGAGCATGAATTTGTCGGAAAAGTCGATGATACAATATATCGATGCAATCATAATCGGTTTCAGGTAAATATCAAATTCGATTCTTTTATACAATCTTATAAGTACAACCTTGGAGCACGCCTCGGTTTTGTCGCAGTCCGACGGCGCTCCATTTCAGCCAAAAACAGGAGAGGGGAAATGATCAATAAGGATTTGCTGGAAATTTTAGCATGCCCTCAGTGTAAGGGACCGCTTCAATTGCAGGGAGAAGATGGTCTCTTGTGCGAAAAGTGTTCCCTGCTGTACGAAATCAAGGACGATATTCCCATTATGCTCATTGACAAAGCCAAAAAAATACAGCAATAACAAAGAGTTTTTCTCTTAAGGGGCCTTTTGCTTGCATTTGGCTGCCCGACTCGGATATTGCAATGGAGGTGGAATATGACTGTGCCCGACAACGCGGTAGAATTTTTTGCCCGGTATACCGTAGCCGGCGATCACGCCCGGAGTGATTACACAGGGTTGATAAAAACACTTGTCGAGAAAAAGCAAAAGGAAGGGGATGTCTGGCAACCGGCGATAACCGCCGCTTATGCGCTGCTCTTGGCCGAAATAATAGAAAACCGACAGAATCCGGTGCAGGCGATATCCTTTGGCACATCGGGCTGGCGAGGCAAACTCGGCAAAGATATCTTCCTGCGCTCTGTGGCACTGGTCACCGAGGCAATTCTGCAAATGTACGAATCGGCTGAATCGGATGCCGAATTGAGCCTTCAGCTTGGCGTAAAGAACTTTGCGGAGGCCCGGCAACGAGGATGCGTGCTTGGGTTTGACAACAGATTTGCCGGACCGGAACTCGCCGCAACTGTTGCTTATGTTCTGGCAAGTCGAGGAGTTACCGTGCATTATGCCGGTGAGTCGACGACCGGTGTCCTTTCCGCTGCCGTCCTCCAACTGCATGCCGCCTTTTCCATAAACCTTACCCCCTCGCACAACCCGCTGGAATACGGGGGCTACAAATTCAATGCCGCCGACGCCGGACCTGCTGCTTCCCTAGTAACCGAAAAGATCACCGCCAATGCCGGACGGCTTGCCCGGGAGGGCTATAACCTTGACAAACAACCGGTAAGTCTGGAAGATGTAGAGGCTGCTTTTTCCCATGTGCGACAATTCGATGCCCTGACCACATGGAAAAAACTGGTGTGCGACAATATATCCAGACACGGGTTGGATCTCGATCGGTCGATTTCCGCATTTTTAGGGAGAAACGATATGGTCGTGGCGGTTGACTGCGTGCATGGGGCGAGCAGATTGCATATCCGGGAGCTGTTTCAGAACAGCAAAACCTCTGCCCTTGTCGTCATCCGCGACTCTGCCGATGTTACATTCGGAGGAGTGGCGCCTGAGCCTTCAACCGTCAATATGCAGCAGATTGTCAAGATCCTGAAGGAGAGGCCAGAGCCCCTCAAGCTGGGGGCGATCATCGACCCCGATGGTGACAGAATTCGTTTTACCGACGGAAAGAACGAGATCGGCATGAATCAGTTCGGAGCGATGGCCTACCATTTTCTTCATGAATACAAAGGCAGGAAGGGGATGGTTGCCAAGACGGTGGCGACTTCAAATCTGGCAAACAGCATAGCGGCAGCATTTGGCGAGGAAATCTATGAGCCGCCGGTCGGATTTAAAAATTTCAAGCCGGTAATTGACAGAGCGCTCGTATTTTTTGAAGAATCGGACGGCATATCGATTACAGGACATACTCCCGAAAAAGATGCCTATATAGGATTATTGCTTGCGCTGGAAATGATGCTGGCGACATCTATGAATCTAGGCGAGTATCTGGCAGCCATAGAAAAAGAATTCGGCGCTTTCTATCCGGAACGTGACGGAGTAGAGGTAAGCATAAAAGGCGAGCAACTGCTGACCAGGCTGGCCGGTCTGGAAAAATATCAGCCGGGGAGTGTGATTGCGGTCGGTAAAGCAACCAGGCGAATTCAACAGGTGATCGCCAGCGATGGGCGAAAAATGATCTTCGAAGACGGTTCCTGGTTGATGATCCGTCCCTCCGGCACCGAGCCGAAAGTCAGATTCTACGTTGAATCGCGAGATTTGGCCGGTACCGGGGATCTGGTGGCAACCGCCAGGAGCATGCTGGTAGAAACAGGCATCATGTAATCTCTTTGCGCCTTTTTTGTCTTTAAGAGTTGCAGTTGCAAATTACTCTGCAGGTATTATTGTCAGCATGTGGAAAAAAACTATCATATCAATAAATTCAGGAGCTCTGTATGTGGGAATATACTGACAAGGTTCAGCAACATTTTCTGACCCCTCAAAACGTCGGCGAAATAGAAAAACCAAGCGGCACCGGAGATGTCGGGTCACTGGCCTGTGGCGATGCCTTGAAGCTGACGCTTAAGATAGATGGAAACGATATCATAACCGATGCCAAGTTCAAAACCTTTGGTTGCGCCAGTGCCATTGCCTCTTCGTCCGTTCTGACCGAGATGGTGAAAGGAATGTCGGTCAATGAGGCAGCCAAGATAACCAATGAAGACATAGCCCTGGCACTTGGGGGCCTGCCGAAGGAAAAAATGCACTGCTCGGTTATGGGACGCGAAGCCTTGGAAGCGGCCATTGCCGATTATCGCGGCCTGAAACTGCCGATGGCGGAAGGGGAGGTGGTCTGCGAATGTTTTGGCGTGACCGATCTCGAGATTATCAGAGCGATAAACGAATCCAGCCTTCGATCGGTTGAGGAAATCACCAACTTCACCAAGGCCGGCGGAGGATGCGGCAAGTGCGAAGACAAGCTGAGAAAAATTCTGCAGGAAACGGTGAGCGGCAAATCGGAATTCACCATTCCCCAGGCAAAACCAAAAAGAATGACCTCGCTGCAGAAAATAAAGAAGATTGAAGAAGTCCTGGAGCGGGAAATACGGCCGGGCCTCAAAAAAGACGGTGGTGATATCGAACTGATCGATGTCGACGGTGATTTCGTGATCGTCTCGCTGCGTGGCGCATGCAAGAGCTGCGCTAAATCTCAAACCACCATAAAAGAATATGTCGAGAAAAAGCTGCGGGAACTGGTGTTTGAGAGTCTCATCGTGGAGGAAGAGAATTAATGGCTGCGCAAGAGAAAGTCGTTTACATGGATAATAATGCCACTACCCAGGTAGCACCCGAGGTAGTAACGGCGATGATGCCGTTTTTGATCGAATCCTATGGCAATCCTTCCAGCATGCATACCTTTGGCGGGCAAGTGGGAATGGCCATAAAGGAAGCTCGGGAGAAAGTTGCCGCTCTCCTCGGAGCGGAACAGGGAGAAATTACTTTCACCAGCTGCGGCACGGAAAGTGACTCGACAGCCATCCTTTCGGCAGTGAGGACGTTCCCGGAAAAAAGGCATCTCGTCACTACCCGGGTAGAACATCCGGCTGTGAAGAATCTCTGCGAAAACCTCGAGACGATTACCGGCCATAAATACCGTGTCACCCGGCTGAAAGTCGACGGCGAAGGCATGTTGGATATAGCCGAATATGAGGCGGCTTTAACCGACGATACTGCCATTGTCAGTATCATGTGGGCCAATAATGAAACAGGCGTCATTTTCCCTGTTGAAGAAATGGCCAGGATGGCTAAACAACGGGGCATACTTTTTCATACCGACGCGGTCCAGGCCGTGGGCAAGATTCCCATTGATCTGAAGAGCCTGGATATCGATTTTCTTTCCTTGTCCGGACACAAGCTTCATGCCCCTAAAGGGGTGGGAGTTCTCTATATCAAAAGAGGCACGTTGTTTGTGCCATTTCTGAATGGCGGCCATCAGGAGCATGGTCGCAGGGGGGGAACCGAAAACGTCGCTTCAATCGTTGCACTTGGACGAGCCTGCGAACTGGCGCAGGAGAAAATGGTGGAAGAAAACAGCCGGGTAAAAAAACTGCGGGATAAGCTTGAAGAAGGTTTACTTGCCACTATTCCGAAATCCATGCTGAACGGCCATAAGACCGAGCGATTGCCCAACACCGCCAATATCAGTTTTGAATATGTCGAAGGTGAGGCGATTCTCCTCTATATGAATCAGCACAAGATTTGTGCTTCTTCCGGGTCCGCCTGTACTTCCGGGTCGCTCGAACCATCTCATGTGCTCCGGGCGATGGGAGTGCCTTTCACTGCTGCGCACGGCTCTATCCGCTTTTCCCTGAGCGTTTACAATACTGAGGAAGAAGTTGACTTTGTTATAGAAAAGATGCCGGCAATAATCGAGTCTCTGAGAAAGCTTTCACCTTTCTGGAAGGGGTAGTCGAATGAAAATTGTAGAGCCTTCTTTCGAAATACAAAACGATCTGGACGATGTTTCTATCGCTGTGCGACTGGAAGCCTGTGGTCGGGTATGCTATAAGAGTGAGGACAAAATCACCGATGATTCCGCTCTTCCTTTTGTTACCCGCATTGCCGCCCACGGCCATAATTCAGTGCTTGAAATGGCAGTCGTTTCTTTCAAACTGCAATGTCTGCCGCGACATGTTCAGGAATTGCTTGCCTGCCAGCCTAAATACCTTGTGGTCGACGTGGTTGAGGCAGGAATGTTGATTACCGGCTCCATCCGTGCCTTCAGGGAACTCTACAATCAACATAAACACAACCGGATCATCAACACTCTTACCGGGATGCTCGCCCTGGATTTACCATATCTTTTTGACACTATTTTTGATAAGAGTATTGCCTTGGAGAAGGATCCCGAACTCGTTATAACCAGGCTGGGCCTGCGGGATGTCGACAGCCTCCCGGATTTCCTCAGGAAAAAACACCGGTTTGTCAGCGTCAGATTTATTGTCAATCGTGCAGTGACTCACGAACTGGTACGGCACAGGCCGTGTTCATTTCTCCAGGAGAGTCAACGCTACTGCCGTTACGGTCAGGATAAATTCGACAATCAGGTGACGTTTATCAAGCCGATGTTTTATCAGGAAGGGAGCAAGGAGTTTGAGCTTTGGCAAGAGGCGATGGAATTGACGGAGGCCAGATATCTCAAGCTTCTCGAGACCTCGACTCCCCAGGCGGCAAGGACGGTATTGCCCAACTCCTGCAAAACCGAGATAATAGTGTATTGCAATCTCGAAGAGTGGCAGCATATCTTTTCACTGCGGACATCACCGGCCGCGGAACCATCCATGCGTGAAATTATGATCCCCTTACAGCTTGAGATGCAAAAAAGGTTCATGCTGAACGAGTAATGCATCGTAAAGGTTGTTGCTGTAAAGGTAAGATCTTTTACTTTAAGATGGTTTTGAGTATGATTTTTTTCCGTAGATGACAGGGTGAGGTGTCGCCCGAGTTCTGAAAAAATGATTTTCCAGCGGTTTACCAACTATGGCTTTACAAAGTAGCGATTCTTCACGCCGATCTTCCATGAAGAAGACCGTCAAAGATCAATCCGGTGCGAGCAAAATAAAAATCGGCGAACTTTTAAGTAAAGCCGGGTACATAACGCCCAGTCAGCTTGAAACGGCAAAAAAAATCCTGCAGAAAAACGGCGGCCGCCTCGGTGCTATTTTACGACAACTTGAGTATATTGACGACAACACCGTTTTTAATTTTCTCAGCAGACAGCATAATTATCCTGCCGTTGTCATAAAAAACGAACCACCCTCCAAAGATGTAATCAAGCTTCTGCCGTACAAACATGCCAAGGAATACTTTGCTTTCCCCCTGAGGATAGCCGGCAGCACCCTGCAGATTACCATGGCGGAACCATCGGATACTGCTGCCGTTGAGGAACTGCAGAATCTCGTCAACAGAGAGCTTGCCGTCTGTGTTTCCACCGAGGCCGATATCGTTGAAGCGTATCAGAAGTATTACGGCATCGACGAGGCGGAAGCGAAGTCGTTGTTCGGCGGTGCAGAGGAAGCTGAAGAAGAACTGGATGTCAGCCAGATTAACGATTTCGGGTCGATCGTTGCCGAAGCTGCCGATGATTTTGAGATTGAAGCGGATGCCGCCGAAGATTATGGCGAGCAGTTTGCCGCTTCCGACGCGCCTATCATCAAACTGGTCAATGGTATCCTTGTAAAAGCAGTGCAGGAAGGCGTCTCCGATATCCATGTCGAGCCTTATGAAAAAACCATGCAGGTAAGGTATCGCAAGGACGGCTCTCTGTTCAAGACCATGAACCTCCCCCTGACCATAAAGAATGCCCTTGTTGCGAGGATGAAGATCCTCTCAGGACTCGATATCACCGAACGGCGAGTTCCCCAGGATGGTCGTATTAAAATGCGCATGGGAAAGAATCGTTCGGTCGATTTCCGTGTTTCGTCTCTGCCGACGCTGTTCGGCGAATCGGTTGTTCTTCGTATACTTGATAAAGCATCGCTGAATGTCGATTTGACCAAGCTTGGTTTTGAAACAAAAACCTTCGAAATGCTCAAGAGATGCCTGAGTCGACCGCAGGGTTTGCTGCTTGTTACCGGGCCTACCGGTTCGGGAAAGACCGTTACGCTGTATTCAGCTCTCAACTCAATGAACAGCGAAGATATTAAAATTCTTACAGCCGAGGATCCGGTTGAATTTAACTTCAAGGGGATAAATCAGGTCAATGTCCATAAGGAAGTGGGAATGACCTTCGCCGCTGCCCTCAAGGCATTTCTTCGCCAGGATCCCGATATCATCATGGTCGGTGAGATTCGGGATATCGATACTGCGGAAATTGCCATCAAGGCTGCCATGACCGGCCATCTGGTCTTTTCTACGCTGCATACCAACGATAGTGCTGCGACAATCGGCCGTCTGGTCGATATCGGCATTCCACCGTACATGCTGGCCTCGTCGGTCAGCATGGTACTCTCTCAACGACTAGGCCGGAAGCTTTGTAACAACTGCAAAAAAATAACCAAATACGAACCTCAGGAACTCTTGAAAGTAGGATTTCGCGAAGATGAGGTGAATGAACTGGAAATCTATGGGGCAACAGGCTGCCCTGAGTGTAATGGTCTTGGCTATAGAGGACGTGTCGGTTTTTTTGAGTTGATGGAAATAACCGAAGAGGTTGCCAAAGCGATCAGTGCAGAGGTGCCTGAAGATCAACTGCGGAAAATCGCCGTACAGGAGGGGATGACGCCTCTGCGTGACGCCGCTTTGGAGAAGGTGCGACAGGGAATAACCAGTGTTGAAGAGGCCTTGCGAAGAACTGTTGCGCATAAAGAGAGCTTGCCCGCGTATCTCGTCAATCCCGATCAGGAGAACTATGAGGACGGTGATGTTATCATTAGGGAAGGCAATAAGGACATCGATTTTTTCAAACTGATCCGGGGCGGTTTGACCGTTATCAAAGGCGGGAAAAAGATAGCCGAACTGACCGAACCGGGAGAGTATTTCGGCGAGATGGCGGCCATTACCGGGGAGCAGCGCACCGCTTCGATAATCAGCCAGGGGAGGTCGACCGTGAAGCGCTTTCCCGGCGATAAGATCGAAGAGCTTATTGAAAAATATCCCGATGTTTCAAGACACCTTTTTAAAACAATGTCGAAACGTCTGCAAAAAACCAATCAGATCATCGTCAAACTCGCCGGTGGGGGAGGGAGAAAACCACCGCCGGGCCCTCCTTCGCCGATGGGCAAACAGTAAATTACTCCTCTGGTAAAAACGGAAATTTCCTCATCGGACCAAATGCGAGCTCCCTCTTCAGACAGGCTGCGTGTTGCTGTTCTCCTGGACGGCAAACCGGGGCATGAAAAGCAAACCAAAGGGATACTCCAGGCCATGCAAACCATGGTCGAGGTGGAGGTCGTCCATATTCATGCCGGGCGGTTGAGCCCTCTTGCCCAGATTTTTCAGACGTTTCTTCTCCTTATGCCGGGCAAGGGACCTTCAAACCCGTTGGTTGCCGGAGCCGATCTTCTGCTGGGAACCGGCAGTCAAACCCATCTACCTTTGCTGGCATTGAAAAAAAGGTACGGCATCCCTGCCATTACCTGCATGAAGCCGCCCCTGCACTTGAGAGAGCGCTTTGATCTTTGTTTCGTTCCCGAGCATGACGGCATAGGCGAACAGGGGAATATCATGCTCACGTCAGGTGCTCCTAATTGTTCAATCAACAGTGGGATGCATCGGGAAGATCATGGCTTGATCCTGCTTGGAGGTATCGATCGGAAAAGCCACAGGTGGGATTCTGAACGCGTTTACGTAATGGTCAAACGGATCATAGAAACTGAACGGGAAAAAAAATGGACGATTTCCTCCTCGCCGAGGACGCCGCAAGAAACTGTTTTATTGCTGGAAAGGCTGGCCGGAGAGTCGGAAAATGCCTGCTTTTTTCATTATAAGGATACAAGTCCGGGGTGGATTGAGGATCAGTATGATATAAACAGTGTGGTGTGGGTCACTGCCGATTCCATATCAATGTTGTATGAAGCTTTGACAGCCGGTTGCAAAGTCGGAGTTTTGCCCATGCAGTGGAAGAGGAAGAACGGCAAATTCAAAAAGAACGAGGATCTGTTATTAGAAAAAAAACTCGTCATATCATACTACTCCTGGGTCAACGGTGAGAGCAATTGGCGTGAAGATATTGAACTTAATGAAGCACAACGTTGTGCTGAACGGATTTTGCAAAAATGGCTACCCAACAGCTGACAATTGTCCAGGTACTCCCTGAACTTGATGAAGGCGGAGTTGAAGGGGAAACTCTTGATCTCGCAATTTATCTGGCAAAGAGCGGACATCGATCAATAGTTATTTCCGGCGGCGGCCGCCTGGTACCGCAACTGGAAGATAATGGATGTATTCATATTCTTTGGCCGCATATCGGTGAGAAAAGCCTGCGATGTCTTCAATATGTTTCAAAATTACGGGATTTCCTCATTGCCGAACACGTCAATATCCTCCACCTCCGGTCACGGTTACCCGCCTGGATCGGTTACCTGGCATGGAAGCTCATCCCTGAATGTCACAAGCCGTCTCTTATCACCACTTTTCATGGCTTCTACTCGGTAAACTCATATTCCTGCATTATGACCAAAGGAGAGAGAGTTGTAGCAGTATCCGAAACAATCAAGCGACATATTCTCGAAAACTATAATGTCGAAGAGGAAAAGATTACCCTCATCCATGGTGGCTTCGATGTGAGGGAATTTTCACCGGAAGCTGTTTCGTCGGAGCGGATCCGCATCCTGCGGGAAAAATGGCTCTCCGGCTGTGAGAAAAAACCGATCATTATCCTGCCGGGAAGGCTTACCCAGTGGAAGGGGCAGGACCTGCTGATTGAAAGCATAGCACTTATCAAGGATCTCGATTGTATCGTACTGCTGATTGGCGACACTCATGAAAACCCTGCTTTCACCAGGAAATTGCTGGAGAGGATCAGGTATCATGGTCTTGAAGAGAAGATCCGGCTTGTCGGGCATTGCAGTGATATGCCTGCTGCCTGCATGCTCGCCGACCTCGTTGTGTCCGCCTCTTCTACTCAACCGGAAGCATTCGGCAAGGTGGCTATTGAAGCCATGGCGATGGGCAAACCGGTTATTGCAACGGCACATGGTGGAAGCCTGGAGACAGTGCTTCCAGGTGTTACCGGTTGGCTCGTGCCACCACTCAATCCGAAAGCCATGGCATCGGCAATAGTCGAGGCTCTCGGGGATCTGGAAAAATCGGCAGAATATGGCAGAAATGGGCGACTTTGGGTAAACGAACGGTTTACCGCATCGGCGATGTGTGAGAAAACCCTTGCTCTCTATCATGAAGTACATGCAATGAGACAGGAAGCCAACAACCCGCGAACATTCACCGTCATGCAGCTGCTTCCGGAACTCAACAGTGGAGGTGTGGAACGGGGAACTCTGGAGATGGGCCGCTTTCTTGTGCAGCACGGCCATAAATCGATTGTGGTTTCAGGTGGAGGCAGACTGGTTGAGCAGTTAAGGCAGGAGGGCAGTATGCATGCCCGGAAAAACATCGGCTCCAAGAGCCCTGTTGCTCTGTCACATATCTGGCCTCTCCGTCGTCTTATGAAAAACAAGCGGGTGAATGTGCTCCATCTTCGGTCACGGATGCCGGCATGGGTCGGATACGTCGCCTGGAAAACCCTGCCGAAAAAAAACCGGCCGATACTTGTTACTACGTTTCATGGTTTTTATTCGGTCAACGCCTACAGTGCGATAATGACTAAAGGCGATGGGGTGATTGCGGTTTCCGAAAGCATAAAGAAACATATCTACGAGAAATATGACCGCGAAAAAAATGTTCGTCTGATCTTTCGCGGGGTGGATGCGGAGGATTTCGATCCGGACAAGGTCTCTCTGGACCGGATTGATAGATTAGTCGATGCCTGGCAGATTAACAGAAGCAAACCGGTTTTGATGCTGCCGGGTCGGTTGACGAGACTTAAAGGACAGGAACTGTTTCTGCAGAGCCTTCTCCATGTTATCCAGCCAGATTTTCAGGCAATATTAGTCGGAGACATCAAGGATAATCCGGGGTATACGGCTGAGCTGAACACTTTCATCGAGAAAAATAATCTTTCCGAAAAAGTGCGACTGGTCGGACATTGTAACGATATGCCGGCCGCATTTTTGCTGGCCGATGTCGTTTTGTCGACTTCGTCGCTGGAACCGGAAGCGTTTGGACGAACAACAGTAGAAGCTATGGCCATGGGCAAACCGGTCATCGCAACCGCACATGGAGGAAGCCTGGAAACAGTCGTTCACCGGGAGAACGGCTGGCTGGTGAAGCCGTCCGATCCGAAAGCCCTGGCGGCGGCTATCGATGAAGCTTTGTCCATGGATGACAAGCAATTGCAACACTTCGGCGAGAACGGCAGAAAGCGGGTTTCGGAAAAATTCACCGCGCAGGCAATGTGCGAACAGACCATGGCCTTTTATCTGGACCTCCATAACGAGCGGTGTGCCCCATAAGGTACTAAAGTGTCGTGGACAATCTTGTCAATATCGCTATCGGGATTGAAATCGACAAGAAGAAGATGAGGAAAAAACTCGAAAGCGATAGCGATATCGACAGCGATATCGAAAAATACGGTTAAGTCGGATGAACTGTAAGTGTGTTTAAACGCTTTTTCGACTGCATCATTCCAGGAATTGCCGTTCTAGAAAAGCACTTTCACTGGGAGAGAGGTCTAATTTCATTGCCACCTGCTGAAGGAGCTGGCGGCGGCTTTTATCAGGCTTATCTTTAATAAGATCCGATAATTCCTGTACAGCTTTTCGTATCTTGTCACCCGACGGATGAATTGTCGATTCCGGCATGATATTCTTCCTTGCTTGTAAATAAAGGTTTTCTCATTCCTCGACCGGCCGCAGGATTATCCCGGCAAGTGGAGGAATGGTCATAGAGGTGTGATAAGGCGCCTGGGCGAACGGCTCGTTCAGTGGGGAGTATATCGTTTTATCGCTGACATCCGAGCCGCCGTATTTGCCATCATCCGAACAGAATACTTGTTCATAACGACAGTTGCCCGGCAACCCTACTTTGTAGAAAGTAAACACTTGCGGCGTATAATTGAAGACGGATACAAGGTGATCTTTACGATTTTTCGCGAACCTGGCAAATGAGATAATCGAATTGTTCCTGTCTTCCAGGTCAAGCCAACGGAAACCTTCGCCATCGAAATCCAGTTCCCACATCGCCGGATGTGTCCTGTACAGTGCATTCAGTTCGCCGACATACCCCTGCAGTTGCCGGTGCAAATCGTTTTCTTCCAGCAAATGCCAGTCAAGGCTTTGTTTGCAGTACCATTCCGACCATTGCCCGAATTCTCCGCCCATAAAAAGGAGTTTTTTCCCGGGGTGCATCCACATGGTAAGCAAGAGCAGGCGAAGATTGGCAAATTTCTGCCAGATATCGCCCGGCATTTTCTCAATCAGCGATTTCTTGCCATGAACAACCTCATCGTGGGAAAGAGGGAGTGTGAAATTTTCAGAAAAAGCATACATGATAGAGAACGTCAGGCTGTTGTGGTAGTACTTTCGATAGAGTGGATCCTTGGCAAAATATGCCAGGATATCGTTCATCCAGCCCATATTCCATTTGAAGCCGAAACCGAGGCCGCCATGGTGGGTCGGCTTGGAAACCCCGTAGAAACTTGTCGACTCCTCGGCAATCAGCAGGGTGTTGGGAAAAAGATCGTACACCACTACATTCAGGTGGCGAAGAAATTCTATTGCTTCCAGATTTTCTTTGCCGCCGTAGCAGTTAGGCAGCCATTCGCCATCTTTTCTTGCATAGTCGAGGTAGATCATCGAGGCTACGGCATCGACCCGAAGCCCGTCGATATGATACTTGTCGATCCAGAACAGGGCGTTGGCCATGAGATAATTACTCACCTCGTTGCGGCCGTAATTATAGATATAGGTCCCCCATTCCGGATGGGAGCCGCGGCGGTGATCTTCGTGTTCGTACAGAGCCGAGCCGTCGAACAGGCCAAGACTGTGGGCATCCTTGGGGAAATGAGCGGGAACCCAGTCGAGGATGACACCTATGTCATTTTGATGACACATGTCGACAAAATACATGAATTCTTCGGGGGTGCCGTATCTGCTGGTGATAGAATAAGGAGCGGTCACCTGATAGCCCCACGATTCGTCGAGGGGATGCTCCATCACCGGCATGAGCTCTATATGGGTAAACCCGAGTTTCTTGACATAAGGAATAAGCGTATCGGCAAGCTCTTTGTAAGTCAGGAAGCGTTCAGGATTTCCAGGGTCTCTTCGCCAGGAACCGGGATGAACTTCATAGACGGACATCGGCCGATCATATGGCGGAGTCACCCGTCGTTTTTCCAGCCATGAGCGATCATTCCACTTATAGCCATTGACCGACTTCACCACCGATCCGGTTTCCGGTCTCACCTCGCCGAAAAACTGAAAGGGATCGCATTTAAGGAGGATAGTTCCATCCTGGGCTCGAATGTGGAACTTATATATCTCGTTTTCCTGCAATTGCGGGATAAAGAGTTCCCAGATTCCCGATGCGCCGAGACTGCGCATCGGATGGACCCTGCCATCCCAGCCGTTGAAGTTGCCGATTACCGATACAGCTCTGGCATTCGGCGCCCATGTGCGGAAAACAACACCTTCAATCTCACATATTTTTTTGAGATGAGCCCCCAGATGATTATAAAGTTTATAATTTCTTCCGGCATTGAAAAGGAAAATATCCTGTTCTCCCAGGTCAACCGGAAAACGGTACGGATCGTTGGTGGTGATCACCACGCCGCTGTGAAACTGTATTTCATAGCGATAGTCGAAAGGATCGAGAAAGGGGTTGTGAAGCTGATCGATCGGCAGGCTGATCTCGAACAGCCCCTCGCCATGGGTCCTGTTCATTGCCATCGATACATTCGCAAACACCACCTTCACCGAACGTGCGTGGGGTTGAAATGTACGGAGTGTAACCATACCCTGTTCCGGCTCATCGAAATGCGCGCCGAGATAGTAAAATGGATCATGATGATTACAGGTAAGTATTCTGGTTATGTCGCTGTTCATTTTCAAACCGAATTGAGGAGGGTGAGCAATAAATGTCCGAGACATGAAATCTTAAAATATAACCAATTGTATGATATAAAAAACGATTTGTCATGGCGAATCTGCCGGAAGCCCAGGAGGCGAGATAATTCAGATAAGAGTGCGGACTGCATATCTTGACGCGATAAGCGGAAATTTGATAGAATATAACACATATCAGGAGATAAAATCATTCTTACGCTTGAAATCATGATTTTCTGCTTCATGATTTTTCACATATAATTTTTCTCTGAAAAGCAATGGCAATGAATGGACAAACAACACCCATAACCAACTCTCTGGCTGGAATGTTTCTGGTTTCGACTCCGCAAATGCCGGATCCGCGGTTTGAAGAACATGTGATCTATATTTGTGCCCATAATGAAGAAGGGGCAATGGGGGTCGCTATCAACCAGCCAAACGCGGCTTTTTCGCTTGCAGAAATACTTCGCAGCGCCAATCTTCCTGTGCCGGAAGGTTTTCTTCCTCCGGTATATATCGGTGGACCGGTAGAACTGGAATCGGCTTTCATCCTCTATTTGTCGAATTATTCTGCACAGTATAAACTTGACATAAGCGAGACGGTATCCCTTACCCGGGAAACCAAAGCTCTTGAGGATATCGCCAGAGGCCGTGGTCCCGAGCAGTATCTTTTTATCCTGGGGTACACCGGCTGGGGGCCGGGTCAGTTGGAACATGAGCTTATCGCAAACGGGTGGCTCAGTGTTCCTGCCAATGACAATATCATTTTCAACACACCGGATGAGTTGAAGTGGAAGGCCGCTGCAATGCAGTATGGCATCGATATTGCCACGTATGAGGACGTGATAGGCAATGCTTGATGCTTGCCTGTCTTTCCTGCCATCTGCCGGTTGAAATTCTATCCGGAGCAAGGTATTCTCCACATCCGAGGTGCTTTTCCTGAAAGAGCGCTGTCTTCTTCTTTTTCTCTCAAGGTGTATTGAATGACGCTTGTTCCGCAAATTTTTACCTGCACTCGATGTGGCTATTGCTGTCATGGAGAGACAACCGTTTCTCTCAATGCAGATGACCAGAAGAGGATGATTCAAGCCTTAAACGAACCTGAAGAAACGGTGCGGCAATCTTTCTGGCGGGTAACAGGCAATACCGTGCAGATGAAAACCGTCGATGGGCATTGTGTGTTCTATGATGACGGCTGCCGGGTTCATGCGGGGAGACCTTGGCGCTGTGGTCAATGGCCTCTGCATCCGTCTATCCTCGAAGATGAAAGCAACTTTCTCGCCATTTCCGATTCATGTCCCGGAATCAACAAGAACCTGTCATACCGACAATTCTGTGAAATACTCCGAAACCTGCTGAACAACGACAGCTTCAGCTGTTGAGTTTTCCTGCCGTTATGAAACATGAACTCCTGTTTCTGGGGAAAATTAAAGAGAGGTTTATTGCCGAAGGCGTGCAGGAATACAGTAATCGTCTGCTTCACTACACCTCACTGAAGATCACTGTCTTGAAAGAGAAGGGGAAAACAAGATCGCAATCTCAAAATGCCGAAACCGAAGGAACGCTGATGCTGCAGGCCGTTCCTCCGGGGGCGTTGATCGTGGCTTTGGATGTGCAGGGCAAACAGTTTTCATCTGAGGGTTTTGCCAAAAAAATAACAGAATGGGAAATGCAGGGGATAAAACAGGTGTGTTATCTGATCGGAGGGCCGGAGGGACATTCTGCAAAAGTGATAGCGGCAGCCGACCTGCTGTTGTCGTTCTCGCAGATGACCTTTACCCACGATATGGCCCGCATGCTTCTGCTAGAACAACTGTATCGGGCGTATACGATAAATGCTGGAGAAAGATATCATAAATGAGGGCAAAAGTTGCATCGGGATCGAAATCGATATCGGGATCGGAGCGCACATCCTCAGATGATTTGTGTCATACTGCTACGGCGCTTCGATAGCGATTTCGATTTGGATCCCGATTCGAGTTGGATTATTTTCAGTCATTCGTTGAACGTCAGGTAGATATCGAAGCGGCTGTTTTTCATGGTAACAACATGTGACGGGCTGGCCTTGGTGAGAGTCGGCGCCGACCGCGGACGCTTTACCACTACGCGGTTCCGAGCCCTTGTAAGAGCAGTTTCCAGGAGCACCCCACAGTCCTGGTCGTCACCGACAAGAGTTCGCAGGGTTCTCATCGCCTGACTGTTAAGGGCAGAATTGCGACGATGGGGGTACATCGGATCGAGATAGATGGTGGCGAAGTGGCCTTGATTGAGATGCAGGTAATTTTGCGCATCATCGACAATCAACTGCATCCGTTGCTCGACAATCTCAGCGGTTGTCGTCTCTTGCAGAGCCCGGTCCAAGCCGTCTGCCAGGAGGGCGGAAATGATCGGAGAACGTTCACACATTGTCACGTGACACCCAAGACTTGCAAGAACGAACGAGTCGCCTCCGAGCCCCGAAGTGCAGTCTAAAACCCGAGGCCGGTATCCCGGTTTTATTCCTGCGGCACGGGCAAGCGGCTGTTTCGTGGAACAGTCGTTTGCCAGCCTGTAGCCATTTTTGCCATGGATAAAATCGACAAAAAGCAGGCTGACGATTTTGCTGCTGCCGAGGGAAAAACGAAGCAGTTGAAGCCCTTCCGGGGTATAGGCAAGGATGAGTTCGGACGAACGTTCGGCAAGAGAAGGCACGAACTTCAGGCCGAGATTCTTTGCTAAAACAGCAGCTTTTTGTAGAATTATCTCAGAATGTATTGTAGATGAAACGGATATTGCCGAAGGGGAGTACAGGGAGTGCATGAGTCTTTCTCGAGGCAGATAGTAAGTAAAACGACCAGTCCCTGCACAATACCTGAATCAAGCCGAAATAACCACTATGTTCACTATGCCTATCCAAAAACCAGAAGTTATCGCTATTATACCGGCTCGATACGAGTCGAATCGATTTCGCGGGAAACCGCTGGCCCTGATCGCCGGGAAACCGATGATCCAGCACGTTGTCGAAAGAGCCCGGGCGGTCAAGATGCTTTCCCGGGTGGTTGTTGCCACTGACGACCGGCGTATAGCCTCATGTGTCGAAGGCTTCGGCGGGGAATATGTGATGACCAGGAGCAATCACGTATCGGGCTCTGACAGGCTCGCCGAAGCGGCGGAGCTTCTCAAGATATCCGAACACGATGTTGTTGTGAATATCCAGGGAGATCAACCGCTCTTTCCGGCGGAAGTAGTGGAACAGGTCGCTCAGCCCCTGCTTGACGATCCGGCCCTGCCGATGTCGACTTTAATCTATAAAATCGTCAGACCCGAAGAAATCGACGACCCCAACCACGTCAAAACCGTGTTTGATAGAGATTATTACGCACTGTATTTTTCCAGGTCTCCTATTCCATTCCAGCGGAATCCGGATGAAATAGTCAAGCCTACCTACTATAAGCATCTGGGTTTTTATGCCTATCGCAAGGGCTTTCTTCTGTCGTTTGTCGCTCTTCCCGAAGGTGAATGGGAAAGATTCGAAAAACTCGAGCAATTGCGTGCTCTCGAATATGGATATAAAATAAAGCTCACTGTTACTCAATACGATTCGATTGAAGTCGATACTCCGGAAGATCTCCTCAGGGTCGAGCAGTTTTTGTTGAATGCCTGAGAGGCCCTTTGCCAGAACAACCCCGATCTCAACCTTGTGAGGCATGGTTTGATATCAGATAGACTCCGCGAAATCCAGCAAGTGCAGCTTTCCCCGCTTGATCTGCTGCCTCAGGTTGACGTTCGAGAAAAAATTGTCGACCTCGTGCTGCGCGGCGTTCCGGTCAATGCGCATTCGATAGCGAAAAACCAGCTTCTCGGGCTGCGGCAGGAACTGCTCGAAACAAACGTGGAAAACGTCAAAGTTGTCGTTTTCGGCGGAGGGACCGGGCTTTCCAATATTATCGGCGGCGATTCCAGGCGGGAAACCTGGGCCCAAAACCCCTTCTGCGGCTTGAAAGAGATTTTTCCGCAAACGCGTTCCATTGTCTGTGTCACGGACAATGGAGGGTCGACAGGAGAACTCATCAAGGATCTTCCGCTTGTTGCCGTAGGGGACATGCGGCATGTGCTGCTCTCGTCGATTCAAAGCTGCAGCCTGCAAAAGAAATATACGGTAGACCGTGCAGAAGCAATCGCCATCACCTCGGTTCTTGCGGAAATCCTGAACTGGCGATTTGTCGGACCGCTGGAAAAGGGTTCAACGCAATTTCTTGCCATCGAGAAAAAAATTCGTCGACTGCCACAGGCACTGGAACAGTATCTCAAATATCTGTTTGAGTACCTTTTTGCCGACCAGAGACTCGCCGGAACCCTCAATCGCTCTCATTGTCTCGGCAATCTTCTACTCGCTGCCGCCATCTACCGGGAACTCGAAGACAACCACAGCAACGCAGAGCTTGCCGGGAATCAGGAGCTGCTGCATGCTGCCATGTATAAAGGAATAAATACCCTTGCCCGGGTTCTGGGAGCAGGCGAACGTGCGGTCCTCCCGTGTACATCGACTCCTGCCCAACTTCGGGTTCTCTATACAAACGGCGTAGAGATTATCGGCGAGCATAAACTGAGCACGTCGAGAAGAGGCGTTCCTGTAGACAGTGTTCAGGTCGACTATTCCGATACTATCCGTGTTTATGAGGAAGTATTGACGGATATCGATGAGGCCGACATAATAATTCTTGCCCCGGGAAGCCTGTATTCATCGATTATCCCGGTATTCAAGGTGCCGGGCCTGGCCGATGCGGTCAGGGCCAACCAAAAGGCTTTGAAACTGCTGATATCGAACCTGTGGGTTCAGGCCGGAGAAACCGATCTGAGTATTG
The DNA here is from genome assembly GCA_000961725.1 of Desulfobulbaceae bacterium BRH_c16a. Taxonomy (GTDB): domain Bacteria; phylum Desulfobacterota; class Desulfobulbia; order Desulfobulbales; family Desulfocapsaceae; genus Desulforhopalus_A. The sequence continues at coordinate 96,066 of LADS01000029.1, forward strand.
CCGATCCGGAAAGAAAGTTTCATGTCTCGGATATGATTCGCGCCTATGAGAAAAACATCCCGGGCGGCACCAAAGGCCTTTTCAATGAGGTTATCTGCATATCTCTAAACGACGTTCCGGCCTCTGTCCTGCAAAGCTATGCAGTCGAAGGAAAGGTGCCGATCTACGTGGACCGGGAGGTTCTCCTCAAACAGCAATATATTCCGATAGAGTGCGGGGTGTATTCGCGGGAAGCACTCGTTGAACGAGGTGTAATCCAGCACGATCCGCATATCCTGGCCATTGCAATCAAAGGACTTTACAACGGACGGAGTTGTTTCCTCCAGACACCTGCGGAATACCAGGCTGTCCAGCGGAACCGGCCGAAAAGATTTGTGCCGGGGGAAAGACAGATCATCCTGCCATGTAAAAGGTATCTTGGCATTAAAGAAAAAATCGACAACCTGGAGATCCACTGTATCGGCATGTCCGACGGGGTAGATATCAACCTCTTGAGAGCGAACATTTGCGACATCCTCTGGGACCATCCCATAATACCTCTATCCCACCTGGAATATGTCCAGGGTATCGAGTGTGTCGACAGGTCGTGCTGGAATCGCGATCAACAGTGGGATAATGTTTTTTCTTTTTTTGATCCTGAAGATAAATGTATTAAGATAAGAGGTGATCAGGTTACTGTAAGAAAGACACTTGAGGTGGCTCTGATGATTGCGATGGGGGAATCTCTCCTTGGAGATTACGCCCAAAATAAAATAATGAAAGAAGTAGTGGTTGAACAACTGCATCTCGGCAGGGTCTATCATCTTCATTTAACGGACAAGAAACGAAGAACCTGTTTCCTTACTCACGATCAGTTGCAATCGTTTTTGTCGCTTGCACGGATGTGTGCTACCGACGATGAGAATCATTATACGCGTCTTGTCAACAAGGGCGAGGGGTTTACCCCGCCGGGACTGCTGATGGGATTGATGTATGCGTGGTATATCGACAACCGTCTCGCCAGTCATATCGAATATAAAATGTCGGTTATGAAAATAATTCAAACCAACCTGATACCCGAACAGCTGAAAATGGCCGGCAGAAGGAGCCAGATGATCGGTTTTTTCAAAGAGATAATATTCAAGCAATAGATTGCAGGCGGTTTTGAACACTCGCTGAGGAAAGAAAATCGTTCACCGGTACATATTAAAAGACTGTATAACTTGGGATCTGTAACCGTTCATCCAGTGCTGGTGAACGGTTACGAGGAAAGATACGATGAAAATTCTCATAGTCGATGACGATGCTCGAATTCGTGAACTTTTCCGCATGTGGCTGGAAAGGGAAGGGTTTGAAATTTACGAAGCGGAAGACGGCAGGAAAGGCGTAGAAGTCCAACGTAAAACTCCGGTCGATCTCTTGATCTGCGACCTGATAATGCCCGTCCAGGAAGGTATTGAAACCATCACCCAGTTCACTGAAGAGTTTCCGGAAATCGGCATCATCGCTATCTCCGGAGGCGGAAAAATCGGTCCCGACTCCTATCTTACCGTAGCTGAACATCTTGGTGCATGGCGCGTGTTTACCAAACCGGTCGACATGCCATCTCTGATCGAAACCATTAAAGAGTGGCAGCAGATAAAGCCAACGAGTGATTGATGATCCAGAAAATGAGAATTAATGCCCTGGTTGTCGACAATAATCCTGTGCTGCTGAAAGCGGTGGCCACCATTCTCAGTCAGGAAGGCTGTGCGGTCAAATCTGCTGAAACGGGACTGGAAGCACTTGAATTATTGCAGGATTACCAACCGGATATAGTATTTACCGATTTGATAATGCCGCTGGTGAGCGGCGAGCAGTTATGCCGGATTATACGGAATACCAAAAAGCATGACAATATCTTCATTGTTGTGCTCTCTGCCATAATTCTCGAGGATAGTGAAAGAATTGAGCGGGAAATTGCCTGCGATCTTTGTATAGCCAAAGGTAGCCTCAAGGAGATCCGACAGCACGTCAAGGAAGCCCTTGAAACATTCAAGGCGAGGAAGGCGGCAAGGTACCGTCCCACAGGGACGAACACACGAATTCCTGTGGGCCTCAAACCGTCGGAGGTAACGAGTGAACTTTTGTCGGAACAAAAACATCTGGCTCACATTCTCGCTAACCTCGATGAAGGAATCCTGGAGTTGAGCCATCAAGGAAAGATCGTCACCGTTAACAACGCCGCTTTACGAATTCTTTCGTGTCGTGAAGAGCTGCTTGTGGGACGATCGCTTGCCGACGCTGTTGCCTGGGGATTGTTCTCCGAGCCAATCAGGCGATGGTCCGAAGAACAGCTGATCGGCCATGGGATGCAAGTATTTGATATCAATGAAGATGATCCGCTGAAGCTGGCAGCCCGGATAATAACCGGATCGTTTCTTCCGGTTACCGAGGCGAATTCGGTTTTCGGACTCTGCATCCTTCGTGACATTACCCGGCAATATCAAGCGGAAAAACATAATCAGGAACTGGATAATGCCATTAAGCTTGTCAAAAAAATGGACGCCATGAGCTGTATGGCCGGAGGAGTTGCCCACGATTTCAATAATCTGTTAACGGTGATATGCGGCAATCTCGATATTGTCTCGATATATGGTGGCAATCAGAGTGAGGCGCAACGCAAGAAGCTGATCGAGCAGGCGAAAAGAGCGGCTCTTGCCGCAGTGGATTTAACCCGGCAGATATCGTGCTTTTCCAATTTCGGGATAGTGAGCAGGGAAACTGTCGGCATTAACCAGCTGGTTCGCACCGCGGTCGAACGTTTCTTTGACGAAGAGCCTGGCGACTATGCCATCACCGCAATCGGTGAAGATTCACAGGTCTATGTCGACTCCGAAGAAATTTCCCAGGCAATCGTCAACGTCTTGAAAAATGGAGTGGAAGCAAGCGGTGGTGGGGCGATCAATGTTTCAATCGGCAGAGACCATTTCGATTTGCCGCAATTGATGTCCGGCCAGTATGTTCCTGCCGGGTCCTATGCAAAAATCGAAATCTGCGATTCCGGTCGGGGGATTGAGCGGGAGCAGCTTTTCCGAATCTTCGATCCCTATTATTCTACCAAGGAACGTGGCGCACTGAAGGGTATGGGGCTGGGTCTGACCGTGGTGTATGCCACCTTGCGCAACCATGGTGGGTATGTCGTGGTAGGTTCCGAGTTGCAAAGAGGGACGACCGTCACTTTGTTTCTGCCCGTTCAGAATGTCGCCGGAGTACAGGATTCCGGCGAGAAAGTAAAAACCTCCAGATATAGATCCGCACTGTTGATCGAACCGGATAACCAGATGCAGGATATCGGCCGAATCATGCTTGAACATCTGGGTTTTTCGGTTACCACCACGGGCGATAGAAACGGCGCACTCGAGGCCTTGCAACGTTTTAGCGCCGATCCTTCACTTCCCCCGCCGCTGGTTATCCTTGACCTGTCCGATGCCAACGGCGAGTCTGCCGTAGAAACCTGCAGGTTGCTGCATGAAATTGAGCCTGGGCTTCGGGTGATTGCCATGAGCGGAACCATCCTTGATCCGATCATGCACGATTGCCGGGAATATGGTTTTGTCAGCACTCTGCCTAAACCTTATTCCATGGACAGCCTCAAGCATATCACCGGAATGGTCCTGAATACGTAAACAGACGATTTTTACCACAAGGGCATACGTTTCGTTTGAGCAGACAAGCTGCTCAACTCAGCTTTATCGCTTTGGCCATTTCCACCCATACATCAGAATTATGCCGACAATGAAGGCCGGAATTCCGATGAAGGGCTGGTTCTTCTGGAGCAGGATTAATGCCGATATGCAAAGCAGAACCCCGATTGTTACTCTCTTCATCTTCGCCGCTCAACACTTTAAAAGGGTGGATCTCCACTGCTGATGGAGCTTCTGCACAGATACCGTCCTGGGGGTTTTAATCTCCGGAGAAAAAAGCGCGATTTTGTAATCATTGATCATTTCCCGGTAAAGAAGGGCCGCCTCGAGTCCTTCTTTAGAAAATTCCTCTTTTTTTGCCATAAGTGTTTCCAGATTATCAAGATGAGGTATCAACTGTTCCTCTTTATGTCTGTCTTTGCCTGGATTGGCATAAAACCTTTCAAGACGTAGTGCCAGGCTCTGCAATTGCCGGTCAATATCGCCAAAGTCGACCGGGAGTGTTCCCGAAAACATCTCGACGGGGAAGATATCATTCAGGTGGTTCTGAAAACATTGCTCCTTGTCTGGAATACCCAGTCGATTCTTGTTGCCGGAAGAAAATATTTTTCGGATAGTGTCGTGGACAGTCCGTCGTTTCCGAAAGAGGATCATCACATCCTCGCACATTTTCCGTCCTAGAGCGTACAATCCTTCTTTTTTAATCCTATTCACTGTAGCTATAAACGTTTCCTCTGAAACAATTCCGGACAACGGCCCGAATATCCTGACAAGGAAAAAATCAAGAAGGGTGTCGACAGCTTCTTTGCGTGTCATCCCGAGGTCCAGCAACCAGACGGCAGATGGTCCGGAAAAGGAGGTTGTGCAAAATTTTTTCAGATTTTTGAACTGCTCGGGAAACTGTAAACGATAGAGATACACCATTCCGGCAATATTCAACTCTTTTGCCGTTTTCGGATTTTTTCCAAAGTCGATCTTTACCTTGCCTTTCTCAGGCTGGACAAGAAGTACCGGATAAAGGAACCCGGCAACCTCGCCATGCTGGGTAAAAGCAGGGATCGTCATCGGCAGCCCTGCAAAATCCCAGACCGCATGTTCCGTCCCCTGCCAGCGTTCGACAACCTCCAGGCCCTTTTTCTGCAGGGTAGGCTCCACTCTCTTTATCACTCTATCGCCTTGACCTGAGGCGAATAATTCTTTTACGTTGCGGCCGGCACAGATCTCGTTTCCGGCATCATCGAAAAGAAGAAATCGGGGTTGCAGATGGAGAGGAAGAGTATCCGTCCAGTCAGATCGTTGAATGAGTATTTTGAAGTGCTTCAAAATCGAGGCTTCGATGGCGGAGTAGAGCGATCCGTTCCGATCCGGCATATCATCCAGCAAACGATTGACCGTCTCGTTAATCGGCACCAGTTTTTTTCTGATACTCTTAGGCAGGGCTTTCAGCAGAAAAGTCAGTTTTTCCTGAAGGAGTCCCGGCACAAGCCATTCGAAAATTCCCGGAGCAAAGCTTGCGGCAGCGTCGACCGGAAGTCGGAAGGTGACCCCATCCTTTTCCGAACCGGGCTCAAAGTGATACTCCAGGCGTACCTGCATCCGGCCGACGTTCATTACGGGTGGGTAATCGAGGAGTTCTTTATCGCCCGGTCGACGCTTGAGAATATCCTCGTCACTCATCTGGAGAAATGTCTGGTTCTTTTTGCCGCGGAGGAACCGGTTGAAGGTTTGTTGATCGTAGACGTCTTCAGGGATCCTTCGGGCATAAAAATCGTAGAAGACTTGATCTTCGGCAATGATTGTCCGTTCCCGAAGTTTTTCTTCAGCTTCCTGCCAGGTTTTGATGAGTGCCAGGTTGCGGGCAAGAAATGAATAGGTACCGTTCATTTCCCCCAGTACCAGGGCGGATTGAATAAAGAGATCGCGGGCCTCCGCGATGTTTTTTACGCTTCTTCTGCCAAAATTGACTTTTCGGCCTGTTTCAATGATCAGGCCGAACAGGGATACCGTTTCGTCGGCGATAACCTGCCCGGTTTTCTTCTGCCAATGCGGATTTGACCAGGAGAATTTGCAGAGATGACCGGCAACCCGCTCAAGCCATTCCGGCTCGATTGTCGCAACGGTTAAGGCATAGAGCCTGGAGGTCTCGATAAACGATGCGGCAACCAGCCACTGACCGCCTTTCATCGATTGATGGGAACCGGGAAAGATCATAAGTTCGCGGTTATGGGCGCCTTGATAGATTTTACCTTGTTTTTTTGTGGCGATGTTCCGCAAAAAACCGGCAAGCAGCGCAGTATGAATCTGCTCATAGGATGCGCCCGTCGAATTCTCGACAAATCCTTCACGTTTTTCGAGGATTCTGTCGAGCTGGTCATGCAGGTCGATCCATTCGCGCATCCGCTGAAAGGACAAGAAATGGCTCTTGCAATATTTTTTAAGCCTCGACCACGAGATTACCTTTTCCTGAACGTCGTGGAAACCGTTCCAGATGTTCAGGAGTATCATGAAATCGGATTGGGGGTGAGTGAAAACCTTATGGGCCTCGTCGGCTTCTTTTTCGTGGTCTAAAGGCCGGATCCTGGGATCCTGGATGGCAAGCACCGCCGAGATGATTTTCATTTCCTTTAGGCAATTGTTGTCTTTGGCTTCAATGATAATACGGGAAATGCAGGGATCGATCGGCAGGTCGGCCATGATACGGCCACGAGCGGTGAGATGCATTGTGTCATTGATCGCGCCAAGTTCCCTGAGGAGCTGATATCCTTCCTTTATCGCGTTTTTGTAGGGAGGATCGATAAAGGGGAATTTTTCAGGGCGGCCGAGATTGAGGGAAATCATCTGGAGAATGACTTCGGCAAGATTGGCACGCTGCAACTCAGGTAGAGTGTATCCCGGCCGATCATGGTATTCTTCCTCAGAATATAAACGAATACACAGGCCCGGCCCGATCCTGCCGCAGCGGCCCTTTCTCTGGTCACAGCTTGCTCTGGAAATCCTGGTTATCGGCAGGCTGGTGGTTTTGGCGCGGACGTTATATTGCGAAATTCGGGCAAGACCGCTGTCAACGACATAGCGGATGCCCGGAACCGTGACCGAAGTTTCGGCAACGTTGGTCGCCACGACAATTTTCAGCTGTTTGAAGGTTTGAAATATCCTGCGTTGATCCGATGTCGGCAACCGACCGTACAACGGCAAAACCACGGCGTCGGGAATTTTCTTTTCGAGCAGGAGGCAACACTCGCGAATGTCTCTTTCCGTCGGCAGAAATACCAGGATATCGCCTTTACGTTCATTGTCGTACAACTCGCAGACCGTCTTTACGCAATGGTCGAGTTCGCTCTCCTTTTCCCCGGTTTCATCCTTTGGCGGGCAATAGCGAACGGTCACCGGATAGGAGCGTCCTGCAATGGTTATTACCGGGGCATCGGCAAAATGTTTTGAGAACGCCTGGGTGTCAATGGTAGCAGAGGTGATGATCACCTTCAGGTCGGGACGGCGGGGCAGGAGCTGTTTGATATACCCCAGGAGAAAATCAATGTTGAGACTTCTTTCATGAGCCTCATCGATGATCAACAGGCCGTAGCGGGAGAGAAGCCTGTCCTGGCGAGTCTCGGCAAGAAGAACGCCGTCAGTCATAAATTTGATTTTGGTGGTCGGTGTGGTATAGTCGTGGAATCTAATCTTATAACCGACACGATCGCCAAAAGAGCCCAGCTCTTCGGCAACTCTAGCTGAAACGGAAGTAGCGGCAATCCGTCTTGGTTGAGTGCAGCCGATCAGCAGATCATTGTCCGGGAAGGCTTCCAAACCCATTTTCGGCAGCTGCGTTGTCTTGCCGGAACCGGTATCACCTGCAATAACCACAAGTTGATGGTTGCGCAGTGTTTCGATAATCGTGTCCTTATGTTCGAGTATCGGCAGATTGTCTGGATATGAAATATTCATGAAAAAATTGGCTGTCGTCTCTAAAGTGTGGTATGTCTCCCGCTCATGTTTGCCGGATACATACCATACCAACTTACTTCCTGTTACCAAAAAAAATAGAGGTTACTTATGAAAGTACGAAAAGCTATTATCCCAGTGGCCGGACTTGGCACCAGGTTTTTGCCGGCGACAAAATCGATTCCCAAAGAAATGCTTACCATTGTCGACCGTCCTACCATCCAGTATATCGTCGAGGAAGTTGTGGCGTCTGGGATTGACCAGATTATTTTTGTAACCAGTGAAGGAAAGTCGGCGATCGAGAACCATTTTGATTACAATTATCATCTTGATATGGTTTTAAAGGAAAAAAACAAGACCGTTCTTGGTGAAGAACTCAATAATATCTCGAATCTCATCGATATTGTATCGGTTCGGCAAAAAAAACCGCTTGGACTCGGCCACGCCATATGGACTGCCCGCAATATTGTCGGCAACGAGCCTTTCATGGTCCTTCTAGGCGACGACCTGGTACTCAGCAAGACCCCCTGTGCCAAACAAATGCTTGAACTCTTTGATGAAGTTGGGGAGTCCATTGTCGCCATTCAACGGGTTCCGGCCAGTGAAACCCACCAGTACGGGATCGTCGAGGGTGAAAAAAACGACAGAGACAAGACCTACAGGGTTTCGCGAATGGTGGAAAAACCGGCACCGGGAACAACAGATTCCGATATGGCCATTATAGGCCGTTATATTCTGATGCCGGAGATATTCGCGATTCTCGACACCACAACCCCCGGTCATGGCGGGGAGATACAGCTTACCGATGCACTGCTGGCCCTTACCAAAAAAAGGGCGATGTACGCCTATGAGTTCGAAGGAACGCGGTATGACGCAGGAGATAAGATGGGCTATCTCAAAGCCATTATCGCCTATGGCTTGCTCCATCCCTCCCTCGGCAAGCCGCTGATGGAATACATCAAAGGTATCGTCGACGGCAAATGATTCATCTGGAGGTCGCTGTCGCCGTTCCCCTGGAGCAGACCCTGACATACGGTCTGCCCGCTGCAATGGAGAAGAGCGGGCAGGAGAGCGATGGTCGGCAGCATATCGGCAGACGGGTGCTGGTACCTCTTGGTAAAAGGAGGGTGACCGGATATGTCATCGGTATTCCGCCACAGACCGACACTCAATCATCGTTCACAATTAAAGAGATAGCAGCGTTCCAGGGCGACTATCCGGTTATTCACGCCGACTTTGTCTCTTTTTTCCGTTGGGTGGCCAATTATTACCATTACCCGCTTGGCCTGGTGATTAAGGCGGCGTTGCCGGGAGGACTTGCGCCGCAAAGCCTGAAGAGGCTCGTGCTGGAAATTTCCCCTGAACAGTTTCTGCTTCAATTCCCCGAGCAACCTCCCGATCAACTACCGGATTGGGCCGGAAGATTAGCTGACTGCGGGATGCTGAGCCCGAAAGAAACCAGCACAGTTCTCCTCGATAAGCTTGGCAAAAAGCTGCTGGCAAAATTATTGAAGGAAAATGCCGTCAGCTTCAAATCGCTCCTCTCAAAAGATACGATCGGTGAGAAAAACGAGCTCTGCTATGCACTGACGGGACAGCAGACGGAGCCTCCAGGGGAAATCGACGGCAGCCGGGAGAGTCTGCTGCGCTATCGGCAGGAGATCAGTCAGGAGAAGGGAATCGACTTAAAGTTCTCCGAAGCAAAAGCTCTTTATTGTCTTTATGATCTGACGAAAGAGACCAGGCAACAGATAATTCCTCTAAAAGAAATACGAACTCGCTATGTCGGTTCTGCAAAGGCGCTTGCCGAACTGGAAGCAAAAGGAATGGTCAGCAGCACCAGAGAGCGGATTTACCGCAATCCGTTCGGCCAGCAATTGCCGTTTCATCCCCGCCCCGAAACACTTACCGACGAACAAGCCGGTGTCCTTGAAATGCTTCGGCCGGCAATCCGGGAAAAGAGATTTGCGCCCTTTCTTCTGCATGGTGTCACCGGCTGCGGAAAAACCGAAATATATCTCCGGGCGGCGGAAGAGACACTGGCACAGGGAAGGGACGTGCTCCTCCTTGTGCCCGAGATTGCCCTTGCCACCCAGTTGGAAGCCCATCTCCTCTCACGCTTTGGCGATCAGGTTGTTCTGCAGCATTCCGGGCTGACCGCCGCCGAACGCTTTGATCAGTTCTCTCTTGCTCTTTTCGGCAGGGCTAAGGTGGTGATCGGTGCCCGCTCCGCAATATTTGCCCCGTTACGGGATCCCGGACTTATCGTCGTTGACGAAGAACACGATGCAAGCTTCAAGCAGGATGACAGCTTTCGTTACCATGGTCGCGATTTAGCGGTATTAAGGGCGAGACATCACAAGAGTGTAGTGATACTCGGTTCGGCCACCCCGTCGATCACCAGCTATGCTCATGCCCAGTCAGGCAAATATACGCTTTTGACTATGTCCGAACGAGTTGGCAGCAGGTCGCTGCCGTCGGTGACGGTTGTCGATCTGAACAAAAAAGACAACAAGGACAGCAAGGGGATAATCAAGAAGGATCTTCTTGAAAAGTTGTCGAAGAATCTGGAAAGAGGGAAACAAAGTATTCTTCTCCTGAACCGGAGAGGTTTTTCCGCGGTCGTTCTCTGCCGGGATTGCGGCACACCCGTCCAGTGCAGCCATTGCCATGTTTCTCTCACCCTTCATAAGGGTCGCAATAAACTCATCTGTCACTATTGCGGGTTTTCCATGCCCGGCAAGACCATATGTCTGCAGTGTCGGTCCGACGACCTTGTGCCTGCAGGGTTTGGTACCGAAAGGGTGGAGGAAGAGATTCGGGAGCTTCTTCCCTCTGCACGGCTTGCCCGTCTCGATTCAGACACCGCATCGGACCGGAAGAAATTTCTCGCCGCCCTTGCCGAAATGCACAGCGGCAAAATCGACATCCTCATCGGTACCCAGATGATTGCCAAGGGTCATCATTTCCCCAATGTTACGCTGGTCGGAGTGGTCTGGGCCGATGGCGGGATGAGCATGCCCGACTTCAGGGCCGCTGAAAAAACCTTCCAGCTCATCACCCAGGTAACAGGGCGTGCCGGGCGAGGCGATCAAGCGGGTGAGGTGCTCATTCAGACCATGCGGCCGAGTCATTATGCCATTGTGTATGCAAAAGATCATGAGTACCGAAAGATGTTCGAGCATGAAATGCGATTGCGGCGGAATCCTGTTTTCCCGCCCTATGTGCGTCTTACCGCCATGCGCATCCAGGGCAGAGTCGAGGCCGAGGTGCAAAAAACCGCTGTTGCCATTGCCGGGTTTTGTCGAAAATTTGCCCAGAAGGAAAACTATCGCCTTGAAACCCTGGGGCCTGCGCCATCGCCGCTCGACAAGATCGCCGACAATTACCGCTGGCAGGTCTTGCTGAAAAGCCCGGACCTGGATCAACTGCACGGGATATGTGTTGCGGTGCGAGCCGAGCGGAACGGACTCGTCAAAGCCGGATGCAGTCTGGTGATCGATGTCGATCCGGAAAACATGATGTGATCTCAGAAAACCAAACCCCGGTCATTGATCGAAGAAGAGACTCTGCAGCGATTCCAGTTTGGTATCGACCTCCATTTCCAGGATCTGAGCCAGACTGGTAAGAGTAACAATGGCATTTTTATCCGCATCGAGTCCTGTGATATGCCGGATCCTTTCAAGTATTCCTGCATTTACCAATTTCACTTCCGAGAAGTGCGTCTTCATTTCATCGAGGGGATCTCGCTTACTTGATCCGTTCCGGTAGTATTGGCGGAGCATATACATGGCGCCGATCCGAAAAATAGATTCATCGACAGTGGAGAAGGGGAGATGGAAACGCGCCATCGGCCGGAAAAAGTCCATCACCGGACAGCCGCTCGTGGCCATAAGCAGGCCAAGTATGGAGGCCAGTCCTTCCTGTACGCTGGTATCCTTTGTGACTATCCGTTCCGCTGACGAACAGGAAACGGTGCAATGAACATAGGATGCGGTATCCTTAAACGCAGTGACAAGTTCGGCAATATTCAGGGCAACCGGACAGAACGGGTGGTGTTCGGCAGTGAGGGTGCAGGGAGCGCATTGGTGAGAAAGAAGGCGGGACCATGCAGGCGCGACCACCGGACAGGTATTGATATAATGGGAGATGGAATTCAGGGAGACATTGAAAGTGATGGTATCCCTATCCGGAAAATTAAATCTGTACTTGTAAACTCGTGCTGTTTCTTCCATCTTGCGCTTCAGAACGAAAACCACTTTTTTTTCGGAGTAAAGGCTGCTACCCGGTTGCGGCCTTTTTCTTTGGCCTCGTATAATGCCTGATCCGCACGGCTTACCAGACCATCCCTGCTAAAGTTGTCCTCCAACCCCGGTTTACTGCAGGCCTGGCCGAAGCTGGCTGTTACATGATACTCTTCGCGAGTGTCTCTAAAAGGCGTCGCTTCGATCGCAGCCCGTAATTTTTCCGCTACGATGAGTGCTTCTTCGGTACCTGTTTCAGGCAGGATAACCACAAATTCCTCCCCCCCGTAACGGGCAAGAATGTCATACTGTCTGATATTGTCCTGGATGGTCCTGGCAAACTCAGTCAGAACAAAATCTCCCGCCTGATGGCCGTAGGTGTCGTTGAATTTTTTGAAAAAGTCTATATCGATAAAAAGAATCGAGATCTCATTGCCGTGGCGAATCGAACGGCTGATTTCCTGGTCGAGGGCATTTTGGAAATATCGGTGATTGAAGGCCCCGGTGAGGCCATCCACATTTGCAAGATTGTCGAGCAACCTGTTCTTTGCTTCAAGCTCCCGGGTCAGATTCTCAAGATTGATTTTTGCCTGAATCAACTGTTTATTCATTTGATCGTAATCGAGATTGATCAGGCTCAAACGAATATTGGCCTCTTGAAGTATTTCCTGGACCGATTTGCCGGCTTCTATCTTGAGATCGAAATAGGTTCCCGCCTCTTTTACACGAAAATGGAATTGTTCAAGAATCGATTCGATAGCTTCACCCGTCAGTCCCAGGAGTTTTGCCGCTTCTTTCTGGAACCTCTTGTGGTAGGCTTCGGGCTTATCGGAAAACAGGATGTTGACGAGGAGGTCCGAGAGGTAGACGGCTCGGATGGTCGAGCGTATGGCAGCATTGTTGCCGGTATATTTTTCCGGCTCGTGATGGAACTGGATTGGTGCCAGGAGTGCTTCGGGAAAACCCCAGTTTTTGGCGACATTGGTGCCGATAAAGGTGTGGTCGGCGCCAAAGATAAATTCTTCTTCCGTCAGGATTTCCCGGTCGGGCTCTTCGACCGCCTGTAAGACCTTGTCGTATTCAGGCGGAAAGGTCTTGGCCAGTATCAGCTCACCGAGATTTTGCAGCAGACCGGAGACAAAACCCTCTTCTGCTTCGACACCTTTTACTTTTTCGAGAATGAGTCGGGTTGCAACAGCCGACGCAAGGGATTTTGTCCAGAATCTTCGAAAGTCAAAGCGACTGGGAGACTTGCCGCCCCTGATGCTTAAAAAAGAAAAGGACAGTACCAGGCTTCGAACGGCATTCATGCCGAGAATACTGACAGCTTGCTGGATTGAGCCGATCTGTTGGGGAAAACTATAGAAAGCGGAATTGGAAACTTTAAGGATTTTTGCCGACAGAGAGATGTCTCGAGCGATCAAGTCGCCGATCTCGGCAAGAGTGGCGTCTTCCCTGGAGGTCAATGAGATAAGTTGCGAAGCCACTGTAGGCAGAGTCGGAAGCTCTCCCGAACTGAGGATTTTTGCCAGGAGTTCGTCGTGTTTCATAACTGGTGGTCTTACGGATTGTGATGGTTATCGCTCGGACACCCGAGCATGTCGAAGTATATCGTAAAAAGGTCTTAAGACGCAAGGAGTTCACGAAGGCGGCAGGAAGACACTCTTTTTTCTACTCACATAACCGATTGTCAGATACTTTCCCCTGCCTCCGGGTAGGTGCAGACCTCGCCCTTATAATTTTCAAAAAGAAGGGTCTTGCCTTTTTCAAGGATATACTGCGGGGTCAGGGGTATTTTCCCTTTTCCGCCGGGGGCGTCGAGTGCAAAGGTCGGCACAGCCATGCCGGATATATGACCGTAAAGTGAACGCATTATGGTCATGCCGGTTTCGGTTGCAGTACGAAAATGATCGGTTCCCCGGGTAAGATCGGCCTGAAAAAGGTAATAGGGTTTTACCCGTATGCGGAGAAGGGTCTGCAGCAGTTGTTTCATGGTCGCTGCGTTGTCGTTGACACCCTTCAACAGCACCGTCTGACATCCAAGGGGAATGCCGGCGTCCGCCAGCTTCATGCAGGCAATCGATGCTTCTTTTGTGATTTCAAGAGGATGGTTGAAATGGGTGTTAATGTAGAGCGGATGATGAGCCTTGAGGATTGCCACCAGCCGGTCGGTGATCCGCATCGGCAGGACCGATGGCACTCTGGTGCCTATGCGGATAATTTCAATAGATGGGATAGCCCGCAGATTTTCGAGGATCGCTCCGATCGTATCGTCTGAAAGAAGGAGTGGATCTCCTCCGGAAAGGAGTACTTCCTTGATTTCCGGATGGTTTCTCAGATAGCCATAGCCGGCAGCGAGGGTTTTCTCGGAGATCCGCATTCTGTCGGTACCGACTTTACGCTTTCTGGTGCAGAACCTGCAATACATTGCGCATTGGCTGGACACTAAAAAGAGGACTCTATCCGGATATTTATGGACAAGATTGGGGACCGGGCTGAGTTCTTCCTCGGCGAGTGGGTCAACGGCACAGATCCCATCGCGTATTTCTGCGGCATCGGGGACCGCCTGTTTCCATAGAGGGTCCCCCGGAGATTGAATCAATTTTAGAAAATATGGATTAATCCGCATTGGAAAGTTTGCTATTACTTCCCCTAATGCAGTACTATCACAATCCAAATGCTTTTTCAGATCATCCAGCGTGGTAATGCTGTCCTGCAGTATAATTTGCCATGGTTCCATGGCCCGGCATTATGCGGCAAAGAATGATTCTTGTCAATCGCACATTTTATGGGGAACATGAAGGGGGCTGAGTATGTCTGCAAAATTGTACAGGTTCAAATATGACGAATATGGCAATACCAGGGAAATTATTGTTTATGCCAGCGGCGCGTCCGCCAGGTCCTGCAGCTATGTGAATAAAGGCACTGCCTTCAACCTGGAAGAAAGAAAGCTGCTGGCGCTTGAGGCGACCCTTCCCCCGGGCATTAAAAATCTCGAGACACAGGTGGAAAGCTCACGCATCAAGGTGAAAGAAAAAGTCGACGATATAGAGAAATTTATCTTTATCCGCTCGATGTTCGACCGTAATGTCACTCTGGCCCATGCCCTGATAGAAAGCGATATTGAAGAGTATATCAAGATTATCTACACCCCGACCATCGGTCTGGCAGTACAGAAATATTCGTCGATGTTCCGGCAGGCCAACGGCCTTCATTTCTATCCCGGAAATATCGACCGGGCCGAAGACATCCTGAGAAGATTCGCCCACCGGGATATTCGGGTCGCAGTGGTAACCGATAACCAGGGGGTGCTTGGTATCGGCGATCAGGGCGCCGGGGGAATTGCAGTCTGCCTCGGCAAACTCATGCTGTATACTCAAGGTGCCGGGATCGCTCCCTGGCATTGCCTGCCTGTTTCACTCGACGTCGGCACCAATAATGAAAAACTTCTTGCCGACAATCAATATCTCGGCTGGCGCCACAAAAGACTGGATGGCGAAGAATACCTCTCCTTTATCGGCAGGTTTGTCAGAGCATTTCGTAATGTCTTCCCCAATGCTCTCTGCCAGTGGGAAGATTTTTCCCAGCAGAATGCCTTCAGCATCCGCGATGCCTTTGTCGATGAGTTGATCTCCTTTAACGACGATATACAGGGAACCGGTGCCGTTGCGCTTGCGGCGATACTCTCTGCCGTAAAAATAAAGGGCGAAAAGCTCTCCGATCAGCGTTTTCTCATCCACGGAGCCGGTGCGGGAGGAGTCGGGATTGCCGAACAGCTTTCTCATGCTCTGGTTGGTGAAGGCCTTACTGAAAAACAAGCGCTTGATCGGATCTTCATGATCGATTCGAAGGGCCTTATCACCAGTAAACGAGAGATGGAACGGTACAAGAAGCGATTTGCCAAAGAGAAGAAAAGCTCGCCCTGGACTGGAGAAATCGATAAAACCGATATCCCCGGAATCATCAAAAAAGCCGGCATAACCGTTTTGATCGGAACAACCGGGCAGGATTATTTTTTCAAGCGGGAAGCGATCGATGCACTCAAGCAGAATACTGCCCGGCCCCTTATTCTGCCTTTATTCCATCATATTTCAACTCCTGAAGTGTTCTGCCAGAATATCCGTAAATGGAATGAGGAAGGTATACTGATAGCAACCGGTAATCCTTGCCCGACTCTTGATGCCGTGGAAGATTCATTCCAGGTCAGTCAGTGTAATAATGCCTTGGTTTTTCCTGGAGTTGGATTAGGTGTTTTGACCTCCGGTGCCAGAGAAGTGCTGCCCGAGTTTTTTACTGCGGCAGCCTATGCGATAGCCGAGATGATGTCTCCTGAAGAGCTCGCACAAGGCCGCCTCATGCCATCGATTAAAAATATCCGCCAGGTTGGCAAAAAAGTTGCTTTGGCAGTGGCCATGAGCAGCGTGAAGAAAGGGGTCAGCAGGCCTTGTGTATACTCTGATTTTCAACACGATAACGATGAGGCGAGGATGAAAAAACTGATCGACCGGATCAGATGGAAACCCGAATACCTGCCTCTTGTAGCGATGTAACGGGAAAGGGTCAATGCCGTACTGTTTCTCCGTGCACTCACAGCACATCCGGGTTATGCAGTCATTTGATGCGTAACGATGAACGATTACATAAAGATCAATCAGACCATACTTCAAGGGCTTTGAGCGCAGTGTATCCAGACTATCCATTTCACTCCAAATATTTCAACATCGCAGGGGAACGGCTTCATTATATCGATGAAGGTTGCGGGCCGGTTATTGTCATGGTTCACGGCAACCCTACCTGGTCATACTATTTCCGGCATCTCATTACTCTTTTCAAAAAAAGCCACAGGGTTATTGCTCTGGATCATATCGGTTGTGGGTTGTCCGACAAACCGGCCGATTATCCCTATTGTCTGGCCAGCCATATTGCCAATCTTGAAAGTTTATTGAATCATCTGCAGATCGATCGTTTTTTTCTCGTCGTCCATGATTGGGGCGGCGCTATCGGCATCGGTTGTGCTGTCAAGCAACTTGAGAAAATAGAGAGAATAGTGGTCATGAACACCGCCGCTTTTCGCTCTTCCCGCATCCCCTGGCGGATCCGGTTTTGCCGATTTCCTCTGGTGGGAGAAATCGTGGTACGCCTGTTCAACGGCTTTGCCGGTCCTGCCAGGTACATGGCTGTCACCAAAAAAATGCCGGCCGCAACCGCAAGGGCTTATCTGGCACCGTACGACAGCTGGCGCAACCGTGTGGCGATATACCGGTTTGTCCAGGACATTCCAATGGATGCACGTCATAGAAGTTATTCGACCTTGGTTGAAATTGAGAAGCGGCTCCCTCTTATTCGCGACCGGAAGATCCCTCTGCTTATCATCTGGGGTGGGAAGGATTTCTGCTTCAACGATTCCTTTTTTGCTGAATGGCAGAAACGGTTTCCGGAAGCAAGAAGTCACTATTTCAGCGATGGCGGACACTATATTCTCGAAGATAAAGCAGAAGAAATCGGACCTATTCTCCAGAATTTCTTTTCTGCAGGAAAATTTCCGGAGACCGCCGGTGGCTGAAAATATTGCCGAAACATTTGTCCAGACCGCAGAGAGGTATAAAGATCGAACAGGGATCATTGAGGCTCGAAGCGGGAAAAGCATAACGTTTGGCGACCTGAACAGAAGGTCAGACGGATATGCAGCCTATTTCTCCCGCAACGGTATTCGGCCGGGCGATGTGGTCGTCCTCATGGTTACTCCTTCCGTTGATTTTATCGCCCTCACCCTGGCACTTTTCAAACTTGGCAGTCCGATCGTTCTGATCGATCCCGGAATGGGCTATAAAAACCTGTTGCGCTGCATTGAAAGGGTCAAACCTGTAGCGGTTGTAGGCATACCGAAAGCGGTCGTGTTCGCGAAAATGTTTCGCAAGCCTTTTCATACCGTGAAGAGTTTTTTTTGTTGCGGAAACTCGTTTGGAATTCTCGGTCCGGATATCTCTGCATGTGTTTCCGATTGCGAAAAGCCTTTTCCTGTTCACCAGCCTTCAGATGAGGATCTTGCGGCAATCATATTTACTACGGGCTCGACCGGGCCTCCCAAGGGAGTCAGGTACGAACATTCTATTTTCAGTGCTCAACTTCGCCTGATTGGCGAATATTACGGCATAGGCCCGGCAGACGTCGACCAGCCTGCCTTTCCGCTTTTTGCTTTGTTTTCTGCGGCCTTAGGTGCATGCTCGGTTATTCCCGATATGAATCCGACCAAACCGGCCCAGGTCGATCCGGAAAAATTTGTCAGGTCGATCGACAGGTACGGCGTGACCTATTCATTCGGCTCGCCGGCGATCTGGAATGTGGTGAGCAGATATTGCCTCGACAATCGGATTGTACTCAAATCGGTTCAGAAGGTACTTATGGCAGGAGCCCCGGTACCGTACGACCTGCTGACTCGGGTGACCGGCAGTCTTCCTCGCGAAGCCTCGGTCTTTACCCCTTACGGCGCGACAGAGAGTCTCCCGGTCGCCTCGATTGAAAGCCGGGAGGTGCTGGCGGAAACCTGGGAAATGAGCTGCAAAGGGCGGGGAACATGTGTCGGTCGCCCCATGCCTGGCGTGGACATAAAGATAATCCCCATCTCCGATGAACCGATTAGTGAATTTGCCGATACAATGCCGCTTCAAGCCGGTGAAATCGGCGAAATCATTGTCCGTGGCGACGTGGTGACAAAAGCCTATCAAAACAACACTGATGAAACCCGCCTGGCCAAGATCTCCGACGGCGCCACATTCTGGCATCGGATGGGCGATGTCGGCTACCTTGACGACTGCCGGCGCCTCTGGTTTTGCGGCCGCAGAGCACACCGTGTAATGACCGGCAGCGGAACTCTGTATTCTATCCCCTGCGAAGCAATCGTCAATGAACATCCCGAAGTATACCGTTCGGCGCTCGTGGGTATTCCAGGCCTCCGGCACGAAACAGCCAAGGTACCGGTTTTGATAATTGAACCGGTACGCAATAAACGGCTTGATGACAGCACATTACTGGATGAAGTACGGGCTTTGGCTCAGGCAAGTGAGCTTACCCGGGAGATTGAATACTTTCTGATCCATCGGGCCTTCCCGGTGGATATCCGCCATAATGCAAAAATATTCCGCGAAAAACTGGCAAAATGGGCACAAAAGAAAATCTCACTTTGACCTTTAAAAGAGCTTTGGTTACCGGCGGCGGCGGTTTCGTCGGCAAGGCGGTTGTGCAGAAGCTTCTGGGGCTCGGGGTGGAGACGCAAATCATCGGCCGTCATCATTATCCGGAAGTAGAGGCTATGGGCGCGAGATGTCTGGTCGGCAATATCAATGATGAAGAGATAATGTCCCACGCTACCCGCGACGTCGACATCGTTTTTCACGTCGCTGCACTGGCTGGCATATGGGGCCCGTGGAAGTCGTATTATGAGACCAATGTTCTCGGCACTGAACAGGTCATCGGGAGTTGCCGGAAAAACGGTGTACCCATGCTGGTGTACACCTCCACCCCGTCTGTCGTTTTTGACCGGGTGGATATCTGCGGCGGAGATGAGCAGCTGAGCTATGCCGAGGATTTTCTTTGTCATTATGCCAGGAGCAAAGTGGCGGCTGAAAAAATGATACTCGCGGCAAACTCGGAGGGCCTGTCGACCTGCGCCCTTCGACCGCATCTCATCTGGGGTCCCGGCGATCCCCATCTTCTGCCACGGCTTCTCGAGAGCGGGCGCAGGAGACAATTAAAAATGGTAGGTGACGGTACCAATCTCGTTGATATTTCTTATATTGATAATGTTGCTCACGCCCATATCCTCGCCGCCAAGAATTTGGCTGAACAGGGTACGGCTGGAGGGAAACCATATTTTATCAGTCAGGGGACACCCGTCAATCTCTGGCGGTGGATCAATGAACTTTTTGTTATGATGGATATTCCCGAAGTGCAATCGGCAGTTTCCTTTCAGGCCGCCTATCGTCTCGGCAGAGTTTTTGAGGCAGTCTACGGCATGTTGCGGTTAAAGAACGAACCGAAAATGACTCGCTTTCTTGCCGAACAATTGGCAAAATCCCACTATTTCTCCATGACTGCCGCCAAAAGAGATCTCGGCTATGAACCTGTGGTTTCCACCGAGGAAGGATTGCGCAGAACCGTACAGTGGTTGAGGGCACTATGAAAAAAGTTGCATCGAAAGTGACGGCCTGGGTTCTTGTCTGCATTTTCTTTCATTTCTCCGTTGTACCGCCGGCCTCTTCCTTTTCTATTGGCGATGAAAGGGAAATCGGTGAAAAACTACTCTATTCCGTCAGGTCGGCGTTTGAATTAGTCGATGATCCAGATGTCATTCAATATATCACGCGACTAGGGCAGAGTGTTCTTGAGGTCGCCGGTATACAGTATTTCGATTATCGATTTTTTGTTATTGCCGACAAGGAGGTCAACGCCTTTGCCGCCCCGTCCGGTCTCATTTTCTTTAATGCCGGCTTGATCGAAATGATGCACTCAGAGGACGAACTTCTTGCGGTGCTGGCTCACGAGATAGGTCATATCGATAAACGGCATCTCGCGTCGAGAGTTGAAAAAGGCACATATTCCGGTATTGCCTCGCTGGGACTGGCGCTTGCCGCAATAGCCTTTGGCGGTGCTGCAACACCGGTGCTGCTCACCGGCGCCCTGGCCACCGGGCAGAGTATAAATCTTCATTTCAGCCGCCAGCATGAAGAGGAGGCTGATCTGCTCGCCTACGACTGGATGAAAAAGCTCAATCGAAATCCAGAAGGACAAATCAAGATGCTTGAATCCTTGCGGCGAATTGCGAGATACCGAAGCGATAAACCGCCGCAGTATCTTCTTACTCATCCTAACCCCGAGGCGAGACTCGATTATATTGAATCGATTCTGGACAACGACCGAGAGAAGATTGCCGAAAATCTCATAACTGCAGACGATTTTGATTTCCTGCGCTTCAAATACAGAATTCTTGCCAAAGTAAAAGGCCCGGAGTCCCTTAAACCCTTTCTCGCCACAGTAGTCGCCGACGGAAGAACAGACGAGGCGACAAAAGCGATGGCGACATACGGCTTATCGCAGATCGCAAGCACCGAGAACGACTATACAAAGAGCCTGGAGCTGCTTGACAAGGTAGTTCTTTCTTATCCGGACAAAGCCATTCTCAAGGTTGATCGTGGCGCTATTTTGTTTGCCGCCGGGAAATTTGCCGATGCAGAAAAGGATCTCCTGGAGGCGTTGCAGGTCGACAATTCAGACATGTATGCCACATTTCTGCTTGCCAAGCTGCTGTACCGGACCGGTCATCCGACAGAGGCCGAAAATTATTTTCTGACCGTCAGTTATGAACTCCCCGAGTATGCCCAGGTGTATTTCGAACTTGGACAGATTGCTGCAGATAAAGGTGAGAGGGGAGTTGCGGCATTGTATCTTGGAAAGTTCAACCTGCTTCAAGGCAAATTAAAACTCGCCGAACAGAGCCTGAAAAATGCCCTCGCCGATACGTCATTGCCGGAAACTATGAAAAACGAGAGTAAAGATCTCTTGAAAAAGATTGTGCAGCTCAGGAAATAAGGCGGTTATTGCTGCCTTCCGAAGGACTCGATATAGTCCTTCAACTCACCCAGGCTTGGGATGGTGAATATTTTCTTTCGTTCCGCCGAACTTCCGGGAAAATCTCGGAAGTAGCGGCACATCTGGTTCTTAATGTAACCGAGAAGCCGCTCGACCGGCAGATGCTCTTCAATCAGCCCCAGGTGTTCCTGGGCCGTGGCGATGATTTCACGCACATCTTCCGGCCTGGTATTCTGTTTGAAAATCCAGGGATTACCTAAAGCACCGCGGCCGATCATAACACCGTCGCAGCCGGTGGCATCCATCATCCTGTATCCGTCCTGAAGCGAAAGCACATCACCGTTGCCGATCACCGGAATGGTCACTGATTTCTTCACATCGCTTATAACTGAAGGGTCGATGCTGCCGCTAAATCCCTGGGCCCAGGTCCTGGCATGGACAATTATGGCGGCGACACCACAGTCTTCCGCCATCTTTGCAAATGGCACGGCGTTTATGGAAAGACTGTCTTTGCCGGATCTGATTTTTACCGATACCGGTATCGATACTCTGGAAACGACTTTTGTCAAAATGTCCCGAGCACATTCAGGGGCAGTCATAAGGGCTGCACCCGCGCCACGCTTGGTGACTTTTTTAGCCGGACACCCCATATTGATATCTATCATATCAGGGCCGTAAGAGGCCAGAATTTCCGCTGCATCGGCCATAGCTTCCGGATCCGCACCAAACAGTTGAAACGATATCGGTCTTTCTGCCTCAACCGAGGCAAGCATCCTGAGAGTATTCCGCTCCTTGTACACAAGTCCATGACAGCTTATCATTTCGGAAACGCAGTAGGAGGCACCGTATTTCCTGCAGAGAAGACGAAAAGGCAGATTGGTGTATCCGGCCAGCGGAGCAAGAACAAATGGTGAATCAAAAGAAAGGTGGGCGATTTTAAACATTGTAGGGGACGGGAGGCGGCCTGGGCAGAGCGGCTCAAACGGTTCTGCCCAGTACAACATGTAGGCTTACAGCGTCGGCAGCCTGCTGACTGTTCTCTGATAAATCCTTTGCGAGAGGTCGTCGATTATGGTGTCGAGCGCTCTTTTTTCATTATCGATATTGGTGCTTGAGTTAGTCGATATCAGATAATCTTCAATCCAGAGTTCATCCGGGACTTCCATTAAAATCTTGTTGGAAGCGATGTCTTTCAGGACATAGCGGACACGGAGTCTCACCTTGACTTCGGCGGTGACATTGTTTGCCCCGTATGCAAGGCTCGGCAATTCGAGCGAGATAATTTCACCGGCGAGAATCAGATCGGCTCCGGCCTTTTCCCTCACGGTGGAAATCGATCTGGAATTCTGAAACCATCTGGTCAGTGTTCGGTAAATCTTTGAATCGAGACCAAGCTGGCTGGTTCTGTTTTTCCATTCGGTAATGTAAATGACCTTGTGTGGTCCGTTGTAAACATTAGGATTATGATATCCGCACGAAGCAAGAATACAAGCGGCAATGAGTAAAGAGAAAAATCGACAAACAGTTTTCAATTGTCATCTCCTGTGAAAATTCAGTCGAATTGGAATACGCTTCTTTCTAGCTGGATGATACTAGTATTAAACGACAATATTAACAAGTTTCTTCTTCACCACAATCGTCTTTTTCACAGGTTTTGCATCGATGAATTTGATCATATTTTCATCTGCAAGTGCCAGCGAGGCAAGGGCATCGTCCGTGATATCGGCTGGAACCTGCAGCCTGGATCGAACTTTTCCATTAACCTGGAGAACAATGGTGAGAAGATCTTCTTTGGCCGCTATAGCGTCGAATTCGGGCCATTGTCTCTTTTCTATCGGCTCGGTGTTGCCGATGTACTCCCACATCTCTGCGGCAAAATGAGGAACCATGGGGGAGAGAAGGAGCAAAAGAACGGAAACGGCTTCCCGGACTACCGGCGGCTCGGCGTTTTCAGCGATATTGTCGCCGGTGACTGTAGACAGAACATTAAACAGCTCCATCATGCCGCTTATCGCCGTGTTGAAATGGAAATTCTGCTCGATATTTTCGGTTACCCGTTTAATCGTCTGGTGGGTCTTGCGGTGCAGCGTTCTTCCCGGTTCACTGAGTTGATCCGGGATTTCCGGGGGACAATCGAGCAGGCCCCGGTTGCCCGAAATTAGCCGATACACTTTGTTAAGAAAGCGGGAAGAGCCTTCAACACCTTGAGCGCTCCATTCGAGATCGCGCTCCGGAGGGGCCGCAAAGAGACTGAAAAGTCTTACCGTATCGGCACCATATGCCTGGATCAAGTCATTGGGGTCGACGACATTTCCCTTTGATTTCGACATCTTTGCCCCGTCCTTGATGACCATCCCCTGGGTCAGGAGGTTAGTGAACGGCTCGTCGATATCAAGATGACCGAGATCCCGCAAAACCTTGGTGAAAAATCGGGAATAGAGCAAGTGGAGGATAGCATGTTCAACTCCGCCGATATACTGGTCTACCGGCAGCCAGTAAGCTGCTTTAGATTTGTCGAGAGGACCATTGCTGTGTCTCGGGCTGGCATATCTGGCAAAATACCAGGAAGATTCCATGAAGGTATCCATGGTATCGGTTTCGCGTTTCGCCTCACCGCCACAAAGAGGACAGGCCGTGGCAATAAATGAAGGTCGTTGATGCAGGGGTAAACATGCGCTGCCGGCCTCGGGATCTTCAGGCAGAAGTACCGGCAGGTCCGCTTCCGGTACAGGCTGCACGCCGCACCTGTCACAATGGATCATGGGAATAGGAGCTCCCCAGTAGCGCTGCCGGGAGATGCCCCAGTCTCTCAATCTGTAGGTGACATGGGCTGCTCCAAAATTGTTTTCTTTTGCATATTCGACGATGGCAGTCTGGGCCTGGATGGAATCCATGCCGCTGAATTTTCCTGAATTCACCAGGATGCCCGGAACGGTCGATGCTTGATCCATCGCGCGTGGATCAAGCGTCTCCCCTGCAGGCACGACCACCGGGGTTATCCTCAGCTTGTACTTCCTGGCAAACTCAAAGTCTCTTTCATCGTGTGCCGGTACAGCCATGACCGCCCCGGTGCCATATTCCATGAGCACGAAGTTGGCGACGTAGAGAGGAACTCGTTCGCCGTTGAATGGATTGATGCAGTACCGGCCGGTAAAAATCCCCAGCTTTTCAGGTTCTTCTTCAATCGATCTCCGTTGCTTATCAAGAACTATCTGTCGTGCAAACTCCCTTACCTCTTTCTCCGTTTCCGTGCCGGAAATGAGAGTGTCGAGCAAAGGATGTTCGGCTGCGATCGACATAAATGTAACGCCGAAAATAGTGTCCGGCCGGGTGGTGAAGATGGCGATTTTGTGCTCCGATCCTTCGACCGGAAATTCGCAGTTAAGACCGGTGGATTTGCCGATCCAGTTGCGCTGCATTGTCACAACCTTTTCAGGCCATCCTGTGAGTTTGTCGAGATCTGTTAACAATTCTTCTGCATAGTCGGTGATCTTAAAGAACCAGCCATTCATTTTACGTGGAAATACTGGCTCATCGCATCGCCAGCAGGTCCCGTCGATGACTTGCTCGTTGGCCAGTACGGTTTTACAGGATTCGCACCAGTTGACCGTGGTTACCTTTTGGTATACAAGCCCATTACGGTACATCTCAAGAAACAGGAGTTGTTCCCATCGATAGTATTTCGGGTTGCAGGTGGCGATTTCACGGCCCCAGTCGTAGGAGAGCCCGAGCTGCCGCAACTGGTTGCGCATATAGTCGATATTGGCGTAGGTCCATGTCGCTGGATGGCTGTTGTTCTTTTGTGCGGCGTTTTCAGCGGGGAGTCCGAAGGCGTCCCATCCCATGGGGTGCAGTACATTGTACCCTCGCATCCTCTTGTATCGAGCAACTACATCACCGATAGAGTAGTTTCGCACATGGCCCATATGGATCCGCCCGGATGGGTAGGGAAACATTTCCAACACATAATATTTTTCCCTGGAGTCATCTTCAGTCACTTTATAAACTTCACCGTCCTCCCAAAATTGCTGCCATTTCATTTCAATGGTTTTAAAGTCGTATTTCATTGGAACGGTGTTGTCGCTGGTCATTATCGTACCTCAAAGAACGGTTGTTGGTAGAAGGAAATTTTTATATACCGGATCTGCGTTAATTGTAGCCGTCTTGCTCGTCAAATGCACTCATGTTTTCGAACATTGTGAATTCTTTAATGAATGTCAATCTTGCAACGCCGGTTGGACCGTTTCGCTGCTTGCCTATTATAATTTCCGCAACACCTCGCTCGGGATTATCTTCCGATTTATTATAGACCTCGTCACGATAGATGAAGCATATTACATCGGCATCCTGTTCGATTGCTCCCGATTCTCGAAGGTCGGCCATCATCGGCCGCTTGTCGGTCCGGTTCTCGAGACCGCGGTTCAACTGTGACAAGGCAATAACCGGAATATGGTGCTCTTTAGCAAGTGCTTTCAGCGACCTGGAGATCTCACTGATCTCCTGGGTTCTGTTTTCGGTACTGTTTCGTCCCCGCATGAGCTGGAGATAATCGACCACGACCAGTCCTATGTCGTGCTGAGATGCCAGGCGTCTGATTTTAGCGCGCATCTCCAGAACCGAGATCGCCGGCGTATCGTCTATAAATATAGGGGCTTCCGAAAGCATTCCAACTGCCCTGGTCAGTTTTGGCCAATCTTCACTGCGCAGTTTTCCGGTACGGATCCTCTGGGAATCGATCCGCCCCACAGAACTCAACAATCGCATAACCAGCTGTTCCTTGGACATTTCGAGGCTGAACACCGCCACGCCGATCTTTTCGACAAGAGCTGCATGCTGAGCAATGTTCATGGCGAATGAGGTCTTGCCCATTGAAGGTCGTGCCGCCAGAATGATAAGGTCGGAAGACTGCAGGCCGGCGGTCATTTTATCGATTTCGGCATATCCGGTAGGCACGCCGGTAATGAGTTCCTTTCTTTTGTATAGCTGTTCGACCGTGGCAAATGCCTTCGGCACGATCGCCTTTATCGGCGTGAAATTCTGGTCGCCTTTGGTACCGGCAATGTCGAAGATGGCCTGTTCAGCCTCGTCCACGAGGATATCGATATCGTTCTGCTCTTCATAGCATCTTGCAGCTATGTCGGTATTGACGGATATCAGTCTTCGGAGAATTGATTTTTCCCGAATGATCTTCGCATAGCTGGAAATGTTGGCCGTGACCGGGACGATCGAGGTAAGTGTCGCAAGATAGATGGTACCGCCTACCTGATCGATTTTATTGATATTACGAAGCAGATTAGAGACGGTAAGCAAATCCAGGGGCTCATTTTTTTCGAAAAGATCGATCATCGCCTCGTAAATGAGACGGTGGCTGTCCTTGTAAAAATCGGCTGTTTTCAGAATCTCAAGTACGGTGCCGAAAACGTCGGCCTTGAGAAGGATCGAACCAAGAACGGCCTGTTCAGCTTCGATATTCTGCGGCGGCATTCTTGCAGAAACAGGTGATGCATTCAAATCAGACATATGTACAGGATGTATTCAACCGTGGTTGAATGAAAGGAACATTAAACAAAAACACACCGTTAAGGTCAAGCCTCTAGGTGTGTTTTAGAGTTCATGCACAAGCGATTGAATCGCCCGCAAAGAACACGTATTCAAGCGGCCCCGCAAAGAGGATGCCGTTGCCTGGCCCTTTCTATCAGACCTTCAAAGGAACCACATTGACGGTGACTTCCGTGTTCACATTAAAGCCAACCTTGATCTGGACCTTTGTTTCACCGAGAGTCTTGATCGGTTCGGGTAGAAGGATCTGTTTTTTATCGAGTTGAACATCGAGTTCAGAAAGTTTGGTACAGATATCGGCACTGGTTACGGAACCGAAGAGACGTTCGTCCTGTCCGGCGAGTTGTTCGATAACAATTACCAGTCCGGAGATCTTCTTGGCAATATCCTGAGAGTTTTTCTGCTCTTTTGCCAAACGAGCCGCGATATTTGCCCTGTTCTGCTCAAGAACAGCAAGATTCTGGGCAGTTGCGGGTACAGCCTTACCTTGAGGCAACAGATAGTTGCGGCCGTACCCGGGTTTCACTTTTACAACTTCGCCTTCCTGGCCGAGAGAAGTGATTGTTTCTTTAAGGATGAGTTCCATTTTAAACCCCTTTTGCTCTGTGTCTAATAAGCAGTAAAGAACATCCACAGTTCTTTCAGCAGCTTATTGCATATTGATTTATTCGGTTTTATCTGTTGTCACGAGTTTCAGCTTGCGGAAATCAAACCAGCTATCCGCGATACCAAAAAGCAACAGAATAAGTGTTCCCAGCGATTGAAAGACGATCATGACATACAAAAACGACCTGAGCAGCAAAGGAACATTCCATTTGTCCATGAAAAAAACTAAAATTGCAAGACCCTGGAAACAGTAAACAATACTTAATAGTATAAGGCTATTAATCCCAACTGCCCGAACAGGATGGGTGGGGATCAGGGCAAGAATACCAATGACGATTACCACCCAGATAAGCCTTTCCGGTAATTGCCAGTACCGATAGCCGGCCCAGGCAACCTTGTCACACGTTTTCAGAAGGAGTATGTTCCCGAGCATCATGGTAAGCCACGTAATCATCAGGATAATACTTCCCAGAATAGCCGGCATGATCATCGGAACGAGGAGTTGCATCCGATGCAATGTAGTTTCCAGTACGATCAGAGTTTCTGTAGAAACGGTGTCGCTCTGCCGGTAATGCTCTAATGTTTCAACAATACCTTGATCAAATGTTTTCAGCAGCTGACCGTAGGCCGAAATTTCCGAACCGGCAGAAAAAACGGTTAATACTACAAACCAGCTTCCGGCGAGTGAGACTGCGGCTTTAAACCCGCTTAAGGCCGGTGACTCCTGACGCTCTACGGATCGATGCAGAACAAATCCGGAGAATAACAGCGCGGCCGAAAAGATAAACAGATCAAGGCTATCCAATATCAGATAGATAATAAGCGACAATGCAGCTGCAGTAAGCAGCAGTCTCTTACCCGTATGCCCGCCATACCTGCCTAGCAAAAAAAACGAAAGCAAAGGCAGAAAAACATGCAGCCATCCGAAAAAGGACCATTGGACAGCAGGAAGAAGTATCACCAGGGAAGCCAGCAGGATAATCTTGATTATTCCGCTGAGTTCAGGTCGTTCGATATCCTCGTTAGCCACCTTGAATCCTGTATCTCTTCGTACGGCTGTTAACCCTGGGATGATCCGGAGTATGGCAAAAAGGCGATCTGCCTTGCCTGCTTGATCGCTTCGCACAGTTGTCTCTGGTGCGTTGCGCAGGTGCCAATAATCCGCCGCGGAATGATTTTGCCTCTTTCCGATACGTAGTTTCTCAAGGTCTTAACATCTTTATAGTCAATCGTTAACTCTTTGTCGCCGCAAAACCGACAGGTTTTCTTTCGGGAAAAAAGTTTCTTTTGTGGTCTTTGTGCCATGGGGTATCCTCCTGGTTCTAAAATATCAAGAAAATCGACAAACGTTAATCTTCGTCAGTCTCTTCTTCGGTTTCTATTTCAACTGAATCGTCGATATCGGCGCCGTCAGTTTCTTGATCATCGGTGGGTGCGGTCAGCTTTTGTTCTGCTGCGGCAACAGCCTGCTCAATCTCATCCTCTTTGATGGATTCAGCTGTCTTGATTGTCATGTACTTCAGCACCATGTCATCGATCCTGAATTTTCTTTCAATCTCAGCAACAGCTGCGGGTGTTCCGGCAAAATCAAAAAAAACATAGAATCCCAGGTGTTCTTTTTTGATCGGATAGGCCAGTTTTTTCATGCCCCATTTGTTCAGTTCGATAATGGTGCCTTTTTCATCGAGAATTATCTGCCTGGTGGTCTCAATGATTCTGTTGATCTCTTCATCTCCGGCACTGGGGCGGACTATAAAGATCGTTTCATACCTGCGCATGTGTTCCTCCTCATGGGCTCACGGTTTGCGCGAAGGCTCAAGCCTCCGCAATTTTCGGCCCCCGCACTGTGGCAGGGAGCGAGAAGGGTGGTGAATACTTTCTGTCAAGAGGTAAAGTATTAATGCTTCTGTTTGCCTATCGACAAAAAGAGGATTATAATACTAACAGGATCTTACTGTGTCAAACACTATTTTTTCTCTTTTCCTCGGCTTTGATTGCCTGCCACTGGGCTGTCAATTGCTCCTCGTTTTCGTATGTTTGACCGGCAAAGACGTGTGGGTGGCGGCGAATGAGCTTGTCGTTGATGTTATGAATTACATCCGCCAGCTCAAAATTTTCAAGATCCTTATTGATCTCCGCTATCATGATGAGGATGTAGAGCAGATCGCCAAGTTCTTCACAGGTATTACGGGAATCATCCTTTGCAATCGCTTCGTGAAGTTCGTCGCATTCCGACCTGAGATATTTCATCAGGCTTAAGCCGGTCTGCCGCTTATCCCAGGGACAACCTTCGGTGCCTCGCAGGCTGCGAATAGTAGTAATAAGAGCCTGTAAATCGTGGTTAATTTTCATCGTGTTCTAGTATGTATCAAGAAAAGTCGGAGGTGCAATCGTCGCATGGAAAAGCTGGAGGAGCGTATATTCCAGTAACAATTTATTTCGCAACAAGCAAAATAAATGTTGACATTCCTCCCCTGACCAACTAAGTAGCTCAACTGGAATGTGTTGTCAGGTTTTGTGCATTTGCCTGTCAACAATCGACGATAACATAATTCGTCAGAATGTACATTCTTAAACAGCGCACTTTGGTGCCGATTGAGCCGGTACCTGATAGGCAGATAGTCTTATAAATACCAACCCCCCGAGGTACGTTTATGGAAGATGAAAGAAAGCAAAAGATCCTCCTTGAGAAACATAAGGACATCGCGAGGATCGATCAAGAGTCCAAGAGAACCCATGGCTGGTATGTCAGGGTCAGATTTCTCGGCAGAACCCATTCCAAATTTTTCTCCGACAGAAAATGCGGCGGAAGATATTCCAGCCTGCTGTCTGCTATCTCCTGGCGTGACAAGACAGAGAAAAAGCTCGGAAAGATTCGGACCAACAAGCATATGGTCACGGTAAGCAATTCCAGCACCGGTGTTGTCGGTGTACGACTCAATGAAAAATTGAACAGGTATGAAGTGAGCTGGGTTACTCATCAAGGCAAACAGGGTAAAACTTCGGTTTCCATCTCGAAACACGGGAAGAAGGCAGCTTTCTCAAGAGCCTGTGTTATCCGTTCCGAAAAAGAGAAATCTCGGTTGGAATTTGCCGGCTGATATTCGAGGGTTGATATATTTGATGCCCCTTGTCGTATTGCAGCGAAAATTAAAGTACCACACCTAAACGTCTTTCGAGGCCTTGCCTCGAAAGACGTTCGGAAATCGTAAGGTCCATCGCCCGAATCGACACACACCGTTTCCTGCCATAAAAAGATCGGATTTGTAAAGTTGATGTTGACAATTTCGACACGAATGGGTTAAATGCCTAGTTCTTGTAATGTCTTGCAATCTAAATTTTGAAAGAAAAGATTCACTCAAAGAGGTTCATATATGTATGCGATAGTTCGTACAGGCGGCAAACAGTATCAGGTGGCATGCGGCGATCAGGTTCGAGTTGAAAAACTTGACGGCAACGTCGGTGAGACAATCGATCTGAACGATGTACTCATGGTGGTGGATGGCGATGAGATCAAAGTTGGACAACCGGTTCTCGAAAATGCCAAAGTGACTGCAAAAATTGCCGAGCAGGGCAGGGCAAAGAAAATTATCGTTTTCAAGAAAAAGCGTCGTACCGGGTATCGTCTGAGAAGAGGTCACAGACAATCCTATACGGCCTTGCAGATTGAAGAAATATCGGCGTAAACAGTTTCCCCTCGTAAGAGGTTACAGATTTTAATTGAACAACGGGCGATAATGCATCTCGTTGGCACGAAGGAGTAGGAAATGGCTCATAAGAAAGCAGGTGGCAGTTCGAGGAATGGTCGCGACAGCGCTGGTCAACGGAGAGGCATTAAACGTTTTGGCGGTCAGGTGGTAAAAGCCGGAAACATTCTTGTCCGTCAACTCGGCACAAAAATACACCCGGGAACAAACGTTGGATGCGGACGGGATTATACCTTGTTTGCAAAAGTTGACGGGGTTGTCACCTATGAAAATTTTGGTAAAGACCGAAAACGCGTCAGCATCTACCCCGAAGCCTGATTAGTACCTTAGAAATTCATTTCTTGGTTTTCACCCCCTCAGGAGGTACTGAAAGGAGTAGGAATGAATTTCGTGAAGGTACTTATACCCCCTTGTGGGGTGTTAGTTTTCTTGCGTATATTTCCCTGGAATCGCTCCAAAAGCGGTTTGCCCAGGAGTTGAACTCGACCTCGATTTTATATTGATGGTCGAGTTTTTTTTTCTGCTCCCGGTGCTCATCGTTTTCAAAACAAAGCATTACAAACCTGTGGATCCGAATGGCATTTATTGATGAAGCAAAATTTTATGTAAAAGCCGGAGATGGCGGCGATGGCTGCGTCAGTTTCCGCAGAGAAAAATACGTCCCGAAAGGCGGACCAAATGGTGGTGACGGAGGCAAAGGCGGCAGTGTTATAATTCGGGCAAAGAGTAATTTGAACTCGTTGATTGATTTTCGCTACCGCTCCCACTTCAAAGCCGAAAGAGGGGAACACGGACAGGGCAAGGATATGCACGGCCGAGGCGGCAAGGATTGTATCGTTGAGGTTCCGGTCGGTTCGGTGATAAAAAATGCCGAAACGGATGAATTCCTGATTGATCTTGCCGCCGACGGCGAAACATTTCTTGCAGCGGCCGGAGGCGACGGTGGCATGGGCAATCCTCATTTTGCCAGTGGTACCAACAGGACACCACGAATTGCCACGAAGGGACATAAGGGTGAAGAATTCTGGCTCAAGATCGAACTGAAACTCATTGCCGATGTCGGGCTGGTAGGTATGCCAAACGCCGGTAAATCGACGCTTCTCTCCAAACTTTCCGCTGCAAACCCGAAAATAG
This sequence comes from Desulfobulbaceae bacterium BRH_c16a, assembly GCA_000961725.1. Classification (GTDB taxonomy): domain Bacteria; phylum Desulfobacterota; class Desulfobulbia; order Desulfobulbales; family Desulfocapsaceae; genus Desulforhopalus_A. The sequence goes on from LADS01000029.1 coordinate 128,508, forward strand.
GCGCATATCCTTTCACCACGCTTGAACCCCAGCTCGGAGTGATGCAACATAAATACTACGAACCCTGTATTATTGCCGATATTCCCGGTCTGGTTGAAGGGGCGCATAACGGGGTTGGGCTTGGTCACAAGTTTCTTCGCCATATCGAACGGACAAGTGTACTCTTGCACATAATGGATGCGGCCGACGAGCAGGTGCGCAAAAATTATGATATTATTGCCGAAGAATTGTCATTGTACCGTGAAGAACTGGCCGATCGAACGCAAATTCTGGTATTAAATAAAATCGATCTTGTGAGTGATGCCGAGTTACGGGAGTTAGAAATATATTTCCAACAGTTCAATCAAAATGTTATGAGTATTTCCAACCATACCGGCGATGGCATTGATCTTCTCAAGGAAAAAATTGCCGAAACACTTGAGAAACGAACGGAAAAATGAAATAACTGTTTTTTGCTCCCCTGTCGTACGGCAAGAATCACCGGAAGAGTTTGTATAACTGCAGCATTTTTGCTTGAATTTTTTTGGTTCGATTGAAAATGGATAACAATATCGCATTGGAAGAAGGGCTTTTCTACAGGCAGACACTCTTTGATAAAGCAAAAAGAGTGATCGTCAAGGTCGGCAGTGCCATTCTCACCGAAAGAGACGGCCTCAACCATGAAGTGATAGATAATCTTGCGCGGGAAATCGCGTTTTTGCATGACACCGGCAGGGAGGTGATTCTGGTCAGCTCCGGTGCTGTTGCCGCGGGAAAACGGAAAGTGCATTTTCGCGACGATCAGGAGGTGACCATAAAAGAAAAGCAGGCTCTGGCGGCAATAGGCCAGTCGCGTCTGATGCATGATTATGATGAGGCTTTCAGCAAACACAACAAGACTATCGCCCAGATCCTTCTGACCCATTCCGACCTGGCGGACCGCAAGAGATATCTCAATGTCCGCAATACCATTCTGACCTTGTTCAAATTCGGCGTAATCCCGGTTATCAACGAAAACGATACGGTTTCGACCGAAGAACTGAAATTCAGTGATAATGACAATCTGGGGGCATTGGTCGCCAACCTGATCGAAGCCGATATGTTTATCTGTCTCACGGATGTCGACGCCCTGTACGATCGCAACCCCCTCTCAGACCCTCAAGCGAAGGCTCTCTACACAGTTTCCGAAGTAACCGACGAAATTATATCGATGGCCGGCAACAGCAAGAGCGTCCTGGGTACAGGCGGCATGCAGAGCAAGATTTTGGCTGCAAAAATGGTTTCGGCGGGGGGGGGCAGCTCGTTTATCGGTCCGGGACGAAGAAGAGACATACTGAAGCATCTCTTTTCAGGTGAACTGGTCGGTACGTTTTTTCTGCCTCGTGCCGAAAAAATGCAGAGCCGGAAACGGTGGATCGCCTATGTTCTTAAGCCCCAGGGTGTGCTTGTTCTTGACGATGGGGCCTGTCTTGCGATAACCAAAAAGGGGAAAAGTCTCCTTCCGTCGGGTATTATCGATATCCAGGGACAGTTCGAGATAGGGGATTGCCTGCGATGCGTCAATCTTCAGAGCAGGCCCGTAGCCGTTGGCTTGACGAATTTTGATTCCAGCGATCTTCGCAAAATAAAAGGTGTACGTTCCGATAAGATTGCCGAAATCCTCGGTTATAAAGAAAGTGATGAAGTCATGCATCGGGATAATCTGGTCATCCTGTAATGCTTCCTGCGCGAATTCCAAGAGAGACTGACGTGAACACCCTTGAACAACAAATATCCGATCTTGCAAAAAAAGCCAAGGCCGCATCCATATCCCTCATGGCTCTTTCGACTGTAGTCAAGAACAATGTGCTGCTTAAAGTTGCTGAACTGCTGATAGAGGAGAAAGAAACCATTCAGCAGGAAAATGACAAGGATCTGAAAAACGGCGAGGAAAAAGGACTTTCCCCGGCGATGCTCGACCGTTTGCGATTATCCGATGCAGTTATTCATTCCATGGTGACAGCCTTGCACGAAATCTGTGCCCTCGCCGATCCAATCGGCAAAGTTGAGGAGTTGGCCAAAAGACCAAATGGCCTGCTGGTTGGCAGGATGAGAGTGCCGCTTGGGGTGATTGCCATGGTGTATGAATCGCGGCCCAATGTTACCGTTGAAGCTGCGGCACTCTGCATAAAAACCGGCAATGCTGCAATCCTTCGCGGCGGTTCAGAGGCCATCCACTCCAACATTGTATTGGCCGGTATCCTGCAAAAAGCGCTCATCTCACAGCACGTTGACAAGGATGTGGTCCAAGTCATTCCGACCACCGAACGACAGGCTGTCACCCATCTCCTGACCCTCGATGAGTATATCGACCTGGTTATTCCCCGGGGCGGTGAAGGACTGATTCGGTTCGTCTCGCAAAATTCCAGAATACCTGTACTCAAACATTACAAAGGAGTCTGTCATCTGTATGTCGATAAGGATGCCGATTTAGCCAAAACCGTCCCTCTCGTTATTAATTCAAAAACCCATCGTCCCGGGGTGTGTAATGCCTTGGAGGGACTGTTGATTCATGAGGAAGTGGCGGCCGAGATCCTTCCGATCCTGGTGACTGCCTTGATTGCCAAGGGGGTCGAGTTGAGAGGATGTGCAAAATCGACGGCAATCTCAAGTCGAATTAACAAGGCGGTCGAGAGCGACTGGGGAACCGAATTTCTCGACCTGATTCTTTGCGTGAAGATTGTTAAGGATTTTGAAGAGGCTAAAGCGTATATAATACAGTATGGTTCTCAACATACTGAAACGATTGTTACTGAAAACTACAGCACCGCCCAACGGTTTATCAATGAGATAGATGCCTCCGCGGTGATGGTCAACGCATCGACCCGCTTTAATGACGGTGGTGAGCTTGGTCTCGGAGCCGAGATAGGGATAAGTACGACGAAACTGCATGCATATGGTCCTATGGGATTGGAGGAGTTGACCACCCGTAAATTTATCGTTTATGGACAGGGGCAGGTTAGAATGTGACCATTTTCAAGATCGGAGTGCTTGGCGGTACTTTCGACCCGGTACATTTCGGCCACCTGCAGATGGCTGAAGCTGCTTTCAAGGAATGCAGCCTTGACAAGGTTTTCTTTATCCCCTCGGCCAGCCCTCCCCATAAAGACGAAACGACAGTCACCTCTTTTACCCACCGGCTGGCCATGCTCGAGATTGTCAGTCGGGAGAGTGTGCATTTTGAGTGCAGTGCGATAGAAGGGCATCTGCCGTTTCCTTCCTATACCATCGATACATTGCGAGCCCTTGAGGATTTATTTCTTGAAGAAACCGACCTTTTTTTTATTATCGGTGAAGATGCGTTTCTTGATTTCAAGAGCTGGAAATCATACGAGGAAATACTTGGAATGGTGAATATTGCGATTGCCCGGCGCGACGGCTATCGGAAAACACAGCTGATCGATTTTCTGAAAATGATCGGGTATACCCGGCAGAACAATTGCTGGCGGCGACAAGGCCGAGGGAAGAAAATCTTTCTTCTTCATACCATACCGGGAAATTTCAGCTCAACGTTGATCAGGAAAAAGATGAAAGAGGGAATTCTTCCGGAAGGAGATATTCCAGAAGGAGTACTTGAGTATATTATCAAACATCAGCTCTACCGATCGGACCTGAAGCACGACCCACATCCTGCCGGTCCCATCTCTTAGAGCTGCGGGGATACTCACTTATGCAGCATAAAGAACAAGGCACTGATCCTCCCAAAACGCCCATTCTCATTGTTGACGATTCACTGGTTTTTCGTCGATTCCTGAGAGATATCCTCGAGGATTCTCCGGATTTTTCAGTAATCGGAGAGGCACAGAATGGCATAGAGGCTCTCGATATGGTGTTGAAAACCAATCCTGCAGTGATTCTCCTTGATCTTGAAATGCCGCTTATGGACGGGATGACCGCTCTCCAGCATCTGATGATTCATCGCCCGACTCCGACCATTATGTTCTCTAGTCTCACCGAGAAAGGAACTGCCCGATGTTTCGACACGATGAAGAATGGCGCCGTCGATTTCATATACAAGGATTTCATCTTTCAAAAGAGCACCCTGCAGACCCATAAACAGGTGCTGATCGATAAAGTCAAAAAGGCCGCTTGTTGTCAGGTGAGGGCGCGGGAGCCGGTTTTTTCCAACAAGCCTGTTGCAACCGACTCCTTCGACGAAGAGCGAAGAGTTGTCTTTTGTGAAGAATGCGGCCAGCGGGAAGTTGTCTCCTATAGAAGATCCCAGCCGATACGCAGCATAACCTGTTCCCAGTGTGGCGACAGCATTGAGTTAAGCTTTTCACCCCAGTCCCAATTCCGCAGGAATACCTTCATCACAGTGATCGGAGGAGGGGATGGCTGTTTTTACAACCTCCTTGAGCTCATTCCTCGGCTTGATCCCGAGATGGGAGGTGCCCTGATCGTTGTTATCCATCAAGATCCGGAACATGTAAGCAGCTTTACGGAATATCTCGATGCCATTTCGGCAATGAAGGTGGTGCGGGCCAGAGAAGGTTTAAATATCGAGGGAGGAACCTGCTATATTTTCTCTGGCCAGGATTATATGCGCCTGAAACCCTACAGTGCCCAACTCACCCTCCAGAGATTGCAGAAAGCAGTTTTAAATGGAGGTCCCCTCGACATCATGTTGGCATCGGTAAGCACTCTCTTTAAAAAACGAGCAGCGGGAATCATTCTCTCCGGAGATATCAAAGATGGCGATAAAGGTATGGCTATCCTGATCAAAAATGGCGGAACACCTGTTGTGCTAGACGGAAAAGAGTGCTACTGCAAAAATATAGGAAAAAACATTCTCGACACATGCAATATCCAGAGAACCTATAAAAGTGAAAATATCGTAGAAATAATCAGGCGACTCCACTACGGAGCCAAAGATGGCGGGATAGCAGGTTGAGGAACAGGCGATTTCATCCGGAGAGATTCGGGGGGAGTCGATGTGTTGCAGCAAAGAGGCGGACAGGTGGAAGAACAGGATAAAAGGGCATCGATTCTCTGGGAAGAAAGTGTACCTCTCATGCGCCAGGGTTTGCACAAGGAACTCGTGCGGCTTGCATTCAATGGCCTGGAAAACAGCCAAAAGGTCTTCCCCGCCCGGGAAAACGTATTTGCCTCACTGCGGCAGACAAGCCTCGATGCCACCCGGGTGGTAATTATCGGGCAAGACCCGTACTTTAACGAACATCCAGGGAAGGGACCGGAAGCCCACGGCTTATGCTTTTCCGTGCAAAACGGGATTCCTGTACCACCCTCCCTGCGCAATATTCTTCTGGAAGTAAATAACAGCATATACAACGGCAGGAGGGTGAGTGTCGACAGCGACCTCACCCGATGGGCGATTCAGGGGGTATTGCTTCTCAATGCCAGCTTAACAGTCATCGCCAAGTGCCCTAACTCTCATGTCAATCTCGGCTGGCACCGATTGACCGACAACATAATCGAGACAATTTCCCGGCAAAAGGAGCATGTCGTTTTCATGCTCTGGGGGACATTTGCTCAGAAGAAAGCTGTTCTTATCGATCGGACAAAACATCTGATCCTCGCAACCAGTCATCCTTCGCCTTTGTCGGCACATAAGGGATTTCTCGGTTCGGGAGTTTTCAGGCGGTGCAACGAATACCTCACTCTCCACGGGCATCTGCCGATTGAATGGTAGCTCCCGTGAGCTATCTCTATTTTCGGACGGAGTGTCTTGTCACCGCCAGGGGTATCATATCCGCGACCTCCGAGGCAGTAAATCCGGCACCGGTTCTCTCGTAAAGGATATCACCGGCAGAACCGTGGAGGAAGACTCCGGCCACAGTTGCGTTGAGCGGCGATAACCCCTGGCAGAGCAACGCACCGATGACGCCGCATAATACGTCACCCATTCCTCCGGTTGCCATGCCCGGATTTCCGGTTGTATTAATGATGGTTGTGCCGTCGCTGCTCGCAATAATCGTTCCTGCTCCCTTAAGGACCAGGACGGTCTCATGGGTATCGTTGCGAAACAGATCGAGACCCAATGTTGCAGCGTCAATCCTGTTGTCCTGAATGTCCGCTGCCGATTTGTCAAGTAATCTGGCCAACTCGCCCGGATGCGGCGTGAAAATCCTCGGACCGCCTGGCATATTGAGGTCGGCCCGGTTTTCGGCCAGAATATTCAAGGCATCTGCGTCGAGGAGAACCGGGCCCTGCACCGTCTTGTAAATGTGCATTACCAGTTCTGCAGTCTGCTCGTCCCGTCCTATTCCCGGACCGATAACCACCGCTTGTTTCCCTTGAAGTGCCGGTTCGATGATCGGCCAGTCGGCAATTGACAGGAATTGAGTACTGTGTGAGAGAGGAATGGTCATTGCCTCAACAAGAGTGGTTTCAAATATGTTGTTCAAGTCCTGAGGAGCACAGAGGCTGACCAAACCGGCTCCGCTTCGCAAGGCGCCCTTCCCTGTCAGGATGGCAGCACCCGATTTACCGGGGGATCCCGCCAGAATAAGCAGATGGCCGTGGGTTCCTTTATGGGCCGATTTGGTTCGTTGCAGGGATCGGGAGATTTTTTTGAACGTATCGATTGTCGCCAGTTCGGTGGTAAGTCCGGCCCGCTGTATGGCTTCAGGGGGAATGCCTATGTCGACGATTTCCAGTTTGCCCGTCCATTCAGAACTCCCATGGATAAAATGCCCCGGTTTGGCACAACAATATGTAGCAGTATAATCGGCACGAATACAGGTCCCCAGCACCTTTCCTGTATCGGAATCTATACCGGAAGGGGTGTCGACAGAGACGATCGGCACGCGATGGGCAAATCCGGAAGTATTAATAAGATTAATGGTATCGGCGAAATGACCGGTCACTTCCCGGTTGAGACCGATTCCGAAAATGGCATCGACGAGGGCGAAGCAGGGAAGTCCCCTTGTTTCAAATTGCTTCAGAAGAATAGGGATGGTTTCCACTCGTTTCGGATTATCGATAACATGAAAAGGCAATCTGAGCTTTTTGATTATCTGCAGATTGACGGCAGTATCTCCTCGAAACTTATCAGGATTGACCAGAAAAAAGAAAACAGGCTGACAGCCCCGCTGATGCAGATGCCTGCCTATCACCAGGCCGTCGCCGCCGTTGTTTCCCGGCCCGACAAATATAAGGGCAAAAGTATTTTCACAAGATCCTAATTCCCGCTCTATCATCTTTACCGTTCCGAGACCGGCATTTTCCATGAGCACGATACTCGGAATACCATATTCTTCCGTCGCCGAACGGTCAAGATTCTGCATTTCCAGGGCTGTAGGCAGTTTCATATATTTCTCCTTGCAAAAAGTCTTAAACGATAAGCACGAAATGCCTGTTCGCAGTGGCAAACAAGAGGTTCTGTCTTATTTTTAATATGATCGACAAAGTCGGCAAGGGCAATCGTTCTTATGGTTACCGGATATTATTTCTGCAACATCGCAAGCTGTCTCCGCTGATCCTTATTTTCTCAACCATGATCGGGGCCAACACCGGAAATGTTCGTTGCAGTCAATTTCATCAGCACTTCGGGACCAAAAACCGACAATCCATTGACCGTGGTCCCATGCCGGCGTTTTCCGACCATGCAAGGTGTGTCCAAAACAACCAATCTGCCGGAGGTATCGCATATGATTGAAGCACATAGCGCTGTGAGTACTAAAAAGGTATTCCAAAAATTTCATCAATTGCGGCGGCGAAGTGTATCCAAGAACAAAAGGTCAAAAGGCACGGGCTTGGGATTTGCAGCTGTAAGCAGATTATCGAGCATTATGGAGGAAATACCTGGACGGAGTCGGTGTTGGGTCAGGGAAGCACTTTCATCTTTCGAATACCTCGTTGATTCCTGTTCTGCAGGTGGCGTCTCATTACACCCATGTCGGCTACCCTTGCCTGCCTAAATCTCAGGGTACTTGATCACTCCGTTTCATCCTGTTCAGCATTCGGTTGCAGACAACGCCTATCGGAGCGAAGATCTTCATGCTCAAGGCTTTCAGTAAGTTCGTCACTGTCCTGGGGACCAAAGACTGTTCATTGGATATCCTTACTATCCAGAAGATCGCCAGAACCAGGAAAAAAGCGTTTGGAGCCCACATTGACAATGCAACGGGTGCAATATTTTGTTCCGCCAGGGATTTCCCGAAAGTGAAGAGAATGTAATAGAGGACAAATATCGCCAGCCCAGCCTGAATACCAATCGCTTTTTTCCCGGGCCTTGCCTGCATGCCCAGGGGCAGCCCGATAAGACTGATAATCAGGCACCCGGCCGGCAGGACAAGTCTTTTATGGAATTCGATGAGAAGTTTACGTTTTTGAAGAGTATTCTCAGGAATGTGCTGTGCTTCATCGAGTAATTCCTGCATGGTAAGGGCTGTTCTTTTCAGGTGGACAGCGCTTCCCGACGGAGGTTGGAGAGGAATGTTGATCTGATACTGGTCGAACTGGACAATCTGAGCACTTTCGTTGCTCGGACGATGCAAACTGCCGTTTCTGAGGACTATTGTGACCATCATATTGGAAATATCGCTTCTCATCGAGCCGCTGGAAGCCATGGTAATGACCGGATTGTCGACACCGCGCATATCCGACACCCAAACATTCTGCCACTCGCCGGAACCTTTATCTATTTGGTCAATATATACAACGACATCTCCCAGGGCCTCGGTGAAAACATGTTCTTTTACTCCCTCATTGATTTTTTCCTTAAGAAGCTGATACGTGAGCTGTTTCATCGATATCTCGCTGAGCGGAATCAATTTTATTGAAAAATAGCTCGTCAATAAAGCAATAAGAGCGGCAACGATGATTACCGGTGGCAGAATCTGATACATACTGATCCCGCTTGCCTTGAGTGCGAGGATCTCGGAGTCGCTTGACAACCTGGCAAACCCGATTGTCACCCCCATCATTGCGGCCATCGGGATGGAATAAAGGAAAATATTTGGAAAAAGATATGAAAAAAGCCGAATAAAATCGGCAACGCCAATATTCAGTTCCAAAACAAAATTAAGAAACGGGATAAGCTTTACCAAAAAAAAGACACAGTTCATGATGACGAAACTTGCAAAAAAAGGTGCAAGCATTTCGGTTGCCAGGTAACTATAGAGGAGACGAGGTGGTTTGAGATGTCTTTTCATTGCTGCAAACGATGCCGAGGACCGCTTAGAAATTCCTGGCTGAATGTATGGTTTTCAGGTACATGGTGTAAGCCTGATTGTCGACGGCAACTGAAAGAGTCGCGCACCTGTCATCACTACGGTCATTTAAAATGGTATTCTATTCAATAACTGGAAAAAAACATGCATTTATTTGAAACAGAAGAAGGGGATAAGTGGGTTTGCATAACCTGCGGGATGGAACAAGAGTCGATGATTACGGAAAAAAAGTGGGAATGGATCTTTGATCGACATGATCAGACTCTCCGATGTTCGCTCTGTAATCATCCAGATTATGACATTGACGACTGAGATTGGCCAGTTTGGCCAATCCCTCCCGTTCAGGAACGTATCTCCTCCGGCGATCAAGGGTTTAATTTCAAATCCTTGATCGGCTCTTCAATGGTGACATCGATCCAATTCTGGTCCCACCATTCTTTTGGCGTAACAAACACGCCGTTGACCAGCATGGAAAAATGGAGGTGATCTCCTCCTGCCATACCCGTTGTGCCGGTTAAACCGACCACCGTCTTCTGGTCGACATTCTCTCCCGCCGAGACATTCATCTGGCTGAGATGGGAGTAAAGACTGAACACACCCTGGCCATGATCGAGAAGAACCAGATTGCCATAAATCCCCAGATAATCGGCAAAAATCACAAGACCGCTATTGGCAGCGCGGACTTCCGCCCTCTGGGTTGAAGCGATATCCATGCCAAGATGAACCTGATTATCTATCGCCTTGCCATCGTAGTAATATGTCCTGTGATCGGCAAAACCGGCCCGAGAGCTACCGGGCATGCGCTGAAAGCTCCCTTTCCACAGTCTCTTCGGCTGGGAAGTGCGGCAGAGTTCGCTGATTTTTTCATTGTTCCGGTCCCGGACATTGCTGTTGGTGTAGAGATATTTGTCGACTTTTTCTCCTTGCATCTCCGGATAATACTGCTCGAATTCAGGGATCTTATCCTGGAGAAAACCGTCGCTGATGGTAATTAAATCTTTCTTTTGAGCAGCTCCGTGATACACGGCAGAAAAAGGCACAATCGCCTCGTTGCCGGCCTTATCGATGGCCGTTATGCTCAATGTATCGATTCGTTCGGCATCGTAAGGAAGGGCGAAATAACAAATAAATATATCGACGCTGCTGTCACTTAAAAGAAAGCCGGGATGAAACCTGCCGTTGATCGATACCCCATGGGTGCTCTCATTATCGCTGAGACGATATATCGCTAGCCCGGTTCCGCCCCGTGTTATATATTTTTCACTGTGCAGGATCTCCACACGCGGCGGTATTGTATCCACTGTAACTTTCTTGACGACCGAGGTTGTATTGCCGGAGAACCATCCCCGCATGGAAAAATCGGTGGCTTCAACCGTGATGGTCATAGGCCCGTCGCCGAACCCCTCGGTTTTCGTGTCAAAGGTGATTTCCCGAGTGTCCTCATGGGGGCCGATTGCCCCGGTATACGAAGTCCGTGGAAATGTGACGGAATGGAGATCCTTTTTTACATCCCCTTGCGAGACCGATACGGTAATGCTGCGCAGTCCGCTTTTCGTATCGCGAGCAGAATACGCGATTGAACCCTTAGTCCCCAGGTAATCGCCCACTTTATCGATATTGACTACAGGCTTGCCTCCTTCAAAAAAGAGAACGAAACTGCCTGTCCCGAAAATTGCGAAAACGATAATGAGAAGACCGTAGAAGAAACGGGCTCCGGAGGGTCTTTTGCTTGTGGAAAATGCCATTGAAAAACTTGTCCTTATTCAGCTATGGAAAAAGCAATTACATGTACGACTATCTCTGCCATATTATTTCATATTTCTCAATATGCAGATCTTTCGAAGGGGCAATGATTATTCTTTTCCCTATTTCTTTTTCGACTCTTGTTTTGGTTTGTTCTTCTTCATTGTTCAACAAATCGGCCAATCGTGAATGAACCCGAAGGGTAATAGTGCTGCCTTTATGCTTTTTAGAGTTTCTGCTGATTTTCCTGAAAATATCATAACAGATTGTCCTTCGGGATTTAACCATTCCCTCTCCGGAACAATAGTGACAGGGTTCACACATCAACTGATGGAGGTTCTCGCTGTTTCGTTTCCGGGTCATTTGGACCAGGCCAAACTCGGAGAGTTTGAGGATATTGATTCTGCTCTTATCTTTTTTTACAGCTTCTTTAAAGGTCGCATACAGTTCCTCACGATGCTTATCATCTTCCATGTCGATGAAATCGATGATAATAATCCCTCCGATGTTGCGCAATCTCAATTGGTATGCAATTTCGATTGCCGCCTCCATGTTGGTCTTGAAGATCGTATCGTTCAGATCGTTTTTGCCTACATAGCGGCCGGTGTTGACATCGATAACGGACAACGCCTCGGTACTTTCGATTATTATATATCCACCCGAACGAAGCCAGACCTTTTTCTCTATGGCCCGTGAAATCTCTACTTCAATATTATACGATTCAAACAGCGGGGTGCTGTCTTTGTAGAGGCTGATTTTCTCAGCCAGAAACGGGGCAAAGGTCTTCACATGGGCCAGCAGTTTGTCGTACGCAACCTGATCGTCAATGACCAGTGAGTCGACATCCATGGTGAAGAAATCGCGGATAGAGCGGAGCGTTATGTCGAGATCTTCGTGAACCAGACAGGGGGCTTCCATATGGAGAGACTTGTCGCGAATATCGTCCCAGAGCAGCAGGAGAAACTCCATGTCGGCCTCAAGTTCTTCCTTCGTGGCGTGCTCGGCGACTGTCCGAACGATAAACCCGGTCCCCTGGGGACGCAACTCTTCGATCAACGCTTTGAGCTGTATCCTTATCCCTTCATCTTCAATCTTTCGGGAAACACCGATATGGTCCGTCAGTGGAATGAACACGAGATTTCGACAAGGCAGGGTAATATGGCAGGTTAATCTGGCGCCTTTTGTCCCTATCGGATCCTTGCTGACCTGCACAAGTATATCCTGCCCCTCCCGCAGAATATCTTCGATATGCAGTCCCTGGGCCCGGATGTGGGTTTGCGCACAATCGGTTATACAGGGGCTGTATTCAGGGCAATCCGAAGAGACGCAGACATCGTCGACATAGAGGAATCCGGTGCGTTCCAGGCCGATATCGACAAAGGCAGCCTGCATGCCGGGCAATACCCGCACAATCCTGCCTTTATACACATTGCCCATAAGGCCTTTTTCCGTCGGCCTCTGCATGTGGAATTCGCTGAGATTTCCATCTTCGACAAGCGCCAGTCGAACCTCATAGCTCGTCGCATTAATAAGTATTTCAGTGGGCATTCTTTAACCATTTTTATCGAATCTTTAAGCCTTCCGCTCAGGGAAGGTGCATATTTTTTAAAATTCTGTAGTATACAGTATACGTAATATATAATGCCATATGTAATAATTTTTATATCAACTGCTCATGATCGCTCTCACATCCGGTTTTGTGCCAAGTTGCTGACTGCTCCTCGGTGCAGCAGGTGAGTCATGCCGGTCTCTCGGATGTTCGACAGCAAGCTGCAAATGATGGCCGGTGAGGATTATTTCCCAAAATAACGAGTTGGTAATTCAATAGTATGACTTGGAAAGATCCGTCCATATATATTAACAGGATATATGTTGAAGAGTCCTGTCTGGAACTCGCCTGCACCAGAGATATTCTTGCCAGAGCCGGTTTGCCCTGGTCGGTTGTCCCTGAACGCGGGAAGCCAAACGGCCTCGATGAAGAATATGTCGGTAATCTTTCGGCCGGTAAACGTCAACTCTATCTTTGCCGGAACCGTGGGGTGTTCTTCAAACCATGTCCAGGAACCCGTGAGTACCAGTGTTGCGATTATCAGGTCCTCAACACCGGCACGAACTGCCCGATTGACTGTGTCTACTGTATTCTCCAGGCGTACCTGAACACTCCCTGGCTGACCTTTTATGTCAATACCGAAGATTTGCTTCAAGAGCTTGAGCAGTCTCTTGCGGTACATCCCCAGCGATTTTTCCGGATAGGTACCGGCGAGTTTACCGACTCCCTGGCGCTTGACCGGTTGACCTGTCTCTGCCGTCCACTGGTTCAATCGATCGGCAGGAAGAACAATGCGGTTCTTGAACTCAAAACCAAAAGTGCTGTTATTGACAATCTTCAAGGCCTCGATCACCGAGGCAGAACCATCATCGCCTGGTCGCTGAACAGTCCGGTTATCATGAAAAAGCATGAACTCCGATCGGCAACGCTGGAAGAACGACTCGAGGCAGCAAGGCAATGTGCCGCATGGGGGTATCGACTTGCTTTTCATTTCGACCCGATCATTGACCACCCAGGATGGCAGGCGGGTTATAAAGAGACCATAGACAAACTCTTTGCGACGGTACCGGCCGATGCCATTGCCTGGATCAGTCTCGGCGCTCTCCGATTTATTCCGAGCCTGAAAGATATAGGGATCCGGCGTTTTCCCCGAGCAAAGATCTATTTTAATGAATTCGTACAAGGTTTGGACGCCAAATCCCGATATTTTCGTCCGCACAGAGTAGCCCTTTACAAAGTCATCTACGCACTCCTGAAACGGAAAGCAAGTGATACGACCTGCATCTATTTCTGTATGGAAAGCGATGAGATCTGGCAAGAAGTAATGGGCTTTGCGCCTGGGGACAAAGGAGGATTGCCGCAGATGCTCGACAGGGTGGTTCGTTAAAAGGGTTCTCCTCTCCTGCGAAATCCGTTCCGCTCGATCTGCAAATTTGATCTTGTTCTTTCTTTATTCTATCGTATATTGGCTGAATCCGACTTCAAGACCCTGTTGACTCTTTTAACCTCAGAGGATGTAATTATGGTAAATAAAGTTATACTCATCGGCAACTTAGGATCAGATCCCGAATTAAAATACACGGCAGGAGGCACCGCGGTAGCGACACTCAGTGTAGCCACAAGCAGAAGATGGAAAGACAAAGACGGCCAGATGAAAGATGAGACCGAGTGGCATAGGGTCATTGTCTGGTCGCAGAGCGCTGAGTTTTGCAGCAATTACCTTTCCAAAGGCAGCAAGGTATACGTTGAGGGGCGGCTGCAGACCCGCAAATGGAAGGATCAGAACGGCAATGATCGGTATACAACGGAGATTGTTGCAGCAACCGTCCAGAGTCTCAGCCCGCGAGCAAATGAGAGCACCGGCGGTGGCGGTTACGAACAGCCACCGTTACCGCAGGAACCGTTCGGCGGGATGATGGGCGGGGGAAATACCGGCGAGGATGTGCCGTTTTAAGGCAGGACCGCTGCTGTGTTGCCGTTCAAGGAAAAACATGAAAAAGGAGCAGGTTTATCGATAAAACCATGCTCCTTTTTCATTTTCAAAATTGATTGTTCATGTAAAACAAGTTGACTGAAGATCTAACCGTTCGTATTGTTTTTGCACCAAATACTTAAGTTTTTCTTATAACGCTTATCTTCGCTGGATCGTTACCATGGATTATTATGAAACACTAGGGGTTAAAAAAGATTCGTCCCCGTCTGAGCTGAAAAAAGCGTACAGAAAACTTGCGCTTAAGTATCATCCCGATAAAAACAACGGCGGGAAAGAAGCCGAGGCCAAGTTTAAAGAGATCAACGAAGCCTATGCCGTTTTGTCCGATCCTGAGAAAAAAAGGCAGTATGACCTCTACGGTTCCACCAATTTCCACCAGCGCTATTCCCAGGAAGAAATTTTCAGGGGCTTCGATCTCAACGATATCCTGCGTCAATTCGGCTTTGGCGGAACAGGGCAATCGGCCCAGTTTCGATCAAATATGGGGGGCGGCAATTCTTTCGCTTCGTTTTTCAGCCAGGGCAACCCTCATCAAGCCAATCCGGGTGGGTGCGGTGGCGGCGGATGTCATGCGCCGGCGGAGAAAGGCCAGGACATGACCTACCAGATCACCGTCAGTCTGGAAGAAGTTCTTCACGGTGCGGAACGAACAATAACCTTGAGAAAAAACGGATCCCCGCAGAATGTTTCCGTGAAAATACCCAAGGGCATAGAGGCTGGGAAAAAACTACGGTTGCAGGGGCAGGGGGGAGTATCGCGAAATGGCGGCCCGTCCGGGGATCTTTATCTTAAAGTCGATATTGCCTCAAATGACACCTTCCTGCGGGATGGCGATGACCTTATCGTTCAAAAACTCATCTCTTTCAGCGAGGCATGTTTCGGCACCACGATTGAAGTGGAAACCCTGGAAGGTAAGAAATTCGCGGTGAAAGTGGCTCCCGGAACAACCCATGACTCGCGTTTGAGGTTGAAGGGGTATGGCTTGCCCGTCGGCCCTCTTGGAGAAAGGGGGGATCTCTATGTGAAGATCGGTGTCAAAGTGCCAAAAGAATTAACTGAAGAACAGGGGAAGGTGATAGAACAGTTGCGGGATTGCGGATTATGACGTTCAACCGGATTATATGCAAGGGTCACCTTTTTGAAGGTGATCCCTGCCAGATGAACCGGTGGGTGTATCAGTATTTTCGGTCGGCGTAGGTCAGCCAACCTCCTGCCGAGACCAGTTCCTTATCAAAGGGGTTCAGTGTCAAAGTGCAGACCACATCCTTTTGCGCGGCGTCATCGGATGAAGCTGTCACCAGATTTTCGGCGAGATCGACCGCGACGGTGATCTTGCCCCGCATGGCAAATAACTCGGCAATGTGACTGGCGCTGAGTTCGACCGCCAGAATGCCGCAGTTGAACATATTCTGCCTGAAGATCCTGGCGAAACTTTCCGCAATTATCACGTTGATGTTATTGACCTCAAAGGCCCAGACTGCGTGCTCGCGAGATGAGCCGCAACCAAAATTTGCCCGGGAAATGACAACTCTTGCTCCCTTCATCGCCTCCGAATGGCAATCGAACTGATTGCCGTCGAGCAGCAGGTCTTCCAGAAGATGGGGCTTCAAAGCCATTTTAGAGATTTCCGTTAAATATTTCGCGGGAATTATCTCATCCGTATTAATATCGCTTCTGTCCAGCAGAATGGCCGGACCGCCAAATGTTTTCATTGCAATCTTCCCTTGTGTTAGATTCTTGTTCGGGGCTAGTTAAAATCACGCGGATCTGTGAGAAGTCCTGTTACTGCAGCAGCCGCTGCCGAAAAGGGACTCAATAAATGTACCATCCCGCCCTTGCCCATGCGTCCGTTGAAGTTGCGATTGGTAGTCGATGCACAGACCTCTCCGGGAGCAAGAACCCCGCTACTCATGCCAAGACATGCGCCGCAGGTCGGGTTGAGCACACAGAAGCCGGCATCCATGAAAATCTTGATAAGGCCCTCTTCAAGGGCCATGCTGTATATTTTCGGAGTGGCCGGAGTAACGATCCCCCTTACTCCCTTTGCCAGTTTCCGCCCGCTGATAATTTCCGCAGCGTCTCGCAAATCCTCGATCCTGCCGTTGGTGCAGGAACCGATATAGATCTGGTCGACGGGGGTGCCTGCAAGTTCGGCAATATCCTTGACCTGGTCGGGTTTAAACCCGAACGTCACCTGGGGAGCAAGTGAGCTGACATCGATATCCAGGACTTGTACAAATTCCGCATCATCGTCGGAGTGCCATTTCCGGTACTCTTCGACTGCGGCGTCAATACTTGCATAATCGGCTTGAATAAACGGCCAGAGATATTCCGCCGTCACCCGGTCCGGCATGCAGATACCGCAGGTCGCTCCCGCCTCAACCGCCATATTGCACAGGGTCATTCTGGCAGACATGGTGAAAGATTCAACGAGTGGTCCGACAAACTCGATAACCTTGTCGGTCGCACCATTCACCGAAATCTGCTTAATGATTGCGAGAATGACATCTTTGGCCGAGACCCGGGGTTGCAAGGTCCCGGTGATATTGATTCGCATGGTTTTCGGCGCGCGAAATGAACAGACTCCCTTGTAGATGCCAACCTCAAGATCGGTTGTCCCGACACCGGCCGCAAAGGCGCCGAACGCACCATGGGTGCAGGTATGTGAATCACCCATGATTACAGTATAACCGGGTCGGACAAAACCCTTTTCAGGAAACAGGGCATGACATACGCCGTTTTCACCTATGTCAAAAAAATCCCTGATGTTGTGACGCTTGGCCCAGTCCCGCATGATTTTGCCCTGGGTTGCGGTTTTCGAATCCTTGGCCGGGGTGACGTGATCTATGACCGCTTTGATCTTGGTGGAGTCAAACACCTGATCCATGTTTTTCTCGACAAGATCCATGATGGCAATCGGCGTGGTGATTTCGTGGCACATCACCACGTCCAGATCCAGTACCATGTTATCCTGCGAAGGTTTATCGCGGAGGTGTGCGGCGAATATTTTTTCAGCTATGGTTTTTCCCATTGTTTGTACTCCGGTGAAGATAGGGGCGACGTTACGTTTATACCCGCAATGACGAAATCGATGCGGGATTCAATACTGAAAGGGTTGTCCAGACTGCAGAGTTAGACACACTACACAAAAAATGGTAAGGTTGCCAGAATATTGTAATCTAAGAGTCCGATACTGAACCAATGTTCTACAGCTTCAGCCAATTTCCAGGAGGTTTCTGCGATGGTAAGCGGCAAAATGTTTCTTCTTCCTGCTTTTCTGAGTCTTTTCTTTATATCCAACTGCTTTGCAGCCCATGGAATATCCCTGAACGGGGAAGTCAAATACGAACAACACTTCAAACAGTTTGGTTATACCTCAGCGGCTGCGGTCAAAGGAGGCAAGCTGGTTTTGCATGATATCGGCAGTTTTGATAAAATGAACCCATTTACCTTGAAAGGCGAAGCTCCCTTGGGACTGGAAGCTTTAGTCTACGAACCGCTGGCCGTTGCCAGCCTCGACGAACCGTTTTCCCAGTACGGTCTTCTGGCCTCAGACATTGAGGTTGCTGCCGATAAAAAATCCGTCACCTTCACCATCGACCGGAGGGCAAGGTTTTCCGATGGCAGTCCTGTTACCGCAGAGGATGTTGCCTTCTCCCTGGCGACACTGAAAAGCGAGCTGGTTCATCCCTATTTCAATTATTATTACGAAGACATAGAGTCATCTGAGATACTTGATGATTTCAAAATCAAATTTCTCTTTAAAAAACCGAACCGCGAATTGCATATGATTGCCGGGCAAATAAACATTATGTCGAAGAATTTTCTGACAAAACACGGTTTCGAGGATCAGAGCGGAATAAGGGACCTTGTTGCACCTGTCGCCTCAGGCCCGTATGTCGTGGATACCTTCAACATCGGCAAAACCATTACCTACAAAAGAAACCCGAATTACTGGGCGAAAGAGCATCCTGCAAGAAAGGGCATGTACAATTTCGATGAGATCGACGTCAAATATTACAAGGATCAGACGGTTGCCCTTGAAGCATTTAAAGCCGGCGAATTTGATTTTATTTCGGTCAATATCGCCAAACAATGGGCCAGGGATATGGAGGGGAAAAAATTTAACGACGGCTCGATTATCAAAAGAACATTTCCCCATGCAAACAATGCAGGAATACAAGGTTTTTTAATGAACACCAGGAGACCGTTGTTTCAAGACAGAAGGGTGCGAAAAGCACTCGGACTGGCGCTTGATTTCGAATGGATCAACTCATCTCTCTTCCACGATCAATACACCAGAAGCGACTCGTATTTCAGCAATTCCTACCTTGCTGCCAAAGGATTGCCGGATGACTCGGAACGAAAGCTCCTTGAACCGTATAAACACATTCTCCCGGAAGAGGTTTTTACAGAGACGCTTTTCCCCCCGGAGACAAAAGGACCTGAAGGTTTGCGCAACAATCTTCTTGCGGCCAAAAAAATACTCGAGGAAGCCGGGTGGCATATAAGAAACGGCCAGCTCGTGAACAACAGCGGTCAACTTTTCAAATTTGACATTCTTTTGGTTTCTCCCGCCTTTGAAAGAGTCATGGCAGCATATGTGAAAAATTTGCGAAAGCTGGGAATTCTGGCGGAATACAGAACCGTCGACTCGACTTTATATTCGGAACGACTGAAGAAATTTGACTTTGATATGATTACCATGAGTTATGGACAATCTCAATCTCCGGGCAATGAACAAAGAAATTACTGGCATTCTTCTTCGGCAGCAAGAGAAGGTTCTCAGAACTATGCAGGCATACAATCGCCGGCCGTGGACTCGCTTGTCGATATGATCATCTACGCAGAGACCAAAGAGGAACTGGTAACAGCCAGTCGTGCTCTTGACCGGGTTCTCTGGTTTGGCTATTATCTTGTGCCAAACTGGTATCTGCCGTTTCACCGTTTAAGTTATCATGACAAGTTTTCAACGCCTTCGACGCTGCCATTATATTATGATCCATTCCAGTTACTCATGACATGGTGGATCAAGGAGAAATAAAGTCCTTGACTTTTCTGCTTGAATCTTTCTTAGATTTGCATCTAATACATCATTTTCCTTGACTTTTGCCTGGTTTTTTTGCTAACCATTCTATGTGATCCCTAACAGATGGGACCATTATTATTAATACAGATCGGGTTGCTTGGTTGGGACATGCGATACTCGGTTTGTTACTTCGGGGAGGCTTGTTGTATGTCTGATCGTGTGAAGGGGAAGGTCAAATGGTTTAATGCGAGCAAGGGTTATGGTTTTCTGGAGAGACCCGACGGCGAGTCGGATGTCTTTGTGCATTACAGTGCTATCCAGGGAGAGGGCTTCAGGAGCCTGGAGGAAGGAGATGCAGTTGAATTCACTATTGCCAAAACCGATAAAGGGTTCCAGGCCGAAAATGTCAGCAAGATGAGTTGAGCGAATAGTCGCCTTTGTTCTCGACCCCGTTGCAGGATGCCTGAAAGCGTTCCTGCAACGGGGTTTGTTTTTTTTGTCCATTCAGTTTATTTATACGATGGACATGATATGATACTTTTTCCTCTTATTGATCGGTGGATGTGTGGATAGTATACAACTGGAACTGAAACGGCTTTCCGATACCGAGAAATTGGGCATACTTCTTGGGCGATCGGCTGTCCCCGGAGATGTTATTTGTCTCGATGGCGATCTTGGGGCCGGAAAAACAACTCTTTCCCAGGCTATTGCCAAGGGGCTGGATGTTCCTGAAAACTGTTATGTGACAAGCCCTTCCTTTGCCATCATGCATGAATACGAAGGAAGATTACCGATGTATCATATGGATTTTTATCGCCTGCACACTGCTGTTGAAGTCCTGGACCTGGGATTTGACGAATATTTCGACCTTTCGGGTCTCACGGTGATTGAGTGGTCAAGGCGTGCGGAGGTAATTTTACCGAAAGAGCGGTTGTCGCTCGAATTGATATTGAACAACGACATGAGCAGGACCGTCGTGATAACCGCTACTCCCGATTTTACCGAAAGATTGAAAAGAATCGAAAGCGCGTTTTCAGGGAAAGATGACGATGACAGTAAGATAAGTGAAGGTTGCTGAATTATTACTTTTTATTGTTTTTGCGCCTATTGTTTTCAAGGCAAAAAGCAGTGCGGTTTCTTGATAACGGTGGAAATGAACTTATCTTAGCTTTTCTTTCAGGTACCACAAGGTGGCAAGTCGTAGTTTGTCCACCTGATGGTCGTTATTGGATGTGGTGAGGCCTTGAAACAGTCTCGCTTTCTTATTTATTATTTACTTGCAGAAGACCTCATGAAAAAAAAATCCCTCTCCTTCAAAGATTGTTTAAAAAAATTCACCATTGATCAAGATAAGGCCATCACCCCTGAAGAAACGCTGAAAAAATTCTACGAAAAGGTTGCAGGTCTCGATCTTCAGATTTTAAATGAAGTAAGGAGGATAGACAACGGCCGCCTGGACATTCCGGTATATTTCAGTGTTTGCGGCGAAGATGCCAAGGCCCTTACCGGAACCAAAAAACAGATGGGGAAGGGTGCGTCTCCGATACAGGCCGAAGCCTCGGCATGCATGGAGCTCGCGGAAAGATTTTCATTTTTTTCCTACAAGAGCAATCCCGGGAATTTTCTTAACGGCGACTATGCCTCCATGGTAAAAGCCGGATATCCTGTGCTGAGTTTGGAATATCTGCTGGATTCGGTACACGATACCCGTTCAAGTGTGGAACTGCTGAGTCAATTGCTTGAAAATATACCCATGCAATGGGCCTGGGGAACAAATATCACCAGAGGAGAGGATGTACTTATTCCTTTTTCCTGGTTTTTTGCCATCAACGAATTTAACGGACCGTCGGCCGGCAATACTCTCGAGGAAGCAGCGCTGCAGGGTATCTGCGAAATAGTAGAAAGGCATGTCTGTTCCGTCATCAATCATCAAAAAACGGTTACTCCCAGAATCGAGCCGGATTCGGTACAGGACAGTGTTGCGAAAGAACTGCTGGGAAAATTCAAGGCGCAGAATATCGAACTGTATCTGAATGATTTCAGCCTTGACACGGGGATCTGCACTGTCGGCGCCCTGGCGATCGACAGGTCGACCTTTCCGGGGAAAAGTGAAATCGTCTACACCGCCGGCACCACCCCCGATCCTGAAAAGGCACTTATCCGGGCAATTACCGAAGTGGCGCAACTGGCCGGTGATTTCAATACCGACTCGAATTATGTCGCGTCCGGGTTGCCTAAGCCTCTTTCCATGGAAGAGGTCGAATACCTGACCGATACGCCGGATTCGATCACAATCAAGGAAATGGCTACCCTCTCAGACAACAATATCCGGGTGGAAATCGAAAACTGTATCGATTCCCTCAAGAATATTGGCATGGAAGTCCTGATGATTGACGTGACTCATGCCGGACTCGATATTCCCGCATTGTACACGATAATCCCCGGAGCCCACTTCAGGGAACGGTCGATGATCAAAGATGTAGGCCTTTTTGCCGCAAAATTGATGGTCGAAAGGATCACCGACCCGGAACTTCTCGATGAAAAACTGAATCAGATGGAGAAACTCTTACCTGAAGCCTACTATCTCGAATTTTACCGAGGCCGCAATTTTTCAGATATGGGTTTCCCCGAAACCGCTCTTCTGCACTTCGACCGCACACTCGCGATGCAGCCGGAAGCGGAAGACCTGCCCTATATTTTTTCTTACATGGGCAAGTGCCTGAAAGATCTTGAGAAATATGATGAAGCGATCGAGATGCTTGGCAAAGGGCTGGCTTTAGACGAGGAAAGGCCGGATATGCACAATACCCTCGGCGTGTGTTTTTTCAAGACCCAGGAGTACGAGAAGGCTATCAAGCATTTCCAAAGAGCAGTTGATTTGAATCCGGCATCTGGAATAGACTACGCCAATCTCGGGGTTAATTACAATAAATTAGGCAATACCGCCTTGGCCGCCGAATTTCTTACGCTTGCCCTCACATTGGACCCAGGTCTTGGATTTGCCCGGGAGCTGCTGGCCGATATCTCTGGAAAATAGTTAAATTTTTTAATGATAACGGAATTCATTAATACCAAGGTCGCCGTCACAGGCGTGGCAGGTCTTTTTTCAGTACCTTACAAATTATTTTCGTTCATAAAAAACAAGAAAATAAACTGTCTAAAGGTACTTATTACCCTCAAGGGGGGACTGAAAATAGTACTCCCTTGTGGGTTGTTAGCCATTTTTGTCGGGATCGTGTTCGCTGCCGAGCCGCTCCAATTATTGAAGGAACGGGCCAAGAATCACTACTGGGGAATTGGAACCGACCAGAGTTACTCCAAGGCATTGCAGCTCTACCTTCAGGCGGCCCGGCAGGGCGACCCGGAGGCTCAATATATCAGCGGTGGAATGTATTTCAAGGGACTGGGAGCAAAAAAAGATCTGCCAATGGCTTTCAAGCTTCTGCACGAGGCAGCCAAGAGCGGCAGAAGCAGTCCGGAATCTCAACAAATTATTGGACAGGCCTTTCTTCTTGGCTCAGGTGTTCCGAAAAACTACGACAAGGCTCGCCACTGGTATGCACTTGCGGCGGAAAACGGCAATAAGGAGGCGCAAAACGAATTGGGCTTCATGTATTTTACCGGCAACGGCGTCGAACAGGATGCAGCAAAAGGAGCCGATCTTTTCCTTCAGGCGGCCCATAACGGGCTGGCTATTGCCCAATATAATGTTGGGATAATGTACTACACCGGCAACGGTTTCCAGGCGACCGATATAGAGAAAGCCTATGCCTGGCTGAATTTGGCTGCCGCAAATGGACACCAGCCGGCAATGGCTGCCAGGAATTATCTGGAGTCCATAATGGCCGTCAAAGAATTGGCAGCTGCCCAGAATCTTACCGATGAACTGGCACGTAAGATCGCACCGTAAGAGGAGTTTCTCCCGGGTGGCCGACTTGCACCACCCGGGAAACAATATCCGGAGAGCTTCAGGCCGGATTCAGGCACATCAATCCTTCCTCTACAGAGTTAAAAGTGAAGACTTTACTCAGATTATCCTTTATTTCGGAACTGGCGTACACTCTTGCCCTTCCTTCGTCGGTAATGACGCCGAAGCGTTTAAGAATATCGGCAACCGATGGTTGAACGCCGCAAAGTGCCAGGAGCTGAATTTTCGGGTCCATGATTATCGAGCCCAGGATGCCTATAAGACTTGAGTTAATTATGTTGAATGGAGCTAAATCGACAAAAATATAGGTATCAAGTTTGCTGCATTGAACCTTGTCGCTCGTCGTGAAATCAATCAAAGCATTCTTAATTTGCTCAAGACCTTCCTTAATAGAGGTCAATTCCCCCATCTTGATTATGCAGACTCTTCCTTCACTTATTGATATTTGCCCCATCAACTTCCCCCCGCATCATGAGTCTCGAAAGTTTCATGACGCTTTGAATAGTAAATAGTAAAATTATTGTTCCAAAATCTTCTGCCTGCCACTAGTGGAAGAATGGTATCATTTCCTTGAAGCAATAACAAATCGCTCGACTCGATTTTGTGTTTTTTCACTTCGCGTCTTCGCGCCTTCGCGTGAACCTAACCCAAGTTTGTGATGTAAAACGACCAAGAACTGCAATAACATGATGTTACGTGCTTTGCGCTTGCCTTTATGGCACTACTTCTTTTGTTTTGTTTCATATTGTCGTCTTTATGGTTTGGCCGGGATGACTCTTTATCCCCAAAGCCGAATATACTTCCTGCTGCCCTGGCTCGGGTCGTGTGCTTTTTCTCACATGAACTGTACTGCCGTTTCTGCACAACATGGATACGGTCACGCGACACTGGGTTGACAGGAGTTTGCGGATACTTGACCAGCTGCTGCTGATTTTCTTCTGTTTCAATTTGAACCGTATGGTATGCACCAGATGGTATGCCAGCACTGTAATAAACAGATGTCCGGCAACCCTGTCGGTAATCTGGTGATGAATGGGACGCAAGCCAAGTTCGGATTTCAGCGAACGGAATACCGCTTCAAGATCCGTCAACATAGTATAGGTGTTCCATAATAACGATTCATCCCAGTCCGCATGGCTCGTCCGCAGGCAGTACACTCCTGGATAGCTGTCTGTCGTGTTCTCCACCGCCTGTCGTTGCCAGGTGATTTTAGTAGCATTGCCGGTGGTATCATCTTTCTCAACAGAGATGGTATATTGCTTGGACGCTCTGGAATATTTTTCTCTCAGGCGGCCGATCTTCACCATGACCTTGTCGTATTTTTTGATCGATTGTTTCTTATGCAGACCGCCTTCCAGCTTGTGTAAAGCCTCTTCCAGTCGGCTTGTGACCCGGTCGTCAATG
>LADS01000018.1 GCA_000961725.1 Desulfobulbaceae bacterium BRH_c16a
AAACAAGCGTGGTAGTGTTGGTGAGAACGAGAACATCAGATCAAAGACCCCACCCGCCACCCGCCAGGAGCAGGCCATTACCAGAACGATGAACAGAATTCCTAGGATTCGGAAGGTGTGGTTGCCTTTGGTTGTTCTCGCTTTCAAACAGGCGTAGGCGGTATATAGGTCGAACGTCAGAAAGACCAGATTTTGAGTTAGCACCGCTGCCGGATAATTCTTCCGTCCAAAGATAAACCATGCCAAGGCTCCAATGGCTAAGGTACAAAACGCAAGTCCTAAAACGAATGATGGTTTTCGGCCTGATGCTTTTACGATTCCAAAATTGAAGAGCATCAGGCCGGGCAGCAGAAAGAGATTCGAAACGATCTCGGTCAGTACAACTGGCGCCTGATTGCGTAGAGCGAACAAGAATAAGCCGATCGCAAACATCAATGACCCGATGGCCCAGTCCTTTGCCGGCGGATAGTTTCGCTGAACACTCCACAAATACACCAGCACCACCGCCTGTCCGATACTGATACCTACGTAGATCAAAACCAAAGTTCTTATGTCAAGGATAGGGGACATTCTTAGCTTTAGATCGGAAGAAAGGAGTTAATATTTCCAAAATATTCTAACTCCATAAGAGAAACACACTTCTCTCTGCCTGGATGAAAGACACGGCAATTATCATTCCTAAGCCAGCTTAATACTTCCTGCTTTTTTACAATGATTGCAAGTCGAAAATAATGAGCAAGTCCCGAAATATTCAAGAAAAAATCGCCAATTCCCTGGGGAACCCAGAAACACTAATAAAAAACCTCTGTCCTTAATCCTACCATGTCTGAAGCGCTAGCAAGATTAAGGCGCGATCTTCGAGGGAAAGCCACAAACTAGCCAGTTGCTGCCGCGCGATTTTTTGCGGTAATCTAATTGAAATGTAAGAAAGTTGTAATAAACTGAGGGTAAGTATTTCTCATCTCCTCTTGAACCGTGTGACGTTCAAAGCGTCAAGAGTCCTTTCCATCACTGCTAAAATCCGCCGGTCAAAATCGATATCCATCAGGTTCAGGTTGGTGATCGCCGCCCGCCGCATTCCGGTTTCGATCACGGTGTAGACGATGGCCCGGTTGCGATAGGGGCGAAAACTCTTTCTTTGCAACGGCTTAACCCCGCCGTGGCGGTGACGGTCGCGGGACCGGCCGACCAGCAAAAGCCGATCGGCGGCATCGAGAATTTGCTTGCGCTCCTGCTTGGTCAAGACCCGTTCGATTCCAGGCGATTGCCGACCGACAACTTAGTGATTTTTTGCCATCGGCTGCCCTACTACGCTTTCTTCTCGATAACCACCTGCCAATGATCCCCCTTTCGCTCCTGGGAAATGATTGCATGTCCTTCGGTAAGGACAGACCGAGGCACATTATCGACAGGTTCACCGTCATCGAGCAGGATCTTCAGAAAGTCGCCTACTTGCATCCTGGAGAGTTCCACCTTGGTTTTGACAAAATTCATCGGGCAGGCGACCCCCCGAAGATCCTTGAACATCTCTGGACGGCGACTCTTTTCTTCCGTGTCGGCCGGCAAAGTGGCGATTACTTCCGCCTCGCATTTGAACCGAAGCCTGTTATCCATGCTGTGATAGAGTTGAATCATGGTCCTGCCGAGTTCTTCGGCGAGGTCGACACGGTCGGCGAGAAACGAGAGGTCGCGCCTCGACGCCGCCTGCACCAGCGGCCTGAATTTCTCCTCCACAAGCCCGGTATCGAGAAAGTTCTTTTCAAACTCCAGGTACATTTCGTCCTCGGTCGCCGGATCGACACCGCGCGTTACCAGAAGCATGCCGGCGGCATTGGCAACAAGACTTAACGCCAATTCCCGGGTATCGATTCCACTGCCGGCTCTTTTTTTATGGTCGATGGACTCATTGATACTGTTCATGGCGACTTCGATCATATCATAGATCCCGGCCGAGCATTCACCGTGGCCCATATGGGCGGTGGTAAACTCTTCGTTCGCGCCCCAGTCGGTATAGTAGCTCTCATCGGTCGCATAGTCCGGCACCGAATCGCTGTACCGGTCGCAGAGCGCGGTGATCTCGGTTTTGCCGCCTTTATCGAAATACTCTTTGAAATTGCTGCCGTCTTCGGCGTAGCATTGATACTGGGTAAGGATTTCGACAAGAAGCTGTGGCAGGTCTCTTGCCGCAACCCAGCCGCACTTTTCACCGAACGCCCTGGTGTCGGGATTAATCGAAGCTCCGCCGATAACCCAGTAACCCGGCAGGGTCTTGCCGTTCTTTCGGACAATCCTGCCGTAAAAGCCCAGATCCCCGACATGATGCTGGCCGCAGGAGTTGGGGCAGCCGGAAATATTGACCCGCAGGTTTTTGCAGGAGTCGAAATTCACCCCGCTCTGCACCAGGTATTTCTGCATCACCGGGACTAAACCCTGGGGCAGACAGACCCCGGTTGTACAGGTATTGGCCCCGGTACAGGCAATGATCTCGCCGCACAGCTTCGGCAGGTGAGAAAGAGTGGTCATTTCCGTGACCAGCTCATAGAGGTTGCCAAGAAATTGTTCCGGCAGATTGCGGACCTGAATATTCTGGGTCATCGTCAGGCGCATGGTGTTTTCGCCGAATTTTGCCAGAAAGCGGCTCAACCGCAGGGCGTCCTCTCCGCCGATATCGCCCAGATGGAGGGGAATCGATACACTCTTCAGGCCGGCCTGCCGCTGATCGACGACATATTGCGCCTGCCAGTTGGAAAAATGGGTGCCGGAGAAGTATCTGGGTGCCAGTCCGGTCACTTCACCGGGGCTTGAGTCATTTGCAAATGATGACAGATCAAGATCGAGAGGATCTCTGCCCGCCACCTTTGCCAGTTCTTCCGCATATTTTTCGCGGAAAGTTGTCTCGCCCATTTCCTCCCACAAGAACCGCAACCTCCCGGCGTTTTTGGTCTTTCTGTTGCCGTATTCCAAATAGAGATTTTTTACTGCGGCACAGACATGATACACCTGATTTTCCGGGATAAAGACATGGAGGATTTTGGCAAGACGCGGCCGGCACCCCATTCCCCCGGCAACAAAGACCCTGAAGCCGCGTTCGCCGTTTCTATGCGTTGCAATGAAACCCAGATCATTAAAAGCGGCCAGGGCATTATCCTGCTCTGTGCTGGAAAAACTTATTTTAAACTTGCGGGGAAAGTTCCAGGAGTCGTCCTCGCCTATCATCCTGCTGCTGAGCGCCACCGCATGGGGAGTGACATCGAAACTTTCCTCAGGGTTGATGCCTGAATCATAGGACGCCATGATATTTCGTACGGTATTGCCGCCCCCTCCCCGGCAGGACAAACCGACACCGTAGAGCTCTCCGGCAATCTCCGGAATATCGGTAAGCTGTATATCATGCAGCTGCAATTCCTGCCTGGTGGTGACATGAACGGAGGGCTTGCCGAATTTTTCGGCCAGTTCCGCCACCTTTTTCAACTGGGTGGGCGTTACCCCGCCTGCCGTCATCCGAATCCGCAGCATAAATGTATTCTTGGTTCTCTGTTCATAGACCCCGAAGGGGACGCGAATCGCCCGGAACTTCGTCGGATGCAGCTGGTGTTTTTGAAAAGACCGGATGGCTTGGGCAAAGGAGTCGATCTCGTCGTTAAAATTGTCCGGAATATCATAAAATCTCATACTATCGTCAACTCCTCGAGCTTTACCAGCCCATTACGTATTTGAAAGGATCGCACCGCCGGCTGTTCTCCGATCAGGGAGACGATCACATGGCTTATATCCGGGTCGAAGGCCAGCCGTATGTCTTCCCCGGAGGGTCTCGCCGGAGTTTCAGGGTGACTGTGGTAGACGGCCAGCACCTTGAGGTTTTCTTTCCTGATCCTTTTGACGGTGGTAAATTGCTCCGCCGGATCGAAAGAAAAATGTTCCCTGCTTTGATCGATATTGTTCATCGGATAGGCTCGACTGACAGTCGTGCCGACACCTGCCAGGTAACCGCAGCACTCAAGAGGCGAATGGGCCTTGGCTTCCTCGACAATTTGTATATATACTTTCCGTTCTATTTCCATGCTCCCTCACCTGATTGCGCAGACCGCCTGTCGGTAGTCTTGCAGTTCGGTAATCGCTCCTGTTCCGCATACCGGGCAGTTGGGGTTTTTCCTCAGTTTGACTTCCCTGAACCTGGTCTTTAAAGCATCGAAGGTGAGAAGTCTGTCGGTGAGCAACTCTCCTTTGCCAAGGACGAACTTGATCGCCTCATTGGCCTGCAATGTGCCGATGATGCCGGCAATCACCCCGATCACTCCCGCCTGGCTGCAGGTGGGTACTGCATCGGCCGGCGGAGGTTCGAGAAAAATACAGCGGTAACAGGCCGATTCCTTGGGCCGGATGGTGAAAGTCTGGCCGTCGAAACGCAGGATTCCGCCATGCGAATAGGGCACTCCGGCGAGGACGCAGGCATCGTTTACCAGAAATTTCGTCGGAAAGTTATCGGTGCCGTCGATGACAAAATCATAATTTTTTATGATTTCCATGATATTTGCCGCCTTCAGCATCTCATGGTGGACCTGGACTTTTACATCCGGGTTGAGCTGCTCGATTTTTTCTTTTGCCGAAATTACCTTGGGTTTGTCGATATCGCCGGTAAAGTGGATGACCTGTCGCTGCAGGTTACTGAGGTCGAGCGAATCGCCATCGGCAATCCCCAGTCTGCCGACGCCTGCCGCCGCCAGATAGAGCAGCGCCGGAGAGCCAAGCCCGCCGGCACCGATAACCAGAATCTTCGCCTCGGCGATTTTCTGCTGACCTTCTATGCCGACATCTTTCAGTATAATATGACGTGAGTAGCGCTCGAGCTGTGCATCGTTAAAATCCATGTTCATCCCTCATTTATTTCATGGTCAGGTTGTTGTGTCTGAAAGGCCTGGCCGATATCGCTCACCAGATCTTCAAGGTGTTCAATCCCCACCGATAATCGGACCAGACCCTCCGAGACATTCATCCCGGCTTTTTCCTCCGGGCTGCAATCGGCAAAAATGGTCGAGGCGGGATGTATAACAAGGGTTTTATTATCGTTGATATTGGTGGCACGGCGGATCAGCCGCAGGCTGTTGATAAAGCGAAAAGCCTCCTTTTTATTTTCCAGCTCAAAGCTTAAGACACCGCCGAAACGGCCATTGTACTGCCTTTGCGCCAAGTCATGAAAGGGAGATTCGCCAAGCCCCGGATAAGTAACGTCCCGCACCTCGGGCCTTGCCCGCAGATACTTTGCCAGGGCGAGCGCATTATCACAGCTGGTCCTGACCCTGAGAACGAGGGTTTCCAAGCCCAAGGTCTGCAGATAAGCGCTTTGCGGAGACATGCAGGCCCCGAAATTCCGGTGCACTTCCATCCGCAGCCTGGCCATGAAAGCACTCTGTCCATACCTGTGGTATTTGCCGAGGGCCGGGCACTTGCTCCAGTCGCAGGTGCCGAGATCGACGATAATCCCGCCGACACTTGTCGCCCCGCCGGAGATGAATTTTGTCGTCGAATGGATAACCACATGGACCCCGAACTCCTTTGCGGCAAACAGAAAGGGAGTGGTCACTGTCCCGTCGACCATCAGGATAAGGTTGTGCTCTGCGGCAAGAGCCGCAATCTTTGCAAAATCGGGGACCACCATCTGCGGGTTACTGATGGTTTCGACGAGAATCAGGCGGGTCTCCCCGTCAATGGCCTCTGCTATCTTATCGCACTCTTTGATATCGACGAAACGCGTCTCAATGCCGAATTCCGTCAGGGTGTTTTTCAGGAGGGAATAGGTGTTGCCGAAGAGATATTTTGAGGCCACCAGATTGTCACCCCGTTTCAGCACCGCCAGCAGGGCAGTGGTTAGAGCCGCCATTCCCGACGACAACGCGACGGCAGCCGAGCCCTGTTCAAGCAGGGCGAGTTTCTTTTCAAAGTGTTCGACAGTGGGATTGGTTATTCGTGAATAGGTATGGGCCGGTTTTCGGTGGGTAAAGGCCAGTTCCATATCCTCGGCTTTGGCAAAATCAAAGGCAACTCCGGAATATTCCGGAAATCTGAGAGCGTTATGGCTTTCCTTCCGCGCTTCATTACCATGCAGGGCACGAGTTTCAAATTTCAGACCTGAATCTTTCATATCCTTCCGATCCTCCGCCCATGAAATAGAGAAATTCCACAGCGTCGTTTTCCTGCAGAAAGGTGGTGGCGAAGGCTTCTTTTGCGAGAATTTCTTCGTTGATCTCGACAGAAACCATATCGGGGGATTCGATTTGCCTTTCCTGTAACAACTCTGCTACGGTAAGAGGTTTGCCCATTTCCATCTGTTCGCCATTGACCATGATCTTCATCATCGCTCTCCTTCATTTATCTGTTTGTTGAGGGCCTTCAGCTTGCCCGCTGCACCGTCAAATTTGATAATCGATAACAAATCGTTCCCGCCTTTTTTTCTCACGCTCCAGGAGGTCGCTGAAGGTAAGCGTGTCAATGACACGTGAAATTGCCGTCTCCACATCTTTCCAGACATCACGAAAAACACAGACCGAAGAGAAGCTGCAACTCTCCTCGGCTCCCGGGGCAATACAGGAAATCGGATGAATCGGCCCCTCTACAAACCGGACGACATCACCCACGGATATCTCCGCCGGAGCCTTGGTCAGGAAATAGCCTCCCCGGGGTCCTTGTTTGCTTGAGACAAAACCACCTTTTTTCAACAGCAACAGGATCTGCTCCAGAAACTTTTTGGGGATATCCTGGGAATCGGCGATTTGTTTTATCTGCGCCGTGCCCTCAGGATAAAAGCCTGAAAGGTATAAGATAATCTTAAACGAATAGTCCGTTTTATGTGATACTTGCATCCTGCCTCCTTTAATGTCGACTAACACTACCGCCAATGTAGACTACCACAGCGTAGGTGTCAACAGGAAATATAGCTGGGGTGAGCGGAGCCGACGGAAAGCATAAAAAAGGGCAGATCCCTGGCGGGACCTGCCCTTAATGACGGTGCAACAGTCGATTTCAAAAAGAACTACAGGAATAATTCCTCAACAATACCGTTTCTTCAGCTCCCGGATATGGGCCGGACCGATGCCGCAGCAACCGCCGATGATCCTCGCGCCCATGTCGATCCAGCCTCCTGCCGCCAAAGCGTAGTCCGCGGGAGAAATATCGGTGAACTGCCAGTGCGGCATGACAAAAAAGCCGGAATGGGCGTAGATCCCCAACGGACCCGATGAAACCGGCCAGCACGCCTTCAGCTCGGCAAAGGCTTCGGTCGCCTCGGAGACGTCGGTATGCATGACGAATGCGGCCGATCCGCCGATCCGGGAGATGGCCGCGACACCTTCTGTCAAGGTATGGCGCAGATCCCAGAGCATCAGCTCCCCCGCCGCATTGCGCCGGCAGCTGAAGCCCAGCCAGACCGGCAGTCCGGTTGCGCGGGCCGCCTGCACCGCAAGGCTGCCCTTTTCGAGGTCTTCGATCATTTCGATAATGAGGATGTCAGCCCCTGCCTCGGCCAGCACTTCCGCCTGTTCGACGTACCAGGAGAGGGCCTCGGGACGGTGCGGATAGCCCGGAAGGATTCCGGAACCGAAAGTAGTCGGGGCGATCGAACCGGCAATCGCCACCTGCCCCGCCGCGCTCTCTTCCCTGGCTCTCACTGCCAGCTTTACCGCCTCGCTGTTCATCCGCCGGAACTGTTCCGCAAGGCCGGCGGGGATGAGCATGTGCTTGGCCAGGGAGAAGGAGTTGACGGTAATGAGGTCTGCCCCGGCGTCAATATACTCCCGATGAACCGCCTGTACCTCTGCCGGATGGGTGACAACCGCTTCCGCCGACCATGCCTTGCTGTGCATCGGCACGCCCCGTTTTTCCAGTTCGGTGCCGGTGGCCCCATCGAGCAGGAGTATTTGCCCTTCTTCAAGTTTCTTCATCAAGAACTCGATGTTTTTCATCAGTAATCCCATTTGAACTGTATGCCCGCCTTATTATCGATATCGGTGCTTTCGCTGGTCGCCTTGATGTTCGGGGTCAGTTCGATTTCAACCTCGACCCCGCTCGAACCGGACGTCGCCCCCCGCTTGGTGCCCACATATACCCCTTCGGTAAGATATTTGCCAACCTCAACTTCGGGTCCTTCCTCGCCGCCCTCGACCCGCAGCACATCCACCTTGAGGAATTTGCGGATCGATCCCAGTACGTCGAGGCCTCCGCCCACACCCGACATCTCGGCCGCAACGCTTGCCAGCTGGAGGGCCTCCACCGTGCTCAGACTGCCCTGGGATTTGCCAAAGAGAACTCTCGACAGAATTTCCTCCTGCGGCAGAACCGGGTCGGACGACAGGGTAAGTTTCGTTTTGCTTGCATGTCCGGCGAGAGAAGCTGTCACCGTAAGATTACCGGCGGTATGGACTCCGACGATGTCGAGAAGCGGGTCGGGCGGCCGGCCGCCAAAAAAAGTGATCTTTGAATCCCGGATCGCAAAGGTTTTGCCGATGACATCGAACTGCCCGCGCCGAGCGAGCAGCTCGCCGACGATCCTCGGCTCATCGGCCATGCCGGTGATCTCAAGATTCCCCGCCCATTCGGAATCCAACCCCTTGCCACGCACGAACAAGAGGCCGGGGATATCCACCTTGATATCGAGTTCGGCGGCAAACGCACCGGCATCGGCTTGTTCTTTTTTTTCCTCCTGCCCGGCTTTCTCCTCGCTGTGGTGCAGGTTTTCAACATCCAGCTGCGGCACCGACTCGGGAAACGCCACTGCCAGGTCGACTTCGCCACGGTCCATTGAAACGTTACCGGTAATTTCGGCCTTATTTTCGTCGCCGGTTATGTTCAGGTCGATATCGGCCCAGAACCGCAACTCGTCCATGCGGGTAACCGCCATATCGCGCATGGTAATTTCCGCTCGATAGGCCAAAGATTCGTCATCCAGTTCCACTTCCGCCTTACCGGTCAGTCTGCCTTTCCCTCCGTCGTCGGCGGTAATTTCCGAGATGCGCAGGCCTTCCTGATCGAATCGGCCATCGATCTGAATATTGCTCAGCAGGGTACCGAACTGCAGATGCTCGTACCGGCCTTCCTGCAGAGTCAGCACCCCCTCCCAGGCAGGTACCGCCAGGCTGCCCGAAAGCTCGGCAGCCAGCTTGATTTTCCCATCGAGCACATGATCGGGCAATGGCAGATAGGGCCAGAACTGCGATATCTCGCCATCGATATCCGCATGGACGGCAATCAGTGCGTCGGGATCGACTTCGGCCCGTCCCTCCAGGATCGACAGAGTGAGCGGCACCTCCGCGTCGGCTTTCATCATCCTGAGATCCGGGCGTCCCAGCGACAGATCGGCCTTTACTCTTCCCTCGCTCAAGTTACCGTCGAGCTGCAGGCGCAGCGGCGGCAACTGTCCGGCGTGGGCGATCCGAATATCGCCGATATCGCCGTCGATCCGAGCCCGTGGCTTCTGTCCGGCCTGTTCGTTCAGTGAGGCTGTCAGAGACAGGGTGCCGGTCATGCCATCCACGGCGAACATCTCGCCCCACGGCTCCAGGGCAATATCGCGAAGATCGGCCGTGGCATCAAACTCCCTTGCCGGAACCAGACGGAGGTCGAGATCGAGCCGCCCCTCGCGACCGACCGAGAGCGCCGCCGCGGCACCCACTACCCCTGCCGCAGTCCTTTCCAATTGCAGAGGCTGGCGCAGGGCAATTTTTTGTGAGCCGACCTGGACATCCAGCCTGTCGACTGTCGTACGGATATCCTCCTCCAGGGCAATATCGGCCGAGGCTGCAAGCGACACCGGCAGACGCTGCTCGAATTGCCCCCGAGCCTCGACCGTCGCCCGCATCTGCGAGAGCGCGCCCTGCACTGTCGCCTGCAATGTATCCAGGGCCGCCTGACCGGCAACAATTTTTGTGCCATCGAGCCGCAGATCGAACACCGGATCGTCGCCAAAGGAATTATCGATATGCCCACGCACCGTCAGACGATCGACGATATCCGGATCGGCTCCGCCGACATCGGCCAGACGCAGAGCTTTGGCGCCCACATCGATATCTAGCCGTTGCCCGCTGTCTAAAGGCACAAAATCGACTCTCCCATCGATCTGCCCGGCAGTAACGGGCGCGCCCCAGTTGCCAAGCAGCCCGGCGTCGAGGCGCGACAGGGTGATGTCGCCGGCCATCGGCATCTGATAACCGGGCAGTTCAAGCTGCCCCGTGAGATCGAGGGCTTCGCCGTTCAAGGCGATATTTGCCAGCTGCAAGCGGTCCGGCGGCAGAATCACATCGGCCTCCAGCCGGTAGGGCTGCCCGCGCAGGGCAAAATCGAGCCGGTTCAGCAGTGAAAGCACCGCCTCGTCGGACCAGTTCATGGATGTGGTCAGCTCGAGGTCTTCAAAGCGTTCGCCGGCGGTTTCAACCACCGGAACCGTCAGCCTGATGTCGCCGGCCGGTGCGCCCGGCGGACCGTCGAGAGCGATGGCTGCATGCGCGGCCTGCGGCATCGACACAGCGATGGCGGGCGGAATGGCGCCGGGCTTCACGGCAAGTTCACCTCTTACAGTCATTGCCTTGAATTCATTGTCGAGATCGATGGAAACGGCGCCATCCGCCATCGCCGTCTCGAGGCGATCGAGCCTGATCCCCAGATCCATCTGCGGCGACACTTTCACCTGGCCCGCGACCGCCGGTTGCGGCCCGACAAGACGATTGAGATCGGCCTGACCAAGATCGAGCTGCCGTGCGGCGATATCGATATCGGCCTGTCCGCCGCCCGCAGCATCCCAGGCGGCATTGTCGACGGTCACCCGGCCGTTGCCCCTCAGCTCGAGCCCGGCGAGTTCCGTGAGAATCGAAAGGTCGTCAATTTCGGCCTGCAGGCCGGCATCGGAGACTCGATTGCCCTTCAGATCGGCCCGACCGGTCAGCTGCAGACCTTCCGCCGCAATTTCCAGCTTGTCGATCAGCAACTCTCTGAAATTTGCCGCCACATCGGCGTGTATTGTAACATCGAGACGATCCCCGAGCATTGCCGCAAGATCGGCTTCGGACCAGTCGTTCTGAAGAGCTGTGCCTTGAGCCAGGACGGCATAGCGATCACCCTGAGCCGCCATGCTGACCGCGACCGACAGGTCGCCGATGGTAGAAACCGGCGTGGCAACCGAGCGGCCGCCCACCGTAAGCGTCACGTCTGGCATCGCCAGGTCTCCCTCGGCATGGCCGGTCAACTCAAGCCACTGCCACTGCACCGCATCCTCGAGCAACCCGCTTGCCGCGGCATCGATCTTTGCCTGCAGATCGGCGACAAGACGGCTTGCTTCCAGATCGATATCGGCGCTGGCCGATAAGGTGAGCAGATCCGGTTTGGCAAGATCGAGTTTGGTTAACGCCAATCGGCTGGTCTCGAGATCGAACTGGCCGGCAAGGCCGATATCGATTTCACCTTGCAACGGCTCCGGCAACTGCCCCGCCAAGCCACCCAAGGTATCGGCCGCGCCGGAAAAGGTAAAACCGAGCTGCTCACCGCGCAGCTGCAGGCCGATCGTTCCTGAGAGTTCGGCCCAGTCGCCGGCGGCAAAATCCAGCTCGCCCTGCCACCCTTCTGCGGGCCCTCTGCCCTTGAGCAACACGGTTACATCGGCCGCGTCTTCCGGCCGCAGTCCGGCAAGCGTCATCACGATACCGGCGCGATCGAAGTAGCCGTCGATTTCGGCATGCAGCTCCTGTCTGCCGGCATCGAATGCGAGATCGGCGCGCAGCCGGTCGATGCCTGCATCCAGCGGCACAAGCGCAAGCGCCAGTTCGGCAGCGTGTTTTCCCGCCGCTCCCGAAGCATCGAGTTGGTAGAGGAATTGTCGACCGCTCTTCGGGTCGACAATACTCAAATGCGGGAGACTGAGTTGACCCAGCCGGATCGCCAGCGGCAACGAAAACCCGTCGGCACTTTCGCTTTCCTCTTTTGCCTTTTCCGCCTCGCGTGGGAGCACGACGGACAGGCTGCCCGCAGCCAGACGGTCAACCTGGACGACGCCGCCGAAAAGCGAGAACGGCGACCACACCAGCTCCAGCTCCCGTCCCTCGACCTGCAGACCGGTGGGTTGCATCTCGAGGATGAAACTCTCCACTGCCAGTGCGGTCCATAGGCTGCCACGGACCTTGCCCAGTTCGAACCTTCCATCGATTGCAGCCGATACCGCCCGATTGATCGTCGGAGTGGCAAGACGCAGGACGGGACCGGTGCCAGCAAGCGCCAGCAGTGCTGCCACCAGCACCGTGAACACGGCAACACCATACAGGATGCGGCGCAGCCAGCGCCACCGGGTTGGTTTTGCGGCTTTACGGTCCAGTTTCGAGTCGGGCTGCCTGACCATTAAAAAGCCTGCCCGATGCTGATATAAACCTGGAAGTCGTCATCGACACCTTCCCGCTTGTTCAACGGCACCGCGACGTCAAAGCGCAGCGGACCGATCGCCGTATAATAGCGCAGGCCAAGACCTGCCGCCCATTGCATATCAAGATCGTCGGGCCGGGTTTTCCTGAAAACATTGCCACCTTCGACAAACGGTACCAGACCAATCGTATCGGTCACCCGTCCGCGAAATTCCATTCCGGCTTCAACCACCGAACGGCCTCCGATCGGATCGTTGTTTTCATCGAGCGGTCCGACCTTCTGATATTCATAGCCGCGGACCGAACCGCCTCCACCCGAATAAAACCGTTTATTCGACGGCAGCGAGGATCGTTCCTCACCCCAAACCGCCCCGAGACGGGCACGACCGGCCAGAACATAGCGACCGGCCTGGTCGAACGGCAAATAATGCGACCCGTGAAACAAAACCGAAATGAATTTCGTATCGGCGCCCGCCAGGCTGGCAAGAGGCGACACCGCGAGTTCCAGTCGATTGCCGCTGGTTGGATCTAGGGGATTATTGGTGCTGTCGCGACGAATAAGACTGCGCAAACCTCCCAGATAGAAATTCTCGTTCGGCGAATCGGCACCGGTCAAATCGGAATATTCCGCCATCAACCCGACGGTTGCCGACCAGTATTCGCCGAACCGGCGTTCGATTCCTGCAAAACTGTCGGCCAGTTCGCCCTCATAGGCCTCCGTATTGAATTCCTTGCCTTGGCCGCCGATAACGAGTGTCTGCCGGCGTTTGTAAAACTGCGGTTTGCGAAAATCGATCTCAAGGCCCTGTTGCAGTTGCGATCCATCCAGGTCAAACCGCAACCTTTCACCCGATCCGAACAGGTTGCGGTGCTCCCATAAAATATTGGCGCCTATTCCGTCGGCGGTCGAATATTCGATGCCGCCGCCAATGGTGCGATGGGCGCGTTCCGTTACCTCTATTTCAATCGGGATCTGACCCTGATCATTGACCACACCCGCAGGACGGACGATGACCGAATCGAACAAATTGGATTCCGCCAGATCGCGCCGTGTTGTGGCGATCTCCTCGGGTGAAAATAATGCGCCGGTCTGCCAGCTTCGGTAACCGGCGATGAAATCCGGATCGACCTTCTCCGTTCCGATTACCGTGACCTCGCCAAAATCGGCTTTTTCCCCGGTGATGATCTCGTAGGTGACGCTCAGGGTCTTTTTTTCCGTGTTGGCCGTCACTTTGCGGTTGCCGGCCTTGGCCAGCGGATACCCGTTGCTGCGGACGAAATCGATGGCCTTCTGTTCGGCCAGGAAAATCGGACCGGCTTCGGCCGGCATGCCGAGCGGAAGACCGGACATTTTCAGTTCCTCATCGTTCATCGACCTCCGATCGGTCTGGTCCGGACGGACAATGAGCAGATCGGCTCCGGCGAGCGTATAGGCTGCACCGGCCTCTATCAGGTATTCAAGGACCACCGGCTCGGAAGGAATCACACCCGGTTCTGTCGTGCTGCCTCCATGAATCTCGAAGGTAACCCTGCCGTCATAAAAGCCGAAAGACCTGAGAACGGCCTGAAACCGCTCGATATCGTCTTCCGCCCGCCGGTACAATCCTGGAATTGTCGGCGGGGGACGATCCTGCAGACGCAAAGATGTGCTGGTCTCCCGCAGGGAGTCGAGCAGCCGTTTCTGCTGCGGATCGACGCCTGAAATCAGTACTTCGTAAGCAATGGTGCGGCCGAGATCGTCCGCCACCATCCGGTCATCTCCGCCGTCATTGTCAAACGGGGTTCCGAGGGACGAGCAGCCGGCAATGAACGAGCAACTCAACAGCAGGAAAAGAGAAATCAGCCGCCTGCTCAATATGATCGGAGAATGCCTCCGGTGGTCGTTCATCGGCCCGCCTCCTCCAAACTCCATGATTTTTCGGATTCACGCTCCGCCAGGCCTCTCGCCATTCAATGCAGGCACCCACTCTGCTCGTCCGAGCAAACTGATGGAAGCTGCATTTATTACATTCAATCTATCCTTTCCCCCCTTATTTTGGCAAGTTTTATTCTTACGCCGCCTATCAAGGAAATTAGAATTGATGGTTTCATTATCTACTCACTGCCGGTCAATCGGGAGAACCATCTATCGCTTGATAAAAGGGAATGGAAGCAATACACTGAGAACCTCGCTTGCCATGTTTCATATACGGTTTTGACACGATAATTTTTTTCTATTCAGAGGAATGTACTGCGCCATGACTATGTTCAGTATGATTGTTGCTTTTGCTGTTTTGCTTGTCGTCGGTTTTACTTGGTTTTTTGTCTATTACTTCAATAATCCGGTTCTGCAGAATCCCGATGGCGTGGCCAAGGTGGTCGGCAATTGCGGCGATACCATGGAGATAGGTCTGCGTTTCAATGCAGGCCGGGTCGACGGCACCCACCACTGGACCAACGGCTGCTCTTTCAGTAAGCACTGTGTCGAAACGGCTGCCAATCTGGCCATGGGCAAATCTCTTGCGGAGTTAAGAAAGATCAACATGATCAGCATAATGGAGGAGGTCGGCAGGCTTCCGGATACGCATCTGCACTGTGCTCAACTGGCCGAAACAACGCTACGGAAAAGCGTGGATAATTACTTGGAAAAAGTCAGAGAGAGGACGGCAGGGACAGAAGCGAGGGCGTAGAATTTCAAGTTATCACTCTGTTTCAATCTCCTGCGGAATTACAAGAACGGTCCGGACCGGTACCGTTTGCCCCACCCTGACCTTGTCCGTTTCTCTTGTTGACACAACTGATAAGGTACGGTAAAGATTTGTGATATTTTCAGGTCTCACCAACGTGAGCGAAAAGGGAACCCGGTGCAAATCCGGGACGGGCCCGCCGCTGTAACCGGGGACGAACGTTGCAATAAAGTCACTGTCTGCCATGGGCAAACGGGAAGACGCAACAAGTAGGAAGAGCCGGAAGTCAGAAGACCTGCCTGAAAATCGGTACGACTGCGATTTGTCGCAGGCTTGCCTTGCATGAAGTTCTTGCACTGGGTGGATAGCGTACACACCACTCGTCAAGGTTCATGCCCGGGATACTCCGTGGACTCGAGTTTCCCGCAGATATCTGAGGATAAAAAAGGGCATCCCCGGATCAATTTTTTAATTGGTCCGGGGATTTTTTTGGCCTTTTCCCAGAAAAGTTCCCCCGGACAACACCCCGTCAGGAGGAACCTTATGAAGAAGTATTACCTTGTTCTGATCTGCCCGCTTTGTGCCGGCTGTTTTGCCTCGGCCGGACAGGCCGCCGGCTCGGCGCAATCCCCGACCATGATGGATGAAGTGGTAGTTACCGCCACGCGTACCCCGGACAGTATGAAAGGGGTCAGCAGTCACCTCAGCGTGATTGCCAACGAAGAGCTGCGGCAATCCGCCGCCCGTAATGTCGGGGAACTGCTGGCCGAAAAAGGCATCGGCCACGTCCAGCGCTACCCAGGCAATATCATCGCGGTCGGCCTGCGCGGCTTTCGCACCGATTCCCTCGGCAACGACCTGCAGGGTCATGTTTTGATCCTCCTTGACGGTCGTCGGGCTGGGACCGGCAATGTCGCCAAGATTCTTACCAAAAACGTCGAGCGCATCGAGGTGATCCACGGACCCGGAGCGGTCCAGTACGGCTCGGGCGGGATGGGCGGGGTCATAAATATCATCACCCGGCAGGGACAGCGCAGTTCCGCCTTCATTGAAAGCGGAGCCGGTTCCTTCGATACCGCCGAGGGCAGCATCGGCGGGACGATGACGGAGGGCGGGCTCGACTTTGCCGGGGTATACACGTACGGCACCAGAGGCGACTACGACACCGGCGGCGGCAGACGGTACGACAATACCGGCATCGATTACGAAAGTGGCGAAAGCGCCAATATCGGTTACTCGTTTTCCGAGAACAAACGTCTAGGTCTGATTTTCACCCGGTTCAAAGTTGAAGACGCCGGCAGTCCCGGCTATTTCAGCAGTATCGATCTGGACGACAGCACCTCGAAAAGCAATTACTCGGTCGATGCAAATTACCGAGGAGAAACGACATCCGGGAAAATCAACTGGCTGACCCGCTATTTTTTCGGCCAGGATAAAAATTCCTGGCTGGACAACACCGCATCCGATCCCGGCGGTTGGGACACCGGTCTCGGTTCAAAGAACAAGACCGACCAGCGGGGTGCCCAGGTCCAGATCGGCGGCACGCTCGGCACAACCACTTTTACCACTGGTTTCGACTGGCTCGACTATCAGGTAAAAAACAGCTGGGCTCCCGCCAGGACCGGCTATACCAACCCGGCCGCCTTCATTCTCGGCAAGACCGCTTTCCTGGATGATAGCCTTTTTGCCAATATCGGCCTGCGCTATGACAGGTATGCGGTCGAGGTCAAAGAACCGAAAGGCAGGGAGGAGGATCAGGACCGGTTAACCCCCAAGATCGGCCTGGCCTGGCTGGTCCTGGAAGATCTGAAACTGCGGGCCGAGTTTGGGCAAGGGTTCGTGATGCCTTCGGCCGACCAGCTGGCCGCCGACTATCCGAGCTTTGGCGGGCGGATTGTCGGCAATCCCGAGCTCGACCCGGAAAAAAGCTCCACCTATGAAGGAGGGATAGACTTCAGTCGGAGAGGTTTCTCCGGAACCCTGAGCTATTTCCACACCGAATTTGCCGACAAGATCACCCTCGAACACCTGACAAACGGCAATACCACCTGGAAAAATCTCGGCGAGGCGACTCTCGCCGGTTTCGAGACGGAGTGCGGTTACGACCTCGGCGCAGCATTTTCCTGGGACTGGGAAGTAAAACCCTCTCTCAACCTGACCTATCTGACACAATACGAAGACCGGGAGACCGGCGACGACCTGCAATATGTCAGTGCCGTGAACATAGCCGGCGGACTCACTGTCGGCAACGGGGCGGGAACCTTCATCCGCCTCAATCTTGCCTATAGCGGCAGCCAGGACGTGCAGGACTGGGAGTCCGGCACCTATCCGGCACCGGTGGTGGAACTTGCCAGTGTCGCCGTGGTCGAT
The DNA here is from genome assembly GCA_000961725.1 of Desulfobulbaceae bacterium BRH_c16a. Lineage (GTDB taxonomy): Bacteria > Desulfobacterota > Desulfobulbia > Desulfobulbales > Desulfocapsaceae > Desulforhopalus_A. Next base: position 17,426 of record LADS01000018.1, read on the forward strand.
CTCAACGCGGCCTACCGTTTCCTCGAGACGAAGAATTACGGGACCTTTGCCCTGCGCGGCGAGATCAAAAATCTTTTTGATGAAGAGTATGCCTACGTCAAAGGGTATCCGATGCCCGGCCGCGGTTTTTTTGTCGGCCTACGCTGGGAGTATTGAACAGATGAAAAACTTCTATTTTCCGCTCATCGCATTTTTGTTCTTCCTGTCGGCCAGTGAGCTATGGTCCGAACAGCTGCCCTTAACCTTTACCGATTCCGCCAACCGTGAGATAACCCTGGAGAGGACGCCGCGGCGGGTGGTTTCTCTGGTCCCCGCCATGACCGAGATCCTCGTGCGCCTTGGGGCGGCGGATTCGGTCGTCGGCATTACGATCCCTTCGATCCTGCCTCCCGAGACTGCCGGCAAGGCAATTGTCGGCGGCTTCTTTCATCCCGATATCGACCGGGTGGCCGAACTCCGGCCGGAAGTGGTCTTCTATGGCAGCCTGCATGAGCAGGCTATAGCCGGCCTGCTCGATAAGGCAGTGTGTATTCGGTTAACCCCTCGCACCATTGATGAAAGTTTTGCCGATATCAGGCTGCTGGGCAAGATTTTCAATGCCTCCGACAAAGCCGCGGCCCTGATCGCTGAACAGCAGCACGAACTCGATGTGATTGCTTTGAAGGTTGCGAACATCCCAGCAAACGAGCGACAGCGGGTTATCCGTCTGATGGGAACCGAGCCGCTCATGGTCCCGGGGGACGACTCTTTTCAGAATGAGTATATCCGGCGAGCAGGCGGCATAGCTCCCCAATTTGGCCACAATGGCAATATTATCCCGATCAGTCTCGCCCAGTGGCAGCAATTCAACCCACAAATCATCTACAGCTGCGGCCGTTCCCGCACCTTCCCCCTCCTTCAGCAACCGGGCTGGCGTGATGTCGATGCGGTTCGCAACCAGCGTATTCTTTTCTTTCCCTGTGAACTCACCTGCCGCCTGGCCAATGGGAGCGGCGCCTTTGTCTCCTGGCTTTCGGCGAGCATCTACGGCGAAGCCTTCAGCAAAGAGGATCAGTATGCCCTTGCGCAGGAGATCGTCGACCGCAGAGCGCTGCCCATCGATCTCGCCTCCGTCCGCCAGGCTGAGATCATTACCAGTAATATCGCCGATTTTCGCAACAAGACCCTGGTCGTATCCTTTAACCGACCGATGACCGTGGTCTCAACCCTGGAAGGGCAGAAATCGGGTATCACTGCCGTTGCCAATCACTTTTTCCCTCCCCCTGCCTGGGGTCTCTCTCACCCACGGGGATTGGCCGGAATGCGCGAGACCGACCTGCGGGTGCTAGGCCTTGATACGGATTCAACAGCCATGCTTTTTACCGGCGTCGACATGGACAACCTGGCGGTGATTAAAAAATCCTGGCGGCAGATGGAGGTCATCGCCCTGGTCACTGCCGGAGTGGAAGGCAACGCCATGCGCATGGGGACGGATATCGGCAGCTTTTACGAACCTGAGGCTCCCGACACAATCGCCAAACCCGGCACCATCAATATCCTTCTGCTCAGCAACATGAAGCTCACGCCACGGGCCATGACCAGGGCAATCATCAGTGCCACCGAAGGAAAAACCGCTGCTATCGAGGACCTGGATATCCGCTCCAGTTACAGCGGCGGCAGTCATTCGGCCACCGGTACCGGAACCGACAATATCATCGTGGCGGAGGGTGAAGGGCAGATCATCGATGCCACCGGCGGCCATACCAAAATGGGCGAACTCATCGCCGCTACGGTCCATGACGGGGTATTGGAGGCTATTCGCAGGCAAAACGGCCTGACTGCGGGCCGTTCTATCTTCAAGCGGCTGGAAGAACGAAATATCGATCTCTCTAAGATCTGCCACAACGATTCCGCGCTGCGAACCAGAGTGGAACAACTGCTGCTGCAACCCCGTTATGCCTCCTTTTTGGCCGCGGCTTTCACCATCAGCGACGAGTATGAACGGGGTCTCATCTCCGACCTTGCCGCCTTCAACAGTTGGTGTCAGGCCGTGGCCGATGCCATTGCCGGCCGGCCGGTGATCCTTGGCGAAGCAGCAGATCTTGACCTGCCCCCGGTACTCGCCAAGGCAATGGCCGTATTTCTTGGCGATCATGCCAGAACCGGAACGATAGGCAATATCGCCCAAGCAACTCAACCTGTTGAAAAATAACCATGCCCCCGATGAACTCGTTTCGGCTTCTCCCGCTATCTACTGTTTTTGTGTTCTCCTTGCTCTTTGCCGTCAGCCTGCTCGATGCCGCCGAGATGCCCCCATCATCAGATAGAATTCCCCGACGGATTGTCTCCCTCGGGCCGACCAACACCGAGAATGTCTATCTTCTCGGTGCCGGAGATCGTCTGGTCGCCAACACCAGCTACTGCGTGCATCCGGAAGAGGCGAGAAGCAAAGAAAAGATCGGCTCGGTGATGCAGTTTTCCGTGGAAAAAGTCATCAGCCTGCAGCCCGATCTGGTGCTGGCGACCAATCTCTCGCCCGACTCGCAGTTGCAAATGTTGCGCAATGTGGGACTGACGGTGGTGCAATTCAGTCAGACGGCCTCGTTTGCCGAAGTCTGCGACCAGTTTATTGCCTTGGGAAATCTGCTGGGTCTGGCCGATCATGCTCGGGAGCTTGTCCGCCAGGCCTCGATCAAGGTTGCGGCGATCGGCCGGGAAGTCTCCGGTCTGCCCAAACGAAAGGTATTTCTTCAGGTGGGCACTCGTCCGCTTGCCGGGGCAATCGGCAAATCCTTTACCCATGATTTTATCGCTCTGGCCGGAGGTGAAAATATTATCGCCGAACAGCATGCGCCGGCAACTGATTATGAAAAAGTGGTTGCCGACGATCCCGACGTCATCATCATTGCCATCATGGGCAGCGAATCCGGACTTGCCGCCTCGGAAAAGGAAAAGTGGCTGAGTGTTTCGGCGGTCAAAGCCGTACGGGACAACCGCGTCCATGTGATCGATCCGGACCTGGTGTGCAGTCCCTCGCCGCTGATCTTTGCCGAGACCCTGGCTACCATCGCCGGTCTCATTCACCCGGAACTCAACTGGGAGAAGAAACCATGATGATGTATGAAATCCGGATATACGGCCGCCCCAAGACGCATATGCCAACGACAAAGCAGGTAACATCATTTTTAGTATTGTATTACCCGGTCTTGACAGCGCACCCCGGTGGTGGCAAAATGTTGTGAATTTTTAACCTGGCAGTATCGATATGAATTGCCGCCGCCCATGCCCGGGCCACCGAACGTCTGAATGGTGACCGGCCGGTCTGGCTGCAACGCGCCGAGACCTTCGGCACCCCCATGCGAATTCTCGAACAGGCCGCCGCCAATATGGAGTTGGCCTGGACCATGGATGACGAGTTCATCGGTACGGCCAAGGCTCTGGGCGAGCGGATGCAGGGCCTGGGCGTTATCGACCGGCAGCCTGACTACGAAAAACTCTTCGACCTGCGTTTTGTCAAAAATGTTTCGCTTGCGCCGGCCATCCGCTAAGTTCGCTCAGGTCGCCCAGGTAGCAAAGGGGCGGACCATAATCGCGAACGGCCGGGGACGTCGGGGGATGGCGGGAGAAGGCAGAGATATCCTGCTCCCCCTGCTCATCCCGGCCCTTTGTCTCACGGCCTGGTACGTGGTCAGCGAAACCGGACTGGTGCCGGTGTATCTCATGCCCCATCCCGAAACGATCTTGCATGCCGGTGCGGGCTATATCTTCGGGATGCCGGGGGAAGGGGCCTACGCCGGCAGGTTCTTGAACAACTTTGCCGCCTCGCTGACCCGAGTGTTGCTGGGCTTTGCTCTCGCCACTGCCCTGGGCGTCCCCCTTGGCCTTCTCTCCGGCAGGATTACCCTGGTCAACCGGCTGGTTTCCGCCACCGTCAACGGTTTACGGGCAGTTCCCGGAATCTGTTGGCTGCCACTGGCGATGATCTGGTTCGGCATCGGCATCAAGACCACGGTTTTTCTGGTGGCGATGGCGGCATTTTTCCCCATCTATCTCAACACCTTGACCGGTGCCCGACTGGCCCCGCCAATCTATATGCAGGCCGGGGCCATGCTGGGCGTTTCCCGGTTGCGCGGGGTCTTTGCCATCCTCATCCCCCTGGCCATGCCCAATATCATCGCCGGGCTGCGCCTGGGCCTGGGTATTTCCTGGGCATATCTTGTTCTGGGTGAGCTGACCGGTGTGCCCGACGGACTGAGGGCGGTTATCATGGATGCCAGGATGCTCGGCCGGATCGATATCATTGTCGTCGGCATTCTCCTCATTGCCGTGATCGGCAGGATATGCGACCGGCTGCTCTTTCTCGCCATGCGCCTCTGCTTCAAGAGCGCCGGGAGACAACTGCGATGACCTCGAATATCGTCCAGATACCGGGCCAAGTCGGCCGGACGGACCGGCCGTTTCTGGAGGTCTCAGATGTCAGTCACGCTTTTGCCTGGGAAGGCGATGGCAAAGCCGTGCTTTGCAATATCTCCTTTACCGTGGCCGAGGGCGAACTGGTCTGTCTGCTTGGCCGAAGCGGTTGCGGCAAATCGACCCTACTCAATATCCTGGCGGGCTTTTTTGTTCCGACCTCGGGCCGCTGTCTGCTGCAGGGCAAACCGATTTCCGGCCCCGGCCCGGACCGCTGCGTAGTCTTTCAGGAGGATGCCCTTTTCCCCTGGCTGACCCTCAGGGAAAATATCGCCTTCGCCCTGAAATCCGGGGACCTGTCCGGCAAGAAACCGGTGGGGGAAGTCGACCGTTTCCTCGACCTGGTCGGTCTTGACGGCTACGGCGACTATCTGCCCCGGGAAATCTCCGGCGGCATGAAACAGCGGGTAGCCCTGGCGCGGGTGCTGATTCGCTCACCCCGGATCCTCCTTATGGACGAACCCTTCGGGGCGCTTGACGCCCAGAGTCGGGAAGCGAGCCAGGAACTGCTGCAGGATTTATGGCGGCAGCGGGCGCAAACCATCCTTTTCGTCACCCACGATGTCCAGGAAGCCGTCACCCTTGCCGACCGGGTGCTGATCTTTGGCCAAGATTCCGGGACGATTCAGGAGGAGCTGGTGATTGCTCTGGAGAGACCCCGTGACCGGGCCTCGGAGTTGTTCCAGGCATATTGCCGCAGGCTTCGCCAAGGCCTGCGGTAATGATAGGGTCGCCCCCTTATCCTAGGCAGCCCCGGCAGATCGACTGCCCGTCTTTTTCCACCATCTTGGTGCTCATGGTCGGCTCACCGCAGACGGCGCAGTTGAGCGAAGGCTCGATCCGCGCTTTTTCCGGCGCAGGCACGGTAATCTCGCTGATGGTGAACAGCTCATAGGGGCGAAGGTCGAGAATCCTCTTCGAGGCCTTTTCGTGCTTTGCCCTAACCAGGCTGCGCTCCAGATCGGTGGCCGTACCTTGCCTGATCTTGGCCAGCAGTTGGCGATGTTCCGGATCGATGGGGTCCTGCTGCTCCGCTTTGCGGGCGACGCGCACGCCTTGGCCGGTCTTGCGGTTGAAGAAGGTGAAGGCGGTCTTGCCGTAGTCGCGGTAGATGAAGTTGCCCTTGCCGAAAGTGCAGCCGGTGACCACCTGGATGGCATCGCAGCCGCAGGCGTCGGTCTCGACGATGGCGACGACCTCCTCGTCTTCCGCCCGCCGGGCGGAGAGCCATTCCATACCGGCGACGGCTGCCTGGTAGCCCAGGGACAGACCGGGGCAGAGGTGGCCGTGAAAATCGAGACATTTTTTAAAAAGATCGCTTGCTAAGATGGTTTGCGCGGACATGCTGAAATCTCCTCTGTTGGTATGAATTATTTCGGCCCTGCGGCCATTGTTAATTTCTGGTGACGGCCGGCATGGACATGGCAAGGCTGTCGGCCGGACCGTTTAAAACCTCGAAGGCGGCACCTTCCTCGACGATATAGCCCTGATCGAGGACATAGACCCGGTCGGCGACCTTTCTCGCCAGATGCATGTCGTGACTGATGAACAGCATCGAAAAGCCGCGCTGATGCTGCAGCCCTTTCAGCTCACGCAGGATGACCGCCTGGGTCGACGGATCGAGCATGGCGGTGATCTCGTCGGCCACCAGCAGCGCCGGTTCAGTGACCAGTGCCCGGGCGATGGCCACCCGCTGCCGCTGCCCGCCGCTGAGGCCATGGCAGGTTCGGCGAAGGAAATCCGTCGAAGTCGGCAGATGCATGGCGGCAAGGGCCGCCATCGCCCGCCGCTCACGGTCCCCCCGTTCGCCATGGCCCATGATGTCAAGGGGTTCGCGCACCGCCTCGAGGACCGACAAGCGATGGCTCACCGCCTCGGCCGGGTCCTGGAAGACCATCTGCATGCCGCCGATGACGGCGGTGGCCTGGCGGTCAAAGATCGATCTGCCGAAAAAGTGGACCATCCCGCCGTCGGCCGGCAGCACCCGAACGAGCATCTGGGCCAGCGTCGATTTTCCCGAGCCGGATCTGCCGACCAGGGCGACCACCTCGCCATGACGAACGACGAGATCGACACCTTTTATCGCTTTTACCGCTTCGTCGCCCAGCCGGTAGGTTTTGACCATTCCATGGGCCGACAAAACCGTCTCGATGCCGCCCTTGTGGCAGGCAACCCGCCGATCGCTCCCCTGCTCCCGCAGCTCCGGCGGCAACTCGGCGCAGAAGTCGCCGGCCTGGCAGCAGCGCGGGGCAAAACCACAGCCGGCAAGACTGCCGGCCCGGGGCGGGACTCCGGGGATGCCCCACAGATCCTTATAGGGGAAGAAGTCCGGCGCGGCGTTGATCAGGCCGCGGGTATAAGGATGGAGCGGCCGCCGCAGAACCTCGGCGGTATCGCCCTCCTCCACCACCCGGCCGGCGTACATGGTGAGCAGTCGGCCGGTGAGGCGGCGGATGGCCGGCAGGTTGTGCGAGATCATGATCATGGCAAAACCCAGGCGGCTTTGCAGGTCTTGCAAAAGGTCGAGAACCGCCTGACGGCTCTCCGGATCGAGCGAGGTGGTGGGCTCGTCGACAATCAACAGCTCCGGCCCGCAGGCCAGGGCCATGGCGAGCAACGCCTTCTGACGCATGCCGCCGGACATCTGATGGGGATAGGCGGCAAGCCAGCGGGGCGCAAGACCCGTCGCCGCCAGCATCTCCGTTACCCGCTCCCGGGCTTGCCGCGCGGTAAGACCGAGATGGGCGATAAGCGGCTCGGTCAGCTGTTCGCCGATGGTGATCACCGGATTGAGAACCTCCAGGCTGTTCTGAAAAAGCATGGCGATATGGCGCCAGCGGCAGCGGCGGCGTTCGCTCTCGGCCATGGCGGTTAGGTCGCGGCCATGCAGGAGCACCCGGCCGGAGACTGTGGCCCCCGGCAGAAGCCCCATAATGCCAAGGGCCAGGGTGGTCTTGCCGCAGCCCGATTCGCCGATGATTCCGAGGCTTTCTCCGGCGGCCAGGGAAAAGGCGGTGCCGCTGACGGCCGGCAGCGGCGAACCGTCCCGGTCGTAGACAATACTGAAATCTTCGACTGTCAACATCCTCTCCTCCGTATTCTCGGGTCGGCCATTCGTTCAAGGTCCCTGCCGATCAAGGCAAGGGAAGTCACCACCAGGGTGAGTGCCAGCCAGGGGAACACCAGCCACCACTGCCAGAAATCGGTGTAGTAAATTCCCCTGAAGCTCAGAGCGTGGTGCATGATCAGGCCCCAGGAGCGGGAGGCCGGGTCGCCGAGACCAAGAAAAGAAAGTCCTGCCTCGGCAACGATGGCCCGCCCGGCCAGGCGGATCATGCCCACCGCGGCAAGAGGCATGATTTCCGGCAGAAAATGGCGGCGCAGCAGATAGAAGGTCCCGGCGCCGTAGCTCTCGGCCGCCTTGATATAACGGCGTTCCCTCAGGGTCAGCATCCGGCCGCGGACAACGCGGGCGGTGGTCACCCAGGAAAAGGCCGAGAGCACAATAATTATGGTGACAACGCTCGGGCCGAAAAAAGCGGCAAGGACGATCATCAACGGCAGATCGGGCATGACGAGAAGGATGTCGATCAGCCGCATGGTCAGCCGGTCGGCGAGGCCACCCCGATAGCCGCAGGCGATGCCCGCCGCCGCCCCGCCGAACCCGGCAAGAAGAGCAGTCCCCGCCCCCACCAGCAGGCTGATCCGGCCACCATGGGCGACCTGCGCCCAGAGATCGACCCCGAGTTCATCGGTGCCCATCGGGTGAGCCGCCGACGGGGCGGCAAGAGCCGGGCCGGAAGCGATCCGGGGGGAATGGCGGCAAACGAAGGGTGCGGCCAGGGCGATCATCGCCATGGTGGCCAGCACCGCCAGCGCCATCCTGCCGCTGCCCGACAGCATGCGCCAAAAACTCCGGCTGCCGCCGGTCTCCCGGCATCCAAGCTCGACCACTTTCACGGTCGCACCTCCGCCGACTCGCCGATCCGTGGATCGAGGCGCTTATAGACGAGATCGGCGAGAAAATTGGCGGACAAAACAGTGACGGTGACCAGCAGGAAGATCCCCTGGATCATCGGATAGTCGTGAACCATCACCGACTCGCGCATCAAGCGGCCGAGGCCGGGATAGACGAAGACATTTTCGACCAGAATGGCGCCACCCACCAGACCGCCGAGGCTGAGGAACACCCTGGTGACGATGGGCACCAGGGCGTTGCGCAGGCTGTGCCGGGCAAAAATCCGTAAGGGACTGAGGCCCTTGGCCCGGGCGGTGCGGATATAGTCCCTGGTCAGTACGGTGATCATGGCGTTGCGGGCCAGCAGATACATGGAGCCGGTACGGACGAGAGTCAGGGTCAACACCGGCAGGGCGGCATGGCGGGCGATATCGACGGCCTTGCCCCAGAGGGAACCATGATCGGCAAAATGGGTCATCGCCCCGGACAGCGGAAAGAGCTGCAGCCCCGCCGCAAGGGTGAAGAGCAGAACGAGGCCGAGGAGAAAAGCCGGGATCTCGGCCACGGCGACCATCAGCGGGTAGAGCAGCCGGTCGAGAGCAGAATCGCGAAACGAAGCGCTGAGACCGGCCAGGAGACAGCCGGCCAGGGTGCTGAAAAACACAGCCGATAGCACCAAAAGGAGGGTCCAGGGCAACCGGGCCAGGAGGATGTCCGTCACCCCCTGGTTATAATAGATGGAATAGCCGAGATCGCCGCGAACCAGGCCACCGAGATAGCTTGCATACTGCACCGGCCAGGGGCGATCGAGACCGTACTGGCGGCGATAGGCCTCCTCCTGGGCAGGGCTGAAGCGGGCGATCTCCTCGCCATGCTCGGCCGACAGAATGAGGAAAGGGTCGCCCGGCATCGCCCGCGGCAAAACGAAGTTCAGGCTCAGCACCACCAGGATGGTGAACAGATATTCGCAAAACCGTGTTGTGTGTCGTTGTCCCATTGATCTTTCCCGTACTCTAACTCGCTCACTCAGTTCTTTTCGCCGCCGGTCCCGTCCGTTCGAGATAGGAGAGCTTGCTGTGCTGCATGGCGTGATGGTCGTACATATTCATCCAGCCGTCGTATTTTGCCGGACGGTACATGGTCGAACCGGCGGTGTAATACAGCGGGATTTCCGCCACCAGTTCCGCTGCGGCCTGCTGGATCTCCTCTATCAGCTGTCGCCGCCGTTCGGCGTCGACCTCGATTGCCTGGCGGCGGAGCAGCTCCAGCAATTCCGGGGAAACGACACCACCACTTCCCGAGGCGGATGGCGAGCTATTTGGGTCAAAAACATCGCCGACCAGATGGGACACCAGATAATCGGCGTCGCCGCCCCAGCCGCCATGACCGATTACGGCGAGCTGATAGTCGCCCCCTCTCACCTTGGCATCCCGGCTCTTGCCGTCGACACTGCGGATAGCCGTCTCTATGCCGACTTCTGCCAGGCGCTGACCGATCAACTCGGCCATCCGCACCTCCTGGGCACTGCACAGCAGGGTGAGAGTAAATGGCCGTCCATTCTGCAACAGCCGGATGCCTTTGTCGTTTTTCCCGGCAAAACCGGCCTGATCCAGCAACAACCGGGCCTGATCGGGATGGTAGGGATAGTCCCTGGTTTTTTCTGCCGCCATGACATGGTCGGGCGGAAGAATGGCCAGGCGGCCGGGGACGGCAGCACCCCTTTCGATCTTGTCGACCAGCTCGCGCCGGTCGATGGCATGGGCTAAAGCCCGGCGCACCCGAACATCCTGCACCTGCTCGCAGGCCTTGACGTTCATCAGCAGCCGGTAGCCCCAGAAGGCCGGGTTCCTGACAATCGTATTGGCGGAATCCTCGGCAAAGCGGGGCAGGACGTCGGGCGTCACCCCGGCCATGTCGAGTTCGCCGTTTTGGTAGGCGAGAATCGGTTCGCTGACCGGAACGAATTCGATACTACCCACCCGCGGCTTCGGCCCCCAGTAATCGACGTTTGCCGTAAAACGGTAGGTGCCGTGCTCCTTGCTGTAATGGGTCAGCCGGTAGGGACCGCAGCCGATCACCGCCTCGGAAGCGGTGAATTCCTTCGGCCGATCGACCTTTTCCCAGATATGCCTGGGGATGATCCGGGTCCTGCCGAGGTTGTCGAGCATCACCGCCTGGGGCCTCTTCAGCCGGACCGTCACCGTGTTGCCGGCGGCCGACACCTTCGCCACCGCGTCATGAATATACGACCAGGTGGCGGCATGGCGGTTGGCGTAGTCAAGGGAGAAGACCACGTCGTCCGGGGTAAGCGGCAAGCCATCATGCCAGTGGACACCCTCGCGGATGGTGAAGCGGTAGGAGAGACCGTCTTCTGCAATGACGTAGCTCTCGGCCAGCCAGGGAATCAGACCTTTTTCGTCACGCTCCAGCAGGCTGTCGAAGAGTAAAGCCATCTTGAAACCGCCGGGCCCCCTGGGATAGTGGGCAAAGGGCGACGGATAGCCCCAGTCGCCGCCCTCAAGACGGATGACTAACCCGGTGGCACCCCGTTCAGTCGTTGCCTCCGGAGGCTTTGTATCGCAGGCGGTCGGCAGAAAGAGGATCGTAAAGAAAAGCAGGAGTCGCCCAACTCTCATAGCATCACCCCTCATCCGGTCGACCCGCGCTCCGTTTGCCGGCAGCCCAGACCATCATGCCCCGACAGCCGCTACGACTGTCGCGGAAGACGCCGTCCCGGCAACGCGCATCGACATGAGCGGCGATGGTTGCCTGGACCTCTGCCGTTAATTCGATATAGCTTTCCAGATGGGTCGTGAAATCCTCGATGGCCTTGTCACGCGGCCAGCAAATCTGCCGTTCCCACGATTCGAAACGGAGTTCCGGCCGATAGCCCATGGCATACACCAGGTTGAAGGGATGGATGATGTCGTTGACATGGCCGCTCAGATCTTCGTCGAACAGTTTGCGCCATAATTCGCCATACCACTCCTGCCAATGTTTGCCGGCGAAGGCGGACAGGTAGCAGAAGCCACCGTTTTGACGGGAGGCGGCTATCATCTTATGAAGCATTTCCGGTCCGTCGACTCCCGGGGTCATCGAGGCGAAGACCAGGTCGAAGGATCCGCGCCAGCCATCGGCATCGAGATCGATCTCCTGCCAGGTGGCGCGGCGGACGGTGATATTTTCGGCCTCTGCCGCCCTGATCCGGCCCTGCAGTATCTCGACCATCCCCTCGGCCGGTTCCAGGGCGGTAACCTCAGCGCCGGTCGCAGCCAACGGCAGGGCCCAGTTGCCCGGACCGGCGCCGATATCGAGCACTCGTGCGCCTTGCCGTAGAGCGCCCAGCTCCCCCAGCCAGGCGATGGTTTTCTGCCGCTTATCACCATTAACCTTGTCCGAAGTCTTCTCGGCAAAGTCGCCGGCCATTTTATTCCAGCGCTGCATGGCGTCGCCACCCCGGCGACGCCTTCGCATCGGCGAGTCGGCCACAGCCGCCAGCCAGCGCTCCTCCCATAGTTGTCGATTATTGTCGGTTGCTCTCATATTTTTCCCGTGGTTAAAAGGATAAGGTCAAAGTGGTGCCGAAGGTCCGGTCGGCAGCCGGAAAGCCGGTGGCGTCGAAATATTCCTCATCCGAGAGGTTCTTGACATAAACCGTCACCAGCGCATCCTGCAGGAATCCCCTGATAGCCGGGATTTTTTGCTGTACAGCAAAATCGACGGTATGGGCGGCGTCGTTTTTCACCTCGCGGAAATCCCAGACATCCTCGGCCACCTCCTCCGAGACCTTGATGGTCTCGTCGCCCTGATAGGAGTAATCAAGGAGAAGAGCAGTGTTGGCCAGGAGGTCGTAGCGCAGACCGGCGCTGATCCGGTGGGCGGCCCGCTGATCGAGATCGGTCTGGCCGGAAGGCTCGTCGCCCCGGTTGTCGAAATCCTGCCAGGAATAGGAGAGATTGAAGGAGAGTTGGTCGACGATATGGCCACCCAGGTCGATATCGATGCCGTGGCGGTAGACCTCTTCCAGGTTAATCGTGTAATCGCTGTACCGGTTGCGACCGGCGTCGGCGCCGGAATTTTTGGCAAATTCGCTGTTAGTGGCAATGTAATCCTCGATATCGTAGAAACTGTAGTTAACTTTCATCGAAATATCTTTGACCAGCCGTCGGCCGAGGATCAGGTCGTAGCCCATGCCGTGCTCCGGCTCAAGGTAGACTCCGGCTGGGCGGCCCTGAGGATTGTAGTCGCCATGGAAATCCGGAGCCCGCCAGATCTTGCTGATTCCCGCCGACAGCGTGGTGTCGTGCAGCCAGTCGGCCAGGTCGTCCATCTTCCAGGTGACAAAGGACTTCGGCATGAACTCGTCCCAGTTCCGCTCGACCAGATCAGGCCGACCTTTGATCTGGCCCTGGTTGGTGACCAAAATAGCCACATCCTCGTAGCGGACACCCAGTCGCGCCGACAGCGACGGTACGATGTTCCAGGTATGCTGCAGATAGGCCCCCTGCTTTTTCACCCGCTCGGTCTTGTCGTTGTTCAGGCCGTTATCGTAGAGCTTGGCCAGATCATAGCCGACGATGGTGGAGTGGCTGTCGCTCCAGGCATATTCATCCTGGATCTTGGCCGCCTCCTGCCACCAGTCGGTATCCATGACGGTGAGGCTGGAATCCTTCGGCGTGGCGAAATAGGCCCGCTTGCGGTTTTCCTTGCCGGTCGAGACATCGAGATCGATTACCCCGATCGGTGTGGGTTGCCGGCCGTTCATCCGGTAGGCATAGGAGTCGCCGTTCCAGGTCGGAGAGGCATAAGGGTCGAAGGCGCCGCCTTTGGTCACCGGGTAATCGCCGTCGTAGTCACCGTTTCTCCCGGGATTATTGACCGGGGCCTGCCGGTCGGTCTCGGTGGTGGTGGCGCTGACCGTGACAAAGCCATCGGCCGGCAGCAGATAACCCAGACGGCCGTACCAGGTGTCCAGCCGGGTCTCGCTGTTGCGCAGATAGCCGTCGGTTTGATAATAGCGGTAGGCGAGGTCATAAGTGAAATCCTGCACCCCGCCCCGAACCGAAGTGGTGCTGTTGACCGTATCATAGGAAGCATAACCGCCGGTGGTGGTGAGGTCCGGTTTCAGTCCCTCTCTGCGCTCGGGTTCGGCGGTAATCATGTTAATCACCCCGCCGATGCTCTTGCTGTCGTAGAGAGCGGAGTGGGGGCCGGGCATGATCTCGATCTCCTTGATCAGAAAGGTCGGCAGCAGCGAATAGTCGACAATATTGGACGATTTCCGCCCGCCGGTCTTCTGCAGGGTCAGCCCGTCGATGGCGGTGACGAAACGTTTGGCATCGAAACCGCGCAGGAATATGGAGTCGACTCCCGGGTCGAGGCTGTTATCGCCGCGAAAATCGACTGCCGCACTGCTCTTCAGGACATCGACCACGCTGGTCGCAGGTCCGACCGTCCTGAATTCATCGAGATCGATAAGGGTTTTTGCTGGTTGGGTTATAATTCCCTCAGCACCTGTTTTCTCCTTGACCTCGATCTCCTCGAGCTTTTGCACCTCGGTCGCCAGCCCGGCGGCAGCCAGGCACGGCATTGCCGCAAAGACGAGTATGGCCGCCGCCGGCAGCATTGTGTGTAATCCTTTCATCGTTCGTATCCTTCCCTGTGATAATATTTCCTGTTAGCCACCGGCCCCCAGGTCTTGCCTGGATTGACAAAGAAGAATACTCCATGGTACTGTTTGTACCGAAGCTTCCCTTTGCCGGGACTTCACCCAAGAGGCAGCCGCTGCATCCTTCCCGGGAACGCGGCTGCCTTTTTTTATGATAAACCCAGACCTTTTTTCTAGTCGCGACTGTCAAAGACTTCTCTCATCGCCCTTCAAGGTCCTCGTACCGTATACATCGTCTCCTCCCCTCTGTGTTTCACCATGTGTTGCCCCCCCTCATTCCTCCTACTTGCGTTCCAGGTGCAGGCCACTGCCTGACCTGCCGCTTAGTTCTTGCCATCTTCCCCGGTTAAAATGTGGTGCTCCTCTCTGACCGTCCATTTCTGCCAAGGCTCTGGTCGTTCTGCAGACCGACCTTCAGCATGGCAAGTTCAGGGCCCAGGGTGTCCGTGGCGAACGTATCGAGGACTGCCAGGGCCTGGTCGATTTGTCCCGTCTGCTGCAAGGCGACGACCAGATTGGTAAGAGGCTGAGGATTCTTTGTATCGGCCAGAATGTCCTGATAGAGTTCCGCGGCTTTCACCGGCACTCCCAGTTGCAGGTACAGGTCGGCGACCAGGCGGCTTTCCTCTTTGGACAGCGGTTCAAGATAACCGGCGACCAGCAGGGCGGTGAGGGCCGGTTGGTAGCGGTTGTGCCGCAGATGGATATGAGCGAGCGCCCGCCACCATTTCGTTTCGGTGGGCAACGTGCGGCAAAAGGACTCGGCGGCGGCAAGGGCCTCGTCGTCCCGGTCGAGTTGGAGATAGTGATACAGGAGGATCTCCTGCCACTGCACCTGCTTATCGCCGCGAGACTCCTCGGCCAATCTTTTGATGTGGGGAAGAGCCCGGAGGGACTCACCCGCCCCGATCAGGGCATGGACCAGGTTTTCCCGCCATTCCAGGTGGACTTGATCGGCGTGGGCGACCAGAAGCCGCTCGAAAACAGCCACCGCTCCGGCGTTATCTTGAGCAAGAAGATGGGCCACCGCCCCGAAATAGAGGTGTTCGGGATTTTTATCCGGATCGAGATCGTAGGCATTGACAAAACACTCGGCCGCCCGCTTGTAGTCATGGAGTTCATAGGTCACCTTGGCCAGGTTCAGCCAGGCAGAACGGTGACGCGGGTCTTTCTCGACCGCCCGGTCGAGGGCGCGCCTGGCCTCTTCAAAGCGGTCCCGCAGGAGGTAGCAGGTGCCCAGGGTAAAATCGATCTCCGGGTGCGGGTGGGGAGCATCGTTGCCCGCTGAGATCCCGGCGGAAAATTCGGTCAACAGGGCGATGGCCTGGTCGTAGCGTTGTTCGTTCATCATTTTGCCGGCTTTAACCAGGATCACCCTTACAGCTGAGGGAACATCCTTCTTTTCCTCGGCCAGGGACCGTTGCGGCAAAAATGAAGAGGTCAGAACCAGGCCGCAGAAAAGCAGGCTCAGGGCAAATCGTATTGCTGTTGCATGCATGGTATACCTCCCCCTAATCCAATTTGAAGCGGACGGTGGTCTCCGCCCAGGCCTTGATCGGAACGCCGCCGACGGTGCCGGCCTGAAACCGCCAGCCGGAGACGGTGCGGATAACGGCATCGTTAAAGACGGTGTCCGGCTCGCTCTCCAGCACCGAAATGCTGCCGACGGTGCCATCCTCGTGGACAACAAATTTCACCCGCACCCACCCTTCCGTACCGCGCGTCCTGGCCCGCAGGGGATACACCGGGGGAATGCGGGAAAGGACCATCAGGGGTTTGTCGAGGTCGCCTGCGGCAAAGATCTCGCCAATACCGGGTGCTGCAAGCTCTGTCGCCGGCATCACCGGCAGCGTCAGCCTGGCCGGTCCCGCCGGCAGACCGGGATTGATCTCGAAGACAAGCGTCAGCTTGGCGGCAACCGGTTTCGGCTGGACGGGTTTTGGCGCCTGGCGCTGCGGCGGCGGATCGGGCAGTTTTTCGCTGACGCGCTTGACCGGACTGTCCGACTGCTTGAGACGGATGACATTGATCTGCGAGACGCACTGCTGCCGCTCGACCGCCGACGAGGCGCGAGTGAGCAGATAGGGCATCAGGCCGAAAAGTCCCAGATTGATGACGAGGGCCGCAACGGCGATAACAATCCACCCGAGCCATTTTCGTGCAGAAAATCGCTGAACTTTCGCCAGGAAATATCCCGGCTGCGGCGTATCGACACGAGTAGCCATGGCTTTCATCCCGCTCCCGTTCTATTCGGCCTGCGGCAACTTGGCGGCAAGCGACACATTCTGCGCCCCGGCCATGCGGCAACCGTCCATCACTTGAATGGTGGTGCCGGTGCTGCTCTCCTTATCGGCGACAACCACCACCGCCCCCTCCGGGTTTTCGGCAAGGGCTCGTTCGATATTGGCCCGAACCACCCGGATATCAACCTCGCGACGATCGAAAAAGACCCGGTTTTCGGCATCGATGCCGACCAGGATGGTCGCCTTTTCCTTGCCGGTCGCCGTTGCCGTCGTCGGCCGGCTCACTTCGATGCCAGTCTCCTTGACAAAGCTGGTGGTGACCAGAAAGAAAATGAGCAGGATAAAAACCATGTCGATCAGCGGAGCCATATTTAACTCCACGGCGGAGCGGTTGTTACGGCGGGCGGCGGCGATATTCAGCATGGTGGTCTTCTCATCCTCATTCTATCCTCAGAGCAGCCGGCTGAGCATATATCCGGCCGCTTCGATCCGTTTGTTTAGGTTGCGGGCACGCCGCTCAAGAAATCCCTTCATATAAAAACCGGGGATGGCAACCAGCAGGCCGGTCTGGGTGGTGATCAGCGCCTCGGAGATCCCGCCGGCCATGGCCTTGGTATTGCCTGTGCCGAAGATCGCCAGGACATCAAAGGTTGCAATCATCCCGGTCACCGTGCCCAAGAGACCAAGGAGCGGAGCAATTGCCGCAAGTACGCCGATAACCGCCAGCCGGTCGGTGAGGGAGCGGTGCAGACCGCGCACTGTTTCGCGCAGCAGCGAACGGTCGAGACGGCTGTCACCGCTACGGACGGCGAGAAATCCGGCAACCAGCAGGCCGACCGCCCCGCCTTCTCGATGTCCCTGGGGGAGATGACCCGCAAGCAGCAGTTCCCGGGCCTCGTCAAAACCCATCGACCGCCGGTACAAGCGGCCGATGAACACCAGCCGTTCGACGATCAACAGCCACATGACCAGGCTCACCGCAGCAAGCGGCCACATGACCGGACCGCCGGTTTGCATATAGTTTTCCAGCTGAAACCAGCTGTCGCGCAAAAAATCAATGGGCCTCATTACCCGCCCGTCCTTTTTCGACGATATTGATCAGGGCCACCGCCTTCTCCTCCAACAGGGCGATGCGGTTATCCACCGCCCGGTTGAGCAGGGTGTGGACCAGCATGATCGGGATAGCCACCGACAACCCGAGCATCGTCGTGACCAAAGCAACGGAGATTCCGCCGGACATCATCCGCGAGTCGCCGGTGCCGTGCTGGGTGATGATGCCGAAGGTGTCGATCATCCCGGTCACCGTGCCCAGGAGGCCGAGCAGTGGGGCGATGGCCGCCAGCATCCCGAGAGTTGACAGGAAGCGTTCCATCGGCGGGATCTCTTTCAAGATCGCTTCCTGCAAGGCGTTTTCCATCGCCTCCCGCTGCATCTCGCAGTAAGCCAGACCGGCGGCGATAACCCGGGCTACCGGTTTGGTCGCCAACCGGGCGCACTCCTCGCGGCAGGCCTGCCAGTTCCGGTCCCCGGCCAGGGCAATAAGCCGATTGGTCAGGGCATCGGCGTCGAGGCGGTTGCGGAAGAGGAAAAAGGACCGCTCAAAAACAATAAGAATGCCGACAACGAGGATGGCCAGAATCGGCCAGACCAGCGGCCCGCCGCTCTCGATCTGCTGCCGCAGTGTCGGGCTCCGGCTCATCTGACCAAGGGCCGCGCCCTTGGAAATATCGAGGGGCACCGCCTCGTCCTTGCCGTCCATATAGCGCCGCAACTGTCTTGCCTGGCGATCCGAGGGCAGACGGGACAGGGCGAAAAGTTTGTGCCCGGCCGGCGAGGAGTTGAGGTAGCCGATCTCATCGCCCAACCGGTACGCCGCGGTAAAGTTGCCGAGCAGCAGGATCTCCGCCTCGACCGTCCTGCCGGTCCGATCGACAATGTCACTGCGGGTGAGACGGACCGCACCGCCGTCCTCCATCTGCCGACGCAGAATTGCCGCCATTGCAGTGATGTCGGCCATCCCCGGAAACAGATTGTCACCGCTGATGGACTCGAGCAGGCTCTTGTCATCTTCGACGAGCGCCGGCTGCAGGCTGCCGGCAAGCAGGGCCTGCATGTCCTTGGCATGGCTGCGGACAACGCCGACCAACTCATGGATCATGGCGTCGGTAGCCGACAGCTTCTCGACCAGAGCAGCCTCCCGTTCCGCCAAATTTTTATCTTCGGCCTGAAGGGCGGCGACCTCCTGTTCAAGTGTTGCCACCTCGGCCTCGACGCGGTGGAGCTCCCGATCAAGGAGGACGCGGTCGCCGGCGATTTTTTCCCGGCTTTGCATCGCTTCCTCCCGGGCGCTCTGTTCCTCGGCGGCGGCTTTGGCCTGCAGGTTTTTCAGGGTAGTACGAGCCTCGATCCGTTGCTCCCGCATATCCTCGGCAGAGAAAACCGGGGAGGCAGCAAACAGAAAGAAGACAGCAGCCAAGGTAAGCGGGAATGCGAAACAGATCTTCATTGCAGGTGTATCCTTCCGAGCGGCAGGGTGACCAGTTCCGCCGGCCGCCGTCTGGCGCCGATCTCCATGGCGATCTCGATGGTGCGGTTAGAAGAAGACGGCAGGGATTGCCAGGTGGCGTCCGCCATATTGTAGAAGCCGCACGATTTGCGGTCCAGGGTCTGGAAAAAGAGGCCGACCCGCCCCAGGCGGAAGATGTCGACCAGGATGTCGCGGCCGCCCCCCTCGTCGATTGTCTCCTGATAGACTTCAATGGTATTGCCGTATTCCGCCTCAACCAGCAGAGCTTCCAGAACCTTGCGGAATTTCTCACTCACCGCAACTTCCGGATCATCGCGCAACTCGACCAGGCGCTGCAGGCGGTTGCGGCGTTCTTCTGCCAGAAACTGCAGATCGCCGGCGACGAATTCCACTAACTCTTCGATCAAAATGGTGATCATCGGGCCGATCTCGGTGCGAATGGCCTCGACATCGTCCAGCTGCTTCTGCTTGACAGCAAGCCGCTCCTTGGTGTTTTTCACCCTTTCGCCAAGAGACACCCGCTGCTCTTCCAACTGCTTTTTCATCTCTTCCAGACGATCGTAGCTGGCCAGCAGCTCCACCCGATCATCCCGCCACTGTTGTTCCCGGGACTGGGTATCCTGGCGGATGCGAATCGATTCCGCCACCGGTTTTTTAATCAAGTCGGTCTCTGCGGCCCGGCAGAACGGAACACAGAGGGCGAGCGGCAAAACCGCGAGAAAAAGGACCATGATAATACACCGCATTAGCATTTCCTTGGAATGTTTTGGGGTGACGGATTTTGCATAACCAATGTCTGTCATTGAATACCAAAGTGGCTGCAGCCTGGCGTCATCGTCTGAAAACAGGGCATGCACAGGGTCATATTACGGCTCTCGATGGTGCGGCTGGCCAGGACCTGCTCACCACAGACGGCGCAGGTCAGATAGACGGCGGCCGCTTCCGGAGGGCCGGTTTGGGCTGCCGTTTCCTCGACGGCAAAAAGCTCCTCCGGCGTTAAGGCCAGGATTCGGCGCACTCGCGTATCCAGAAGCTGCTGAAATTGAATAACCTCGTCGAAGAGCGCCTCATTGTCGGCAATCTTCTTTTCCAGTGGCTGGTAGACTTCCTCATCACCGAAGTGCAAAGGCTTCATCTTCAGTTTCCAGCCGCAATTGCCCGACCGGCTGAACAGGGTATAGTTGTGTTTGCCGTAGTCCATGACCAGCAACCGTTGATTGCCGACCGTTGCACCCAGGAGGATCTGGATCGCATCCAGGGCGGAGGTGGTGTTTTCACACAGGATGGAAAAACCGGTGGTGGGAATGGTCCCTTCATTGAAGAGATTCTGGGCAAATTCGCAGAATTTGCCGCCCACCGCCAGTTCCGGACAGATATGGCCGTGAAAATCGACTACCTTTTTCAGGGTTGTGTTGGCCAGCATTTTTCGGTCCTCCAGATACAATTTCATCAATTCACGATCATCCTGAACGCGGAAGGACAACACCCAGAACCCAGGCTCGACAAAAAACCTGCGGCTGATATTGTCCAGTTGAGAGTAAAGACAAAAAACACTCCGGTCGGGGGCCCTCACCAGATAGCCATTGACCGGTTGATCGGCAATCATCCTGAAGCGGCATAGGATTTCCTCAATCGGATGGAAGGACCCGGAATAAAAGAACCCGACCGGCTGCCGACGGCTGTTGTCGAAATCCACCCGGACTTTACGCTGAATGTATTCGAGTTGATCATGATGAATCGATCGTAATGCTTCCGTTTTGTCCATGTTCTCCACCAATTGAGGCCAGCCGTCCGGCAAGCCCTTCTCAATCCTGCGCTGCATGCGGATGCCGAAGAGTAACACACAATCTTTGTTCGTGTTACTATTCATGGATAATGGGCAAATGTCAAGAAATAATTCGAGGGATCTCTTGCAGGTTATCTTGACAGGACTATCCCGTTTTTCGGCACAATTCGTGAAAGCACCTACCTTGGGGGACAGGTGATTGCTCTGCCGATTCGGCACCTCTGCGAGGTGTCGCTGGATCAAACAAATCGCCTTCTGAGCCACTTGTCCAGTTCCACCGCCACCAGAATAGTACTTGAAATGGTTATGATCCTCACCCAGTCGGATCCTGAAAGAGGTATCGTTCGGAATACCCATTGCAGCGGCGGTGCATACAGCATGGCGAGCTGGGCAAAGAAGGCGGCAATCATACTGTAGAAGAGGATCGGATTGCTGAGGGGGTTCAGGCTGAAAACAGACACGGTCTCGGAACGGCTGTTCCAGGCCTGGAAAAACTGGAAAAAGACCATGGTCGTTACAGCAACCGTACGTGCTTTTTCGAGCGAGGCTCCTGCCTGGAGGGCCTGCATGAATGCATAGATCACCCCTCCGGTTATGACCAGGCCCACCAGCAGAGTGCGCTGCACCAGCAGGGGGGAAAATAATTTTTCGGCACTGGGACGTGGCGGGCGATCCAGCACTCCTTTTTCCGCCGGTTCGAAGGCCAGCGCAACATCCTGCATGCCGTTGGTCACCAGGTTGATCCAGAGGATCTGGGCCGGGAGAAAGGGCAGAGGGAGACCCAGCGCCACAGCGACGACAATGGAAAAAATATCGGCCACGCCGGTGGGGATCAGAAAAAAAATCACCTTGCGCAGGTTGTCGAAAACGATCCGTCCTTCTTTTACCGCACTGAAGATGCAGGCGAAGTTATCATCGGCCAGGACCATGTCCGACGCCTCCCGGGCTACATCGGTGCCGGTCATCCCCATAGCGATGCCGATATGGGCAGCCTTCAGGGCAGGCGCGTCGTTTACTCCGTCGCCGGTCATGGCTACTATCTCGCCATGACGGACCAGTTGCCGGGTGATACGAAGCTTGTGCTCCGGCGACACTCTGGCAAAAACCGAGACCTGCTCTACCCGCTGAAACAGTTCGTCGTCGCTCATCACCTCCAGTTCCCGGCCGGTAAGTACAGACGAAGAGTGATCGGCAATCCCGAGTTCCCGGGCAATGGCCAACGCTGTAACCGCGTGATCGCCGGTGATCATGATCACTCTGGCACCGGCACGCTTGCATCCTTCAATCGCCTCAATCGCCTCCGGACGGGGAGGATCAAGCATTGCCTGCAACCCCGCAAATCTCAGCCCATGGAGAATATCCTGGCTCGAGAGGCTCTCCTTCTGCCCCGACTCCTCCTTCCAGGCCATCGCCAGCACCCGCATGCCCTCCACACCGTAGGCGGCTGCGCGGTCAAGGATCGCCATCCGCTCCGACTCGTCAAGCCGGCACAACTCCAGCAGTTTTTCCGGCGCGCCTTTGACAAAAATCAGGCTGGTGTTTTGCTGCCGATGGAGAGTGGCCATCCATGCCCGCTCCGACTCGAAAGGTATCATGGCGAGGTGAGGCAGACGCTCCCGCTCGATTTCCGGCTGCAGTCCCCCTTTGATTGCACTGACAATCAGCGCCGCCTCGGTGGGGTTGCCATCCGCCCGCCAGAGATCTTCTTCCCGGTACACATCCGACTCATTACAAAGCAGACCGATCTGCAACAGCCGACGCAACCCGTCGCCGGGTTCCAAAGGTGTTCCATAGAGCAGCATTTTGCCGACAGGCTCATAACCGCTGCCGGTTACCTCATAGTCATGGACGCCGTCAAACAACCGGGTAACCGTCATCTCGTTTTTCGTCAGGGTACCGGTTTTATCCGAACAGATCACCGTTGTCCCGCCCAAGGTCTCGACCGCCAGCAGTTTTCGAATGATAGCGTTCTGCCGCGCCATTCGGGACACTCCCACAGCCAGAGCAATAGTGACGACAATCGGCAGACCTTCAGGGATAGCGCCCACTGCCGCAGCAACTGCAGTCAGGAACATCTCCTTGACACTGTTGCCCATCAGCAGCCCGACCAGGAACAAGAGAGTCGAAGCCCCCATAACCAGCATCCCGACTGTTCCGGCAAATCTATCGATTTTCTCCTGGATCGGGGCCTTTCCCTGATCGATTTGTCCCACTTCACCGGCAATTCTGCCCAGCAAGGTCTGCCGACCTGTTGCAACCACCAGGCCCCGGCCTCGGCCGTTCACAACAGACGTCCCCATGAATACCATGTTGGTCTGGTCGGCAGGCACCAGGTTCTCGGCAGCAATCGTTTTACTGCTTTTTTCGACCGGCAGCGACTCACCGGTAAGCATCGCCTCGTCGACCCGCAGGTCATTGACATGCAGCAGCCGCAGATCTGCCGGCACCTTGACCCCGGAGGTCAGCAGAACCAAGTCGCCGGGCACGAGGCCTGCCGCCTCCACCTCCTGCTCATGATCGTCGCGGATCACCCTGGCTTTGGCCACAACCAGTTTCTTCAGCGATCGGACTCCTTCTTCGGCTTTCACCTCCTGGATGAAACCGATAACGGCATTGATAACCACAACCGCCAGAATCACGCCGGTATCGATGAATTCCTGCAAGAGAAAGGTGACAAGGGCGGCTATCAGCAGCAGGTAGATGAGCGGACTGGTAAATTGATGCAACAGCACCCTGAACCTGCCGATCCGCTCATCTTCCCCAAGGCTGTTAGAGCCGTACGTCCGCAAACGTTCCCGCACTTGAAGTGAATCAAGGCCATTGCCGTTGGAACGTAGACTCTCCAGCAGCTCCGCGCTGTCCATTTGGTACCACATCGCGCCCCCATCCTTAACATGTCCGGTCACATAAAATGGCTGCTGTCATTATACTGCATAATGGACGATAAAATCGATGCTTCCCCATCGTATTCGCCGGTTTTGAAAATTCATCTTTTTGTCAACCTTGGCTGACGCCGTCAACAAGAGTTGACTTTTTTGTTGACACCTTTTTCTCCGAAGAAGGCATTTCAGCCTTCCAGGCATGTCCCGCGGATTACCGAGTGCATGGCATGTAATTTGTACCGCAAGAGATCAACCGGCATTTATTCGACCTTGTCAAAGCAGATGAATCCTCGCAGAAAGAACAAAGGAACCATGAAATTCAAGACCAAACTGACCCTTCTCTGTATTTCCCTGGTAACATTTTCGTTGATGATTTCCATCATTATCGCCTCCCTGACCATAAGGCGGCAGAACGCAAAAATGGCCTATGAGGGATTGGAATCGGCTTTCACCGTCGTCCAGCGGGAATTGGCAGAAGACCGAAGTCAACTCCTGAAGATCGGCAAGCAGATCGCCAAACTGTCGGAAATCGGCAGCACCCTCAAGTTCCTCGATGGCTTCAAGAATAACCCGGCAATGAGCAGGGATACCACGCAGAGGATGATCGGTCAGTTGCACAACATGGCGATGTCCAACAATTTATGGCAGCTGAGTGTAGTGAATTCGGACGGAGAGATGGTGCTCCTGGTGCGTGTTCAGGACAAGGGGGCCGTACTCCTTTTCCCTGAGAACACCGCAGGCGCCAAGGGATATCAGGTTGCCCGGATGCAAGCGGAAGGCAGCCTGCAGAATGACAGCTGGACGTTCAGTACATCTTTGCCGGTGCAGGATTCAGGCAGGGGGGAAGGGGCAACGAATGCGGAGACATCGTACATCCGGGAGATCGAGGGCAACCTCTGCCTGGTCGCCCTGATTCCCGTCTCCGCCAGCTATTTCGATGTCGACGCGGACCAGCAAAAGGAAAAGCAGATGGGCTATCTCCTGGCGGCAAAACCTATCGGCAAGGAATTTGCCGACCGCATCTCTTCATCCACCAGGACCGAAATCAATATTTTTTCCAGGCAAGGACTTGTGGCAGGAACCCTTGCCGGGTATTCCGGGCCGAACGGCTCGGAAAAAGAGGACCATCGGGTCGATCTGGACGGCGCCTCCATCCGCCTGGGCGATGTCCGGGTCGGTGAGCAGGATTATGCCTGGGGTTCCCTGTCCCTTGGCACGGCGGAGCAGCCGGTCGGCACCGTTGCCGCCCTGTTCTCCCATGCGGTGCCCCAAGCCAATACCTGGCAGATGATTCGGCTGCTGATGATCGTCGGAGGCATCTGTGTTCTTATAACCGTGCCGGTGGTGCTGGTTTTTGCCGGCTCGATGACCAACTCCATCTCCCGGATTGTCGCCGGCTTGAAAGATATAGTCAGTGGAGAAGGCGACCTGACTGCCCGACTGGAAATAGAAAGCCGGGATGAGATCGGCGAGCTGGCTCACTGGTTCAACACCTTCATCTCTTCCCTGCATGAATTGATGCTGGAAATCGCCCGGAGTTCAAACGCCGTGGCCCTGGCTTCAAACTCGCTCTCCTCCGTTTCCCACCACATGTCCGACACTGCCGGGCGCAACTCGAATCAGTGTGATTCGGTGGCTGAGGCCGCGGCCAGCATGAGTGAACAAATGGACAGAGTGGCCGAATCCATGGATCAGGCCTCGGACAATCTGGGGATCGTGGCGGCCTCCTCGGAAGAGATGAGCGCCACCATCACCGAAATTGCCTTGAACTCGGAAAAAGCGAGAACCATCACCGATAAAGCCGTTATCGAGGCCGGCGAGACCACCGAGAAGATGAATAAACTCAACCAGGCAGCCGCCAGAATAAACATCATTACCGAAGAAATTACCGAGATTTCCGAGCAGACCAACCTTCTGGCACTGAATGCTACGATAGAAGCGGCCCGGGCCGGGGAGGCAGGCAAGGGATTTGCCGTAGTCGCGGGCGAGATCAAGAATCTGGCGCGGCAGACCACGGCAGCAACGGAAAACATCAAAGCCATGGTCCAGGAAATCCAGGGCACCACCGCCGGCAATGTCGAATCGATTCAGTCCCTCACCGGGGTCATCCACAGTATCGGCCAGATCGTCTACTCCATCGCCTCGGCGGTGGAGGAGCAGTCAGTGGCTACCAGAGAAGTCGCCGGCAAGGTCAATTACGTCTCGGACGCCATCTCCGAAGTCAATACCATGGCCCGGCAAAGTACCGAGTTCGCCAATGCCATCAACCGCAATATTGTCGAGCTGAATCAATCCTCGACGCAGATCTCTACCTCCAGTTCCCAGGTCGACACCAATGCCGACGATCTTTCACGGATGGCGGAAGGACTGAAGAAACTGGTGGCTCGGTTCACGGTCTGAAAAGACCGCAACCGCTTTCAAAAAAAGGACTTCACCCTTATTCCTCCTCGCACCCTACGCGAGGAGGAATAAAGGGTGAAAGTGCTGTCGACCGTCAATCCGCTGTGGTGACACTGCCCGGCGGTATTCCCTCCGCGGTCCAGCCTCGCTGCCGGTAGTAGTCCTGCAGCAGGTATTCCATTTCATCCTCGGTAAGCGATCTGCCGTCGGGGAGTTTTTGCCGGTGCAGCCTCTTCGGCAGCCGGTCGTCCTCCGGCCTCAGCCCTTCGCGGACATTGAACTGTCTGGTCATATCGGTCACCCGGACGGCGATTTTTTCCAGCTCTTCCCGGCTTGCGGGCAGGCCCGTGGCAAGAGCGATCGATTTTTCAAGCTCCGCCCAGGAATAGAGATCGCGATAAAACCGGCAGAGAATCAGGGTATCGAAGATATTGAGGCGATTCTCGAAATCGACCAGCATGGCCGCTTTGTCCTCAATCTGGGCAGCCGGGATCATCCCCGACAGCTCCGGCTTATAGAAGGTGGTCCGCAGATGGCAGGCGCCACGGGGAGAGGTGCCGAAAGTCAGTCCCATCCCTTTCAATACCCTTGGATCGTAGCCCGCCGGCTCCATGCCTTTGACGTGAATGGCCAGATCGGTCAGGCCCCAGTGTTCGGATGCCGGAATAATCCCGTCGGCAAGAATGTCGCCGATATCCTCGCGGGCAGCAATCTTTTCGATAAGAGCGGCGAGCTGGTCGGCATTGCCGTACTCGATTGCATAGTCGAGCCGTCCCTTCTCTTTTGCCTCCATAACCAGGGCGCAGAGATTGCCGGCGGTGATGGTATCCATGCCCAGACGGTCGCAGAGATCGTTGAGATAGGCAACCTCTTCCATCTCGGTGATCATGCACAGTCCGCCGAAAGAGTAGATGGTTTCGTACTCCGGGCCTTCCAGCTTGAGGTCTTTGTGGCGGCCCTTGCTCAGCCGGGTCATCCGGCCGCAGGCCATGAAGCATTTGGCGCAGGCGTGGGGCTTCACCTCATGCTCTTCATGATACTTCTCGCCGCTGAGGTTTTCCCAATGGTCGCAGGTGCCCTGGTTCCAGTATTTGGCCGGGAAGGCCCCGGCGGTATTCATCAGGGCGACCATCATCGTCGTCCCGAGCCGCTTATAGGCTTTCACCCCGGCGTGCTCCATATTGGTCTGGGAAAAATTCTTGGCATAGGCGGCGATTCCGTCCGGATCGGCATACTGCCGTTTCCGGTCGCCCTGGAAGACCACAGCCTTGACCAGCTTGGCCCCCATCACCGTACCCAAGCCGGCCCGTCCGGCACACCGCCATTTATCATTGGCGATGATCGCATAGCGGACCAGCTTCTCACCGGCCGGGCCGATGACTACCGCCCCCGGCTTCCGGAACCCTTCCCGGTGAGAAGCATAGCGCTGCAGCGCCGCTTCTTCGGCGGCAAAGGTCTCCATTCCCCACAGGTCGCCCGCGTCATGGAATTCGGCGCCGTCGGGGTTTACCGACAGCACCGTCGGTACGGCAGCCTTGCCGTGCAGGACAATCGCGTCGAAGCCGGCGGCGTCGATTGCTTCGGGCACCTTGCCGCCGGAATAGGATTCGGCATAAAAGCCGGTCAGCGGCGATTTGGCGAACACCCCGAACCGGCTGCCCCCCCAGAGTCGCCCGCCGCAAAACGGCCCGGTGGCAAAGATAAGGTTATTCTCAGGGGCCAGCGGATCCACGCCTGCCGGATTACGCTCAAGGAGCAGGCGGGTGGCCAATCCCTTGCCGCCGAAACACCCGCGCAGCACCTCGTCGGCGATCTCTTCAATGACAAAGGATCTTGAAGTAAGATCAATCGTCAGGATACGATTATAAAAACCAAACATCGGTCACTCCTCCTGCTCATTTTTTTTCACGACCTGATTGCGGTCAACCCGTCACGGACGATACCAAGCCCTTTCTGCAGCTGCTCGTCGGTAATCACCAGCGGCATCAAAAATCTGATGATATTGCCGTAGGCGCCGCAGGCGAGGATGATCAATCCCCGGTCGAAACAGAATTTCACCAGCGCTTTGGTCTCGGCTGCAGCCGGTTCTTTGGTTTTTTTATCCTTGACCAGTTCCATCGCCACCATCGGCCCGAGCCCGCGCACATCGCCGATCAAATCGCACTCTTTCTGGAAACCGAGCAGGGTTGTCCGCAGGGTCTCGCCCAGCCGCCGGCCTTTTTCCAGCAGGTTTTCTTCCTCGAAAATATCGAAAACGGCAAGAGCTGCGGCACAGGACAGCGGATTGCCATTGTAAGTTCCGCCGATTCCGGAAGCATGGACACTGTCCATGATCTCTTTTTTGCCGACTACCGCGCTGAGCGGCATTCCGGCAGCCAGGCTCTTGGCGACGGTGGTCAGATCGGCCTCGACTCCGTAGTGCTCCATGGCAAACATCGTACCGGTCCGGCCGATGCCGGTCTGGACCTCGTCGGCAATGAGCAGCACGTTGTTTTTCCGGCAGATTTCCTGCAGTTTCAAGAAATATTCCTTCGGTGGCGCGACAAAACCGCCCTCGCCCTGCACCGGCTCGAAGATGATCGCGGCGGTCTGTTCGGCTGCGACATGGTTAATGAAGAAATCCTCCAGACGCTTGGCGCATTCCACCCCACAGCCCGGATATTCAAGGTTGTGCGGGCAGCGATAGCAGTTGGCAAAAGACATCCGATAGACTTCCGGCGCAAAAGGTCCAAGGCCGAATTTATAGGGCTTCACCTTGGAAGTAAGCGTCATTCCCATCAGGGTCCGACCGTGAAAGCCGTTTTCAAAAGCGATGATCCCGGTTTTTTTGGTGTAATAGCGGGCAATTTTGACAGCATTCTCGACCGCTTCCGCCCCGCTGTTGGCAAACATCACCGCCTTGGGGGAATCGCCGGGCACCGCGGCAATCAACTTCTGCGCCAGCCGTACCGGGCCTTCGTACGGGGTGACCATAAAACAGGTATGGGTGAACTTATCCGCCTGGTCCTTGATGGCCTGCACCACCTTCGGATGGGAATGGCCGACATTCATCACCGCAATGCCGCCGCCAAAATCTATATATTCCTGCCCCTCGACATCGGTCAGCAACGCTCCCTTGGCATGGGCGATATACCGGTCGGTACCGCTGACATTGCCCTTGGCGATAACACTGTTGCGAAGCTCGTGCAGGCTGTTGTTGGTGTGTGTGGTCTTCATCATTTCCCTCGAAAGTATAATAATAATCTGGCGATGGAATCCGATATGGTGGGAATCATCGTGGTAATGGTCTGATCATGCTATGCAAGATATACGCCACCGACAGCTTTCATGGCATCTCCCGGAAGTTGGTTTAAAATGCGTTTTCTGCAAATCGACTTTCTGATCAAAATCCGGATCAATTTGCGATTTCATCAATCATCATAAGGATTTAATTTTGATCCATAATCAGATCTTGGCAAGATATAGTTTATATTGTTAATTTTCAAGATGATAAACATTTTTCCGATCCACAGGCAAATCAAAACCTCTCCGCCGCAAATGGCCCTCCACCGATTCAAAAAAGGCCTGCTCCCGATCGCCGTGATAGACCATCGAAGAGGCTATTTCTCCGGCGAGAATGGCAAACTTGATCTTGTCCGGCAACCGGTCGATCCGCCCGCAAAACCTGCCGCCCGCCTTGGTCAGCATCGCCGGGAGATGATCGAGGATGGCCTGGCGGTACAGGGGTTGCCCGCAGACTTCCGGATGAGCCTGGAAGTAGCGGAACAACCGGGCATAGCAGCTGTTGATTTCGCGGCTGATATCATTTGAAATATCGGTGTAGAGCAATTCTCCGCACGCCTCGCGGTGACGCCTGAAAATGACCATGGCCTCTTCTTCCGCCCGTTTCTCGAGAATTCTCAGGACATCATCGACATATTCCTGCTTATTGGCAAGAAATTCCTCCTCCGACAAAAGCAGATTGGCAATTATCTCATAGGACGACGAGATCACCCCGCATTTATTGGCCGAGGCATCGCGCATCAGGATGACGCCACGCTGCTGCAGGCCCTTCCTCGCCTCCGGGGTGATAAAGGAATTGGCCCCTTCGACAATGACCCGGCACAAAGGCTGCCCGGCAGCATCGAAAAACCGCTGCCAGTTGTCCGCATCGACCGTCTCCGGCCGGCCTCCGGCGGGAATAAACAGGTCGGCGGGGACAGTGAAGATGAGACTGTTGTAGTCTTTATAAAATTCGTCGTTGGAGATCCAGTATTCGACGAGTCCGTCCGGCTCCCGAACCACCTTTTTAAAGAGCTCCTGCATGCCCTGCCGCCTCGTTTTCGTTCGATACAGCAGATAACCGCCCGGGTGAAGAGCCAGAGGGTCAAAGGCGGCGATATCGTCGCGCAGAAGAATCGCCCGCAGGGCGTCGTGATCGGCACCCTCCGGATCATAAAGGGCTGCCGAGCCGTCGACGATCAAGGGAATGCACACCTGGTCGCAACGTTTCAACAGAATATTCATGCAATTGCCGGCGACATCGCCATTGGGACCGCCGGTAAAATTCACCCGGAAAGGATCGCGGGATATATCGATGCCGAGCGTCTTCAGACAGACCTCGGCAAACCGGACCACGCCGGTTGAAGTCACCCCGTATTCCTTATGATTGATGCCCGCCTGCTTGCTGGACATGATGCCGGTGCCGAGCAGATAGCCGCGGCGTAAAGCTTCGCGGGCGACAAGCTCGATCATGTTGTCGTGCATATTCTCGTCGGGACCCAGCTCGATCGGTTCGTCCTCCCGGTAATAGTCAACCACCCGCGGGTCGGCAGCCTTCCCGTCGCGGGTAACAAAGAGATCGAGAAAGCCGGCCAACAGGCTGAATTGCAGAAAATAGAGCTGCTGTCGTATCCGCCGCGGCTCCACGCCCTCGTCCGCCTCCAGCACCGCCACCATTTTCGAGCCGCCCTCATAGATATCCTTGTTTTTCAGGTGCTGGGTATGCGCTAGAACATAGGTTTCCCGGAACAGACTGTTGGCCGCAGTCACATAGTCGTCGCGTCCCTGGGTGATGATCGTCCGCCACCCGCCCCTGGCAATATCGGAGAAGCCGATATGATAGGCGGCCCCGGACCTGCTGGAAAAATAGGTCACCCGGAATGGCCGGTCGGCCGGCAGATCGAGGGTGAAATCACCGCCCAGCCGGTCGATATAGGCCGGATCGAGCCGGAAGGCCAGTGCGCGTTTTTCGGCAATAAAAAAATTGGTCTTCAGGGTATGGGTAATAAACAGCAGGCAGCATCGAAAAATGGTCCGCCGGAATTCATCGAGAAAGCGCCTGCCGGTGGTAAAATTTTCAACCAGCCCGGAAGTCTCGTCAAGCACCTCGGCGTACCGGGCGGCCTGGTCCTTTCCCTCAGGGTCGAAACGGACATGGAAAAGTTTCACCAGCTGCAGGGTGATTTCCGGGTGATTATGAAAGGCCCGCGACACGCCCTCCAGATCGAAGCTGTCGGGATGGGCATGGGCGAGGTTGGTGTGGCAAAAACCGATAAAGGCCCGGATCAGCGACCCGTCAGGCCCATTGGCGATACCGCCGGCAATCATTTTGTCATAGGTCAGCGAAGTCATCGGCATCAGCTGGGTGGCGTACATCTCTGCCCGCAGCTTTTGAAAAAGCGGCGAGTCCTCTTCGATCAAACCGCTATCCGCGGTGGTGACATAAAAGGTCGCAAGAAAGTACGGGTGCTCGCCGTCATGGATAGTCAGGCAGTAGGAGCGATGCACGGTAAGATGCAGTCGCCGGAACGCATCTATGATCTGGAGGAGGAATTTCCGGTCGGGCGGATTGGCGACGCCGAACAACACCCGGGATTCCGGGCGGTTGTCAACCCCCTTGCCTTTCTCGACAGCAAGACTGATCCCGCCAAGGGTGCGGCATTTGGCAAACAGCCGCAAAATCCTGGCGATCCTGGCCGGCGGCGAAGTGCGGACGTATTTCTCATTATTCCGCCACAACAGACGAAGCAGCACGGGAATCTCGCTCGCCGTAAAGTCGGCATAGCGGGTCGCCGCTTCCTGCAGCACGGCACTCTCCAGATCGACCGGCAGCCCGGGCTGAGCCGCGTCCGCGGCCACTGCCATATCCTCCGTCGAATCGTAAGAAAACTCCAGCACTTCAAGGGGAAACCCGGTTCTCGGCACGCAGCCGTAAGAGGTATGAATCTGCGCGTACGTGATGGATCTCTCCGGCAATGACAAAAGAGCGGCATGAAGCGCCCCGGGAACCCCGAGCTGAGCAATAATGATGCTCTTCTCGTTGTCCGCCAGGGTGAATCGACGATTGCGTTCGAGGTGATGCAGATCGGTGGCAAGCACCGAGACCGCCTCGACATCCTCGCTGTTGCAGGAAAAAAAATAAGGGTGCATTCTTGTTTTCAGCCAGGCGAGATTGGCTTCCGCCATCCCCAGGCTTTTACCGATAGAATTCTGGATCTCTGCAATTACCGGGCTGCAATCATTGTCGGCCATGTTCCACCTCTCAGCTCTCATTGTCGATTAGTACCTTACAGATTATTTCGTTCATAAAAAAAGAAAATAATCTGTCTAAAGGTACTGATACCCCCTTGTGGGGTGTTTATAGGGTGATACGCCAGTTACATCACTCTCAAGTGACATCAATAATGGCTGAGAATGCAAAACATAGACCAGGCTGGATGTTTCTCACATTACTCTGGTTTTTGAGGATGTTTTCGCTCATCTGTCGCCGATGAAAACGGTTCTGATAGCAAAACGGATCATAATTGCCCGGATCGTCCGGCACTCGGGTACTTTCTGTCGATCCAGATCAGGATCTAGGAGACATGTATAATTTATTGTGCATTTTCAATGACAAGATGGCTATTTCGATCCTTTACCGAATCAACCTGCCGATTCTGCGGGTCGAGGTTGCTCGCTGCAAAGAGCCTCGGAGCCAGGTGCTCCGCATATAACCTGTCAGCGATTGGAATGTAAGTCTGGTACCAATTGTCATTACCAGTCTTATTTCCACCTATCAGCAATATTGCTGCTCTTCTTGGGTCAAATGCATATAAAGTTCTGGTAAGGATTTCCAACGTGCTGTGTTCGCAATTCCTTCATGTTACTGAAACAAGAACCTTTTACAGGCGCTGCGGGAGGTCCACTATTCACAAGTATCATCCGTCAGATATTGGCACAACACAGTTCGCAGCACATCATTCCCACGCCTGAGAGTGGTTTCGTTCACATCTTCACCGCCGAGCTCAAGAAAATTCAGCCAAAACAACGCTATGAGCCAGATTGCATTAACAAAATGTTCTTTTGTTGCTGTATTCATGGGCTTGATGCTGCCAATGGCAATGCCGCCGTCGATAGTGAAGCGGATCATGTCCTGCATCTGTCTATTTGTCGCATGAAAACGTTTTTTAAGCAGAGGATCGTTCATTATCAGGGAAGTTAATTCGCGCTTGAAGAAACGATAGCGCCAGTTGTACTCCTGAATCATGATAAAGGTTTGCTCCAGAGCCTCTACTGTTCCTGGCTGGTATGTGTTGAGGATACGTCTGTACTGCTCAACACCATAGGCGTCCATGTGCTCGAAAATGGCGCGGATAATGTCTTCCTTGTTGCGAAAATGGTAATAAAGGTTGCCTGGACTGATGCCGGCATGAGCGGCGATATGGTTGGTCGAGACTGCCTTGGTGCCCTGTTCGTTGAAAAGCTGAAGTGCAGTGTCGATAATTTTTTCTCGGGTTTTCATGACTTGGATGTATATCAAATAAAATACTGGATAACCACGTCCATGGTGAAGAGTCTCTTCACCTTGAAGAGGCTCCTTCAGCGGTTACACACGATCAATAATCAAGATGCAGCAATTTACACTTGGCGAGAACTCGACTGAATATTCTGATTCGAGCCAGCATTCCGTGCAGCCCAAAGCGAAAAAGTGTCGGCATCACCCTGTGCAGTGGAACGGCCTTGGTCCACAGGTTGGCAAGCTCTTTATAGAAATCTTCTATCGGCAGGGTCGTGGGAAACAGAGCATGAAGCATGTCGTATAACTCGGGTTTGCGGGAGAGCAGTTCCTGCTCTCGGGCAGCATAAAGTTCTGTGCCGGGGAGAGGAGTCAGAACGGTAAAGGACGCGCATTTATGTTTCATTTTTCTCACATAGGCCATTAATGATGTGAAGTCTTCGTGAGTAAAGGTCGGATCAACCATGTATGAGGCATACATCATAATCCCCAGCCGGTCGAGTATCTTGACGGCTTCTGCCTGCTGCGCCGTGTTAATTCCCTTATTCATGGCTGCCAGTCGCTTCTCTGAAAAATCTTCCATTCCCACAAATACCTGGGAAAGACCAATCTTGGCCCACTTGGCAAAAAGTTCGGGATGATTCACTATGGTGTCCACCCGGCCATAGAGGAAGTACTTCTTGCGGATACCGGCCGCGGCGATCAAATCGGCAAGTTTGTCCATCCGTTTCACATCGCACATGGATTCATCATCGCAGAAAAAAACATTTGCTTCAGCCACCGTGAGCAATTCTTCAACTACTTTTTCGGGTTCACGGCGAAGATATTTTCCTCCAGTTATTTTCCATAAAGCGCAAAAATTACATCGTCCAGTGCAGCCAAGGGAAGTGCGTACCGAAGCCAGCGGTTTAAACCACTCGCTGAAATAGTGGTTTCGATAGGCAGCAGAGAGCGATCTATCAGGAAACGGCAGTTCGTTTAGATTCGTGTACGGCCTCGGTGTACTGAAGGTCATATCCGCAATGTTGGGGATGGCGACACCGTGAATGGCAGAGAAATCGCCTCCCATCTCCCACGTGCGAAGGATTTCCCGCAGTGTGAAAACTCCTTCACCAATAACCACCACATCAATATGTGAATCATTGAAATCTTTTGGCTGTACAGTGGCATGGTGACCACCTACTAC
Source organism: Desulfobulbaceae bacterium BRH_c16a (assembly GCA_000961725.1). GTDB lineage: Bacteria > Desulfobacterota > Desulfobulbia > Desulfobulbales > Desulfocapsaceae > Desulforhopalus_A. The sequence goes on from LADS01000018.1 coordinate 52,281, forward strand.
AATCAGGACCCTGGAATTCATTGACTTAATGCGGGCAGCAATAGATTTGATGATATTGACATGGCTGGTAAAGCCGGTCAGACCCACCACATCAGGCTGAAACCTACGGTAGGTGCTCTCGTAATCGGGATCAATCCGGGCATCGAGCAAGTGAACCTCATGGCCATCCTGTTTCAAACCAGACCCTAAATATTCCAGGGCCAGAGGCTCAAAAAGAAAAATCTGATCTGTCAATGGATCAACACTCGGGGGTTGGATAAGAAGCGCCTTCATTCAATTCCTCCATCGCATTATGGTATTTGCGGTCACTTAGTGCATTTACTCTATAATGGAGTATTAACTCTAAAATGGCAAGGGCAAAAAAGAATTGACAGAAAACCTGTTGCCAAGTATTTAAGCAGTAATTTACTACTTTACTCATTTACTAAATTTGTTCTATCGCCATTTCGGAATTACCAAGGGAAGAAAAACTTGAAGATACCGACATCATTGAAACATAAGCCAGTCATTGTTGCCGAGGACTATGACAGGGTGGACGGCAGGTATGCAGGCAATACAGATGCCAAGGGACTTTCTTTGGGTCTTGCCCAGTGGAATGACCGGGGCAAGGTGGAAATATCCGCTAAGGTCTGGCGTCATACCGGAGATAAATGGTCCCGGCAGTCGGAAGAACTGCCGCTGCACAGGGTTCTCGATCTCGCCTTGCTGGTTTGCCGGACAAAGGCATTCATGACTGGGGCCTATCGACAAAAAGACATTTTCGATCCGCAGAACCCGCAGATCGACAAATTGCCTTTACAGGGGGGTGCCTTTGATCTTTCGGTGTGCACCGACAACCCGATGATCAATGAGGATATCAAGCTATTCCGGCAATGTCTGGCCGATAACGATGAAATGATCAGCGAGCGGTTGCACATCCTGGCAAGGCTGCTGCGCGAGATGGGGTATTGATGTCATTTTCTGCCCTCGGACTTTCCGATGCCCTTCTTCGTGCTCTCGAGGAAAAGGGCTTTGCCATCCCTACTGCTATCCAGCAGAAGGCGATCCCAGCAGGTCTCGCCGGTCGGGATGTCATGGCTGCGGCGCAGACCGGTACCGGCAAGACCGCCGGTTATGTATTGCCGCTGCTGCAGCGTCTGGCCGGCGGCGGCAAGGTGAAGGCAAACCACATTCGCGCACTGGTGCTGACGCCGACCCGTGAGCTGGCAGTGCAGGTGGGCGAGAGCGTAGTCGCCTATGGCAAGCATCTTTCGTTGAAGTCGGGCGTTGTCTACGGCGGGGTGAAGATCAATCCGCAGATGATGAAACTGCGTGGCGGAATCGATGTGCTGGTCGCCACACCGGGGCGTCTCCTTGACCTCTCCAGCCAGAATGCGGTGAAGTTTGCCCAGGTGGAGCTGCTGGTGCTCGATGAGGCCGATCGGATGCTCGATCTGGGTTTTATCGGCGATATCCGCAAGATCCTGGCCCTCCTGCCGGCAAAGCGCCAGAACATGCTCTTTTCGGCGACGTTTTCCAGCGACATCCGCGCACTGACCGAGGGGCTTCTGAAAAATCCGGTGACAATTCAGGTCAGCCCGCCGAACACCGCCGCCAAAAGTGTCAAACAGTTTGTCTATGAAGTCGACAAGAGCCGCAAACCGGCCCTGCTCAGTCATCTGATTCGCCATAACGGCTGGGAGCAGGTGCTGGTGTTCGTCCGCACCAAAGACGGTGCCGACCGTCTGGTTCAGAAGCTGGAACACGATGGCATTTCCGTTGCCGCGATCCACGGCGATAAAAGGCAGGGAGAGCGCAGCCGTGCCCTTGCCGACTTCAAGGCGAACACTATTCGGGTCCTGGTTGCAACCGATGTTGCCTCACGCGGTATCGACATCAATGAACTGCCGCGGGTGATCAACCTCGATCTGCCCAAAGTGCCCGAGGATTACATTCACCGGATCGGCCGTACCGGACGGGCCGGTTCCGACGGTGAGGGAATCTCGCTGGTCAGCGCCGATGAGGCGGGACTGCTCGCCGCGATCGAGAGCCTGATCCGCCAGACGCTGGTGCGCGAGGTCGAAACGGGATTTATCCCGACGCATAATGTGCCGCTTACCCGGCAAATGAAGGTACGTCCGAAGAAACCGAAAAAACCGAAACCGCCGCGGCAGGAAACGCCAACACCGCAAGAGGCTCCGGTAGAAAGAGGAAAAGGGCGACGTTTCCGGAACATAACAAAGAAACGCTAACGGTTCTTCTCCCTTTCGAGCAGGGCGGCTTTCCGCTCGACGCCCCAGCGATAGCCGGAGAGCCCGCCGTCTTTTTTTATCACGCGGTGGCAGGGAATCGCCACAGCCAGGACGTTTGCCGCACAGGCCCGAGCCACCGCCCGGGTGGCTTTGGGTTCGCCGAGCCGCTCGGCAACTTCCGCGTAACTGGCCGTCGTTCCCGCCGGAATATTCTGCAGGGCCTGCCACACTCGCTGCTGAAATGCCGTTCCGCGGATATCCAGCGGCAGATCGAGTCCTAAACCGGGCGCTTCCACGAAGGCCACCACCCTGGCGACATGCTGTTCGAATTCGGCATCGCCGCCTATCAGGCTTGCCTGCGGAAATCGGTCCTGAAAATCACGGACCAGTTGTTCCGGATCTTCGCCCAAAGAAATCGCACATATCCCTTTTCCGCTGACGGCGATCAGGATTGCCCCGAGCGAACACTCTCCGATGGCAAAGCGGATTTCCGTATCGGCACCGCCCAGGCGATAGGACGTCGGCGTCATGCCCAACAGCTGGTTCGATTTTTCATAAAACCGTCCGCTGGAATTGTAGCCCGCACCGTAGATGGCCTCGGTAACCGAATCCCGCTGCACCAGTTCCGTCCTGACCCGTCCGGCCAGGTGGGCCGCCGCATAGGCCTTTGGCGTGAGTCCGGTCGCCTTTTTGAACAGGCGATGGACATGAGAAATGCTCGTACCGGCATGGCGTGCCAGTTGTTCGAGATCCGGCATCTCTTCGCTTCTTTCAATCAACCGACACAATTCGACGGTAAGCGATATGTACTTTTCGGCAGTCGGCGGCTGATTCGGTTTACAACGTTTGCAGGGGCGAAAACCGGCACGCTCGGCATCCGCAGCAGTGGAGTGAAATGCGACGTTTTCAGGTCTTGCGGTCCGCGATGCGCAGGATGGCCGACAATACACCCCGGTTGTGCTGACAGAGTAAAAAAAAGTCCCGTCGGCCTGCGGGTCACGGGCAACTAAAGCCGCCCAGCGAAAATCGCCCACAGTCATTGCCGCATCCTTTTCCGTTCTTCTCGACATGACATTGCCTCCATTACTGTAATCGCTTCGGCGGATCGAGCACCGTTCACCGGGACACATCAAAAGATTGCATAACCTGCATCTGTAACCGTTTATCCAGTGCTCCAGGTTCGTTCAAGCAGGCCGCCGAGCTATAGTTGGCTATGTGAGGTGGCCTGATCGGACGAAAATGGGGTGCTGGTGAACGGTTACGGATCGAGCACCGCCGCATGAATACAGTGTAGCCACCGTCTCATGGATGCGCACTCCGATTCTTATCGGCAAATTCATGTCGAGAAAAAATATAAAAAAAGCCGACCCGTCGGCCACTTCAAGAATAATCGCGGCGGACGGATCGGCTGAGGGCAATCTTCACCCAAGCGATCGAACTTAAGGGAAGTTTATGGTAATCCTGTCGTCGCCACCTTCATGGCGCGATTTGATCTTCAGATCCATGCTGCTGTCGCGGATCCCGAAGGCAAGGGTCATTTTGTCCTTGTCTTTTTCCATATGGGTCATCTCCCGCATCGCCGCAATGACTCTCTTGCCTACAACCGGGCCGGGAGAAGGCAATTCAGCCCTTCGGTACTCAGCGGTCACCTCCACCTTGCCGTCCTTGCCGGTTGTCAGGGAAATCTTTTCGGCATTGCTGTTGACTCCATGTAAAATAGCCAAGGCAATCCATTTCAGTGCGGCTTCATCGTCTTCGGGAGTGCGCTCGACTTCGCACATTTCCTTCAGCGGGTCGGTGGTGGCAAAACAATCGCAAAGCTCTTGAACTTTCAAATGTAAATTTGCAGAGTCTTTCATAACAGTTCTCCTTATTCATTGAGCCGGTCGTAAACGAGCCGGGAATAACCGATAAATGACTTCCAAACTACACCATCTAGGATAAACACCTTTTGTCCTGACGCAATTAACCCCCATCCGATATTCCTTCCGGTGACACGTCATCTCCTCTCCCGTTCATCCGTCCTTTTGCTGTTGGAACAACGGATGGCTGAACATCGTCAACTCCCAATACCCATCCGCCATTGCGTGGCGCAGGATATAGGTGCCGTTGTCGTCGCCGCGGACTTTGCAGTAGCGGTAATCCGGGCCGTACCACTGGTCGATCACCTCGACAACCTCTATACGGCGCTGTTTCAGATAAAAACGAAGAGGCCGCTGCTCGCCACGATAGCCGGCATAACACTCAACCCGTACGTGCAACAGCCCTGAACCCGTGCCCTTCTTCATATCCGCCAAATTCCGGTTCACCAGAATGTTGTCCTGGGGCCATTTCGGCTGCTGCCAACGCGAGCCACGCCCAGGCTATACATCCGGTTTTCTGATATTACATATATAGCATGGTCTTCCCTGAAACCAGTCCGGGAGAACGGAAATGATACCAATCCACAAGTTGTTGAGTCGTATCCGCTGGGATCCCGAGTTTGGCGGAGCCGACTTCAAAATCGGCTATTATGACCGGATAGAGGACGATATTGTCATAGTGCCGATGAAAAGGCTCAGCCTCGACCCCATCGACCACTTTTCCTTCGCCGTGTACGACGACTCCGACGGCTTGCAGAGGGTGCCCTTGCACCGGATCAGGCGGGTCTACAGGAACGATGAACTCATATGGGAGCGGCCCCGCTGAATCGGCAGCGTCAGGACATTTTCTTCAGCGGATTTTGTACTGCTTGAACTTCCTGACTACCGACGGCTGACTGATGCCCAGCCTGCGGGCGACCTCGCGGGTGGTCCTGCAGCGTTTTCTCGCCTCGGCCAGCAGTTCCTTCTCATACGCCTGCAGCTTATCGGCCAGACTCTGTTCGCCTGCCGGAATAGCCGCACTTCTCTGCCGGAGATCGTCCTGCGGCATATCGCTTACGCTTGCGAGAATAAATTCATTGATCTGGTCGTCGTTGGACATCACCACGGCATTTTCCAGGATATTCCTCAGCTCGCGCACATTCCCCGGAAACCGGTATTCCTGCAGGGAACGCATGGCCTTCGGGCTGATGGTCTTGGCGCATTTATAGGTGCGATTTGCTTCACTCAGGTAGAAGCGGGTCAAGCCGGCGATATCCTCGCGACGATCCCGCAAGGGTGGAATCTGCAGGATGAAGGAATTGAGCCGGTAATAGAGATCCTTGCGGAAGGTTTTTTCGGCTACCAGGCCCTGGAGATCCTTGTTGGTTGCGGCAATTGTGGCGCACTCGATCTTGATCGAACGGGTGCCGCCGACCCGCCTTATCTCTTTATTATCGAGATATTTCAGTAGCTTCGCCTGGAGAGGCAGCGGCATGTCGCCGATCTCGTCGAGAAATAAAGTGCCGCCCTGGGCGAGCTCGAACAAACCGATTTTACCCTTCTCGTCGGCTCCGGTGAAGGCCCCTTTCTCATAGCCGAAAAGCTCGGCCTCCAGGAGGTTTTCCGGCAGGGCGGCGCAGTTGATTTCGACCAGGGGATGGGTAACGCGCGAACTGTTTTTGTGAATCAGCCTGGCGAGAAGTCCTTTGCCCGTCCCCGACTCGCCGAGCACCAGGATATTGGAAGCGCCGATATGGGACAATTTCAAGGCCATCTGGAGAATGCGCCGCATCGCCGAACTCTCGGCAACGATATCGTTGCGCTCCAGCTCCAGAAGGGAGATGTCGCTCAGCTCCTGCCGGTATTTTTCCCGCACCTGCTGGCTCTCTTCGAACTCCTGGCGGAGGGTATTCAGCTCGGTCATGTCCCGCTCGTTGACTACGATCAGGGCAATCCGGCCATCCTCGGTCAGCGATGGAGTGCCGGTCGACAACAGATCTTTGCCGGTCTTGGGAATATGCTGCATGACCGTCTGCCGTTTGCCGGTGGCAAGGACCCTGGTTGTCACCGACTGATCGAACACCTTGCGGGCCACCAGATTCTTGATACTGTGGCCGACCACATCCTCCGCCCGAATGCCGTTGAGGGTCTCGCTGGCCTTGTTGATATTGATAACGACACCATTGCCGTCACACACCCAGATTCCGTCGGAGGAAGAATGGAAGATGGTTTCGAACTGGCGATTAAGGTATTCATACGAAAGTTCATCAAATTTTCCGACTGCACGCATCTCGACACCTCCTCCTCTTGCCCATCCTGGCCGGATATCCGGTCAAACCTCATTAATGGGCCGGCCAATCTTGGCCGGCAACTTCCCTCGCAAATAGTGCAACAACCGTGCCCGGAACCAAATCTCCCGCAACAGACGCAGATTGTCAAGGCGATGCATGCGGTATCGGTGTAATCTTGCACGCAAACTGAGAAACTTTTGCGAGTAAACGCAGAAACATCAGCCTCTGAATTATTGCTCATCGCATGCTCTCCGATACATCCTGAACGTTCCAGGATAGTCAGAAACATCTTCATTCTGAGAATTTACAGTAGGAACCTTAACTTAAGGATGCTGAAGAAATTTTAAAGATTAGAGATGGCAGTATAAACAATAAGGATCCCAGCATTTTATTTGCATTCGAAATATCATTAAGTCAAGTCCGACCCTCTCTCGCAATGCCTAAGGGCGTAGTCGAGCACTTCCTGGAACTTCTGAATATTGTAAGGTTTGGCGATGGCCCCGCTAAATCCGTAATCACGATAATTTGACATGATGGGGTCGTTCGAATAACCACTTGACACAATCAGGCAGGCGTTAGGGAACTGAGAGAGTATCCGCTCCGCTGCCTGCTTGCCTCCCACTCCTCCTGGAATGGTCAGGTCCATTACAACTGCCAGAAATGGAGTATCGGAGTCCATCGACGCCTTATAGTGATCAATCGTTTCTTCTCCGTTTGAGCATGTTGTCACTTTATATCCAAGATAGGCGAGCATCGAGGATGCAACATTAATGATCATTTCTTCGTCATCCATGACGAGAACTGACCCGCCTATATGCTTGCCCACCGGCTGTCCTGGGGTTTCTTCCTGGTAATGTGCAGAGGCTTTTCCGATTGATGGCAGGTGGATTGTAAAGGTCGTTCCTTTGCCAATAGTGGAAGCTGCTTGAATATGGCCGCCATGCCTGTGTACGATAGAGTGGACCGATGAGAGTCCCATACCGGTGCCGGTCGATTTGGTCGTGAAGTAGGGGTCAAAGATCTTTTTAAGATCATCTGTGGGTATTCCGCACCCCTGGTCGATAAATGTCAGTCGGAGATAGGGGCCTGGGGGAAGTGAAAATGAATTCTTTCCGTTCAGTAGTTCATTTCGGGCGGAGACTGTCAGCACGCCTCCTCCCGGCATCGCCTGCGTGGCGTTGATGATGATGTTATGAAAAACCTGGGTCATCTGGCCTCCGTCGGCTTCGAGGGCATGGATGGACTCAGGTATGTCAACGATTCCTTTGATATTTGAACCCCGCAGGACAAAGGAAAGCGCTTCGTCTACAAGGTGTTTAAGCGATACCACGTGCTTGATCGGTTGACCGCCGCGTGCAAAGGTCAGGAGTTGTTGCGCCAGCTCTCCGGCTCTCACAGCTGCCCTTTCAGCCTGTGCCAAGGGTTTGCTGGATTTATGGGTGGTATCGAGAAAAATTTTCGCAAACGAGATATTACCCATGATCCCAGTGAGGATATTGTTGAAATCATGGGCAATTCCTCCAGCAAGCACACCCAGGGATTCCAGCTTCTCAAACTTCAGTTTTTCATATTCGAATTTTTTCAGCTCCGTTATGTCGCGGGTGACAGAGAGGAGATGTGTAACCCCCTTGAGGGAGATAAGTCTCGCCGATATCAATGTGGTAATGATGCTGCCGTTTTTTAATCGAAATTGCGTCTCAAGATTCTGGTAAAACCCTTTTTCCCGAAGCCCGTGGACTAATATGCTCCGATCAGCTGGATTGTGCCAAAGGTTGAGTTCCAGGACCGTCTTGCCTATAACTTCCTCACGGGTAAAACCTGTAATTTTCGTAAAACCTTGATTGATATCGACAAAACAACCGTCATCCAGACAGCTGATGGTCACTGCATCGGGATGGAAATCAAATGTCGTACGGAACTTTTCCTCGCTTTCCCGCAAGGTGTTATTCAACCTCTCAAGCATTTCATTTTGCTCGGCGAGTTTAAGATTAATACGCCGGAGTTCGTTTTCCTGGCACTTCCTGTTGTTGATGTTGAAGGTCACACCGATAAACCGCCTGCCATGCTTATAATTCGAACTCTGCATGATTTTTCCGTAATTGGCGTACCAAACCCATGAACCGTCTTTGGCCTTCAGTCTAAACTCGCATCGGTATTCAGGCGTTACCCCTGTCAAATGCTCATTGATCGCTGCCTTGACTAAGGGGACATCCTCTGGATGGACAAAGGCAAACTGGTCATCTATGCAGACAAGGGCCTCCTCTTCGCTATAGCCGAGTTCAGTAAATGTTTTAGATGCCTTGCGGGTAACCTCACCGGTAACCAGATCGTTCTCCCATAGATCAAGTCCCGCAGCCTCCAAAGCAAGTGCCAGGCGATCTTTATCCAGCTCTTCTTCACCCATCGCTTTAAATTCCAGACTCTAGCTCTTGAGGATATGGGAGAGCGCCTGCATACCCGATGTTGCGCAACAGCCCGGCAAAAGAAGCGACCACCCCGGGAGTCTTGCAAAGTGTCGGCGCTGCATTGACCTTAATGACGCTCACCGTACTGCCTGTGCTTTTCCCTGTTTTGGAATTGAAATAAAGAGTGAGATCGTTAGTCGCATTGGAAAAACCGAGTCCATTGCTTTCCGAATAATAGCAGATAGAATCCGGGGCGATGATGTTTGGAGCACTGCCAAGATTTGAATACATGATTAAGTTCTCGTTGAGATTGTATAAATAATGAGTTTCCGTACTTTTGCTCTGGTCTGGTGAATTGTCCAAACGAATGATGCCGGCATCAAGGGAGCCGCTGGTTGTCGATTGAGTGATAGCGGTGATATAGAAATTGGTAAGCACAGGTGCTGCAGCTCGACCAGTGAGATCTGCAATCTTACAGGCAACGATGGCTGTTGGTGGAGGCGTTGTTGCAGTCAGCAGAAATTGCCCTAAGGCTCTGGTTTGGCTGACAGTATTCTTTATATAATTTCCCGACAATGCATATTGATTGCTGATATTGGATGGCCAGAGGGCTATGCCTGCAAAGCTTCCAAAAGCAGAAGTGATGCCGCCGGCTAAGGCTTCCATTTGCGCTGCAGATCCTGCCTTTAGAGTGGCAGATTGAATAGCCGTTAATGTCCCGGCGTTATTTGCCAGTGAACCGGGGCTTACTGCCAGATTAAGGCTGCCGCCGTAGCTGGTTTGCGGCAATTCCGGCACGGCTCTGCCGGCCCCGTCGCCATCGACGACCCAGCTGATAGAATTATCGGCTTGAGCCGCTGCCAGGAAGGGCACGATGGTGTTGATTGCCCCGATTTCAACTGGAATGATGCAACTCAAGACGAAGCCTGCTGCTTGTTGAAAGGTGCTGATGGTATTGGCGATGGAATGATTAACATCAGATAGCGTCATGTTGGCGGCGGCATCCGGTGAACCCATCATGGCAAGTACGCAGCAGTTTGTTGCGCCATCATATTCTTGTACGGGAATGGCACCGCTCCAACCAGTAGCCTCAAATTCTTTGATGATATTCACAGCGTCGAGATAGCTTCCACCGCCACCGCTGGCCAGGATTGCAGCACCTGCAGCAATATACTTAAGATCAGCAATCCTGTAGTAATCATTGACCATACCAGCCTCACTCCATATTGTTTTCCAGATTATTTATTGGCTTTCCCTATATCGAACTGCTTTTTGCAAGCGGCTAGCGCTTGATTCAAGCAAAAGTGAGATATTAGGTGGTTAGCCATCGCTCTCTATTCAATCAACGCTGCATCGTATCTTTTTCCAGCCGTATATGCAAGGTAGCTTTCCGTCTTGTTCATGTCGGGTTTTCAGCTTTACGGGTCTCTCCAGGGCTCGCACAAATGTTACCTGAGTGTTAGTCAGAAAAAGGAAATCTCCTTACGATCGCCTTTTTGCATTTGTCACATCCACGAATCGGAAGCCCTAACTACAGGAAAGGAACAAAAGAAAACCTCGACCGTCAACAGCTTTGTTTGATCGGCAACAGCAGGGTAAAGGTAGTTTCCTTTGCCAATGGGAGCGAAGATCTTGTCGATGATTCCAAGAGGAATGCTGCATCTATCATCCAAAAGTTGAATTGCGACATTATCCCCTTCTTTTATGCTTTTGATCATTGTCTGCCCTTTTCGTCCGTCTTTCTACTTCTGTTCGCCAATAGAAGATGGTCACTGGCAATCCTAAGATTATGATATGATGGTCAGCATGACCTTATTCCTGAAAGGGTTGGTCTGGATGAAATAACGCACAGTCCTTGCCTGACCATTTGAAGATTTTTATCTGGTTAGGCTCGTTTGTGTTGATGGGCTATATGAAATGGACTGGTGACACGGTAAATTTATTCTAACCCTCAAGCTGCGGAAGAACTATGGGTATTGCCAGATATTCTCAGATAATCGAAAACCATGCGCGGAGAAAAACTGAGCTGCCGCATTTTTTGAGCTACATTGCGTATACCCTTGCTTTTGAGGATACCGATGGCGAATCGCCTCAGGCGTGTCATGTTTTCCGGACCGTAACCTTTTGAAATTCTACTTCGATCCTCATCAAAGGTCCAGTCAAGGATGTAGTGACAGCTGTTTTCGATAGTCCAGTGCTGACGATTGTCTCTCAAGACCTGTTCGGCAGTGGCCAACTGAGGAGTTTTACTTGTAACGCCGTAGGCGAGCACCTGGGAAAGCTCACCGGTTTTTCGGTCAAGGGTGATACGTTCAACTTTGAAGGCTTGTCCAACATGCGGAAAGTTCAGATGTTCATTGAATTCTGTGGTCACCCAGATTCTCCTGATCTCTTCGCGACCGTGGTCGGGCTTGTCCTGGGTTGTATGGTCAGGTTCCCAGTAGACATTTTCGAAAAATGAAGAGATTTCTTCGAAAAGCTTTTTCTGGTTGTTCTTGGCAGTGAAATGGTAGTGCGCGTGTCTT
>LADS01000033.1 GCA_000961725.1 Desulfobulbaceae bacterium BRH_c16a
AAAAGCAGGCCCCTGGTGCCTGGAAGCGCACCGCTATTCGGGACAGCTCCAAGGGAAAGATCTTTGTCGATATTTTGCATAAACATATTTGGCTTTGGGACGGCAAGGAAGCTGAAGCCAGAAGATGGCATCTGGTGGTACGACGTGAAATAGAATCTCCCGAAGAAATAAAATACAGTCTGTGCAATGCCACCCTTGATACTCCGACAGAAAGGTTGGCATTCATGCAGGCACAAAGATACTGGGTGGAACGTCCATTCCAGGATGCCAAAAATCAATGTGGAATGGGACAATACCAAGCGCGAGGCTGGTTCGCGTGGCATCATCATATGTCAATGGTACTGCTCGCTATGCTGTTCATGCTGGAACAGAGGTTACAACACCAGCCCGATATTCCACTGCTGAGTTGCCCGGATGTTGCAACTCTGCTGAAATCGGTTCTTCCAAGAAAGGATATCACTGAAGATGAGGTGTTGAGACAGCTCGAAGTCAGACACAGAAAGAGGCAGGCATCAATTGATGCCGCCTACCGAAAACAACAAAAAGACGGGATGTTGCCTCTGTCGGCATGCTCGCCAAAGTAGAATTAACAGCCCAACCTACTCCGAAGAGCATCGCAATTTGAATGTCACCGGAGGAGCTAGCCCCCAATATCGTAAAAAGGTGCATGGAATGCACCCTTCATCTACCGGAATTCCGCAAAATTGTTGAACTCGTAGGGTGGATCATGCACCATCAGGTACCCTGATTTGCATCTTTTGGTAGAAATAGGGTGAGATGGCACAATTGATATTCGATCTGGTTTCCATAACAGCACCGTGGTACAATTGCTGTGAATTAACCACCACTCATCTGGAGCACCCCCATGGATTTCCAACTTGTTTTTGAAAAAGTCATCTCTTCTTTCGAGAAAGAGAATCTTCAGTATGGACTGATTGGGGGTTTTGCTCTGGGGGTTATGGGAATTCTTCGAAGTACGATGGATATTGACATTCTTCTCCTGGTCGACGACCTCGACAAAGCAGATAAAATACTCACCGGCTGCATGTATTCATGTGTTCACCGATCCCCACATTTATCGCAATATACATCAGGATTAAAACCACTTGGAAGTATCGATATCCTGCATGCTTCGAAGACGATCTCAAAAGAAATGCTGTCGAGGGTAGAAAGGTTCAGAGTGTTCAATAAATATATGATCCCCGTGCTTTCTCCAGAGGATATAATCGGCCTCAAGGTCCAGGCCATAGCCAACGATGCGCAAAGGGAGGCTACCGATATATACGATATGCGGCTGTTGCTTGAATATCAGCTGCAAAGGAAAAGGCGTATTGACTGGGAACTTCTGGACGAGTATTTTTCACTCTTTAATAAACAAGCCTTGCTGACCACCCTGAAAAAGGACTTTTCATGAAACTTTCCGATCAAGCCAAGAAAGAATTGCTGCGTCTTTCTCAGACTGACGAATTCAAATTCTTGGAGAAAAAGATTTTCGCGGAGAATCCCGGAACAGTCGAGGCAACAAATCAATTCACCGACTTTATTCAGTTCCTTCACAAAATGGCCGACCATCCCTTAAGAGAGCCCAGACCCATGAAGGGCGATTTCAAATTTTAAATTTTCCAAGCGCACGAAATCGAGCGGAAAGTACGCTTAAGGCGGATGAACCTGAATTTCTAATGTACTAAACATTGGCCAGCAACCATTCCACAATTCGCTCCGCCGCCTTTCCGTCCCACTTTTCAGGGATCTGACCTTTTGTGCATTTGCCGCTGAGGATATTTTGAGCAGCCGCGACAATTCGTGCAGGATCATTGCCGACGATAACGTTGGTTCCGACTTCGCAGGTCACAGGTCTCTCGGTATTATGGCGCATGGTAATGCATGGAATGCCCAGGACCGTGGTTTCCTCCTGCAGTCCCCCGCTGTCGGTAAGCACCATGGCGGCGTTCATGTTGAGATGGAGGAAGTCAAGGTAGCCCAAAGGCTCGGTGAGCCGGATTCCCTTCACTTCCGCCCCGCTGTTGAAAAAATCCGTAAGACCGAATTCTTCCGCCATTTTTCTGGTCCGCGGATGGATGGGGAAGAGTATCGGCAATGCTTCGCTTATCTTCTGCAAGGCGTTGAGGATGCCTGCAAATATCCCGCGATCATCGACATTGGAAGGTCTATGCATTGTCAGTGTTGCATATTTTCCTCTTTCCAGGCCCAACCTGCCGGTAACATCCAGCCCGGCTGCCATTTCTCGGTGTTTCAGCAAGGTGTCGATCATGACATTGCCGACAAAAATTATCTTTTCTTCGGCAATCCCTTCAGCTCGCAAATTTTCATTGGCAAAATGATCGGTGGTAAAGAGATAATCGCACAGCACATCGGTGCAGAGCCGGTTGATCTCTTCCGGCATGCCCATATCCCGCGAGCGCAACCCGGCTTCCACGTGGGCGACTCGAATGCCAAGCTTCTTTGCGGTGATGGTACAGGCCATGGTGGAGTTGACATCGCCTACGACAATGACAAGATCCGGTTTTTCCTTCAGGCAAACCTGTTCGAAGGCGACCATGATTTTACCCGTCTGGACGGCATGACTGCCTGAACCCACCCCAAGATCGATATCCGGTTTAGGCATGCCGAGATCTTCAAAGAAGGCCTTGCTCATCTTCTCATCATAATGCTGGCCGGTATGGACAAGGAGATGATCGATCTTTCCCGGATGATGGTTCATCGCTTCGATTATCGGGGCCATTTTCATGAAATTCGGCCGGGCGCCTACTATATTCAGGATTTTCATGTTTTTTCTTTTTCCAGCGAATTAATATCGATCGGAGTTATTCCTACAAGTTATCACTTTTTCATCTCTATCCGGTCAACCAGCGACATAAAAAAGTCTGTCGACCAGATGTCCAACGTCTCCGGCTCCCGGATAAATGGCCTGACATCCTGTCTGGCCTGGTTGACGTCCAGGTTTTCTATAGCATCTCTTAGTGAATCCCTTACATCATCAAAAGAAAGTCTCTCATTGCTCCAATGACCACTCTGCCGCATCCGTTCTTGCAGATGCGAGACATGCAATTGCGGATGATATGCACAATACCAGACAAAATCGTACCAGTCTCGACCCTTCACCCTGTTTTTCCATTTTCTGAAAAGAAGAGCATGGACTTTACCAGCGAACAAATCGGGCAGTGAATAGGTGCGAACCGCAAAAGGGATAGGCTGGAGCAAATATTTTGCCTCGGAAATAAAACCCGCTGGGGGATCAGTATCGACTTCCAGCTTTATCTTCAGCAACTGACCAGGATTTATACCTTTTGTTACTGTCGTATCGATTTCGAATTCCAGCATTACATGCAAGGTGTGGGCCTTGAGAAAAGCAGACTGCACTGCCGTTTCGACGGATTTCTGTTGGATTTTTCCTTCCACCCTGAATCCGAACCCGGCCAGTTCACTTTCAAGAGCAGGCAGATATCTGGAAAGCTCGAATGTAGCGTCCGGCACCAACAAGGAAAAATCCAAGTCCTCGGAAAATCTATCCAGACCATAAAGAATGCGAAGAGCGGTGCCGCCATAAAACGCAGCGTGTTCAAAAAATTTGCTTCTCCACAGCCCCAGCAGCGCAACTTCCTGCAAAATTTCCCTCAATGCATGGAGAGTCTCCTCGGACGTCTTGCAGGAATATCTCTCAAGCATCTTTTTGATGGCGTTATTCATCTCTGGTTGCTCTTCTGCCGCAATCGGTCCATGACTTGCAAAAAAAGCTCACTCTTCCTGGACCCAAACTCATTGCAGTATTTTGTTGCCATTGCAATGTTCATCTGGGCGAGGTCTGAAGGATTTATCCGTAGATCTTCCAGAAGATACAATTCCAGGTCCTTGTGCGTCCTGAGTGGTGGGCCTGTCTGGATTTTATCCACAAGGGCTTTTTCCGGTGCCGCAATGAGACTGGAGGCCCCCAATTCATCTGTAATGATATCCATGCCCGGGGCAAAACATTGCAAGGGTATGTGACGATAACTGAAGCAACCGATCGGGGTCTGGTATATTTTTGATCGGCCTGACGTAACCGAAGTAATTTGAGTCACTCGCTCAGGTATAAGAGAGTAATGGTACAAGGCATATTCGAGAGATACATAGGAAGGACCGTGCAATAAGTTAGCCAGATACATCTTCGAAATCGGCCATTTTCGGAGTTCCTCGCCAAAGATGTATAGTCCTTTCTTAATTCTGATAATGTCCCCGCACTGAACCAACCTGGAGATTTTATCGCGAGGTGACGAGTAATCATGCAACGTCGCAATCAAGGTTTGGTAGTCAAACACATCCTGCTGGATGAGTTTTCTGATCGTTGCGGCAGGTCTGGGCATTCTCTTGCCATTGAATAGTGGTTGCATTTTTTGCATGGTATGTCTAATTATATTCGACATACCATGCAACTACAACACTTATCCGGTTACAAATTGATTTTCGGCTTATGAAGCGCGAGAGAGTATGGCCGCCAGTTGATCATGGCTCGGGGAGATGTCGATGAATCTGATTCCGACTCCGGCAGCATCGCTCCGGACGATTATGCCGGTTAGGGTGACTTCCCTGGTCTCGAGCCCCTCTCCTGCTTTGAGGACAATTTGACACTTCTCCCCAATCGGCAGTTTTTCTTCAACGGGAAAGAAACACCCTCCCAGACTTATATTCTTCAACAAAACGTCATAGGAGGTGTCCAGCCGATATAAGGACAGGCTGGCAGGCATGTCAAATGCCATCCTCGCAAATTGCCTTCTCTCTTTTTTCACTTCGACCTTTCAAAAAGAACGTAACTCTTCAGTCACAATGAAGTGTCATCTTGATTGCATGCCCTAGTTGAGACATAGTTACCGGCTTTTCCAGGAATTTCGTCACGCCGATATTTTTGGCCTGCAGCAGATCTTCGTATTTCGAATACCCACTGATAAGTATCGCTTTCTGGTGCGGGTTAATCTGCAGAATTCTCTCAAACGTCTCATGGCCGTTGAGCCCATCGCCCATCATCATATCGAGCAAAACCAGATCGACCGCCTGAGATTTTAGAAATGCCACCCCCTCTTCACCACTTTGTACAGCATGGGTTTTATAATTCAGCCGACTCAGCAAGCCGCCTATAGTTTCATTCTGCTCCACCTGGTCATCGATAAGCAGAACTGTCTCCCCCTTCCCTCGCAGTGACCAATAATCGAGTTCCTGAGGTGCCGAACAGGCGTCCTCAGTAGTGGCCGGCAGGTACACTTCAAAAAGTGCGCCGGCATCTTCATTTCTTACTTCGACCCAGCCATTATTTTCCTGAACGGTATTCCATACAATCGAAAGGCCGAGACCTGTGCCGCTTTTGCCCATGATCTTGGTACTGTAAAATGGATCGAAGATGTGATCCATGTCCTTTTGTAAGATTCCCGGACCATTGTCGGCAATGCTCATCTTGACGTAATCTTCGCTGCCTCCCGAAGCCGTATCCATGGAAAGAGGATTGATGAATTTACAGTTTTGCGTGGTTATGCGGATCCTGCCGTCCCTTTTGACAGCTTCGAGGGCGTTGCCGATCAGGTTGAGGAGGACCTTGTGAATCTGCAGCGGTGCGCAACAGACATTGTGTATGTTTTTTTGCAGATTGGTCTGGATGAGAACATCGGGATAATGCGCAAGTCTCTCGTTATGTTCTATCGAATCGAGATAATTCAGGATCAGGGAGTTGATATTCTCAACCGTTTTCGGCAAGGAACTCCCCCTGGTGAGCGCCACCAGGTCTCTGACAACCGATGCGGCCCTCTTGCCGGCTTCCTGAATTTTTTTTATGTGAAGATAAAATCTGTCCGACTCGTTCATTTGCGCCAGAAGCAGATCGGGATAACTGACGACACCGGACAGGATATTATTCAAATCATGGGCCACCGCTCCGGCCATAAGACCCAGAGATTTGATTTTATTAGCTTTTTCAAGTTTCCTGTGTAGCTCGAATTTTTCTTCCTCAGCCCTGAGCCTCTCTGACAGGTCCCTTATGGAACACACACGGGCTGCACTGCCGAGATAGTTGATGTTCCGTGTCTTTGCTTCAATGGGAAACACCTTCTTGTCTTTTCTTACTCCGATCGCTTCATAATCGCCCAACAACCCCAGTTCAATACGCTGATTAACAAACGGCAAGGAGGCTGGAGAGAGGATCTTGTCCAGGAATATCCCCTCCCGCAATTCATCCGGCCCATAACCGAACATCGAAAAAAACTGATCGTTTGCCTCGATTAATCTGCCGCCTTCATGGATAACGAGCCCTTCCCAGGATGCTTCGGCAAGCACCTGAAATCTTGCCTCGCTTGCCTCCAGTTTCTTACTGAGCTCGTTATGCTGAAGAGCTTTTGCAATCGTTTTCAGCAGCAGTTCGTGATGTATCGGTTTGTTCAGGAAATCGTAAGCACCGTGCTTCATCGCCATCACAGCCGTTTCCACAGTGCTCATCCCGGTCAGCATGACAGCGGTGGTATGGATGCATGACTTTTTAATATATTCGAGAATCTCGTAGCCGGACACATCGGGCAAATCGACATCGAGCAGAGCCAGATCAAAGCATTTTTCCCCGAGAAGCCGGATTGCTTCCCTGCCGCTCGTTGCTTCCGTACACTGGTAATTATAGTGGTTGAGGATGATATGAAGACTTTTTACAAAACGCTCTTCATCATCGACCAGAAGAATATTCGGCATCAAGCTCATTATCTTTCTCCGCTAATGGAGGCTGTTTAAATCCAGGGGAAGATAGATGGAAAAGTGAGTCCCCTCGCCGGGCTTGCTCGTACAGGTAATATCCCCTCCGATATCCTTGACGGTTTTATGAACTATCGACAGTCCGAGGCCCGAATGACCATTCTTCTTTGTCGTAACAAAAGGTTTGTATAGATTTTTCACGACGGCCTCAGGTAATCCGGGACCGGAATCCTTTACAACAATTTCAATTCCCGGTGGCCGCAGAACATGAGAGACATGAGAATCCTTTACAAACACCCCTGTTGTGATTTCGACATAACCGGCTGTATCAATTGCTTCGGATGCATTCTTTATCAGGTTGATCATGATCTGTTTAAGAGCATCGGGTGAGGTAATTACCTGCGGCAGACCGGTACCGGACCTGAATAAAATCGACTTTCCGGAGAAGCCGAAAAGCGATGGTTCGACGAGGTGAACAATATCTTCTATGACTTTATTCACATCGGTCGGCACGTATGCAGCGGAGGTGGTTTGAGAAAAGATATCCACCTGATTGACCATTGTTACAATACGATTAATTTCCTCGCCTATTATTCCAAGTTCCTCCTGGAAAATATTTTCCGCCGGAAGCTTCAATCGCATTGTCATGAGATAATTATTAATAATACCCAGCGGATTATTGATCTCATGGGCGAATTTGCGCGCCGTCATCGATATTGCGGCCATTCTTTCGGCTTCGATTTCCTCTGCTTTCCCGGCTTCCATGCTTTCG
Source organism: Desulfobulbaceae bacterium BRH_c16a (assembly GCA_000961725.1). Classification (GTDB taxonomy): domain Bacteria; phylum Desulfobacterota; class Desulfobulbia; order Desulfobulbales; family Desulfocapsaceae; genus Desulforhopalus_A. Next base: position 7,490 of record LADS01000033.1, read on the forward strand.
ACAAGCAGGCACAACCCAACCTGCTGCGCTATCGTCAGGATGAGCTGACCGTCGCTCTTTGAAAGTGCTTTCGCGCCGGCCGGCAGGCCGAGAAGAATGACTCCGACACTTTTTTTACCGGCGATGACCGGTACCAGCAGAATTGAATTGCTTCCGAGCACCCTGAATACCTGTTCGTCGGCAAGATGTCTTCGTTCTTTTCCGGCGGTAAGGCATATCGGCGAGGAAGTATGGAAAGCTCGGACTATCAGGCTCGAATTCTTTTGTATCGGCAGCGTGAGACCTCGACTCAAATGCCGCAGAATGCTCGTTTCGGATACCCGTCCCTTGAGCAGGACTCCGTCTTTGTCCGGCAGGAAAAAAAGCACTTTTTCAATACCGAAAAGTATATGCATCGATTGCTCAAAAGCGGCAATAATGGCTTCGGTATCTTCTGCTTGAGCAAGATTTTCGAGAAACCCCGACAAGAGGGCAATGCTTTTCACCTTTGCGGCAAGAAACCTGCTGCCGGCCAGATCGTTATATTCCTGGCCGTTGACCGGCAGCACATTCTCGGGTTTTATATCGGGATTCGCCGTTTGTCGAGGGAGCTTCGTTCTGTTTTTTTCCAACAGCACCGGCGGCATTGCGATTATATTGAGATTTTCGGCAAGTTGAACAACTTCCTCCCTTGCTCCCTTGACAATATCCATGAACTCGGATTTAGGCAGACCAAGCAGCAGCTCACCGGCCTCGCCGTTACGCTCATGCGCCTGATAGTTCTCAGTCATCAGGTTGGCGACAAAGACGATTTTGACAAGCGGGAATGACTCTCTTATCTTCTCGAGCGATTCATGATGATATTTTATGGCATCCGCCATCAGGGAGTTCAGCTTCCAGTTTGTGACGAGCCACGCACCCGCTTCACAATGGGTTACACCTATCAACTGATTTTCCGCCCATAATTCGTTGCGGATATCCTCAGTCTCGAGAAGGATGGCCTCATGCTCTTTCGGGAAGGTCGACACGAGAATCAGTCTTCCGATATCATGAAGCAGACCTGACAGGTATGCCTCTTCGGGGCTGCCGAATCCGGTCTGTTTCGCTATCCGTCTGGCTAATGTGGCACACATCAGGGAATGCCACCAGAATGTATTGAGGTTGAAATGTTTGACGGCCTTGTAACGCTTTCGATCAAAGACCTGATGGATAGAGGCTGTGACGGCAATATTTTTAATGCTGTTCGATCCGAGATAGACAACCGCCCGCTCAATTCCGGTAAAAGTACTCTGGAAACCGTAGTAGGAGGAATTGACAACCTGTAAGATCCTGAAACTGAGAGCGGGATCAACGCTGACAATGGAAGCAATTTCCGAGAGAGGCGTGTCATTCTTTTCACACGCTTCGATCAACCTGACCAGAACCTCGGGAAGTGTCGGCAGGTTTCCCGATTTCTCGATCCGGGCGTAGACATCTTCTTTGCTTATCATATATCCACAGACGCAAAATATGTGTTATAGATACTGAGACGTCAGGCCGTTAAATTTCTTTAATTTCAGACCTGCGGTTTCTTGTGACCGTCGGTCACAAGATTTAACAGAAGAATGGATAAGCCACAACAATTAATCAATTGTTTTTTGGCTTCAGCTTCAAGAAGACATGAATAATTTATGGTGCGTGAAACGCACGAGCTACGACAACGTTGGGCTTGGCAGCCCAACCTACAAATCTTTCCGTGGTAGCCGCGTAGGTTGGGCTGTGAAGCCCAACATCCAAAAAACGTTGGGCTTGAAAGCCCAACCTACAAAGCTACAAAGCTACCAACTCGCTTTGCAAGTCTTGCCCAACCGGTCGTCGGAAAACGGTGATAATAATGGTGCGTGAAACGCACCCTACGGTGCTACGGCGCTCCCGTTTTGTCCTCACTCCCCTTAATCCCCAATGCCTCGGCAAGGGCACGGCGTGCTTCGGGCTCGCCGTGGATCAGCCGGATTTCCTTTGGCGGCTCGGGCATGGCTTGCACCCAGTCGACAAGCATCTGCCGATCGGCATGGGCTGAATAGGCGGTAAGGGTGTGGATGCCGGCTTTTACGGGAATCTGCTTTTCAATCATCTTTCTTCCTGGCGTTCCTTTCGCCTGGTAGCCGACAAAAAATATATCGTTTTTCGGATCGTCAAGGCCGTATTTCAGGTGCTCGACAATACGTCCGCCGGTGCACATGCCGCTGCCGGCGATGATGATGGCAGGGCCTTTTATACCCAGCAGCTTTTTATGATCCTGATATTTCTCCACTGCATAGAGGCCCTTGAAATCAAAGGGGTGGTCGCCTTTTGCCTTGAGATCTTTTGCCTCTTCATCCCAATAGGCTGCAAGCTCCGAGTAAATTCCGGTTATCTTCAAACCGAGGGGAGAATCGACGAAGACCGGGACCTTTACGCCAATCCTGTCCAGTTCGTAAAGAAGCTCCTGGGTTCTGCCCAGGGCGAAGGCCGGGATATAGACGATCCCTTTGTCGGCAAGTGCTTTCTTGAGTAGTTTCTCCATCGCCTCGCCCCGGCCTTTTCGGCTGGGATGGTTTCGATCTCCATAGGTGGATTCCATTATAAGAAGATCACAGGCTTCGGGCGGATCCGGATCCGGCAGGATGGGCGTATCCTTGCAGCCAAGGTCGCCGGAGAAGATCACCCGGAACGCATCACCCTGCCGATCGGGGAAATTGAACAGGATAAAGCACGAGCCGAGAATATGTCCGGCATTGCTCAGCTTGAAGGTGATGACCTTTTTGAGGGTGAAGGTCTCATGAAGCTCAAAGCCCCACGAGAGATCATCGATGCGCATCTCCAGGCGACGAACTTCCTTTTCGGTTCTGGCCGAAAAGGACATGGCATCGTTGAGCATGGGAAGCAGCAGTGCCTTGGTGGCATGGGTGCAGATGATCTCGCCCTTAAACCCGGCATCGATCAGGTCCGGCACCCTGCCGATGTGATCGATGTGAGCGTGGGTCAAAAACAGGTAGTGGATTTTTTCGGGCGGGACAGGAAACCGGTCAAAGGGCAGCTCCGGGTCATCGCCATAGGCCGAACCGCAGTCCACCAGGATATTGACGCTGTCGGCAGATCCCGGCAGGGTCTCTATCAGATGACAGGAGCCGGTGACGCAGTCTTTTGCGCCGAGATGGGAGATTTTCATTTCAGCCGTCCTTATCTTTTCAACCGGTTCAAGCTGCTCAAGACAGCCTTTATCGAGGCGATGATTATATCGGTATCCACCCCCGTGCCCCAGCAGGTGCTGCCATCCGGACCTTCTATTTCAATATAGGCGGCGGCTTTGGCACTCGACCCGCCGTTCAAGGCGTGTTCGTCGTAGCTGCTTAACCTGAATTCGCCGGTGACATCCTTTTTGAGCGCCGCACAGAATGCATCGAGCGGTCCGTTGCCCGAGGCGAAAATGGTGATTTCCCGGCCATGGTCGAGAAGAGTCGCCTCGATTTCGGCATGGGAGCCGTTTTCACCGTTTTCACCTGCGCTGATATGGCGCTTCACCACATTGAAAGCCTTCAGGTCATAGGGGCTTCTTATGGTCAGATATTCTTTTTTGAAGGCCTCGTAAATTTCGCTGTGATGCAGCTCCCGCCCTTCCCGGTCGGTAACGCCCTGGATAATCTTGCCGAACTCCGGGTGCATGGCTTTGGGCATGCGGAAGCCGAACTCTTTTTCCATGACGTAGGCAACGCCGCCCTTGCCGGACTGACTGTTGATGCGGATGATCGATTCGTAGGTGCGTCCGACGTCGGACGGATCGATCGGCAGATAGGGCACCTCCCACAGGCCGGAGGCAAGCTCCTCATATTCGTGCATCCCCTTGTTGATGGCATCCTGATGCGATCCCGAGAAAGCGGTGTAGACCAGCTCGCCGGCGTAGGGATGCCGGGGATGAATCGGCAGGCGGCTGACACGTTCATAGACGTCGACGAGGCGATTGATGTCATGGATATCCAGTTTGGGGTCGACACCCTGGGTAAACATGTTCAAGGCCAGCGTCACAAGATCGACGTTGCCGGTTCTTTCGCCATTGCCGAACAGGGTGCCCTCGACCCGCTCGCCGCCGGCCATCAAGGCCAATTCGGTTGCGGCAACCGCGCAGCCGCGATCGTTATGGGCGTGGAGACTGATGATGGCCGACTCCCTGTTCTTCATGTTGATGCAGAACCACTCGATCTGATCGGCATAGATGTTCGGCGTCGCCAGCTCGACTGTGGCAGGAAGATTGAGAATCAACTTGTTTTCCGGGGTCGGCTGCAAAACGCCCATGACCGCCTCGCATATTTCAAGGGCAAACTCGAGTTCCGTGCCGGTAAAACTTTCCGGTGAATATTCGTAGTGGAAGATGGTTTCCGGATATTTTTTCTCTTCTTTCTTGAGCAGGGTCGCGCCGTGCACCGCCAGATCGATGATTTCCTGCCGGCTCATCTTGAAGACCGTTCTGCGCTGCAGGGTCGAGGTCGAGTTGTAGAGATGAACAACCGCCTCCTTCGCGCCCCGCACGGATTCGAAGGTTTTCTTGATCAAATGCTCGCGGGCCTGGGTCAGGACCTGGATCATTACCCCTTCCGGAATCAGCTTCTGCTCGATAAGCACCCGGGCAAAATCATATTCCACCTGCGAGGCGGAAGGAAAGCCGACCTCGATTTCTTTAAAACCGATATCGGTAAGGAGTCGAAACATCTCGATTTTTTTATCGAGACTCATCGGTTGAATCAGCGCCTGATTGCCGTCCCGCAGATCGACACTGCACCAGATGGGAGCCTTGTTTATGGTTTTGGCCGGCCACGTACGATTCGGCAGATTAACCGGCGGATAAGGTCGATATTTGCTCACCAACTCAGGATTCATTTCATCTCCTTGCTACAAGTTCCACTTTTTTACAAAAAAAAAGGCCACGGTTTTTTCAACCGTGGCCTTTCAAGATAACAGAGTATTCAAACAGACTACAACGCCTCCGTATCAGCCACGGGATCGACCAGTAGAAGTCCTGGTAGGAGGAGAAGCGAGTTTGTCATTTGTATGTCACACGAATATCTTAAAATTTGCCGAAAACACATCATCCGGATTTATTACACGTCTTCAGTAGCTGTTGTCAAGCGGGTTTTTTGCAAGCTGCCCGCAACTATTGAGACTTATAGGTAACGCCACTGCGCCATTGCGGTTGACAGAAGTGATGTTGACAGATATATTTCCGCACTGGTCTCAATATATTGGATTTTCAAGATGTTCTTCATTTCAGATGAATATTTTTAATTATTTTAAGGGAATAGCTTAATGGGTAAAATTTCCGGATCCCAGGCGATCGTAAAATGTCTTCTGGAGCAGGGCGTAAAAACAATCTTTGGTTACCCGGGCGGCGCCGTGCTTGATCTTTACGACGCCCTGATGGATTCCGAGATAACCAACGTGCTGGTACGTCACGAGCAGGGGGCGGTGCATGCCGCAGATGGCTTTGCCAGGGTCTCCGGCGAAGTGGGTGTCGCTCTGCTCACTTCGGGTCCCGGCGCTACCAACGGTGTCACCGGAATCGCCACTGCCTATATGGATTCGATTCCCATCGTTATTCTGACCGGCCAGGTGCCTCGCGCGCTGATCGGCAACGATGCCTTTCAGGAAGTCGATATCGTCGGAATAACCAGGCCCTGCACCAAACACAACTATCTGGTCAATAATGTCGAGGATCTGGTCCCTACTCTCCGGGAAGCCTTCCACATCGCCCGAACCGGGAGGCCGGGGCCGGTCCTGGTCGATCTGCCGAAAGATCTGGTCGCAACCAAGCTGACCTATCCGGAAATAACCCCTATTCATATCTCCAGCTATCAACCGACCTACAACCCTCATCCGGTCCAGATCGAAAAAGCCTGCAAGCGGATCATGAAGGCGACCAGACCGGTGCTGTATGTCGGGGGCGGGGTCATTCTCTCCAATTCCAGCAATGAACTGACCGAGCTTGCCCGGAAACTGAGTATACCGGTCACCATGACGCTGATGGGGCTTGGTGCTTTTCCCGGCACCGACGAACTCTCCATGGGAATGCTCGGCATGCACGGCACATATACCGCGAATATGGCCGTCGCCGAATGCGATCTGCTGATTGCGGTAGGAGCCCGCTTTGACGACAGGGTGACCGGCAAGCTGAGCGAATTTGCAAGTAAAGCGGAAATTATCCATATCGATATCGATCCGACCTCGATCAGCAAGAACGTCAAAGTCGATATCCCTATCGTTGCCGACTGCAAAAACGCCTTGAAGGCGATCAACAAGTGGTTTGACACGCAATCGAACTTCAGTCTCGAAGAGGAAGCCAACCGCCACAAACCATGGTTCGACACGATCAAGGAATGGACGACAAAACATCCCCTGGCCTATAGAGAAAATAATTCCATCATTAAGCCTCAGTATATTATCGAGACCATCCACAGGCTTACCGAAGGCAAAGCAATAATCACCACCGAGGTCGGCCAGAACCAGATGTGGGCCGCCCAGTTCCACAAGTTTGATTATCCCCGCCATTTCGTCACCTCCGGCGGCCTGGGGACCATGGGTTTCGGTTTGCCGGCGGCTATCGGCGCGCAGATGGCTTTTCCTGATCGCACTGTAATAGATATCGCAGGGGACGGTTCCATCCAGATGAACATTCAGGAACTGGCCACCGCAAGGCAATTCAATTGCCCGGTAAAGATAGCAATCCTCAACAACGGCTATCTCGGCATGGTCAGGCAGTGGCAGGAATTGTTCTACAACAAGCGATACTCTTCAACGACGATGGACGTGACACCCGATTTCGTCGAACTTGCCAAGGCCTACGGCGCCGTCGGCCTCAGGGCGACCAAGAAGAGCGAGGTCGAACCGGTTATAAAGGAAGCTCTTGCCACCAAAAACCTCGTTATCATGGATTTCAAGATAGAGCGGGAGGAAGGTGTCTACCCGATGGTGCCGGCAGGCAAGGCAACGACCGAGATGTTGCTGGTTTAGCGTTTTTTTAATATTTAATACTGTGGTCTGAGAGTTTATTTCTCTCCATATATAATTAATATATTTATTTGGCACCCAGGATGAGATGAAACATACGATTTCTGTACTACTTCAAAATAAACCGGGCGTTCTCTCCCGCGTAACCGGTCTCTTCAGTGGTCGCGGCTTCAATATCGAAAGTCTCTGCGTGGCCGAGACGCTCGATCCGAATGTATCCTGTCTGACTGTAGTTTCGCGGGGCGACGATACCATCATCGAACAGATCACCAAACAGCTTAACAAGCTGATCGATGTCATCAAGGTGACCGAGATCACCGACAAGGATTATGTAGAAAGGGAAATGGTGCTGATCCGGGTGAAGGCCGAAGCCCATACCCGGGCCGAAGTCCTGCGGGTTGTCGACATTTTCCGCGGCAAGGTCGTCGATGTCAGCGCGAAAAGCTATGCGATCGAGCTTACCGGCTCGGCTTCGAAAATCCAGGCGGTACTCGATATCCTGCGGCCGATCGGCATAAAAGAAATTGTCCGCACCGGCATTATAGCCATGGGCCGGGCAACGAAGACTAAATAAAATCAACCAGGTCACTCTCTCATGCTCAAACCACAAGCCGCGTAGGTTGGGCTGTGAAGCCCAACATCCCAAAAAACGTTGGGCTTCACAGCCCAACCTACAAAGAACGTTGGGCTTCACAGCCCAACCTACAAAGCTAAATGGAGCGAAAAGTACGCTTACGTCGGATGAACCCTAAATAAATCCCTTTTAACATCAACCAGGTCACTCTCTCATGCTGAAACCACAAGTACCCGTCACTCAGGAAGGGTACCCTTTTATCTTTTTTTCCGCTTTCTGCACCCTGCTCGCGGCAATATTCGGAATGGGCGTCCTGGCTGGAATCCTGCTGGTCGTCACATTCTTTATTCTCTGCTTTTTTCGCGACCCGGAGCGGTTTGTCACAGATCTTGAGAATGCCGTCGTGTCGCCTGCCGATGGCAAAATCATACTCGTGGAGAAAGTGACCGACTCGAAGTTTACCGACGCCGAGGTGCAGAAGATTTCCATCTTCATGAATGTCTTCGACGTCCATGTCAACAGGGTTCCGGCCAGCGGCAAGGTAGAAAAGATTTTGTACCTGCCCGGTAAATTCTATTCCGCCGACAGTGCCAGGGGAGCTCTGCAGAACGAATATTGCGCGACCGTCATTTCGACCCCGCAGGGCAAAAAACTGGCCTTCGTCCAGGTTGCCGGCCTCATTGCCAGAAGAATTGTCTGCTGGCTCGAACCTGGAGACAGTGTGATTCGGGGCAGGCGATTCGGACTTATCCGTTTCGGCTCAAGAGTCGACCTCTACCTCCCGCTCGACACGGAGATCATGGTCCGGCCTGGCCAGAAAGTTCGATCCGGAGAAACCATTATCGGCCACCTTCGATAATTCTTTACGAAAGCGGTTAACCGGAACCGGGAGCAGTCTTATTACCTTCAACTGGAGATACCCCCATGGCAGCAGAACACACCGAAATGAGTTCAAAGTTTTATCCCCTTCCGTGTATGTTCACTATAGCGAGCCTGTTTTGCGGCTTCTATTCGATTCTTGCCGCCATCAAAGGGGATTTTGTCATCGCCGCCGTGGCGATTCTGGTTGCTGCGGTTTTTGACGGTATCGACGGGCGGGTTGCTCGGTTCACCGGCACCACCAGCACCTTCGGCATGGAACTCGACTCGCTGTGCGATCTCGTGTCATTCGGTGTGGCCCCTGCGCTCCTTGCATATTTCTGGACTCTTCAGCCATACGGCAGATATGGATGGCTTGCGGCGTTTCTGTATGTGGCGACCACAGCCCTCCGTCTGGCCAGATTCAACAGTCAGCACTCATCTGCGACACATCATTTTGTCGGCCTGCCCTGTCCGGCCGCCGCAGGTATGATTTCGGCAGTTGTCCTCTTTGCCGGCTACCTTGGCCTGGACGGCTCCTACACTCATATGTCGCTGCTGTTTCTGGTCTACGTACTTGCTTATCTGATGGTCTCCACTCATCCGTTTTACAGCTTTAAAAAACCGCCCCGATTGACCAGGACCAAAACCTTTCAGCTCCTTGTCGCCTCGGTCCTGATCTTTGTGCTTATAGCCGCAGAACCACAGATCATGATGTTTGTTGTCTTTCTGCTCTATATTGCCTCGGGGCCTTTTTTTGCTCTTGTTAAAAAAATCAGACCTGCGGCCAGCCAGGCGGGAGAAAAGCGGAAGAACGCAATATAAGGCCGGGCGCGGCATCGGGTCCGGTTCCGGGTAAACAACTTTTTCTTTTTCAGAATTCTTCGACATCTTTTGCGAATCATCAGTGGAATTCAAAAAGGCCGAAAACTTTTCTCGCCTCCTCTTCATGAAAAGAGCATACGGCCCACGTCCGACAGAGCGCGCGAGGCCTTGTTCAGTATTCTCGGCGATGCCGTGCAGAACGCCAAGGTTCTCGATCTCTTTGCCGGCACCGGCGCTCTCGGGCTGGAGGCATTCAGCCGCAATGCCGATTTTGTCGTCTTTGTCGATAACGGCCGGCTGGCGCTGGACCTCATCAAGAAAAATATCCTGCTCTGCCTTTCCGGCTATACCGGGACCTGCGAACTGCGCGTCATTCAGCATGATTTGAACAAAGGTTTACCCCTGAAGAAATTGCCGCCCGAAACCTCGTCCGGCTTCGATCTCATCTTCGCCGATCCACCCTACGCAAAAAACGTTTCCCTTTCCGTGCTCGATTCTATAAACAAGAGTAATCTGTTAACCGAAAACGGCATGCTTATACTGGAAGAGCGATCCGACATTGCTCTTCCGTCGCAGCTGTCGCAGCTGAGACTCATTGATAAACGAGTCTATGGCGAGTGTGCATTCTGGCTCTATATACCGTCCTGCCCAACATGAGATAGGTACCGACAGGGACATCACCGTCCCGCATAACCTGTACAGGTGAGAGAAATGAAAAAAATGAATAATCATGAACCTTCTATTGCCGTCTATCCGGGCACATTCGATCCCATCACCATGGGACACGTCGATATCATCAACAGGGCCTTGAATCTCTTCGACAAAGTAATTGTCGCAGTAGCCGTCAATTCCGCCAAAGACCCTGTTTTTTCTTTGCCGGAAAGGATAAAGATGATAGAAGATTCTTTCATCGGCCGAGACCGGATAGAAGTCAGTTCGGTATCGGGGTTGCTTGTCGACTATGCCTATAAGCAAAAAGCCAAAGCCATTGTCCGGGGGATTCGCGCCGTATCGGATTTCGACTACGAATTCCAGCTGGCCCTGATGAACAGGAAACTGAAAAGGGAGGTGGATTCGGTCTTTCTCATGCCCGGATTTCGGTGGATTTTCATCAGCTCGTCGATCATCAAGGATGCTGCCCGCAACGGCGGCGATGTAAGCGACCTGGTCCCCCCGCACGTAAACGAGATGCTGATTCAAAAATTTGCAGCTGCAAGGCGATGACACGGATCCTGAAGGCGAGAAACAGATGGTCCAGAAGAGAACTGATGGCCTTTCTCGGATCTCTGGCCCTTTTATATCCGATCTGCAGATTTGCCTCCTTCAGGGTCCCGAGAAAGCCGGTTCCGGTCAACATCTCCAAGCCGGTATTGACCAACGGTTTTCTTGTCTCGAGCGATTTCGTTCTTTTTGACCGAGACGGCAAAACTTGGGCTTTATCCCGAAAATGCACGCACCTGGGCTGCAAACTGACGTACCATGAAGACAACGATATTTTTGAATGCCCCTGTCATCAAAGTCAATTCAATGCCGAAACCGGTGAAGCGATACGAGGCCCCGCGGTAAAACCTCTGGTTTTTTACCCGGTCGAGAAGAGGGAGAGCGATCCATTTTATGTGGTTATCACCTGAGCATGGCATTCGGCCTGTCATCTCCATGACTCTGGCACCATTCTCGTGGAAAGAGATAAAGTGGGGTGCCTGGGCCTTGATAAGCCTCTACGTTTCCCTGCTTTCGGGCATAGTCGTCGGTCTTCAGTACGACTATATGACGCCTTTCTATTCGACCACCGCTATTGATCTGCTGGTTCCCTACGGCCGTTTTTTCCGCTCGCTCCACTTCTATTCCAGTCAGTTTTTCCTTTTGTTCAGCTGCGTACATCTGGCAGCGGTATACTGGAAGTCCGAAAAATTAAACTACGGGGAATGGATACAGCTTACCGCCACCCTGCCCATTATCCTTTTTCTGCTTTTCACCGGCTATATTCTCAGAGGCGACAACACCGGAGCTTCAGCCGGACTGATTGCCGAAAGTATCATTCACGAGATCCCGTTTCTTGGCGAAATTCTGAATGACCTGTTGTTCTCGGTCTCGGACAACGGCCTCAGAAAAGTATACGTGCACCATGTAATCACCTTCGATTTTCTGCTCCTGCTCTGCGCATGGAACCATCTGCGCATCTACCGGGTCAACGTCGGGGACTATCGGCTGCTGCTTGCAGCCATGCTGATCTTTTCTATTTTTATCTCCGCCCCTCTTGAACCGGAACAGCTCGGAATAACATACATAGCCGGACCCTGGTTTTTCCTTGGCCTCCAGGAACTGCTGCGCTATTTTCATCCGCTTATTGCCGGAGTTGCCGTGCCCGGGGTTTTCCTTATTGCCCTGTTTGCCGCTCGCCCCGGTAAGGACAGGATGAATGTGTTTTTGCTGGGGATGTTCCTGTGGCTCTTGATCTATGCCGTTCTCTCGTGCATAGCTTTGCTCCGTTAGCCACATCTTGTCGGGAACACGTAGGGTGCGTTCCACGCACCATAATTGCCACCGTTTTCCGACGACCGGTTGGGCAAGGCTTGCAAAGGAAGTTGGTGGCTTTGTAGGTTGGGCTGTGAAGCCCAACGTTTTTTGGGATGTTGGGCTTCACAGCCCAACCTACGCGGCTACATCTTGAACGGAATCATGTAGGGTGCGTTTCACGCACCATAATTGCCACCGTTTTCCGACGCCGGTTGGGCAAGGCTTGCAAAAGGAGTTGGTAGCTTGGTAGGTTGGGCTGTGAAGCCCAACGTTTTTTGGGATGTTGGGCTTCACAGCCCAACCTACGCGGCTACATCTTGAACGGAATCATGTAGGGTGCGTTTCACGCACCATAATTGCCACCGTTTTCCGACGCCGGTTGGGCAAGGCTTGCAAAAGGAGTTGGTAGCTTGGTAGGTTGGGCTGTGAAGCCCAACGTTTTTTGGGATGTTGGGCTTCACAGCCCAACCTACGCGGCTACATCTTGAACGGAATCATGTAGGGTGCGTT
>LADS01000048.1 GCA_000961725.1 Desulfobulbaceae bacterium BRH_c16a
CTCATCAGAAAGCTGAAGGCTCTAAAAGATGGCCGTTCCAGCCCCCACGCCTACTGTTTTGCCAAAAATATGCTCAAGGAGGTCGGGGCCATCTTCACCCTCTGGCATGCCTTTAAAGTTTCCGGCAGTTCCAGAGAACAATTGTGGGAAATGACCTTGCCTATCCAGGAACGAATCCACGATTACTGCGAGATCTTTCTGCACAGTAGCGATTCCCTGGTCCGTACACGGGCTAAAAAGACCCTTGCCAACTGGAACCATCTCTTTACCTTTCTCAAATACGAGGGCGTCGAGCCCACCAACAACTTGGCCGAACAGAAACTCCGACCTGCGGTACAATGGCGAAAGATATGCTTCGGATCACAATCAAATACAGGCCTGCGTTTTACCGAACGACTTTCCACGGTCGTCGGAACGTGCCGTATCAATGGCATCAATCCGTTCCACTTTCTGCTCGAGGTTGTTGACAACAGATTTTCAGGCAAGCAAACTGTTCCCACCCTGCCACTTTTACCGAACTGAATCCTCCTGTCCCTGCACTTTAATCAATTTGGCTGCATTGATTCATGCCCTCGGTGAACCATTACATTAAAAGTTATATCGCCTCGCGTTATGATGACGACGCGATCGATCATCCACCTCCAGCACTACCTTGTCGACAACGAAATTACCATGGAGATCTATCTGCCATACTCCTCTGCTGTCATAAGAAGGATTGGTGAAATGGGTGCGGTCGAAAATGTCCCGTCGATCGTCACGGAACCGGCCCGGCCTGCCATCCACTTGATATGCTTCCGTCTGCCGGTTGCCGACACGCAACTGCGCACTCCCCTGCCCGCGTCTGCTCTTGGCGATCAGCACCACCCTGCGCAGTTCGAGATCTGCTACATTTACCGAGGGGTACTGATCCTTCAACGCCTTTTTCAGAAACAGCGTTGCCGGTTCGCCCCGGTGGCTGCGGACGGTGCTCTCATTATAATCGAGAACGAACCTCTCTCTTGCCGCCATGGCATTGCCGGCGATGAAAAAAACCATAAGCACAACCGCCGTCAGGGGAATGCGTAATACTGCCGAAGATCCTGTCCGATCTCTTTTTTCACTTGTTTTCATGCTCCACCTCATAGATTGAAAGTTAAGGTACTACCGGCCTCTTGCTTTTCAGTCTATGAAATCAGTGGCAGCTTGTCAGTGGACGACGGGTCATGTCCTCACTGTTTCTGGGCATGTCGACCCGATGTAGGGAAAAATGACGGGGCTCGCAGTCACTCGGCCAGCAGATCGGCCAAGCCACTGAAACGCTCGATGCTGCGTGAGAGCGCCAGCCGCAGAATCTGCTTTTCGGCAACGAGCCGCACAGATTTCCTGGCGCGGGTCACTGCGGTATAGATGAGCTCCCGACTGAGGATTCTATTGTCCTCCTCCGGCAGAACGACCACCACTTCGTCAAACTCCGATCCCTGGCTTTTATGGATGGTCATGGCAAATACCGTCTCGCACTGCGGCAGACGGTGCGAAGAATAGCTTCGCAGGTGGCCATCGGCCCGCTCGAACCAGACCTTCAGGTCGCCTTTCTCCCGGTCCGGCAGACAGATCCCGATATCGCCGTTATAGAGATCGAGACCATAATCGTTTCTGGTAATCAACACCGGCCTGCCGGGATACCAGGTCCCGGATCGACAGGGAAAACCCCGGCCGGCAAGCGACAGCTCCAGGCGCCGGTTGATGCCGTCTACCCCCCGGTTGCCGTAATGCACCCCGCAGAGGACCCGGAAGCTGTTGAATAACTGAAATATCTCATGAAGGTCGGGGCTGCCGGGCCGGTATACCGCCGTCATGAACCTGGCGTATCGCTCTGTGATAGAGGGGATAGGATCGGCACCGAGAAGCGTTATGTTTGTTTTCGCCGGGGCGACGAGCAGTTCCCAGGCGGTATCGCTGTCCGCCGCATTGATCGCCTTGGCCAGCTGCTTGATATTGTCGTCAAAACGATAGGTTGTCTGCAGTTCGACGGTGTTGTCCGGCAGACTCACGATAAAGTCGCCGAGTACCGTCCCCGACTCCACCGAGGCGAGCTGGTCTTTATCGCCGAGAAGCAGCAGCCGCGCCCCGGGCTTGAGGGCATCGACAAGCTTGCTCATCATCGCCAGATCGACCATCGAAGCTTCATCCACCACCACCACATCCCAGGCCATGGGGTTTTCCCGGTTATGCCTGAACTGCGGCGAATTCCGCCGCACCCCGAGCAGCCGGTGCAGGGTATGCACAGTCACCGGCAGGGCATTTTCGATATTTTTCGGCAGTTCCAGCTTTTTCATACTGTTGCCGACGGACTCGCTCAAACGCATCGCCGCTTTGCCGGTGGGCGCGGCAAGGGCGATTTCCGGCAGACGCTCACTTTCCATTGCCTGCATGAGAATGGCCAGTATCTTGACCACGGTGGTGGTCTTGCCGGTGCCGGGCCCGCCGCAGATGATGGCAAGAGCCCTCTTCAGGGCGATTTTTGCCGCCTCTTTCTGCCAGTCGGTGGCAGCTGAGCCGCCGCCGGCAAAATAGGGATCGAAAAGAGCTTCCTCGTTTCCAGGCGCAAAAGTGATTGCCGCCATTGCCCGGATCTGTGCGGCCAGACGAGTCTCGTACCGATAGTACCGGTGCAGATACAACCGGCCGTTATGCAGCACCAGCGGAGTACGTCCTCCATCCGAGACCAGAGGATTTCCGGCGAGAATTCGAATTTCGCTGTCGGTGAGCGGCAGACAGCTGTGTCCCGCCTCGAGGGCGGCGGATACCCTCCCCACCAGTTCCTGAAACTGATTTTTCGCAGTTCCGGACAAGCCCGACCGGCCGGCAAGAAATCCGGCAAAATGAATATCCAGGGAAGAAAATGCCTGTTCACTCATCTTCTCTCCCTCCAGTCGCCCGGTCCAGCGCCAGCAGTGTCTCGTAGTCGGGCAGAGTACTGAAGACGCCGCTGCCGGGAATTTCCGGGCTCATGCCCCGGACAAAAAGGTAGTAGACGCCGCCGAAATGGTCGGGGTAGGAATAATCTACGAGGAGATTCTGCAGATGACGGTGCAGAACCAGCGTGTAAATCCAGTACTGGAGCCCGTAATTATGGGACTGCATAGCCTTCACCAGATTCTCTGTCCCATAATCGGCAAGATTGCCGCCAAGAAAATTAGTTTTATAATCGAGAATATAATATTTCCCATCACGGGCGAATATTAAATCGACAAACCCCGTCATGTACCCTCGCATCACCCTGTAACTGAGCGGAACTACTGTCGGTTCTGCGGCAAGAATCTCATTGATGCGGCCTGTTTCCAGCCGGCTCAGCCGGTAATAAAATGCCATTTCCTTCAGGCATTTTTTCTCGTCGAGCATGGCGAGACTGAACTGCCGCTCCCGGTTTCCGGCAGACAACGGCGTGGTCACCACCATCTGCAGCAATTCGGTTGCGAGCACGGGATCGACGCTCACCCCGTAACGGTTGCATTTTTGCCGAAGCAGGTCGGTATTCATCTCCTGCCGAGCGATGGCTGCAAAAGAATGGACCTGGAGCAGATCATGGATGACATTGCCGAAGCCGGGCCCTGCCGGCAGGTCGGCAACCGCCGCTAAACGACCGGGATGGCCGGAAGGGTTCTGGTCCGCTTCCAGATCGTACTCGCTCTGCATTGCCAGGGCCGAAAAACTCGACATCTGCCGGTCGGTGTATAACGACCGGCCGGAAGGGCTGAGCGGGCGAAGATCCCCACGCTCCATGTTTGCGGGGGAGACAGGAGGGGCATCATCTTCTGCAACGTGCACCAGCTGCACCTGATTGTCCCGGGCAAAGGCCTGCAGCTTGATCTGCTGCTCCCGATATGGCAGCAGCCCTTCCGGAAACAGCAGATAGCCGAGGGCCGACTGGAAAGAGTCGGCGACACACGGGTGCGGCTTGACATCGGCCCACATGGTATAGCAGCGGATTTTGGCCCTGGTCAGAGCGACATAGAGCAGACGGAGATCCTCGGCCATCTCTTCTTCAATCGCTTTCTGCCGCCGCTCTTCGAACCTGTCGGAGCCGAGATCGACCACCAGCCCGTGCCGCTCTTCATAACAGCTCACCTGATGCTTCTCGCTGCTCAGGCGATTGCTGCGATACCAGAGGAAGGGGCAGAACACCACCGGAAACTCCAGGCCCTTGGCGCCATGCATGGTGACGATCCGCACTGCCTCTTCATCGCTTTCGAGTAGCAGTTCGGCATTCTCTCCGCCGCGATCGCTGCGTATCGACTTAAGTAGCCACTGGAGGACTTCGCCCATCCCGAGATTCTCGGCTGTTTCCTGTTCCTGGACCAGTTCGAGCAGATGCTGAATGTTGGCGATGGCCCTTTCGGCCATTCTGCCCGCGGCAAGTGTGATGAAAACTTCCTCGGCCACCAGCAGCCTGCTCATCATGGCCAGGAAGCCCTGCTCCTGCCACAGTTGGTTGTAGCCAAGAAACCTGCTGTGAAAGGCGCTGAACCTGTCCTCGTCCCGCCACAGGTCGTAGAGAATATTGCCGGTAAAGCCAAACCAGGAAACGGTCATCGCCGTCTTCAGTTTCACCATTTCACCCGGCGAAACGATTGCCTGCAGCAACAGCAGCAGCTCGCGGCATTCTTCAGTGCGAAAGACCGACTCCCGACTGGCCAGGACCGCCGGGATTCCCGCGTCGACCAGATCCCGGCGGTATGCCTCCGCCTGTCTGTGACTGCGTACCAGCACCGCAATATCGTGGGGTGCGAGAACACGCTCGTCGGTTGTCTTCAGGGTTACCGGCCTGGCCGGGTCAAGCAACCTGCCTATCTCGGCCACGGCAAATCGGCGAAACCGTTCGCTCGCCTTGCCCGACGACCATCGGCCGCTTTTATCGCCTTCCGCCTGGGGAAGCGTGGCGTAGACCATCCCGGCAAGGGAGACCCCGCCCAAAAGAAGATCGGCCTCCTGTATGCCTTTGCCGGCTGAAACAGGACGGTAAGCGAGGGCCGTCTCGGCAAAATAAAATGGGTTTGTGCGCGAGCTGAAAAGCCTGTTGACCTCGTCGACCAGAAAGGGATGCGAACGATAGTTCTTTTCCAGGGTAAGTAGATTGTCGGCAGATTTTTTCGCGAGAAAATACGAATGGATATCCGCTCCGCGAAATTTATAGATCGCCTGTTTGGGGTCGCCGATCAGATAGAGGTAATGGTCCTGGCTGCCAAACAGTGTTGAAAAGATATACCACTGGGCGGAGTCGGTATCCTGAAACTCATCGATCAGCGCCACCGCATACCGCCCTCCCAGCACGCTCTTCAGGTCCTGTCCGCGATCCCCCCGCAAGGCCCGGGACAACCGGACAATGAGATCGTCGAAACCCATGGTCCCTTTCACCTCGAGACGATGAGCCACCTCGCCGCGAAGTTTTTCGGTGAGATCGACCCGCAGGGTGAGAAGCAAATCGTCTGCCGCGGCAAGCAGCTCGTCGACCAAGCCGTCCGGCAAAACCCAGTCGGCAAGATAGGCCTGTTTCTTTTCATCTCCCCGTGATTTTTGTCCGTTCAATTCCAGGGCAAGGTTGTGCCGGTTGAGAAGGTGGATCTTGGGGGGCATCACATAGGTTTTGCCGCGGAAGAACTCATCCACATCCTGAAACCATTGACCAAAATCGTCGCTGAAATCTTTTTTGAAAAATCCCTGGTCGATGCTTTCCCGGCACCGCCCGGCAAGCTGCCCTCCGTGCGCCTGCCACCAGGAGGCGAATGCGGCCATCGCCAGGTCCAGCCTCGCCAGGACGTCATCCAGGATGCCTGCCGGGGGTTCGACCAGGCAGTCTTCTTTGCAGGCCTGGCCGACGCTTGCAAGCAGTGCTTCCGGCGACGGAAAGATTCGGGTTAAAAGGCTGCAGGGCAACGGGCTCAGACTGTAGATCCGGCTGCGCCAGAAATCGTCGGCTACCTCGGTGCGGACATGTTCGATATCGGCCAGCAACTCGACGTCGAACAACTGCCCGCTCTCCAGAGCCTGCTCGACCAGCATCCGCTGGCAGAAACCATGGATAGTGAAGATCCCGGCCCGGTCGATGTCGGCCAGCGCCAGCTGCAGACGGTTGAAGGCCGCCTGCCGGTCATTTTCCGGGATCGCCGCAGCCCAGATACCGAGCGTTTCATCAACTTTGCCGCCGGCTGGAGACGTATCGGCAAACATGTTCCGGGCGTCGACCAGCCTGGTCCGGATTCGCGATCGCAGTTCCTCGGTGGCGGCTTTGGTGAAGGTGACGATCAGGATCTTTTCGATAGGCACCGCAAGCTCGACCACGGCGCGCAGCACCAGCATGGCTATGGCATAGGTCTTGCCGGTACCGGCACTGGCCTCGACCAGACTGATGCCCCTGGCGAGTTGCAAAGCGGCGCAGTCGAAGATCCGGTATTCAGCATTCATCGGCTGCACCCCAGATTGAACAGAATATCTCCCTGCTCAGTTGCAGAAATTCGTCACCCAGCAATTCCTCCGCCGCAGTGTTGCCGTAGAGCAGTTGCCACTCCGGTTCGTAGCCTTTTTCCATCCGGGTGCGATAGACCTGCACAGCCTTGTCGATGGCCGGGGTTCTGGCTTTGCCGTTGGCGTCCTGCCGGGCAAAAGCGAAAGCCGGTTCGATGAACAGCGGCAAAGGCCTGCGGCAGCCATCGGTAAAGAGCGCAAGCAGATACGCAAGTCCCGGTCCGTCGCAGAGGCCGCTGAAGGCGATGGCGGCATCCTTGGCAACAAGGCGGGTGGCGTTGGCCGGCAGCAGGTGCGTTGCCACCAGATGGCAGATCCAGCCGGTCAGCAGATCACGGCCCCGCAGGTTGCCGGAGCGGATGAGCAGGATGCCGTTTTCGTGAAGTCCGGTCAAGGTGCCGATCAGACGATAGTTGCCGAGGGTCAGATCGACCGAAAGAGCCGCCAGCGGCTCGCCCATCCGCTGGGCTGCAACCCTTTGCAGAAAGATCTCAGCCTCGGCTTGCTTTTCATCGAATGCGATCAGACCGGGAGTGCCGAGGGGCCAGCGGCTTTCGGCCTGGATTTTTGCGAAAAAGGCAGGGATCCTGCCGGTGAGGCCGGATATCACCAGCTCCTGCTCAACCACATAGCGGTCCAGACCGGACGGCTCGAACATCTCGCGCTCATCCGGCAGCTCCGCCCCGAGATCGAGCCGGATGCCAAGACGGTCGACGATGAAAAACTTCTGCGGGCCTGCGGCAAAACGCAGGAGATCGGCAAGATGCACCGTCACCGCCTCTTCCTCGGTCTGCCCGCGCCACCACGGATCTTTTGCCGGCGCGCCCCGTTGCTGAACTTCCGCAGTCCGACAGTAATAGTCGTTGTAACTGAAGAGGCGTTCATCTCCACCTGCCGCGAAATATCTGCGGCTGAACGGATGGAGCGGATGTCTGACCACGATATCGCGAGCACCGTACGAACTCTCCAGCAGCTCAAGAAATTCGGTCACCACCACCGACGGCGGGATGACTTCGCCGGTCCTGATCGACTGGCCGACATAGCTGAGATAGAGGTGCGACCTGGCTGCCAGCAGCGCCTCGAGGAACTGATAGCGGTCGTCTGCCCGCGGCGAGCGGTCGCCCGGCCGGAAATCGGTGCCCATCAGGTCGAAGGTGTCATGGTTGTCATTTTTAGGAAATACCCCGTCATTCAGGCCGAGGAGGCAGACCACCCGGAAGGGAATCGACCGCATCGGCAGCATCGAACAAAAGGTCAGCTGGCCGCGCAGAAAGCCTGAACTGGAGCGGCTTTCTTTGGCTGAGAGATTCAGCCATTCACGAATCACTGCATAACCGACCGTGCTGGTGTGAAAATGACCGATCGACTCGGCTGGTTCGGCAAGGATGGCCTGCAGTTCGACCAGCTGCTGTTCATCGGAATCGCCGAAGAGCTGCTGCACATACCGTTGAAGAATGAGTGACCATTCTTCAATGGTCCGGTCCTGCCGAAAATCCTCGCGGGCCTGCTCAACCATCTCGACAAAACGACAGAGCCCGCCCAGCGGCTGCGCCCCTTTGCCCTCGATATCGGTAAACGGCAGCACGCCGTCGACAAATTCGTCCCCGTCTATGGCATACCCCATCAGCAGCCGCTCAAGACCTGCCCGCCAGCTGCCCTCGGCAAAATCAGTCACGGCCTCCTCCCGGCGCTGCGCACCGGACAAGCCCCAACGAATGCCGGACCCGATAACCCACTGCTGAAGAGTGTCGAGGTCGGTGGCGGCGAGCTGGAACTGGGGGAAGACAACCGGCTGCCGCAACAGGTCAAGGACCTCGCTCCAGCCGAAGCGACCGGAAAACAGCTCCAGAAACGAGAGAAAAGCGGCAATGATCGAGTTGCGCCTGCGCATACTGCGATCGGCGATTGAATGCTGGATATCGGCGAAGACCGCAGGGATCAGCGCGGCATATTCCTGGATGTCCGGAGCCATGACGACGATGTCCCGTAATTCCAGGGTTTCGTCGCCATGCAGGAGAAAGAGCAGGTGGTCTTTCAGAACGGTAATTTCCCGCAATCTGGAATGGCAGGAGACCACCTGGATGGAATTGTCCTGCTGCGCCCGATCCTGCGGCAAAAATTGCGGCATGATATCGTCGAGAAGATCCGCCTGGATTTGCCGGAGGAGCGGCGCTGTTGCATACTCCTCCTCCTCGAGGGGATCATCATAGCTGTCCGAGTCGATGAAGGACTCGACATTGGTCAGCAGCATGTTTTGGAAATCCCGGCCCTGCTGGCCGAGTGCGGCGAGGAGGGGATGATGTTCCAGCGGTGCCATTTCACTTGCCGGAGACTGTCGCGCCATCCTCTTAAGCTCGGTTCTCCGACTCTCCACATCTCCCCAGTAATGACGGCATGGCGACAGCATGAGGAGATGAACGTCCATGTGCCGCGAAAGCCGGTCGAGATATTCGAGAAACATCGGCGGCATGGTATGCAGACCGATTGCCGAAATGCGCTTTGGCAGATATTCCGAAAGATCGTCACCCATCGACAGCCGGTCTATTACCTGGCGAAACAGCTCGCCCCGATGCGTCTTGCCTTTGGGCTGGAGAGAGAGCCTGCGCCACAGATCCATTTGCCAGCGTTCCGCCGGATGAGCGGCGACCTGTTCGCCTTTTTCCCATCCGGCAAGCATGGGCGAACGCATCAACTGGTACTGATCGAAAATATTGGCCAGTCGCCGGGCAAGTTGAAAACGCTTCAGGTCGGTGTTCTCTCCCGACAGATAGTACCTCAGGGGCTGGTATACCTCGGCATCGAGGTCCCGCAACAGTTCATCGAGCCGCCATGTGAGAATCTGCCGCTGAAAACCGTCCGGACTGATCCCAAGACCAAGCTGCTCGGCGATAAAGCCAAGAAAATCAAGCGGCAGGAAAAACCGGAAATTGCAAAAACAGCCGAACTCGTCGGTAAGACTCTGCGCCACCATCCGCTCCATCCCCTGACTCTGGATAAGAAACAGCTCGGGCGCAAAAATATCGGCCTGTCTGTCCTCCCGCAGAAGAAAGGACAGATGGTACAGCAGGTTTTCGGTACGATTCGAAACGTGGAGAGAGAGCATGGCGGGTTGCGGTGTTCCGATTCAGGGGAGAAGAACCGGTCTAAGGAGCCTGAAATCGCTCATGCCGGTTTCTTCCGTTTACAGAGTGCGTCAGTCCAGTTATTATTTGCTGCCGACTCCCACCCCGGCGTACTCGTAGATGCCGTACAATAGTCCGGCCAAAATGCCGACGGCAAAAAACAGCCGTAACCTGCGATCCCAGGGAATCTTTTCACCATCCGCCATATACTGTAGAAGGGCGATGATCACATAGGTGATTCCAGCAACGTAGGGCGCGGTCTGGACAATCTGCCAGAGAGTCGCTTTGAGTGTTGTGACGCTATCGGCTCCCAAACGCAGGTTGAACAGCAAATAGAAAACAGCAGATAGAAATAATGAAATTTTTCCTTGGATTTTAGCCATATGAATTTACTCAACACTCTCTATTTTCCGGGAACGGATATCCACTCGGTACGCCAGTATCCTCTTTTCCTCATGTTTCAGAAGGTTCACCTCATAACTCCGGTGGAGGGAGACCCTGTGGAGGGAGGCAAAGAATCCCCAGATAGTTTCATTAAATCGGGATTCTGTCAAGTACATACTCCCTGTCCGCTGGGCAAGGACCGGAATCGCTTCCTGCGGCTGGTGGAAGATATCAAAATGCGCAGGGACGATTATGCCGCCCAGCTCAGTTCTCTCACCCTTGCCTCCATGTCAGGGACACATTCTTCGACAGAGGAGAGTGAAAGAACTCTTATCAGGTCTCTTTTTACCCCGGCCGAACTGCAAGCGCAAAACCGGGACCGGGAAGAAGCCGAGCGTCTCTGGCAGGCAAGGCTGGTCCTTGCAATCGGCGAACTGCTGGATCACGAAGAAGAAGAGATAGCCATGCACATGGCCATGCTGGAAGAAGAGGAAAAAGACCTGTTCAAAGAACTGCAGGGAGACGACGAAGCCATCGACGAGGGCAATCCTTTCGCCGAACTCTCCCTGATGAAAAGCAAACTGCAGGGTACCAGCGCAGGAAATATCAAGAAGAGGTTCAAGGCTTGGCGGACCCTCTTTCTCGCTTCCTCCATGGAAGAGTGCAGCGTTTTCCTGACCACCAGTCCGGACGGCGGCGAACTGCTGCTGGAGATGTACGAAAAAAAGACGGGACAGCCGGCCACGCCGGTCGCTGAATTGCCGCTGCCGGCCTTCGTCGGATGGAACACCGTGGAGGCCGGTCAGATGGTGCGGAACTTCTCGGAAAAAAACAGGGAACTGCTCAGCCAACTGGAAGGAATTCTCAACTCCCTTGCTCAAGGGGAGGACGTGACCGGGACAGAGGGTGAAAAATGGAGCACCCTGAACACCCTGGCCGATCCTTGGGGTCAAGCGCTGACCCGGGATTTCCCGGCAGAAACATTCGGAAGAATTCCAGTCAGGCTGTATCTTTTACCGGATTCCTCCTGTTCCGCTCTCCTCGGCAAGGCACAGCCTGTCCATGGCAAACCCGTCAACAGCATTCTCGCTGTAGTCGGATAATTGACGGCAGCTCTTCGATCCCTGCCCTACTTACAGCAGGTGTAGGGATTGATGGTCAACACGGGACAGCCGGCAGAGCGTACCACCTTGTCGGCGACACTGCCGAACATGATCTTCTCCAGCCCCTTATAGCCATGGGTTCCCATGATGATAAGGTCGGCTTTGATCGTGGCGGCATAGTCGACGATCTGTTCGGCTACATCCCCTTGCAGCACCTTAAAGTTGAGTTCTTTGACTCCGGCCTTTGCGCTAAACTCGGCCAATTCGCCGCAGAACGATTCCATTTTTGCTTCAGCACCATGCAGGAGTTCCTCCTCAAAAGTCGGCAACGACATCTGAGGGACGAAAAAACCCGAATAATCCTCAAAATTCTGCACGACAAATACGAGCTCCATCGAAGCGCCAAGTTTCCCGGCAAAATATGCGGAGGATTCGGCTATCAATTTCGAATTGTCTGAAAAATCCACCGGTGTTACTACTTTTTTGACTTCATTGATAATACTCATGCAGCCCCCTAGGTTTTTCAGTCCCTTGATAGGAACCATGTTGATAAAATACCTCTTTTTTTTAAATATTCTCATAACATCTACCCCGAAGCAAGTCTTTTTGGCAAGGAAATATGGTAAATCGTTGACCGGTATATATCAAAAGACTGAATAACCCGGATCCTGTTTGACAAATCATCATTTCGCAGTATTTTGACAAAGACACACTGTGGTACCAGACAATATGCTCCACCAATTCCAAAAGAGGGTTACACGTGCAGAAAATAAAGGCAATTTCCATCAGCGACCGTAAAGGCATTCGCAAGAAGAACAGAGCTGCGACAACACTCATTGCCGCTTTCGGCCTGGAAAACGATGCCCACGGAGGAAAGTGGCACCGTCAGGTGAGCTTTCTTGCCCAGGAGAGCATCGACACCATGCGTGCCAAGGGTCTTGATGTCGTGGCCGGAAACTTTGCCGAAAATATCACGACGGAAGGCCTCGATCTCACTGCCCTCGAGGTAGGAAGACACATCAGAATCGGCGAGGCGGAACTGGTCATCTCACAGCTCGGCAAAATCTGCCATACCCGTTGTGCGATCTATCACCAGGCCGGCGACTGCGTTATGCCGCGGGAGGGAATCTTTGCCGTAATTCTGACGGGCGGTACTATCCAGGTGGGTGATGCCATTGAGATTGGCGACAAGATATCGAAATCTGCGGCGATCGTCGGCAGCAAGGAGACAGAGGAAACTCTCGGAGAACAATTGAAACACCTGGCGGAGGAAAAGTTTGCCCCGGCCTTTATCCGCTTCGACACCCTCAGCAGCAAGGAAGGCGGCACTCTGGCAGCGATCCTTGAGGATCTTGTCACCACCCAGAAAACCAGCGATATCGTCGTCTACGATCCTTCCGGAAACCTTGGCCTGACCCTTGCCGGCTACCCCCGCAAGGACGACCTGCAAAACCGATATCTCAGGGATAACTCGACCATCCATTACTGCAGAACGATTGCCGACCTTGAAGGAACCTAATCGAGGCAGAACCCGCTGCAGCTCGATTTCCCGGCTGCCTTGAAGAAAGATTGCAGGACGTTTTCTCACACTGTGATTATTCTGCATGATGAGAGAGCGCTGCTTATCCGCTTTAGCGGTGAGCCGGATCCACGCATACAATCTGTCTTCCAGAGGCTCAAGATACTAGCATGTCACTTGGCGAACAGCGATTCAACAGCGACAGGGCCGATGTCCTCGCGACGCACCTTACCAGGTATCGCCGCATCCTCCTTCTGGGTGAAATCGGCATCGGCAAGTCGACACTGGCCCTGAAACTGCTGCGGCATCCGACCATGCAGGCCGGTCACTGCCAACTCCTTGAACTGGATCCCGGCACTCCGCCCTTCGGCGTTCCGGGAACAGTCAGCCTGGCCTGTTTGAGTGGCAATGAATTGATCCGGCAGGATTGCCAGGCCCTGTGCACCTTCGATGCCGCCCGTTTTCGCCTGCCGCTCATTCTCGCCGCCCGCCGGTTAATCGCAATTACAGAAAAGAACAGCGACAGGAATACCATTCTCCTTATCGATCCACCTGGAGTGGTCAGAGGTGTCGGTGGCGCTGAAATGCTCATGGCATTGACAGAGACCCTCATGGTCGATGTTATCATTGTCCTCCACCGGGAAAAATCCCCGATACCGCTCGCCCGGGAATTAGCGGCGCTGAAGGTGGCGGTTATCCATTTACCTGCCTCTCCGGCGGCAAAAGCCTGTACCAGGCTCGAGCAACTCAAGCACCGCACCAGGCTGTGGGACCATTTTCTCTCCGATGGCATTGAAGAAACGTTGGTACTCGACCAGCTCCCCATTCTGGGAACCCCTCCTCCCCGGGAAGCACAGAAGGCATGGACAGGCAGACAGGCGGCACTTCTGGACGCAACGGGCGAGACGGTGCGAATGGGAGAAGTACTCCAGCTGAACAAGGGGAAGTTGACCTTACGAATGGTTGCCGGAAAAACAGCGGAGCCGGTCAGCATGCTGATCAGGGATGCCGGGCGAAATCCCATGGGCAAACTCGAGACCATGAAGCGCGTCGACATCCCGCTTACCGTCGGCCGTGAACCGGTGGAAATGACGCCTCCATTCATATTGCCAAAGGCCGGAAGCCCCCCTGTGTCCAGTAATCTTGGCCAGGCCTGGGCCTCCCTTGTTGGCGGCGTGTTCGGCGATCCGCTTGTGCATGTGCGGTTCCGGCGTCTGAAACAGAGCCTCCTTTTCGATCTCGGCGATCCCGTGCGCCTGGCCGCAAAAATGGCCCATCAGGTCGAAGCCATTTTCCTCAGCCATGCCCACCTCGACCACATTGCCGGTTTTACCTGGTTTCTCCGCTCCAGGCTCGGCCCGTTCGCCCCATGCAGGATCTTCGGACCTCTGGAGACTATCCGCCGGATTGAAAGTTTTCTGAGTGGTATCACCTGGGACCGCATCGACGATAAAGGACCGATCTTCGAAGTATATGAGATCGACCGGACATCTCTCAGGCACGCCAGGCTGCAGCCGGGCAGAAAGCGAGTCGATTTGCCGGAAATTCCGATCGCCAATGGGATTATCCACACAGAAAACAGTTTCACCGTCAAGGCTGCAATCTGCGACCATGGTATTCCATCGGTAGCGTATGCCCTTCTCTTCCAACGGGAAATCAACGTGAGAAAGGAACGGTTGACGGCTGCCGATTTATCCCCAGGACCCTGGCTCGGCACCTTGAAACAATACATATACAACGATACGCTCGAGGCTGAAATAAAACTCCCCAACGGCAGAACAGGAATAGCCGGCGAACTCGCCGATGATCTGACAATTATTCGGCCGGGCAAAAAACTCACCTATGCCGCCGACATGGCCGACACGCCGGATAATAGAAAGAAGGTCACCGAACTGGCCAGATCCTCGCACACATTTTTCTGCGAGACTGCCTTCGCCATGGCCGACAAGGACAAGGCCGACGCCACCCAACACCTTACAACCCTTGCCGCCGTGCATATAGCACGCGATGCCGGGGTCGAGCGACTGATCCCCTTTCACTTCTCAAAACGCTACGAACACGATATCCTACAGATCTACAACGAAATTCTGGCGGCAGCCGGACCTGTTCAGGTGCTTGGGCCTCGATTGCCGGATTGAGACCGCACTTGCTACCGCTTAGCGTTTGCGCTTTATTGAACCCGAAAGATTTTCAAAAAGGAGCCGATCCATGAAAAAATTTGCCTTGTTTGTATTCAACGGAGACCCAATGTGTTTCATCCATGTGCTTTTAAACGCACTGGACATGAAAGCCAAAGGACATGAAGCAAAAATCATCATTGAAGGGGCTTCGGCCAAACTGATTCCAGAGTTGATCAAACCGGGAAATCCCTTGAATGGATTGTGGCAAAAGAATCTGGAGGCAGGTCTGGTGGAAGGTGTATGTAAAGCATGTTCCGGTAAGCTCGGGACCCTTGAGGCGGCAAAGGAGCAGGGCCTGACCCTTCTGGACGATGTATCGGGCCATCCCGGAATGGCAGCATATTATGAAAACGGGTACGAAATCATAACATTCTGAGCTGTAAGGAATTACTACACCTCCTGCAGGGACGGACAGCCTTCTGCGCAGGCGTCGGATTCCCTCAAGTCTCTCGTTCAGCCAAGCAGGTCGTTGATGAGTTCCCGGTATTTTTTTTCGATGACATGCCTTTTCTTCTTGAGGGTGTTGGTGAGTTCCTCGCCGAGCTTGAACTCCTTATCGAGAAAAACGATGTTCTGCAGCTTTTCGTAGGGTTTGAAGCCCTGCTTGGGGAGGAGGATGCGGTTCATGTCGTTGCGAATCTGATTGAGCACCATCACGTCGGTGAGCAGTTCATCTTTTTCTTTTTTGAAGCCGCTCATCTTCTTTGCCACATATTCCTTCAGTTCCTCGATATTGGGAATAAGGAGTGCGCCGAGGCCTTTCTTGTCCTGACCGACCAGGATGGCGTCCTGGATGAAGGGAAACATGGTGAGGGCATTTTCAATCCTCGTCGGGTCGACGTTCTCACCACTTGAAAGGACTATAATTTCTTTGGCCCGGCCGGTTATCACCAGTTCGCCGTTAACCGTCATCCGGCCGAGATCGCCGGTCTTGAAAAAGCCGTCCCCGGTGAATGACTTCCGGTTTTCCTCCTCGTTTTTATAATACCCTTTGGTTACCTGGTTCCCTTTTACCTCAATGCCCCCTTCCTCGCCCGGCGGCAATTCCAACCCGTCCTCGGACACCACCCTGAGCTGGGTGCCGGGAACAGGCGGGCCAACGGTTCCATAGGTGCGGCAGGTTACGCCCCGGCCGGCAATGGCCGGGGAGCATTCGGTCATCCCATAGGCATTGACGATCCGGATGCCGACAGCATCGATCCACTCCTCAAGATAGGTTGCCAGCGTGCCGCCTCCACTTATGGCCAGTCGCAACCGGCCGCCAAAACGTTGCCGCACGACGGCCAGATTCTTCTCGGCTAGCCAGGCAAGAGGTAGAAGCAGCATCAATTTGGCAGACGCCAAGGCTTTTTTGAGATATTTTTTCACAGGTCGGTCCACCTCATACACCGGCAGGCGTCCCAGCACCTTTCTTTTGTTGCGGCGGTAGGCGGCCGAAGTCCATACCATGGCGCTGAAGAGTCGAGAGGCAAATGCCCCTTTCTTCTTTACCGCCAATTGCACCTTTGCATAGAGCGCCTCCCAGACCCTTGGTACGGTGGCCACCAGAGTCGGACGATACTTCTCGAGATCCTGGGCAAAATTTTTCACCGAAGAATAGACCATGGTCGTCCCTCGAGAGAGCGCTACATATTCGGCGGTCCGCTCAAAAATATGCCAGCTCGGCAGGATGGACAGCCAGCTGTCCTTTTCAGTCAGTTGAAGAATATCCGGGATCTCGTGCACATTATGCATGAGATTGGCGTGGCTGAGCTGCACACCTTTGGGCATCCCTGTTGTTCCCGAGGTGTAGATGATGGTGAGAAGATCTTCGGGTTGAAGTTTTTCGCCCCCCTCCAGAAATCGGTCTACATCGCTTCTGCTGTATCGCCTGTCTTCCAGCAGATCGTTGTAAGAGAAAATATTGCTGAAAAAGGTGTGCATGGCCGGACCGGCCATGACGAAAATGGACTTCAGCTGCCGACAGTTTTTCACGAAATCGCTGTGCTTTTCAAGCAGGCCGCCGGTCTCGATCACCAGATAGCTGCATTCGCCATTTTCGATAATGAACTGCAGTTCCTGGGTTGGGGTATCCGAGCCCCTGGGGACATTGACTGCACCGAGGGACATCAGGGCGAGGTCGGTGACCATCCAGGCATAGCGGTTGTCGGAAAGGACCATGACCTTGTCGCCTTTGCCGACCCCGCGACGCCGGAATGCCTTGGCAAGAAGCAACACATCCTCGAACAACTTGCCGTAAGAGACGTGATGCTCTTCTTCACCGGCATTGTAGATGAAAGCGTCGTTGGCGGCATATTTCCCGACACTGTTGACAAAAAAAGTAAAAAGCGTCTCCTGGAAAGGATAGTACGGGAGGTCAAGGGATGCCGGCATGGAGGTCGGTCCGGTGGGGCTGGCGCCGATTGCCGGAGCTTTTTCGCTCATGGCTTTTCACCCCAGTGCACGCCGATGGTCCCGAACATGAACTTCTTGAAGCCGACCTTGGTAAATCCGCTGGCGGCAAACAGGTCGGCCAGCTCTTCAGCTTTGTAGAAGTCCATGGTCGATCCGGTCAGGTAAGAATATGCCGCCTCATCATCGGCGATGAGCTTTCCCAGGACCGGAATGCCGTAGCGAAAATAGAGGCGGACAAACGGATAGAGCAGGTTTCTGGCCGGCGGCGTGGTGTCCAGACAGACAACCCGCCCACCGGGCCTGAGAACCCGGTGGACCTCCCGGAGCACCCGGCCGGCGTCATCCACGTTGCGCAACAGATAACCAAAAGTCACCGAGGAGAAGCTGTCTTCGGAAAAAGGCAGACAGTTGGCATCGCAGGCATGCCAGACGATCTTTTGACCGGAGAAGCGTCTTTTGGCCTCCTTCAGCATATTCAGGGAAAAATCGCCGCCAACCACCTTGGCAGGAGGATGCGTCGCACACATCAGCGCGGCAATATCTCCGGTCCCTGTCGCCAGGTCAAGGGTCCAGCCGTTGCCGGGGTCGCCAGCCGTTTTGACTACAAACTTCCGCCACCGCTGATCCTGTCCCATCGTCATTACCCGATTCATCAGGTCATAACGATGGGCAATGGCATCAAACATTTTTCGTACTCCGGGCTCTTTGCTCAATGGCCCTCCTCCACATCCAAAAACATCGTTCCGACCTTCCATTAACAGGGCGCGGACCCAGGCGACCTCGGGAAAGGAATAACTTCACGAATATTGGCCATGCCGGTGACAAACTGGATCAACCTCTCGAAACCGAGACCAAAACCGGCATGGGGTACCGAGCCATAGAGGCGAAGATCGAGATACCACTGGTAGTCGGCAAGATCGATTCCGGCTGCGTTCATCCGGGCGACCAGCACATCGTAGCGTTCTTCACGCTGGCTGCCGCCGACGATCTCGCCAATCCCCGGCACAAGAATATCCATGGCCGCAACCGTTTTACCGTCCTCGTTGACCCGCATATAAAACGGCTTGATAGAGGCCGGATAATCGGTGACCGTAAGAGGCCGCTGAAACACCTCCTCGGTCAGGTACCGTTCGTGTTCCGATTGCAGGTCGAGTCCCCATTCGACCGGAAACTCGAACTTCTTCTTCGCCGATTTCAACCGGTCCACCGCCTCGGTATAGGTAATATGGGCAAATTCGCGGTCGACGACTCCCTGCAGCTTCTTCAGAACTCCTTTCTCGATGAACTTGTCGAAAAGCTGCATATCCTCGGCACAGTGGATCATCGCATCGCTCAGAAGATACTTCAGCATCTCTTCGGCGACCTGCATATTGCCGCGCAGATCACAGAACGCCATTTCCGGTTCGATCATCCAGAACTCGGCAAGATGCCGGGAGGTGTTCGATTTTTCCGCCCGAAATGTCGGCCCGAAGGTATAGACGTCACCCAGGGCCAAAGCATAGACCTCCGCCTGTAATTGGCCGCTTACGGTGAGCCCTGCCGCGCGGCCGAAAAAATGATCTTCCTTGGCGCCGGGTCTGGCGGTGGTGACCTGAAACATTTCGCCTGCCCCTTCGCAGTCACTGGTCGTGATGATCGGCGTATGAACCTGCACAAAGCCTCGATCCTGAAAGAACTGATGCACCGCGTAAGAAAGCCGCGAACGGACCCGGCCGACGGCGCCCAGCGCATTGGTCCTCGGTCTGAGGTGGCTGATCTCCCGCAGGAATTCGAAGGAATGGCGTTTTTTCTGCAGCGGGTAGGTCTCCGGGTCGGCCTTGCCGACTACCTCGATCCTGTCGGCATGAATTTCGACATCCTGGCCCTTGGCGGGTGATTCTTTCAAGACCCCCTCGACTATGACGCTTGTTCCGGTCGAAAGATGTTTGACTTCAGACTCATAATTTGTCAGACGGGAATCGGCGATGACCTGCAGATTGGCAAGGCAGGAGCCGTCGCCGACTTCTATAAAGGAAAAGCCACCGGTGTCGCGCCGCGTACGAACCCATCCTGTGATGGTAAAAGTCTGATCGATTTTCTTTTCCTGCAGAATATTTTTAACGCGTGTCTTCATTGCACCCACCTTTTCTATTATTCTTTGCCTTTGCCGAACAATATACTGCCATTTCGCCAGTGCCGGGGAAGCTCTCAGGGGCCACCCCGACAAGCTCGGCCATATGTCTTGCAGCAACCGAACATTTGAGGGTCAGAAGGAAAAATATTTCCCGCTCCACCTCGGATAAACTTTCAAAATTCCCCTGCCCCTTGGCGATAATCATATCGGCCGCCGCAAACAATTCCCGGAACTCAGGCGAACATTCCTCAAGCACGGTTCCCGGACACCTCGTGCCATTGGAAATGATTCGAGCATACCGGTCAAGGCCGGCAAACAGAGCATCTTCCTTCAAGGCATCGTTGATAATCGGTCCGTCTTTGACCGCCACTGTAAGAGTAAAACCCTGACGGAACAGATATTCAATCAGGAGCGAGTCGTAAACAATCTCGCCGCAGTTGTCGGCAAGATATAAAACTGTGGCCCCCGGCTTCAAGCTCCCGACCCGGTCGAGCAGCAGCCGGCTGTGATCAACGGCTAGAATCTTCTTTCTGCCGGTTTCCAGAGCTTTTTTAATATTAAAGGATTCGAATGCGCCATAATCGATGATATTGCCGGCTATGGCAAAACATACCGCCGCCGACAATTCTTCCACTGTTCCGGAGATTTCATCTCGCAGTCCGGAAAGCATCTTGAGCGCTGCCTCGTTGCTTTCCTTCTTGAGGCTGAGATAGGGATCTTCGCAGCCGGTGAGGTCGGCGATTTTTTGGTAAATCAGTTGCGCGTTGGCCGGCGGACTCCTGGTAACATCGACTTCGGTTACGATTGCTGCGATCTGCTTGACCACATGCATCTGCAACTGGTGAGAGCAACCGGATATCCGCGCTACCTGCAGCGATTGGCGGAGAAAACAGGGAAGGCATTCAACAGACGTTTTCATAACAGATATTCTTGGCGGACATTGGCCAGAGCAGCAAATATCGAATTTTTCGACTCCGGTTCGTCATCATAGAGTTTTTGTAACAGCGCCCGTACCTTTTCCCGTCTGGTATCGTCTGACAATGGACAGAGATTTTTCACCGGTTCAAGGTTCAGTTCAGAGGCAATTTGCATCACCTCGTGTTTTTCAAGATATGCCATCGGCCGGACAATTGAAAGGGTTCCGCCGAATAAATCCTGCCGGGGAACCATGGTTGAGATGTTGCCGCTGTAAATGGTGTTAAGGAAAAATGTTTCGATAAGGTCATCCTTATGATGACCGAAAGCGATCTTGTTATAGCCGTGATCGCGGGCAAGATCAAAGAGTTGGCTTCGCCTGTTGCGCGCGCAAAGAAAGCATGTTCTTTCTCCTTGCTCTATCGTCCTTTCGTCGGCAACTACAAAAGGGATTCCCAGGCTGTGGACCTGACGTCCTATCGCTTCACCGGGATTCAGCGCCTGATCCTGATTTTGCCAAAAGCCGTGGTCGATATGGTGAGCCGTAAGAGAGAAGCGGATAGGAGCCTTTCGCTGCCAGATCCCGAGGATGCCGGCAAGAGCCAGACTGTCGACCCCTCCCGAAACCGCAATAAGCACCCGATCCCCATCGGAAAACATTGAATAGTCATGCATTGCCTGGCCGATTTTTCTGTTCAGCCGGGCTGGAAGCCGGTAACCGCTTATCATTCTTTACACATTGAAGCAATCGGATAAATAACTGGTCGGCACATATCGAACCCGCAGCAGGTAAACTTACGATGCAGCGGGCCGTTCTGTTGCAGAACCTTGGAAAACTACTGCAGATAGGGGCATGTGGCTAAACGATCTTTGACCCCTTGTTCGACGAGCTGCTCGACGGTGATCCATTTGAACCCCCTGCTCTGCATTTTGTCGTAGGACAGGATGTTGTCGAAAAACGATTCCTGGGTTTCACGGAAGTCGGCAGTCCAGAGTACGGCGCCGGTCCGGGAATGCATGAGAGCCATATGCAGATCGGCTGAAGCAGGTTCCTCGATGGCGTATTCCGTCCCCTCGCGCTGCTGGAAACGACGGACTCTCGTCAACAGCACTCCGTCGCAACTTACTTTTCGGCCGATAGTCGAGACCATGCCTGAAAGGCCCCCGGTAATCTCCGGCACAAGCGATGCTACCTGACTGGAGGAGAGCAACCGCACCTTTGGGTGGTCGCCCAGTTCTCGTACCATTACCTCGGTGACAAAGTCCGCTCCCTGTTCAAGAGAACGAGCTTCTGCGGAATCTATGGCGTCATCCTCATCTGCCGAAGTCCCC
This sequence comes from Desulfobulbaceae bacterium BRH_c16a, assembly GCA_000961725.1. Lineage (GTDB taxonomy): Bacteria > Desulfobacterota > Desulfobulbia > Desulfobulbales > Desulfocapsaceae > Desulforhopalus_A. Next base: position 21,564 of record LADS01000048.1, read on the forward strand.
GCCGGCAGTACGGCAATACAGGAGAGGGGCTCGAGGGGTACCTGAACTTGCCCCCCGCCGTTGCCGAGATTGGCCGAACACGATGTCAAAAGCAAAACAGCACAGACGGAGAGAAGTAATTTGACGTGTTTTTCCACAAAATCCCCTATATGGTTAATGGTGCTAGCTGCTTTTCAACCGACACTGTCCAATCGACACTGTCCTATATGCATCCTTTTGACGAGAGCGGGCCATCGATCCGAATTTTCTCAACCGCCGAATTCAGAGCACGGCCAAATCCCTTGAAGATGGCCTCTATTATATGATGACCATTCTCACCGTGCAAGAGATCAATATGCAACGTCAGGCCGGCATGTTGGGAAACGGCACGGAAAAACTCCTTTGCCAGCACGGTATCGAACGAACCGATCTTCTGTTCGGTAATCGGAACTTCATAATGCAGGAAAGGACGATTCGAGATATCGACAACGACTCGGGCAAGAGTTTCGTCCATGGGCAAAAAGCAACTGCCGTAACGGGCAATCCCGCCTTTGTCGGCCAAAGCGGTGGCGACAGCCTTGCCCAGGCATATACCGATATCCTCGACGGTATGATGGTCGTCCACCTCGATATCCCCATCGGCGCGCAGGGAGATATCGAAAAATCCATGAACGGCGAAAAGGTTCAACATGTGGTCAAGAAACGGAACCCCTGTCTTGATATCGCACTTTCCCGACCCGTCGAGAACCAGCTCAAGTTCAATATCGGTTTCCCCTGTTTTCCTGGCAATCGAGGCCTTTCTTTCTGCTGTATTCGGTGTCATATGTCATATTGTTGAGATGGTTCCAATGGATTTTCCCCTCCCCGTGTTCGACAAAAGCAAACATGATACCTTAGAAATTCATTTCTTGCTCTTTAGGAAAGAATTTCGTGAAGGTACTTTCCCCCCCCTTGCGAAGTGTTAGATAAATATTACACAGGCATGGAGGTGCATCTGCCGAATATTCCACCATACCCTATACGGGGAAAACCTTCTCTATTTTTCGTGACAGTTTGGAAGAAAACAATTATAATACAAAGCTTATCTTACCGTTTTTTTTATTGACAGCCAGTTGAAGACCTTGTATAACCACCGCAGTTTTGACATACAAAAACAAAACGAGCGGGAATAACTCAGTGGTAGAGTGCAACCTTGCCAAGGTTGAAGTCGCGAGTTCGAATCTCGTTTCCCGCTCCACTATACATTGAAAAGGTTCGACGCTGTTCGGACCTTTTTTTATTAAAAGATCGACCATTTGAGGGATATAATGAAAACTTATCTAACCCCAGTCAACGAGATCGAGAAGAAATGGTTCGTTGTCGATGCCGAGAACAAGGTTCTTGGTCGTCTGGCTTCCGAAATTGCCAATCGCCTGCGGGGAAAACACAAGCCTACCTTTTCTGCCTTTATTGACAATGGCGATTTTGTAATAGTTACCAACGCCGAAAAAGTCGCTCTTACCGGCAACAAACTCGACGACAAGAAATACTATCGTCATACAGGGTACATGGGCGGTCTGAAAGAAACATCTGCCAAGGATCTTTTGATAAAGCATCCTACCGACCTGATCATGCATGCTGTCCGCGGCATGCTCCCTAAAAACAAGATCGGCCGGGCACAGCTCAAGAAACTTAAGATATATGCTGGAAAAGATCATCCTCATGCAGCGCAACAGCCTGCTGAATTAGATATTTAATCTGGAGAATTAATCATGGCTCAAGATCGCTTTTATGCCACCGGGAAAAGAAAGAATGCTATTGCCAGAGTCTGGCTTACTCCAGGGACCGGCAAGTTAATAGTTAACCAGATGGAAGCCGATGCTTACTTTGGTCAGATATTTAAAAACCAGAGAATCGTCAAGCCTTTCAAAGTTACGGAAACAGCAGAGCAGTATGATGTTATTGCCACGCTGAAGGGCGGCGGAAAATCCGCTCAGGCGGATGCTCTCTGTCATGGTATTTCCAAAGCGTTGCTTGAGACGAGCCCGGACAATCGGCTGCCATTGAAACAATCCGGCCTGTTGACCCGCGACCCACGCATGAAAGAGCGAAAGAAATACGGTCAGAAAGGCGCCCGCGCCAAGTTCCAGTTCTCTAAACGTTAATTTTCAGACTGAGCACTCCCCTTGCTTCTGCCGGTCGAAAGGCGGATCACAAGGAATTGCGTTTATAGAAAGTTCCCTTGAGGGGAGTGACAGTTCTGCTGTCACTCCCCTTTTTTTTTACTGTCGCTCCAATACTCTTTCATCGGGAGAGCAATCGCCATGATCAACGTCGGCATTATCGGGGCTTCGGGATATACCGGAGCAGAACTCGCCAGAATACTCATCAATCACCCCGAAGCAAGGATTACGGTTGCAACATCGCGGCAATATGCCGGTCGCCGGCTCTCCGATATCTTTCCGCATCTGAGAGGTATGGCGGATATTATCTGCGAGAATCTTCCCGTCGATGAGCTCTGCGCACGGGCCGATCTCTTTTTTACCGCCGTCCCGCACAAGACAGCGATGGATCTGGTCCCGGATCTTCTGGCCGCAGGAAAAAAGGTGATTGACCTTTCGGCCGATTTTCGCCTGCGTGATCTCGCGGTTTACGAAAAGTGGTATCAACCGCATTCTTCAAGTCATCTGCTCGGTGAGGCGGTTTATGGACTGCCTGAACTTTATCGTCAGGAAATCTCCCGGAGCCGGCTGGTCGCAAACCCGGGATGCTATCCAACATCGATTATTCTCGGCCTGGCACCTCTTCTGGCAGCAGGAGCTGTCCTGCCGCAGACGATTATCGCCGACTCCAAATCGGGAACCTCCGGAGCCGGCAGAGTGGCCCAGACCGGGAGTTTATTCTGTGAAGTCCATGACGGTTTCAGGCCGTACAAGGTCGGGCGGGCCCATCGACATACGCCGGAAATCGAACAGGAACTGAGTGTCGTGTCCGGCGAGTCGGTAAAGGTCACCTTCACTCCGCATTTACTTCCCATTTCGCGGGGGATATTGAGTACCGTTTATGCCTCTCTCGCTCCGGGCTTTGACCGCAGGAGCATTGATGACATCTATACCCTGAAATATCGACACGAACCCTTCATCCGCCTGCTGGCAGAAGACATCTTTCCGGCGACTCAATACGTCCGGGGTTCCAATTACTGCGACATTTCTTATAAAATCGATCCGGCAACCGACCGTATCATCGTTATGTCCACCATCGACAACATCGTCAAAGGTGCTTCAGGACAGGCCGTGCAAAATATGAACATCATGTGCGGCTTTGCCGAGACCGCCGGTCTTGGCATTGTGCCGTTTTTTCCCTGAGAAATTTGTTTTCTACCGCCATGTCTTCTCAACAGGCCGGCCGGCCACGCACTATCAAACTGCTCGTCGGCTATGACGGGACGGGATATAGTGGCTGGCAAAGGCAAAAACACGACAGCACCATCCAGGGTGAAATAGAAAGCCGCCTTGCCGTGATGACCACGGAAGAAATTGTTCTGCACGGAGCGGGCAGAACGGATGCAGGCGTCCACGCAGAGGGGATGGTTGCTCACTTCCGGACCTGTTCGAAAGTTTCCTGCGAAGCAATCGTCCGCGGCCTGAATGCCATGCTTCCCGGAGCCATCCGGATTTATGGTGCGGAAGAAGCAGATCCTTCTTTTCATTCCCGTTTCTCGGCATCCGGCAAACAATACCAGTACTCGGTCTTTACCGGCAGGATTCATCCGCCGCAGCTGAGGCTTTACACCCTCCATGTCACCAGTCCTTTGAACTTTCATGCCTTGCACGACTGCCTGAAGCTGCTCGAAGGCACCCATGACTTCTCCTCGTTTGAAAACAGTGGCTCAAGAGACAAGGATGACTGTTACGGTCGAGGCGCGATACGGACTATTTATGAGGCGGCTATTCATGAGAAGACGCGGGAACTCTTTGTCTTTCAATTCACCGGCGACGGCTTTCTGCGCAACATGATTCGTAATCTGGTTGGCACGCTGCTCGATGCAGGACGAGGAAAAATTACTCCGGAAGGTTTTGCCGGCATACTGCAGGCAAAGGACAGAACCATGGCCGGGCCTACAGCTCCCGCCCATGGTTTGCAGCTCAACAAGGTTTTGTACTGACTATTTTTTCATCGCCGAATGTCTGGCCAGGAGGGACTGCAGTTTCCAGGGGGAAGAGAGACAGACCCGCGAATCATCGTTGATTGTCATTACTTCACAAAATGAGAGAAATTCGGCAAGTGCTTCGCTGATCTCAGTATCTTTTCGCTGGATGATCTTCAACTGCCGTTTCATGTCGAGCCCTTCTACCTTCAAACCTTTCAGCCAGCCGTTTTCGGCCTCTCGACAGATACAGAGTGCAGAAAGGCAGGTTATTCCGGCACCCGATTCGACCGCACGCTTCACTGCTTCCGGATGCCCCATCTCCATGACGACATTGACATCCTCCATGTATTTGCCAAATCGCTCGCTGATGGTTGCGGCGGTACCGGAACCGCTTTCCCGCATGATCCACTTCTTTCCTTTCAGATCCTTGTCGATATCAAACGTTTCATTATGGGCAAGCGGGTCGGTGGGACCGCAGAGCACCACCAGTTCGTCTTCAAACCATGGCCGCCATTGGATTTCCTCGCGACCGGAAAGCGGGCCCTCGACAAAACCGATATCCATTTCTTTTTCGAGAACAAGTTTTTCGGCATACCTTGTGTTATACACCAACATATTGACATGTACATTAGGATGCACCCGCTTGAACGCCCCGATCAAATAGGGCAGAATGTAGTTGCCCAGCGTTGTACTGGCAACGATCTCGATACGACCGTCCAAAGTATCGTTCCGTTCCGACATGATGGTTTCGATGCTGCCCACTTGGCAGACAATATCCTTGGAAAGCGGCAAGAGGAATCTTCCCCGGGCGTTCAACAACAGGCTCCGGCCATGCCGGTCGAACAGTGATCCTCCCAACTGATTTTCGAGCTCTGCCAGCGCCATGCTGACAGCGGACTGGGTTACGAACAGCTTTTTACTGGCTTTGGTGACCTGAGCTGTCTCCGCTACAGCTATAAAGATTTCTAATTGTCTTAAAGTGATAGACATCGCAAGTCTCCAAGCTCCTGATCATTATAATTGATGATTATCATCTTTATTATTTACATCCTTTTTTGCTACTATAGCATTTCTGAAAAGATTAACAAGTGTTTTTACCATAAGGATTTCGAGCGAATAGAGGTATATTGAAGTTCCACGTTGTGGTACCTGCAAGGCCAGTTTCTTATTGACACACTTATAACAATTATTTAAGATAGGCGCCATTCCAGCAAGGCGGAAGAATGTTAACCAGCAAAGATCTAACTTGGTGGTATTGTATTATTTTCAATACAAACATTACAAGGAATCGAGTATGGAACATCAATTCACTGCTTTCCTGTACCACGAACAGGTCCTCTGGATAGCAGCCTTCACCCTTGGAGGCTTAACCTTCGCACTTGGTCCGATTGCCATCGTCTATTTGTTCATGCCTTTGAAGACCAGGCAGATCAACAACAAGGCGCTGCAGTTCATTGAATGCGGCATGGATCCCATAGGAGACAGCTGGATACGCTACGGCGTCGTTTTCTATCTCTATGCCCTTATTTTTCTTGCCTTCGATGTAGACGTTCTTTTTCTTTTCCCTGTAGCCGTTGCTTACAACGACGCTTTGTTCGCGTCTTCATTACGGGATTTCGTCGAGATAGTTCTGTTTATCGGAATATTATCGCTCGCAATTGTTTATGCATGGATTAAGGGAGTATTTAAGTGGGAACGCAAAACATTCCTTCGTCGGTAGTTCAATTTGCTCTTGCCGACAAACTGATCAATATCGGCAGAGCCAACTCATTCTGGCCGCTTACATTCGGTATCGCCTGCTGTGCCATTGAAATGATGGCGACCGGCTGTGCAAGATTTGATATGTCGCGGTTTGGCGCTGAGGTCTTTCGGCCTTCCGCCCGACAAAGCGATGTATTGATTGTCGCCGGCACCATCACCAAGAAGATGATGCCGGGAATCAAAACCCTGTATGACCAGATGCCCGAGCCCAAATGGGTTATCGCTCTTGGCAACTGCGCCATTTCAGGGGGTCCATTTGCTTTCGACGGCCAGTACAGTATCGTCCTGGGGGCTCACGAGTTTCTTCCGGTCGATGTGTACATCCCCGGATGTCCTCCACGCCCCGAAGCGCTTTTGCAGGGGATAATCGAACTTGAACATCTGGTTTCAGATTGGAAGAGATGGAAGAATCCTGAGGCTGCCTGAATTTCAGCCTTGAACCGACGAGTAGCCCACCAGCCCCAAAAGGGTTTCCAGAGTTCTTTGGAGCATTGAACATGATTTGTGAAAAAACAAAACTGGCTCTTCAGAGTCTCTTTCCGGAGCCCAAGCCGGAACCTGTAAACATTGTTGAAGGTGCTTCCGAAGTTTCGGAAAAAAAAGGCAAAGCACCTGCTCCGCCAAGACAAGACGGCCTGCTCGAAAGGGACTATGCCATCCACGGGTATCATCTTGACGCCCAGGTCTCCCCGGATCAGTTGCTGAAAGCTGTGTCCATACTGGACGCGGCCCAATTTTTTATTGAAAGCATCACCGGAGTCGACTGGATAAACGACAACCAGTTGGAGGTTGTTTACGACTTCAGCCGGTATGATTTTGATGTATGCCGGGTTGTGATCAGAACAAGGATAGATCGCAGCAATCCTGTAGTTCCTACGATAACGAATATCTATGACGGAGCCAACTGGCACGAGCGGGAAACCCATGATTTTTTCGGGATCAAGTTCGACGGACACCCCCACCTGATTCCACTTCTCCTTCCTGAAGACGCAGATTTTCATCCACTCTTAAAGGATTTCAAGGCATGAATTCTCCAATAGTACTCCAGCCGGACGAGACTTTCATCCTCAACGTCGGTCCACAACACCCTGCAACGCATGGGGTATTGCGGGTCAAAATGGAAATGAGCGGGGAGTATATAGTCAATGCCGAAACAGTCATTGGCTATATCCATCGGATGCACGAAAAAATGGGGGAAGTAAAGACCTATCCGCAGTTTCTCATGAATCTCAGCCGCATGGATTACCTCGGCGCACTCGGCTACAGCCATTGCCATGTTCTGGTTGTCGAAAAGGCATCCGGGATCGAGGTTCCGGAGCGCGCAGAATACATCCGGGCAATAACGGTGGAACTCAACCGGATAGCCTCGCACCTCTTCTGGTTCGGGGCGTTTGTCATGGATCTGGGCGGCTTCAGTCCACTGATGTACGCTTTGCAGGATCGGGAACATATCCTCGATATGCTCGAGGGAGTGACCGGGTCGCGCCTGACCTACTGCTACTATCGATTCGGCGGTCTCTACAACGACATAGACGACGATTTTATCTCTGCCGCCAGACGATTCATTCCGCGGATGCGCAAATCACTCGTAAAATACCGAAAGCTGGTGACCGGCAATGTCATCTTCAGGAAACGTCTGGAGGGGATCGCCCCCATTACTTCCGAGATGTGCAGGAAATACGGAGCCACCGGTGCTGTCGCCAGAGGATCGGGAATCAACTTCGATGTGCGCAAGAATGAACCCTACTCGGTATATCCGGAGTTCGACTTCGACATCCCGGTCTATCATGAATGCGATTCTCTGGCCAGATACATGGTTCGTATGGATGAAATCGAGCAGTCTCTGCGTATCGTCGAACAGGGGCTGGACAAACTGCCGGGCGGGCCGATCATGCCCGACAAAAAACCAAAAATGATTAAACCTCCGGTAGGCGATTTTTACCAGGCGGTGGAAACCGCCCGCGGAAGCTTCGGCGTGAGACTGGTCAGCGACGGTTCGAAAAATCCCTACCGCCTTAAACTGCGCTCCCCGACCTATTCAAATATGCACCTGTTCGATGAAGCATGCCGTGGCATGATGATCATGGATGCCCTCGCTTTTATGGGAAGTCTTGATCTGGTTATCCCCGAGATAGACAGATAAGAGGAAAAGCTTATGAGCTTAACACTATTGAATGTCCTGTTTGCCGTCATTTCAGCCATAGCCTTTGCCGCGCTCAATGCCGCTTATCTGGTCTGGGCCGAGCGCAGAGGGGCGGCTCGCATCCAGCGCCGGCCAGGGCCTAATATCAACGGCCCGTTCGGTCTGCTCCAGCCCCCGCTCGACGGCATCAAACTGATGGCCAAGCAGTTGACGATCCCCGGCGGCGCCGACAAAGTGTTGTTTATCGCCGCCCCGGTTCTGGCGATGTTTCCTGCGATCATGAGCTTTGTGACGATCCCCTTCAGTGAGACGATCGTTGCCAAAAACATGAATGTCGGTGTCCTGATGATTTTCGCCTTTGCCGCCATGGGCGGCATGTCCCTGGTCTTTGCCGGCTGGAGTTCGAGAAACAAGTACGCGATGATGTCGTCAGTCCGGGCTGTTTCTCAGGCAGTCGCCTATGAGATACCAATGCTCATTACCACGATCACGGTCGTGATGATCTCCGGTTCCATGGATCTGATGGAAATCGTCAGACAGCAGAGCGGTTCCATTCTGCACTGGAATATATTTCCCATACTCGGCAATTCTCATAACATCCTGATGCCCTTTTCCTTCCTTATTTTCTTTATCTGCACCCTGGCGGAGACGAATCGGGCACCCTTTGATCTCGGGGAGGCGGAAAGCGAACTGGTCGCTGGTTTTCACACGGAATACGGCAGTATGGGATTCGGTCTTTTCTTCATGGGAGAGTATGCCAACATCGTCATCGGTTCATGTTTGACAACCATTCTCTTCCTTGGCGGCTGGAACTGCCCATTCGGACTTTTTCCGGGCGTCTGGTGGTTTATTCTGAAACTGTACCTGCTCATCGCCACTTTCATCTGGATACGCTGGACCTTCCCGCGCACGACCATTTACGGTCTCTTGAATCTCAGCTGGAAAATTCTCATCCCGCTCTCCCTGTTCAACCTGCTCTTTACCGCAGGACTATTAAAGGTGTTCTGAGATGGTCACTTACTTCACTGATATCTATAATGGCCTGCTGAGCCTTTTCGTCGGCATGGGGATCACCTTCAAAGAATTCTTCAAACCCACCGTCACAGTTGCCTATCCCTATGAGACACTGACGATGTGTGCCAGATTTCGAGGCCATATAGAACTCGTGCCGGATGAAGAAGGCAATTCCAAATGCGTCGTCTGCGGACTCTGCGAAAAAGCATGCCCTTCCGACTGCATCTCCCTTGCGGGGGAAAAGCCGGAAGGCGGGAAAAAGAAGGAACTCACCAAATACGTGCTCGATTTCACCCGATGTTCCCTCTGTGGGTCATGTGTCGAGTCATGTAATTTCGGCGCCATTGATTTTTCAAAGGAATACAATCTGGCAAGCACCAGAAAAGAAGATTTCATCTTCGATCTTCTGAAACGTCTGGAGGAGAAGAAAAAATGAATTCGCCAATGGTTGCTTCCCCCGCCCTGCTGAGTGTCGACGGGCTTGTAGGGGTGGTGTTTTTAATAATGGTGGCAATCACCCTTATCGGTGGCCTGATCGCCTGTAATTCGGAGCGGCTGGTTCGCTCGGTTGCCGGTCTGATTGTCTGCTTTGTCGGAGTCGCCGGAATCTACTATTTTCTCAACTCGCCGTTTGTCGCAATGATGCAGATACTTATCTATGTCGGCGCCGTCGCAGTCACAATTTCATTTGCGATCATGCTGGCAGCTCCTGAAGAAAAGAAAAAAACCGGGGTTGCCGGTCCGCTTTCCGGACCTCTCGGCTTCGGCACTGCCGCTCTTATTGCCGGTGGTTTTGCCGTCCTCGCCCTCCGAACCGAGTGGCCTGTTCAGGATAAAATCAACGATGGTTCAATCAAGTTAATAGGTATTCAACTGCTGACCGATCATTCAATGGTCTTTGAACTTATCTCAATCGTACTCCTGATCGCAATACTAGGCGCCCTGGTAATTGCCCGGGATGGGAGGGAAGACTCATGATGCTTGGACTCTACAATAACCTGAACACCTTTCTTGTAATAGGTGCTTTGCTGTTCGGTATTGGCATATACGGTATTGTCACCAGGAAAACGCTCATCGGCATGCTGATCGCCGCCGAACTGATTCTTGCAGGATCTTCCATTAATTTTATGGCCTTCAACCGATTTACCGCACCTGATCCGGTCACCGGCCAGATCTTCACCTTGTTCATTATGGCGGTTGCGGCCGCAGAAGCCGCCATCGGACTGAGTATTATCATCGCGGTCTATCGTCACTTCAAGTCGATTGACGCAGAAGACGCCGTTCAACTTCAAGGTTAGTCAAGGAGCCATCGGGAAATGGATTACACATTACTCTTAGCCCTGCTCATTCCACTTGTCGGTACATTGGGGGTGATGTTCAAGGGCGACAACGAGAACATCCGCGAAGGAATATCTTCGGTTTCTTCGATCCTCCTGCTGCTGGTTGTCGCTTCGATGATTCCCGAGGTCTGGCATGGAAAGACCCTTATCTTTCACATGTTCACCATTCTACCGGGAGTAACGGTTACCCTGCGGGCGGATTCGATGTCGATGATCTTTGCCCTGGTGGCATCCTCCTTGTGGACAATCGCGGTATTCTACTCCATGGGCTACATGCGGGGATTGAAAGAACATGCTCAGACGCGTTTCAATGCCTGTTTTGCCCTGGCCATCTTCGGCGCTATCGGGGTAGCCTTTTCCGACAACCTCTTCACGATGTATCTTTTTTACGAGATCGTCTCTGTCTGCACCTACCCGCTGGTGGCCCACCATCAGGATGAAGAAGGGTACAACGGTGGACGCAAATATCTTGTCTATCTTACCGCAACGGCTAAAGCCTTTCTTCTGCCGGCCATGATCCTGATCTATGTGCTGACGGGAACACTTGATTTCGCCCCGAATATATCTACCGGTATCTTCCCTGCCGATGTCAATGCAGCTCTGGTCATCATGCTCTATATTTTTTGCATCTTCGGCTTTGCCAAAAACGGGATCATGCCGTTTCATCATTGGTTGCCTGGGGCAATGGTCGCACCGACTCCCGTTTCCGCGCTGCTTCATGCGGTTGCAGTAGTCAAGGTCGGGGTTTTCTGTACAACCCGGGTCATGCTCTACGTGTTTGGCACCGATACCATGCATGCCTTGAATCTAGGCATCCCGACGGCCTATTTTGTCGGTTTCACAGTGCTTGTCGCTTCCATCATTGCTCTTTCCAAGGATAACCTGAAGGCCCGGCTTGCCTATTCAACGGTCAGCCAGCTTTCCTATATAATAATGGGTGTGGCGCTTCTTACCGATCCTGGCATCCAGGGAGGCCTTATCCACATCGTCAACCACGGGTTCTCCAAAATCACCCTGTTCTTCTGTGCCGGTGCAATCTATGTGGTCACCCACAAGAAAAACATTTCCGAGATGGATGGCTTGGGCAAGAGCATGCCCTTTACCTTCGGCGCATTTGCCATCGCCTCGCTCAGTATGATCGGCGCCCCTCCGGTAGCCGGTTTTATCACCAAATGGAATCTGCTGATCGGCTCCGTTCAAGCTCATCAGCTTGGTATTCTCCTGCTCCTCATCGCAAGCACCATGCTCAACGCCGCCTATTTCGCTCCAATAACCTACAGAGCGTTTTTCGGCAAATGTCCGGCTGGCGAACCCTTCACCGGTATAAAAGAAGCACCGCTGGCTATGCTGATTCCTATAGTAATTGCTTGCGCAATCTCAGTGATAATTGGTATTTTCCCCGATTTTATGTTGCACTTTGTCAAGGCGGTGACAGGATGATTGTTAATCTTATCGATTATCTGAAAGAACGAATGCAGACTGTGAAGGTCTTCGGCGCGATAGCTGTTGCAGCCATGGTCGTATGGACCATTGTCGGCGTAGACACCCATCACGCCCACACGTGGATGGAAGCTCACATCCCTGGTTTCTGGGCGATGTTCAGCGTCCTGTCATGTGTCGTACTCATTTACTTCGCACGATGGTTTGGAAAAAGCGGAATTATGACCCGAGAGGATTACTATGGAGACTAGTTTCATCCATCCGTCCCTGATATTGATATTTGGAGCTCTGTTGCTCCCGCTTATCAAGGAGCCCTTCCGAAAAATTTACCTGTGTGGCGTTCCTCTCCTCACCTTCCTCGATGTGGTTTATCTCAGCTGGCATCCGGGGGTGTATGGAGTCGTCAGTTTTATGGGTGACTGGACTTTGACTTTCGGCAGGGTAGACAACCTCTCGATGATCTTTGCTTTCATTATGGCCCTTATGGCTATCATCGGCACCGTGTACGGCCTGCATGTCAAGGATGATGTCCAGCATGTCGCCGCCTGGTGCTATGTGTCCGGAAGTCTCGGTGTTATTTACAGTGGCGATTACCTGGTACTTTTTCTCTTCTGGGAATTGATGGCATTTGCCTCGACTTTCCTGATCTGGTTCAACAAGGAGCCTGGATCGCTTGCCGCCGGCTACCGCTATTTACTGGTGCACACCTTCGGCGGGGTATTGCTGCTCCTTGGTTTTGTTCTGCGTTATCAGGTTACCGGCGATCTTTCGTTTGTTCAACTCGATGAAAACAACACTCAGCTCTTTACCTGGCTGATCATGGCGGGTCTCATGCTCAACGCGGCTGTTCCCCCGCTTCACTCATGGCTCCCGGATGCCTATAGCAAGGCGACTGTTACCGGCGCAGTTTTCATGTGCGCCTTTACCACCAAAACAGCAGTCTACACGCTTGCCCGAGCATTTGCCGGCTTTGACATCCTCATTGTCCTTGGCGTCATCATGGCGATTTACGGTATCGTTTACGCCATGATGGAAAATGACATCAGGAAACTGCTCGGCTGGGAAATTGTCAGTCAAGTTGGCTACATGGTAGCAGGAGTAGGTATCGGAACCGCTTTGGCCATCAATGGCACCTGCGCCCACGCCTTTGCCCATATCCTTTATAAGGGTCTGCTTTTTATGGCTGCCGGTGCGTTGATTCATGCAACCGGAAAATCGAAATTTACCGAATTTGGCGGCTTATACCGGAAAATGCCCAATACCCTGTTCTTTATGGTCATTGGCGGAATCTCCGTTTCAGCGTTTCCCTTCTTTTCCGGTTTTGTTTCCAAATCGATGATTATTTCGGCAAGTTTCGAATCGCATCTTATGGTTGCAGGATTTCTCCTTACCATGGTCTCGGTTGGGACTTTTCTGGTTGCCGGTTTGCGGCTGCCCTACCTGATCTTCTTCGGCGAAGACCGCTGCAGCAAAGAAACTCAGGCAGCCGCCACCGATCCACCATGGAACATGCATATGGCAATGGCCGCCGCAGCATTTCTGTGTCTGCTCATCGGCTCCTACCTGCCCTTTCTTTACAATATGCTCCCCTACAAGGAGGTTGCCTACCATCCCTACACCGGCTACCACCTGAGTGAAACGCTGCAGATACTTGCATTCGCCGCCGTGGCTTTCATATTTCTGAAAGATAAGCTTGGCGCTCGTCCCACTATCAGTCTCGACCTTGACTGGTTCTATAGAATGTCCGGCCGGGGATTCCTCTGGCTGGCAAAAAATCCCATCCAGTGGTTGGACACCGCCTGGGGTTCTGCCTACAAGGTGGTAGGATTATATTCACTGATGGTCATCGCAAAATTTTCATCATGGTTTGATTGGCACGGTATCGATGGTGTAGTCGATGGAAGCGCCAGGTGCGTCAGGGCGATGGGCCGAAGAGTAGCTGTTGTCTTTCAGAGGGGGCAGATCCAGCAAACGCTTTATTATTCGATCACCTTTGCCGCCATTCTTCTAATCTCGTATGTCTGGTCATAACCTTATCGAACTCAAGGATCACTGGTAATGGATCAACTATTGATGAACTCCGGCTTTCCCATTTTGAGTGTGCTCATATTTCTGCCGCTGGCAGGGGCTCTGCTGCTTCTTTTCATGAAGAATGAGTCTATGTGTCGCTACGTTGCCCTCATTACCAGCAGCGTTGTCGCCCTGCTCTCTATACAATTGCTTTTCGACTTTGACAGGACCACCGATAAATTCCAGTTTGTCGAACAACACCCATGGATTGAAGCCTTTAATATTCAGTATATCGTCGGCGTTGACGGCATTTCCATTCTGCTGATTATTCTGACCACCTTCATCATGCCTTTCTGTGTTCTGGCATCCTGGTCGTACATTAAGACAAGGGTCCAGGCATTCATGATTTGTCTGCTCATCATGGAAACCGCCATGGTCGGTGTCTTTGTTGCCCTTGATTTTGTCTTGTTTTATATCCTCTGGGAAGCAATGCTCATTCCGATGTACATGCTCATCGGCATCTGGGGTGGTCCCAGAAAGATTTATGCCTCCATCAAATTTTTCCTCTATACCCTTGCCGGCTCAATCCTGCTGCTTGTCGGCATCATCTGGCTGTATACAACCAACAATTACAGTTTCTTTATACCTGATATGATGTGGCAGGATTACTCACTTACTGCCCAAATATATCTCTTTTTGGCTTTTTTCCTCGCATTTGCCATCAAGGTGCCGATGTTTCCCTTCCACACCTGGTTGCCGGCGGCGCATGTCGAGGCACCTACGGCCGGTTCGGTAATCCTTGCCAGTATTCTTCTGAAAATGGGGACCTACGGCTTTCTTCGCTTCGCTTTACCTATTACGCCCGATGCAACTATGGTGCTCATGCCCTACGTGCTTTGGTTATCCATTGCCGGCATCATCTATGGTGGTTTAACCGCCCTTGCCCAAAGCGACATGAAAAAACTGATAGCCTACTCTTCTGTCGGCCACATGGGATTTGTAACTCTCGGCATTTTTGTTCTGAATGTGAATGGTATCGAAGGTGCCCTCCTGCAAATGGTCAACCACGGAATTACAACCGGAGCACTGTTTCTCTGTGTCGGTATGATTTATGAGAGAACACACAGCAGAGAGTTACGATCTGCCACCGGAGTCGGCAAATACATGCCCGTCTATATTACTTTTCTGGCCTTCTTTTCTTTATCCTCCTTCGGTTTCCCGGGAACAAACAGCTTCGTTGGTGAGTTTATGATCATAGCAGGTGCCTTTGAATTCGATACGGCTCTGCAAAAATTTCCGTATCTCGCTCTGGCTGCCATTCCCGGGGCCGTCCTTGCCGCCGCATACATGCTGCGAATGTTGCAGAAGATAATCTGGGGCGGCACAGACAACCCCGATCAATCCTGGATTAAAGACCTCAACAGTCGGGAGATCATTACCCTGGCACCGTTTCTTTTCTTTGTTTTCTGGATAGGCCTTGGCCCACAACCTTTCATCGACCTGATGCACACCAGTGTAACACAGCTTCTACTCCAGTTTGATGCACACCAAGCTCACTCACTTGCTGCGGTCGGTGCGGTTTTACAATGAGATTCTAACTAACAACGCCTCCCTAAAGGTAACCCGATGCTATTTCTACCCGAATTAACACTGTTAGGAGCTGGACTGGTTCTTTTCTTCCTCAGTTTAGGCAAACAGAGTAGTGGGAAAATTAAGAATGTGGCAGTTTCCCTTGCGGCGCTGACATTACTTGCTTCGCTGCTTTGTCTGCGAAGTGAAGGAAATCTCTTTTTTGCCTCATATCAAGTCGATCTTTTCTCACAGACCTTCAAAGCTCTTATTGCCCTTGCAACGCTTATTGTCCTCATCTTCAGCAATACACTCGCCGGAGTCAAAGAGGAAGTTCAGGCAGAGTATTATCTTTTCCTTTTCATGTCGGTGCTGGGGTTGATGATGCTCGTTTCGAGTGTCGAGCTCTTGGCTATCTTCGTGTCCCTGGAACTCTCTTCCTTTGCCGTGTATATTATGGTGCCGATGCGGAATGCGTCGACTACTTCGGGCTACCAGGTTGAGGCGGGAATCAAATATCTGCTGTTTGGCGTCATGGCAACCGGCCTTATGCTCTTTGGCATGAGTTACATCTATGGTTTGACCGGCTCGACGCAACTCATGGTCATCGCTGAAAAAATGCCTCAACTCTATACTCAGCCTGCCGGGGTCATTGCCATTGTCCTGGTGCTCGCAGGTTTCTTTTACAAACTTGCAATCTTCCCCCTTCATTTCTGGGTACCCGATGTCTATGAAGGCGCCGCCAATGAAACGACCGCCTTCATCGCCGCTGTTCCCAAGCTTGCGGCAGTTGCTCTGCTGATACGGGTAGTAAGCCTCGTCAGCGGTGAAGGTGAGGCGATGGTCAACGTACTCATCGTCTGCGCCCTGCTTTCCATGTTTTACGGTAACCTTTCCGCACTCGTTCAAAAAGATATGAAGAGACTTATGGGATTTTCCGGCATTTCTCATGCCGGTTTTGTCCTTGTTGGTCTGCTAACCCTCCAGGGTACTGGTTTTGCAACCGCCATGTACTATATCATCGGCTATGTATTCATGAACCTGGCTTGCTTTCTGGTTATCTGTTCGATTGCCGATAAAGGCGGCAACGTTTCCGTCGAAGATTTTACCGGTCTCCATAAGCGCGCTCCTCTGCTTGCCCTTACTCTCACGGTCGGTCTTTTTGCTCTGGCAGGTATTCCGCCGTTCGTCGGCTTTACCGGAAAATTTCTGTTACTCCTGGGCGCACTTCGTCAGGGTCACCTCATCCTCGTCATTCTGGCAGCACTGAATACTGCAATAGCTATTTACTATTATCTGTCGATTGTAAGAGTTACCTTCTGCACCGATTCAGAGAATCGCGGCACAATAAAAACAAGTGGAATGAACAATACGCTTGCGGTAATGCTGATCGTAATTATGATCGTCATGGGGGTGGCACCATCGCAATTCATCGATTTTGCATCGACCGCCGTACAGCATGTCATGTAGGTTATCTTCGCTCAGTTTGAGGTTCTGTTCATTACCTTTTGGTCTTTTTCCATGAATTTCTGGTTGTACACAGTCTTACTTATTATCTGCACGTCTTATCTTCTGGAACTGGCTGTTTCGGTCTTGAACGTCAAGGCGCTCTCACCTGATCTCCCCAAGGATTTTGCCGATACCCTGAATCAGCAGGAATATCTTACCTCCCAGGAATACACCAAAGCCACAACATATTTTGATCTCACCGAGTCGAGCTATACTGTCGTTATTACCGTTCTCTTTATTGTTTTCGAAGGGTTCCGTTATCTCGACATTCTCGCCAGGCGATTTACCGACAATGAAATCCTTGCCGGGCTTATATTCACTGGCTCGTTTATGTTCTTATCCTTCCTCTCAAGGCTTCCTTTTTCCATCTACTTCACTTTTTTCCTTGAGGAACGTTTCGGCTTCAACAAAACAACTGGAAAAACTTTTATTCTCGATATCCTGAAAAGCGCTCTGCTGATCATACTCATAGGAGGGCCATTGCTCGCCTTGATATTATGGTTTTTCATTCATGCCGGTTCCTACGGTTGGCTTTTCTGCTGGCTGGGAGTGGTAGCCTTTGCCATTCTTCTGCAATACCTTGCTCCGATTATCATCTTGCCCTTGTTCAATAGATACACTCCTCTTCCGGAAGGCCATTTACGTGAAATTATTTTCGATTATGCCCAAAAGGAAAGCTTTGTGATTCAGGACATCTTCACAATGGATGGTTCCAAAAGATCAGGTAAGTTGAATGCCTTCTTCATCGGATTCGGCAAATTCAAAAAGATTGTTTTCTTCGACACGCTGCTCGAGAAGCTTGAAGAAAGCGAAATACTGGCTGTCTTAGCCCATGAAATGGGCCATTACAAACTTCATCATATCCCCAAGATGGTTCTGGCATCGATACTCCAAACCGGCATAATGTTTTATCTTCTATCCATTTTCCTCAATACTCAAGGCATTACCGATGCTTTTGGTATCGAACAACCTTCCGTCTATGCCAGTATTGTTGCGTTTGGCTTTCTCTATTCTCCGATCAATCTCCTTGTTTCCGTACTCTTTCATGCAATCTCACGGAAACACGAGTTTGAAGCGGATAAATTTGCAACCGTGACTACCGGATCATCCGACATGCTGATCAGCAGCCTGAAAAAACTGAGCAAGGCTAATCTGGCAAACCTCACTCCGCACCCGCTCAAGGTCTTCATCTACTACAGCCACCCTCCTCTTCTGTCCCGCATACAACAGTTGCGACGACACAACTCTTTTTTGCAACAAACATCTTGACACTATAATTTGTTAGAAGGATAATCTTCCCTGTCGACAGTGAGTTGCATTTTATCGACGAGATGGTATTATCGAACATTATGTTTCGACAACTTATAATCATTTCTACATACAGGAGAAAACCATGAAAAAAAGTAAGTTTCGCACCCCTCTCCTCCAGTCTGCCGCAGTGCTGGGAGGTGTGATTGTTCTAGCCTTAATTGCTGCTTCATCTGGATCCGGTAGTGAGGGAGGGGGCTTTTTGGCCATTCTCGCCGGAATCGGCAACTCTATTCTTTTCATCATCGGCTTGGCAATTGGAGTGCTTATCAGTATCGCTCTTCTGATTGGAGTATTTCTCGCAGCTGTTGGCATGACCTCACCGGAACAAGCGTCCCAAATGTACACTGACTTAAAAAAAAACGTTTCACTAAACCTGCTGGCCTGTAAAACATGGTGTAGCTACGATAACATTTCCGGCAACTGGATCAGTAATGACGATTATAATCGAATGAAGCAGGAGCTGAGCGAACTCCAGGAACAAAATGCAATATTAAACAGGAGAGTCGAGGAGCTACAAGCTGATAACGATCAACTGAAGACTCGGGCATCGCTCAAGTAAAATTGTCGAACCGGGCATTATCAAAAACCGCCTAAGAAATGAGAGACCCGCATTTGGTTGGCTCTATTAAAGGTATTCGACAGGTAAGTAGAACAGCTTTTAATTTCATGAAAATAGCACAAGACAGGCTGTCCATTTTTTCCGGATCAGTGCTTTTCATGAATAAACGACTTTCCTTATCACTTTTCCTCTTGACTGATCCAGGGCAATCAAGTAGTTTGCCGCCTCCTGACGATGTGGCGATGAGCTGCCGACTGCGAGGTCGGCGGGCAAAAAGCCGAAACTGAGGGAAAGAAAAAAAGAGTAAAAAGATATTGACAGAGCAACTTGTTCATAGTATCTTCGCTGCTCTCTGCGGCTTTGCACCGCGGGGCTTTTTTGCTGGATGAAAGAGCCTGAACGATCCTTGACAACTGAATAACAACAAACAAGCAAACGGGCCCACGCGGTGTTAATTACCGCAAGGGCATCTTTGTAATTCAAAGAGAGCTCTTATATAATTAAGCACTATATAAGTAACCGTCGAAAGACGGTCTAGGATATAAACTGGAGAGTTTGATCCTGGCTCAGAACGAACGCTGGCGGCGTGCTTAACACATGCAAGTCGAACGCGAAATTTTTCTTCGGAAAGAGAGTAGAGTGGCGCACGGGTGAGTAACGCGTAAGTTATCTACCTCGGCATCTGGAATAACTCACCGAAAGGTGTGCTAATACCGGATACGTTGAGTAATCAAGAAAGGTGGCCTCTGAATATGCTACTGTGCTGAGATGAGCTTGCGTACCATTAGCTAGTTGGTAGGGTAATGGCCTACCAAGGCAACGATGGTTAGCGGGTCTGAGAGGATGATCCGCCACACTGGAA
>LADS01000021.1 GCA_000961725.1 Desulfobulbaceae bacterium BRH_c16a
CGTCGGGCACCAGAGCAAACAAAGCTACACCCAAAAAAAGTCGGCACCTTACCTGTAAAAGGAAGCGACAAAGAAAAACGGACAAACGAAATCAAAACCGCTATCCCCCTCCTCGAGTCCATAGACATAGAAGGCAAAACCATCACCGCCGATGCCCTGTTGACTCAGCGTGAGCTTGCCAGATACATCGTTGAGAAGAGAAAAGCACATTACCATTTCACTGCCAAGGACAACCAAAAGAAACTCCTCAAAGAAGTCGCTTCATTTTTCGAAAATGTTTCCTGGGATCCTGACTATGTAACCAAGGATAAGCCCAACCATGGCCGAAATGAGTCCAGGAGAATCTGGGTAACCACGGAACTCAATAAATATTTGAAATTTCCCCATGTCGCCCAAGCCTTCAAAATTGAACGAGTAACTTACCGGAAAAAAGGAAAAAATACACGAGTTGTCGCGTACGGAATCACCAGTAAAACTCCCCAGATGGCAACCGCCGAACAGATCCTAAGAGACAACCGTCAGCACTGGAGCATTGAAAACAGCTGCCACTACATCCTTGATTGGAATTTCGATGAGGATCGTTGTAGAATCTCAAAAGGTTACGGTCCGGAAAACATCACCCGACTACGGAGATTTGCTATTGGCCTCCTCAAAAGCAAGGGCGTACCTAATGTAACTCAAAAAATGAGGCAACTCAGTTTTTCTCCTCGCTTGGTTTTAGATTATTTGAAAATTCCTGGGAATAATCACACTGCCGCCGCTGTACAGGGGTAGCATAAATTTACCGTGATCTGCGGGCTGTTTGCTCCGGAAATTCTGGATCGGCACCGTTACAATTCTGAAGCCTACAGGAAGATGGTGTTCATTATATACAATACTGCGTTTGGCATTCGACCGAGAATTGTATTGCAATCGTGCGCTGCGCATATATAATTGTAATTATTCAAAGTCCAGCTATGGAGCATCTCGAGTAAAATTTATAGACGAACTAACCAACCTGAGAATCATTTCTGCTCGATATTTCCATCGGCATCATTTGTGTTCGTAGTTTTGCAAAAAACGGCATGGGATATTTTTATGAACATTTTGACAATTAATACTTCAGCCTCACAAGGTGGTGCGGCTCTAATTGCTCATGTGATTCATGAAGCCTTAAACCGTAAAAGAGGAATGTGCTCTGTATTTGTAAGCGGTAGAAATCATAGGATATATTCAAGTGACGTTGTTAGTCTGGGTATCTCTTGGGCACGATTTCTCATCAATGTCTTTTGCTACAGGATATATGGTGCTGAAGGAGTCCTTAATCAAAAAGCCTGGCGCCGTATCATTGTAAACTACTATTCATGGGCTGATGTTATTCATTTACATAACGTTCATGGCTATTATCTGCCGAAGAATATCCTAGATAAATTGTTGAAAAAGCCGGTTGTTTGGACTCTCCATGACTATTGGTTGGGTACGAGACGTTGTGCTGTTCCCCGAGATTGTGTTGAAATCGAAAGAAAATGTATGCAATGTCCTTATCCACATCGTTATCCTTCTATGAGCTTTCGTCGGAATCCTTCGGATAAAATAAATAGACAAGCTCTAATTTTGAAAAGTTCTGCACAATTCGTGGTTCCTTCCGTTACTTCTCGTGAAAAATTTATAGGCATGGGGATTCCTGATTCTCGTCTTCATGTTATTGAAAACCCACTTGATTTTCCAAACGACACATTGCAGTCCGGCTCATACGAGGTTCGAGGGTCACTGGGGCTCCCACCTGAGGGTCATGTTGTGATTTTCATTGCCAACCAGGTAGACGACCCGAATAAAGGATTTGCTGTACTGCTTGATGCATTAAGCCAATTGCCGATACAGCATCAGTGGACTTTGGTGGTTATAGGGAAGGTATCTAAAAAATTAAAAAAAATAGCTTTGTCCAAGTGCCTGAATATATTATTTACAGGGCCGATTATAGATCGGCGGCTTATTTCTCAATATCTTATGGCATCGAATTGTTTAGTTAATCCTTCATATTCTGAAACATTTGGTCTGGTCAACCTGGAAGCTTTTGCTGCCGGTTGCTCTGTTGTGTGTTCGGATATTCCTGTTTTTCGTGAATTTGAATGCGGGGTAACAAGGTTTTTCAATCCTGGCGACAGTAAAGGACTGGCTCTTGCTTTGGTTGGTATGTATGGCCTCGCTGTTGAGGCCAAAGATGCTCAAATAGCACGTGCAAAATACTTAAGCAAACGCTTTTCAGTAGAAAAGGCATGTTCACAATATATCAATATTTACGAAGGTGCACTTGAGAACACTAAAGATAAAAGTAATCGATATAGGGGGGGCTGAACATTGAAAATATCGATAATAACGGTTTGTTTCAATAGTGTGGAAACGCTGGCAAACACTATTGAATCTGTTGCATCTCAGATGTATCAGGATACTGAATATCTAATTGTTGACGGGGGATCAGAAGATGGATCGGTCGAAATAATAAGATCAAACGAGGCTAAGCTTGATCGATGGGTATCAGAGCCGGATGATGGGATTTATGACGCAATGAATAAGGGGTTAAGCATGTCGACAGGTGACATTGTCGGTTTCATCAATTCTGATGATGTGTATGCTGATAGCAATGCGTTGGGACAAGTGGCCGAGGTTTTTGTCGATCCTTCTGTGGATGCCTGCTATGCCGATCTTGTTTATGTAAAAAGAGACAATTTGCAAGAAGTAGTTCGATATTGTAAATCTTGTGAATATCAGGATGGATTATTTGAAAAAGGGTGGTGTCCTCCTCATCCAACATTTTTTGTCAAAAAGGATATATTTGAGAAAATGGGCAATTTTGAATTAAGCTATTCCATGGGAAATGACGTTGAATTAATGATGCGTTTTCTCGCCAGGTATAAGATTGAATCGAGATATATTCCAAAGATATTGGTAAAAATGCGGATGGGAGGTGAATCTAATCGAAGCTTGGTGAATGTTGTGAAACAGAATGTGGAGATACTCAGAGCTGGTAAATCGAATGGGATAAAAATTTCAGTGCCATTCTTTCTCATGACTAAAATCATCTCTCGTGTCGCACAATATCAAGCTAAACGCAAGGCAATCGAGAGATTCAAATCAATGAGCTTCCCCCGTCAGTGATATCAATGCTACACATACGCGTTGAATAATACACAGCTGGAAGGCATAAAAAAGCAAAACATTACGGCAATGTCCTGATACTCGGCTATATTCCTACCTTTTGTCTGAACTGGAACGGTAGAATGGTGTTGAGAGAAAGATTCTGGTTTCGCTAGGCGTGGCTGGCATTTTTACCATTCTCAAAAAATGCACCATTGGCTTCCAGGATATGTTGAAACCGGCATCCTGGTAATCGGCTGCCAGCGATACAAGTAGATGTCCTTAACCGGCACCTGGAGGCGGTGATTTCGATCTTGCCTGCTTCGCCTCTTGCTCTGGCCGATCCTCTACCAATTTGCGGCCCGGTAGCGGGTACCGGCAAAGCGGGATCGATCCATGAAGGTTTCCACCTGCAACAGGTCGTGACCGTATTTGTTTCGCCAATCCCGCCGCAGCCGCCGAAGGCTGGCGCCAAGGAGGGAGCTAGCCAGATGAGGGATGCGAACCCAGGGGAGGATCAAAAAATGGGTGTTGTTGGTCAGCAGATGGAGGTTCCGCCGACGGGGCGGCCGATCCCAGCCGATAACTCATCGCGGGGTGCGGTTTTTCAGGCGGCAGAACCGAACAACAGGCAGGCAAGTGACCGATCATTTCGATCATATGCGATATATTTCATATGTTCGCCGACATGCCCCTTGCATCTGAGAAGTGGTAACGATCCATAAGGCAATTGAACAGATCGTCGAGGGCTCCGCGACCTGATACCCGGCTCCAGCCTTGCCGGGCTGATGGTCCTTAGATCCGTTTCGATCTGGTGGTCATCGTGAGGGACATCGACAATTCGCCGCTGGCAATTATCGAAATGACGGGCAGCAGGCAGGGCGACAAGCCCTTTTTGCTCGAGTTTTCGCAGCATGGTGCGACAGGCCATATCCTTGAGCAGGCAAGTTTCCGTCCGATGAGAGTGGGGTGCCACTAAACGGGATTAAACCCGTTGCGCCCCTGATTGTCAGGATCTCGGCTCCCGCCGATTTAAAAACGGGAAACTTCAGTAAAATAGATTGGAAAGTATTATAGAAGTTAGACTTGAGAATGGAAATTTGCTATACCTTTGTTTCTTGTTTTCTCAATGGGAAAGAAGAAGTGAAAAACGTGCTTCAACAGAAATATGGGCCGCCCTTATAGAAGGTATTTAAATGCAAAGTGTGGTAGTGACTGGAGCAACAGGTTTTATTGGCAAGAGGTTATGTGAAGTACTCGAAAACAGAGGTTGTGATGTTAAAAGAATAATCAGAAATTCTGAATCGCAATATAAACCTGGCAAATGTGTTGCGATTGGCGGCATGGATGGCAATACGAATTGGACGAAGCTGGTTGCTGGCTATGGTTGTGTTGTACATTTAGCAGCAAGAGTCCATGTTATGGCTAATGTTTCCAGAAAATCACAGGATAAATATTGGCAAACAAATGTCAGCGGTACTTTGCGCTTAGCCCATCAGGCTGTAGCCGTCGGTGTTCAACGATTTGTTTACATGAGCAGTATCAAGGTTAATGGTGAAACGACATACGAAGAGCCTTTTCGTCCGGAAGACGATACTGCACCTGTTGATTTCTATGGTCAATCAAAACATCTAGCTGAAAAAGGCTTACAAGAAATTGCGGCAGAAACTGGACTTGAAGTTGTAATTATCAGGCCACCACTTGTTTATGGGCCTGAAGTAAAGGCAAATTTTCTTCGATTGCTAAAATGGGTGCATAACGGAGTGCCGCTGCCTTTTGGCGCCGTAGATAATAAAAGAAGTTTTGTTTATGTAGATAATCTGACGGATTTTATTATTAAATGTGTTGTACATCCAGCTGCTGCCGGGGAAACCTTTTTAGTCTCTGATGGAGTAGATTTGTCTACCTCCGAATTGATTCAAAAACTTGCCTTTTATATGAATTATTCTGCAAGATTGATCCCAGTTCCAATCGGTTTGTTGAGATTGAGTGCGAGAGCATTGGGCAGAACAGCTCAATTTGAGAGACTATGTGGTTCGTTACAGGTGGATATTTCGAAAGCCGAACGATTGTTGGATTGGCACCCTCCTGTTGCGATGGACATGGGGTTGAAAAATACTGTTTCCTGGTATTTGAGAAAAAATGTTTAGTGCCTTACTTGCATTGCTTGCATTAATAACATCAGCGGTCTTAACCGTAATTTTCTGCAATTATGCAAATAAAAACTGCTTGCTGGATATTCCAAATCAACGAAGTTCCCATACAATCCCAACTCCGAGAGGCGGCGGTTTAGCAATTGTCATCTCTTTTTTGCTTTTCGTGACGATATTGTACTTGAGAAATGCCATTTTACAACAGGTTTTCTTGGCTTTCACAGGGGGTGGATTGCTTGTTGCTCTGATTGGATTCGCAGATGACCACAAGCATGTCAAGGTCAAATTACGTCTTACGATTCATTTTATCGCCGCTGGGATAGGATTATACTACCTAGGCGGATTTTCTCTTGGCTTTACCGAACCAACATCAGTTTTTTCAGGAATACTCGGAAATTTATTTGGAGTTGTCTTTCTCGTTTGGTTGCTGAATCTATTTAATTTTATGGATGGAATTGATGGCATTGCCGCTTCTGAAACGATTTTCATTGCCGGAGGTGCCGCGTCTATAATTATTATTACAGGCGGATGGTCGACGGGTACATTAATATTGTTGCTTTTACTTATCGCAGCCTGTAGTGGTTTTTTAATTTGGAACTGGCCGCCGGCAAAGATATTTATGGGTGATGTAGGTAGCGGTTTCCTCGGTATAATCCTTGGATTTTTTGCCATAATGACAATGAACAACGGAGAAATGTCATTTTTTACGTGGCTAATTCTTTTTGGAGCCTTCTTTGTTGATGCTACAGTAACTCTGATAAGGAGAATTTTTACTGGGCAGCGTTGGTACAGTGCACATCGAAGCCACGCGTATCAAATTCTTGCCCGGCGTTTGGGTTCACATAAAAGGGTAACTGCAATAGTTATATTGCTGAATATTTTTTGGCTCTATCCTTTGGCCTGCTTTTCGACTCTATATCCAACTTACAATTTATTATTAACGTGTGTGGCTCTGATACCTCTAGGTTGGGGAGTCTATCGACTTGGTGCCGGAAATGAAGAGAGTTGAACAATGAAAAACCATATACGTAGAATGATGCTAAGCCGGTGGTCTGCGTTTTTTCATGATATGCTGTGGGTGCCTGTATCGTTATTTGCATCTTTCTGGCTTAGGTTCAATTTAAACTCGCTCCCATCCCCATATTTACAATCATTTTTTCGAATTCTCTGTTTAGCGATTCCGGTCTTTATAATAGTTTTTTGGAGATTTGGACTGTATCGAGGGATCTGGCGCTTTGCTTCGGTTCCTGATATTAAACGCATACTCAAATCTGTATTACTTGGAACTATGATTGTTTACTTCTCGGCTGTAATTATTTTCCGAATGGAGGACATCCCGAGAACCGTTTTGATCCTATTTCCTATGTTTCTCATTAGTGGACTTTCTGGTCCACGGTTATTCTATCGTCTGCTTAAAGATAGAAAATTCAACTTACAGAAACAGACAGGGAAAAGGACTTTGGTCGTAGGTGCTGGGCGCGCAGGAGAAATGGTTTTGCGTGAACTACGAAATTCGCAAGAATATCTGCCTATAGCACTGCTTGACGATGATGTTGTCAAGCATAGCCGAGAGATACATGGAGTTCGGGTTTGGGGCAGTCTTGAGGAGCTTGTTGGTGTTGTCAATTCACTTGAGATTGAGTTGGTTTTATTTGCCATTCCATCAGCTAAACCTCAAGTCGTCGCTAATGTAATCAGACTGTGCTCAAAGGCAGATGTTGAATGCCGTACTTTGCCCCCCTTAAAAGATCAGGTTGCTAGAAAAACCCAGGTTGAACAGATTCGCCCTTTCATTTTAGAAGATCTTTTATGTCGCATAGTCGTTTGCCTAGATGAAAAAAAAATCTCTGGCTATTTGAGAAATAAGAATGTTCTTGTTACTGGTTGTGGGGGCTCGATTGGTTCAGAATTGTGCAGGCAGATAGCAAAATCTGATCCCGCGAGATTGATTCTTTTAGATAATTGCGAATTCAATCTCTATTCTATAGATTCTGAGTTACGGTGCAATCTGCAAGATCTGCAACTAGAAACTATTCTTGGTGATGTTAAAAATCGAGAAAGGGTTGATTGGGCTTTTCGAAAATATTCACCAGATGTAGTGTTTCATGCTGCGGCATACAAACATGTGCCTATGCTTGAGATTAATCAGGCGGAGGCTGTGCAAAACAATGTTATTGGCACTCAAGTAATTGCCGAAGCTGCTGACAGATACGGAGTAGAACGTTTTGTTTTTGTTTCAACTGACAAGGCGGTCAATCCATCTAGTGTGATGGGAGTAACCAAAAGGATTTCAGAGCTTTACTGTCAGAATTTATCGAGACGTTCTAAGACCAAATTTGTAACTACTCGTTTTGGAAATGTTTTGGGAAGCGCTGGCTCAGTAGTACCTCTTTTTGAAAAGCAGATCAAGATGGGAGGGCCTGTAACAGTAACTCATCCAGATATTAGTCGTTATTTTATGACTATCCCCGAAGCAGTGAGTTTGATACTTCAAGCTGGTGCCATGGGAAATGGTGGAGAAATTTACGTTCTTGATATGGGGGAGCCTGTTAGAATAAAAGATCTTGCTGAGCAAATGATCAGGATTTCTGGTATGGAACCTGAGAGGGATATTAAGATTACTTACATCGGATTGCGACCTGGGGAGAAGTTGTTTGAAGAATTATTTCACGAAGGTGAGAGTCTTTGCATTACTGAACACCCAAAAGTTCTTCTAGCCCGCAGTCGTCAGGTTGATTGGCAATGGTTGCTTGGTGAAATAAAATCATTAAATAAGGCAGCTACTTGTCGGAATGTTTCAAGTATAGCTTGTCATCTCTGCAATATTGTCCCTGAGTATAATCATATTAAGCTTGATGCCGCCTGTGCAAATGAGAGTGAGGTGTTATTTAGAGACCCAGTATCGCTATACACCACGAGGCTATTCTCCACTGAAGAAATTACACAGAGTAACATTAACTAATGTCCCGAAATATAATAAAAATATTGGTAATACTAATTATTATTTGGCGATGCGTATTCCTTTATAACGAAACGCAAAAGATACAAATAAGGGTCGTTTTAGATTCGTCATCACTTGAACTTGCTCAATTGTATTACGACCGGGGTGCAGGGTTCAGTGAATTCGATTCAACTGTAAGTTCTTCTAAGCAATCTCTAAGTCATAAGATATCTAGGCTCGTGCAAAATCGATTTGATTTTAAAGCCTACAATAATGCCATATTTTCTTTTGAAATTCCTAAAGATGAGATATCGGCCCTACGTTTTATACCCTTAGGCAATGAAAACAATCTACAGGTAATCGATGAAGTAAATCTTATCGACGGCTTAGGTAATATACTAGTAACTATACAATCGTCTTCATCTCAGGGACAGATTGAGATGTCAGGTCAAATTCCATCAGTTGTTGGTGGAGAAAGCATCGGTAGCCAATCACCTGTATATGATATTCCTCTTCCTCGATCTCTGTCTCTTCATACATTTAGTAAAGGTTCTATTGGACTTGTTTTTATACTTAGAGTTCTATTTGAGATTTCAATTGTGGCAGTGTTGGTGTTTCTGGTCTTTATTAGCAAAACACTTAGTTTTCATGCTCCTGTCGACCTCTATATTTCGAAAAAAATTAGCTCGTTTAGAGGGAAGCACTCTGCAGAGGGTTATATACTGCTCGCCTTTAGTGCATTGTATCTCTATTTTTATCCTGTCTTGAACGACTCATTGTTCCCACTTCTTTTTGAGAAAGTGGTGTTTTGCTTATTGTTGCTTATTATTTTTAGAGATTTCATCTTCCTGTCTTATGATAGTAAAATGAAATCAGCACCGTTTATATTTTGTGTCTTGCTGTTTGTCATTTGCCTACTCTTGTCAACATATGTACATTACAGCGCCTTGCAAAATGATGATTTAATAAAGTATGTGAGTATGAAGGACGAAAGGTTCAGCGGTACTCTTGTCGATATCTACCGAGCCGCAAATTTAATGATCGACCGCAAGGTCACTAGTGATCAGGCCGTATTTGCCCTGTTTTTCCCTCTGCTAATACTTGTATCGTTGTCTCTATTTCGCGCATCAGCAAATGGTTGGCGAGTGCTGCTTTTTCTCCCACTCGTTTTTCTGCCTGACTGCCTTATAGCTCTCTATCAGAGCGGCGGTTCTCGCCTTTTCGAAATCAATGATGCTGTCGGTTTTTCTGGAGAAATTGTTTCTTTTAGAAGTCTTTTGTTTCTCATGTTTCCCCTGATGGTTCTTGGTGTTGTTTTATCGCGTAAGATAGCCATGAAAGTCGTGTACTTGCTGGCTATTCTGTTGCTTTTCTTACTTTTGCGATTGACTTATGGTCGCGGTGCCATACTAGGTATCTTCGCCTTTGTTTTCGTGTTTCCAATGATATGGATGTGGGTCAAAGGGCTGTGGAGGGTGAAATTACTCTGCTCTTACCTAGGGGCTATACTGATAGCGGGTATGGTTATTTCAGGGGGCATATTGTTCCCTAAGTATCAAAGCATTATGTCTGTGGTGTTTACCGAAAGGCTTGTAGCCACATTATATGGAGTACTCGATAGAAATCCTGAAAACACCTTTTTAGAAGAGGAACCAAGGCCCGAGATGCAGCGCCAGGCTGTAAGGCTTTTTCGTGAAGCACCTGTGGCCGGATGGGGACCAGCCGCGTTCCAAATCAATTCCAACAGAATGCGATATCTTCATGGAGACAAGCCAGGTATCGCGCATGTAATGACAAGTCTCTATTTGCAGATGGCAACCAATTTTGGTGTGATTGGTTTTGTCGTTTTTGGATGTCTGCACTGGATTCCAATATGGATGGTATGGCGTGTGCGCCAAAATATTACTGATCTTAACACCAGGTGGGCTGTCGGTGTTATCGTCAGTACAGTGTTGATCATGTCTCTTTTGTTTACCGTGAACCCCAATATAAGCGTACCTGTTACGAATTGGGTGTACTCGCTCTTTCTTGGTTATTTAATGTCGGTTGCCTTGAAGAATGGCTACGAACCCGCGAGAAGGACTAACAAGATAGTCTTGCCGGTAGGAGGACTGGTCGTGGCATTGTTTGCGTATGGCTCTTATGTGACCAGTTACGGCGAGTCGGGATACCAGTCTGTACAAGAGAAATTGTTGCATCGTATTGTGGATAATTATTCGGAAAGCGGTCAAAAAATAATATGGGATAATAAGCAATTAAATGAAGGATACCAGGTTACGAACAGGTTGATTCACACAAGAGCAAATCCTTTTCGTCATAAATACACAACACAGGTTATTAGCTTGCAGGCCGCAAGCGCTCCAGTGTCCATCGATATGGATAGTGATCTGCTGTGTATCGAAACGGATATCGCCGAACAAAGTAATTCAGGTAATATTTATATGACACTGAAACTATTTCTAGGCGACGACCTAAATGGAGAGATGCATGTGTTTCGCTCAGGAGGCAAACATTTATTATACTACAAAATTCCCCCAGCTTCCGGTGGATTCGTAAAGGCCCGAGTTGAAGTAGATATGTGGAAGGCTATTCCTTATCATGCGGATCATCGGGACACTATTGATCAAATTTATATCCCGCATCATAAAGATTACCAAGATCTCGGAACTACAATTAAGATTTTGTCATATAAAAACAGGCTGTAACTTCTCTTTCATGTGCAAGCCCCCCCATTTCCTGGAGAGAAAAGAAAAACTGAAGGAGGTGGTTTTTGTGATTGCCATGCAGTTTAATTTTTTGTAAGTTTTAGAAAATTGTAAAAGATGAAAAAACATGGATGACACACAAATACTGCTAGAAGCAAGAGCACGGCTGATAGAAACCGGAGGCAGAACTTCGCAAGATCTTGGAACAGGTCGCATTGTCGGTCAAGTGCTTGTGTATCTCTATCTTCAGGAGAATGAACGTTCTCTCGATGATATTGCTGATGACCTTGGGTTGAGCAAAGCGTCGGTGAGTATTGCGGTCCGACAACTTGAGCAATTAGGGTTGGCCCGAAAGGTGTGGAAGAGCGGAGATAAACGAAATTATTACAAAAGTGCTGAAAATATCGCCAAGGCTTTGCAGCAGGGATTGTTAACGGTGGTGCGTCAAAAGATAGGGCTTTTTGGCGATGAATTGGATGGCAGTCTGGAATTGCTTGAGGCCGCTTCGCGAAACTCTTCAAAAAAAGACGAGTTGGTCTTTTTGCGGCAAAGGATTGAGCGGGCAAAAAACCTACAAAAAGGCCTTGAAAAGGTACTCGGGAATCCTCTCGTAAGATTACTGACAAGCATCAAAAGATGAGTTCAACAACCTACCGTCTAGCAATAGCTTTATTAGGGAAAGGATCGACTAATCACCTTCACCGCAAAGAGGTCGTCGAGGCGTTTCTTCAGCGCGGGGTGAGTATCCATTTTTTAGTGAGGGAAGATTATATCGATATCCTCAGTAGGATTGATACCTGTGCTTACTCAACGGTATCTTTTGCTAAGCTTTCAGGATTTCGTGCTTTTTTAAAACCAATTTTTGAGTACGTAAGAAATTTATATCCTTCCAGTGATCCTGGCCGCAAGTCATATTTTGGCATGATGAGCAGATATAAAAGGTCCGCAAGCTTTCGTGTGCTTGATCACTTTTATAGATTTTTAGCCAGATATCAAGCTGTGGTAAGATGCATTGCATTTCTGGAAGGTTATTTTGCTCTGTATGATACTGTCCTGGGGCTTGATCCGAAAAAGATCGATCAGCTTCTCTTGCTCGGTGTTGGGACAGCAAGTTCCGAACTTGAAGGACATCTGGTCTGGTGGGCAAAGGATCATAATATTCCTATAGTCAGTATCATAGGTAATTATGATAACCTTACCTCAAAAGGGTTTAGGGGAGTGCCGGTGGATCGACTGCTCGTGTGGGGGCCCAATATGCGAGAAGATGCGATTACTTTCCATGGCGTACCTGAGGATAAAATCACCGAGATAGGCTCAATTCGTTATAATACCAGTTTTAAAACGTTACCTGGAAACAAGGAAGAATTTATAATTTCACTTGGGTTGGATCCACATAAAAAAACCATTCTCTTTGCCGGTTTTTTCTATGAATTCCACTATTTTGAAATGATGGAAATCTATCGACTGCTTCTCGCCAAGGGGACTGATTGCCAACTCATTTTACGTGTGTATCCGAACAAAATGCTCATGTCTTCAGTATTTATGGCGCCACTTCTTGATTGGGCGGAGAAGCAGGAGGGCGTTTATGTAAGTATTGGCGACCCTGATTTCGGCAGTGGTTCTCAAGACAAGTCTGTACTACAGATTGAAGAATATGAGTTGTGCAATTCTTTAAGCTGCTGTGATTGCGTTGTTAATATCTTTTCGACCATCTCGTTGGAAGCGTGTATCTTTGATAAACCGGCAATTAACATGTATTATTTTCAGGAGCCTTTGTCAGCTTTGGCCAGGACACCTCTGTATCATGATTATGAGAAATTTTTTCATTCTCGGCGACTTGTATCGTACGGTGCGATTCAAACAACCAGAAACAGAGATGAGCTTATCGCTGCGATTGAATATGCACTCGAATATCCAAGCCGATTAGCGACCGAAAGAAAAAAGACCGTAGAACTGGAATGCGGCCTTTTTGACGGTGGAGCTTGTAAGCGACTGGTTGAAGCTTGTGTCCAAGAGTATCATCAGAGATAAATTGTGGGATAAACACAAGTTGGAAGTAGAAGGTTTGCAGCGGAATTGCTGGAACCTGGCGGTATGAGAAACTGAAGGAGCCGCAAGGCTAAAACAATACTGGTAGAAAAGGAAGCATATGAACTCTTTCGTTATTAATGATCGCTCTATTGGTGAGGATCAACCTCCATTTGTCATAGCCGAAGTAGGGATAAATCACGAAGGCAGCTTGGAAAAGGCAGTCAAGATGGTTGAAAGTGCGGCGGCTGTCGGTTGTGAGTGTGTAAAATTTCAATGCCATGTCGTTGAAGATGAAATGACCGATGAAGCTAAAAAAGTCATCCCAGGAAATGCCGACGAATCGATTTGGGATATCATGGCTCGCTGTGCTTTAACTGAAGATGAAGAAATGCAACTTATGCAAAGATGTCGTGAGTTGAATATCCTATACATGTCCACTCCTTTTTCCAGGGCAGCAGCTAACAGGCTTGAGAGTATGGGTGTACAGGCTTACAAGATTGGTTCAGGTGAATGTAATAACACTCCTTTGATCAGTCATATAGCACGTTTTGGTAAACCAATTATTTTGTCGACCGGAATGAACGATCTGGCAGCCATCAGAAAATCAGTCCAAATCCTTGAGAAGGAAAAGGTGCCTTATGCGCTGCTCCATTGTACTTCAATGTACCCGACTCCTTACGAAAAGGTCCGTTTTGGAGCAATGACTGAACTGCGCAACGAATTTCATTGCCCGGTAGGACTCTCCGATCACAGCCTTGGGATCTGGACCTTACTCGGAAGTGTCGCTCTTGGGGCATCAATATTGGAAAAGCATTATACAGCAGATAAAAGCTGGCCGGGACCTGATATTCCTATTTCCATTGATGATCTGGAGCTCCAGCAGTTAATTGTAGGGAGCCGTGCCATCTGGTTGGCCAGGGGAGGTACGAAAGAGATTCTTCCGGAGGAGCAGGTTACAATCGATTTTGCTTACGCAAGCGTGTGTGCGATAAAATCAATTAAAGCCGGTGATGAACTTGGTCATGACAATATCTGGGTAAAACGTCCGGGAACTGGAGAGATCAAAGCAGATGGTTTCTTCAGGTTATTGGGGAAGAAAGCAAAGGCTGACATTGCTGAAGGCAGTTTTTTGAAAAGTGAGGATTATTGGCATGACTAGAAGAAAGGTCATGGTAATGACAGCTTCTCGGGCTGATTATTCGAGGTACCGAAGCATCCTCTTTGCAATAAGAAAGATAGCCGGGCTGGAGCTGCAACTCGTTGTTGCCGGAGCACATTTGCTTGAAAGGTTTGGTAATAGTGTAAGAGATATAGAAGATGATGGTTTTGAGATTCAGGAAAAAATATTCCAAAATCTTGAAGGTGAGAATCTGGTCACAATGACCAAATCTACCGGCTACACAATTGTTGAACTTGCCTCGACCATTGATCGCCTCAAGCCGGATATAGCATTGGTGATGGGCGATCGTTTTGAGGCGCTCGCCTTTGCTACTGCAGCTGCGTTAATGAACGTCCAGATTGCCCATGTACAAGGTGGTGAGATAACAGGTACGATTGATGAGAGTCTGCGGCATGCTATTACTAAACTTTCTCATTTTCATTTTCCATCGACTACTGAAAGTGCAGATAGAATAACCAGAATGGGTGAAAAACCTGACAATATTTACAACGTAGGTTGTCCTGCGGTTGATACGCTACTGTCATTTGATATCGGGACTCGGAGCGAGGCTTTTGACTCACTGATTCCTTTTATCAAGATACTTAAACGTCCCAAAATTGAAGAACCCTTCCTACTGGTGCTTTTCCACCCGGTCACTACAGAATATGGAAGTGTGCAAGATCAAATTAAGCAAATCCTCTATTCAATATCAGAATCCGGAATTCAAACTATTATGTTGTGGCCAAATCTTGATGCCGGATCAGATGAGATCAGTATCGGGATAAGGCATTATCTGGCTAAGAATCCCATAGATAACTTGTTCATGTTTAAACATTTTTCAATGCAGGTATTTGCCAAGTTGATGGCACACGCCGATTGTATGATTGGAAATTCTTCTGCCGGTATTCGTGAAGCGTGCTATTTTGGTACACCTGTTCTCGATATCGGCAGCCGGCAGCAGGGAAGAGAGCGCTCGGCAAATGTACTTTGGTCACCGGTAGTTAAAGAGACCATCCTGGAAGGAATTACTAAACAGTTGAACCATGGTCGCTATGAAAAAGAGTATTTGTACGGCACTGGGAATGCAGGTAACAGAATTGCCGAGGTTCTGGCCAAAATTGAATTCGATACAGCACAAAAGCAAATCTTCTATTAACAGCAAGCGATGGAATATAGCGATATCAGATGCCTGGTGGTCGGCACAGGGTCAATAGGCAAAAGGCATATCTTTAACCTTCTTCAGGCTGGCGTACAGACTGCAATCTTCTCAACTGGGCATACAAAAGCCAGATTTCAAGATCCCAGGGTGGTGTTATATACAGATGATTGGCAGGAAGCGCTTTCCTTTGCACCTCATCTTGCAATTGTCGCAAATCCAACCGCGCTGCATGTTTCGACAATCGAAAAACTGATTGATCAAGATGTCTATATTTTTGTCGAAAAACCTCTGAGCAACCATATAGAGGATTTTAATAGGCTTTTGGCCAACCGCCCAGATGCTAAAAAGAAAATTATTGTCGGGTATAATTTTCGTTTTCATGCTGCCATTCAATTCCTGAAACAGACAATTGCTGGGAATATTATCGGTAAGATCAGCTACATAAAATGCCAGGTGGGACAATACCTGCCGGACTGGCATCCCGGAGAAGACTATAGAGAGGGATATGTCGCTCGAGCTGAACTTGGTGGTGGGGTTGTGCGCACATTATCGCACGAGATTGACTATGTTGATTATTTGATCGGTCAACCCATTAGAGAAATTTCCTGCATGACATCAAATATTTCAGATCTTGAAATTGATGTGGAAGATACAGCGAATGTACTCATTCGCTATGAGAAGTCGATCGCTGAAATTCATATGGATATGGTGAGGAGAATACCCGTGAGAGAACTCGTTGTATACGGGGATAACGGGTATCTGAAGTGGAATGATATGAAAAATACGATTCACATTCAGACAGCGGAAGGGGAGAAGGTGATATGGGAAAGTGCCC
This sequence comes from Desulfobulbaceae bacterium BRH_c16a, assembly GCA_000961725.1. Lineage (GTDB taxonomy): Bacteria > Desulfobacterota > Desulfobulbia > Desulfobulbales > Desulfocapsaceae > Desulforhopalus_A. Next base: position 16,098 of record LADS01000021.1, read on the forward strand.
GTAACGAAAGAAATATGAGTTTTGTTCAAGAACTCAAGGCACTCCTCAATTCTGTACAGCATAAAAAGATTGATGACAGATTTGGTGATCCTGTGAAGACGATGGAGGTAATCTCAAGATGCCTGACATCCGCACATCAGAAAAATGTAATATCCTGGAAGAGGTAACCCAATGTCCATAATCGAAAAATTTCGCTTAGATAACAAAGTTGTTTTGATAACAGGCGGGGGAGGTTTGCTGGGTAAGAGTTATGCGCAAGCAATTCATGAGGTTGGAGGTATCCCGATAATTGCTGATTTGGCCAATACCAATATAGCGCAGACCGCAAAAATAATTGGGCCGCAAGCCGATTCGATGGAAATGGATGTGTCAGATAAGCAAAGTATAAAAGTCGGTTTTGAGTATGTCGCGACAAAGTATGGTCGCTTAGATGGCTTGATCAATAACGCTGCATATAATGCACCGGCAACAAGCAAGAACAGTCCTAATTTTGTTGAATTTGAAGACTTTCCTTATGAGGTATGGCAAAGATCACTGGATGTCGATCTCTCTGGAGCCTTCTTATGTGCTCAGGAGGCCAGTGTCCTGTTCAAGAGGCAGAAAAGTGGAGTCGCTGTCAACATTTCCTCGACTTATGGCAATGTTGCTCCGGACCAGAGGATTTATAGGACATTGACTAATGAAAACAATCCTTCACAACGTTTTGTCAAGCCCGTTAGTTACTCCACAACCAAAGGGGCAATGATTAATTTCACCAAATATCTTGCTGTATACTGGGCGCCTTTTGGAGCACGGGCAAACTGTTTGACCCTGGGCGGCGTCTTCGACAATCAGGATAGTGGGTTTGTTGAACAATACAAAGAGCGGACTCCGCTCAATAGGATGGCCCACAAGGATGAATATGCCGCAACAATGGTCTACCTGTTGTCAGAAGCTTCAAGCTATATGACAGGCTCAAATCTTGTTATAGATGGTGGGTGGACAGCATGGTAGGGGGGAAGACATTATGTGTAATCCCCGCTCGAGGGGGGTCGAAAGGAATTCCCCACAAAAACATACGGATTCTCGGTGGCAAGCCATTAATCGCCTGGTCAATTGAAGTGGCATTAATGGCCTCGTCCCTGTCGGATGTGGTTGTTTCTACTGATGATCCAGAGATCGCAAGAATTGCAAAAGAGCTTGGTGCTCAAGTGCCGTTCATGCGTCCGGATGATCTTGCAGCTGATAGTTCGCCTACCTTGCCGGTTCTTCAGCATGCTTTGGCGCAGATGGAGAATTTGAATCAGACCAAGTATGATGCGGTACTGTTGCTGGAACCGACTTCACCCTTGAGGAGCGTCGATGATATAGAGAATGCGATAAAAATTTTCTACAACACCGATGCCGATTCGGTTATTTCGGTTTGTAAGCTGACGCATACGCACCCGATGCAGATTAAAAAAATAGTAGACGATGAGCTTGTCCCCTTTGCAATGAATGAACCTGAAGGAATACGAAGGCAGGATCTGAAGCCGGATGCGTATATCCGTAATGGGGCTATTTATATAACCCGCAAAAATATTCTGCTCAGCGGCAGCATAAGAGGAAAGAAGTGCAGACCTCATATAATGTCGCCCGAGAGATCAGTAAATATTGATGACGAAATTGATTTTCTTTTTGCTGAAACGTTACTCCAGCATATTGGTAGATCATTACTTGAATACGGCTGATAAAAATTAAAGATAACGTCTGGAATCGGATTTAGATGTTATGCTTATTGCCCGTCTTTTCAGTTATCAAGGCAACAATCAAGTATTCAGCATATATGAAATGAAATATTTTATCAGGTCACCATTATTCCTTTTCTGGGGGAGATTCCTAAAGCCTTACCTGCCATTCTTGATCCCATTGATATTTCTAAACATGGTTCCTGGATTTTTGCTCAGTATCAGGCCTCTTGTTCTTGCCCCAGTGCTAGGTAAGGTGTTGCCTAGCGATATTGGCCCTGCCAATTCGATAAAGGATCTGACATTAGATAATCTCGGAGCAACAATCCAAAGCATTATAGTTGGCCCAAGTAATACCCTTATGTCAGCCTTTATGATCTCTGGGCTGTTATATTTATTATTAACGTTGAGTATCTCTTTGATAAGTGGTTCTGTGACTCTCTGGTCCCTATCCATCAGACTGCGGATTCTCAAAGATATGATCATTGCCTTACAGGTGCATTTGCTGGGGCTCCATCTTGCTTATTTTATTAAAGAAAAAACTGGAAGCTTGATCAGCCGTTTTACAAATGATCTAACGAAGACATCTGGTTCTCTGGAAATCATTTTCAGTGGACTTATGAAATCATCTATCCAGTTGCTCGTCTACACTCTGATTCTTTTGCGATCTGACGCAATTCTCACATTTCAGGTTTTGCTGGTTGGCTCAATACATATTGTAATCAGCCGTGGGCTCGGAAAACGGGTAAAGCGATTGACAACTGTTGCATATGATGGGCTCGCCTCTTTAGTTGCATCATTGCAGGAGACCTTCCAGAATATACGAATAATTAAATCATTTGTTGCTGAAGATTTTGATACACGTAAAATTACAAACGAGTCGGAGAAAGTTCGGAAGAATCATTTTGATTTCATGTTCGCAAGATATTTAGAAGAACCAATACGGCTTTTCGCCGATGCTGTTGTGACTGCAGCCATACTTTATATTTCCTATCAAGCAATCTCGGAAAACAGAATGACAATGGCAGGTATTGCGCTCTTTTTTTACATGGCATCTCAACTGGTGACTCCGGTTGCAGAAATATCCCGTCATGTGCTCAGTATTTATAGTGTTCAAGGAGGGTTCCAAAAAATTGTGGAGATGTTTGACACAAAATCGGAATTAATTGACGGCGATCAGGCTATTGAAACATTCAAGGATCAAATAGTACTTGAGAGGGTGTCTTTTAGATTTGGTGATCCTTTGGTGCTAAATAACATCAATTTAGTGATAAAAAAGGGTGAAACGATAGGAATTGTCGGGGGTAGCGGTGGTGGTAAATCAACTCTTATCGACTTGATTTTACGACTGAATGATCCGACTGAGGGGAAAATCACTTTCGATGGAGTAAATATCAAGAAGTACACCCAGGCTTCTTACAGGAAGTGTTTTGGAATTGTTTCGCAAGAATGTCTTCTTTTCAACGCAACAATACAAGAAAATATCTTGTTAGGGCGCCCCCTTGTCGAAGAAGATTTGCTGCGAGCCTCGAAGATAGCCAACCTCGAAGAGTTTATCCGCGAGTTGCCCGAAAAATTTGCGACAAAGGTAGGGGACCGCGGAATAATGCTTTCTGGAGGTCAGCGACAGAGAATTGCAATTGCTCGAGCTGTGTATGCTCATCCTGAAATACTGGTTTTAGATGAGGCGACAAGTGCGCTTGATACAATTTCGGAGCGAAAGGTTCAAAAAGCAATAACTAAAGCAATCAAAGGAGTAACCGCAATTATCGTCGCTCACCGCCTGTCGACTATCGTTCATGCTGATAAAATTGTTGTTCTCAAGGACGGAGCGATTGAGGCAGTTGGAAGTCATGAAGAACTATTGCAAAATAGCATCAGTTATTACGAATTATCACAACACCAATTAATATAAAATATTTTATGAAAATTTCTTGTATGCCACAACAAGATATGATGTCAATCCAAAAACGAGCTGTACATCTTTCTGTTGTAATCCCAGTTTACCAAGCTGAGCTTTGCCTTGATGAGCTTTATGTCCGGTTGAAATCTTCATTGGAGATAATCACGTCGGATTTTGAGATTTTATTGATCGAAGATTGTGGCGGTGACAATTCGTGGAAGGTTATCGAGAGGCTGGCTAAGGCCGACGAGCGGCTGCGCGGTTTCCAATTCAGTCGTAATTTTGGTCAACACTATGGTATAACCGCTGGGCTCGATCACTGTCGGGGAGAATGGGTGGTGGTGATGGATTGTGACTTGCAGGATCGCCCAGAGGAAATTCCGCGTTTATATGCCAAAGCGCAAGAAGGTTATGATATCGTGCTTGCTCGACGCGGGTCGCGGCAGGATCCATTGCTAAAGCGTATTTCCTCTTGGATGTTTTACAAGACGTTCAGTTATCTGGCGGATATTGATTTTGATGGGGACAGCGGTAACTTTCGTATCATGTCAGGCAAAGTGGTGGCTAATTTTCGCCGGATGCGTGAGCAACTTCGCTTCTTTGGCGGACTGGTTCAGTGGATGGGCTTTCCCACCTCAAGCATTGAAGTGAAGCATGCCGAGCGTTTCTCCGGAAAGTCTACATACACCTTTGCCAAGCTCTGGAAACTAGCGACCGAAACTATAATTGCTCATTCCGATAAACCTCTTCGTCTGGCCGTAAGGTTCGGTTTTTCGATGGCGTTCTTTTCTTTTTGTTATGGCTCTTATATCCTGGGACATGCGTTGCTTTACGGCTCATCGATTACCGGCTGGAGCAGTTTGATTGTCTCGTTGTATTTCATTGGAGGCATTATTATTGCGATCCTTGGTATTCTTGGTATCTATCTTGGCAAGATCTTCGATGAAAATAAAAAGCGGCCTCTATATATTATAAGACGGGCAACCCAAAATGGTCAAAACGTCGTTAATTAAGGCTACACCCTGGGACGCAACGGCGTTCGGTATGCCCACCTTCGAGTTGCTTGAATATTCCATAGCTGCACTCCAGCAGGCCTCTCAGGCTGTTGGCCATTTTACCCTCAAGGTCGATCCATTAGCGGATAAAGGGTTGCTGCACGAGTATGGTTTTTATTACTGTGACACGTTGATCGAACCACATTGTGACGCATCTCGTTTGCGAAAAGCGCAGTGTTCTGCCGCCATCGTCTCCAAGGAGGTCGAGCCAGAGCTTGTTTTGGCGATTTGCCGTGGTTCATTTGCACATGACCGTTTCCATCGCGATTTCAATCTACCCAAATCAGCCGCCGACATACGCTACGTCAATTGGCTTAAACAATTGCTTGCGGCACAAAATGTTTATGGATTGTATTGGCAAGGAATATTGGCGGGGTTCATCGGTTATACCGGCAATTGCCTGGTTTTGCACGCGTTGTTGGGGCAGTATCGTGGTAAAGGCATGTCGAAATACTGGTGGAGCAGTGTATGCTGTGAACTACTGGCACAGGGGCATAGGCAAGTAAAAAGCTCGATTTCTGCCACCAATCTAGCTGTCCTTAATCTTTATGCTTCTTTAGGCTTTTCTTTTAACAATCCGCAGGACATTTATCATCGTGTGGCACCATGAGTTATAGCTATCTTTCCCTTAAAAATTTTTCCGGGTTGTCCTTTTTCTGGAGAATCAAGCCCGTCACGCTGTTGAGGGCTGTCATTTTTCAGCCGAAAGATGCTGCACAAATGTAAGAATGAAAAACTATTTATTGATTCTCCCCATTGCTTTCTTGGTAACCTACAGCCAGCTCATTATGAAATGGCGTTCTAATACCACAGACCAATTTGAATCTTGCACTTTTTTGCAAAGTATAGCGAAATTGCTGACTGACCCTGTAGTCTTGTCGGCATATTGTGCGGCACTCATTGCATCTTTTGGTTGGCTATATGTTGTTACAAAACTTCCGCTGACCGTAGCTTTTCCGGTTTACATTGGGATCACCATCGTCATGGTGTCACTAGGTGGATGGTGGTTTCTGTCTGAAACACTGACTGCCACAAAGATTGTAGCTGTAATGTTGATCATGGGTGGAATTATCCTCGGAGTAAGCGCAGATGCTTGATAAGGTGCAACTCACTAATTTAGACTGGTGGTTAGCTGATGTTCGTGGACATTTCATTGAAGCGGAGCCAGATTTGTTGCCTTTGTTTGAGGTTTATGCCGCAGAGGCCGCTTTTGGTCGGGGTTATATCGCTTCTGATTTGAAGCATCTGCAGCCTGGGGCTAAAGTTCTTGAGGTAGGGGCAGGTTCTCTGTTGCTTAGTTGCCAATTGGTAAGAGAGGGTTTTCAAGTAACAGGACTCGAACCAACCGGTTTAGGATTTTCTCATTTTGAACAGATGCGTCAGATAATACTGGCAAGAGCGGCCGCTTTGGGGTGCCTTCCCCGGGTAATCGGCATAGGCGCCGAAGTCTTCGTGGAAAACAGCAACTTTGACTATGCGTTCTCGGTGAATGTGATGGAGCATGTAGATGACGTCGGGAAAGTTGTGGCAAATGTAGCTAGAAGTCTTGCTGTTGGTGGGAGTTATCGATTTTCCTGTCCGAACTATCTCTTTCCATATGAACCTCATTTTAATATTCCCACTCTGTTTTCTAAGAGGATTACAGAAAGGCTATTCAGGAAAAGAATTCTCAGCATTAAGACCATACCTGATCCTTCAGGCACATGGAAATCGCTTAATTGGATCAATGTCCTCCAGATTCGGAAGATCGTTCAACGTCTGCCAGAGTTGAGGGTAACATTTGAACGATATTTATTAGTGGTAATTCTTGAGCGAATAGCATGCGATCCTATTTTTGCATGCCGTCGTTCTCCCGCTATTCGCAATGTGATCCTTATACTGGTCAGGCTTCGAATGCATCTATTCTTTCGGTTCATACCTACTGAAATCCAACCGATTATAGACTGTCGATTGGAGAAAACTGTCGATTCGGAGGACTATTGATGCCCCAGACCAGCCAAGGGGTGAGGGGCATTCTGTCAAATCCTTTCATTTACTCCTTCTTTCAATTGCTTATGGGGGCACATAAGTTGCGGCAGAACTTTGTTGAAACTCTTGTAAAGCCGTTTGAAGGGATGAAGGTGTTGGATGTGGGTTGTGGTCCAGCGGATATCCTAGCCTATTTCCCCACAGTTGAATATTGGGGATTTGATATCAGTAAGGCCTACATAAATCAAGCCCAGTCAAGATTTTGCAATCGAGGTAGATTTCAATGTAAGCAATTACAGCATACAGATTTGCCCAAACTACCAGCATACGATGTTGTTCTTGCTCTTGGCTTATTGCACCACCTTGATGATTCCGTGGCAATTGAAATCATGCAGATTGCCTCAAATGCTCTTAAGGAAGGAGGGAGGCTGCTAACCATAGATCCATGTTTGGATCCCTCGCAGAATCGGATTGCTCGATTTCTGGTTTGTAAAGATAGAGGTCGGAATGTGCGAGATAAGGATGGTTACGAATCGCTGGCAAAAACGGTTTTTGAGTCTCCGCGTATAGAAGTTCGTCAACAAAAATGGATTCCTTATACCCATTGCTTCATTGAGTGCCGAAAATGAAAATTCCGTTCAATAAACCATACATGACAGGCAAAGAATCGGTCTATATTGCCGAAGCTCACTTTCAGGGAATGCTGGCTGGTGACGGACCCTTCACTAAACGTTGCCATAGCTGGATTGAAAGAAAGACCGGCTGTAGTAAAGCCTTGCTCACCCATTCCTGTACAGCAGCGCTGGAGATGGCTGCATTGCTTCTCGATATCAAGCCGGGTGATGAGATCATCATGCCTTCTTATACGTTCGTATCCACGGCGAATGCTTTTGTTTTGCGAGGAGGTGTGCCAGTGTTTGTCGATGTCCGGAAAGATACGCTGAATTTGGATGAACATTTAATAGAAGCGGCGATTACCTCTCGCACACGTGTTATTGTTCCTGTCCATTATGCCGGTGTCGCCTGTGAAATGGATGCCGTAATGAAAATCGCTCGTCGTCATGGTCTTGAGGTAGTCGAAGATGCTGCTCAGGGAGTTATGGCCAGTTACAAGGGGCGTGCTTTGGGGAGCATCGGTGACCTCGGGACTTACAGTTTTCACGAGACTAAAAATGTGATTTCAGGCGAGGGAGGTGCGTTGCTGGTCAACCAGCCTGGACTGGCTTTGCGAGCTGAGATAATACGAGAAAAAGGTACTGATAGAAGTCGATTTTTTAGAGGTGAAGTGGACAAGTATACTTGGCAGGAGGTTGGCTCTTCGTTTCTGCCGGGTGAGTTAGCTGCTGCTTTTCTGTGGGCTCAATTCGAAGAGGCCGAGAGAATTACTCAAGAGCGGCTGTCTAGTTGGCAACGCTACCATATATTGCTTGAGCCATTGGAATGTAATGGTATCCTCCGCCGCCCAGTAGTGCCTCATGGATGTCAACACAATGCGCATATGTATTATGTTCTCCTCACCTCTGAGATTGATCGGCAAAATGTACTGAATGAATTCAAACGCCAGGGTATCTGGTCCGTTTTTCATTATGTGCCGCTGCATTCCTCTCCAGCAGGGAAACGTTATGGCCGAACCCACGACTCTCTTAAAATAACTATCGATCAATCTGAACGTCTGATTCGATTGCCTCTTTGGGTAGGTCTTACAGAAGAACAACAATATAAAGTTGTTGATGTCCTCAAAGCAATATGTTTGTCTGCGAACAAAACAAAATTGTTTAATGTTTCTGCTAGTTAAAATTGGAATTATTGAGAAGTTTTGGGTAGGCTGCCAGAGATTTTCTTCTAAAATAACCTGAGCTAATTTCCTTATATAATAATTAACAAACATATTGTTTTTCGCGTTGCTTTGGGTTGAGTATATATACATGTATAATTGAGGCGAATGATGGAGCGTAGAAGGGCTGTTTTTCTAGATATATCTATTCTTAAAGAATTTTTCTTGCTATCCGTTGTCGTCCTTGTTTACTGCTCATTAATCTGGGCCGACTTTATTATAGGATTTCGTCTTCCTTTTCATGACACCATAGGTTTTTTTTATCCTTGGCGTCAGTTTTTTAGCGATTGTTTTCAACAAAGTGTCACGCCATTGTGGGATTCATGGAGCAATCCAGGCTTCCCCATTACTTTTTTAACTGCACCTCTATGGAACCCAATCGCTTATATTTTCAGCATAGCAAAAGATTACGATATCTATCGGATAATGGCGGAGATATATTTTCTTTCTTATCTTTCAGCGATTGGGTTTTATTATTGGCTAAGACACCAAAGAATTTCTCTGATCCTTTCTTTATCTGGTGCTGCCGCGTGGATATCTTCCGCTCCTTTCCTGACCTCCATTCAAGGTATTACAATTTATACAACTATTTCCTTCATTCCCTGGATTTTTCTCGGAATTACTCTGCTTGTTGAATCTGATAACTGGAGGAATTGTCTGGCAGGTGTAATTGTTACATCCATTGCGGTCTGGGTAATGATTGCTGGTGGATATACTGGATTAACCATCCCTGTTTTCTTTTTTGTGTTGATATATACCATCTTTTTATTGTGTTTGAATATAAAATCTACAGGCAGAAGTTCTCTTTACTTACTCCTAACCATCTTTTTGTCTTTGTTGTTAATTTCAGGACCAATCACAGATTATTTACACGTGAAAGAATATTTGATGAAATTGCGTGAGCTTGCTATAGGAGGATATGATCCTTTCACATCAAGCCTTCCTTTAAATTCGATTTGGACTTTGTTGCTTGGGAACGGAGGGTATCTCCCCAACATCACGATAGGACGGGCAGAGCAGCTGTACATGGGGACAGTTTTTTTTCTGGCGATTCCAGGATGTTTGATGATTCTTAAATTAAACAGAAAAGATCTGTTCTTTTTCATCTTCTCCGTGTTTGTATTTCTTTCGGCTATGGGATCGGTATCTCCAGTGGCAAGATTTGTCGTGGAGACTATTCCATTACTATCCTTATTCCGACATCATGTTTTCTGGAGTTCATTGTTTATATTCTTATTACTAACTCTCTCATTACGATTATTGAATCGCCTCATAGAGGATAAAGAATTAGGGGAAATATCTTTTATTAAGATTGGGACGTTTTATTTGATGTTTGTCGGTGTATTTTTGGCCGGAGCATTCTGTTCAGTCGATTCAGAAATACAATTTTCAGATCATTTTGTTTTCTCATATTTTGAAATTTTCCAATATTTGTTTTTCATTTTTTTACTTGTTTATATCCTCTTTTTTGCAATAATGAAAGATTATCTTCAAAAGAGATATTTCACAGGTGCCTTGTTTGCATTAGTTGTAATATTTTTGTCATCATTAGTCTGGTTACTGCAGTTTCGAGGGTTGGAGATGCTATCTGTCTTTGCCGAGACAGTTGGAGGGGAAGCTACGTATCTCGAAACCACTGGATTGAGCTTGAAAAGCAAACTACTTGTAAATAGAATATCATTTCCATCAATTGTAATGCTTCTTGAAGATCTGAGCTATTTGTTTGTCCTTCTTTCTGCTTTCATTGTAGTGACATTCAAATATTTTCAATCTAAAAAGAATGTCTGGTTATATTGCTTTATTATTATCTCTGCTGTGGATATGGTTTGCGTATCACATAGATACTTTCACGGGAATTTGCAGTACCTAGGAAATACCGTGGAGTCGGACAAATATTTTTTGGAAGAGAAGGTGCTAGATGTGTCTAAACTGGAAAAATTTCAAGATGGTTATTATAGTTCAACACGTATTGAATCAAGCGTTATAAAAGGAGATCTCATTGAATTTGAGATCGAAATGTTGGATCCTCCTGATTCGTCTATGACTGTATTTATTATTATCTATAAAAATGGCAGCTCACAAAGAGTTATTGAAAAAGAATTCAATTATAGCGATTTTAATAATAATAAAATTATTTTTTCCGGGCTAGCTAGGAATTCCTTGTCAAATTTTTCATTTGAAATCAGATTTTATAACTGCATGTCAATTCCCCGACCTCGTACAGCTAAGGTATCTTTCTATAGAACAGTTCCGTCTATCAGTTTTAACCAATCTGAGCGGCCGCTAACCCATGTCAATAATGATAGATTAACAGGGGCAGATGATAAGCCTCAATTTTATCACAATCGGACCCCTGTTCTGAGTTCGTATATGCCTTTATTTCATCCTGTGGTCAGAGACTTGGTTAACGAGAAAAATGGTAGATCAATTTTTGCCAAGTTGCTATGGATCATTCCGGTTAATAAGGATGTCGATACGAATTCATGGCTTGAATTTGCAAAAGAGCCGGATATTAAGTTCATACAATTATCCCCGAACTCACTGCAGGCTGATATTGTTGCAGACGGACCTTCAAAGCTTGTCTGGTCGGATGCATGGGATTCAGGTTGGAGAGCCACCTTGAATGACCAGGAAATTGTAGTTGAAAAATCTCTGGGAGCTCTCAAAGCAATAACAATACCCGCAGGGCGGTCCATTATCAATTTCTCCTATCATCGAAAAGATCGTGAAGTAAGCATGGTGTTAACAATTCTAGGAATTCTCTTAGTCGTTGTGTTTATGGGAATTATTTTTTTAAATCGAAAAGCACCACATTGTACTTAATCTTTTAAATTCAAATCTCTTAAAATCGATGTTGAGAAAAAAATGTATATTTCTTTTTCCGCCGAATAAAAACCGTCTTAATTCTCTGGCCGATATTCTGAATGGTATCTCACGGCCGGAAAGATATTTATTCTATGGGTTAGATTTTTTTAAGCGATGCGGCATTCCTTTAGCCCACAATTTACAATCAGTTCCTTTGAACTGGATACAGGCCATAGTTAAGGTTGTTCATAAAAGAATATGCAGCAGGTTGTTTATTTATTATGGTGAGATAGAGTGGGTTTTCCCTGTATTTACATCTTTATTTCGCAGTCCATTGCTGTTCGTTTTTTCTGAACGTATTATGCTGGCAATGTGCTATTGGCGACTATGCTATTTATTGCCGAAGCGGCCCACTGTATTTCTTCCGATGGGATTGCCTGAGAAGCTTGAAGTATTGAGTCTTAAGCGCCCTAGAATGTTTCGATTAGTTATTGATTCATTGAGAGACATTGATAGAATTATTTGTGTGAGCAAGTTAGAGGAACAATTTCTCAATGAAAAATATGGCTTAGATAATACAATTTTCATTAGGGCTGGTGTCGACACATATTATTTTTCACCGATCTGCAGCAAAGAAGATGTTGATGTGATGAGTATTGGAGCAGATAAATTCCGGGATTTTGAATTACTTTTAGAATCGGCAAGGCAATTAAAAGAGATTTCTTTTTGCATAATCACAACACATAAAATTGCCAATGGTTTTAAAGACGTCCCTGGAAATATGCAAGTCTTGACTGATGTGCCAATGTCTGAAATTAGGCCGTATATCGGAAGAGGACGTATTCTCGCACTTCCGGTAATACCAAATTCGTATTCAGGTGCAACCACTGTACTGCTCCAAGCGATGGCTATGGGAAAGGCTGTCATTGCTAATCAAGAAGGCGCAAATAAAATAGGATATCCTTTTTATGATAGAAAAAATCTCATTTACGTGAAAAGTTGCGATATTTTCGAACTTAATAAAGAAATAAAAACTCTTCTTCATGATGATGTTTTAAGAAAAATGATTGGCAGCGAAGCAAGGAAGATTGTTCTAGAACAGCTTGGTTTGGAAGATTTTCATCGGAATTTATTAGGAATACTAGATGAGACACATGTGAATGCTTGGGGTACTCATATATTATAAGTAGGAGGCGGAAAGATGGAAATTACCAGCAAATGTATATTGGGTGAGAGATATATGAGATCCGGGAATGCGCACAGATATATTTCCGGAGAACGATTGAAAGCTTGTGAAGCAATACGTGTTCTCATCCAAGCAGAAGGTAAGGACGTCGAAAATATCTGTCTTTGTGGTTGTCAGATCGACGATCAGTTACTAGCTACAATTGATAGATGGGGGCTCTCTGTTTCTGTTGTTTTATGCAACAATTGTGGACTCGTTCGCTTGAACCCTCGATGGGACAAGGCTACATATATTAAAGTCTACCAAAATCATTTTTGGCCCCTCCAAACGGGTTCTTTTGTGGTTGATAGAAAACGTTTTGATTTAAGCGTTGAAAGGGCTACTTTTTTTGCCGACACATTACAGAAAACATTTGATCTTAAAGGTAAGAAGGTTGTCGAGATAGGATGCAGCTATGGCGCTGGATTAACACGATTAAAAAATTCTGGCGCAGAATTAGTGGGGTACGACTACGACGAACGAATTATTAAAATCGGCAGAGAGTACTCAGGTCTTGAGCTTCGGGCCGGAGGGCTGGAAGGGGCGTTGAATGACAGCGAAAAATACGATCTAGTTATCCTGAAGCATGTCTTTGAGCATTTTCTTGACCCTTTGACTGAAGCAAGGAAACTGAGGAACCTGTTGAAGGAAAATGGCAGGGTGTTTATTGAGGTACCCGGTGTTTTTAACGAGAGTCTCTGGCTTCAAGATCCAATTATGGTGTTCAATGCTTTCCATACATATTATTACTCTTTTTCAACATTGGCAAAAACCATGAAGATGAGTGGCTTTGTCGGTGATTCTCCTGAAAATGAGTGTATCATTTCATCATGGCGCCAAACAGAAGATGTATCTGTCGTTCCTTGGCATGATCCTTCTGGAGCCTCAAAGACATTACAGTTTCTTCTTAAAAAAGAAGAAGACAGAAAGAAAAAGATGAATGTTGGTTTCTTTCAAAAGTTGATAAGTTATCCCATAAAAATGAAAAATTCCTTCCAGACAATAAAATAACGTGTTTTGGACAAGATTTGACAGAATAGAAATGCAGAAACTTTTATTTAAGAAAAAAATCGCAACAGTCGCGATAAATTTTAAGTCAACTTCAGGGCCTTGGGGTGGAGCAAATGTATTTATCCTGCAACTAAAAAAAGCTCTCGAGTTTTGCGGAATGAAAGTCAGGTTCGATCTTAAAGGTAAGGTGGACCTCATCTTTATGATTGACCCAAGGGAAGATTTGCAGCGAACCGCCTTTGGACTGAAAGAGATAAGAAGATATAAAGCAAATTATCCCGATGTGAAAATCGTCCACAGGATCAACGAGTGTGACCAGCGGAAGATGACGCAATTTATGGATAATATATTGCGGGAAGGAAACGAGATTGCAGATTATACAGTTTTTATCTCACAATGGTTGCGGGACTATTTTGCCGAGCGATGGTTCGATGTCGACAAACCTCACACTATTATATATAACGGTGCCGATCCCGCAATCTTTCAACCCATAGGGAGTTCAATATGGGACCAGAAAGAACCTTTGCGAATGGTCACTCATCACTGGTCGGACAATCCAATGAAAGGGTTCCCGATCTACGAACAGATAGATAATCTGATTGCAGATGGCAAACTTGGCGGTTGCCAACTTTGGATTATTGGCAGATGGCCTGAGAAAATCAAATGGCGGAGTGCCAAAACGTTTCCTCCCGCAAACGGTCAAAGGCTTGCCGGCCTTCTCCGACAATGCCACCTCTATATTACGGCAAGTCTCTGGGAACCTTGTGGAATGCACCACGTCGAAGGGGCTCAATGTGGTCTGCCTCTGCTTTGTCACGTAAATGGCGGTGGAATAGTAGAGGCCGCTGAAAAATACGGAATGGTCTATTCTGATAACGATTGTCTCATAGAGATGTTGGAACAGGCAAAAAAACAATATTGGCTGTTGCGCGACCGGGTCCTTCTGAATATGCCAAGCGGTTATCGCATGAATGCGGATTATGTTCGGGTAATCCAGTTTGTTCTTACGAAAAGCCAATAATGGGCATTAAAAGATGATCATGATTGGTTTTATTGTCGATGGCCGTGTACCGTCAGTTTCAGGCTGCATCAGGAACGGCAATCCGTGGGCTCTTTTTTCTGGCTGGGGGAGTACTACACCCGTCGCTGTGATGCGATTTAGCTGGATCGCAGAATACATCAACCGCACAGTCGATGGGGTCCGCTACGAGTTGTATAAACCGTGGCGAAGGTACGACGCAGTTATTTTTCTCAAGTCCATGAATCGTGAGTCAATCTCCCTGCAACATGTATTGAAAAAAAAAGGCACTTGGACCATTTTCGATGCTAATGTTGATTATTTCACAGAAGCAACCGGCACCTTTTTCTATGATGGAATGGCACCTTCCAAAGAACAGCAGGAGAATGCCTTACAAATGGCCGGGCAATGCAATGGCATTATCGCCGACTCTCGTTACATTGAGAAGGTGGTGCGACGCTTCAAACGACATGTGTCAACCATCTCCGATAATGTCCTTGATCAGCATATAGTTAGAGGTTCAAATTGGGATCTGAAGAAAGATAAACCTCTTGAGCTCATTTGGTGCGGCCAGGCTGTTAAACTATTTGAACTCCTGACTGTCAAAGAAGTTCTTTTAGAATGGCGAGAAAGGATATTCCTGAAGATCATCACCAATTCACTTGATTCAATCCAGAAATGGTACCCTCCATACTTGGAGGAATTTGAGTCCCTGTTGAGGCAGGTACCACATGCGATTCTTCCGTTTGAATCCATTGACGCCCTGATGAATAACTACGATAACGGGGGCGTTTTCATTGCCCCAAGGTTTCTCGACAACTCCTACAATCTTGGTCATACAGAATGGAAAATCACTCTGCCTATGGCCAGAGGCAGAGTAGTTCTCTGCAGTCCCCAGCCCAGCTACTGCGAGGTTGCCGAGAGGTCGGCTAACAAGGGCATACGAGTTTGCAGTGATTCTGAGAGTTGGCTGAAAGCCTTGACTGAGCTTACGAGTCCTTCATTTGATTGGGTTAAAGAGCAACAGGCGGCATGCGACGTCGTGAAAAAGTACTACGCTACCAGCAGTATTGCCGAAGCACATCTGCGGTTTATTCAGCTGAGTCTTGCATGAATTTAGAGGGCCTTTTCAGGCTGCACAGTCTTCGGTTAATTTCACCTAAGATATCGAATCGTTACATCTTGAGGCGTAAATGAAGAAGGAAGTTAAGCAACTAGTGTGGCAACTCCTAGTGTCCGGAGTGAGGCTTCTCCCAGGTGCTTTAGTGAAACAGCTTTGCGCGTTAGCCTTTGATAGCAGGCAATCCAAGAGCAATGCGAAAGAGCATTTGAGAACCCTTTTGGATATTCAGTTCAGATTGCGATGGTATATCGATCAACAGGCCATCATCTGTGATGGCGGCGTCCACCCAAAACACAGGCTGACTGATTATCATCGGTTTTTTGTCGAAAGAATATCGTCTGGCGATACAGTGCTGGATATAGGTTGCGGATGCGGTGCTTTGGCATTGTCTATGGCACGGTGTGGAGCGAGAGTTACCGGCATTGATATTGATTCATCCCATATTGCCAAGGCGCGATCTGAATTTTCTTGTGAGAATGTCCTATATATGGTTGGCGATGTCACCAGCAATCTGCCCTCAGGTGATTTCAGTGTCATTGTCATGTCGAACGTTCTCGAACATCTCGAAAAGAGGGCATTACTACTGCGGTCTCTCGTAAATAAATACTCTCCAAGGGCCATTCTCATCAGGGTTCCGATGAGTAATCGTCATTGGGAAGTTCCTTTACGACAGGAGTTGGGATTGCCCCATTTCAGTGATCCTACGCATTGTGTGGAGTACACGTTTGAATCGTTCATGGAGGAAATGAAACTGGCTCAGTTGCTTCCGGTTTTTTCTGATATTATCTGGGGGGAAATCTGGGCCGAAGTGCGCAGCAATAATGCATCTGGTGAATCCATCCAATTGACGGGGAATAAGCAGAATGAGTAGTCGGCACTTGATCGACAGGGTAAAAGCTTTGATTTACGATGTTTATGTTTTTATCATGACGCATGGAAAAGAATTCCTTCGTTGGCGAAAACAAGCGTCTGGTGGAGTTGGTTGTCGTGTCTTCTATGGCCATGATCATATTCCTTCCCCTGGTGAAAAAGCTTCAGGTGGAATCATAAAATGTCAAGACCTGCAGAAGGACTTTCCTAATGTTGTGAGAGGCGCAAATGTCTTATATCTCGTGAGCAGCGCCTTGCCGACATGTCCCGAAATTCTGGTTAAATACACAAAAAAGAGCTGTGTTAAGCTCATAGTCAATCAAAACGGTGTGGCCTTTCCAGCGTATCATGGGAACAACCTCGAAAAGATGAACGGTCCACGCCGCTTTCTTTTACAGCAGGCGGACCATGTAATTTATCAGAGTGATTATTGCAAAATCAGCGCTGACAAATATCTTACAGATACAGTCGAAAATTATTCAATACTTCATAATCCAGTTGATGTGCAGTTTTTCCTCCCCGCGAAAAAGCCAGCAAGGCCAACGAAGCCTGTTTTGCTTATGGCCGGGAGTCATGGTTTTTTTTACCGAATTTCTTCTGCAGTACAAGTGTTGTCGTCTCTCAAAAAGCTTGGCATTGAGGCCAAACTCATGATCTATGGACGTCTTGCCTGGAAAAATGATGCGGAAGAGTGTCGTAAAGAGCTCATCGCCGTATGTCGGAAGTACGGTGCCGAAGATATGGTGGAATTTGGTAAATCTTATCGACAAATTGATGCACCTTCGATATATCAATCCGCAGATTTATTAATCCATACTCAATACAACGATGCATGCCCAAGGACAGTTGTCGAGGCCATGGCTTGTGGATTACCGATTGTTTATTCCAAGAGCGGCGGAGTTCCGGAACTGGTAGGTGAGGAGGCTGGACGTGGAGTTTCTGTGCCAATGGATTGGGAAAAAGTACATCCTCCCAATCCTGATCAAATGGCAGAGGCAGTTGTCGAGGTACTCTCCTCAATTGATCAATATGCTACTGCGGCAAGAGAAAGAGCTGTAAAGCGATTCGATGTAAGAGACTGGCTGGAAGCACATAAAAAAATATTTGAAACTGTATTGGGACAGGATAGGTAAAAGGTCAGGAACACAAACATGCCAAAGGTTAGTATCATAATGCCGGTCTTCAATGCAGGTGAATATCTGCAGGAGGCAATTGCGAGTATTTTGTCGCAGACGTATGGTGATTTTGAGTTTCTTGTCATTGATGATGGCTCTACGGATGGCAGCCAAGACATTATTCGATCATTTTCCGATAGAAGAATCAGATTCGTTCAGAATGGCCTGAATCAGGGGGTGGCGGTGACCCTCAATAAAGGAATGGAGATGGCCTCGGGTGAGTATATTGCTCGCATGGATGGAGATGATATCAGTTTACCCCACCGCATCGAGACCCAGCTCCAGCTGTTGGAGAAAAAAACCTGGTTGGGGATATGCGGAAGCTGGGTTAAAACTCAGAATTTCCATGGAAAAGGACACATCATTCGTTTTCCTTTAGATTCTGAGACCATAAATGCCTATATCGTTTTCAATAATCCAGTTAATCACCCTGTGGTCATGATGCGCCGGGATATGTTGGTAAAGCATCAATTGCGCTACAATCCGGCATGCATCGCAGCCCAGGATTATGAATTTTGGTCTCGTTGTCTACATTGTTTTGATTTTGAAAATATTGACAAAGTATTACTGGTTTGGAGAATAAACAACTCGGGAGTAACTCATCGAAATTTCAGTGCTTCAAATTCGGTGGCGATAAATGTTCAGAAGAGAGAATTGCAGAGACTTGGTATAGATGCTGACGAGCAAGAGCTTGAGTATCACAGGGATGTAGGTAACAGTGTGGGTGTTAAAGATTTGGAAAAATTGGCTAAGGCCCGAGTTTGGCTGGAACGACTTATTTTACATAATGAGAAATCAATGTGTTACCCACATCGTGGGTTGGAACGAGCTGCTGCCATGGTATGGTTTAATCTTTGCGTCAACTCTTCAGGAATAGGCATTTCCGTGCCAAGAGAATATAGAAGAGCTTCGTTCCGCCGACACTACATTCCACCACTCGATCATATCGCTTATTTCATAATAAATTCATTGTTGAGAATCAGAAAAGCACCGGTGGGAGAATTACTTGGAAGTAAGTGAACGTGACACTATGCATACCCAGACAATATCTTTTATTCAATCTCTCTATGAAACGAAAAGCAACGGCTTTCGTTTCCACCCACAAGGCAAGGTAACCCTCCTAAGCACCTGTTTTAGCATTCAGGCGCTCTATCTTATTAATGAGATTGGTAGAGTTGATGGCGTACAGGTTGGTAAATATTTACTATCTCAACAGCGCTCGGATGGCTTATTTATAGATAAACAATTCAAAAAAGAGCAATTGTCGGGTTTGCAATCAAGCGAGTATATTGAATGGCAATTTACTTTTTTCAGTTTGATCGCTCTGGATATGCTGGGAATTTTGCCTCAAAATGAATTGGGCTTCTTGGCCCCATTTCAGGAAAAAGATTTTCTTGTTCGGTGGCTTGATAATAGAAATTGGGATGACTTCTGGTATTGTTCCAACGAGATTATGTTTCTCCTCTTTTTTCTCACTTACTCCGGGAAATATTCTGCACGAAAAGAACAATGGATAAAGGCAATTGATAATATCTTTCTTTATCTTGATAGCCAACAAGACAAGTCTACCGGTTTCTGGGGGAAGAACGTTCGCAGTAACTTGCGAAGCGGCATGTTCGGTGCCGCCCATATTTACCTTTTTTATGATTATTTTAACCGAGATATTCAATATAAGGAGCAGATTGTTCGTAGTACAATAAAGCTGCAGCAGCATGATGGTTTATATGGCCCAAGCGGGGGAGGAGCATGTGAAGATTATGATGCGGTTGAGATACTGGCCAGATTGTTTTACGGATGTCCGGAGCAACAGCCGGAAATTCGCATCTCACTTGATCTGACGTTGCGCAGGATTTTGGCAGGAAGAACAACTACCGGTGGCTATGGATACCGATTAGTTCAAAATAATCCGGTACAAATGGGCAAGAGAATTGTTAATCGCATACTCGGGCGAACAAAGTATCGATACAGCGGGTGGAGTTTGATGGAATGTGACACATATTATCCTGATATTTGGGGGACCTATTTTAGACTCATGACACTGGCTCACATCGAAAACCTGTTGGATCTACCTAGAACTTTTAATTATAGATCATACCCCCTGCCGGGATGGGGATATCTGCTGAAATCATTGACATGAGTTGCCGGTGGGGGATCTATGAAATATGAAGTTGTTAATCGTTTAAGATATCTGCTTTTTAAAAATAAAGAATATTTTCTGTCTTGTTATTTTGTGAGATTGTTTTGGCTTGTATCTAACCTTATCCGCTGTGCATATTATACTCTTGCGAGAGATTATTATTCGGGGTTGGGGGCGCTGCTCAGATACGAACGAGATGTGACTTGTCTGATTGGTAAGGAGAAACTTGGTCGAATATATAACTATGTGGCAAGGAGTTACATCCGCAGAAGAATATTAAAAAATCGAAACACGGTTCTGACCTCGTTTGCTTTGTCGAATAAAGCACAGGCGTGCAGAGACCTTTTCTCTCAGTTTGGCGAACAGCATCACCTGCGGATGAGATATCCCAAAAAAAATTTAAATGATCCTGGTCGACAAGGGGATCTTATTATATTGAAGCCATATATAAGTTCAAGAGAAAAAGGGGTGCTGTTTATTCAGTATGATGAAGGGGTGCAACGATTTACATCGATCTTTAATATTGAAGAACTTGCCGGATATTATCGGTTTGTTATTGAACCAAGTACGTCCGGTTATCAAAATGTCATGTTCTTTCTTTGTCTAGGACTTCATACAGATGTAGTAATTGAGGCTCAATTCGAACCGGATTATAAATACATACAAGAAATTGGGAATAATTTTAAACCGATACGGCTTGGAGCCGGCGATTGGGCCGATCCTCAGTTATTTGAGGACGGAACCGGTGTGAAAAAAGAGTATGATGTTGTAATGATAGCAAATTGGCTGAGTTGGAAACGACATGATTTGTTTTTTGAATCTATCAGCAAGATAAAAAACGATGTACAAAAGGTAGCAGTAATCGGTTATCCGATTGATGGCAGAACGCTGGAAGATGTTCAAAAAGATTGCCGAAAATATGATGTGGAAAATATTGTCGATTTTTTTGAACGAATACCATCAAAACAGGTGGGAGAAATACTGAGAAAATCCAAGTCTGGAATTTTATTGAGTAAAGATGAAGGCGCCAATAGGGGCATTTATGAGTGTTTTTTTTCCGGAGTGCCAATTATTCTTACAAGTGAGAACAGGGGAGTTAATAGAGATCATATTAATGAACATGTTGGGTTGCTTGCCTCGGATAAAGATCTACCCAAAGCAATTTTGCACATGGTGAATAATTATAAATCTTTCAAACCAAGAGAATGGGCACTCAACAATACCGGATACCTGCATTCTACGCAAAAACTCAATACCTTTCTGAAGGATTTAGCCCTTTCAGATGGGGAAAAATGGACTCAGGATATTTTTACAAAGCACAACTCCCCGCATGCAAGATTTGCCTATGAGGAAGAACAAGAACAAGCAGATGCGTCTGTCGCACATCTGAAACAATTTCTACGGATGCCTCCAAGAGGCTGATGCCGTTTATTTATTGAGGAACTCATGCTGGATAAGCTGTTGGAATCAAAGTTACGTCTGCAGTCACTGTTTCGGCTCAAGATAACAAAATATCGAACCAGACATTCACAAAAGAGAGGAGAAACCGAATTACCATATGCGCCATCCTCGCTAAACCTCCTGATGATTGATAGGTGCAACGCAGGTTGTATAATGTGCGGCCACGATTACAAAAGTTGTGGCTCTTCAGATGCCTTAACGCTCAAGAAGATCAAAACAATCTATAGCAAATTGGTAATGGAGCAACTGGTCGAAGTCGTGTATGGGGGAGGCGGTGAGCCGTTTCTTAATCCAGAATTGGCGGAGATAGCAGCATATACACGGGAAAAATGCCCTGCTGTTCAACATACTGTTATTTCTAACATGGTGGGCGGGTATAATCAAAGTATGGTAAAAAAGCTCGTTGAAAATCGAGTGCATTTCCTCGTCTCAGTAAATGCGGCAAGCAAAAAAATCTTTCATGAAATTGCTGGTGTTGATGCTTTTGAACATGTTTGTGAAAATATAAAAAAAATTGTTCTATTGCGTCGGGAACTGAAGAGCAGCATAGGGATCTCAATTTCAATAATTCTTATGAAGAAAAATATCTCCGAACTGCCTGAATTCGTCAGATTGGCAAAAGAATTAGGAGTTGATAGCGTGAAAGCTGTTTATGTCCGCATCTATCCGGAACAGTATAGAAAAAAGGCAGACGGGACCATCCAGATTGCACCCCTGGATTCGCTCTATTTTCATCAGGATGAGAGCAATCGGAGTATCCGTGAAGCTGAAAAAGTTGCACGTGAAATCGGGGTTTGTTTAGAGCATCAACCCTTATTCAATTGCTCTAAAATTAAAGAGCGTGATTGCTTGGAGCCATGGCGTTCATTATACATTGGATTCAACGGAGAACTCTATCCTTGTGCGGCAAGTGAAATAATGTTTATGAACAAGGTTCAGTCGGGGAAATATAATAGCGGCAACATCTTAAAACAATCTCTTGAGGAAATATGGAACAATTCATTTTGGCAGGCACTGCGAAAAACAAATGCCGGCAGTATGAAGGAAGAATTGATCCCGGAATGTCTTTGTTGTGGCTCGTCAATAGATTGGTGGGGTGTCAATGCTGAAAAAGCTCATGTTATGGATTGGAGTGAAGCCGAAAACTCTGATTTTTCAATTTGAATAGTCAAGGTAGGCTATTGCAAAAATATATGGGACCTCAACCGGTGATTTCTGTCGTTGTATGTACTTATAATCGGGCTCAATTGCTTGAAAACTGTATTCAAAGCCTTTTTAAGCAAGATCTCGATCGTGACTTTTTTGAGATTATTGTAGTCAATAATGCATCAACAGATGAAACACCTGATATTCTCGCTAAATTTGAAGGAGAAGTAGGCTTTCGTTCTATTTATGAACCTGTCTCTGGCCTTTCGAAAGCACGCAATTCCGGCTGGATATCTGCAAAAGGTGAGTATGTTGGATATCTCGATGACGATGCCGTCGCTGATCAGCAATGGCTTAAATCGGCCCTTTGGTGCTTTGAGAATATCTTGCCTAAACCAGATGCTCTGACTGGACCAATTCAACTATTTGGTGATGTAAGTTTACCCGACTGGATCAATGATGACTTGAAAGTTCCACTCGGGTTCTTGGATTGGGGAACGGAGTGCTTTCAGATCCAGTTTGAGCATAATAAAATAGTTGGAGCAAATTGTTTCTTCTCAAAAGCCATCTTGCAGCAAATGGGTGGATTTAGCGAAAAACTTGGGAGAAAGAAAAAATTACTGCTATCTGGAGAAGAAGTGCAATTACAGCAAAACATTGAACGATCCGGAGGTACAGTTTGGTATCATCCCAATGTGAGCGTAAAGCATTATGTTCCCGAACAGCGAACAATTCCCGCCTGGTTCTATAAACGGTATTATTGGGGAGGAGTTTCCGACTTTATTATGTCTCGTTCTTCATTCAGTATAAGAAATGATGAGGTTGATGATTTTTTGAATAAACAAAAGGATGGGATGAAAATTGTACTTAAGGAAAAAAGAGAGCAGATTTCCCGATTACTCACGAATTTGTTTCATTCTTTGGGGATTTTTTCTGAAAAATCTCAAACTATTCAATCTCGAATATATCTCTCATATGTTTGCGGCTATATGATTAGTATAGTTACACAGCGATCAAAAGCATAATATGCAAGTGCTCCGGCGGCATTTTACGTTTTCTGATGAATAAGGCTTTGGAAAAATGAAGTTTGCCTCTTATCTCAGTTCATCAGAACCATTTGCAACAAAAGAGTGGAAAAAATATACCTTATGCCTTCTTTTATTTTGGCTTGCAATTGTTGTTGGGGTTTCAAGCTTCCATGAGATGTGGCGGGACGAGGTTCGGGCTCTTTCTCTCGCTCTTTCGCCCGGCTCTTTTTTGGGGCTTCCTGCTGCCCTGAAGAATGAAGGACATCCCTTAGTATGGTATTTGATTTTACGCTTGGGGTTTCAGATAATTCATTCA
The DNA here is from genome assembly GCA_000961725.1 of Desulfobulbaceae bacterium BRH_c16a. Classification (GTDB taxonomy): domain Bacteria; phylum Desulfobacterota; class Desulfobulbia; order Desulfobulbales; family Desulfocapsaceae; genus Desulforhopalus_A. Next base: position 39,879 of record LADS01000021.1, read on the forward strand.
ACTCTCATTCTGAAGTTTGCCGCTATCACTATCGCCTTTATTTCCATTTTTCAGTTTTACCGAATCGCCCCGTTTTGTTCATGGTTTAAGGTATTATTTTTGTTTACATTCTTGCCCCTGTACGAGTATTCGGTCATGGCAAGAAATTATGGCATCAGTATGATGCTTTTTTTCTCTATGGCTTGTATTTACCCGCATAGAAACGAACGACCAGTGTTGATTTCTGTTCTCCTGGTCACCTTGGCCCACACTAATATTCATTCTGCCATTCTTGCCTTTTTTTTAACTGCTTTCTGGATCATCGAGTTCCTTTATGAAGAAAAGCGCATTTCTTGGTCGAAGAAGGGCCGACTTATGTTGTTTTCTTTCACCCTGGTTATTTTAGGTCTTGTTCTTGCTGTCCTGACAGTGTTGCCTGATAAAAACAGTATTGTTCTTCAAGGCCCTCCGCTGAAGATTCGAGAATTGTTCGTTGCGTTATGGGAGTGTGTTAAACATCCAGGGGGGCCATATGACATAATTTTCCACGGCATACCCGGCTGGGGGCGAGACTTGTTGATGTGGATCTTTGGCATAGGACTTTTGGTTCGTCCCGCAGCGGCAGTTATTCTCATAGGCGGAATTGTTTGTGTAGGGACATTTTTTTCAATCGGCTATGCAGGGGTACTACGCCACCAAGGTCTCGTTTTTATATTTATCATCACGATATATTGGATTGTTCTCCGGGAATTCTCGCACCGGCAAGTGTCGGGCCGGCTTTTGGGGTCGATCTTTAACAGTGTTGTTTATGTGATTCTTCCGGCAATTTTTCTCATCCATATTGCAGGATCTTTTCAAAAAATACATCGGGATCTCACCCAGGATATGAGTTCCAGCAAAGCATTTGGGAAATTTATTAAAGATAATAGTCAATTTGGCGATGCCATTATCATTGGTGAACCAGATATGCGATTGGAATCATTGCCTTATTATGTTTCTAATCGAATTTATGTGCCCAGAGAAGGACGGTTTCAAAATTTTGTAAGACTCACCAGCGGGAACAGACAGGAGTTGTCGCTAGGCGAGCTTTTGGAGGCAGCAAGATCACTTAAGGTTAAAGAGAAAAAACCGGTGATTATAGCTCTTGGTCATTTTGATCTTTTAAATCAAAATCCTCCATATTCAAGATATGAAAGCTACAACAAAAAGTTTTCCTGGACCGAGCAGGAATTACATGATTTTAATGGTTCGACAACAAAACTTGTCGAATTTAAGCAAGATGTCGAAAATGAGCGGTATGAAGTATATCTTCTACACTAGTCATTGCAGAATTAATGGACAGGCAAGGGTTTGATGAAGTTTGATATCAGCATAATTATTCCTTCCGGAAGGCCAGACCGTGTCGGTGAAACAATTCAGGCGTTAGAACAACAGACTCTATCGGGATTGGAGTATGATATCCATGTTGTTACACCGTTTGCCGATCGGTTGGAACGGAAATATACTGCTGTTCATGTTGATAGGACAGATCTCCTTTATCCACCCGGTGGAATGAGAAATATCGGTGCCGCCGCTTCTTCAGGAGATATTCTTGCGTTTATCGATGACGATTGTGTGCCACCGCAGAATTGGCTCTCAGAAACGATGAAATCGCTGTCTTTGGAGAAACGGGTCGGCGCGGTGGGGTGTCGAGTAGTGAGTGGAGATAATAATTTTTGGAGTCGATGTGCCGATTATTGTCTGTTCAGCGATTACCAAGGCTTCCATGATAGGCAGGGAGCTCTCGGTTCGGCCGCAGTTCTTGTTTATCGACAGGCTTTTGATGAGGCCGGTGGATTTGATGAAGCACTGCTCGCCTCTGAGGATTGGGATTTCAGCCTCCGTTTACAAGAGAACGGTTGGAAGTGTCGTTTCGTCTCTTCTGTTGAAGTGCAGCATAATCATGGTCGAGGATCTTTTATCGGCATTTTAAGAAACAGTTATCGATCAGGGTTGCGCAGTGGCCTTGTGGTCCAGGAAAGATATGGAAATTCCATAAGTTGGTTGGCAAAGTTATCGATAAGTTTTAAATCAGCTTGGTTGTATTGGATGCTTATTCTCCCCTATGCATCGGCTGTATCTTTGTTGCAGGCCATTGCGTCGATCAAGAGAGACGCAAATGTTCTTTGGTATTTTCCAGTAATGTTTGTAAGCCGTGTTGTTTATCATTTTGGGGTGTGGAAGCGGTTGATTACGGATAGCCGTGAAACAAAAAACTGATCATGGTTAAGAAGGGTATTACTATTATTGGGTTAGCTGTTTAGCGATCATGACTGTAAGCTCACTTTTCTTTTTTTTCTGCGTTTTTCTTGTCCTCTCTGAGGGGATTTTCAGGCTGCGGCCGTTGCCGTTTTCCGGTTTGTTGCCGATTACCCTGGCCGCTTTCATCGGTCTGGAAGCAGTGATTCTCAACTGTTTGAGTGTATTCCATGCGATAAATCGGTTCTCGATAGTGGCGGTTCATCTGGCTGTCGTCGGATGCTGGATGATGTGGGTCTGGATAACCGATACGGGAAGGCCCCTTGCCCATCTCTTGCGATTCGTCGGCTTTTTCAAGAGGACGGTTCTGCGTCCCGGTCATCAACTTGTTTTCCCACTCCTGCTTCTTATTGGTCTTGCTGCTTGGATCTATCCACCGAACAACTATGATAGCTTGACCTATCATATGGCGCGGGTTGCTCATTGGATTCAAAACGGCAGCATTGCCTACTATCCAACTCCGATAGAGCGGCAGAATGTCATGGGGCCTGGAGCTGAATATCTTGTCCTTTTTTTTCAGTTGCTTTCAGGAAAAGATAATCTGGCACCGTTTGTTCAATACATTTCCTATATTCTCCTTATTTTTTCGAGCATATATATCGTTCGCATCATTCACCTGCCGAAGGTCTTGTCCCCGTATGTCATTCTGCTCACGGCAACGGCCCCTATTGCAGTTATGGAGGCTTCGAACACCAAGAATGATCTTGTGGCTTCAGTAATGGTCTACGCGATTCTCATTGCCGGGGCTCGACTTTTCACAGGCAATATTGAACGGATGAGGGGCATTGATTACGCTTTTGCCGGCCTTGCTCTGGCTGGAGGTTTTCTCGTCAAGGCAACGTCGTTACTCGTTGTCTTCCCGCTGATTGCTGTTGCGTTCTGTTTCCAATTGCCAACTCTTTTGATAAACAGGACGAATATAAGAAGATGTATTGTCGGTAGCCTGGTTTGCGCGGTTGTGTTTTCTGTCATAGCCGGTCCTGATATTATCAGAAAGAGTGAGCAGGGTGCTGCCAGGCATGAAGTCTACCCTCTCTTTTCAGGATATGATGCGGAACGATTGTGGAATCCGGTTAGAGTTCTTGTTCATAACATTCCGTTTCCGGTACAAACCAGAAAAGTCTTGGCCGAGTTGGGGGTAAAAGGAGATCTTATAACCAAGGATATCTATAATCTTCATGAAGATATGGTCGGGAATCCATATCAGGTCTCAGTATTTCTCATTCTCAGTGTGAGTAGTGTTCTCCTCTCGTTTTTCTTGCTTTCCAAGCCATATTATCGGAAAAGGTTCCTGTTGGCTCTTTCGCCTGTAGCATCCTGGGCGCTCTTTGGTCTGGTGGTGAAAGATCAGGGTTGGATCACGAGGCTCGAAATACCTCTCTTTTTTCTCCTGCCGTTTTCGTTTGTGTTCCTTGCAGCACTCGGCAGGCAATACCTGCCAATTGGCAAGACACTTTGTTTTTTTACTGCGGCTGCGTCGTTTATTTCTCTTGCCTACGCGCTTTTTATCGCCTCGAACGTTCCGGCAAGACCATTGGCACTCAGTACTTTTTGGGGAGAAAGACCGAATAGAGAAGTTGCCTATTATCACAATGCAAATCTGAAAGACGAGCATGATTTTTTTCTCGAAGCGGTTGAAGCAAATAATTGCTCTAGAGTCGGCCTGATATTGGGGCCCGATAGCGTCGATTACCCGTTAACCTGGAGAGCGATGCAGCGAGGAATACGGGTCAAACATGTTTGGGAGCAGGTTTCCGGCAGTGCGCCGGTTGCTTTCCAAAATATTGAGGAGGAATTCAATCGATCATGTATGCTTTATGTGGCATCAGGATCAAGAGAGCATGTTCCCCGAAAGGAGGAGCAATGGTTGTCTGCCGGTGATTATCACACATTTATTCGAAACAGCGAATGGGATTTCAAACATTCCGAGCAAACGTGTTTGCGTATCGATGCGATGAATGTTAAAGATCGTCTTCGTGCGCAGCAGGATGTCCTTATCGAAAGGGAGTCTGATGCAATTGTGCTTATTGCAACGGGAAATGATCCGCAAACTGTTCTGGCAGGCCCTGTAGAGTGCTCTTCAGAGTTGGTGGTCATAAAGCTTGAGGTCTTGAGTCCTGAAGACACTGTTGTGCAATTTTTTTATCAAACGAAAGAAAGTAGTGCATATTCCGAAAAATCAAGTATTTCAAGAAACATCGCAAAAGGAGGCAATATCATTTATGTTTCATTGTTTTCAGAAGATATCATGAGACCGCTGAGAATCGATATTGGTAAGAAACCAGGAAGATATGAGATTGCCTCTCTTGAAATACGTACCTTATAAACCGTGGGAAAAAGGGAAGGGATCGATACGGTAATGGGAAGGTTTGTGCACATTGTTATACCGGCATATAATGAAGCCGCTGTTCTCGCCGATGTTGTCCGTGAGGTTCAAGCGGCCGGGGAGTATACCATTATCGTCGTTGACGATGGCAGCCGGGATGCCACCTTTAATACCGCACGATCACTGGATAATGTCATTGCCCTGCGCCATAAATTAAATCGTGGGAAAGGTGCTGCCACAAAAACAGGGATAGTTGCCGCCAACCGGCTGGGGGCCGATATTATTGTGACCATGGATGGGGACGGACAACACGATCCTTCCGATATCGAGGCCTTGATAGCGCCAATTCGCACCGGCGAGTGTGATGTGGTCCTCGGAACACGCCCGAAAGTGAAGGGCGAGATGCCGTTTATTAAAATTATTGCCAACAAAATTGGGAATATTGTAACGTGGCTTCTTTATGGCATACATGTGTCCGATAGCCAGTCGGGGTTTAGAGCTTATTCGCATTTTGCGGCAACGATAATCGATACTAAGGCCGACAAATACGAGTACGACAGCAAGGTTATTCGTGAAATCAACAACAACCGACTGAGATTTACGGAAGTGCCGATCAAGGTGCGATATACCGACTATTCAATGGGCAAGCCGCAGAAACAGGGGTTTATCAATGGGATTAAAACCCTTGTCCGGATGATCTGGGGCATGCTCGTATAAAAATGGAACGGCAGCAAGAATGAAAATACATCTTTATCAAATTATCATCATATGTATCAGCTCCGTGATGCTTTTTCAGGGGGCAAAAGAGTTTTTCAAACGTGAAACCGGTCAGACTTTTCTGAAATTCGCTGTGCGGGTTGTTGTCTGGGGGGGGATGGGTCTGGTTGCCGTGTATCCGAATTCAACGATGCATTTCGCGAAATTAATCGGCATTGAGGGGAATATCAATGCTGTCATTCTCACCGGCTTTCTTTTGGTTTTCCTCCTCATTTTCAAGCTGCTGTCGGCTATTGAAAAAATCGAGCAGAATATTTCCGAATTGACCAGAAAAGAGGCCTTAAGCCATCTCCCCGAACAGACTCCGATAGATCGAAATACCGATGATGGTCAATAAACCGCTTCGATTTTTCCTGCTCGGAGTACTTGCCGTCTGGACCATTGTTTCGATTGCTGCTTTGGGCGGGATGTATAAGCTCTGGTGGGAGCGGGAGAGGGTGAATTATCTCGGCAAGACTGTCGAAGTGCAGCGTAGCTTGGTCTTGCGGAATGCCGGATCGCCGGAGACACTTCTTGATGTCTACAAAACCCTCGACATGGTCTGGCCGCAAGATATCACCTATTCTGCAACCGGTGACCAGAACCAGCTTTCGTACCTCAAATACCTGCTGCTCCCGAGGATTCCTGCAGGGTCGGATCATTATTCGCTCGATGCCGGAGGTGTTTTTACTCCCCCGGTTGCGTCCGCTGCTTTACCGGTGGAGCAAAAACGCAATAGGCCTTCCATTTTAGCCTTACTCGGTTCACTTCTTGTTTTTGCGGGAATGACTCTGGTATTGAAAAAATTGCTCAAGCGCCTGCCTTTCAGTTTTCCCGAATTGTTCGGTTGTACCTTATTGATCTGTATGGTTTGTGTTGTATTGTCCCGGGCTGTTTTTGCAGGCGCCGTTCCGGCCTTTTATTTGTTGACTTTAGTCGGCGTGACCAGTTGGATCTGGTTTTTGATTCGGAAGCATTTTGGCAATGCCGCACAGTCCCTTGAACTCCTCTCGGAAGACCGTTCTTGCAAAGATCATCCTCTCAGCAGTCGGGCAAAGATCTGGCAATTGATTGTTCCGGCGATAATCGCCTTAAGCATCCTCTGGTCATTGCTCATGTCGATCATTGTCGTGCCGGACGACTGGGATGCCTGGGCTATCTGGGCGGCAAAAGCTAAGGTGCTTGCTCTTGGGCATGGTCCGCTTTTTGATGTAAGTCATTTCGGTCATGCCGATTATCCGCTGTTATGGCCGTCCGTTTGGGCATATTCGGGTTGGCTTGGTGGCGGTTGGGAAGAAATGTGGAGCCGGGGGTGGGGGGGAGTCTTCTTATTGCTCGTTGTCTGGGAGATTGTCGTCATCATTGAGAGGGTCACGGGGCGGCGGGACCTCGGGATGCTTGGCGGTGCATTGTTTGTTTCGATGCCCATGGTGCCTTTAATCGCTTCCTGGAGCTATGCCGAAGCACCTTTTTGGCTGCTGACTACAGCCTGTATCGGATGCCTCCTGCTCGAAGGAGGCAGTGCAGGGGGAAAAACAAAGGTATTCATCGCCGCGCTTCTTGCTGCCGCAGCTGCCTATACGAAAAATGAAGGAGTGATGTTTGCGGTAATCACTTGTTTCTGGATGCTTTTTGTGCCAGGGATCAGGAAACCGAAACAGATACTTGTATTTGTCGTTACTTTCAGTCTTTGCTATTTCCCCTGGTTTTACTGGACACATGTAGCCCTCCAATTGGGATCCCATGCAGTTTCCGGATTTCATCTGGACCTCGAAAATTTACAAAGAGCTTTCTCGAGGATCCCTCCAGCTCTGGAAGCTATCCAGAAAATTTGGTTGGATGTCAAGCAATGGAATATCGTTTTATGGTTGTGTCTGTGCTTTGCCTGCCTGGGCTTGTTTACGAGTGAAGGGAGAAAATGGATCATTATTCCTGCAGGTATGCTCTTGGGGTATTTCATTATCATAATTTTTCATCAGGCCGAAATTTATTGGCAGGTTGGGACTGCATGGAATCGACTTACTCTTCATGCCATTCCGTTGTTGCTTATTGGTGGAGTGATTCAGGCAAGAGAGCTTTTTTTATCGAAAAAGGAATGACATGTTTTATTTGACTCGTTTCCTGGTTGAGTTGTTGAACCCTTTGATTATCGGTATCTTGCTGCTGATCGGCAGCTTAGTTTTTTTGTTGTTTCGAAAAAACAAAATGGGAGTGGCTTGTTTAATTGTCGCACTTTTTCTTCAAATTTTCTGCGGGTATGGTTTTTTTGTTAAAAAGGAGATAGGAAAGCGGGAGCAATTATTTCCTTCTTTGACTCAGGAGGCAATTGCCAACCTGGACGATCAACGCATAGAGTATATCGTCGTTCTTGGCAGCGGGCATGTTTCCGATGATCGTTTGCCGGAAACGAGCCAGATAGGGGGGGCTTCGCTGTATCGCCTGATAGAAGGAATTAGGTTGATCAATTTGCTCCCCGGCTCAAAGCTGGTCCTTTCCGGTGGGATTGTACATGATCCAGTGCCAAATGCCGATGTAGTCAAGCGTGTGGCGGAAAGTCTCGGCGTGTCGGCCGACCGGATTATTACTGAAAACAGGCCATTAGATACTGTTCAGGAAGCAAAGTATCTTAAGCCTCTCCTAGGAAAAGAAAATTTCATACTTGTCACATCCGCTCTGCATATGCCTAGAGCTATCAACATATTTCAGGACTTCGGGATGCAACCGATTGCCGCGCCGACCGATTATATAGTTAAACGGCATGTAATCGAACCACCAGGAGTGATTTTCCCCAGTACTGCAAATTTCGACCTCTCACGAAGAATTATATATGAATGGATTGGATCAATATGGAGCAAAATAAAGGTCGTTTTGACAAACTCTCAATAGTCATCCCGGTATTCAACGAGGTTGCAACTCTGAACCTTCTTCTCGACCGGGTCAAAAACGTCCGTCTTGACCTCGAAAAAGAAATTATTCTGGTTGACGATTGTTCTACCGATGGTACGAGAGATCTGATAGCCGGTCTTCAAGACAGTCAGATCAAAGTGATTTATCATGAGAAGAATCAAGGCAAGGGGGCGGCATTACGTTCCGGCTTTAAAGCTGCCACAGGCGATATCGTACTGATCCAGGATGCCGACCTCGAGTATGATCCGGCAGAATATCCGAAACTTATCGCCCCGATCCTGGCCGGGAAGGCCGACGTTGTTTATGGCTCTCGCTTTATGGGTTCCGAAGCGCATCGGGTATTATATTTCTGGCATTTTGTTGGGAATAAACTCCTTACTCTTGTCTCAAATATGTTCACCAATATTAACCTGACCGACATGGAGACCTGCTACAAGGTCTTTAGAAAGCCTGTCTTGGACAAAATTTCTGTCTGTGAGAACAGGTTTGGTTTCGAACCTGAAATAACCGCTAAAATTGCAAAACAAAAGTGCCGGATATATGAAATCGGCATTTCATACAGCGGTAGATCATATGAAGAAGGTAAAAAAATCAACTGGCGTGATGGGGTTCGTGCTTTTTGGTGTATTGTGAAATACAATCTCAGTAAAAAATTATAGATTTCCCCTCAACCATTCTTCTTCCTCCGATGCCGTCGCTCCCGGTATTTCGGTTCAATCAGCATTGCCTCTACTTCGGTAAGAATCTGAAGATAGGTATTATAGCGCTCTTCCTTAATCTCCTTTTTATCGACCAGGTCGGTGACTCTGCAGCCGGGCTCGGTCTGGTGCTTGCAGTCCCTGAACCGGCAGGATTCCTCTCCGGCTTTTTCAAATCCGGGGAAGTAGGCGGCAAGCTCTGCAGCCGTGACGTCGATCAAGCCGAAATCGTTGAAGCCGGGGGAGTCGATGAGTTCGCCGCCGCCGCTGAGGCTGTGGAGGGTGGAGACGGTGGTGGTGTGGCGGCCGCGTTTTTTGCTTTCGCTGATGGCGCCGACCTGCAGGTTGATCTCCGGCAGGAGGCTGTTGAGAATGGAACTTTTGCCGACTCCGGTCGGGCCGATGAAGGCGCCCCGGTGCTGTTCGCTGAAAAAATCGGTTAAGGCCGACAGGCCCTCGCCGGTTTCCGCACTGAGGGTGAATATTTTTGTCGATTCTTCATACGCTGGGCGGGTCGCCGCATAGTAACCCTCAAAGCAGGCGAGATCGGACTTGTTTATGACCAGGATGGGCTGCACGCCCGAAGCCCTGGCCGCAACGATAGCCCGATCGATGAAGCCGGGCGGCGGCAGGGGTTCGCAGGAGACGACGATGCCGAGGATATCGAGGTTGGCGCCGACCAGATGGATTCCACCACGGGCATCCATCCGCGACAGTTCGGATGTCCTCTCCAGCCGGGTCAGTACCTCACCCTCGACCACGACCCGGTCGCCGACTACGTGGCCCGAGTTGCGTTTTATCCGGACCATGAATTTTTCGTTGCTCTCGGTAAAGAGCACATCGACCGCGACCCCGTAGTGCGCGACAATCAGTCCTTCCCGCCGGTTGTTTTCTTGTTCTTCTTTTTTCAAGATTCTCCTCTTCAGCTGAAATGGCTGAATAAATGATGGTACAATGTTACTTTTCGGTCGCCAGTTTCAGGCCGATGAACATCAGGATCGAGCCGGTCAGGGCGTCGAAAACCCGGTTGATGCCTGGCCGTTGCAGCAGTTTACCGGCCTTATCCACCATGGCGGCGAGCAGGCACTGGTACAGCATGCCGATACAAAAATGGATGGCGGCGATAAAGAGGGACTGGGCCAGTGGCGGTTCGGCAGGATTGATGAACTGCGGCAGGAAGGCCATGTAAAAGATCACCGTCTTGGGGTTGAGCACGTTTGACAAAAAGCCCTCTCTGAAGGAGCGCCACACCCGTAGGCTTTCTTTATTTTCAGGCATATTACCGAAGATGAGGTTCCGGCGCCGGCCGATCACCCGGCGCCAGCTGGACAGTCCCAGCCAGACGAGATATGCGGCGCCGGCAAGTTTCAGCGCATGAAAGGCCCAGGCGGTCTGGAGCAGGATGATCGAAATACCGAGGGCCGAGACCGTCGCATGGACAAAAAGTCCGCAGCAGATTCCGGTCGAGCTCACCGCGCCGTCCCACCAGCCGCCCCGGGCACTGTTTCTGATGACTAGAAGCGTGTCGACCCCCGGTGATAAAGTGAGCAGGGTCACTGCCAGCAGGCAGGCGGCAAAAGTCTGGGGATCCATGATTTCTCCTAGATTGTTCGTTGATAGAATATTTATTCACGGTATTATACTTATTTTTGCTCGAGAGGTAATATATTATCTTGCAAACTTGCCGCTCCAGTTCCTCCGTAGCTTCAAAGGGCGGATTACCACAGGCATATTCATTGCCGAAATCCCAGGAAAGGTGCTCATATGTTTATTGATCTCTTGCGGTCACGAAGAAGTATCCGAAAATTCGAGCAGAGACCGATCGAAAAGGAGAAGGTCGATCTTCTGGTGGAAGCTGTCCTTCGTTCACCCGCTTCCCGCAGTCTCAACCCCTGGGAATTCGTGGTAGTGACCGATCCATCGACCTTGGGCGAGCTGGCAAAGGCCAAGGCGCACGGCTCATCGTTTTTAAAAAACGCTCCTTTGGCCATTGTGGTATGCGCCGACCCCGGAAAATGCGATGTCTGGGTGGAGGATTGCTCGATTGCCGCTCTTATTGCCCATCTGGCCGCGACCGATCTTGGTCTTGGCAGCTGCTGGATTCAGATCCGCCTGCGCGATCATGACGACAAGGTGTCGGCAGAAGAGTACGTGAAAAAATTACTGGGGCTGAAAGATACGCTGGTAGTTGAGGCAATAATTGCCATCGGCTACTCCAGTGAGGATAAACCCGGTCATCCGCCCTCGTCCCTGCTGAATGAGAGGGTGAGTTTCAAGGGTTAGGCATAGTTCGGTATTTCGAAATACTAGAGCGAGGTACGGTTATGACTTCATATTATCAAGACCAGGATCCACAGGAAACTCGAGACTGGCTCGATTCCCTGCAAGGTGTGATAGAAAATGAAGGGGCCGAAAAAGCGGACTTTCTGCTCAGCAGGTTGACGGATCGGGCGCGAGAGCTGGGAGTGGTCACTTCGCCTGGAATTTTAACGCCGTATTCCAACACCATTCTGCCGGAAGATGAAGCTCCGATGCCCGATGATTCGCTGATCGCCAGGAATGTCGCGGCCTATGTCCGCTGGAACGCCATGGCGATGGTGGCGCGGGCCAACAAGGACGGCAAGGGGCTGGGCGGTCATATCGCCACCTATACCTCGGTTTCGACCATGTACGAGGTGGGTTTCGACTGGTTCTTCCGCGGCCCGCAGGCGCCTGACGGGGCCGATATGATTTATTTCCAGGGGCACAGTGCAACCGGGATCTATGCCCGTGCCTTCGTTGAAGGCAGGCTGGACGAGGAGCACCTTGATAACTTTCGCCAGGAGGTTGGCGGTCACGGTCTTTCCTCCTATCCACATCCCTGGCTGATGCCTGATTTCTGGCAGTTCCCGACGGTGTCCATGGGGCTTGGCCCGATTGCCGCCATCTACCAGGCGAGGTTCATGAAATACCTGGACAGCCGGGGCTTGAAAGCGGCCGGAGACCGCAAGGTCTGGGTGTTCATGGGTGACGGCGAATCCGACGAGCCGGAATCCCTCAGCGCCTTGTCCCTTGCCGCCCGCGAAAAACTCGACAACCTTATTCTTGTCGTCAACTGCAATCTTCAGCGCCTCGATGGGCCGGTGCGCGGCAACGGCAAGATCATCCAGGAGCTGGAGGCAAAGTTTCGTGCGGTCGGCTGGAATGTCATCAAACTTATCTGGGGCAGCGAATGGGACGTCATTCTGCAGCGCGATACCGAAGGCCTGCTGATCGCAAAGTTCGGAAAAATGGTCGATGGCGAGTTTCAGACCATTCGCGCCCGAGGCCCGGAATATCTGCGGCATAAAGTATTCGGCGACGACCCCCGGCTGATGGCCCTGGTCGAGGATATGAGCGACAGTCAGCTCTGGCAGCTGACCCGCGGCGGCCATGATCCGCGCAAGGTCTATGCCGCGTATTCCGCTGCCGTGCGCCATAAGGGCCGGCCGACGGTCCTCCTGATCAAGACCATCAAAGGGTTCGGGTTGGGACAGCTTGGTGAATCGGTGATGGTTGCCCATAATATCAAGAAGATGGATCTCGAGGGCTTGAAGCATTTTCGCGACAAGTTCCATGTGCCGCTCGAAGATGACCGGTTGCCCGACCTGCCGTTTATCCGGCCGCCGGCAGACAGTCCGGAAGCACGATTCCTCAAAAAGCAGCGCGAAGCCCTCGGTGGTCCGGTACCCTTCCGGGAGACCGACCACCCGACGCTTGCCGTCCCGCCCCTCGACGATTTTAAGGCGTTGCTGGCCTCATCGAAGGAGCGGGAACTCTCGACCACCATGGCCTTTGTCAGGCTGCTCGGCATCATGGTCAAAAGTAAAACCATCGGCAAGCATATCGTGCCGATCATCCCCGACGAGGCCCGGACCTTCGGCATGGAGGGACTGTTCAGGCAGCTCGGCATCTACGCCCCGACCGGCCAGCTCTACGAACCGCAGGATTCGGAAACCGTCTCCTGGTATAAGGAGGATCCCAAGGGACAGATCCTCGAAGAGGGGATAACCGAGGCCGGGGCCGTCTCGTCATGGCTGGCGGCGGCAACCGCCCATGCCAACTACGGCGTGCCGATGATTCCGTTCTACATCTTCTATTCGATGTTCGGCTTCCAGCGGGTAGGAGACCAGCTCTGGGCTGCCGGCGACAACCGGGCCAAGGGCTTCCTCATGGGGGCGACCTCCGGGCGGACCACCCTGAACGGCGAAGGCCTGCAGCATCAGGATGGCCACGGGCTGCTGTTTGCCTCGGTCAATCCGGCGTGCCGGTCGTACGATCCGACCTTCAGTTACGAGGTCGCTGTTCTGATTCAGCAGGGGATTGCCAGAATGTATGGGGAGAGTGAGGAAATATTTTATTACATCACCCTGCTGAACGAAAATTACCACCATCCGGAGATGCCCGAAGGGGCAGAGGAAGGAATCGGCAAAGGGATGTACCTCTTTCGCGGGGGAGCTGCCGGAGAAGAACCCAGGGTGCAGTTGATGGGGTCCGGTGCCATCCTGCGTGAGGCGATCGCCGCCGCCGACCTGCTGGCCGAGGATTTCGGGGTGCAGGCGGACATCTGGTCGATTCTTGGCGTCAACCAGCTGCACCGGCAGGGGATGATTGTCGACGACTGGAATCGCTATCATCCCGATCAGCCCCGCAAAAAGAGCTACGTCGAGGAACAGCTCGAAGGACACGCCGGGCCGGTTGTCATCGCCACCGATTATGTCCAGGCCTATTCCGAACAGCTGCGGCGCTTCATCCACAGGCCGCTGACTATCCTTGGCACCGACGGTTACGGCCGGAGCGATACCCGGAAGGTGCTGCGGAATTTTTTCAAGGTCGACCGTTTTCATATTGTCATTGCCGCCCTGCGGAGCCTGGCCGATGAAGGCACGCTGCCTTCTACCACGGTAAGCGAGGCTTTGCGGAAATATGCCATCAACCCGGAAACACCGCATGCGGTGACCAGATAGGAGATGCCGATGACTACAGAGACAATACGAATTCCCGATTTTGGCGATGTGCAGAAGATCACCGTTATCGAGATTTTTATCTCTCCGGGAGACAAAGTCGAGAGAGAGACGCCCCTCGTCACTCTCGAGAGCGAGAAGGCAGTGATGGATATTCCCTCGCCTTTTGCCGGTGTTATCAAGGAAGTATTGCTGAAAGTCGACGATGAGGTATCGAGCGGTGACGGTATCGCCACGATTGAGATGGAGGAGGCGGTTGAGGAGCCAAGCCCGCAAGAAGCGAAGGAGGGTTTGCCTGCATCGAAGGAGGATTTGCCTGCTGCCGAAGAAGCCCCTCCGGTCACGGCTGAAAAAACCGAGGCAGCCGACCGCCCGCCCCCAGCCGAACAGCAGCCGGAAGGGACGTTTCACGCTACCCCGTCGGTTCGAGCTTTTGCACGAGAACAACAGGTCGATCTCGGCCGGGTGACCGGCACGGGGCCCCATGGCCGGATCCTGAAAGAGGATGTCCTGGCCGCCCGGCAGCAGAGGGAGGCACGCCCGGCCGGTGCAGAAGGGATGGCGATGGCTGAGCTGCCTCTTGAGGATTTCTCCAAATACGGGCCGGTCGAGGAAGTCCCGCTCGGCCGTATTCAGAAGATATCCGCCCCGCATCTGCACCGCAGCTGGGTCACTATTCCCCATGTAACCCATTTCGACGAGGCGGATATTACCGACCTGGAGAAGTTCAGGAAGGAATTGAACAGCGCCTTGAAAGAAGGAGAAGTCTCGTTCAGTCCGCTGGTTTTTGTCGCCAAAGCAGTCGCTGCAACCCTCAAGACCTTTCCTCTCTTCAACTGCTCACTTCTCCCCGGAGGAGAAGGGGTCGTTCAGAAAAAATATTGCCATCTCGGTATCGCCGTCGATACGCCCCAGGGACTGATGGTGCCGGTTATCAAAAGTGCCGACCAGAAGGGTTTCAAGGACATTGCCGGAGAACTGCAACGGCTGAGTAAAAGTGCCCGGGCAGGAAAACTGGCGATCCCCGATATCCAGGGGGCGTCTTTCACCATTTCCAGTCTCGGCGGCATCGGCGGCATCGGCTTCACGCCTATAATCAGTCATCCCCAGGTCGCCATTCTCGGGCTGTCGAGGAGCTATCTGAAGCCGGTCTGGGACGGACAGCAGTTTGTCCCGCGTCTGACGTTACCGTTTTCGGTCTCCTACGACCACCGGGTGATCGACGGCGCCGAAGCCGCGAGATTCTGCCGGGCCTTGAGCCAAAACATTGAAGATCTGAAAAGAACCATACTATGAGGAGCTGTCTACTATGAGCGATACCGAAAATTATGATGTCGTGGTTCTTGGCGGCGGGCCGGGCGGCTATACCGCGGCGTTCAGGGCTGCGGACTTAGGCCTTAAAGTCTGCCTCGTCGAGCAGCAGGAGCGGCTTGGCGGGGTCTGTCTGAACGTCGGCTGCATCCCGTCGAAAACCTTGCTGCATGCCGCCGCGGTGATCGAAGAGGCGGCAGAGATCGCCGATTTCGGGGTCGATTTCCCCGCGCCGAAGATTGATCTGGAAAGGCTTCTGGCCAAAAAAAACGGGGTGATCGAACAGCTGACAAGCGGCCTTGACGGACTGTGCAAGGCGAGAAAAATCACCCGCCTCACCGGCAAGGGAGTTTTCAAGGACACTTCGACGCTTTTAGTGTCCGGCGGGTCCGAAGACCGGGAGGTTACATTCAAAAATGTCATCATCGCCACCGGCTCCCGTCCCTTCATGCTGCCGAATATTCCCGAAGATCCAAGGATCTGGGATTCGACGGCGGCGCTCTTGCTGTCGACGGTCCCCAAACGGTTCCTGATTATCGGCGGCGGGATCATCGGTCTTGAGATGGCCCAGATCTACAGTGCGCTCGGCTCGGAAATCACCATCGTCGAAATGCTCGACCAGATCATCCCACCGGCCGACAAGGATCTCATTCAGCCGCTTTTCCTCAAGCTGAAGAAGAAATACACGATCCTGACCAAGACCAAAGTCACGGAAGTTCGTCCGGCCGACAGCGGCATCCAGGTAAAACTCGAGGGCGGCAACGTCCCGGACAATGCCGAATTCGACGCGGTGCTGGTGTCGGTCGGCCGGCGGCCCAATACCGCCGATATGGGTTTTGACACCGTCGGCCTGCAGCTCAGTGAGCGCGGCTTTCTTCAGGTCAATGAGCGGCAGGAGACCAACGTCAAGGGCTTCTATGCCATCGGCGATGTGGTGGGCGAACCGATGCTGGCCCATAAAGCCACCCATGAGGGCAAGGTGGCCGCCGAAGTTATCGCCGGACACAACTCGGCCTTTACCCCGATGACCATCCCTTCGGTGGCCTATACCAGCCCGGAGGTCGCCTGGATGGGACTGACCGAAAAGGAGGCCAAAGCCCGCAATATCGATTTCGACAAGGGCAAATTTCCCTGGGGCGCAAGCGGCCGGGCTCTCAGTGCCGGGGCTGCAAACGGCGTGACCAAGGCTCTTTTCGATAAGAAGAGCGGGCGGATCATCGGCGCCGGCATCTGCGGCATGAATGCCGGGGAGCTGATCCATGAGGCGGTGCTGGCGCTCGAGATGGGAGCCAACGCCGAGGACATCAGCCGCACCGTCCACGCCCATCCGACCCTGGCCGAAACATTTGCCTTTGCCGCCGAGATGGTCGACGGTTCGATTACCGATGTCCTTCCCCCGAAAAAGAAATAGCCTCTTTATGGCCGGGCCGCTCTCATCGGCGGCCCACACCGCTCTCCCGGAATCCCGCCCATGAAACTGACCGAGGAACAGCTGCGCATCGTCAACCATTCAGGTGGTCATGCCCGGGTCAGCGCAGTGGCAGGCTCCGGCAAGACCACGACCATGGTCGCCCGGATCGGCCACCTGCTGCGTCAGGGGATTCCCGCCGGGCAGTTGCTGGTCCTGATGTTCAACAGATCGGCGCGGGACTCTTTTGCCGACTCGATGGCGAAAAATCTCACATCGCTCGGCTGCCCGCTGCCCGAGGTGCGGACCTTCCATTCCCTTGGCCTGCGGCTGGTGACCAGTTTCACCAAACGCGGCGCGTTGCCGGCTTTTCGGCTGGTGACCGAGGAGTATATCCTCGAGCGGCTGGCCCGGCAGGTGGTGACCGAGGTGTATCGGCAAAAGCATGAAAACGAAGGCTGGCCTTCGGCCGAGGATCTCGAGGAATTCATCACCTTTCTCGACCGGGTGAAAGCGACGGTGACCGGTGCCGATCAGGTTTTTGCAAAAAGTAGGCTGCCTGCGCGCTTTGATTATTTCGTCGAGGCCTACGAACTTTTCGAGAAGGCCCGGCGGGAGCAGAAAATCCGCTTCTACGCCGACCTCATTCACGAACCGCTGATGGCGATGCGGGCCGATAAGGGACTGGCCGCCTGGGTTGCCGACCGGGTCGAGCATATCATCGTCGACGAGTATCAGGATATCAATGAGGCTCAGCAGCAGCTTTTACAGCTTCTTGCCGGCAAGCGGGGCAAAGTGATGGTGGTCGGCGACGTCGACCAGTGCATCTACGAATGGCGGGGGGCGCAGCCGGAATATATCACCACCAGGTTTCAAAAGGATTTTCCGAATCCTGCCAATTATCTTCTTTCCTTCACTTTTCGCTACGGTCACCAGCTCTCGCTCGCCGCCAACCACCTGATCGCCAACAACAAAAAGCGCGACCGGAAATTCTGCATCTCCCATCAGTCGACTCCCGATACCCGGATCTCCTGCCTGCCGGAGCCGGACAAGCTGCGACTGACCTTCAAGGAAAAGGAAAAACATCCGGTGCTTGCCGTGCTGGCCGAGTGGCAGGAACAGGGCCGGACGCTTGGCGAGGTGGCTGTGCTCGTCAGGCTTTTTGCCCAGAGCGTGCCGGTCGAGCTGGCTCTCCTCGAAGCGGGCATCGCCTATCGCCTCGAAGGCAACAATCAGGTCTTCGACTGTCCTGAGGTGCTGGCCCTGACCGGCTATCTGCAGCTCGCTCTCGGGATTCTTGCCGACGATGACCTGCCGACCCGGACGACGACGCTTGTCGCCATGCTGTCCCAGCCCCATGTCGGGTTGAAACGGGAAGAGCTGGAAGCCCTTGCCCGTTCCATTGCCGAAAATCCTGCGCTCGCCCCGGAGCAGTTTTTGACCTGGAGCGGCCGGGAGCTGCCCCCCTTTCTGCGCAAACGATTCAGCGAAACCGCAGAAACCTGGCGGTCGCTCACAGTGTTGCCCACTTCCGGCTGTGCCGCCGCTATCCTAAAAAAGATCGTCGACAAGCTGAAGCTCTATGATTTTTACGACACCTTTTCGGCGCGGACGGCAACGGCGGAAAACCGGGTGAAGACCTGCCAGGCTTTTATCGATTTTGCCGCCGGACAGCAGCTGTCGGTTCGGGAGCTGCTGGCGAAAATCGCCGGTTTTCGGGCGGCAGGGCAGGTCATGGCCGAGGGGACATTACTGATCACCTCGGTCCACCGGGCCAAAGGTCTGGAGTGGCCGCTCGTCATCCTGCCCGGTCTTGAGGAGGGATCTTTCCCCTTTTATCGTGAGCAGAAGGGAGAAATAGCGGAGTTGGAAGACGAACGCCGGCTCTTTTACGTGGCGATGACGAGAGCCATCGAGCAGGTTGTTTTCATTCATCCGGCGGATGCCAGGTTGAAACGGAGTCTGGCCGGCGGCAGCAGCCGAATGCCGGAGCCGCCGTTCACTGCCAGCCGTTTTCTCTACGAAGCCAATCCCGGCCTTTCGGCCCGACTTGGCCGTGTGCTGTCCGGCGGCGAGCCCGGCGAAAAGCAGGTGGTCTGCGGCGTGGATGCGGACATTGCCGCAGAGTACCTGAAAGCGACGGCAAGCAGTATCCAGCTTGTAGCCCGGCAATCGGCAACAGACAGCTTGCCGCCGCCCCAGGCTGCGCCGCCGAAAATCCTGCAGATAGACGAGATGCATCAAGGACTGCGGGTCTTCCATCCGGTCTTCGGGGACGGCACGATTATGGCGGTAATGGATATAAAGCAGGGCCGGCTCAAGGTGCTGTTCGAGGACCATGGCGAGACCATCCTGCTCGCCGCCTATGCCCGCCTGCAAACGATTTGAGTGGGAAGGCCGGGAAATTCCCGGCCGATTGGGCTTTTATCCCCGGTATTCAGCGGTATATTCCCTGAACATCTCCATGATCCGCAAGGTTCTGCTGCCCGGTTGCCCATTTCCCACGCCGACCGCATCGATGGTGACAATAGGGGCCACTTCCTTGACCGATGAGGTGAGAAAGGCCTCGTCGATCAGGCGAATCTCATCTTTATGCACTCTTCTTTCCAGAATCTCGAATTCTTTTCCGGCCAGCGCAAGTATCACCTGTCTGGTAATGCCGGGCAGCACCCGGTCGCAGGGCGGCGTAATCAGGGTGTCGCCGCGCAGGACAAAGAAGTTCGAGGTCGTTCCTTCAAGCAGGTAGCCGTCCCGGTCCAGATAGACCGCCTCAATCGCCTTTCGGCTGTGGGCTTCGTTCTGGCAGAGGATGGCCGGGATGTAATTGATGCTTTTGGCCCCGGGCAAAAAGCGCTCGGCATTGCAGGTAATGATCTTGCCGCCTTGGGTATACCATTCCGCCGGCATCTGTATTACAGGGGTAATCATTACCAGCAGGCGCGGGGAATCGCCCGGGGTGATGCCGTCGAGGCTTGCGCCGCCGGTAACGACGATGCGGATATTACTCTCTTTGTGATTGTTCTGTGAGAGTGTTTCCATGACGATCTCGGTCATGGCGTTTACCGGGCAGGGTAGCAAAAGACCCATGAGCCGCGCCGAACGTTCCAGGCGCAAGAGATGATCGCCCAGATGAAAGGGCACACCGTTATAGGTGCGCAGGAAATCGAAAATCCCGAAACCCCGCAGCACCGAAAGATCGGTAACGGGAATTTGCGCCTGATTTTCTGCAACGAATTGGCCGTCAACATAAAATATGTTCATACCTGGTATCCCCTGGCTACTCGGAAAAGGGCGGATCCTCCCCCCTGTTGCGGCAACTTTCGATGTGATTTTCAACAGCTTTGCGGAATTTTTCATCCAGCTCGGCAAAGCTCTGGCCGCTGTAGTCGAGCTGTTCATCGATGAACAGAATCTTGCCGAACAACGAATAGTTCTTCGTGTTTACCTCGATGGTGCCATGGTAGCCTTTATGCATTAAGGTTTTTTGTGCCAAAACGTTGCTCCTGCTCTTTTCTGAAGTGTTCTTAATAGTGGGGTGGTGGAGGGTCGTCGCTTTCAAGGGAACGATTCTGCGATCCGGCCAGGAACGCCTGGAGCCGACTGAGGCGCTCTTCAAGAGTATTCAGCTGCGCCTGCTGGTCGATGATGACCGCGTTCAGTGCATCGAGAGTCTGTTCCTGATATTCAAATTTTTCTTCAAGAATTTGAATCCGTCTTTTCATTTCGTCCAGCATGATTGTCCTGTTGTTATGTTTCGTAAATGGGAAAATTATAGAATGCGACAGGATAAAAAGGCAAGATTAAAATTTGTCCCTTCTATCCTTCCACAGACGGCAGCCGGTTGTCGAAATCCGTGAAAAGGTGTAATGGAGAGATGACCTTTGATTTCCATTTTTCTTCCGGAGCTTGCCGTGATCGTTCTCAATTCGCTTTTTCCCATTTTCATTCTACTGCTCATCGGCTGTATCCTGAAACGGCAGGGACTGACCGACTCGACCTTTCTGAAAACCGCCGACCGGCTTATTTATTATTTCTTTTTTCCGGTGATGCTGTTCTGGAAGATCGGCGGGGCATCGCTTGACCAGGGGATAGACTGGAATTTCTGTTTTGCTTCGCTCTCTGCTCTTCTCTCCATGTTTATTCTCAGCATTCTGGTTATCAAACTGTTTCGCATCTCCGACTTCAAGGCGGGATCCTTCGGGCAAAGCTGTTACCGGTTCAATACCTATATAGGAGTTGCCGTCATTCTCAACAGTCTTGGCACGGAAGGGGTGAAGTATTTCGGTATTGTTATCGGTTTTGCCATCCCGCTCATCAATCTTTTTGCCGTTTCCACTCTCATCTGGTTTTCCGGCAAAGAAGTCGGCATCGGCAAAAGGGCGAGGATTGTCGGCAAGGCCCTGGTCGCCAACCCGCTTATTCTCGGCTGTCTGGCAGGCATTGCCTATTCACGGACGTTCGGCGTTTTTCCGGTCTTTATCAATAATTCCCTCAGCCTGATCTCCATGGTAGCCCTGCCGATGGCGTTGATCTCGATCGGCGGATCTCTTTCTTTTGCCGGGGTCAAGGGCAATCTGGTTCCCTCGTTTGCGGCGGCGGCCTTAAAGCTGGCAGTCCTGCCGCTGTTCGGCCTGCTGTTTTATTCTCTTTTCGATGTCACGGGGGTGCCGTTCAAGGTCGGCATGATATTTCTTGCCCTGCCTGCATCGACCGCCATCTATGTGCTCTCTTCCCAGATGAACAGCGATACTCACCTGGCCTCTGCGGCGATTGTGGTATCGACTGTACTGTCGTTTGTCTCGCTGTCGGTTGCGTTGCTTCTTTAGGAGCTGTCAGCTATCAGCTAATTTTCAAAATTATTTCGTTTTCGACTGGTTCTTAACAGTAACTGGCTATATAGTAAATCATAAGAGTGAAGTTTAGCTGAGAATGAGTGGTGTGTACAATGACTCGAAAAGAAAGTGCAACCCGGAAACAGGTGACCAGGAGGGGGGAAGGGACGTTACTCCAATGTTAACGTGATCTTTGGTGCCGAAAAACGGTTCTGCCTTGACGGATGGCTCCGGCGAGGTAAAAAAGAATTCCAGACATAAAGGAGTACGATATGAGAGGCACATACGAGGCATTTATCTTGGTAAAGGTAAAGGACGGCAGTCAATTTGTCTGCGCTTTAAACCGACAAAAACGAGAAAAAGACCACGAGAAGTCCAGCCTGCAGGAAAAACAGGAATTTCTTGAAACCCAGGTAATCTGGAATTAGGAGCCGTTACGAAATAACCTGGCCATTTTCACCGATTTCGTTACGGCTCCTTAGACCGTTCCGAGCATTCCTTTGGCTATGTTATTTTTTGACAACGGCTTAAGTGGTGCAGAAAATAAACAAGGGGTCTCCTTCTCCACGGAAGAGACCCCTTGTTGCCTTCAATCGATTGTTATGAACTGCAGGAGAGCATCGAACATCCTGCCCGGTTACGAGCCCATTCCGGCCGTTTAACCGCAAATTCTTCTTTTCCCGGCTGCTCGTCATACGGCCTGCGAAGCAGTTCAAGCAACTCACCTACCAGCGAAAAATCTCCGGTTTCGGCCTTGTCAATGGCACGTTGCGCCAGATAGTTGCGGAACACATACTTGGGATTGACCCTGTTCATCCTGCGTTGCCTCACCTCATCGGGGAGATTATCCCTTTGTAAGCGGGCGAGATAAGCGTGCAGCCACCCGGTCATTTTTTTCCGGTAATCTTCGTTTAATTGTTGCGGCTGGTAACAGGCTTCCATCAACCAGTCCGGCAAGTCCTGGATATTTCCGTTTTTGCCGTTTTCGCTCATTGTAACCTGGGCAAGATTCCGGAAAAAAATCGTCATATCCGTTTCTACACCCTGAAGCAGTTCAAGCAGCTCGGCGATGAGCAGATCGTCGGTTGCCGCATTGAAAGCCTGAAGCCCCAGTTTATCGGCCATCATCTTGTTCCAGCCCTGCTGAAACAGCTGATTGTAGAGAGCGAGAGCTTCCTTGAAGGGTTCATCTTTATTTACCAGAGGATAGATGGCATTGGCCAGTTTGACCAGATTCCACTGACCAATATGGGGTTGGTTGCCGAAACAGTAGCGGCGGCCCTGGGCATCGGTGGTATTGGGAGTCCAGTCGGCATCAAACCCTTCAAGCCAGCCATAGGGACCGTAATCGATGGTCAGGCCGAGAATCGACATATTGTCGGTATTCATCACGCCGTGAACGAAGCCGACCCGCATCCAGTGGAGGATCATGGCTGAAGTTGTCCGACAGATTTCCTCAAACCACCGGGAATAGGTCTCGGGCGATGGCGGGCCGAGATGGGGAAAGTCGGTGCGGATGGTGTAATCGACCAGCTTCTGCAACAGACCGGTTTCCCCTCTTGCCGCAAGGATCTCGAAGTTGCCGAATCTGAGAAACGACGGGGCGACGCGGCAGACCACCGCGCCGGGCTCGTTTTTCGGATGGCCGTCATAAAACATATCCCGCAGCACCTGTTCGCCGGTAGTGACGACGCTGAGGGCGCGGGTGGTCGGTATGCCGAGATGAAACATCGCTTCGCTGCAGAGGAACTCGCGGACTGACGACCGGAGGACCGCCAGGCCGTCGGCGCGGCGGGAGTAGGGAGTCGGTCCGGCGCCCTTCAGCTGGAGGACCCAGCGCTCACCCCGGTGGTTGACAACCTCGCCGAGATTGATCGCCCGGCCGTCGCCCAGCTGGCCGGCCCAGTTGCCGAACTGATGGCCGCCATAGCACATGGCAAAGGGCACCATTGCCGGGAGCAGTCTGTTGCCGACGAATACTTCCGTAAAAAGCGGTGATTCGCAGGTCGCTTCGGAGAGGTTCAGGAGGTCGGTCACCTCCCTGCTGTAGGCGACGAGTCGCGGGGAGGATACTTTTGTCGGCAAAACGAGGGAGTAGCAGGCGTTTTCCACCTGACGGCGATGGTTGGCGGTCTGCGGGTCGCCCGGCAGTTCGCGGACAAAGCGGTTGTCGAAGACGAGCGACTCCAGGGGGAGAGAGGCAAGAGGCATATTCATATATGATTCCATGAAATATGTTTATCAGAAAACTGTATGCCACAACAGTAAGCATATCGCAGTAAACATGCCACAATGTGGCGGCAATCTTTGGGCTAACCGGGCCGCAAGCGGCTTTTGCTGGATTTTCCATGGCACATCGGGCATTATCGGGAAGATATGATTTCACCTCCACCCGCAGCCACTCCATGAATGACGAGATTTTCTTCAAAGACAACCGATTGTCCTTTGCCGAGTGCCGCTATTCGAAAAGCAGCAGGCGGAGTTTTAAGCCACACCTGCACCGGACCTTCAGCATCGGGGCGGTCGACTGCGGCCAGGCCCTGTATCAGGTCGGGGACCGGAATATTCTCCTGTCGACCGGCTCTTTGGCCTTGATCAATCCGGAGACCCTGCATTTCTGCAATGCCGCGGCGAGTGAAGGGCGGAGCTATTATATGCTTTACCTTGATGTGGAATGGTGCCGGACCCTGCAAAAGTCCTTGTGGCGTGTCGACTCATTTATTCCGGTGACGCTCGCCAAGCTCGATGACCTCCGGCTGTACCGCCTGTTCTGCCGGGGCATGCGCCGGTTGATGGATCCGGCGAGCCACCTGCTTGAAAAGGAACAGCTGCTGATCGAACTGACCGGGCGTGTTTTTAAAAAGGCCTGCGGCCCGCAGACCGGACAGCGTCTTGCCGAGGAGAATATCAACCGCCTGAAAGAGGCTCTTGCCGCCAATCTTCGGGAGGATCTGACCCTGGAAGCGCTGGCGCGAGACATGGACGCAAATCCCTATACCCTCCTGCGCCGGTTCAAGGCAGCCACCGGCATAACTCCCCACGCCTATCGCATGAACTGCCGGATCGAGCAGGCCAGACTGTTGCTGCAGCAGGGTCTGGATATCGCCGACACCGCGCTGGAATGCGGATTCTTCGACCAGAGCCACCTGCACCGTCACTTCAAGGCGATGACCACCGTTACCCCGCAGGAGTACCGCGTCAATTTTATCCAATAATTCATTCTGCGAAAGTTCTATCGTTCTTCTTAAAAAACAAAGGAGAACGAGATGGAATTTGTCCTTATTGCCGCCGCCCATTTTCTGGCCCTTGTCAGTCCGGGGCCGGATTTTTTTCTGATTACCCAGGCATCCCTGCGGTTGCCCCTGCGCTACTCGATTGCGATCTGTGGGGGCATTGCCGCCGCGAACGCAGGATATCTGCTCATTGCCGTTTTCGGCCTTGAGGCGATGCGGGAGATAACCGGGGTAATGGTTGCCCTCAGGTATCTTGGCGCCGGGTATCTGGTTTTTCTGGGGGTGATGCTGCTGCGGTCGCCGATGCGCCCGCTGGACGGGCCCGACCAGGCACACCATATCCTTCAGGGGCGAAGCATGGTCAGACAGTTTCTCTTTGGCTTTGCTGCCGGTATCCTCAATCCGAAAAACGCGATTTTTTATCTCTCCCTTTTTACCGTCATGGTCTCTGAACAAACCGGCGTGCCGACCAGATGTCTCTATGCCTTGTGGATGACCGCAGTGGTGTTCTTGTGGGACTGCGGGCTGGTCCTTGTCATCGGTCGGGAAAAAGTCAAGGCTAGGCTTGGCCGGGGAGTGTACACGATCGAGAAAATTGCCGGCGTCATGCTCACCGTCCTCGGGCTGATGCTGCCGTTCAGCTGATCGTGCGAGGTCGTCGGCTTATCCAATCAACCTGATTATACTGCAAGAAAAAGTTGCCTCAATCCAGGACAAGAGTTATCTATGTAATGGTTGAAGCTAACTATAAAATATTGCCGGGGAGGAGTGCGCGACAGGATGATAGTACGAATTCTTATAGCAGTTTTTGCCTCGCTTGTTGCCGGACTGAGTTACTTTACCGGCCTGGCCAGGATGATGACCGGCATCCTCCTTGGTTTTGGCGCACTCTGTTCGCTGCTGATCGGCGTGCTCTTTTTCTTGCCGGCAGACGATAAACGTCTCCTGCTCCCGGTCTACGACAAGGTGCCCGCCTGGCCCTATTTCCTGATAGCGGCCGTTCTTGTCGGAATGATGCTCGTTCTTTTTATGACAAAAGCCGGACCGGCCGAAGAAGAGAAGGTCTCCGCCCTTCACTTCAAATATTTCCTCGGCGGCATCGGCGGATACCTCGCCAGCATGTTTCTCTCCTCCATCTACTGGTTTCCCTCCGATGCCCTGCGACGTTCTACCGATGAGGCCTTCCTTACCATGGAAGTGCTGTTTGGCACCTGCCTGTTCCTGGCAGGAATAACCGTCTCCTGCGCCCTGCTGTATCGGGCTTCAAAAGGGAGCTCCGAGAGTCATCCCGATCTGATGCGGCGGTTCGTGCTCGGCACTTTCACCGTCTTTCATTTGGATAAAATGCCGCTTCTGGTGGCGTATCTGCTCATCTATTCTCCTGAAACCAAGGTGACTTTTCCCTATATCGCCGCCATTGCCCTGGCCTCGTACATTCCGGTCGGGATCTTCCTGTTGAAGACAACCCGGGATTGCCGGGTAACGGAGTGACGCGATAATTTTTAAAAATCGAAATCGAAATCGCTATTGCTATCGGGATCGGAGTGCCATGATGTTTTTTCGATTTCGATTTCGATTTCGATAGCGATCCCGACTTTCAGTTGGGTGTGTCGTTGCGGGCAAAAAGTCCTATGATTTTATCTACTTTTCCGGCAATCGCCTTCAGCGACAGGGCGGCGGGAGATTTCGGATACAGTTCGCATACCGGCATATAGGTCTTGAGCGATTCGTCGATCTTGGGATCTTCCGGAATATCGCCCAGTTCCGGGATATCGATACTCAGATATTTCGCCACCATCTTTCTCATTTTGAACTTGTTGACCTTGCTGTCGGCGCCGTCTCTGTTGACAATCAGCAGCGGATGAAAATATTTCAGTGCCAGCTGCGCCTTGGCCTTTGTTCCTTCCCGGGTCTTTTCCGCAAGTTCGAAAACCTCGTTCAGGGTTGTGAAATTGTGGTTTTTCAGGAAGATGCCGACATCGCTCTGGGAGAGGAAGGAGCCGAGTACCTTCCTGATGGTTGCCAGCTGCAGGAAGGTATATAAATCCATGATCGACGTGGGGTCGGGCAGGGTCACGCAGATCTGCAGGTCGGAGAACATGAAGAAATCGAGGGCATGATAGTTCGTGCCGGCCCCGACGTCGATCAGCAGGACATCGGCCTCGATGGACGAGAGGGCGCGGAGGAGGCGCTGCTTTTCCTGATAGGAGAGGTTGGCGGTCTGCAGGGTGTTGCCGGTGCCGGGAATGAACTGCAAGCCCTGGAAGGAATAAAAGGTGTGGATGACGTCGTCGATCGATTCGACTTTTCTTGTCAGAAAATCGGTTAGCGTACGTTTCGGCTCAAACAGCCCGAACAGGATATGGGCATCGGCCCCGCCGAGGTCGAGATCGACCAGGCAGACCTTCTTGCCGGTTTTCGCCAGCAGCAGCGCGAGGTTGACAATAACCATGGTTTTGCCGGTCCCGCCTTTGCCCGATCCTATCGAAATTGTTACCGTCATGGTCTTGTCGATTGCTCCACTCAGTTTTTCTGTCGCCGCAGCCTTATGCCGTAAATACGGCCGGCTCTGTCTAGTACCGTTTTCAGTGCTGTCTGCACACCCGGCTGGGCGCTCCATAGCTCCCAGCCCTCTTTTGAGCGGAGCACAATCTTGTTGTTTTCCAGAGACAGAACCGCATCGGCCAGGAGTCCCGCCTGCACCTCCTCCCTGGGCACCATCGGAGCAGGCGG
The DNA here is from genome assembly GCA_000961725.1 of Desulfobulbaceae bacterium BRH_c16a. Taxonomy (GTDB): domain Bacteria; phylum Desulfobacterota; class Desulfobulbia; order Desulfobulbales; family Desulfocapsaceae; genus Desulforhopalus_A. The sequence goes on from LADS01000021.1 coordinate 67,342, forward strand.
ATCGATCTTCTTCTTGTGCTGAATGCAGGCGGAGCAGAGTTCTCCCTGGTTTATTCCGAAGAGATTGAGCACTCCACCGCAGTCTTTACAAAATTGCATGCATGCCCCTCGCCGGTGGAAAGAGTGAACCGCTTATATCTTGGGCGAATTATTGATTTGTTCTCGGTTGAAAGTGTATCAAAGAATAACCGGTTCGTCACTTTTTCGGCAGAAAATGTATCACAACGGTTGTTTTTCCTGCCGATGAAGATTCTTTTCGGCTTCAGCAGCTTGAATATTTAATAAATTCTTGTGGAGTCGGGGACTTCCCGGTCGATTTATGGCGATCTGCGGGCAGAGGTGAGGAGAAAGGGAATGATCAGCTCTTCAACACGGCTTTGCCGAACATCGGCAGGGTCACCGCCAGATCGCCTTCGAAAAAGAAGTCGGCAAGGGGTGATCTGTTCCGATACCCGGCGGTCGAAAGGGCGGGCACCTGGTTGAATTCGTAGACCAGCCCTCCCTGCCCTTTTACCAGGGCGGGCAAGCCTGCGGCCGGATAGACGTTGGCGGAGGTGCCGATGACCAGCAGCAGATCACAGCACGCCAGCAGCTCTTCGATGTGATCGAGGCTTCTGACCGGCTCCCCGAACAGGACGACATTGGGTTTATATGGGTAGCTGCAATGCCCGCATGTCGGCACTCCGGCCATCAGATAGTGATCCTCGGTCACCGGGGTGGTGTTGCCGCATTGCAGACATTGCAGGTGCTGATGATCGCCGTGAATTTCCAGGACATTGCGACTGCCGGCCGCCTGGTGCAGGTTGTCGACATTCTGGGTGACCAGCCCTTTCAGCAGGCCGTGGTTTTCCAGATCGGCCAGCACCCGGTGGGCGCTGTTGGGCTTTTTGTCAATCAGGCCTTTACCCAGCGCGCGGTACAGTTTCCAGGCCTTTTGCGGGTTGCGGAGAAAGACATCGAGGGTGGCGTACTCGTCCGGCGAAAACACCGTCCATACCCCACCGGGGCTGCGGAAATCGGCAATGCCGCTGTTGACGGAGATGCCTGCGCCGGTGAGGGCGGCGGCCGAAGATGCGCTTTTGAATGCAGCCACCGCTTCGGCCAGATATTCGTTTTTCTGTGGCGTAATGGTTTTCATCGCACACGAGATGGCCTGCAGGCCGTTTTAGGGTATGGGATGGTTTTGTTGCCCGGCATCTATTTTTTGGTCTTCGAGTGCAGGGTGATGCGTTCCACCACTTTCCGGTAATAGTCCTGCTGGCTGGAAATGTTGACAGGAGATTCCCGTTTGGCATCCATCTTCATGAGGAGGACATTAAGCTTTTTCATCTGCTTGAGCCGTTCATGCTCATCTTCGGTGCTGGCGATCAAATCCTCCAGTTTCTTTACTTCCTTGCGTTCTTCGATCTCCGGCGGGAGATAGCCGCTCATTTTCAAGATCTTATAAGCCATCTTCAGATCGTCGGGAACAAACCGGTCTTCGTCGAGGGGCAGGGGCTTGTTCTTCCATTTGGGTGAGTTGAAGTCTCTTTCCTGCATGGCCTGGGCAATTTTCTGTTCGGCGATTAAGGAGAGCGAATCCATAAGACCTCCGTTACTGGGGGTTGTTGAATGTGTTTCAATCCAGGGTATTCACTGTGTTGCGCAAAATCGATCTGCGTCTCACGTTATTTTCCGGTTATCCGACTTTATTTCAGGACAGCCTGCAGCCACCGGGAGATATCGCCGATCTGGGCCGGGCAGACGGAGTGTTCCATCGGGTAGCTCCGGTAGCTGACCTGGTAACCCTCCTTGACCAGACGGGCTGCGGCCTTTTTACCAAGATGCTCGGGAACGATGGGGTCATCGACGCCGTGCTGGATCTCGATCGGGATTTCTTTGTTGATGACTTTGTACTCGAGGATGTCGTCGGTGGCTAGATAGGTCGACATGGCCAGCAGACCGCCGAGCGGTTTTTCGTGAGCGAGGACCACCTGATAAGCAACCGCCCCTCCCTGGGAAAACCCGGCGATGACGATCCGTCTGCTGTCGATCCCCCGGTCCAGCTCCCGGTCGATAAAGCCGCTGATCGCCTCGGCCGATGCCATCAGGCCGGCGATATCGACCTTGCGGTCAATCTTCATTTCCAGGATATCGTACCAGGCCGGCATGACGTAGCCGCCATTTACCGTAACCGGGATCGCCCCGGCATGGGGAAAGATAAACCGTATTGCCGCCTCTTTTGGCAGGTAGAGTTCCGGGACGATCGGTGCAAAATCATTGCCGTCCGCCCCCAGACCGTGCAGCCAGATCACGGTACTGTCGGGCTCGGGGCGTGTTTCCAGTTCTATGGCCGGTAAAAGTGTCATCGGTTTCCTCTGTTAGACGGAGTGTGCTGCTCGCGGGATTGACGGTGATCAATAATAGTACCAGATTGTATCATAGTCCCTGGCCTGCTCGCCATCCTTTCTCAATCTTTTGAGATAATCGTAAATCGACACATCGGTGTAGATATAGGTGTCGACCAGGGCCAGCTTCTTCTCCCAGGGGTGGAATTCGTAAACCCTCCTGCCGTCGGGGAGGATGGCGATGATATCCCTGTTCTGGGCGGCACGCAGGTAGTTTTTACCAAGGCGGGGGACATTGAAGACGATTTCATCGGTGCGCACCATCCCAGGCAGCAGCCGTGCCTCCTCCTGCTGTTCCTGGAGCAGTCGGGCGATAGGGACCCGGTAGCTGTCGGTCTCCTCCTTGCCTTTGGTGTTGAAGGTGTAGTAGGGGGTCACCCCGATCAGCCGCAGTTTCTGGCGGATGGCGGCGGTTTCAAAGCGTTTTGAATTATAGTAGGTGAAGACCAGCTGGTTATAGACGCCGATGCCGAACTGGCGGAATTTCTGCACCGCCGCCATGGAATCCGGGGTTATCTCGGTGGTGTGTTCGAAGTGGGTGACGATCACCACCTCGCGGCGGCCGGGCTCATGGAAACGGGTGATGGTCCGGACCAGCGATTCGGTGATGCGCTGCGGCAGGGTGACCGGGGTGCGGGTGCCGATCCGGATGCGGAGGATGTGGTCGATCTGCGCGAGGCGGCTGAGGATCTCCTCGATTTTCTCGTCGCCGAGCAAGAGGGGATCGCCGCCGGTGATGAGTACCTCGTTTATTTCCGGGGTGTCCTCAATCCATTGCAGGGCCTGGTCGAGTTGGGTTTTTCCGAGTGCGGCATTGGCCGAATAGACATCCTCGATCTGCCAGTTGCGCTGGCAGTACACGCAGATCTGCGGGCAGGTCAGGATCGGCTTGAGGATGACGATGTTGGGATAGCGCCTGGTGATTCCTTCGATCGGCGAAGTGTCGTGTTCGACCATGAAATCCATGGAACAGCCGGGATCTTTGCGCCCCAGGATGATATTGTCGACATATTCCAGCGGCGGGATTACCTGGGCTCTGATCGCCCTGTCCCAGGTCCGGGTGTTTTCCCGGTCCATGAGCGACAGGTAATAGGGCGTGATCCCGAACGGCACCCGGTTGCTTTTTGCCTTGGCGATTGCCTGCTCTTCCCCGGCGGAAAGGGCGACCAGCTTGCCCATGGTGTCGGCATCGCGGATGATGTGCCGGGTATGCCACTTCCAGTCGTTCCACTCGAGGTCGGTGATGCCGAAGTGCGCCTGGATTGCCTGTTTGCTGTTGCTCTGGTGGCGGATGAGCTGGTCGTCCAGGCCGGACGGGTAACGATTCATATAACGGGCCGAGTGCCTGGCCATCCGCGAAAGGTCGGCGGAGCGCATTCTTGCGGCTTTCCTGCCCGAATGGCTGAGAAATGCCGGCGCTTTTTCTTTATATATCCCCGAAATTCCGTGCAATCCTTTAAGGAGATGTTCGAGTTCGGCAAGAAATGCGGAGGAAGGCAACGACTGGTCGCCGGCCGACGGAGAATGGAGGAGATCGTCAATATATTCGAGCAGGGAAAAACCGGCCAGCTCTTCGCTGCGCTGAGAGAGAATATTGCGCATGACCCAGGTGGCGTCGCGGCAGACAACCCATTCAAGAGGCGGCATCTGTTGACTCTCGTCAACGATATTCACCAGCATATCGGAGAGATGGCGTCGCAGCCGCCGTCTTTTTTCATCAAGGGTGGCAGTGGAGGAAAGTATCTCGCTTATTTTTTCGTCGATGGCAAGGAGATGGCGGAGTTTGGTCAATCGTTCGTGCTTTGGCATGGTAATATCCTGGTAGATATGGGGGCGGAAACGATATCCCATCAGCGGATATGTCTTTACAGCGTGTACTCGTGCAAAAAAGATACAAATCTGAGAGACGGGCGTGAACTTCAGCCGAGGAAAACGGAGGAAGAAACTCAATCTGTAAGTATTAAAGCACAACCGGGCTTCTTTTGCCACTTTTCAGACAATTTTTCCAAAATTTGGCCCCTCAATAACCCTTTTATCTCTCTTTGGTCATGTATTCCAGGCATTGAAAAGGCTGTTTTTCTCAAGGTGAAAATGGTAATGTTAACGCTTTCGCTGCTCAAAATGACAGCAGGTGTTTTCAGATAATCGATTTTTATGGGTGGAAATATGACCTTACAGGAACAAGTCCAGGGTGAATTGAGGGTGTCGATGAAGGCGAAAGACAGCGACAGGACCGGTGCGATTCGGATCCTGATCGGCGAGTTCGGGCGCCAGACCGAAAAGGTGCTGACCGATGAGCAGGTTATTGCCATAATCAAAAAGCTTATCAAGTCGGAACGGGAACTCCTGGCCGCACAGGGCAAGGAAGGCAGTCCGTTTTTGACCATCATGGAGGAGTATCTGCCGAAAGCGGCAAGCGAAGAGGAGATCCGCGCCTGGATCGCCGCAAATATCGATTTTTCTTCGTTTGCCAACCGGATGCAGGCGATGAGGCCGATCATGAATCATTTCGGCAGTGCTGCAGACGGCAAGGTAGTGAAGAAAATTCTCGAGAGTTTTGCTTGATCCCTCGGCCTTGATGATAGAAAAATCGGAAGCGGCCTGAACGAAATCCGCTTGTGACAGGGCAAAGAATGGTTATTCTTTTTTCCGTAAAAACTGGAATCGGTACTTTTTGCCGCTCGAAAGTACCCGGAATGAGATGATAAACAAAAATGGAGGAATGACGTGTTTCGGATAATTCTGTTTCTGGCAACCAACATGGCGATACTTATTTTGCTCGGTATTGTCATGAGTCTTTTCGGGGTTGACTCCCGCAGCACTTCGGGACTGCTGGTGATGGCGTTCGTGTTCGGCATGGGCGGCTCGTTTATCTCGCTTGCCTTGTCCAAGTGGATTGCCAAGAAATCAACCGGCGCCCAGGTGATCGTCAATCCGAGTAATCCTACGGAACAATGGCTGGTCGGTACCGTTCGCCGGATGGCTGAGAAGGCCGAGATCGGCATGCCGGAAGTGGCGATCTACAACTCGCCCGACATGAATGCCTTTGCCACCGGCATGAAAAAGCATGACGCTCTGGTGGCCGTGTCGACCGGATTGCTGCAGAATATGTCCAAGGATGAAGTGGAGGCGGTGCTTGCCCACGAGATAACCCACGTCGCCTGCGGCGATATGGTGACTTTATCCCTCATCCAGGGCGTGTTGAACACCTTCGTCATCTTTTTGTCCCGCCTTGCCGCCAACATCATCAATAATTTCGTCAGCAGCGATGAGGAAGGCGGAGGTCTGGGCTTTTTCGGGTATATGGCTGTGACAATCGTACTGGAAATCGTTCTCGGGTTCTTTGCGGCGATGATTGTCATGTGGTTTTCCCGCAAGAGAGAGTTCACCGCCGATAAAGGGGCGGCTTTTCTCACCAGCAAGGAGAAGATGGTGGGTGCCCTGCGGCGACTGCAGGTCCATCATGAACCGTCTCACCTGCCCGATCAGGTAGCAGCCTTCGGGATTCGACCGAAGGCGGGCGGGATGGCGGCACTGTTCAGAAGTCATCCGCCTCTTGAGGAGCGGATTAAAGCTCTCCAGCAGCTGTAATCATTCTTTTTAAAAACAAAAAGGCCGGGGCTTGCGCTCCGGCCTTTTTTTTGGCTTTACAGGTGTTGTCCCGGGCGGTCAGGATTCTTCCGATGGATTGGTTATCCCGAGAATGGTGTGCCAGATATCGTCTTGGTTCCAACGTTTGAGGATGAGGACCGGACACGTTGCAAGGAATTGGCCAATTTTTTCGGCTTCGCTGCGCAGAAGGCCGGACAGGATGAACCATTTCTGCCGAAGAAAGCCATCGGTACGGACCAGATCCTTCATCACATCGTAATGAATATTGGCTACCATGAGGTCGGTTGCGACCGCGGTATGTTGTTCCGCCCTGCCGTTGGCGATCAGGATGCGGTCCTCGAGATTGTTCAGGACGACGTTGATCCGTGCGGTTCTCGCGGCAAGAAAATTATAGTCGACGGCAACGATCTTTTCACATCCCAGTTTGGCGGCGGCTAAAGCGAGAATGCCCGTGCCGGTCCCCAGGTCGAGCATGGTTTTTACCCGGTTGCCGGCGCAGGCGATGTCGATGGCTTCGAGGCAGGCCTGGGTGGTTGGATGGGTGCCGTTGCCGAAAACCACCCCCGAATCGAGGGTGATCGCCACTTCGTTTTTTCCCGGTGAGGCTTTAATCCAGGTGGGATTGAGCAGGAAGCGCCCGATACGTACCGGTTCGACGTTGCCGCCCTGCCACTGGGCATAGGTCATCTCGTACTGGTCGAGCAGTCTGGTTGCCGGGAACAGGGAGAGAATCTCCTTGACCTGCTGCTGTGCCGGCTGGGTGAAAAAAAGGAAGCTGAAATCGTCTTCCACCCAGTTACCAATAAAGTGCTCGATGTCAAAGACCTGGTGGGCGGGGATTGCCCCTTCAAGGTAGTAGATGAAGAGCAGGGTGTCGGGGCGGAGCAGGGAAGGCGGCGGTTGCATGAAACTTTCTTTTGGATCAGTATCTGGTCTTGACGAGCAGGCTCAGCACTCCGCTCACCATGGTTTTTGCCTGGGCGGCGGTAACGGAATCGTTTTTGCCGGCAGCAGCCGTCTCGTACAACTCAAGCCACGAGATGATATCCTTGTTGTCCTGTCGTTCGTAAAGTTTCTTCTTGTAGGCTTCTCCGGTCAGCTGCAGTCCTTTCTTCGGTACCGCCCTGTTTTCAAGATCGTTGTGGAGCTTAATCCCTTTGGCGAGACAGAGATTGCGCAGATGTTTTTCGAGCACCGCGCCGGCAATGATTACTGCTGCCACATGATGGTTTTCGTCCTGTTGCATCCTGGCGAGCCGCAGCATGTCGGTCATTTCTTCGCGGGTGATTGCGCCGCCGGTGGTCTCCAGCCAATCGCCGGAAAGCTCTTTGCGGGCACTGGTAAGCATGCCGATTCCACGCCGGGTGCGGCTTGCGGTCGGGTGACTTACTTCCGATTTGAAGGCTTGGTAATAGGTGCTTTCCTGACTGAAGACCCGGCCGAGATAGGATAAAGCCGAGATCCTGAAATCGTGGAACTTGATTTCGTTAACGAGACTTTTCTGCTGGCCTTCGCCGGTCTCCGTGGTAAGCACATGCTCTCCCGCGTGAATAATTGTCGAGAGCTTGGCAATAAGCTCGTCCTGATTTTTCATGGTACTCTTTCTTTTGTTTTAGCGAAGTGTGAACTGTCTTATGGTTTTAATTTTTACCCCATATACTCGGTTATGGGAAATTAATCACCTGCCGATTCGCCCGGGCCGAGATTATTGTCGGCAGGGCCGGCTGTTATTCGTCCGGCATCAGTTTCAGGGCGGTGTTGTTCTTCAGGGTTTCGAGGATGAAGGAGGTTTTGACGTTCTGAATGCCCGGTATTCCCGACAGCTTGTTGTTGACGAAATTGGTGTAGGCACTCATGTCTTTGACCGCAACCTTCAGAAGGAAATCGACTTCGCCGGTCAGTTGAAGGCATTCAAGGACTTCGTCCATTCTGGTCAGCCGTTCCTTGACATTTTGCAGCGAAGATATCTGGTGGTGGCTCAGGCAGACCATGACGATCGTCTGGACGCCAAAACCTGCCGCCTGCCGATCAAGGATGGCGACATACTTGTCGATTACCCCGGATGCTTCCAGCCGTCGGACCCGCTCGAGCACCGCAGGTGGAGACAGTCCGACCTCCTGGGCCAGTCTGGCGTTGGTAATCCTGCCATCCTGCTGAAGGATGGTTAGAATTTTTTTATCGGTTGCATCAAGCATCTGTCGGTCCGCTGGAGATGGGTTGAGAGTGACGGTCTGTGTCCGGCAATTGTAGCGAATTTTCCATAAAAATGAAAGAGGTCCCTGTAATACCGGTTCAGTTCTGGTAAAAATCAGTCTTGCCGGCCGTTCTCCGCGTCTTCTTTTTCGCCGTCCTTGTTGTTCGGTCGATCCGTATCGTAGAGCTGTTTGGCTGCCAGCAGCAGTAAGGGAATGGTGACTATAGGTGCAAAGTACGGTGCTGCTTCGATCAGCTTTCCCAGGGTGGGGTTGGCCGAATGGAGTTCCGGGACAAGATACTTCAGAGTGGAGTAACATACAATCGCCAGCAGGACACTCACCCACCAGCGAGTGTGTAAAGCATACCTCTTGTTGTCCTGGTTTTCGCTCACTTCCTGTCCTGCAGAACGAGTTCGACCACTTCCCGGACCCGGGGGCTGGGGTCGTCGTGCCGGCTGCGTATGTGGGCCAGAGCCTTGTCGCTGCCGATTATGCCCAGGATGGAGACCGCCTCGCCGCGCAGCAGCGGCTCTTTCGCACTGAGCAGCTGCACCAGCGAGGGGATGGCCAGTTCGATTTTGTCCGGCTGCGTTTCCCGCAGTTCTTCAAAGAGGACGGAGACGCCAAGGCGGACACTGAAGCGTTCGTCCCGAAGAATATCGCCGGTCCAGGCGTAATATCTTGGTTCATGACGGAACATGGCGACAATATTCTCGACATGTCCCTGGTCGAGAAAGTCGGCGATGACCCTTTTCAGTTCCTGATTGCTGACGGTGTTGGGTGAATGCATGGTGCTTCCGGATGAAAACGTGATTTTTACATGGAACATTGCTACAATGAGGTAAAATATCAGCGGCTACATTGCTTCTATTTCATACGAAAGGCAAGGAAAATATTGTCCGACCAACCTTGGAGGGCGTCTGTGAATAGGAAAAATATGGAACGTGAAGGTATGACCCCGGAAAAATCAAGAAGGTACTGTAGAGTTGCGGCGCTTATTGCGATGTTGTCGATTTCTTTCGGTTGCGGGCAGAAACCTCACCTGGTGCATATCAGTTCCGATCCTTCGGGGGCCGTTGTTTTCCTGAACGACAAAGTTATCGGAGAGACGCCTTTCGACACCTCTATCGAGCAGCGCAAGGGCGACTATAATATCTACACCTTCAAGGTGCTGAAGGAGGAGTATAAACCGGTAAGAAAAGCTTTCAAAGAACAGCTCTATCATGAGAAGGTGAGTGATATCATTCCGGAGAAACTCCATTTCATCCTGAAGGAGCGTGAAAAATATCTCATCGCCATAACCTCTGCCCCCAGTGGTGCCGTGGTCGCCCTGAACGGTGAGGTTATTGGCGAGACACCCTTTACCGCAACAATCAGGGAGCGGATCGGCAATCCCAGGACCTTTGACTTTGTCGCGGTAAAGGAAGGATATACGCAGGGCCGGACGGTGCTTCGAGAATTCGCTCCCCAGGAAAACGGTGCGGTTTTCGAATTTCCCGAGACCCTGCACTTTGAACTCGGTGGGGATGCGGAACGAAAACCTCAATGACGGAGGGAGTATGATCAAGGATTGGAATGTCGGGACGATGCTCAGTGTCTCAAGTGGATACTGGCGCGGCTGTACTTTGCAGGCCGCAGTGCGGTTGAAGATTTTCACCGAGCTCGGGGCCGGTCCGGGCGACGCCGCCCGGGTAGCGGAATCGGTCGGCAGCGATGTCCGGGCCACCGGCTTGCTTCTCGATGCCCTGGCTGCCATGGGACTGCTGGTAAAAACCGATGACCGTTATGAAAATTCGCCTTTTGCCATGCAGTTTCTGGTCGCCGGCAGCCCCGGATATATGGGTCACATCATCCTTCATCACCACCACATCCTCGATGGCTGGGCTCAGCTCGATCAGGCTGTGATACGCGGTGAAAAAGTCGCCAGGCGTTCCTACGGTGCGGAAAATGAACGGGAGAGTTTTCTCCTGGGGATGTTCAACCTGGCCATGGGCGTGGCCCCCCACATGGCGGCCGCTTTCGATCTGGCCGGTCGCAGGAGATTGCTCGATCTGGGCGGAGGCCCCGGCACCTATGCCATCCATTTCTGTAAGGCCAATCCGGACCTTTCGGCAATTATCCTCGATCGTCCGACCACCGAACCTTTTGCCCGAAAAACGGTGGCCCGTTTTGGCCTGACCGGGCGCATCGATTTCATCGGCGGCGATTTCAACATCGATCCCATCGGCGGAGGCCCTTACGATGTCGCCTGGCTCTCCCATATTCTGCACAGCAACTCTCCGGAACAGTGCCGGGAATGTCTTGAAAAGACAGCAGCCGCTTTAGAGCCGGGCGGGATGATCCTGATCCATGATTTCATTCTGAACGACTCCAAGGACGGACCGGAATTTCCGGCGCTTTTTGCCCTCAACATGCTGCTGGGCACGGAAGATGGAAGGTCGTATTCCCGGGCCGAGATTTTCGCGATGCTCGAGCAGGCTGGGATCACCGATATTGTCCACCATGAATTTCGCACTCCCAACGATTCTTCCGTCATCGGCGGGATCAAGAAATAGCTTTAAGCCTGATTCACGCCGTTTGAGGGTAACGCATGAACGTATGGTCAGGAGGTAAAGGTACCTCCCCGATCCGGGAATCGCTGTTTGTCACTGCCGAAATACCAGTACTGGGCGATCTTTATTCCAGGCAAGATGTATGAAATAGAGGTATCAAGGAATAATTCCGCCGGGGAGGCAAATTTACCATCCATGGGCGAGAGTTTCAAGCGATTCAAAAGTTTTTGGGCAGCAGGAGGGATTGCTTGATTGCGGCAACCAGATCACTCTCAGCCACCGGTTTGACAAAAAAGAAACTCACTTTGGCCGTACGAAGATCCCGTTCGATACGGCCGGTATCATCCTCCGTCAGGACTATGACCGGGGGAACTTCCATGCCGGACGTCATCGCCCATGTTTCCAACTGTTTTAAGATCACGATGCATGACCTGTTTTCACCGAAAAGTTCGAAAATAGCCAAGTCAAACACTTCGGAGAAGAGAAATTCCGGATGGAATTCTTCGAGGACCAGATCAACAGGAGCAATATTCATTTTTGCCAGTACCTGACGAGCTGTGAGGGTGGCGCTCCGGTCATCGTATATCAGCAATACATTCAGCATACATATCCTGTAAAGATCATCCGCCTGATGGGATATTTGCGAGAGCGTGTTTGTTCTATTTTTAGCAAAAAATGTTCCTTAGGGGAGATAAAGCTCGAGTAGTCGCTAACAGTTTGTAACCATACAATTATATTATGTGGCGGTGTGCAGGTGAGTTGCGTGAGGCAGAATGAAACCGGCTGGATTGCGACAGAGGAGGCAGGATTACCTCCTGGTCCATCCGTTACACAAGCACTTGAGTCGTGTGCTTTGGAAATATGGTGGGAGGGAATTGCTACTCGCGATTCTGCATTACCGAAAAATCTTTCATCGCCAGCCCCAGCTCTTTGATTTTCGTATAGAAATTCTTTTTATGCATGCCCGAGAGTTTCAGGGCATGCTGGAGGCTGCCTTGGGAGAGGCTCAAGGTCTTTAACAGGTAGTCCCGGTCGAAACCCTCCATGGCCTGCTCCTTGGCCTGCTTATAGGTAGCAAGAGTTTGCTGCTCCTGGTCGCCCACTACCCGGCGGACGTCTGCCAGGGAGATTTTTCGGCTGCTGGCCATCTGTGATATTTTATAGAGGGTCTGCTTGAGCTGACGCACATTGCCTGGCCACTCCTTGGCGATCAACAGCGAGGCGGCGTCGGCGGAAATTTCATAGGTGATATTCTTGGCAGTTCCGAAGAGGTCGAGAAAATGCCAAATCAGCGGCAGGATATCGGCTTTTCTCTCTTCAAGCGGTGAGGTGCGAACGATTGAGGCTGACAGGCGGTAATAGAGATCCTCCCGGAAGGTGCCATTTTTACACATTTCTTCCAGATTGCGGTTAGTTGCGGCTAGAACCCGGACATCGGCCTTCTGGAGCTTCGCTTCCCCTACTTTGGAGTATTCTCCGTCATCGAGAAAACGCAGAAGTTTGGCCTGGACGTCGATCGGCAATTCGCCGACTTCATCAAAAAACAAGGTGCCGCCGTCGGCCGAGCCGATGTAGCCTTTGGTGGTTTTGCTTGCTCCGGTAAAAGCCCCGCTGACATGGCCGAAGAGTTCCGTTTCCGCGAGACTTCCCAGGACCGCACAGTTGATCGGCATAAATACGCCACGGCCGCGGTTGCTGTTGCGGTGAATGTCCCTGGCGATGATCTCTTTGCCGGTACCTGATTTGCCGAGGATCAGCACCGGGATGTCCAGATTTGCAAGCGAGGCGATCTCTTCACGGACATCCCTGGTGGACATGGAGACACCGATATACCCGCTGCCTTTTCTTTCATCCGGGGTGGAGGCAATAAAGGCATTGCGCAGCCGTTTGAAGTGAAGGGCGGCATACACCGTATACACCAGTTGCGACTCGTTGAACGGTTTAAAGAGAAAATGGGTAAGTCCCATTCTCAGGCATGGATCGAGATTCTGTTCATCCGGGACGCCGGTAATGATCACGATTTCGGTGGAGAGCGAGGTCTCCAGCAATTTTCTGGAGAATTCGATGCCGGTCATTTCCGGCATATTGATATCGACCAAGGCCAGGTCGAATACTTTTCCTTTGATGTTTTTCAAGGCTTCAAGAGGGTTGGTGCAGGCCTCGACGGCATAGCCGTTTTTACTGAGGGTCGACTCAATGAAGTCGACAATACTCGGTTCATCGTCAACAACCAGAACCTGTGCATTTTTTACCGCTCGTGCTTTATACATGGATATCCCGTATCGCTTCTTCCAGCTGATTGAGAGTGAAAGGTTTCTGGAGAAATGCCGTCTTGCCGGCAATTCCCGGGGGTGCCTTCTCGAGCTGGCCGGACATGAAGATAATCCGGGCCTGCGGGTTGATTTTCAGAATCTTCCGTTGGCATTCATAGCCGCTGCTGTCTCTCAGGCCTACATCCATCAGTACTGTGGTAATTATATCATGCAGAGGCTCATATTCCTCCAGTGCCTCGGCGCAGGTATTGACACAAAATACCATATGGCCGCGACGCTGCAGCCGGTGCAGGAGGAGTGTCCGCATTGCCTCATCGTCCTCGACTACCAGAAAACACTGTTTTTCCGGTCCATTTCCATTGTGTTTGTCGGCGCACGGTTGCTCGGTATGTATCGGTTCAACAGCTTCTTCCGTGTTCACCGGGAAAACCGCGCTGACTATGGTTTCTTCACGGTCGCGACCGGCGATGATGAGCCGGCCATGGTATCTTCGGGCGAGGACATCGGCGGCATACAGGCCAAGCCCCCGATGAGGGGAATCGCATCTGGTGGTGGCAAAGGGAACATGGAGGGAGGAGAGTATGCTCTCGGCGAACCCTGGCCCGTGATCGCGGAAGCCAAATGCGAACTGCGGCCCGGTTGATTCCGAATCCTGCATGCGGACGATTTCAAGGATGATCTTTCCCCCTTCCGGGGTTGCATCGACACAGTTTTCCCCTAGATAAAACAGGATCAGGACCAAATCGCGAAAGTTGCAGACGAGTTTTTCCTGCCGCAATTCCGATTTCAGCACGAACCTATGCACCCGGGAGATGGAGTTGAGCAGTTCCAGCGTTTTGGTCGCGAGAAGCAGGGGAGAATGGCTGCGGTTGTCGGTATCCATATCCCGGGCAAAGTCATAGAGAACTGCCGTTTGATCGATGCCGCGCTGCAGCAGGTCGTCGATCAGTTCTCCCCGGTTGCAGTCCAGATCGCAGGGTAACGCGCTTTCCTGCCGCAGTATTGCCGTTTGCCCGCCGAGCCCGGTGAGGATATTGTTGTAACTATGGGCCACCCCTTTCGCCACGCGTCTGATGGCAGAATGGTATTTGAACTGCAGCAACAGGCTCTGGAGATGTTGCGGGGAAAGCTTTGCGTCGTTGACGTCCATAAGAGTTCTGCAAGTTTAAGGTTTTCTGAAAGGGTATCACATCGTCTGCGCCTAATCAAATATGCAAAACGGATTTTGTCTGAATACATTAATCCGAAGTTGTCTCGGGTCGGTATTGAGTTGAATTCTCAAGCAAAAGGCGCAAGAAGGTAATGTGAAAGGGTGTTTCAGGCGAGCAACTGTTTTACCAGAGAGAGAAGTTCAGCCGGTCGAAAAGGCTTGGCCAAGGTATTGTCGGCCCCGAGCTTTTTGGCGAGAGAAAGGTAGGTTTGCGGCTCCAGAATTCCTCCGCCCGAAACAGCAATGACCTTGGGGCGGGGCTGTTGTTTGTTCAGCTCCATGATAACTTCGAGGCCTTCCTTGTCCGGCATGATGATATCGGTTATGACCAGGTCGGGGGTATGTGTTTTGAATTTTTTCAGGCCCTGCACACCATCGGTGGCAGTGAGAATGGAATATCCCGCCCGACCTAAAAGGTCGCTCATCATCCGCAGCATATTTTCATTGTCTTCGATGATCAGGATGTTCTTCACTGTCGTTTCCTTTAGGTTGTTCATCTCACTTTACCGTGGAGGGTCGCATTGTGGTGCTGGAATTGATCAAGTAATTCCTGTAACTCCGGTTGGCTGACAAGGCTATTTTCCAACAGGATGGTGCCGAATTTTTTCTGCAGGCGCTGCTGATGGAACATCAGTACCCTTACCTGCTGCTCCGTAAGTATGCCCAGAAGTTGAGCGGTTTCCCCGAATTGTCCGAAGGGTTTTCTCGCATGCAGAATGGTGGTGATGTCCTCCTGGCGGCACATTCCGAAGCGTCTGCCCAATTCGCCGAGGCGAGGTCTTCCGGTTCTCTGCCAGGTGAGAATCCGGGAGATCGTCCGCCAGTTGGTCAGACCCGAATAATAGAGGAAATGACCAAAGAGCAACTGCCTCTGGGGAAGCGGACCTTCGTAAAGGTTTTCGGTGTTGGCATGAACAGGGCCTCTGCGTGTTTCGCCAGGGAGGATAATCGGTTCAATGGTTCGGCGATGGTGGGAGGCTTGTTGCCGGCCACCGTTTCCTGCAGAACGGTGAGGGGGGGCTGGGTTTGGCCGGACTGTTGCGGCAGCATTTCTTTTATACTGGGGGGTGACGATCGTCGGACCGGTTTTTTTAGTCTTCAAGAATGTGAGCAGGGTCTCGTAAGCCTCCTGAACTGCATGGAAACGCGCAACACTTTGCTTGTGCAGCGACAGATCGAGTCCGATCAGCCGGTCGGGATGAGTTTCCATCACCCTTTTGCGATAGGCGCTTTTAATACCGCCTGCTTGCAGGTAGTCCAGGAATTCACCGGAAACATTCAGCTCAGTGCCGAAGAGGACTTCGCACGACTGGAAGAGTTTTGTCTCGGAGATCAGTTGTTCCATCTATCCACACAATCTCAATACTTCTGCGGCAATATTCTGCAGCGGCATAATTTTGTGAACACCGCCATGTTTTATCGCTTCGGCAGGCATGCCGAACACCACACAGGTGGTTTCATCCTGGGCGATGGTCATAGCTCCGGCATCAAACATCTCTTTCATGCTGCGGGCTCCGTCGTCTCCCATACCGGTCATTATCACACCTACCAGGTTCTTGCCAGCATAACGTGCAGCCGAACGAAAAAGAACGTCTACCGAAGGGCGATGGCGTGTTACCAGAGGCCCGTCTTTGATCTCTACATAATATCTGGCGCCGCTGCGTTTAAGCAGAGTGTGATGATTGCCGGGGGCGATCAAGGCCCGGCCCCGGACAACGGTATCGTTATCCTGGGCTTCCTTGACGGTTACCCGGCAGAGGGTGTCGAGGCGTCTGGCGAAGGCGGCGGTAAAATGTTCGGGCATATGCTGGACGATCACGATGCCGGGGGCATCTGCCGGCATCATCTCGAGAAAGATTCTGAGAGCTTCGGTGCCGCCGGTCGAGGCGCCGACCACGACCACTTTCTCGGTTGTCTGGATCATCGCCTTGGAGTTCGGCTTGTCGATGATAACATCGGCGGAATATTTGGGAGAGATTTCTTTCAGGGTGGTTGGAGAAGACTGTCGTCTTCTGCCTGGCTTCGACGCGGCTGCAGCCTTGATGGTATCGCAGATCGTCACCCGCGATTCTTCGAGAAATTGCTTGGTCCCCATTCGAGGTTTGGTGATAATATCCACGGCTCCGTATTCCAGGGCCTTGAGGGCCGACTCGCTGCCGCTGCCGGCGAGGCTGGAACACATCACCACCGGGAGGGGGTGCTGGCTCATCAGTTTCTTCAGAAAGGTCAGCCCATCCATGCGGGGCATTTCAATATCCAGGGTAATGACATCGGGAACCACTGTTTTCAAGCGTTCCGCCGCGATAAACGGGTCCGCCGCAGTGCCGACGACCTCGATCTCGGGGTCCGAATCGAGCATTTCACAGAGAGTCTGCCGAACCAGCGCCGAATCATCGATAATCAAGACCTTGATTTTACGCATTCTATTCTCCCGCGCAGAAAACATTGCCTGTGAGACTCAGCCTTCGGAGATGCACATCACCGGTCTTAATAGAAAACAGCAGCTTTCGCCCGCGAGATCCGCCGACATCTTCCCTGGCAATCTGCAGATCGAGGTGCAGGAGTGTGTTTTTAGCCTGTAAGACGTTTAACTCGCCAATTGATTTTCGGTTGTCCGAATAGTCACTGTTTAAAACCCGGGCTCCGCCAAAAAGTTTCACTGCCATGCCTGCTATTCCTCCGTATTCGGTCATCTTTCTATAAATGTGGCGAATGGCCGTATCGACATACTGAAGACTTGCCTCCTTATTGAGATTGTTCGGGAATACGGCATGACAGATTGCGCCGACATTCTTGCTCGGCGAATACATGGTGATCGCCACACACGACCCCAGGATGGTGCTGACCAGGATGGGATTGCGGGAGACTATCACCTCTCCCGGCTTGAGGTAGACATTGACGCTGTGTGTGGCGATAATGCTTTTCATGTTTTCATATAGACAGTGGATCCAACCGACTTGAAATCGACATCGATACCATTCAACGTCTCGGAATGCCCGAGGAAAAGATAGCCTCCCGGCCGCAGCTGCCGATGGAATTTCTGCATCAGGTTCTGTTGAGTCGGCTTGTCGAAATAGATTACTACATTGCGACAGAAGATAATATCCATTTTGTCCCGCACCCCGAAATCGGCATCCATGAAATTGATCCGCCGGAACGCAACCTTTGCGCGGATTTCCGGGCAGATACGAACAAGGGAGCAATTTCTGTCCTTGCTGCGCAGAAGGTACTTTTTCTTGATGTTCATGGCGATTTCCTCGGTCCGTTCTTCCGGGTATATCGCTTTTTTTGCGGTCGCGAGAATTCTGGTGCTGATGTCGGAGGCGAGGATGGTAAAACGGAGATCGCGGTGTTCGGCCCCAAATTCGGCTAAGACCATGGCGAGAGTATAGGGTTCTTCACCGCTTGAGCATCCGGCACTCCAGATCCGCACCGGATGAGAATGGGTGACATCACGTTGCTTCATTATCGCCGGCAGCGCTCTTTGCGTGAGAAAATTGAAATGACCGGGTTCGCGGAAAAAATCGGTTTTATTGGTCGTAACCACATCGATCAGGTGGACGAGTTCCGTCTCCTGCCCCTCGGGACTGAAGACGAAATTTCCATACTCTGCAAAGGATGGCATGCCGAGAAGTTTTAGGCGTTTTTGCAGGCGCGACTCAAGCATGGTTTTTTTGGTAGGCGGCAACTGAATTCCAACTTGGTCATAGATAAGAGAGCTGAACCGTTGGAATTCCTCCTTCTTCATTTTTGCAGTTGAATTGAGAATCATGCTTTTGCTCATTGTGTACCTGTTCAAAGAAACGATGTCCGGGGGCTGGAATCCGGTCTTGTGGATTGAAAGTGTTTTAGTGCCTTACAGTTTATAGAAAATAATCTGCGAAAGGCACTTATACCCCCGTGTGGGGTGTTAGCGAAAAACATGCCATGAATCGATAATTCGCAAAATATTTAATATTATCAGTTTGTGAGTGAAGAATTGCGAAGTAATCCGAGGAGAAGATGGAGAGAAGGTTGGGGAAGGCAAGAGGCGGCCACCCTCCAGGAGGTAAATTTACCTCCTGGAGGGTGGGTGGATCAGTATTTTTCAAAATCATCATCGAGATGATCCGCGCCCGCCTTTCCACCAAGGTCAAGATTTATCGCCCCTTTTTTTTCCGTCATTTTTCCAGGCGCGGCCTTTGCCGCTCCGCCATGTTTATCGATAATCCTTTGTGGTGGTGAAGGATTATGGGGAATGGCGACTTTTCTTAAAGGCATCCTCTGAGAAGTACCGCGCAGATGTCTATTGTTGCCGGTGTCCAGGCGGAAGAAGGAGATGGTCGATTTGAGCTGCTCGGCCTGACTGGAGAGTTCCTCCGTGGTCGAGGCCATCTCTTCGGCCGCCGCCGCGTTTTGCTGAATAACCTGATCGAGTTGCTGAATCGCCCTGTTGATCTGGTCGGCACCGGTGTCCTGCTCTTTGCTCGAGGCGCTGATCTCCTGCACGAGTTCTGCGGTCTTCCGGATGTCGGGCAGCATTTTACCCAGCATATCTCCGGCTTTCTCGGCAATCGCGACGCTGGTAGTCGACAGCTGGCTGATCTCGCCCGCTGCCGCCTGGCTTCGTTCGGCAAGCTTCCTGACCTCTGAGGCAACTACTGCAAAGCCCTTGCCGTGTTCTCCGGCTCGTGCCGCCTCAATCGCTGCGTTTAAGGCGAGGAGGTTGGTCTGGCGGGCGATCTCCTCGATAATCGAAATCTTGGTGGCGATCTGTTTCATCGCCGAAACGGTTTCGGTCACAGCCTTGCCGCCATCTTGAGCGTCGGCTGCACTTTTTACGGCGATCTTTTCAGTCTGCAGGGCATTGTCGGTATTCTGGCGGATGTTCGAAGCCATCTCCTCCATGCTGGCCGAGATTTCCTCGGCGCTGGCCGCCTGTTCGGTAGCTCCCTGGGACATCTGCTGGGCGGTGGAGGACATTTCCTGCGACCCTGAGGCGACATTTTCGGCGGCGGTCACTACATCGCCAACCACTTCTTTTAACTTCTCCACCATCGTCTGCATGGCGTCGAGGAGCTGTCCCAGTTCATCCCTGGTGTGGTTGGCAAACGTCAAGGTCAGGTCGCCGCTCGCCAGGGTGTTGGCCACTTCCAGCGCTTTTTCAATCGGACGTCTGATGCTCCGGGATAACAACCAGGCGAAACCAAATCCCATCACCAGCGCGATCCCGGCTATTGCGAGGGCGAGGGTAATGGCATTTTTTCTAATACCATCAAATTCTTCATCGGCCTCAACCATTTCATTCTTCAACGAGTCGACGATGAGTCTGAGAGGTTGCATAGCTTCTTCGGCCCTTTCGTCGATCTGTTCATTGATTTTCTTCAGTTCGTTCGCATCCGCTCGCCCGAGCGCAGGGATCAACTCCTTCTCGATAAAGGTAAAGAGATCCTGAACGTGGTTGTTTAATTGTTCGGCCAGTTTTGTCTCTTCGGGGGTATCCACCAGAGTATGTACGATCTCGACGTTTTTCCGGATAATTTCCTGCTCTTTAGGCAGCTGACGTTCAAATTCCAGGAAATCAAGGTCGATAACCGCATCGGTTAGAAGCATCGCAAAGTTGCCGAGACTCTTGTCAATATCCATGATTGCTATGACATCCTGGCCGCGTTTGGCGCCGGCGTCCTGTAATACACCCAGGGTATTCATTTTCAGGATCTGCATCAGCACTACCCCACTGAAGAGTACGATGATACAGGTGATTCCGAGTAAAAGTCTTGTGCCGATCTTGATATTGCCGATTCGCATTGTTTTATCTCCCTTCAAGGAATGAGGACACGATCTGCCGGAACCCGCCCGAAAGCGGGTCCTTATGTTCAGGCTGAGCTTGATGAGATTGCAGGAAGAGCAGTCTCATCAAGAGATAACCTGCCGGGTGGTAGTTTTGCCACCCGTATGAATCAGTATTTTTCAAAGGCTTCATCGAGGCGATCTGAATAACCATTTTCTCCCATGTTCAGATGGATCGCTTTTTCGGTTGCCGCGGGCAGAGCCGGCTGACTCTTCTTGGCCACTCCGGCTTGAAGAATGAGGTTCGGCTTGGAAGATATCGCTGGACTTATCGCCGTCTTTTTGTTGGCCAGATGCCGCGGGCTGCTTTGTGCCCGTCGCTGTTTGCCGGTTTCCAAAGAGAAGAAGGCGATGGTTGACTTGAGTTGTTCGGCCTGGCTTGACAGTTCTTCCGTGGTCGAGGCCATCTCTTCCGCGGCTCCGGCGTTCTGCTGAATGATCTGATCGAGTTGCTGGATCGCCTTGTTGATCTGGTCGGCACCGGTGTCCTGTTCCTTGCTGGAAGCACTCACTTCCTGCACCAGCTCAGCGGTTTTCTGTATATCCGGCAACATCTTGTTCAGCATTTCGCCGGCCTGCTCTGCCACGGCCACGCTGCTGGTGGAGAGCTGGCTGATCTCGCCGGCCGCCGACTGGCTGCGTTCGGCGAGTTTGCGAACTTCAGAGGCGACCACCGCAAAACCCTTGCCGTGTTCTCCGGCACGGGCGGCCTCGATCGCCGCATTGAGGGCGAGAAGGTTGGTCTGACGAGCAATTTCCTCGATTATGCTGATCTTGGTGGCGATTTGTTTCATCGCCGATACGGTTTCCCTGACCGCCTTGCCGCCTTCCTTGGCGTCGGACGCACTCTTCACGGCAATTTTTTCAGTCTGCATCGCATTGTCGGTATTCTGACGAATGTTCGAGGCCATCTCTTCCATGCTTGATGAGACCTCTTCGGCGCTGGCTGCCTGTTCGGTCGCCCCTTGTGACATCTGCTGGGCAGTGGTGGACATCTCCTGGGCACCGCCGGCAACATTGTCGGCAGCCACCTGAACCTCGGTGACCACCTCGCCCAGTTTTTCCACCATGCTGTTGATGTTGTCTTTTATGATATTGTACTGCCCTTTGTAGCTCTCGGTAATACCCGGCGGAATAATACCTTTGGATACCTTGTCGACGTAATCGGCTGTCACCATCAATGGGCCCACAATATTGGAGACGGTGTCGTTGATGCCTGAGACCAGTTTGTTCCAGCCTCCGACAAAGAGAGTGGCGTCGGCTCGTTTGTCGAGTTCTCCGTCGGCGGCGGCACGGATGAGCATGTCTGTCTGGGCCAACAGATCATTCATCATCTTGACCATATTATTGAGATTGCCTTTGATGATATTATATTGGCCTTTGTAGCTCTCGGTGATGTCAGGCGGGATAATACCCTTGGATACCTTGTCGACATAATCGGCGGTCATCATCAGCGGGCCGACAATATTGGTGACGGTGTCGTTGACTCCTGAGACCAGTTTGTTCCAGCCCCCGACAAAGAGAGTGGCGTCGGCTCGTTTGTCGAGTTCCCCGTCGGCGGCGGCGCGGATCAGGATATCGGTCTGGGCCAACAGGTCATTCATCATCTTGACCAGGTTGTTGAGGTTGTTTTTGATCTCGTTGAAGTCACCGTTATAGTTCGCGGTTATTAACGGTGGAATGGTTCCTTTGCTTATTTGATCGACGTAATCTCCGGCCACATTGAGCGGTCCGATCACCGCATCCAGAGTGCTGTTCATCCCTGTGACGATCTTCTGGAAGTCACCCCGGTGTTGAGCGGCATCCGCCCGAGTAGCCAGCTTGCCGTCAATTGCCGCAGCGACCAGCATGTCGACATCGGTAATCAACGCCCGGACCGTATCAACCATTTTTTTCATCGCCGCCATGACACTGGTGCTGTCTCCGGCGGCCAGAGCGATTTCTCTGGAAAGGTCGCCTACGGCAACCAGACTCGCGATTTCGCCGACGGTCTTCGGGTCGCCACCAAGCTGCCGGAGTACTATCCTGCTGAGAAAAAGACAGATTCCGATCGAACACGCCAGGGCGATGCAGATCGTAGTAATCAAGGTGATTTCGGCTTCTTTTGCATCCAGCAGACTCTGGGTGCGCGATTCTTCTGCAATTGTAAGATTGATTTCAATAATCTTGCCGAGAGATTCTTCAGCCGTAGCAAAGGAGGCGTGCACTTCTGAAAATGAAAGCTCTTTTGCCTCCTCGAACCTGCCTTCTTGAATCAGGGCAATGACTTTCTGATGATCTTGTTTCCAATTATCCCAAGCCGGAACAAATTGGCCAAAAACTTCGGCTTCTTCTTTTGTTTGCGGTAAGGGATCGTAGATTTTTCGCCCTTTCTCAACACGCTCCCAGGCGTGTTTGAGCCTCTCCTCCTGCCTTTTGAGCTCTTTTGGCTCAAGGTTGAAGAGCATGGTCCGTTCAGCTCCCTGGATAGCTGTTTGCGCCTCATTGACATATTCCAGGCCAAGAATACTGGGAAGACGTACATCGGCGACTTCCATCAAGGCTGCGTCAATTTCTTTCATCCCTTTGTATCCGGCAAATCCCGCAGCCAAAGTGAACATGAGCACTATAAAAAATGAGAGAAACAGCTTGTTTTTCAATTGCAGATTAATAAACCAGTTCATTATGGTGTTCTTTTCCGGTGGTTAATTTTTTAATAACGCTATTGAAGACTTCCCTTTAATAGCAGTAGTTTCTTATGAAATGTGCATGCCTGTCGTTTTTGTTTTCCTGTTTCAGTTCCTCCCTGGTGTTGAAGATTTCCGGAAAGTTGTTGTAATTGGGCTCTGTTCAGCAGTCTCAACGTTTATGCGAAAAGCATACCGGAATAAACTGAAATCAGTTTGTGCCACTTTTTCAGGCTTCTATGAAATGAAGAGATGAGAGGGGACGGCGAGAAGGGTGACTGCTACGGTGTAGCATGAAGAGAGGCCAGCGAAACAGGAGGTATTATTACCTCCTGTTTCGCTGCGGCTTTCGGCAGGGAATGTGCCTGAAGAGATGCCGAACGACTGAATGTTGTTTTTTATTGCCCTGTGCCATGTTGCATGATCTGTGAGTCACTCTTTTTCGAAAATATTTTGTCGCTGCCGAGGATCATGACAAAGGTTGTTCGAGTTCCTCCTGTTTCAGCTGAAGGTTCGGGCTCGAAGATTAATCAGAATTTTTCGAATTCCGCATCGAGTTGATCCTCCTTGACTTTTAGCCCCATGTCGAGAAGGATCGAGGCGCTTTCGCGCGTTTTATTTCCCTGAGGAAAAGGTTGGTTTCGATCCTTTATCATTGAGCCATTTGCACCTTTGCCGACCCTTTTTGTCGTTTCGGCGAGGTGGCGGGGAGTGGTGTAACCGGTCGCCGGATGAGCGTTCGGTCGGCGATGCGAGAGTTCGGATCGTTTATAGCTGCTTTCTTCCAGCAAAAAGAAAGCAATGGTCGACTTAAGCTGCTCGGCCTGGCTGGAAAGCTCTTCCGTGGTCGAGGCCATTTCCTCGGCTGCTCCGGCATTTTGTTGAATGATCTGATCCAGTTGCTGGATTGCTTTGTTGATCTGGTCGGCCCCGGAATCCTGTTCTTTGCTTGATGCACTGATTTCCTGGACCAGTTCGGCCGTTTTCTGGATGTCGGGGAGCATTTTGCCGAGCATGTCGCCGGCCTGTTCGGCAATGGCGACACTGCTGGTAGAGAGCTGGCTGATTTCGCCGGCTGCCGCCTGGCTGCGTTCGGCGAGTTTTCTGACTTCGGAGGCGACTACGGCAAAACCCTTGCCGTGTTCGCCGGCCCGTGCTGCCTCGATAGCTGCGTTCAGGGCCAATAAGTTGGTCTGTCGGGCGATTTCCTCGATGATACTGATTTTAGTAGCGATCTGCTTCATCGCCGACACGGTTTCAAGCACGGCCTTGCCACCGTCTTTCGCATCGGATGAACTCTTCACCGCAATCTTTTCAGTCTGCATCGCATTGTCGGTGTTCTGACGGATGTTAGAGGCCATCTCCTCCATGCTCGAGGAGATTTCCTCGGCACTGGCCGCCTGTTCGGTCGCACCCTGGGACATCTGCTGGGCGGTGGAGGACATCTCCTGGGCACCTGTTGCGACATTGTCGGCGGCATTCTGCACTTCGGAGACAACTTCTTTCAGCTTTTCGACCATACTGGCCAGAGATGCCATCAGTTCATCTTTGTCGCTTCGTTTCTTGAGTTCGACCATCAGGTTTCCCTGAGCCACCTTTTTCGCATTGGCGGTGATCTCTTTCAGAGCATTGACATTGCGTGTGAGGGTGTCGCCGATTAGTTTGAAGTTGCTTGCAATATCCGCTGTATCTGTATCTGAGGGTGCAACAGCGATGTCGAACTCCAGATCGCCGGTGGCAAACTTCTGCAGGTTTGCAAGCAGCTTTTTGACTTCTTCGTTTTGATAACCGGCCTGTTTTTCCGCCACTCGAGCTGCTTTTTTTACAGCCGTCATATCGGTTACGACCTCAAAGGCGCCGATGACGCCGCCGCTATCGTTTCTTACCGGGGTGCCGAAGTAACTTATATCGAGGTTCAAAGTGCCGGGATGGGCGTCCGTTTCGCTGCTTGCGATCTGATTCGACGACATAGTGCGGCCGCAGGCGCATTTTTCGGTTTTACAGTCCGAGGTTCTGAAGTGATCGTAACATTTGGTGCCGACGACTTGCTGCGGAGTTCTGTTGCCGGCTTCAGCCCCTGCCTTATTCATATAGAGGATGTTGAATTCCCGATCAACGAGCATCGACGGTGCCGGGATTGAGTCCAGTAAGCCGACCAGACGATCGACGATGGTGTTAACCCCTTTGATGAGCTTGTTGAACTCCCCCTGGTGCTTTGTGGCGTCGGCGCGGGTAAGCAGTCGCCCTTCCATGGTGGCGGTGCCAAGCTTGTCGGCATCGGCGACCATGGTTCGGATAGTGTCGACCATTCTCTTCATCGCCGCCATGACACTCGTTGAATCGTTTGAAATAAGGACGATTTCCCTGGACAGATCTCCGGCGGAAACAAGATTGGCGATCTCGCCCACATCTTTCGGGTCACCGCCCAGTTGACGAAGAACGATCCGGGTCAGGAGAAGGCAAATTCCGATTGAACTCAATAAGGCCGTGACGATCGTGGCGAGAAGAACCGATTTCGCCTGTTTGGTATCGGTCTCGCTTTGGATTTGCGCGGCTTTTGATTCTTCGTCGTTATAATCAATCATCTTCTCAAGAATGTCTTCGACATTGCCGGTGCTTGCGCCGGCGGCAGTTAGGGAATATTCTTTTGCTTCCGAATAATTGTCGGCATCGATCAAGGCCATGACCGCCAGATGATCTTTCTTCCAGATCTCCCAGGCTTGTTGAAACTTGATGTATTCATCCTGCTCCTCTTTTGATTTATCCAAAGCGTCGTAAAGCTTCCTGCCGTTTTCCGCCTGTGCCCATGCTTCTGTAATGTTTTCTCGAAGGGCTATTTGATCTTCTGAATCGAGTTGATGCAGCAAGGTCCTCTCAAATCCTAAAATCATGGAGCGGCCGTCATTGATCATGGCAAGTGAGGTAATGCTGGGCAGAAGTGTTTTCGAGACTTCATCGAGATGACCTCCGAGGTTTTGCATCCCTCTAAACCCTGCTACTCCTGCCGCAAGGGTAAAGACGAGCACAATCGAAAACGACAAATAAAGTTTGTTCTTCATTTTCAAACTTACGAACCAATGCATAACTTCCTCCTTTTTGATGCGTCTTTCACAGGTAACCATGTCAGGAAAGACTGATCGAATGACCAAATCAAATGGACTTCGGGATGATGTTGCCGTTCTGTCGTTTTTGAGACCTCTGTTTCTTGCCGCCTGGATTTCTTATGGCAGGTGGTTCTCCTTAAGCACTGGTGAAAAAAGGATATCTCGAAGAGGTGATTTTACCACCTCGGATTGTGCACATATTCTGATCCCGGCATATCGAAGGAGATCGTTTGATCGGAACAACTGCTATGTTGCCGCGCTTTCCTGGAGGTCGGTAAGCTCCTCCGCGGAAAAAACCTTGTCGATGTCGAGGATCATGACAAAGTCCTTTTCCACTTTTCCCATACCTTTTATAAATGCCGTATTCAGCTGAGTGCCGAGCTTGGGCGGCGGTTCAATAAGATCCGGCTCCATCTCGACCACCTCCTGCACTGAATCGGCAATTACTCCCAGAACAATAGTCTCGCCATCAAGATTCACCTCTACCACTATGATACAGGTATTGATGGTCTGTTCGGTCCGCGGCATGGAAAAATTCAGCTTCAGGTCGATGACCGGTACCACGCTGCCGCGCAGGTTGATGACTCCGCGCATGAAGTCAGGTGTTTGCGGGACCTTGGTTATTGTGGTTATTTCGAGAATTTCTCTGACTTTTGCGACGTCAAAGGCAAAGATTTCGTCGGCCAGTTTGAATGTCAGATATTGTACGGTCTCAGTAATTTCCGCCACACTCATGGGTTTCCCTCCTTTGGTCAATACTGATACATCTCATCATGGACA
Organism: Desulfobulbaceae bacterium BRH_c16a; assembly: GCA_000961725.1. Lineage (GTDB taxonomy): Bacteria > Desulfobacterota > Desulfobulbia > Desulfobulbales > Desulfocapsaceae > Desulforhopalus_A. The sequence continues at coordinate 93,950 of LADS01000021.1, forward strand.
TATCAGAATTTTTCAAACTCTTCGTCAAGGTGATCCATATTTTCTTTTCCTTCCATATTCAAATGAATAGCTCCTTCAGTCCTGATTGGTTTGGCCCGTTTTTCAGTCGGCCTGCCGCCCGCTGCCTTTGACGACGTCATATGGCCGATGGCGGGGTGTTTGCGAGGAAGCCGTTGAGGATTGCTCCGCGGCCGCCCTTTGCCGTTATCGAGGGTGAAGAAGGCGATGGTCGACTTCAGCTGTTCGGCCTGACTGGACAACTCTTCCGTGGTCGAGGCCATCTCTTCGGCGGCCCCGGCGTTTTGTTGAATGATCTGATCCAATTGCTGAATGGCTTTGTTAATCTGGTCGGCACCGGAATCCTGCTCTTTGCTTGAGGCATTGATCTCCTGCACCAGTTCCGCTGTCTTCTGGATATCCGGCAGCATCGTACCCAGCATATTTCCTGCCTGTTCGGCAATCGCGACGCTGGTGGTGGAGAGATCGCTGATCTCGCCGGCTGCCGATTGACTGCGCTCGGCGAGTTTTCTGACCTCGGATGCGACCACGGCAAAACCTTTGCCGTGTTCTCCGGCCCGAGCGGCTTCAATGGCGGCGTTTAAGGCCAGCAGGTTGGTCTGGCGGGCGATCTCTTCGATGATCGAAATCTTGGTGGCTATTTCTTTCATTGCCGCTACGGTTTCGATCACCGCCTTGCCGCCATCCTTGGCATCGGACGCACTTTTAATGGCGATTTTCTCGGTCTGCATGGCGTTGTCGGTGTTCTGGCGAATATTTGAGGCCATCTCTTCCATGCTCGAAGAAACCTCTTCGGCGCTGGCCGCCTGCTCGGTTGCTCCCTGAGACATCTGTTGGGCGGTGGAAGACATTTCCTGCGCGCCGGAGGCAACATTGTCGGCCGCAACCTGTACTTCTGTGACTACTTCTTTCAGCTTGTCTACCATATTGGCGAGCGACTCCATCAGTTCATCCTTGTCGCTGCGTTTCTTGAGTTCCACCATCAGGTTACCCTGTGCTACCTGCTTGGCATTATACGTGATAGAATTGGTCGCCTCGATCAGGACATTCAGGTTGTTTTTAATCTCGTTGAAATCGCCGTTGTAATTAGCGGCAATTGCCGGGGGAATATCGCCTTTACTGATTCGATCGACGTAATCTCCCGCCACTTTAAGGGGTCCGATGACCGCATCAAGGGTATTGTTTACCCCGGTGACGATCTGCTGGAAGTCTCCCTGATGTTTACCGGCATCTGCCCTGGTTGCCAGCTTCCCGTCAACTGCAGCTTTAGCCAGCATGTTGGCGTCGGTCACCAGAGCCCGGATATTGTCGACCATTTTTTTCATCGCGGCCATGACGCTGGTGGTGTCGCCGGAAGCGAGAGCAACCTCCTTCGAGAGATCGCCGGCGGATACCATGGTGGCTATTTCGCCTACCACTTTCGGGTCTCCACCAAGCTGGCGAAGAACGATCCGGGTGAGTAAAAGACAGATTGCGATGGAACACGCCAGGGCAACGCCAATGGTAATAAGAAGGGAAACTTCCGCCTTTTTGACGTCTTTTATACTTTGAGCGCGGGATTCAACCGAAATCATTTCGTTTATATCAATGATCTTGCCAAGAAGCTCTTCCGACGCAAGAAACGAAGCCATAACTTCGTTGAATGACAGTTTCCTGGCCTCCTCTATCCTGCCTTCCTGGATCAGGGCGATAACCGCTTGGTGCTCTTTTTTCCAACCATCCCAGGCAGGAACAAATTTATTGAAGAGCTCGGATTCATCTTTTGTCTGCGGCAGCGGGTCATAGATTTTTCTTCCTTTATCAACACGCTCCCAGGCGGCTTTGAGCCTTTCCTGCTGGGCTTCGAGCTCCTTTGAATCCAGTCCGAGGAGCATGTTTCGCTCAGCGCCCTGGATGGCGGTCTGCGCCTCATTGACAATCGCAAGCCCGAGAATACTGGGCAGACGCACATCGGCAACTTCAACCAGGGCTCCGTCGATATCTTTCATCCCGCTGTATCCGGAAAATCCTGCGGCCAGAGTGAAGATAAGCACCACGAAAAAAGAGAGAAGCAGTTTGTTTTTCATTTGCAGAGCAATGAACCAATTCATGAAGTCCTCCTGTGTCTTGTGTTGTCGCTGAGTTGTCGCCCGTTTTAAAATGGCCAAGTCCTGGTCTGTGTGGTCCTCCTGGCATGGTGGTTTTTCGGGGAGGTGTTTTTACCACCCCCCCGAAGGGAATGAAGCAAAGAAAAGAATTAAACTTCTTGTTCCGTAGTCGTTTGCAGATCGGTAAGCTCTTCTGCCGAGAAGACCTTGTCGATATCGAGGATCATGACAAAGTTGCTTTCCACCTTGCCCATGCCTTTTATAAATGCGGTGTTCAGTTTGGTGCCGAGTTTGGGCGGCGGTTCAATCAGATCCGGCTCCATCTCGACCACTTCCTGCACCGAGTCGGCAAGGACCCCAAGGACTATGATCTCGCCGTCCAGGTTCACCTCGACCACAATGATACAGGTGTTGATGGTCTGTTCCGTCCGTGGCATGGAGAAATTGAGCTTCAGGTCGATAACCGGCACCACGCTGCCGCGCAGATTGATGACTCCGCGCATGAAGTCCGGGGTTTGCGGAACCTTGGTTATCGTCGTTATTTCGAGAATCTCTCTGACTTTTGCGACATCAAAGGCAAATATTTCGTCGGCCAGTTTGAATGTCAGATATTGTACGGTTTCAGTAATGCCTGCCACACTCATGGGTGTTTTCTCCTCTTGTGGCTGAAGGTTTCGAGCTATGTCGTTGTTGAGACCCGCTTTTGCCGGGTGGCTGTCAAGGCCGTGTACGTATGGATCAATATTTTTCAAACTCTTCATCAAGGTGATCCGCTTTTCCTTTTCCTCCCATATCAAGATGAATGGCAGTTGTATTTCTAGACTGATTTACAGGTTTTGCCTGAACTGCGGGTCCCGGTTTATGGGCGGCAGTCGCCTTTATTGGCGCTGCATGGCCGATCGTGAGTTGCCCTCGCGATTGTTTATAAGAGCTACTCTGAGTCCGTTTATTTCTGGCGTTGTCGAGGGAAAAGAAGGCGATGGTCGACTTGAGCTGTTCGGCCTGGCTGGACAGCTCTTCGGTGGTGGAGGCCATTTCTTCGGCGGCCCCGGCGTTCTGCTGAATTATCTGGTCGAGCTGCTGGATGGCTTTATTGATCTGGTCGGCGCCGGTATCCTGTTCCTTGCTCGAGGCGCTGATTTCCTGAACCAGTTCCGCCGTTTTCTGAATATCCGGCAGCATCTTGTTCAGCATATCCCCAGCCTGCTCGGCAATGGCGACACTGCTGGTGGAAAGCTGGCTGATTTCGCCGGCTGCCGCCTGGCTGCGTTCGGCAAGCTTCCTGACCTCGGAGGCAACCACGGCAAAACCCTTGCCGTGCTCTCCGGCCCGGGCAGCTTCGATTGCTGCGTTCAGGGCCAGCAGGTTGGTCTGGCGGGCGATTTCCTCGATGATGCTGATCTTGGTGGCGATCTGCTTCATGGCCGACACTGTTTCGGTGACTGCCTTGCCGCCTTCCTGAGCATCGGACGCACTTTTAACCGCGATCTTCTCGGTCTGCATGGCGTTGTCGGTGTTCTGTCGGATGTTCGAGGCCATCTCTTCCATGCTTGATGAAATCTCCTCGGCGCTGGCAGCCTGTTCGGTTGCCCCCTGGGACATCTGCTGAGCGGTAGAGGACATCTCCTGAGCGCCGGTGGCAACGTTATCGGAGGCGCCCTGCACCTCGGTGACCACCTCTTTCAGCTTCTCGACCATATCGGACAATGCACCGATCAGATCGTCTTTTTCGCTCCGCTTTTTAAGTTCCACCATAAGATTACCCTGGGCGACCTGTTTGGCATTGGCGGTAATGTTGTTGAAGGCGCCGACCATTTTTTCCATAGCCGCCATGACGCTTGTTTTGTCGCCCGAAGTAAGGGTGATTTCTCTGGTGAGGTCGCCTACGGCAACCAGATTGACGATTTCACCTACCACCTTCGGGTCACCGCCAAGTTGCTTCAGAACAATGCGGGCAATGATCAGGCCGAGACCGATGGCGACAATAACGCCCACCACAGCGAGAATAGTCATGACAGTGGTGGCTCGATCGGCTGTGGCGGAATTCTGGATGGAGACCTGATTGCCTTGTTCTATGTTTAGATCCAGGATTTTTTGAATAGCTTCCTCCATATCCTGTGAAGCTTTAGCCACATCACTCCGCAGAAGCGCAGTGGCTTCTTCCGAGCGACCTTCTTTTGCCAAAACAACCACTTTATCTAACAGGGGCGCATAAACTCCCCGAGTTTTTTTGAACTCCTCAAATAGTCTTTTATCCTCTTCTGAAAAAATGGCTTTTTCATAGTTGACTGCGGATGCATCTATTGTTTCCCTATACTGTTTGATGTTCCCAATATAAGTCTCTCTCTCCTCATTGGTGGTAGCTACCACAACATCTCGGCTGTTCACCCTGAGCTTTTGAAAGAAGGTGGATAATTGCGCAACATCGCCTAGTGGGACAACAACCTTTTCAAAAAGTAATGTGTCTGCCACATCGATTTTTTTGATGTTATAGATCCCGAAACCACCGATAACCCCGGCGATTATAGCTACCGTAATGAATCCTGCCAGCAGCTTTCCCTTGAGTGTCATGTTCTCGAACCACGCCATCTTTTTTCTCCTTTTAAGATTGAATATGTACTGCAGTGTTTCTTTCTTCGTTCAATTTGTGAGATCTATAGACTGCAAACCAATCCTTTTGTGGGTATCGATGACTGGAGTTTTTCATGTTCGGCGGTTTCCGCCATCTTCGACAGATCGCCGGGCGACAGGATCAAAGCTACCGAGCCGTCGCCGAGGATGGTGGCGCCGGAGATCCCCTTAATGTCCTGATATAATACGCCGAGCGGCTTGATCACTGTCTGATGCTCGCCGACCACGAAATCGACGACAAAGCCGATGCGGGTGTTCTGCACCGCGACAATGACGATCTGCTCGATATCCGGCCGGTCGCCGGATATGGCAAACTGGTCCCTGAGGCAGATATAGGGGGTGAGTCGGCCGCGGACATTGGCGACATTGCGGCCATGGGATGCTTTAATATCCTCCCGCGACAGCTCAACACACTCCTCAATGGCGGCTAGCGGCAGGACAAAATGGCTCTCGCCGATTTTGACTAAGAGGCTTTCGATGATCGCCAGGGTGAGGGGGATTTTCAGGGTGATGGTGGTACCTTTGCCGAGGCTGCTGTCCACCATGATGGTGCCGCGCAGACCTTCAATGCCGCGTTTGACCACGTCCATGCCGACGCCGCGGCCGGAGACGCTGGTGACCTTGGCTGCCATGGAAAAACCGGGCGCAAAGATGTAGCCGTAGATTTCCTGGTCGCTAAGATCGGCAGTCGGCGATACCAGCCCCAGCTCAACGGCTTTTTTCCGGATGTTGTCGCGGTTGATGCCGCCGCCGTCGTCATAGATGGTGATCAGAACCGAGTCGCCGGCGTGTTCGGCACCAAGGCGGATGGTACCTGTGGCCGGCTTGCCTGCGGCGAGACGCTTGTCCGGCTTTTCGATGCCGTGATCGATGCTGTTGCGGATTATATGGACCAATGGGTCGTTGAGTTTTTCGATGACGGTCTTGTCGAGTTCGGTGTCCGCGCCGAAGGTCTCCATCTCGATTTCCTTGCCGAGTTCCTGGGAGAGGTCGCGGACCAGCCGCTTGAACTTGCTGAAGGTGCTGCCGATAGGCAGCATGCGGATATTTAAAGCGGTGTCGCGCAGTTCGTTGGTGAGGCGCTCCACCTCCTCGGCGATGGCGACGAACGCGGAATCGCGATGCTGGCTGGCGACCTGGGTGAGACGGGCCTGAACGGTAACCATCTCGCCGACCAGATTGACCAGCTGGTCCAGCCGTTCCGCCGGCACCCGGATGGAAGCCGCGGCATCCGGCGCTGCGCGTTCCTGGCGAATGTTTTTTACATGCTGCTGTTCGGCCAGCGCCGATTGGATTTTTGCCTCTGAGACCGTACCGCTTGCCACCAGCATTTCCCCCAAAGGTTTCTGCTGTTGCAGGACGCTTTGCAAGGTGTCCGGAGAGACATCGCCACGGTCGACAAGGATTTCGCCAAGCCTACGGTAATTGTCGCCATCTTCAGCCTTGCCGGGATCATCGATCAGTTTGATGCTGATCCGGCAATCGTCCTCGACAAAGATGAAGACATCCTTGATGGCGGCTTCACCGCGGCTGGTCGTGAGGATGATATCCCAGTAGAGATAGCAGTGTTCGGCGACCAGTGTGTCCAGCGGCGGGACGTTGTTAAAATGGGCGGTGACCTTGCAACTGCCCAGGCTGCGAAGCTCGCCCAGAAGGGAAACAGGATTGCTGCCGCAAAGCAGCAATTCGCGGTTCGGCTCAAAACGGATCCGCCAGGTCTGCATTGACTCTCCCTTTGTTTTCACCTGTGGTTCGGGTGGGGCAGGGGGAGCAGCTTTATTGTCGGCCGACGCAGAAGACTGGCTGAGCAGGCGAAGAGCCGCGATGATTTCGTCGCCCAGACTCTTGTCGGCCTTTCCGTAGCCCGCCGAATCATCGAGCAGGGCCGAGATATGATCCCGGGATTTCAATGTCAAATCCAGCAGCTCTTTGGTCACCACCATCTTGCCGTTGCGGACCAGATCAAAGACCGTTTCCACCTCGTGGGTGAAGGCGGCAATCTCGTCGAAGCCGAACATCGCGCCGGAGCCCTTAATGGTATGCATGGCCCGGAAGACCCTGCTGATCAGTTCCTTATCGTCCGGTGTCTCTTCCAGGTCAAGCAGAGAAGTCTCCAGTTCGGTGAGCAATTCGGTCGCTTCTTCACGATACGCGGCAATATGTTGTTCAATCATGTCATTGGTCCTTTATCGAGAGAGACTGCCCGGGGTTACCCCAATACTTTTTTCACCACGGCGATCAGCTGTTCGGGCTTGAAGGGCTTGACAATCCAGCCTGTTGCCCCGGCCGCCTTGCCTTCCGCCTTCTTGCTGTCCTGCGATTCCGTGGTCAGCATGACGATGGGGATGAATTTATTCAGCCCGCCTGCCCGCACTCCCTTGATCAGGCCCAGCCCGTCCATTTTCGGCATATTGAGGTCGGTCAGCAGCATATCGACCTTTTTCCCGGCCAGTTTCTGCAGGGCATCCTGACCGTCTACCGCCTCAATCACCTCATAGCCGTTCTGCTTGAGGGTGAAAGCGACCATCTGTCTTACACTTGCCGAATCGTCGGCGGTCATTATCAGCTTACCCATTATGGCTTCCTCCGAACTGACGAAAACATGACATGTTATTGTTGTTACAGTGTTCCTGGCGCTCCGACCCTGCGGCCTCGGCAAGGCTGAGCAGTGACTGCGGCAGAGGACCGCGGTGGATGATCTTCTTTTCCATCGCCGCTGCCGTCTTGCAGGCCGAACAGAAGAGCTGCAAGGCCGTGATATCTATTTCGACGTCACCTTCGAATTCGATGATGACGGTTTCCGCTTCGGCCAGGCCGTCGCGGAGCAGTTGGGCGAACCCGTCTATCGTTTCAATGGTCAGCCGAGCACCGCTGCCAATGACTTTCTCCGTGCCGTCCTTGCTGCCGTTCAGTGTGTTCTGGACCATATCGAAAAATTTTCCTGTACCTTTATGTGCTGTCATTTCTTAACCCCCGTGTCTCCCGGCGAATTCTTGAGCGGAACGGCCAGGAAACGTCCGAATGCGGCGTCCGACTGCAGAATGTGAGCTGCCAGCCAATTCTGTAAAAATGCGAGAATCTCAAGAAAGGGAGATTTTCTTTTGGAGCAGTAGTCGGTATGCATTTCGAGCACTCGCCGGATGAACTCGTCATGTGCCTGCTTATGCGATACCCTTTCCGGGTAATTGCTCTCCTGCATCAGCTGTTCCTCGGCTGCGAAGTGATAAGTCGCGTAGTCGATCAGTTCATCAAAAACTATGCTCAACTCATCGGGAGACGCATATTTGATAAATTGCAGGTAGGTTTGATTAAACAATCCCACGAGATGCCGGTGATGTTCATCGATTTGCGATATTCCGGTTAAATAGGTATCATTCCATTCAATAATAGGCATGCATCCTCCCTGGTTGCGGTTGCAATCAGCTGTTAAAAAAGGTCGACATTGTCACCAAATTCCGACTCGTCAGCCGGGTTGTCGGTGGTTGCCTTCCGTGTCGGAAGGGCAGGTCCCACCCCATGTTTATTGGCAATGGCTTCATGGATGCGGCGTTCGCTCTCCATGGTGTAGCGTTGGGCCATCTGCCGCAGATCTTCTTTGAACGCGGCGCTGGCCGGGTGCAAACGACGAGCCTCGCGGAAGATCGACCGGAGTTTTTCCAGGACTTCATCGGCCATGGCTTTGGTGGTCTCGTGAACGTCGATGGTGTCGGTGAGAGTTTGGATCTCGGACGACAGCGACTCGACCTGTGCGGCTATTCCGGCCAGCAGGGAAATCAGTTCCTTGCCCATCTCATCGAGTGCGGCGAGGATGCTGCTCAGTTCCTGTTCGATGTTTGCCAGTCGTACCGAGAGATTTTCTTCATTGTTTTGCGATTCGGTTGAAAGTACGTCGGTAGCGCCATGTATTTCGTTCAGCGTTGTGGTGATGAGATCCGTGCGCTCCACAGCTTCATTGGACATCTGACCTATTTCTTCAGCCAGAACGCTGAGCGATGCGCCTTCATTTCCGGTCGATGCCGCTTTGATCCTGGCATTGAGCGCGATCTGGATAATATCGTGACCTATTTCTTCAATATCCGAAACATATCCGGTAATCTGTCGGACTGTGCCGGTCACCTCCCGCATGATTGCGGCCATTTCGGAGTTGCTGGCGGCGCAGGTGGCGAGAAGCCCGGTGACAGCATTCATCTGCCTGCTGACCTCGGCGATAAACAAGGTGCCGGATGACCCGGTTGCCCTCGTATTCTTGCGGCCACCCGTCTGGGTGATGATATCCTGAGCCATCTCCTTCTGCTTGATGCCGATTGACCGGAGACTGTCGACAATCGAGGTGACTGCGGTATAAAGTTCAATGGAGGCAAACTGGAGCTGTGCTTCCTGGAGTTCGCAGACATCGCCGGTCTTGCCGATGACTGCCTCATGTATGGCCTCTTGTTCAGCCGAAGTTTCAGGCCGGTCGACTGCAAACAAAGGCAGCAACCCCTCCAGCCCTTCAATGACATGCTCCACCTGCTGCCGGTAGATGTCGTGAAACTGCATCGATTGGACAATGGTGCTGATATTGTCGGAGTTGTCCCGGGAGATGGCGGAGATCATGCTGCCAAGTTGAAAGAACTGGGCGTTGGCGGTCTCCAGTTGCGTCAGGCTCATGACGGTATTGCTCAAGGTCAATTCAGCCTTGGTGTCCTGACTCTCTTTCGCATTCTCGAGATTGGTGCTGTTTTTTATGATAACTGTTCCGAGTTGCTTGCGATGATCCTGGATGGAATTGACCTTGTCCTTTATTTGCTGGGAAAGCTTTTTAATATCCATCGCCAGGTTGATGAATTCGCTGCCCATGTCCCCCAGACAGGCGCTTTCTATCTTGATCGACACTTCGAGGATATAAAGATGCTTGCACATCTTTCTGACTCCCGACAGCGGTTCTCCCACCTCTTTCAGCAGTTCTCCGACCGAATGGAGAGTGGTGTAGCTGTTGAGGCTCTGGGTTCGGGCCTGGCCCAGATAGTTGTTCATTTCATCGAGTATTTCCCTCAACCTGTCGATTAACGCCTGGAGGCGTTCTCCCGATGCGACTTCCACCAGACGGTGGGCGGTTTGGGAAAGGGTGAGGGATTGCGAATAGATTTCCTGCATCTGCGCACCGATCTGGAGGAATTCGTGTTCGGTTGCACCGGCCAGTCGACGCAGCGTGGCAAGAGAGGAAGAGAGTGTGGAAGACCACAATGTCAAAGGACTTTGTCCCGATGGGTTTGCTTTTCCTGTATCGGAGAATGGCCTTACCATGTCAAGTCCTTGAAAGGTGGCGGGTAAAATAAGAGTTGGGTTCGGTACGTTGCATCGAATCCGGCAATTTTACTGTTTCGTTGTCCTGGTGGTGCAAAAAGGGAATACCCTGTCGGAGCTACAAGCTAAAAGCATGCCAACACCAGCCGATAATTGCATTTTGTTGTAAAATAAAGAAGTTCAGCGGAAATAGAAAAGGTGCCGGAAGGGGGAACGGTGAGATAAAAGCCTGCTCTCGACTGGAGAGGTGGCATGTTTACCACCTGTTCTTTCGGAAGGAGCGGTATGTGGTATTGTCGACTGTTCCGGCAGGGCATTTTTGGGGGAGGCGATTTTACCACCGAATTCTCCCACAGGGCTTGAACTACTCTTCCTCCCTGGTTCGGAAGAAAGCTTGAGGGGGGGCTTGATCGCTGGGGTGGTTGGCAACCTTGGGAATCGAAAAAGCAAGCTTGTATTGGGATCGTGATCACTCGGGACGAGTTAAAACAAGAAGGCCCAAGAGGAGGTAATAATACCTCCTCTTGTCACTGCGGGTGTCATAAAGAACTTCTTAGTCCGTGACGGTTTCTGAAGCGTGAGGGGTCTTGTCGAGCACTTTTCTGATCAACACGGCGATGTCTTTCTTGGCCAGCGGCTTCAGGGCAAATCCCCGTATTCCTGTCGCCTTGGCTTTTTCCTCGGAGACGAGGTTGCTGTAACCGGTGCAGAGAATAATCGGGATGTCCGGCCGAATCTGCAACATTCTTTGCGCCAGATCCATGCCGGTCATTCCAGGCATGGTCTGATCGGTTATCACCAGATCGAATGCTTCGGGCTGGCTGGCAAAGGTCGCCATGGCGTCCAGGCTGTCGGATTTGACAGTCACCGCGTAACCAAGCCTTTTCAGCATAACCTGGGCCATCTCGGCAAGCATTACCTCGTCGTCGATAAAGAGAATGTGCTCACTGCCATCTGGAACACTCTTGCTCGGTTGGTTTTCGGCCGCCGCATATTCAATCAGCGCCGGCAATGCAATATTGAAAACCGTACCTTCGCCAAACCGGGATTCGCAGGTAATAAAACCGCCGTGACCCTTTACTATACCATGGGCAATCGCCAGACCCATGCCGGTACCTTTCCCTTGCGCTTTGGTAGTAAAGTAGGGATCGAAAATTCGCTCTTTAATCTCCGGAACAATTCCCTGGCCGGTATCCCCGATCGACAGCCGCACGAACCTTCCCGGTTGTATATGGGGGAGACCTGCAAGTTCCTGCGGGGCAAGATCGATGTTGGTCAAAGATATGCAGAGGGTTCCGCCGCTCACCTCCATGGCGTGGAAGGCATTGGTGCAGATATTCATGAGGATCTGGTGGATCTGGGTCGGATCGGCGAAAATGGGCGCGGTGTCCGCATCGATATCCTGCTTGATGGCGATGGTGGTCGGCAGCGACGAGCGCAGGAGCATGATGGCTTCTCTGACGATGATAGCCGGTTGCAGCGGGATTTTCGCCATGTCAACCTGACGGCTGAAGGCCAGGATTTGTTTGACGAGCTCTTTTGCTCTGTTGGAAGCCAGGATGATCTGATCGAGATCCCGGGCGGTTATCGATTCCGCCGGGCTGTCTTCCCGGACCATTTCGGCATAGCCGAGGATCGCGCCTAGGATATTGTTGAAGTCGTGGGCGATACCGCCTGCCAGGGTGCCGATGGCTTCCATCTTCTGGGCCTGGATCAGTTGATTCTGCAGTTGGCTTTTCTCCTCTTCGGCCATTTTTCGTTCGGTGATATCCTGCACGATTCCAAACAGAATCTTTGGTTGGTGAGCGTCGTCCCGTAGATATACCCGCTCACGGCAATACAACCAGCGATACGTGTTCTGCTTGTCTTTCATGCGGTATTCGACCTCATGCTGCAGGTCGTCCGAGGTATGGGCCATGAATTCCATGTGCTTCTTGACCTGCACGAGATCTTCGGGATGAATAACGTTCAATACCAAGCCAACGCCCGCGGCTTTAATCTCGTCGTTGGAGTAACCGGGCAGATTCGTCAGCTCCTTGTTGAAATAAATATGTCGCTGTTCCGGGATATCGAAAAGATACACAACATCGGGAATCATCATGGTTGTGGCCTCCATGAATTTTTGATTTTCCTTCAGCTGTTTTTCGGCTTGTTTACGCTCGGTAATATCGAGCATGGCGCCGATGATTCCGATGATCTCGCCCTGGGCGTCGGTGAGTGAGGCTTCCTGAACAATGACATCGCGGCTGATGCCATGCAGTGGAGTGAAGGTGGTTTCGTAGAGATGGGACCCCTTACGGACAAGGAGCTCACTCTCCATGTCGTTATAGCTTTGGGCGAGTTCCGGGGGGAACAGATCGAAAGCGGTTTTTCCGATCATCTGCGCCTTGGTTCTGTGGTAAAAGATTTCGCCGGCCTTGTTGAATCCCAGATACCGTCCGCCCGCATCTTTATAGTAAACCGGAATGGGGATGGTTTCCAAAAGAGAAATCTGGAAGGATCTGCTCTCGTCCAATTGTCGCAACGCCTTGTTTTTCTGGGCAAGTGCTCGAGAGAGGTTGATCGCACTGTAGCTGAGGGTTGAAATCATCCTGGCAAGGCTGGCGTAAAACTCCATCGTTGTCGCCACCTGTACCCTGGACCTGCGGGGCACCCGGTCAAGAGCCTCCAGATATTCGGCTTCATCGAAACCGTGTTTTTTTGCATGGTTTCTGAAAAACTCGTAATCGGGCGATTCGTCGTCATAGAAAAACTGTCCGAGGCAGACATTGCCCACGTGCCTGCCGCCTATTTCGATAGGAGTCATGAGGTTCCAAAGGTTGTTCTTGCAGCGGGAGTCCCTGTATGTTCCGGCGGGTATTTTTTCTTTAAGCCTTGCAGCGCTTGCCAGGCAGTTTTCCAGGGTGCCGGGGTGGCAGCGGTGGAATTTGGTACAAATGTCCTGCCAGCCTACGCCGACCAGGATATTGCCCTCCATATCGACAATGCCTATGCCGATCCCGGTGAGCCGGTGAAACTGCTCCATCATGGTTTGCAGCGCCACCGGGTCGATGATATCGCCCAGTTGCAGGGATCCGATGGCTCCCTCCGGGGCGATGATGGTCTGCAGTTGCCTGCGGACGTCTGCCTCGCGGTTTTCAATTTCCGACCGGCTTATCCGGACCTGGCGATCGAGCGTATGACGATGCAGGGCCATCGCCAGTGCGGCAGCCAATTCCCTCTCCGAAACCGGCTTGATGAGGTAGCCGTAAGGAGATACGCTTTTGGCTTGCTCGATAAGCGGGGCCTCGGAAAAGCCGGTCAGGAAGATGACGGGAATATCAGAGGTTTCCTGGATTCTCCTGGCGGTTTCGATGCCGTTCAATGTGCCGGCCAATTCGATATCCATGAGAATCAGGTCGATCTCTCTCTCGGCAAGACAGGAAATAGCCTCTTCCCCTTTAGTTAAAGGACCGGCAACAATATATCCCAGGTGGGACAATAGATTTTGCAACAGCAGGGCCAGGATGCCTTCATCTTCGACAACCAGAATGGTTTTACTCATAGAAGTACGCGGGGTGCCCTATAAAGGTCATAATATTGGTAGTATGGCTAAAACAGCAGCTTGGCAGTCATGATTCGTCCGACTCGGCAGCAAGCGGCGGGCGAGCGTCGATTGTAGAACAAGTGTGAATTGCCTGTTGAGGAATGGAAAATTGGGTGCTGGTGAACGGTTACGAGAATTGTATCAGGCCCTGCGATGTAAAGTCAAGAAAGGGGAATTATGTCCTACTTTTCGTACAGAGCTTTTCTGGCCAGATTTTCCAACTCGGCATCTGTGGTCCGAGGAAGGAAGCGCTTACGGTAGAGCTCGTCGTGAAAGATATTGATTATGGCAACCAGAGGGGCTGCAACCAAAACACCCAGCACCCCGAATGCCGCCACACAGAGAAGCATGGAAAAGATCACCGCCAGCGGATGCAGCTTCATGCCGCGTGCCATGATGAATGGAAGAATCAGATTGTTCTCAACAGCCTGGACCACGATGTAGGCGAGCAGGACCAGCAACGGGGTCATGCCTCCTTCGCCGAAAGCGAGCAGGATTGCAGGCACGGCACTGAGAACAGGACCCAGGAAAGGAACCGCTTCCAGAATGCACGCGATCAGGCCGAGAACCAGTGCATCCATAAATCCGAAAATAGGCCACATGAGAAGAAAAACCAGCAAACCGATCGTCACCATCCCCAGCAGCGTCGTTCCAACCCATCCGGGTACAAATTTTCCTATGCGTTGCACAATGAGCAGGGCTTGCTCGTGGTTGTGTTCGGGTACCAAAGCAAAAATTGCCCTGAAGACCGGACGAGGATTCATGAGAGTAAAAGTCGCACCGAAGAAGACCGTCACCAGAACGATCACGAGCTGAGTAGCATTGAACGCCATTCCGGTGAAACGTCCGACTACACCCTGAAGCATCTCGCTCAAACTGGAACGAAGAGAAGCCGTCTCCTGCTGGGGTTTGGGCGGAGCAGTAGCGACGGTTTTCCGCGCGGCCTGGTATTTGCCTTCTTCCAGAGCGTCACGGGAAATTTCGCTGGTAACTTCCTCCTGGAGTTTTTTCTCGGAAATCACCGCTTGCTGTTCCATCTTAATCAGGGGTTTCTGGAAGCGCTCCCAGTACGCAGGCAATTGCTCCGAGAGCCTGGTAACAGATTCCTTCATCGGCACAAAGAAAGCCCAGCCCGTTAAGCCAATGACCACAACCAAAGCTCCGACGATGAGTCCCGTAGCACTTCTTCTGCCACCCGACAATGCCCGCATCCGCAATATCAATGGATTGACAGCAAGTGTAATCAGCAAAACAAGGAGAAACGACAACAGAATGGGAGACAGCATCGAGAACGACTGGATGAAAGCCAGCAAAGCCGCTCCCAGGATGACATAGAAAGAAATCGAGTGTGGTTTCATTTTCGGCTTGGAGTTGTCTAACATACTTAGTATTTTGTCCTTTTGATATTGCCTGTCTGTACCCGGTTTCTGCTCCTGGTTGCTTAAAAGTATCTCCCATCCTAGCAAATAGTCATTCCAGCAGGAAGTTTCAATCTCTTATATATCAGGAAGGATAAATAAGAAGGACGATTTCGTCTGTCGAAGGAGGTGTCCGGGAGAGGAAGGGGGTGTTCCTGGCCAATGCAGCCAAATCCTTATAATAAATGCGCACATCGAGCTCACAAAAATGCAAATATTCTTCATTTCCGACTACTCTTTTGTAGGATTTGGGAAAAAAACCGGGATCATCATAAAAATCCGCAAAATCTGTTGCGTGCGATGAGTCAATCAGCTAGCATACAGACCCTAAGAAAGGAGGGAAAGTGGCTTGTACTTTCAATGTATCCAATTTAAGTATACCACTTTTTTCTCTAAAACATGACCTGTAACAGAGGGTCGCTGAGGATACCATTGCTTTAATTTAAGGAGTCGAGGTTTTCGCATAATCGAAGGCCACGGCACCGGCATGGTCAACCGAACAGAAAAGCTGTTATTTCAAAGGGAGGAGGAAGTATGTCAATGAGCAGGAATTCCGTTTTTAAAATGATGGTCGCCGCCGGTATGACGCTTGCCTTATGCGGTTCCGCCGGAGCTGCGGACAAAGCCATCAAGATTGCCACCCAGTCACCGCTGTCCGGTGATCAGTCGGTCGTCGGGGTGGACATCAAACGTGGTGCCGAGATGGCCCTCAAGCAGTTGGGCGGACCTTTGGCAGAGATGGGTTTCAAAGTTGATCTTGCACCTTTTGACGATCAGGCGAATCCCGACACCGGTGTAGCCAATGCCAAGCGGATAGTTTCCGACCCGGCGATCCTCGCTGTTGTCGGTCATTATAACTCAGGGGTGCAGATCCCTTCCTCGGAAGTATACCATACCTCCGGCCTGGTCAATGTCTCACCGGCAAACACCAACCCGAAAGTAACCACCCGCGGCTATCTGGAAGTCAACCGTATCGTAGGTCGCGATGACGTTCAAGGTGTGGTCGGTGCCGACTTCGCCTCAGCCAAAGGTGCAAAAACCGCATTTGTTGTCCATGACAAAACCGCATATGGCCAGGGTATCGCCGAATTCTTCAAGAAAAAAGCCGAAGAAAACGGTATCAAGGTTCTGGGCTTTGAAGGAACCGAAGAAAAAGCCAATTTCGACGCACTTCTTTCTCCGGTAATTGCCGGTAATCCCGATGTCGTTTATTTTGGCGGCATGGCTTTCCAGGCTGCAGTTTTGTTCAAGCAGGCTCGTGAGAGAGGATATGAGGGAATTTTCTTGAGCGATGACGGTTTCGATTCATCCGATGCTTCAAAGATCG
This sequence comes from Desulfobulbaceae bacterium BRH_c16a, assembly GCA_000961725.1. Taxonomy (GTDB): domain Bacteria; phylum Desulfobacterota; class Desulfobulbia; order Desulfobulbales; family Desulfocapsaceae; genus Desulforhopalus_A. The sequence continues at coordinate 110,303 of LADS01000021.1, forward strand.
GCGCAGGTAATCTGATTTCCGGCGGTGGTACCTTCTATTCCACAGTATCCGGCCCCGCATCGATCTACCCCGGAACCGCTAAATTCATCGAGGATTTTCAGGCCGCTTACAATGCCGCTCCTCAGCCTTTTGCCGCTCAAGGCTACGATTCCATGGCAATCAGCCTGAAAGCCATTGAAAATGCAGCAAAAGCCAACAATAATGAAGTTCCCAGCCGTGAGGCAGTTGCCAAGGCCGTTCGTGAATTGAAGGAATTCAAAGGCATTACCGGTACCTTCACTTTCAATGAGATCGGCGATCCGGAAAAAGCGCTGTACTTCGTCATCCAGGTGAAATCGGCAGATCCCACCAAGTGGAGTGAAAACGAGGTCGTTCAGACTCTTGAGATTGCTCCGCCGAAATAAGCTTCCTAAGTTCATTGCCCCGGCCCTTTGCTCAGGTAAAGGGCCGGTTATTATAAACTCTAGGGAGTGGATATGAAACGATTCCTGAGACAAATTAATTTTTATGAATTAGTGCGGCCTGTCGGTCAGATGCTGGCCTTTTCACTCGGCAGCGCGGCCGTCATGTCGGTCATTGTTATTGCTCTTGCCTTGATCCTGGATAAAACCGTCATCGGTGCGGATCTTACAGACAAGTATAATGTCACTCTCTTTACCTACACCATGATCAACCTGCCGCAGGTTGTCATCGATGGTCTCACCATCGGTTTTGTCTACGCTGCGATCGCGCTTGGCTATACCATGGTGTACGGGGTTCTCGAATTCATCAATTTTGCCCATAGTGAGATCTTTGCCGTCGGCGCCTTTATCGGCGTAGAGTTTCTCATCGCCCTTGACGGCGTAGGAATCCTGGCCAGCGCATCTCTCTGGATGGCGTATGCATATCTTATTCTTGCGATTATCCTGGGAATGATTGCTGCCGGTGGTCTGGCGGTGACCGTTGAAAGGGTCGCGTATCGACCTCTGCGCGGTGCTTCGCGGCTTGTTCCGCTTATTTCGGCCATCGGTGTTTCCTTTCTTCTCCAGGACGTCATCCGTCTTGTCGAGAGTCTGACCTCCGGCCAGTTCAACCGGATCATGCCGACCTTCGGCAACTTCGATGCGCGCATTATCTTTGGTAAAATGGCAATGGGTGCCTCAAACCTCACTTTGGGGATTTCCATCAAGTCGATAATCGTTATTGTCTCGACAGTTTTAATGTTGATTGGACTCAACTACCTGGTCAACGCCACGCGGGTCGGCAAGGCGATGCGGGCAGTTGCTCAGGATCGTTCTACCGCCAGTCTCATGGGGATCAACGTCAATGGGATCATCTCTTTAACTTTTCTGGTTGGCGGTCTGCTCGGCGGTGCGGCTGGCGTACTTTACGCCCTGAAGTTTACCAGGATTGACCCGTTCGTCGGCTTTTTCCCCGGCCTGAAAGCGTTTACCGCCGCCGTTCTCGGCGGCATCGGCAACATGACCGGAGCGGTGCTCGGTGGGATTATTCTTGGTATGCTGGAAACATTTGCCGGTTCCTATATGGGTGTTTTTACCATGGGGGCGGCAGGCTCGGAATACAAGGACATCTTTGCCTTCAGTATCCTCATCCTTGTGCTTATTTTCCGGCCACAAGGTCTGATGGGTAAAAACGTTGTCCAGAAAGCATAGGAGATTCTCATGGTTTCAACGTATTTCAAGGAATTGTTCGACAGAGCGAACCAAGGGCTGCTGCCGTATCTGATCGTCACCGCGCATATTTTCGCCGGCACGTTTCTGGTGTATACCCAGCCGCGATCAAATCTCGCCTTTTTGGTTCTCATTACCTCATTTTTATCGCTGTACTTCTTTCGGACCAGTATCCGGTTCAAGCTGGTTGCCGGAGCAGTTCTCGCCCTGGTGATTATCCCGATTGTCGGGGTGAGGAATATTTTTTATCTGGAGGTTATTTTCCAGATCAGTGTCTTTGCCGCGCTTGCTCTCGGTTTGAATATCGTTGTCGGCTTTGCCGGTCTTCTCGATCTCGGCTATGTGGCGTTCTATGCCGTGGGTGCGTACTTATGGGCCTTTTTCGGCTCGCAGCAATTCTACGTTCTCCACTACGCACCGGGTACACAACCGTCGGATCTGCCCTTTTTATTGCCCGGGGATGCCTTTTACATGTTTATCGTTGTCGGTATTATCATTGCCGGCATCACCGGAATAATTCTCGGTCTGCCGGTGTTGCGGCTGCGAGGGGATTATCTGGCAATTGTCACCCTTGGTTTCGGGGAAGTAATCCGGGTCCTTGCCAATAATCTCGACAAGCCCCTCAATTTTACCAACGGCCCGCAGGGTATCACCCCGATCCAGCGTCCGACCATGCCGGATTTTGCGGTCGACTGGTTTAATACGGTCTTTCGAGGTGTAGTGGGTCACGATGTGAGTCCGGCGAATTTATACAACCTGATGTTCTATGTCTACGCCCTCATCGTCATCATTATCATCATCTTTGTGACCAGGCGTCTGAACGATTCGAAGATCGGCAGAGCGTGGACCGCAGTACGGGAAGACGAGACCGCTGCGATTGCCCAGGGAATACCTCTGGTGCGGATGAAGCTGACCGCCTTTGCCGTCGGCGCTTCCTTCGCCGGTGCGATGGGTGTGCTGCTGGCAGCAAGCAGGACATTTATCAGTCCGGAGTCGTTTTCCTTCATGCAGTCCATCGGCGTGCTTTCCATGGTCATTCTGGGTGGGGCCGGGTCCATTCCCGGAGTTATTCTCGGAGCGGCCACGGTGACGATTCTCAATCTCCAGGTTCTTCAGGGATTTTCTTTGTATCTGAATGAATTGCGTCAGAGTAATGCGGTTATTCCGATAATCAATTTTGCCTGGAAGGATCTCTCGACCCAACTCGATCCGGCAAAGTATCAGCGGTTGTTGTTTGGCCTTATCCTTATTCTGATGATGATCTTTCGACCGGCCGGGTTGATTCCTGCCAGTCGGCGTAAACGGGAACTTGATCGGAAAGAACCGAAATAAGGAGACGGGGAACCATGGCATTACTTGAAATTGCAAATATTACCAAAACTTTCGGTGGATTGAAGGCGATCAGCGACGTCACCTTCTCTCTCGACAAAGGTCGAATAGTCTCGATAATCGGTCCGAACGGGGCAGGTAAAACGACATTTTTCAATACCTTGACCGGTATTTACAAGCCGGACAGCGGGACAATCAAATTCAATGGCAAATCCATGGTCGGTCTCAGGCCGGATCAGATCGCTGCCAGTGGAATTTCCCGGACTTTCCAGAATATTCGTCTTTTCCCGGATATGTCGGTAATCGAAAATATCCTGGTCGGCATGCATATTCACTTGAAGCAGTCGGCTCTGCAAACGCTGCTCCGCCTTCCATCGTTCAAAAAAGAGGAAGATGAGGCTGAGAAAAAGGCGGCAGAGCTGATGGAATACGTCGGTTTGAAAAGAGTGGAGAACGAACTGGCGAAAAATCTTCCCTACGGCGCCCAGCGGCGTCTTGAAATTGCCCGGGCGCTCGCAGCCGATCCGATGCTGTTGCTCCTCGATGAGCCGGCCGCCGGTATGAATCCGCAGGAGACCGAGGATGTTACCCGGTTGTTTCGAGATATCAGGTCCGACCTTGGCATAACCATCCTGTTGATCGAACATGATATGCGCGTGGTTATGAATATTTCCGAAGATATCTGCGTTATGGATTACGGCGTGAAAATTGCCCAGGGTCCCCCCTCGGAAATACGGAATAATACCCGTGTCATCGAGGCCTATCTCGGTCGCGGAGCGGTTGCCGGACAGCACGAGGAGAAAATGTAATGAGCCTGCTGAAAGTTGATAATATTCACAGCTACTATGGACAGATACATGCTCTTAAGGGGATTTCGATAGAGGTCAACGAAGGGGAAATCGTCACCCTGATCGGATCCAACGGAGCCGGCAAGAGCACGGCATTACGAACCATTTCAGGGATGATCCATCCGAAGAAAGGGAAAGTGCTCTTTCACGGCAAGGATATATCGAAACTGGCGCCCCATGAAATCGTCCATTCAGGCATGGTTCACGTGCCCGAAGGTCGTGGGATTTTTCCGACGCTTACGGTCAAGGAAAATCTCGAGATGGGGGCTTTCACAGTTGGCGATTCCCGCCTTATTGAAGAACGGATGGAGTATGGGTTTTCCCTTTTTCCCCGTCTGAAAGAGCGGATCGACCAGTATGGCGGCACGCTCTCCGGCGGAGAGCAGCAGATGCTGGCAATTGCCCGCGGCCTGATGCTTGACCCGCATCTGCTGATGCTTGATGAACCGTCTATGGGGCTTGCACCAATCCTGGTCGAGCTCATTTTTGACATCATCAAGGCGCTGAACGACAGGGGGATGACCATTCTGCTGGTTGAACAGAATGCCTTGATGGCGCTTTCCATTGCCCACCGCGGCTATGTCCTGCAGACCGGGGAGATTACCGTCTCGGATTCGGCAGCCAACCTCAGGGGAAATAAAGAAGTACAGAAAGCCTATCTCGGCATGACCTGACAATAATAAACCGGCGGCCTCAGCCTTATTTGAGTAATGCCTCTCGCTCTTCATCGAAGTCGGCATACTTCAGGGCGATCCGCCGGAATTCTTCCGATATTTCCAGAAATGCATCGACAATATCCGGATCGAAATGGCGGCCTCTGCCTTCTTCGATAATGGATACCGCTTTGCTGTGGGTGAACGGAGCTTTATACACCCTCTTGCTGATCAGCGCATCGTAGACATCGGCGACCGCCATCAACCTGCCCGAAAGGGGGATTTCATCACCCGCCCAGCCATTTGGATAGCCGCTGCCGTCCCATTTTTCCTGATGGCTTTCGGCTATTTCGAGGGCATAATGGAGAAATGAGCCGTTTCCCAGTTTTTGTTCGGCTTTGGCAATGGCATCACGGCCGTAGATCGTATGCTTTTTCATCTCCGTGAATTCCGCTTCGGTAAGTTTCCCCGGTTTCAGCAGGATGTGGTCCGGAACGCCTACCTTGCCGATGTCATGCAGGGGGGCCGACTTATGGATGGAGTTGATAGCTTCGACGGTGAGCGAGGAAAAACGGCGATGACCGCAAATTTTTTCAGCAAGCAGTTTAACATAAAATTTTGTCCTCTGGATATGTCCTCCTGTTTCCGGATCGCGGTATTCCGCCAGGGTGCCCATACTCTCAATGGTAATCTCCTGAGTGAGTTCGAGTTCGGCGGTGCGCTGCTGCACCATCATTTCCAGATTGTCGCGATGCATTTTCAACTCGAGATGGTTCTTGACCCTGGCTTTGACGAGGAAAGGATTGAACGGCTTGGTGATGTAATCGACGGCCCCCAGCCGCAACCCCTTTTCTTCGTTCTGGGCTTCGCTGAGCGCGGTGAGGAAGATGATCGGAATTTTTGCCGTTCTTGTCTCTCTTTTCAAACGCTCGCACATCTCATAGCCGTTCATGCCGGGCATCATAATGTCGAGCAGAATGAGATCGGGAGTGGAATCCTGCAGAAGTTCCATGGCGGATTCGCCATCTATGGCAACGCTGATATCATACAGATCGCCTAAGGTGTCGAGGAGAATGTCGACATTTTCTTCGGTGTCGTCGACAATGATAATCGAGCATTGCGAATAATCGGTCATAACCATCCTCCTGTTTTTTCACCATCTTTCGGGAGCAGAGCGTCAAGAAGCGCCTGGGCCTCCTTGAACCGGTATTTTTTTAACGAGCGGTCGAGTTCTGCAAGTTGGTGCTGGTGGCGTGGCCAATGGGAAAGTTTAATTCTCGCCATGATCTCTGCTGCAGGTTTAGGCCTTCGTTTGCGGACATGGGGAGCCAGCTCTTGTAAAAGGACCAGGAGTACCTGTTCCACGCCAACCGGCTGCTCAGCAACAGTCGAGGGTGTCGTGCCGACTGCCGACTGGATATGAGTGCAGGTTTCAGCCAAAATTTCGGCAAAATCGTCGAGCAGATTCTTGATGCGATCTGCCTGTTCCAGTTGAAATGCCTGCTCGAGCATCGTTGCTCGGTGCTGGAGAGTGTGGGCAGCAATACTTCCTGCGATACCTTTCATGGTGTGGACAATCCGCCGGGCCTTGACGGCATCGCCTGCCTGCAGGGCGTCTTGTATCGTCTCGGCATCATTTCGGTGATCCTCGACGAGTTTATTGAGCAATTGCAGGTATAACTCGGGGTTGTTATTTACTCTGGCAAGCCCGGTATGGATATCCAGTCCGGGAATATCCGGGAGTGTCCCCACGGCTGCCCGATCTGTTTTCCCGGTCCCGTTTTTGTTTTTCAGAGGCGGCGGGACCGTCCGGTTGCCGGGAGGTATCCACAGCGTCAGGGTCTTGTAGAATTCCTCCGGATCGATCGGTTTTGTCAGGTGATCGTTCATCCCGGCGGCGAGGCTCTTTTCCCGATCTCCGGCCATGGCGTTGGCGGTCATCGCAATGATCGGCAGAGCCGTTGTGCCATGCTCCCTGATGAGGCGGGATGCAGTATAACCGTCCATTTCCGGCATCTGGATATCCATCAGCACGAGGTCATAATCGCCGGATCCTGCCAGGGCGACTCCTTGTTCTCCGTTTTCGGCAACCGTCACCTGAATGCAGGCTTGCTCGAGGAGTTCCGTGGCCACTTGCCGATTTATCGGATTATCCTCTATCAACAGCACTCTGCTGCCCCAGATCGGCTTCGTTCTTTCCAGGGCGGATTGATCATGGAGGGTGCAGACCTTTCGAGTCGATGTATAGCCGTGACTTTCCAGAATGGCATCGAACAGTGCCGCCTTCGATACCGGTTTCACCAGAAACCCATGAATTCCCGCCGATGCCGCTTGTCTTGCCACCTTTTCCTGACCATAGGCGGTGACCATGATAATCTTTGGGGAGAAGTCGGCATGGGCTGTGGCCAGTATCCTTTTCGAAGCCTCAATGCCGTTCATCCCGACCATCTCCATGTCCATGAGAATGAGCTGGTATGGGGTGTCGACCGGGGCATTTTCAACGGCCGCGATGGCCCCTTCGCCCGAGTTGACTGTGGCAACGGATATGAAAAACGACTCCAGGGCATACCGGAGAATACGGCGGGAGACAATGCTGTCGTCGACGATAAGTGCTTTCAGGCCCTGCATCCATGCCGGAATCGGAAACTCTTCCTCAAGGCATCTGGGCGAGGTCGAAAATACCGCGGTAAAGGTAAATGTGCTGCCGCTGCCGTGCTGTGATTCAACGTGGATTTCGCCTCCCATCATGCTCACCAGCCGTCTGCAGATGACGAGGCCAAGGCCTGTTCCTCCGTATTTTCGGGTGGTTGAGTCATCGGCCTGACTGAATGAATCGAAAATCTTGGTCAACTGAATATCCGTCATTCCGATGCCGGTGTCGGCTACCGAAAACTGCAGAAGCACCGCCTTGCCGTCCATTTCCAGCTGCTTGATGGAGACGACAATTTCTCCCGAATGGGTGAATTTGAGGGCATTGCCGATGAGGTTGATCAGGATTTGTCTGAGGCGCAACGGATCTCCCCGGAGAAAAGTCGGAACATCCGGGTGGACGTGGAAGAGCAGCTCGAGGTTCTTTTCGGCAGCCTTTACGGCAAAGACGGTGGAGATTTGTTCAAGGAGCTCGTCAAGGGAAAAATCGATGTTTTCAGTTCCATCCTGCCCGCTTCGATCTTCGAAAAGTCGAGGATGTCGTTGATGATATCGAGCAGCGAAATGGCTGAGCCATGGGCTTTCCTGAGATAGTCCCGCTGCTTGGCCGTCAGGTCGGTCTGCAGGGCCAGATGGGTCATGCCGATGACTGCGTTCATTGGAGTCCGAATCTCATGACTCATCCGGGCAAGAAAATCGCTTTTGGCCTTGTTGGCCGATTCGGCTGCTTCTTTTGCGATATGGAGATTGGTTTCGTAGTCTTTCAGCTCTGTGATATCGTAATTTGCCCCGACAACCTTGACGGGAGTCCCGTCCGGGTCGCGGATAACCAGCCCCGAACCTTTGATATAGCGGAGGGAACCATCAGGCCGGCGCACTCGGTAAACCGTGTCATAGTCTATTTCCCCGGACATTGTCAGGCGGATCTCATCCTGCAGCTTCAGCAGATCTTCCGGCAAAACACCCCGGGCAAATTCGGTATGCGGGTCGGCTGCCGATTTTTTGTCGATACCGAAGAGTTCGTACATCCGGTCATCCCAGGTTTCTTCTCTTGTTCTGGCATTGAATTCCCAGATACCAATCTGGGCGGAGTCAAGGGCGATGGATAACCTGTCCTGAACCTTCTGCAGTTCGTCGTTGGCATTCTCCGCCGCTTCGATTGCCGACTGCAATTGAGCCGTTCGGAGATTGACCTGCTCTTCCAGCAGGGAGCGTTGTTTTTCCAGTTCCTGCTCTTTTTCTTTACGGGCGCTGATATCTTTAGCGATGGTGACGATGCCGGTGGGAATGTTGTCTTCGTCGCGCAACAGGGTCATGGTGAGGAGCACGGGAATGATCCTGCCGTCTTTGGTCAAACGCTCTCCCTCCAGGTTGTTGATCTCTTTGCCCGCGTTGCAGCGTCTGAGCAGGGCGTCGGAAAATAGGTGATGCCTGGGCGGCAGGATCATTTTCAAGGACTGACCGATCAACTCCTCGCGGCGCCAGCCATAGGCGCGGACCGCCTCATCGTTCATCTCGAGGACCTTGCCGTCCATGTCCTCGATTAAAATCGGATCCGACACGCTCATGAAAACCTTGGAGAGAAGGTGAAGGCGGTATTCCGCTATGTCACGATGATCTCTCATCCTTCCTGCACCACCTTTATTTGCGCATTGAGAAGGGATGGTGTGTCGCCAGCTGTTGAATGGTCAGTCCATACATGTCCGGCTCCCTGCATCGGTTAAAGAAATGAAAGGGCTAACGAGTGTCTGTCCATAAATGGCTGTTTTGCCCTAACTCTTCGTTGCTCTCAAAATTTAATCCTTGGAATATCAAGTATATGCCTGCGGTAAAATTTATCGAGCGCCTCGATTTAGAACAAAATGTCTCATTTCTGGACAGACACTAATGCAAAACGCTTAAGGCCCAATTCCGACGATAACCTGGATATATCGTCTTTTTATCCTAGCGGAAAATCAGGTGGGAATGCAATGAGAAATGATGGGTCAGGGAATGAGGTTATTCACAATATGGTTGCCGTTGTGCAGATCCATAGCCACCAGCAGGGCGTAATGGCCGTTCCGGCCCAGCAGCTCTTCATGGCTGCCCTGCTCGACGATTTTGCCGTGGGCCATGACGATGATATGGTCGGCCCGCCTGATCGTTGAGAGACGGTGGGCGATGACCAGCGAGGTCCGCCCCTTGAAGCTGTCGGCGATGGCCTGTTCAAGGATGTTTTCGGATTCGGTGTCGATTGCCGCGGTTGCCTCGTCCAGGACGAGAATGGCAGGATTGCGGCATAGCACCCTGGCGAAAGAAAGCAGTTGCTTCTCGCCGGTCGAAAGCTCGGTTCCGCCTTCGCCGATGGGAGTATCCAGGCCACGCGGAAGTTTTTCGACGAACCTGTTCATCCCGGTGCGGTGGAGGATGCCCTCCACCTCCTCACGACTGCAGCCGGTATCCATGACGATATTGGCAAAAAGGCTGTCCTGGAGGATGAGGACATCCTGGAGGATGACGCCAACCAGGGTGCGCAGCTCTTTCATGTCAAGATCGGCGATATCGGTATCGTCGATGGTGATTCGGCCCGCTTGCGGCATGTAGAATCTGAGCAGCAGGTTGACAAGCGTTGACTTGCCTGAACCGGTGGTGCCGACCAGGGCTACCGTCTGCCCCGGTCGCAGGGTGAGGGAGATGTCATGCAGAATGGGGTTGTCCGGTTCATAGCCGAAGGTCAGGCCCTTGAATTCGAGTTTTCCCCGGGTATTCGACAAGCGTACGGGCTTGGCCGGAAGCGGGATGGTGCTTCTGGTATCGAGCAGCTGGAAGATCCTTTCGGCGGAGGCCATGGCCGACTGCACCACCGAATATTTCTGCGAGAGCTCGCGGAGCGGCTGGAAGAAAAGCCGCATATACGAGATGAAGGCGACCAGTTCACCGAGCGTCATCCTTTGCCGGATAACCTCACCGCCGCCGTACCAGAGGATCAGCGCAACGGCCGCCGAACTCAGGAATTCGGTAAGCGGCATGAAGGTGCCGAACAGCCGGATCTGGCTGAGGGTCCGGTCGAGAAAACCGGCACTCAGGTTTTCATGGGTTTGCCTGCTCGTCTCCTGTCGACCGAACAGCTGAAGAATGGCTATGCCCGAGAGAGACTCCGACAGGAAACTGTTGAGTTTTGCCAGCTGGCTGCGTATTGCCCGGAAGCGCTCCCTGGCCAGGCGGGCAAAAAGAATGGTGATGACAAGGGACAAAGGGACGAAAATGGACATCACCGCCGCCAGCCGCGGATTCATCCAGAACAGCAAGGCGAGTATGCCGAGCAGGCGCAGGGAATCGTTGAACAGGGTGACGATGACCGAGGTAAACATCTCGTTCATGTTCTGGATATCGTTGGTCAACCTGGTAACCAGCTGGCCCGTCCGATGGGTATTGAAGAACGGCAGATCGAGATCCAGAAGATGTTGGAAAAGCTGCTGTCTGACACTGTGCATGACCGATTGGCCGACCCATTCGAGAACCAGGATCTGGCAGAAGGAGGCTACGAATACCAAACCGATAATGAAACCGTAAGACATTGCATTCCTTGCAAGTCCGGAGAGTCTTTCACCCGCCGGCAGATGCGTGGCGGTAATGGAGTTGTCGATTGCGGTCTGGACCAGATAGGGCAGGGTCAGGGTTGCCCAGGTTATCAACAGGGAGATGATCACTGCGCCGATAAGGCCAATCCGGTACGGTGCGGTAAAACGCAGAATCCTGCGCCAGAGATGGAGATCGCCGAGAGATGCCTCACGGCCTTCCTCGCTGTAGCCGTAGTCCATCATGACGGTGCGTCCTCCGGCTCGTTGTCCTGTTTCATCTGTTTGATATACATGGCCCGATACAGGGAATTTGTCGCCAGCAACAGGTCGTGACCGCCTTCGCTCTCCACTACTCCGTTGGCGAGAATGATGATATGGTCGGTCATCGACAGCAATTTGATGCGGTTGGAGACGATAAGCACTGTTTTTCCTGAAAAATGGCGCTTCAGCCCGGCAAACACCTCATGTTCGGTAGCCACATCGACTGCCGAGAGACCATCGTCGACGATCAGCACCGGCCGGTCGCAGAGCAGGGCCCGGGCCAGTGCCAACCGCTGGCGCTGGCCGCCGGACAGTTTCACTCCGCGTTCGCCTATTTTCGTGTCGTAGCCATTTTTAAGGGCCAGGATATCGTCATGGATGGCTGCAGCCTCGGCCGCCCGGATGACATCCCCGCGCAGGGCATCCTGCCTGCCGAGGGCGATATTGGCGGCAATGGTATCGGAAAAGAGCACCGGTTCCTGGCTTACATAACCGATATGCGAACGGATAAAATGTAAAGGAAGATGGTTCACGTCATGGTCGCCGAATAACAGCATGCCGTCCTCGATAGGATAGAGTCTTGCAAGAAGACGGCAGAGGGTCGACTTGCCGGAGCCGGTGCGTCCTGTCACTCCGTGGATACCCGGGCCGAGAGTAAGGGTGATGTCGCGGAGCGCGGGAGACCGGGAAGTAGGATAGGTGAAGGTCAGGTTGTTCAAGCGGAATCCCGGCTGATTGAGTTTCGCGGGTTCTTCCGCCAGGACCGGATCGGGTAAAATGGCTCGACTGTTTACCAGGTTGTGGATGCGGCCGAGGGAAGTCAGCCCCCGCTGCACCAGGTTGGCAACCCAGCCTATCGCCATCATCGGCCAGATCAACATGTAAAGATATGAAATAAAGGCGACGAAGTCGCCGAGGGTGATGGTCCCGTCGATGACCAGGCTGCCGCCGAAATAGAGAACCATCAGCATGCCCATACTGCCCACCAGGGTGGCAATCGGGCTGATCAAACCCTGAATCGCGGCAACCCTAAGATTGCTTTTCAGATATTTTCTGCCGAGCCGATCGAACCTGGCGGTCTGGAAATTTTCCATGGTATACGCCTTGATCAGACCAATGGAAATGAGGTTTGAGCGGGAGAATTCGGTGATGTCGGAAAATTGTTCCTGTACCTTGGCAAAGCGGCGGTGCAGTTTGCCGGAGAGGATGCGGGTCGATACTGCCAGAAACGGCATGGGCAGCAGCGCATAGAGGGTAAGCAGGGGATGAATGGCGATCATGAAACCTATCGCCGCAACGCACATCACCAGAGAATCGGCTGCGGCCACAAGCCCCATTCCGCAGGCCATCTGCACGGCGGCAAGGTCGTTGCTGGAATGGGCCATGAGGTCGCCTGTCGTCCGCCGTTCAAAAAAGGCCGCGTCCATCTTGAGAATATGGCTGAAGATCCGGTTGCGGATGGCTTGTTCGAGGAGCCGGGAAAAACCGATGATCAGATACCGCCAGGCAAACCGCAGGACAACGACAACAGAGGCGATACCGAGAACCATCAGGCCCAGGCGAAAGAGCCCGGCCGTGGTGATCGTCAATGCTTCCAGGCCATCGACACCGTGTTTGATGATCCTCGGTACGATGAGCTGCAGCAGGTCGACCAGAAAAAGCGACGCAATTCCCGCCAGGAGACGAAGACGATGTTTACGAAAGCTCGGCAACAACAGGTCGCGAACCTGTGAGAACGGCACTCCGGAAGGGGTGTGGCGATCGCTGCTGGAGGTAGTCTTGTTCAAAAGTTCGGCTCGTTTACGGTTTTGCAAATGTGTGAGTGCACATAATATCGACCAACGAAGATAATAATGGTCGATTGGTGGAAAGTCACTCCCAAATCGCCACAAACTTGGGTAAAATTGGTTTTGCCCGCAGCCGCTTTGCGGAATCTAATCGGAGTTTGTATCATGCCCCTTGTGGGGGGGCGGGGCCTCTCTCAGGGGAAAAGGGAAAAGATGATTACTACACTTGCTATTTATTGCGCGGTAGGCGCCGTGGCTGGAATTCTTGCCGGGTTGCTCGGGATCGGCGGCGGTCTGGTCATTGTGCCGATGCTGGTCTATGTTTTTGCGATCGACGCTGTTCCCCATGAACTGACCATGCATCTGGCCCTCGCCACTTCGATGGCCAGCATCATGTTTACCTCGGTTTCCAGTTTCATGGCCCATCACCGGCGGGGAGCGGTGCACTGGGAGGTGGTGAGAAAAATCGTTGCCGGTATCCTCGTCGGCACTTTCCTGGGGTCCTGGTTTGCCTCTTCGCTATCCACCGAGTTCCTCAAGGTGTTTTTTGTCATCTTCCTCTATGTCGTGGCAACGCAGCTTCTGCTCAACAAGAAACCGAAGGGTGGCCGGGAATTGCCGGGGAGGGCGGGGATGTTTGCCGCCGGCAATATAATCGGGGCGTTTTCGAGTTTAGTCGGGATCGGCGGCGGAACCCTGTCGGTGCCGTTCATGCTCTGGTGCAATATCCGGATCCATAACGCCATCGGCACCTCGGCGGCGATCGGCCTGCCTATCGCCGTTGCCGGGACCGTCGGATATATTGTCGGCGGCTGGAATGTTGCCACTCTGCCGCCTTATTCGGTTGGTTTTGTATATCTTCCCGCTCTCTTCGGCATCGCCGCGGTGAGTGTCTTGACCGCACCTCTCGGGGTCAAACTGGCGCACAGCCTGCCTGTCGATCGTCTGAAGCGGATTTTTGCCCTGCTGCTGTACGTTGTGGCCACGAAAATGCTGCTCAGTGTCATGTAGGTCCGGCCGATATTTCTTTTCTGCATTCCGGTGGTTTTGCCATCCCCCGCATAACAATTCGATTTATTTGACCTAGGTCAAGGAATATCCTGCATTGTATGATACGATGCAGGAATAGGAAATGGATGCTCTTCTCCAACCAGCCAACCACATCGGAGTCGTTATGCCTGTTTTCAGCTATCTTGCCATCCCCCAAAACGGTGCAAAGGAAACTCTGTGCGCCGATCTGGCGGGGTTGCAGTTCTGCCGGGTCATGCCGGCGGATAATCACGAAGTAGTAGTTCTTGTAACCGATACACCGGACGAAACCACCGAAAAAGCGCTCCAGGAGTCTCTGATGAAGCTGCAGTCGCTGCGGTCTCTCAGCCTGGCCTTTGGCTATGATGAAAAATAAGGGAGGAATGAGGTGACTATACAACTCGACAGAAGACGGTTTATTCTCAGTGCCGCAGCAACCAGTGCGATTGCATCGGCCGGGGCGCTTTTTCCGGGAATCAGCTTCGGCGGCTGGCCGAAAGTCACCGGTAATTCAGGTCTGGTTTCCTGGCAGAAAGCACCCTGCCGCTTTTGCGGCACCGGCTGCGGTGTGCTGGTCGGGGTGATGGACGGACGTGCCGTGGCCGTCAAGGGAGACCCGAACTGCAGTGTCAATAAAGGACTCTGCTGCGTCAAAGGCTATCACTCCGTTCAGGCGCTGTACGGTTCGGACCGCCTGACCACCGCAAAGATTCGCAAGAACGGCGAAATGGTCGAGGTGCCGATCAAGGAAGCGCTTGATCTGGTAGCCGAAAAACTGCAGGAAACCCGCGACAAGCACGGCAAGGATTCCGTGGCGATCTATGGCTCCGGTCAATGGACTATCCCGGACGGCTATGTCGCATCCAAACTCTTCAAGGGCTGCCTGGGAACCAACAATGTCGAGGCCAACGCCAGGCTGTGCATGGCCAGTGCGGTGACCGGCTTCATGACCTCGTTCGGCATCGATGAGCCGATGGGCTGTTACGAAGATATCGACCACGCCAACGTTTTCATCTCCTGGGGCAACAATATGGCCGAGATGCATCCGGTGCTCTTTTCCCGCATGCTGGCCAATCGCGAACGTCGAACAAATGTCAAGATCATCGATTTCGCCACCCGCATGACCCGCAGCAGCCAGGCCTCGGATACCTCGATCCTCTTTAAACCCCAGACCGATCTTGCGGTTGCCAACGCCATCTGCCATGAGATCATCGCCAACGGCTGGGTCAACTGGAACTTCGTAAACGAGCATGTCTCCTTCCATAAAGGTAAAACCAATATCGGCTACGGCACGGAAGATCATTTCGCTTTTACCGATCAGGATGAGGCCATTTCTTTTGAAGAATATAAAAAATTTCTGGAGGATTACACCCCGGAAAAAGTCGAAAGGATTTCCGGAGTCTCCGCTCGCGATATTAAATATCTTGCAGCCCTCTACGGTGATCCGGCGCTGAAGGTCACCTCCTTCTGGTGCATGGGCATGAACCAGCATACCAGAGGCACCTGGATCAACAATCTGGTCTATAATATCCATCTGCTGGTCGGGAAAATCTCGACCCCCGGCAACAGCCCGTTCTCGCTTACCGGCCAACCAAGTGCCTGCGGAACGGTGCGCGAAGTCGGCACCTTAACTCACGCCTTGCCGCACGGCGTAGTCATGAACGAACATGACCGGCAGATGGCGGCGGAGATCTGGGAGGTGCCGGTCGAAAATATCGACCCGAAACCCACCTATCATACAGTGGAGATGTTCCGGGCTCTCGACCGGGGCGACATCAAATTCATCTGGATCCAGGTGACCAATCCGATGGTCACCATGCCGAACCTCAAACGCTACCGCAACGGCGCCATGAAGGATGACCGTTTCATTGTGGTCTCGGATATTTATCCGACGCCGACCACCGATATTGCCGACGTTATCCTGCCGGCTGCGATGTGGATCGAACAGGAGGGTATGTTCGGCAACTCGGAGCGGCGGACCCAGCATTTTGCCCAGATCCTCGATCCGCCGGGCGAGGCGATGTCGGACACCTGGCAGATTATCGAAGTGGCGAGACGACTTGGCTTTGAAAAGCAGTTTCCCTGGAGTCAGGACAATTATATCGAGAAAATCTGGGAGGAATACCGAAGGTTTCACAGCGGGCCAAAGCATGAGATGGCTTCGTATAAAATACTCACTGAACGTTCGGGCGTGCAGTGGCCGTTTGTCGGCGGCAAGGAGACCCGCTGGCGTTTCAATCCCGAATACGATCCGGCCTGCACCAACGGCAAGACGTTCGACTTTTACGGTAAAAAGGACAACCGGGCCTGGATCTGGGCTCGGCCCTATGAGCCCGCGGCGGAATCACCGGACAGCGAATATCCCTTCTGGCTCAACACCGGTCGGGTTATCGAGCACTGGCATACCGGGACCATGACCAGGCGTATTCCGGTTCTCCATAACGCGGTGCCGTCGTCCTATGTCGAGCTGCATCCGGAAGATGCGGCACAGCTCGGCGTAGTCAACGGCGAGAAGGTGAAGATCATCTCCCGCCGCGGCGACATCACCATGCCGGTTCAGATCAACGGCCGGGGCGTGCCGCCGCGAGGTATGGTGTTCGTGCCGTTTTTTGACGAGAGCTACCTTATCAATGAGGTTACCTTGGATGCCTTCTGCCCGATTTCCAAGCAGCCGGATTATAAAAAATGTGCCGTGAGACTGGAGAAAGCATGATGAAACAACCAGAAAAAGGGCATAAACCGGTGGCGCATGCCGCCATCGCCCTCTGCTTGCTCGGAATGTTCCTGACCGGGACTGAAGCCTTTTCGGCCGATACCGCATATGACGATTTCGATAACCAGGCAAAAAAACGCTTTGCCGCGCGCCGGGCGACGCCGGAAATCTATACAACGGCCGATTCCGGCGATCGTAATCTTGCCGGTTTTTATGAGTTGCGCCAGTATCCCGGTTCGCCGCCGCGAATTCCCCACCCGGTTGATGTAACCTTCAGCGGCAACGAGACGGACTGTCTGTCCTGTCATGGCAAAGGCGGCTACAGTGCCGAGTTCGGCAAGTTCGTCCCGGTCACCCCGCACCCTGAAAACACCCTCTGTTACCAGTGCCATGTGCCGGTGGTAACCGAGGAACCGTTTGTCGCGAGCAACTGGCAGTCGATGGATCCGCCGCGTCTCGGTCGGTCTTCTTTAAGCAGCTCGCCGCCGACGATCCCGCACAGTCTGCAGCTCCGCGAAAATTGCATCTCCTGTCATACCGGCCCTGGGGCTGTGGCTGAAATACGGGTTACGCATGCCGCCCGGGGCGACTGCCGCCAGTGCCATGTTCCGGCGGTAGAGGCGGATGGCTTGAGTGTATTTAAGCGAAAATAATTTTATTTTGGCAGGTTTTCTATGAAAAGATGGGTACATCGTACGGCAGGATTGCTGCCGACCGCATTCTTGCTGCTGCTTTTAATTCTTGCGGGGGCACAACCCGGGGCGGCAAGTGAGAAATCGTTTCTCGATGAGGTCAAAGCTGTCAACACGCCGTTTGACAACCGCTCTGTCGCCCAGGTTCTGCCTGTAACGCAGCCGACGGTGCTGGCCAAGGAAGACTATCAGGGCGGTTCCTTTCGGGTGCTGGCGAGGAAACAGGAGATCGAGCGGTTTAAATGCAGCAGTTGTCACACCGACAAGGAAGTGCGCGGCAAGAATGCCCTGGAACTCACCCATGGCAATGTTGTGGTTCAGCATGGCCGGGAGGGCAACGCCCTCAGCTGCATCGATTGTCATCATCCGGAAGACCGCGACGCGCTCGAGGATAAAAAAGGCAGAAAGATCGATTTCGATCACAGCTATCAGCTTTGCGGCCAGTGCCATTTTCGCCAGAAACGCGATTGGGTTGGCGGGGCGCACGGCAAACGGGTCGAGAATTGGGCAGGCGACAGAGTCGTCTACAACTGCACGACCTGCCACGATCCGCATTCGCCGAAATTCGAAAAAAGATTTCCGGTTATCTATGCCGTACCGCTGAATTGACGGGGGATGTCATGAGGGAAAAGAAAATCGATCAGGATCAAAAATCCGAAAATCCGACAGAGGCCCTGGAAGAAAAGAGCAGCCGCCGGTCCTTCCTGAAGGGGCTCTCCATCGGTGCGGCCGCGGTCAGCGCGTCTTTGGTCACCGGTTGCGTCCCCGACGTGGGTGCCGCGACAAGCGAGGAGCTGAAGCTGCGCTGGCAGGAATTTTTCAAGAAAAACTACCGGCTGATGACCCAGGACGAAAAGGATCAGACCGTGGCCAGACTGGAACGGCTGGCGTCTCTCAGGGACGGCATGGAGCTGCAGATCGGCACCGAACCGCCGGTCGAGCAGGTACTCTATGGCTATGCTTTCAATATCACCCGCTGTGAGGGGTTCATGGAATGCGTGTCGGCCTGCATCAACGAAAACAACCTCGACCGGAAGACCAATACCCAGTACATCCGCATCTTCGAAATGGAACCGGGCAAGCTCGACCCGAGTGAAGGCAACGGCAATTTTTACCACGAAGTCCCGGTCGAAAATAAATTCTACATGGGAACACAGTGCTTCCATTGTGAAAATGCGCCCTGCATCAAGGCCTGCCCGACCAAGGCGACCTGGAGGGAGCCGGACGGTATCGTCGTGGTCGATTACGACTGGTGCATCGGCTGCCGCTACTGCCAGGCCGCCTGTCCCTATTATGGTCGGAGGTTCAACTGGGGTGAATCGGAAGTGCCGAAAGATGAGATTACCCAGAAGCAGCACTATCTCGGCAATCGCAAACGGCCGATGGGGAAGATGGAAAAATGCACCTTCTGCATCCAGCGGACCCGAAAAGGCAAACTTCCCGCCTGTGTCGAGGCTTGTCCGACCGGCTCGCGGGTCTTCGGCAACCTGCTCGATCCGGACAGTGAGATCCGCTATGTCCTCAAGCACAAGAAAGTTTTCAGAATGAAGGAAGAGCTCGGTACCGAACCCAAATTCTGGTATTTCATAGACTGAAAAAGGAACACCATGAACACAAGCCCGAAAAAAAACTTCCGGACCTTCATTGTCGATGCCATTGCCTGGAACCTCAGAGGCGGAATCGCCTTCCAGCTTTTCCGGCTGCTGCTTCTCGTTTTTATGGGACTGGGTATCTACGCCTACTCGTATCAGGCCCGGTACGGTCTCTCGGTTACCGGCATGAACGATATCGTCAGCTGGGGCTTTTACATCTCCAACTTCACTTTCCTGGTCGGGGTGGCAGCCGCCGCGGTCATGCTGATCCTGCCGGCCTATGTCTTCCATGACCCTGATTTTCACCGGGTGGTCATTATCGGCGAAGGAGTGGCTGTCGGGGCGCTGATTATGTGCCTTTCATTTATCATGGTCGATCTAGGCGGGCCGTTGCAGGCCTGGCATCTGATTCCCGGGATCGGCATCTTTAATTTTCCGTCATCGATTCTGGCCTGGGATGTCCTGGTGCTGAACGGCTATCTTCTGCTCAACGCTCTGGTGCCGGCCTACATTCTCTATTGCCATTACATGGGGCGCAAGGCGGATGAACGAAAATACCGGCCGTTTGTCTTTCTGTCGATCTTCTGGGCCTTTTCCATTCATATGGTTACGGCCTTTCTCTATCAGGGCTTGCCGGCCCGGCCTTTCTGGAATAATCCGCTCCTGGGACCGCGCTTTCTCGCCTCGGCCTTTGCCGCGGGACCGGCGCTGATTGCCCTTATCCTGGCCGCAATCCACACCTTCACCTCGTACAAGATCGACCGGAGTGTTTTCAATAAACTGCGACTGATCATCGTCATTTCGGCGATCATCAACCTGATCATGCTGTTCTCTGAGATTTTTAAAGAGTTTTATTTTCCCACCCATCACTCGAGTGCAGCAGTGTATCTCTTTTTCGGCATGGACGGGCATAATTCGCTGGTGCCGTGGATCTGGACCTCGGTCTGCGTGAACCTTGCTGCGACCTTGGTGCTGGCTTTTAATCCCGGCAAGAACAATCCAAAAGTCCTCCTGCCCGCCTGTGTCTTTCTGTTTGTCGCAATCTGGATGGAGAAGGGGATTGGCCTGATCGTTCCCGGACTTATTCCCTCTCCTCTCGGTGAGGTCGTTGATTATCTGCCGACCTGGGTCGAACTGTTCGTAACGCTCGGCATTTTCTCTTTGGGAATTACCGTGATCACCTGGCTGGTCAGAACAGCGCTGATTATCGAGGAGCGATACGAAAAATAACCGAGTTGTGACCATGGTGATCATTGTTGCTAGTGGTTTCCGCTCTCTTGAACCGTTACGAAATACTCTTTGACTCTCTTTCGTAACGGTTTTTAAGTTGTTCCCGCCAATTTCTCCATCACCCTGTTTCGTTTGTTTGCAGTTTGCCTGCCATCCGCTGTTGTCGAGTAGATATACTGTATGTCCACGCCGATTCATTTGCCCAAGCTCTCTTTTAAACTTAATCCTGACAAATTATTGATACTTGTCGAGGAAAATGCGACAAGGCTTCCTTTTGCCATAAACAGGAATATTCAAGTCGACATGAAGATCACACCGGAATCAACAGGTGGTTTGACCCGTCGGTCTTTTACCTTACAGGATTGTTTTCTTGTTTTTTACAGGAAAGCAATCTTCAAGGTAACTATCCCCCTCAAGGGGGGACTGAAAAGAGTACCCCCTTGAGGGGTGTTAGCTGTGGGGGGTAAAGATCGCTGGAATTTCCGATTCCGGAAAAAACTCCGGCGGGCGATTATCTATTTATTATCAGCCGTGAATAAAATTTTCAAAAAATTGCGTCGGCTTGATCCACATCATCAGAAATATTATTAATAATAATTAAATTAAATAGTTATAAGTTTATCGCGACGGAAAATCCAACCGAAAGAAGCAATAAAGATTTCCTGTTGTATCAGATATTAAAAAAAATGGCTGGACATGGCTCAAGATTAAGTTAATATTGTTCATCGTATATTACCATCATAACAAATTCATATACCTTTAGAAGGAAACCTTATGAACGATTTCATTAGAATTGTCACCCACTCTCGCCGGTTGAAAAGTGCTGTCAGAGAATTAAGTATCGAACAACTGGAAGAAATCAAAACAAAACTGCAAACGATCATTGAAGAGCGTATAGCCGAAGAAGAAGCAGAAAAACAAGAAAATGCCGAGCGCCTCGAAAAAATCCGCAAGTATAAGGAAATGATGGCGGCAGACGGAATTAACCCCGAGGAGTTAACGGAATATTTTCCGGAGAAACAGGGGAAGCGAACACCGCGTCAACCGAAATATGAAGTTTGGAATGAGGCGGGCGAGCGTATTACCTGGACCGGTCAGGGACGTATGCCAAACGTTTTTAAAGCGAGAATTGAGGCTGGAGAATCCCTCGATACTTTTCTGATCGATCAATAACATGAACACGAACCTTGGTAAATTTTTCAATTGAAAAATTTACCAAGGTTCAGCCATAATATCCCGCCTTCGGTTTTTAACCGATCTCGGTCAGGTGTTTTTCGACCGATCCTCGCTGAACAGTTCGTCAATTTTTGTTTGTCATAATTCTTTTTCTCAGCCGACATCTCCGGAATGGATCGTCATTCCGATTGGAATGTATTAGCCCTTTACCTAACACCCCACAAGGGGTACTCAAGAGCCAGCCCAAAGAAGTGCCGAGGAAAAAGATGGAATAGCTTGATCAACGGGTCGAATTTTCTTCCAGAATGGTTAATATAAGCGATCAGCGATCAGCTTTCAGCTAATTGCTAATTACTGCTGACAGCTGAACGCTGACTGCTGACAGCTCCTGCTGACTGCTGAACGCTCATTTCAACGGAAGGAACGCCATGACCGACACCATTCTGGCCGCCGACAGGCTGTCCAAACACTATTTTCTCGGCGGACAGAAGCTCTCCGTCCTGAAAGATATCAGCCTGTCCATCGATAAAGGTGAATTCATCGTCATCGCCGGCAGCAGCGGCAGCGGGAAATCCACCCTGCTCAGCCTGCTCTCCGGTCTCGATCTGCCGAGCAGCGGCACGATTGCCATTGCCGGCCGCGACATCACCGGCTTGACCGAAGACCAGTTGGCGCCGGTGCGCAATGCCTTGACGGGGTTTGTCTTTCAGTCTTTCCATCTCATTCCCTCGCTCAATGCCCTTGAGAACGTGATGTTTCCGGCCGAGCTGAAAAAAGATCCCCAGGCCCGCAAAAAGGCCGAAAACCTTCTCGACCGGGTCGGACTGCTGCCACGCCGGAAGAATTTCCCCGAACAGCTGAGCGGCGGTGAACAGCAGCGGGTGGCGATCTGCCGGGCTCTGATCAACGAGCCGGAGATTGTCTTTGCCGATGAACCGACCGGCAATCTGGATTCCGAAAACAGCGAAGGAATCATTAGACTTCTGCTGGATCTCCATCGCGCCCGGCAGACTACGCTGGTCATGGCCACCCATAGCCAGACGCTGGCCTCCCGGGCGGACCGGATAGTTCGCCTCCATGACGGCCGGATTGCCGGCGATACCAGGGCAGAACAATGAACTATCGTTTTCTGATCCGGGAAATCATGCATAGCCGCAGCCAGGCGGTGGTCTTCGTGCTCTGTGTCGCCCTCTCGCTGGTGAGTATCGTCGCTGTCGGCAGTTTCCGGCGGGATGTCCGCAGCGCCATTGCCGGCGATGCGAGAAGTCTGCATGGCGGCGATGTCATCGTCCACTCGCACGCTGAATTATCCCCGGCTCTTACCGAGGAGCTTGCCGGTCTGCGGCAGGAAGAAGGCATAACCTCCGTCGACACCTGGGAATTTTATTCGATGGCGAGAACAGAGGATGGCAACAAGTCGCTGTTTTCCAATATAAAAGCGGTTGAAAGCGGCTATCCTCTGTACGGGCAGGTTGAACTGCGGTCCGGCCGGGAGTTTGCGGGTGTCCTGCAACCGGGCAAGGTTGTTGTCGGGGCGGCGCTTCTTGAGCGGCTCGGCGTTGCGGTGGGCGACCAGCTGCTCCTTGGCAGCGCTTCGTTTGAAATTGCCGACGTGGTCAGCCGCGAGTCCTTGCGGCCTGTCGATTTTTTTAATTTCGGTCCGCGTGTTTTCGTCTCGGCCACCGATCTCGGAAGTATGGATCTGGTCGAAAAAGGCAGCCGGGTGAACTACGAGACCCTGATCAAACTCGCCGACCAGACCTTGATCGATACGACCGCCGCCCGGCTGAAGGCAAAGGCTGCAGCCGGTCAGGAGCGGGTTGCCACTTCGGCGACCGCAAGTTCCCGGGTGAAACGTTTTTTCGATAACCTGCTGTTTTTTCTCTCGATCATTTCCGTTTTCACCCTGCTGCTCGCCGGCATCGGCATGCAGAGCGCCCTGGCTGCGCTGTTGCGGCGGAAGGTGAAAAGTTTTGCGATTATCCGCTCGCTTGGTGCAACCGGCGGGTTTCTCCTCCGTCACTACCTGGTGCTGGTCATTTTTCTCAGCGTGATCGGTTGCGGTTTGGGCATCTTATCCGGTCTTGTCCTTAAACAGAGTTTTTCCGCCTTGCTGGCCGGTCTGCTGCCGGAAAATATCGCTCTGGGGGCATCCTTTGCCGATATTGTCGAGGGTATGGGGCTTGGTCTGGTGGTTGTTTCCTTTTTCACCTTCCTGCCGCTGAGCGGCATAGAAGATGTCAAGCCGGCGGCGATTTTCAGGAAGGAGAGGGGGACGGGTCTTAAAAAGACGACTACCCGGGTGATGATCGTCTGTGGCATTATCCTCCTGGCCGGTCTGGTTATCCGGCAGCTCGAAGATGTTCGCATCGGTTTATACTTCATGGGCGGAATTTTCGGCCTGGTTGCCCTGATCTCGGTGCTGATCGGCGTGCTGCTGTATTTCATATCCCGCCTCAACCTGTCGGTGCTTCCTCTGCGCCAGGCGATCAGAAGCCTGCTGCGCCGGGGCAATGCCACCAAGGCTATTGTGGTGACTTTAGCATCGGCGCTTGCCGTGCTGCTCTCTATTTATCTGGTGGAACAGAACCTCCGTGCCACCTATATCGATTCCTATCCCGCCAGCGCGCCGAACCTCTTTTTTCTCGATATCCAGAAGAATCAGCAGCAGGGTTTTATCGACATGGTGGGGAAGGAGGTCGAGCTTTTTCCAGTCATTCGCGCACGGCTCCAGGCGATCAACGGCAGCAAGATAAACCGGGAAGCCGAACGCCGGGAACGCGGCGACAGCCTTACCCGGGAGTTCAATCTCACCTACCGGGAGACGCTGCTGCCGGACGAAATGCTGGTTGAAGGAGACAGCCTGTTTGGCCGGAAGAGGGCCGCCGGCTCCCTGCCGCCGGTTTCCCTGCTCGATACCGTGGTCGAGATGGGCGACATGAAGATCGGCGATATCCTGGATTTCAACATTCAGGGCGTGCCGTTGCAGGCGGAGGTGACTTCGATCCGCAGCCGCACCAGATCGATGCTCTATCCCTATTTTTATTTTGTTTTCCCGCCGCAATATCTCAAGGCTGCTCCTCAGACAATGTTTGCCGCCATCAATGTCGATAAAGAGGATTTAGGCCGGCTCGAAAACCGTGTGGTGAGCAGGTATCCCAATATCAGTCCGATCAATGTCGGGGAAACTGCGGCAGAACTCGGCAAACTGATGGAAAAGCTGTCGGTGATTGTCACTTTTTTCGCCGCCTTTTCGATTCTCGCCGGGGCGCTCATCCTGGTCAGCTCGATTCTTGCAACCAGAATGGCGCGGATGGAGGAAGCCGTCTATTATAAAATCCTCGGTTCCGGCTCGACCTTTGTTCTCCAGGTCTTCCTTCTGGAGAATCTGCTCCTCGCTCTTCTGAGCGGCGGGTGCGGGATCTTGGTCGGCCAGCTGGGCAGCTGGGGCGTCTGTCGATATCTGCTGGATATCGCGTACCAGCCTTACTGGGCGGCATGTTCAGTATTGCTGGCGGCGACGGTGGGGCTGGTCGTCGTTCTCGGCCTGCTCAGTTCGATTACGATCATCCGCAAAAAACCCGCCCGGTTTCTGCGCGAACAATTATGAGACGGAAAATTCGACAGTTGGTGAATGAAGTTTTTTGGCGAGTGAGGAAAGAATGGGAAAGACTTTTTATGTGATAATGCTCATAATGGCATTGTCTCTTTCCGGCTGCAACCGGGAGAAACAGGAAAAGCCACAGAACCAGGAGCAGAACAAGACGATGAAGACCATAGTGGCAGTAGGGGACAGTCTTACCGCAGGCCAGGGTGTTGCCGAAGAGAAGAGCTATCCGGCCAGGCTTGAAAAAAAGCTGCAGGCCGCCGGCTACGATTACCGGGTGATCAATGCAGGCGTCAGCGCCGAGACCAGCAGCGGCACACTTTCCAGGCTGGATTGGATTCTTACCATGGAGCCGGATATCATACTCCTCGAGACCGGGGCAAATGACGGTCTTCGCGGTATCGATCCGCAGCTGCTGGAGGACAATCTTCGCGAAATCCTGACGACTTTGCGGGATAAGGATGTGGTCGTCCTCCTGGCCGGGATGAAGATGGTCTACAACCTCGGGCCGATTTATGTAGCCCGGTACAATGCGGTATATCCGAAACTTGCCGACGAATTCGAGCCGATATTCTATCCGTTTTTTCTCGAAGGGGTGGCGATGCAGCGCGGATTCAACCAGGGTGACGGAATTCATCCCAATGCCGAAGGCTACGCTCTAATCACGGAAAACATCTATCCCTTCGTCCTTCAGGCGATAGAAAGAAGAGAAGGGCAATGAACGAGGTTGACGAGATAACGAAAAAGGCCAACGAGATCATCCTCGAATCGATTGCCGATGGTGTTTTTACGGTCGATCACAAGTGGCGAATCATGAGCTTCAACCGGGCTGCCGAAGAGATTACCGGCACCCCGCGCAGCGAGGCCATCGGCAGGTATTGCTGGGAGGTTTTTCGCTCCAACATGTGCGAAGGGGCCTGCGCCCTGAAGCGCACCATGAAGGAAGGCAAATCCTTTGTCTCCAGTGCAACATCGATCATTAACAGCCGGCAGCAGCGGGTGCCGATCACCGTCTCGACCTCGCCCTTGAAAAATGAGCACGGCGAGATTCTCGGCGGGGTGGAAACCTTCCGTGATCATAGCCTGGTCGAGGAACTGCGCCGCGAACTGAGCGGCAGCTTTGTGGTCGGCGACATGGTCAGCCGCAGCAAGGCGATGAAGAAGATCTTCAATATTCTCAGCCAGGTGGCGGAAAGCAACAGCACCGTGCTGATCGAAGGCGACACCGGTACCGGCAAGGAACTCATGGCCAAAGCCCTGCACAGCCTGTCGTTGCGCAAGGATGAACCCTTTGTCGCCATCAACTGCGGAGCTCTCCCCGATACCCTGCTCGAATCGGAGCTCTTCGGCTATAAAGCCGGCGCTTTTACCAGTGCCGATAAGGATAAACCGGGACTCTTTCAGGCAGCCGGCAAGGGTACGGTTTTCCTTGACGAGATCGGCGATACCAGCGCTGCCTTTCAGGTCAGGCTGCTGCGGGTTCTTGAGGAAAAAGAATTCCAGCCGCTCGGCAGCGTGACGAAAATAAAAACCGATACCCGGATTATAGCTGCGACCAACCGCGATCTTGGCGAAATGGTGGAAAAAGGGGAGTTCCGCCGGGATCTCTATTACCGCATCAATATCATCCGTTTTCACCTGCCGCCGTTGAAAGAGCGGATGGAAGACATCCCGCTGCTAATCGAACGATTCATCAACAAGATGAATCGCATGCGCGGCCGGACTGTTCCCGGCGTCGTTCAGGAGGCGATGGCCCTCCTTTTGGCCCACGACTATCCCGGTAATATCCGGGAGCTGGAGAATATTATCGAGCATGGGTTCGTCCTCTGCGGGCAAGGAGAGATCGAAGTTGCCCATCTCCCTGCCTACCTGCTCCAGCGAAAGAGCGGCCTGCCGGGGCCTGATTCTTCGATTGCGACCGGGGTGCGGGTCACCGAAGCGGAAATCATCGCCCTGGCGCTGAGAAAACATGGCTATAATCGCCTGGCGGCGGCACGCGCTCTCGGAATCCATAAAAGCACTCTTTTTCGCAAACTCAAAAAATACGATATTTCCCTGCCTGAAATCGATGGCCGCACCGGCCGTAAAGAGTCGTGCTGAGAGTCGCAATGCTGCACCTCTCGATAGTCGCAATGGGTTGCAGAATTGCCACTCATGATCTTCTCGTTTTTCTCCCTGTTTTCCTGTTGTCCTCTCTATTCCACTGAAATACTTGATAAACATGAAATAGCCCAAACGTTGGTGCTCCGTTTGCAATTTCTCCGGTAAAGAGGAGATGAACAACGGTCATGAATGTCGCAATTACTGTGTGGGAAAATCGTATCTCTCCTGTTTTCGACTCGGCGGAGACTCTGCTGATTGCCGAGATCCGTGAAGCACGGGTAGTCGACAGAAAGATCAGAGTATTTCATGCCGGATTGTTTGACCGGTTTATCAAGTTGCTCCACGACCTCGAGGTTCGGGTTCTTATCTGTGGGGCACTTTGCGCAGGGCAGGCTAATACTACTCCGACATATAGGTTGCTATAAAATAGTAGATATGATAATTTCTGGACATGAATACAGAGATTATATGTCCAGGTATTGATGAGTACATGAAGCCGTTTCTTGGTTATTTTCATCGGTCCGAAAGCCGAGAGCTAGCAGAATGTCAGCGGCGGCCTGATAATGTTCTTGGAGAGGCGGTTTGAAAATGCGTAGCCTCTCTTCTTCATTTTCTTAAAAAGAGAAAATGTAACACCTCTTCTTCCCCTTCCTTTTTTGTTCTTTTTGCTTTTCTTCCAGACCTTCAAGGAGTGATCATAAATCTGAGGAGGACTCAGATTTATGCGAAAATCGAGAAAACCTAAGTGCGCGCATTGCAAGCAGTTATTTCGACCTGATCCGCGTAATGTCAAAAGGCAGAAGTATTGTTCTCGGCCTGAGTGCCGGAAGGCGAGTAAGGCGGCCAGTCAGAAAAAATGGCTGGAAAAACCGGAGAATCAAGACTACTTCCAGGGGACCGATAACACCTGCCGGGTTCAGCAGTGGCGCAGTCGTCATCCGGGATATTGGCGAAAAAAGCACGGGCTGCCGGAACCGTTACAAGATCCCTTGACGCCGAATATGGTGGAAAAGCAAGATGTTACGCGGCAGTTGTCGTGTCATGCGTTACAAGATCTCTTATCGGCGCAACCGCTTGTTTTTCTGGGGTTATTGGCACAATTAAGTGGATCACCGTTACAAGATGACATAGTCAC